>NZ_CM147911.1:2500-1385000 GCF_055809395.1 Sneathiella sp. D3-11
GCGATGAAGGACGTGGCATGCTGCGAAAAGCTTCGGGGAGTTGCAAGCAAACTTTGATCCGAAGATATCCGAATGGGGAAACCCACCGCATTAGCGGTATCGCTATCTGAATATATAGGATAGCGAAGCGAACCTGGTGAACTGAAACATCTAAGTAGCCAGAGGAAAGGACATCAACCGAGACTCCGTTAGTAGTGGCGAGCGAACGCGGACCAGGCCAGTGGCCTTATTCAAACAACCAGAACAGCCTGGAAAGGCTGGCCAGAGTGGGTGATAGCCCCGTATGGGTAATGTTGGATAAGGTCCTTGAGTAGGGCGGAACACGAGAAATTCTGTCTGAACGTGGGGGGACCACCCTCCAAGCCTAAGTACTCCTATGCGACCGATAGTGAACAAGTACCGTGAGGGAAAGGTGAAAAGCACCCCGACAAGGGGAGTGAAAGAGACCTTGAAACCGGATGCCTACAATCAGTCGGAGCCTCTTTATGGGGTGACGGCGTACCTTTTGTATAATGGGTCAGCGAGTTAATCTTTGCAGCAAGCTTAAGCCGATAGGTGTAGGCGCAGCGAAAGCGAGTCTGAATAGGGCGATTTAGTTGCAGGGATTAGACCCGAAACCGGGTGATCTAGCCATGAGCAGGTTGAAGGTGCAGTAACATGCACTGGAGGACCGAACCCACCAACGTTGAAAAGTTGGGGGATGACTTGTGGCTAGGGGTGAAAGGCCAATCAAACTCGGAAATAGCTGGTTCTCCGCGAAATCTATTTAGGTAGAGCGTCTTGTATCATCTTCGGGGGTAGAGCACTGGATGGGCTAGGGGGTCCCAACGACTTACCAAACCTAACCAAACTCCGAATACCGAAGAATGCAGCAAGGCAGACAGGCAGTGGGTGCTAAGATCCATTGCCGAGAGGGAAACAGCCCAGACCGCCAGCTAAGGTCCCTAAGTCATGGCTAAGTGGGAAAGGATGTGGGAAGGCCAAAACAACCAGGAGGTTGGCTTAGAAGCAGCCACCCTTTAAAGAAAGCGTAATAGCTCACTGGTCTAAATTTAAGCCGGCCTGCGCCGAAGATGTACCGGGGCTAAAGCCATGCACCGAAGCTGCGGATTCAACTCTTTGAGTTGAGTGGTAGCGGAGCGTTCCGTAAGCCTGTGAAGGGTAACCGCGAGGTTGCCTGGAGGTATCGGAAGTGAGAATGCTGACATGAGTAGCGAGATGAGTGTGAGAAACACTCACGTCGAAAGTCCAAGGGTTCCTGCGTAAAGCTAATCTGCGCAGGGTGAGTCGGCCCCTAAGGCGAGGGCGAAAGCCGTAGTCGATGGGAATGAGGTTAATATTCCTCAACCTGATGGTAGTGACGAATGGGGTAAATTGTGGGTCCTTATTGGATTGGACCTGCTGTGAACCTGTTCCAGGAAATAGCTCCATCATTATAGACCGTACCCCAAACCGACACAGGTGGACTGGTAGAGTATACCGAGACGTTTGAGAGAACTATGTTGAAGGAACTCGGCAAAATGACCCCGTAACTTCGGGAGAAGGGGTACCTCTCTTTGGGCAACCAATGGGAGGTGGCACAGACTTGGGGGTGGCGACTGTTTATTAAAAACATAGGACTCTGCGAAGTCGCAAGACGACGTATAGGGTCTGACGCCTGCCCGGTGCTGGAAGGTTAAGAGGAGCGGTGAGAGCTGCGAATCGAAGCCCCAGTAAACGGCGGCCGTAACTATAACGGTCCTAAGGTAGCGAAATTCCTTGTCGGGTAAGTTCCGACCTGCACGAATGGCGTAACGACTTCCCCGCTGTCTCCAACATAGGCTCAGCGAAATTGAACTCTCCGTGAAGATGCGGAGTACCCGCGGTTAGACGGAAAGACCCCGTGCACCTTTACTATAGCTTTGCAGTGGTATCAGGATTTGAATGTGTAGAATAGGTGGGAGCCTTTGAAGCAGTGACGCCAGTTATTGTGGAGGCACCTTTGAAATACCACCCTTTTGACTTTTGATATCTAACCGAGGACCGTTATCCGGTTCCGGGACCCTGCATGGTGGGTAGTTTGACTGGGGCGGTCGCCTCCTAAATGGTAACGGAGGCGCGCGATGGTTGGCTCAAGCTGGTCGGAAATCAGCTGATGAGTGCAATGGCATAAGCCAGCCTGACTGCGAGACTGACAAGTCGAGCAGAGACGAAAGTCGGTCATAGTGATCCGGTGGTCCCGTGTGGAAGGGCCATCGCTCAACGGATAAAAGGTACGCCGGGGATAACAGGCTGATAATGCCCAAGAGTCCATATCGACGGCATTGTTTGGCACCTCGATGTCGGCTCATCTCATCCTGGGGCTGGAGCAGGTCCCAAGGGTTTGGCTGTTCGCCAATTAAAGAGGTACGTGAGCTGGGTTTAGAACGTCGTGAGACAGTTCGGTCCCTATCTGCCGTGGGTGTAGGATATTTGAGAGGAGCTGCCCCTAGTACGAGAGGACCGGGGTGGACGTACCTCTGGTGGACCTGTTGTCACGCCCGTGGCACTGCAGGGTAGCTAAGTACGGACGGGATAACCGCTGAAAGCATCTAAGCGGGAAGCCCCCTCAAAACCAGATATCCCTTGAGAGCCGTGGAAGACCACCACGTTGATAGGCTGGAGGTGGACGTATGGCAACATATGGAGCTGACCAGTACTAATCACTCGATCGGTTTGATCTTAGTGCTTCATCATGCACAGTAGTCAGATTAGACTGAACACTACGGATTTTATGATCTCATTCCGAGGCATCGCTTTGGAAATAAGATCAGTAACAAAATCAAAACACATTCAAGGATGTATTCATAACTTCTGCTTTTTGCCGGCCTGGTGGCTATGGCGGGAGGCCTGCACCCGATCCCATCCCGAACTCGGTCGTGAAAACTCCCAGCGCCGATGGTACTTTGTCTTAAGGCACGGAAGAGTAGGTCGCCGCCAGGCCTGCAAAAAACAGAAGCTCCTCTTTATAAGATCAAAAGCCTCAGACGCCGACCGCCCACCTCCGTGGGCTCAGGCTTCTCGGGCATCTGCCCGGGCCGCAGTCGCGACCTGCCAAAGGCACAGCCTTTGAAATTGTAAAACCTCACCGCGTCAGAAAGGATACGGATCCGAGGCGCAAGCCGAGGCAAGGCCAAGGGAACGGATGTTCCCGCCGGCGATTGAGGCAAAAACAAAATTACCGCGGGGTGGAGCAGCCCGGCCTGTAGGCAACCAGCCGGAAGCCAGCAAGTAAACCGGGCAACACACCGCTAACCGGAAGGACATCAAACCCCTTCCAGTACAACAAAATTACCGCGGGGTGGAGCAGCCCGGTAGCTCGTCAGGCTCATAACCTGAAGGTCGTAGGTTCAAATCCTACCCCCGCAACCAAATTAAAAAGGGTCCCTTCAGGGACCCTTTTTTGTTCGGTGGCTGGGATAACCGCTACAAAGAAGCTTAAGTAAGGGCCTATAAGAGCTTTCCGAGGTTCGCCGCAAGCGCGCAGGAGCAGGGCGAAGCATAATCCAGAGTAAATCCTGCACTCAGAACTAAATTTATCCCATACAAATGCTATTTACTCAGTCTAACTATTTAGACCAAATTCCTCACAATTATGGCGATTTTTTCTATTCATGAGTATTTTTTTCTGATATTCAACTTTATGTTGAATAAATAATAATCTAGCGTCTTAATAAATTTTTTCGAAGAAGGATGAAGCTTGTTATGCGTCTGCTCATTTTAATTTTACTCGGATTAGGTTTAGCGGCATGTGTTAATCCGACAAATGTTGTCACCCCCCTAAGTGAAAACAATCGTGGCAAGATTGATGTTCAGTCAGTGGAAGTTACGTATAGCGAGCTTTCCAAGGCGACAATTATGGAGGCTGATGAAGAAATTCGTGCCGATGGGATCGAAGAGGGCAAGGAAAACAATGAGGAATTCAAGCCCCTGAAGGAAGTGATGACGAATATTGTAAAGGAACAACTGGAATTAAGAGATACGGACCAGGATCTCGCGGCCGACGTTAAAATTGAAATAGATAATCTGAAACTTGCTCATCGCGGAATGATCTGGTTAACCGGGGATACAGATCAGCTCGTTGGTTCTGTAAATGTTTATGATACCAAAACAGGTGAGCTTCTAACGGAACTATATGTTGACGTATTCGAAGGTCATGCAGGCCTTTTAGGTATTGCAGTACGGGGCGGGCGTGTTCGGGAACAACTTTCAAAGAAGTTTGCCAATATAATTGGCGATGAACTCGGATTTGAGAAGGCAGAACAAAGTTCAACGCATGATGAAGATAACGGAGCCTATCCAAAATGAATAGATACTGGGCTACTTTCGCAACGATTACATTATTGGCAGGCTGCGGTTATACCGTGGATAAGTCGCAATTTGGCAATTTAGACAAAGGGCTAATTAGTACACCGGAAGTACAGGCCTCTAATTTGGATATTGGTATTGAGAAGAAAGAAATGTTCGATCATGATGCCAAGCTTCTGGGGTTTATTTGCAGCGCCTATGATTATCATGTGAATTTGTCAAAGGATCTTGAAGACAGATTACAAGAAGTCGATAAAAACGGTGTCTTGGATGATCCGAGCACGTCTGACGTAAAGGTGACGGCCTCCTCAGCCCGGACTAACATTAAATGCTTTCAGACAGGACTTGTTTCCGGCAAATGTCAGGCGGATGTCATAATCAAAGGAAGTGTCGTTCCAAAAAATGGGAATGCCGAGCCTTTCAACATACATAAGACAAAAATCTATTCGTCTGACATGGAACTATCTTCAGATATTGATGTCACTATAAATCCGTGTGAGGGTGCTTCTTGGAGTATTTACAAGGCAAACTCCGAAGCAATCAGTGATATTATCGAGTTGATTAGAACCCAAGATTTATAACGTATCTGCACAAGTCGCCCCTATGGCTTTTCTTCTCGGCCAACTTGCTATCGGTAAATTGACGCGGCTATAGTAGCGTTGATGAAAAATGACAAGATTTATGCCTCAAATATGGGGTGAGACGGAGGAAAAGTGGTGAGTATTCCTGATGTAGTCCCAATCGGTGTTGAGTTGCTGGACGAACCAATTCTGAACAAGGGCACGGCTTTTACTGTTGAGGAACGAGAAAAATACGGCCTGCTTGGCCTGTTGCCGCCGCATGTTGAAACCCTTCAGGAACAGACGGACCGCGCATATGACGCGCTCAAGGCGAAAGATACCGATCTGGAACGGCATATCTATCTCCGCGCGCTTCAGGATACGAATGAGGTACTTTTCTATAATCTGGTGATTAGCCATGTGGCGGAAATGATGCCATTGATTTACACCCCGGTGGTAGGGGAGGCGTGCGAAAAATTCAGCGAGATTTACCGACGTCCGCGCGGATTGTTCATTTCATATCCGCATCGGGATGAAATCGATAAAATACTCGATAACGCGATGAACGAAACAGTCGAGGCAATTGTCGTCACCGATGGAGAGCGTATTCTCGGCCTTGGCGATCAGGGAACCGGAGGCATGGGAATTCCCATCGGCAAGCTCGCGCTCTATACTGCGGCGGGCGGGGTGGATCCCTCTGTTACCTTACCGATTATTCTCGATGTCGGGACCAACAATCAGGAACGGCTCAACGATCCGCTCTATATCGGTTGGCGGCATGAACGGATCAGCGGCGATGACTATTTTGCCTTTGTTGATCAGTTCGTGCAGGCGGTGAAACGCAAATGGCCAAAGGTTCTCTTGCAGTTCGAGGATTTTGCCCAGCCACATGCGGAGCCGTTGCTCGCTAAATACCGCGATCAACTCTGCACTTATAATGATGACATTCAGGGGACGGCGGCCGTTGCGGCGGGTACCTTGCTGGCGGCCTGCAAGATGCTGGGCAAGCCACTTTCGGCCCATCATATCGCCTTCCTAGGCGCAGGTTCGGCGGGCGCGGGCATTGCTGAGCAGCTTATCCGCATTATGATGGATGAAGGGTTATCGGAGGCGGAGGCCCGGAAGCATATCTATATGGTCGATCGCTACGGTCTTTTACACAGTGATATGAATGGGCTGATGGAATTCCAGCAGCGGCTCACGCAGGATCATGGAAGCGTTGCCTCCATGGTCGAGCGCGGATGACGGCAGCATCAGCCTGATGGATGTGGTGAAAAACGGGATGCCGGATATTCTTATTGGCGTATCGGGGCAGCATGGCCTCTTTACCGAAGAGATTATCCGCGAAATGGCAAAGAATACGGAGCGGCCGATTATCTTCCCGCTCTCCAACCCGACATCAAGGGCGGAGGCTGTGCCAGCGGATATTCTTGAATGGACCGATGGCAAGGCGCTGATCGGGACGGGGAGCCCGTTCGATCCGGTGACCTATAAAGGCGTGAGCCATCACATTGCCCAGAGCAACAATACCTATATTTTTCCGGGCGTCGGCCTTGGCGTGCTTGCCTGTGAGGCAACGCGTGTCACAGATAACATGTTCATGGCGTCATCAAAGGCGCTTGCGGCGCTGTCACCAGCGCTGACGGATCCAACCGCCCCCCTGTTGCCGCCGGTCTCCGACATTCGAAGTGTTAGCAAGGCAGTCGCGGTTGCTGTTGCCAAGCAGGCCGTAGCCGACAAGGTCGCCCCAGGGCGGAGCGATGCGGAGCTAGAGCGCTGCATTGAGGCAGCGGTCTGGACACCCGCATACAAAAAACTGACTTAAAACACGGATTTATAGAGGGTTATTTTATGGCATTCGATTACGCAGGGTATCAGCCAAAAGGGGACAAGAAGAATTCAGAATTCTTTGATGAGTTCCGCCTGAAAATATTTGAACGACGTAAATCCAGCGGGATCGAGGATCTTGTCGGTAATATGCGCTGCTTGGTCACGCAGGTGGATCCGGGAACCAGCCTTGCGACGATGATTGAACTTTACGAGATGACCCCCTATCGCCACGCGGCGAGTTATATCGGCGAAACCCATAAGTTTCATGTGCTCCACAGTCGCCCCGTCTTTCCTGCCTTGATCCTGATGGAGCCTTTAAGCGGTGCATTCGAGGAATATATCACCCGCGTCAACAGGATGTATCCGCTGTCGCGCGCAACCCCTCACAGCCGTTACGTCGGGGAAATTTACGAAAGCAGAAATAACGACGAAATTCGCAAGACCCTTGAAGATCAGGCCGCAAGATTTGAGTATCAGGGCGAGGTTGAAAATCCTTTCTATGCCGCCGATGGATTTCTCTTCACCATGCCGTCGGATTTTACCGGCAATCGCATTGGCTACAGCGGTCATGATTTTAACAATCCGGACAGTTTGGGCCTCGGCGGGCGGTATGAACTGTCCGCAACGGAGCAGGCACAGCTTGAGGCGGCGGCAGCATTCTCCGAAAGCTCGGGTGTTGGCGAGCTTCTCCTCGGGGTGGATCATATGGCGACCCGTATTCTCGCAGCAGACCGGGAAGATGCTATTCTCGAATTCCTCACCCATGTGCCTTATTATTTCTGGGGTGCCTATAATATCATGGATATGAATTCATCGACCAACGTCAGTCGTAATGGCTCGGTCATGGATGACAAGCTTTCCCCGGCCAAGGTTTTTACCGCCAACAATACGCCTTCCTTCGTGAATAGCTTCGAGAACCGGCCCATGCCGACGGAGACTTTCGTCCGGAACTACGGTCGACGGATGCATCATATTGCGATTGAGGTACAGGACGGCGATCATGCGACGGGCGAAAAGAATGTCGATTTTGTTGTGGATGCGCTGAAAGAGAAGGGCGTGGCTTTTCTTGCCCATGTCGTTGGCGAGTGCAAGGATGAGCCAAACCTGAAGCAGATATTCTCGAAACATTCAAAAAATACCATCCTGATCACGGAATATGTCGAGCGATGCCATGGCTTTGACGGCTTTTTCACCAAGGACAATGTCGCGGCGCTTACTGCGGCGGCGGGCCAGGATGAACAGTTCAAGCATGGACAGGTCTTCGACTGACGGGTTACTTTCCGAGAAATTGGTCAAAACAGGGACAGGGGCGGCGCATCATGGCACGTAATATTTTTTCGGAATATCCGTAGCAGGATTGCTCCTGATCTTTCTCGTGCAGTTTTTCTGGCCGCCGGTCATTCATCTGCTTTGGGTGCTGATCCCCTATATCCTGCTGGGCTTTTATGACATGCATTTCGCGCATCATAACGTCCTCAGAAATTATCCGGTGATTGGTCATTTGCGATACGCATTTGAATTTATCAGCCCGGAAATTCAACAGTATTTTATTGAGACCAACGAAAGCGGTCGTCCCTATAATCGGCAGCAACGCAACCTTGTTTATGCGCGCGCGAACCGGGGTCTGGATACCCAGCCTTTCGGGACGCAATGGGACATCACCGATGTCGGGTATCAGCGGGCAAGCCACTCGCTGGCACCCAAGCATGTCGATCCGAGTAAGGGCAGAGTTCTTGTCGGCGGTCCGCAGTGCAAGAAACCTTATAATGCGTCACGCCTGAATATTTCCGCCATGAGCTTTGGCGCGCTCAGCGCAAACGCGATCCATGCGCTCAACGCCGGCGCGAAAATAGGTGGTTTTGCTCACAACACGGGGGAAGGGGGCTCAGCCCGTATCATCTCGCGGGGGGTGGGCATATCATTTGGCAGATTGGCACCGGCTATTTCGGTTGCCGCACGGCGGAGGGGAATTTTGATCCCGAGAAATTCAAGGCCGCCGCAAATCGCGACGTGGTCAAGATGATCGAGATTAAACTCAGCCAGGGGGCGAAGCCGGCTCATGGCGGAGTATTACCTGCGGCTAAGGTGGATGAGGAAATCTCTAAAATTCGCGGTGTGCCCATGGGTAAGGATGTTCTTTCTCCTCCTGCTCATTCCGCATTTTCCTCGCCGGAGGGACTGCTTCATTTCATGGAGGAATTGCGGAACATGACCGATGGCAAACCTGTCGGGTTCAAGCTCTGCATTGGACGTCGCAGTGAATTTATGGGCATCTGTAAAGCCATTCTGAAAACCGGTATTCAGCCTGATTTCATCACCGTTGACGGGGCAGAAGGCGGCACCGGTGCGGCCCCACTTGAATTTTCCAACCGTCTTGGCGTTCCCATCGATGAGGCATTGATTTTCGTTCATAACTGCCTGGTCGGAATTGGTCTTCGCAAAGAAATCCGCATCATCGCCAGCGGTAAGGTCGTCACCGGTTTCGACCTGATGGAAAAAATAGCCCTTGGCGCGGATATGTGTAATGTCGCGCGGCCGATGATGTTTGCGCTTGGTTGTATCCAATCGCTCCGCTGTAATACCAATACATGCCCGACAGGGATCGCCACGCAGGATCAAACGCGCGCACGCGCCGTGGATATCCCAACCCGGCGGGAGCATGTCGCCAACTATCATGACGCGACGATTGAGAGTTTCCGCGAGTTATTGGGAGCCATCGGTCTTGACGATCCCGAAGATCTGACTCCGCATCATATATTCCAGCGGGTTGCCGATCATACAGAACTGTCGACCGATCAGATCTATGAGTATCTTGATGAACGGGAATTGCTTTCGGATACAATCCGGCCAAGCTATCAGAACGACTGGAATAGCGCTCGCGCAGAGGCTTTTTGACCCTATTGCAGGATTGCGGCGTCTTTCAGGGCGTTTGAAATTTCTGTCACCGTGACCACCCCGACGAGGTCCGCCGCGGTTTGCGCATTCGGGGCCGTCGATACGAGCGCGATATCGGCTTTGTTCTGGTCAAGAATTTGCAGTACGTCAATCATACCGTCTGTCTCGGCGACAATGACGTAATTTTCCGGCTTGCCGACAGAGAGAGTTTCCTCTGGACGGGTCTTATCAACAAAGCGCCGCTCTGTCTTGATGATCCGTCCTTCCCGTGTCCAGACAAAGATACCGGGACTATTGGGTGGAATATCACCCTCCGTCAGGACGATAAAGGTACGGGTCATGATATCTTTGACCTTTTTCGCCGCCAGGAACGCAGAATTCATGCCTTCCGGTACCGCATGACCGCGCCGATTAAGCTTAAGGGTATAGATACTGGCCGGAGATAAATGTCGGCGCACTACATAGGCGGAGGCCGCTGTGAGGATGGTTGGCAAAACAGTGTTGTGGTCGCCTGTCATCTCCGCCAGCATGACGACGCTGGTAAAAATTGCGCCTGTGGTTGAGCCAATCATCGCTGCCATACCGGCAATCGCGAAGACCGGGATACCAACGTCAAGTACCGGAAAGATCATATGCATAACACTGCCGAAGGCCGCGCCCAAAGTCGCTCCCATAAATAGCGAGGGTGAGAACACGCCGCCGGAGGCGCCGGAACCGAGCGTCAGGCAGGTCGCAATCATTTTCAGGACGAACAACAGCAGCAGGAACCACGGATCAGAGAGGGCATTTGTCAGGACATCCAGAATGGTCGCATAGCCAACGCCCTGCACATAGAAATGCCCGGCATAAAGCTGCATAAGATAGATCATCACCCCGACCAGCCCCATACCCAGCATATGGCGGCTGTAATAATTGCCGGGCATGGCGTCGAATTTGTCTTCTGCCCAATAGATAGCCCGCACGAAGACCGTGGCCGCAACACCGCAAATGAGGCCGAACGGCAGGAACAGGATCAGGCCCCAGTTTGCGCCAATCCCGAATTCAGGGATCTGTAACGCGGGCACATCGAAGCTTGGGGTCATACTCAGAAGTTGTCGCCCGATATAGGTGGCCAAAATTGTCGATGTGACGACAAGAAAAATACTCTGTGCGCTGACGGATACCAGCAACAGTTCGACCGCAAACAATATGCCGCCAAGTGGCGCGTTGAAGGTAGCGGCAATTCCGGCGCCGGCCCCCGCCGCTACGAGGATAACCCGCTGATGCGCAGGCATGGAAACCCAGCTTCCCATCATAGAGCCGAAGGTGGCGCCAATCTGGATGATAGGCCCCTCCCGTCCGATGGCACCGCCGCTGCCGATGGAGAGGGCGGACGCGATGGATTTCACGACCACGACAACGGGCCGGATATGTCCGCCGTTATAATAGATTGCGTCCATTACCTCAGGCACGCCATGACCCTTGGCCTCCGGCGCGAAGGTCTTGACTAGCCAGGCGACGCCGACCGCGCCAACCACAGGCACAAGAATGACCCACGCGCCCCAAATATCTGTGGCGGTGTGAATATTGGCGTCATAATGGAAATCGAATTTCTGCAAAAAGAGGAGATTGTGGAAAAAGCCGATCAACAACCGGAAAATCCATGCCCCGATACCGGCGATAACTCCGACAAAGATAGCAAGCACACATAACAGCACAATGCTGCGATTTTCAGTATCCGGCATTTACTTCCCTTAAATATACATAATGGCGGCCATCATAGGGATTTTAACATAGGGATAAAGTGTTTAAAGGGCCCTAATTTTGGATGCTGGTTTAAATTTTCCTCTTTCTGTTGAAATTTGTCTCTGTTCCCCCTCATTATGAGGGTCCTTGATTGAGGAGAAAACCAGATGTCCGAGCCCTTACCGTCCTGGCGCAATGCGAATGTTCCGAACCCTATCCGGAGCGAGATGGAGACCTTGCGCCAAAAGCTCGATCTCGATGTACCGGCAAAAGGGACGTGAGCCGCAATCTGCTGATCGCGACCTGGAATATCAAGGCCTTTTCCTCTCTCACCGAAAAATGGCTGGCCGGCGATGATGACAGTCCGAAACGGGATTGTCGCGGCCTCTGGGCGATTACCGAAATTATCTCGCGCTTTGATGTCATAGCCCTTCAAGAGATAAAGGGGGACTTAAAGGCACTTCGCACCATGATGAAGACACTTGGCTCCGACTGGCAATTTCTGATGACGGATGTCACCCGTGGCGACGCGGGGAATAGCGAGCGCATGGGCTTTATCTTCGATAGCCGTCGGGTGCAGCTTTCCGGGCTCGCCGGTGAACTTGTCATCCCCGAAGATGGTGTCATCGGGAGTGGCGCATTGCAGCGCCAGTTCGCCCGCACGCCCTATGCGGTCAGCTTCATTGCGGGCAAGGATACCTTTATTCTGACCACGCTGCATGTTGATTTTGGCGCGAATTCAGCGGGCCGTATCCCGGAGCTGACAGGCATCGCCGAATGGCTCTATGAATGGGCGGGACAGGCGACTTCCTATGGACAGAATTTTATCGCCCTCGGTGACTTTAACATCGACCGCCATGGCGATGCACTTTGGCAGGCGTTTACGAGCAGCGGTCTGACCGTTCCGCCTGAGCTTCATGGCGTAAAGCGCTCCATTTTCGCGAAAGATAACGATCCGCAACTTAAGAAATATTATGACCAGGTTGCCTGGTTTGAAAGTGGCGGCAAGCGGAAGCTTAATCTCGACTATGTGACGGCAGGCAGTTTTGATTTCGTGCCGTTGATCTATACCGAGACAGATTTCACCAACGCTACGAAACAGCACCGCCTGTCCGATCACTACCCGCTCTGGGCGGAGTTTAACTGCCGGAGTTAGCGGCTAACCGTAAACAGCCGTCCCCCAGAGCTGGTTATGGGTATAGCGGGCGCCATGAGCGAAACCGACGGGGAGGATTTTCTCAATCTCCGCCAGATCAGACGCCGTGAGATTCATGGCATCCGCCTCTGCGCATTCCTGCAAGTGATCCGCACTTCTTGTGCCAGGGATCGGGACCATATCGCCATCCTGCGCGAGTACCCAGGCAATAGCGAGGGTGGCAGGCGTAACGCCCTTATCCGCGGCCATGGCGTTGAAAGGTTCAAGTGCCTTCATGTTGTAGGTGAAGTTCGGCTCGATAAAGCGGGGATTGTTCTTCCTGAAATCCGTGTCCTTGAAGGTCGATGGGTCGAGGGGGTTCTGGCTGAAGATGCCGCGTCCGACGGGAGAGAAAGGAACGAAGGTGACCCCGAGTTCCTGACAGGCCTGCACCATGCCAAGTTCGGGCATTCTGGTCCAGAGGGAGTATTCGCTTTGTACGGCCATGACCGGATGCACCGCATGAGCACGGCGAAGGGTGGTCGGCGCAATCTCTGAAAAGCCGAAACCGCCGATCTTGCCTTCCTTCTTGAACTTGACGAGCGTTTCAACCACTTCCTCAACCGGGCGGGTCTGGTCCTGCCGATGGATATAGTAGAGTTCAACATGTTCGACACCAAGGCGCTTGAGCGATTTCTCAAGTTCACCGCGTAAGTAGTCTTCACTATTGTCAAATGTGCGTTCCGTAGCGCCGGGTTCACGTTTGATGCCGCCCTTGGTCGCAATCTTGAAGAAGTTCGGATGGTCCTTGATGAAGGCGCCGATAACCTCTTCCGACTTACCCGCACCATAGACATTGGACGTATCGAGAAAATCAACCCCGAGATCCATGGCTTTCGCCAGCGTCGCATGGCTTTCCTTGATGTCAGTTGCCCCGTAAAAACCTGCAAAACTCATACAGCCAAGGCCAACAGCCCCCACCATCAATCCGTCACTTCCAAGCGGTCGCTTCTGCATATAACAACTTCCTTTTTTTCAGCGTCTTGTTTTTTATCCAATAATGTTACTATGTTAGGATCACGGCGCAAGCGGATAAAAAAATAAATAGAAGGGACCGACCCCATGCATAAACTTGAATTTTTCTTTGATTGTTCCAGCCCCTGGACGTATCTGGCTTTTGAAAGCCTACAGCAAATGCTGACGCGCCATCCTGATCTTGAGGTAGCCTATCGGCCATTTCTGGTGGGGGGCGTATTCAATACGGTAAACCCTTCGGTTTATGCATCGCGAGAGAACCCGGTGATCCCGAAGCAGCGTTATGGCAAGAAGGACCTGCAAGACTGGGCCGAGTATGTTGGCATCAAGATCATTCCGGCATCCGATCTGAAGGTTTTCCCCGTCAATAGCGTGAAAGCCATGCGTGGCGCTTTCGTCGCGATAGAGGAGGATTGCCTCGTTCCTTATGCCCGCCGGGTGTTTGAACGCTATTGGAGCGAAGGCGCAGATATTTCTCAGGAAGAGGAATTGAACGGTATTATTGCCAATGTCGGGCTCGACAAGTTCGAATTCTACGACAAGATCAATGACCAAAAATACAAGGATATGCTGAAGGACAATACCACGGAAGTGATCGAGCGCGGCGGCTACGGCACGCCGACCATGTTCCTTGACGGCACGGATATGTATTTCGGCAATGATCGGTTCCCGCTTATTGAAGCGAAACTAAAATAATAATAAAGATATATAAGGTATTAAAATGATTGATCTTTATTACTGGCCCACACCGAACGGCTGGAAAATTTCCATCGCGCTTGAAGAAATGGACATCGACTACCGCGTCGTCCCGGTGAATATCGGGAAGGGTGAACAGTTCGAGCCGGATTTCCTTAAAATCAGCCCGAACAACCGCATGCCCGCCATCATCGATCAGGACCCGGCCGACGGTGGGGAACCGATTTCTGTCTTTGAGACCGGTGCGATCCTGATCTATCTCGCGGAGAAGACGGGCAAATTCATGCCAAGTGATATTCGGGGCCGCAAGGAAGTGATTGAATGGGTAATGTGGCAGATGGGCGGTCTTGGCCCAATGCTCGGCCAGAACGGGCATTTCAAGTTCTATGCGCCTGAACAAATCCCTTACGCGCAGGAACGCTACTCAACGGAGGCACTCCGGCTTTTTGACGTGCTGAATACCCGGCTGGAAGGGCGGGATTATATCTGCGGGGAGTATTCCATCGCCGATATGGCCTGCTGGCCCTGGATCATTACCTATAAGCGGCAGGAGATTGACCTCGGCGAGTTTCCCAATATCCGCCGTTGGTATGACACCCTGAAATCCCGGCCTGCCCTCCGGCGGGGGTATGAAGTCGGCAAGGATATCAGCAAACCAATTGGAAAATGGAGCGAGGAATCGCGAAAACATCTGACAGCGCAGCGGCAACCAGCCAAATCGTAATTTTAACTGAATGAGCGATTTGACCGCTTATGTGAGCCTGTTTTTCAGCGCTTTACTCTCGGCAACGATCCTGCCCGGCACGTCAGAGGCGGCAATGGTGCTGCTCCTGAATGAAGGACAGGGCCTGCCCGTCCTGTTGTTTACCGTTGCGGTGATCGGGAATGTGTTGGGATCGGTCGTGAACTGGATTCTTGGCCGGTACTTCACTCATTTCAAGGACAGGAAATGGTTCCCGCTGAAAGAGAAACAATATGATCGGGCGGTGGGGTGGTTCGACCATTATGGGAAATGGACGTTGCTGCTTTCCTGGGCGCCGTTCTTTGGTGACCCGCTGACCATCGTCGCCGGGGCCATGAGGGTGCATTTTGGTTTTTTCTTGCTGCTGGTGACCCTCGGTAAGGCAGCGCGTTACCTGTTCGTTGTTCAGGCCGCGCTTGCCGTACTGGAATAGTTAGTCTGCGCCGTCAGCTTCGAGATACTGACCGGCCGTCCAGCCAACCATACCATTATACTGGATATTGCACCATTTACGTCGAGTCTCAACCTTGCGAATGGCGGTTGTTGAATTGCGCCATTCAAGATAGGGCATACCGACATGGCAGCCCAGATTGACAATGCCGTCAGTTTGGGCGGGCAGGGAACCTATCTTTTTACCCTTGAGAGACGGGTCTTTTCGAACATTTAGTGTGGCCCCTGGCTTCATATTGACCTTGAAATAATCGGGATTATCAACTTCAGCGTTCGCCGTGGAGGCGAGGGGGGCAATCGCGACACTTAGGCCGGCGGCCATAACGCTGATACGCAGGGCAGTTTTAACGGTAGAGATCGCTTTCATCGCAACAAATGCATCCTGTTTATGGCTCACAACACACCTCATCAGATTATTAATCTAAATTGACATTCCCCGATGATCAACAAAAGTTATTAAAAAACGGTTGTTAATAAAGGTTAACAATTTGTGAAATTAGGTTGGGCTGAGTTTATTATGATATTTTACACAGATTTTTCCTGCAAAAAAATTTGCTTGGCGTGATCCTTTGAGACCAGAAATTTCCGCGCTATGAATTAACCATATTATGCGCCGGACCGGTAAGGTCCGGATTCTATAAGGGAATTTACCCGCCGAATGGTGATATTTACATATATTTAATTATAGATTCAAAGATGGATACTAATGCATTGATTTTTATTAAAAATTTTTTCTATTATTTTTTCAACATATCCCCCGAATGAGGTATGAAAATCCTAATCTCCTCCGATATTGTTTTCACACTCATAGTCTGCCGGCCGTCTTCTGTTGTAAGGCTGACCGACGAATATTATGGATAGAAAAATGTCAGTGAATGAGATTGGCGAGGAGATTGTTTTTTCGGATGATGAAAGCGATACGCTTTTCATTTCTGCCGGAAAACATGACCTTGAGGCCTTCGAAAATATTAAGAATTTTTCTCATATGCTCGGGAATGAGGGCGAAGAATTCATTGCGTTTGCGTCTCTGGCTGACTCAGAACCTGGGGATATGGACAACTTCGTCTATGCCGAGGAAGATACTTTCGATCTTGATCTGGTTCTGGCCACTACCACAGCGGAGGACGCGCCTCGGTCGTCACTTTCTATCAATGAGGCCCTGCCGGAAATTGCGGAAAGCAGCATAGATCTTGATCAACTTTTCGACATTATGCAGATTAATGCTGTGCTGTCTTTCTCTGAAACTGTTGATCTTGAATTAAGCGCGCCTGATGCGGTTGCTGATTCCGCACGGGAGATGGCTCTGCTGGATAGCTCTGCCCTTCCTGTATCGTTTCTCGACAGTCTTGATCCTTGTGCCGGGGTTGAAGATCTTTTCAAAAAACTGGTTCTTGCCGACGAAAGCTAAGTCATCACATATTTCTTGCGATGATATGATGACGACATAGGCTTTGACGCGGCCCGTCGTTCGGCTATCATCCCCTAAACTAGAATAAAAAGAATGGGGGAAAGATGACCACGATCGACGATACCAATATATTCCTGCCCGACCTTTGGTCCACTCACGCTACCTTCAGTCCGGATAAAGATGCCCTGATTTGCGGAAACGAGCGGCGGAGCTGGGGCAATTTCGACAAGAATATGAGCCGGATTGCCAATGCGCTGATTAATCGGAACATCGGGCAGGGGGATAAGGTCGCCGTACTGGTCAGCAATAATATCGAGGCGGTGGAGATCATCTTCGGCGTCACGCGGGCCGGGGCTTGCGTAGTACCATTGAGCGGGTTGTTGACGGCAGAACAGCTCGCCGTGCTGATCGATGATTGCGATGCGAGCCTTCTGATAGCCACCGAGAGCTATCTTGAACGCATCACGGATATCCGGGAGCGGCTCAAGAAGATTCCGGCGAAGAATTTTATCGCCGCGGATTTTACCGCCGATGGCTGGGTTGGCTTTGAGAGTTTTCTCGGCGACGCCTCCGATGCGATGCCAACGGTTGATTATCGCCTGGAGGATGATTTCAATATCATCTACAGCTCTGGCACGACGGGCCTGCCCAAGGGAATTGTCCAGACCCATCGCGCACGTCAGCACTGGTCCTACAGCAATGCGCTTGAGCTTCGCTTTCACAGAAATGCGGTGGCAATGACCACAACCTCGCTTTACTCGAATGGCACCTGGCTTATGATGCTGCCGATCCTGTTCCTGGGTGGTACGCTTGTCATCATGCCGGAATTCAGCCCGGAGGCATTTCTGGAAACAGCGGTCACCTACAAGATCACCCATACCTTTATGGTTCCGACACAATTCATCGTCACGCTGGATCACCCAAAATTTGATGACTATGACCTGAGTTCCCTGGAGTCGGTCCTCTGCGCGGGATCACCGCTCCGGCCCGATACAAAGGCGGAAGTGTTGAAGCGCCTGACCTGAACTTGACCGAGCTTTATGGCTGTTCCGAGGGCTTCGGGTCCATGTGTCACCCTGATATGCATGCGATCAAGCCTGGAAGTGTCGGCAAGCCCGTGTTGGGCTTTGATCTGAAAATTTTCGATGATGATGGCAATGAACTACCCCGTGATGAGGTTGGGGAGATTTGCGGATATGGCGCGGGCATGATGAAAGAATACTACAAGCGCGATGACCTGAGTGAGGCAATTGTCGTCCGTGACAGTCACGGGCGCAGCTTTCTCCGCTCCGGCGATATCGGCCGCATCGACAAGGACGGGTATCTCTATATCATGGACCGCAAGAAGGACATGATTATCTCCGGCGGTTTCAATATCTTCCCTGCGGATATCGAGGCGATAGTCGGCGAGCATCCGGATGTTCTGGATGTGACGGTGATCGGCGTGCCCCATGAAAAATGGGGAGAAACGCCGCTCGCGCTTCTTATTGGGCGGGACGGGGTTGAAGATACGGTGGAAATAGTTAAATGGGCCAATGACCGGCTCGCCAAGAGCCAACGCATCATCGGGGCGGAATTGCTTGCGGAGTTCCCGCGCAACGCGCTTGGCAAGGTTGTAAAACGCGAACTCAGGGATCCCTACTGGGAATAACCCGAACAAAAGAAGGAAGAGGCAAATGCGCTCCGAAAAAGTAATGTTTAAGGGCACAAGTGGCATGTTGGCGGCACGGCTGGACCTACCCGTCGGCACACCGCTGGTGTATGCGCTTTTTGCCCATTGTTTTACCTGTTCGAAGGATGTGTTTGCCGCGTCGCGTGTCTCGACAGCGCTTGCAAATCTCGGGATTGCTACCTTGCGGTTTGATTTTACTGGTCTTGGGGAGAGTGATGGGGAGTTCGAGAATACAAACTTTACCTCGAATATCGCCGATCTTCTCCACGCTGCGGAATTCCTTGGCGAAAAGTATGACGCGCCAAAACTGCTAATCGGGCATAGCCTTGGCGGGGCGGCGGTGCTCGCCGCGGCGGCGGATATCCCATCGGCAAAAGCCGTTGCCACTATCGGGGCTCCCTTTGATCCGGCCCATGTCGGTCATCATTTCATCGATCAGCATGAAAAAATTAGATCAGAGGGCGTGGTCAAGGTCGATATCGGCGGGCGTCCGTTCAATGTCAGCCGTCAGTTCCTGGAGGATATCGAGGATCAGGCTCAGGCGGAAAAGCTCCATCATTTGCGAAAAGCCCTGCTGATTTTCCACAGCCCGACAGACAATATCGTTGGCATCAGTAATGCGACGAATATCTTTGTTGCGGCCAAGCATCCGAAAAGCTTTATCTCCCTCGATAAGGCCGATCATTTACTCAGCCGGAAAGAGGACTCCCAATATGTTGCGGAAGTCATAACAAGCTGGGCCCGGCGCTATATCCCGGAGCTCACGCAAAGCAAGGCGAGAACCGGCTTGAAACGACAGGAGGGGGATACGCTTGTTGTGGGCGCCCCACCAGAGAAATTCCTGCAATATGTTGATAGTAACGGGCATTCCCTGTTGGCTGATGAGCCGTTTGATTATGGCGGAACCAACCGTGGGCCGTCACCCTATGATTTATTGCTGTCCGGCCTTGGCACCTGTACCTCAATGACGATCAGGATGTATGCGGATCGCAAGAAATGGCCGCTGGAGAATGTCGCGGTACGTCTTCATCACAAGAAGATACATGCAGAGGATTGTGATGACTGCGAAACAGAGACGGGCAAAATCGATGTCATGACCCGGGAAATAGAACTTACCGGCGAATTATCGGATGAACAGCGCGACCGTCTGATGGAAATTGCTGATCGCTGCCCGGTGCATCAAACCCTGATGTCGGAAATAAAAATTGAAACGGTCATGGCCTGATACGGGGACGGGGCGCGTCAGTTATTCTGTCTCTTGCGAAAAGATAGATTGATGCGCGATGGTGCCACATGTATCTAGATCGGGAATCAGGGAATTACCCGATTCAAAACACAGTTTCGCCACGATTGTATTGGATAATGTAAAACTCGGTAAAGTTTTACCAAAATGCATCCCAAATACAACAGATTTTGGGCCTTGGAAAATTCCTTATCCCGTCATTTCCCCAAATTAACGATATGTTAATACTTCCCTGAGAGATTATCTGCAGGACCACTGTAACCATCGTTTTAGTATTGCGTATCGATGTAAGGATATTTTCTCGTGACGGAGCAATTTCATAAGCATTTTGGCGTTATTCTCGCCTTTCTCGCTGCGCTTTTTGCGCTTCTGTTCTTCTGGACTTATCAGGTTTATTCCCTGAATGCGCCAGCCCGTTGGCTCGACGCGGACCAGCATTTTGTCGATACAACAAATAACAATGAACAGGTTATGAGCCTCGTCGGCTTCCACAGCATGATCCACAACTTTAAGGATTATTTGCTGCGTGGTGAGTCTGAGGATAAGGACCGCTTTTTTGAACATTTCGACGATGCCCGCGAAGAGTTAGATATCTTGCGCGCTCATTTTGGCGCAGAGGTAGAGACGGAAGTGCTGGCGATTGATGCGATCTTGCGCGACTATTTCGTCTCCATCAACCGGGTTGATCAACTCCGCGAAGAAGGCAAGTCGATTGCCGAGATTGATAAGGCGATCTCCATCAATGACACGGCCGCCTTCAACGCATTTCGCAAGATTCTGGATTTGTATGAAGCGGAAAAAGCAGAAGTCCGCACCCTCGTTCTGGGGGCAATGGATCAGGATCGTGACAATCTGCAATCTCTTTATACAACCCTGTTTGCGATAGGTCTGCTGCTTGCCATTGCAGTGGTAATGGGTCTGCGCTTTGAATATTTGAAACGCCGCGCGTTGCAGGAAAAATCAGAAACGAAGTCACTGCTTGAAAGCTTTCTTGATTATTCGACGGTGCCATTTTTGATCGCCGGTCCCGACAGGATTATTCGTCATTGCAATAAGGCCGCTGCACAGCTTCTGGAAACAAAGCCTGCCAATCTCGTCGGGGCATCGCTCGCGCAGATTATTGAAACCGATGTACCTCTGAATGAGGTGCTATCGTTCGACATCGGCCGCACCAAGCGGATCAGTACAGAGATTGAACTTCAAAGCGGTCGCAAGCTGCCTGTGCGTGCCGATTTTTCGACCAACCGAGATGGTACGATGCGGATAGTTGCGCTGTTCGATCAAAGCAAGGAGTTGAAAATTCGCGAACGTATCCTGTATGAGGCTGAGCATAAGATGACCAACGACACGATAGATGGGAGTCTCTCCATCCGCCGTGATATCCAGAAATTCAACGATTTGGTGGCTGAATTCGCCGAGCATATCGGCGATGACAAGAAGGATTTCGCGCGACGGGCACTCGATATTGCACAATCGCTTAAATCTCATGTCGGAAACTTCATGTCCCATTCCAATCCTGTCACAGAAGGACGGTTAGCGCTTAATCTGGATGGACCGGTTTCGCAGAAAATCAGTGAGACAGTCTCCGCCACACTTGAGAAATTTGATAAAGCAATTCTGGATAATCAGTTGATGTTTAATTGGGTCAATCATGTGCCGGAGGTGCGGGAAATTGACTTTCCTGCGCAGCTTCAGCGCATCCTGAATAACCTTGTCAGCAACGCGGTTAATTACACCAAGCCGGGCGGAGCGATCAAGATCACCTCTTCAATAGAGGGGGAGTATCTGATCCTCAAGGTCGAGGATACCGGCATCGGGATCGAGGAAGAGGATATCCCGCGCATTTTTGAACGCGGCGTGCGGATGAAGAACGCGGCGCAGATGTGCGGCGGCCTTGGCATTGGTCTCAATGCTGTGCAGGAAACATTGCGCAACCTCGGCGGCAAGATTACCTGCAATTCCTATGCGGGGATTGGGTCAGATTTTGTGGTGAAAATTCCTGTGGCGCAACAGCCTGGAACCACAAACTCAGTAACGACGGCGACGGCCTCCTAGAGGCGAGTGACACCTTTATCTCTCAAGCTGTCGGTAATATAGGCACTTAACCATTTGCTGTGATCTAGATACCGTTCCCGTGCGTGTTTTTCATCGGCGGAAAGCAGTAGTTCCTTAATTTCGTTATGATCGCGCAGACAGCGCTCCTTCTGCTCGTGCTCGATATGGCGCATTGCCTCAAAATTAGCCCGTTGAATTATATCGCGGAAAGAAAGACCTGTTTCCTGCAGTTTGGTGTTGCCGTTCAGGATAAACAGGCTGCGGTGAAATTTCTCGTCCGCCTCTGCCCAGGCATCGGCATTATCGCTTCGAAGCGCAGTTTCCTCGCTGGATAGTGAATAGAGAAGCGGCATGATATCGGTCCGCGATAACTTGCGGGTACAGATATTACCGATGGCCTGCATTTCTAGTCCGGCAACAACCTGATAATACTCTGCGAGTTCAACGGCGCTTAAGGCAAGAATACGAATGCCGCGCTTGGGCACAATCTCAACGACTTTTTCCGTCTGCAGGCGGAGCATGGCCTCCCGGATCGGAGTCCGGCTCATGTCGAGCTGGCGTTCGATCTCTGGAATATTGATGAAGCTGTCGAGCGGAATTTTACCCGTATTGATCTCCGCCTTGATGGCCGAATAGGCCATGTCGGTCAGTGATTGCTTCCTCGGCACCAGAGACGGGCGCGCTTTATATTGCAAGGCAGTAGTCATAATACGTGCTAGTTTGACATCCTGATGGTTGAGAAAGCGTTAAAATAACGGGCGTTTTTAGGATTTTCCTCAAACTTTATCCATGTTTGCGGAGGGGGTTCTCGGGAGAGATCACGCCCGCCATTTCAAGAAGTATTTTTCCGCTTTCCCGATGATCCAGGCGAAGATGAGACCGATGCAAGAGAGGATCGCGACGCCTGTAATTAATTGGTCAGTCGCCATCAGGCTGCCCGCGATCAGGATGTAGGCGCCGATACCATATTCGGCGGCGATCATCTCCGCGGCGACAAGCAGGATAATTGCGATGGCGGCGGAAATCCGCGCGCCGGAAAGAATGGCGGGCAGGGCACCTGGCAGGATAATTTTCCGGATAATTGATAAGCGGGAAAGCCCAAAGGACTGTCCCATGCGGATCAGGCCGCGATCCACATTATCGATCCCGCCATAGGTGGCGATGACCGTCGGAAAGAAAGTCCCGAACAGGATGGTGGCGACTTTCGATCCCTCTCCAATGCCGAACCAGATGATGAAGAGCGGCAGGAGCGCGATTTTCGGGATCGGGAAAATGGCCGAAACGAGTGGCTGCAGGCCGGATCGGGCAAGCGAAAAAAGCCCAATCAGAGTGCCAACGATAATGCCGAGCATGGTGCCGGAGAACCAGCCGATCAGGAGCCTTTGTAACGATGCCGCGAGATGCTGCCAGAGAAGGCCGGAATTCACCAGATTCATAAAGGCATCAAACGCCTCCGACGGGGCAGGCAGGATCAGCGGGCTGATAAAGCCCGTGCGGCACCCCCATTCCCAGAAGGCTATAATCAGGATAAAAACAATCGGCGCGACGATTTTTCTCGACTTCGGCAGAAAACCGCCGCCGCGGTAGGGAACCGGTTTCCCTGTCATCTGATTGCCGACAGTTTTATCACTCATCAAGAAGCTCCATATCGGCGGCGCGGGCCTCGTTTCGCATCAGATTCCAGAGCCGTTTCTGGATCGCCTCCAGCTCCGCATTCTCGGTTGTCCGTGCGGAAAGGGGCATATCAATTTCTACAATATCACGGATCTCGCCGGGTCGACGGGACAGGACGACAATCTTGTGCCCCAAGCGCACGGCCTCGGCAAGATTATGGGTGACGTAAGCGGCGGTATAGTTTTCCTTTTCCCACAAATCGACAAGATCATCCATGAGCAGTTCCCGCGTCTGGGAATCGAGGGCGGACAACGGCTCATCCATCAGCAGGACGGCGGGCCGGACGGAGAGGGCGCGGGCAATGGCGACGCGCTGTTTCATGCCACCGGACAGCTGCCGGGGATAGGCCTTCCTGAAATCGCTCAGTTTCGTGCGGGCAAGCACATCAGCAATGATCTCCTCGCGCGCGGCGGCATCGAGGGGGTGGTTCTCTAGCACGAGGCTGATGTTTCCTTCCACCGTCCGCCAGGGGAGAAGCGCGAAATCCTGAAAAATATAGGTGAGGGGATTGAGGCAGTCTGCCGGCGGTTCGCCAAGTTGCAAAACCTCCCCCGAGGCCGGGCGCTCCAGACCGCCAATCATACGAAGAAGCGTTGACTTCCCGCAGCCCGACGGCCCGATAATGCAGACAATCTGCCCCTGTTCGATATCCAGATTGATATCGCGAAGGACCTCAACCTCATCATAGCGGTGAGTGATATGGCGAAGACTGAGGTCCATCGGCTATTTAGAAGGTCTCGACATAGTCGGTGTTGACCAAAGTTTCGATTGTGATGCTGTCCTTGACCAGACCTTCTGATTTGAACCAGTTAAGCTGGTCCGTCACATTGGTAAGGTTAAGTGCGGCCCCTTTGTTGACACGCATGGCACCATTTCGAATAGACGGGCCTGCCTTCTCGATCGGCCGGTCAGCATAGACATATTTATGGATCAGCTCCACCATGGCGGTGGCACCTTCTTCACCTGCGGTCTTGTCGACAAGGGCAGCATTGAAGTCATCCGCGCCCTTGGAGAAGGCGGCCAGGAAACGCTTCACGAGATCGGGTTTTGTTTCTGCATTTTCGGTCGAGGTAAAGACCGTGGTCACCTGATAGTTAGGGATGTAATCGGCAACCATGCCGATCTGGACAACGGCAGGACCCTTGGCGAGAGCCTTCGCGATATGCGGCACGATGGACCAGCTATCGACCTGTCCTGATTTGAGGGCACCGATGATCGCGCCAACTTTTTGCAACGAAACCAGTTTCATATCAGATGTGGAAAAACCTTCCTTCTCGGCAATTTTTGACGCCATGTAATGGAAGGAGGAACCGGCCTGCGTGATGCCGAAGCTGCGGCCCTTCAATTTCGCCGGGCTGGTGACGCCCTCATCATAGGCGGCTTTGGAGACGAGGATGATCTGCCCGTCAATGCCGGGTTCTTCCTGCAATGCGCCGCCGATTACCTTGATCGCGCCCTTGTCTGCGAGATTGATCAGACCACCTGATATGGCGGTCACGCCGAAATCCACATCGCCTGAGGCAATGGCGACGGCCATTGGCTGCGCGGCTTGGAAGAATTTGAACTCGACTTCCAATCCTTCGTCGGTGAAATAACCTTTTTCGAATGCGACAAAGCTCGGTGCATGGGACGTGAAGCGGAGTGCACCGACGGTAATTTTGTCGGCGGCGGCGGCCGTGAGCGTTGTGCCCCCGATTGCGGTAAGGGCGACAAGGCCACCGAGAAGCGCCTTTTTAAATGCCCGTCTTGATATTGACATCATGGAATTATTCCTCCCGAAAGGATTGATTTTTGGATCGCGTGATTTTGGCCTTTATCTACTTGGATATCCCGCCGGAAGTCAATTGATAAACTGTGGCTCTATTGCCCCGCAATCCAGCTTTTTACAACCGTCATATCCTCTTTAACGGCCACGATATCAGCGCGCATTCCGGCCGCAATCCGACCATGCGTCTTTTCGAGGCCAAGGAATGCCGCCGGGCTAGACGTTGCCATTATTACCGCTTCCTCCAGCGGGAGATCCAACAGGGTGACCGCATTGAGCACTGCCGCCGCCATATCAAGCGCGGAGCCAGCGAGCGTGCCATCCTTCGTGGTCAATCGACCGTCCTTGAGAGTGATATCAGTCTCACCAAGTGTGAGATGGATTTCTTCTGTCCCAATGGTGGACATGGCATCCGTGACCAGCATCATATGATCAAGGCCTTTTACGGAGAGGGCTGCTTTCAGGGTTGCCGGATGCACATGATGACCATCATTAATAATACCACAATAAACGTCCTGGGAATTTAGCGCCGCCCCAATGAGACCGGGCGCGCGGCTCTCCATCGGGGGCATGGCATTGTAAAGATGGGTGACGCCGGTCAGTCCGGCCTCTATCGCCGCCTGCATTTCTTCAAAGCTCGCAGTACTATGTCCGGCTGAGACATGCACGCCTTTCGCTGTCAGTTCCCGAATAATCTCCAGCGGGGTTTTTTCTGGTGCGAGCGTCACTAATACCTTGCCCAGATCGCCCGCAGCCACGAGATCTACAAAACGGTCGTCAATGTCGCGAATATGTGCTTCATCATGGACGCCTTTACGCGCCGGGTTGAGATAGGGCCCTTCGAAATGGATACCGAGAATACCGGGCATGTCTTGCGCAATCGCCTCCCGGATCAGGGCGGCGATACGCTCCATCTTTTCCCAGCTATCGGTGATCAGGGTCGGGAGCATTGCCGTGGTGCCGAATTTCCGATGGGCAGCAGCAATAGTGGCAATGTCCTCAAGGTTTGTCGCATTGTTCAACATAACCCCGCCGCCGCCATTGACCTGGGTATCGATAAAACCGGGAAGCAAGCGATATCCGTCATAATTCTCGCATTCATACCCGGCAGGGCAGTCAGATTCCCGGCAGAGGCCCGCAATCCGTCCGTCGTCGATCAGCAACGTAAGTTCATCCTGCCAGCTATGTCCGGTCAGAATTTCTGCGTTTATGAGCGCTTTTTTCATGAGCGTACCGTGCCGGTCTTATTGATCAGGCCCGTCCGGTTGTTAATCAGCCGGAGCGCGCCGTCGAAAACATCGCCATGCGGCTGGGCCACATAGCGGCCATGCGCCTTGTCGAGCCAGGGGCGGATCGGTTCGGCCAGCCCGCCGATATGATGTATTTCCTTCACATCTCTTCTCACAAGGGCGCGGATTAGCTGATTGACTTCTTCGGCGATGGTCCGGACAAGGCTCTTTGCCACCTCATCCTCTTTTTCCGCATATTCGATGACGAGGCCCGCAAACGCGCCATAATCAACAGGCCTTGCCGTGCGGGCCCAACAGGAAACCTCAGCCGGATGGGTCCCGACTTCCGCCAGCAGTTTCTTGCAAAAGGGGGAGGACGGCAGGATGTCATCATAGGCCTGCAGCGCCCGGCGCACGGCAAGATGACCGAGGCGCGCGCCCGACCCCTGATCGGAAACGGGAAAGCCCCATCCGCCGATATAGAATTTTTCGTCACCTTGCACCGCGAAGGCGCAGGAGCCGGTGCCGGTGATCAGCAAGCCGCCATCTCCGCCAGCAAAAGCCCCAAGCTGGGCGACGAAGGCATCCGTCTCTGCAGTCATGGAGGCAAACGGATGGGTGACGCGCAGGAATTCCTCCCGGCGCTCAGCCTCGACCAATCCGGCCATGGCAAAACCTGCATGCAGGCGGGAAAGGGGAATCGACAACCCGTCCAGCTTAGAAAGAGCATTACGGGTGGCACGGAAAATTTCGCTCAGCACTGCATTCAACCCGAGAGAGGCATTGGCTGGTCCGCCATGCCCTTCGCAAAGCATGGTGCCATCCTGGTCGTACAGGCGGACACGGCAATTGCTACCACCGCAATCTGCCGCCAGATAGACCGGTGTGTCATCCGCTCCTGTCATGTAAAACCGTTGCCCGTCCCAAGCTTAAAGGAATTTCTTATTCCCTTTGTTTCAAATTGAAATTAGGATCAATTGATCCTCCCTATAGTATTGGAAAAATGACAGGCTGCAATGCTGTGATTAGGAAAAATTAAATGAAAACGCAAGTCGCGATAATCGGGAGCGGTCCGGCGGGCCTCCTGTTAGGTCAGTTACTCCATACTCAAGGCATAGATAATATTATTCTTGATCGGGTGAGTCCGGGATATATCCTTGAACGGATACGCGCCGGCGTAATTGAGCAGGGATTTGTTGACTTGATGAAAGAAGCCGGTGTGGCCGAACGTATGCTGCGCGAGGGTGAAGTCCATCATGAAGTTGATATCGCCGTTCATGAGGAATATCACACCATTAATCTGACTGAATTGACGGGCGGAAAATCCGTCACCGTCTATGGCCAGACAGAAATAACTCATGACCTGATGGATGCGCGGAATGCGTCGGGCCAGATTTCCTTCTATGACGCGAAGAATGTTACTCCCCATGACATGAAGAGCGATAAGCCATATGTCACCTTCGAAAAAGACGGGGAGAAACATCGAATTGATTGCGACTATATAGCCGGTTGTGACGGATCCCACGGAGTTTGCCGCCCGAGTATTCCTTGCCGGTGTGCTCAAAGAGTATGAAAGAGTATATCCGTTCGGCTGGCTTGGCCTTCTTTCAGATACGCCCCCGGTCGATTACGAATTAATTTATGTGAAAAGTGACGAAGGGTTCGCGCTTTGCAGTAAGCGTTCCGAAACACGGAGCCGATATTATGTTCAGGTGCCGCTGGATGAGAAAGTCGAGAACTGGTCCGATGACCGCTTTTGGGAAGAACTTAAACGTCGTATTCCGGATGATGCGGCGGCGCGGCTGGTGACGGGACCATCGATCGAGAAGAGTATTGCGCCGCTTCGCAGTTTTGTGGTTGAGCCGATGCAGTATGGCAATATGTTCCTGCTTGGTGATGCCGCCCATATCGTCCCGCCGACAGGGGCAAAGGGGCTCAACCTCGCGGCAAGTGATGTCAATACGCTCTATCGCATTCTGGTAAAGACCTATAAGGAGGGGCGCAAGGATCTCACGGCCCGCTACAGCGAAATTGCCCTTCGCCGGGTATGGAACGGGGTGCGCTTCTCATGGTGGATGACCAATATGCTGCATCACTTCTACCGCGACAGCATCGAGGACAAGATCCGCGATTCCGAAATCAGCTTTTTCCTCGCCTGTGAACACCGCCGACGTATCCTCGCCGAGCAATATGTCGGGCTTCCTTATGAAGAAATTGTATAAGGACGGCTACCAGACGCCGAAATAGATGCCGCGTTTTTTCGCGGTGTCAGTCTTCTTTTCGATTTCTTCATGCGACGTCGTCGTGCGATTTCGCCGGTGGCGGAGCCAGTGATTGAGCCGCTCTTCCATCTCAGCGCGGATTTCCTTGTGTAAGTCGCTTTCCCCAAGATCAATCAATTCGTCAGGATCTTTTTGTAAATCGAAAAGCTGCGGTCGGAAATTGTCGTATGAGATATATTTCCACCGTTCGGTCCGGAGCATATAGGCACGGGCCTGATCCGGCGGTAGCTCAAGCGAAAGACGTGCGCCTCGCCAGGAATAGTCTGCCTCGCTGATAACAAAATCGCGCCATTCAGAGCTATTATTTCCCTCAAGAAGCGGCAGGAAGGATTTCCCTTCCAGCTGATGCGGCTTCGCTTCACCGCCGAGAGCGTCGATAAAGGTCGGGATGAGGTCAATCGCCTCGATCAGGGTATGAAGTTCGCTGCCGCGCGTCCCGTCGCAATCATGGCCCGGGTGGCTGACGATCATCGGGATGCGCACGCTTTCCTCATGGAACATTTCCTTCTCGCCGAGCCAGTGATCGCCGAGATAATCACCATGATCACTGGTGAGCACAATCAGTGTATCGTCAAGCCGTCCCTGTTCTTCAAGGAAGCTCATCACCCGGCCGATGTTATCGTCAATCTCCGTGATCAATCCCATATAGGCAGGGATGACATGGCGGCGCTTTTCCTCATCGGAGAAATTCACACTTTCCTCATGTGCCATAAAGGCCTCGATCACCGGATGCGGATTTGCCCGCTCTTTTTCTCCGCGATTGGCGGCAATCACATCTTGCGGCGAGTACATATCGTGGTAGGGCGCTGGCGCGATATAGGGCCAATGCGGCTTGATATAGCTGAGATGCAGGCACCAGGGTGTATCGGCGAGCTCGGTGATCTTGCTCATGGCGCGGTTCGTCATATAGGCGGTTTCCGAATGCGCCTTGTCCACACGTGCGGGCAGATGCGCATTGCGAAGATACCATCCGCTGACCACTTCGCCCTTTTCATTGACGCCGGAGTTCGCGTAAGTATGCCAGGGGTTATCCCCGTCATACCCCTGATCGCGCAAATAGACATTATAGGCGAGGTTCGGATCGGTGGAGGCATCGGGGTGAAGACCGTCATCGCGCTCCCATGGCTCAAACCCGCATTCCGCGGCAAGGGTGCCTTGAACGCTGCCCCGGTCGATGCCAAGCCGTTTCATGCCTGCGGCATCCGCCGCCATATGGGTCTTGCCAACAAGTCCGGTGGAGACACCTAACTCTCGCATATGATCGCCGAGCGTCGGCTCCCCGATACTGAGCGGTACGTTGTTATAGGTCGCGCCATGGGACTGCACATAACGCCCGGTATAAAATGACATCCGCGACGAACCACAGACCGGTGCCTGACAGAAGGCATTGGGGAACAGGACGCCGCGTTGCGCCAAGGCGTCTATATTCGGGGTTTTGATGGATGGATGACCGGCGCAGCCGAGGTAATCGGCGCGGAGTTGATCACACATGATGAAGAGGATATTTCTGACGCTACCCATTTCTTCTCTTTTCTTTAATTGATAATGATCAGATCACAGGATCGTCCAGCCGGTCCATATAGAAAGAAACATAACCCTTGATATCGAGCATCTCCGTAAACGGTTCCTCATAGGACCAGGCGAGATTGGCCTCGGTCCCGAAACTCCAGTAACTCGCCATGCCTTTATAGGGGCAATAGGTGTCCTTATCCGTCATTGCCGCTTGATCAAGGCGGACGTCTTCGGGCGGAAAATAGACCAGTGGCGGGTAATCGCCCTCCCGCAGGATAATCGCGCGGTTGCTGCGGGCGATGGTTTCCCCATGCAATGCGGCAACAAATTCCCGCTCCGGTCGTTCCAGAACAATCCGATAATCGGGGTTCTTGGCGAAACCGGGAGAGGGTTCAGAGACGTCATCCGTCATTTCTGTTTCCAAGTTTTTGTCTCCTTATCACATGGCGGGACGGGCGCTTAGTATGGCCGCGCTTATCACATGAATACAAGGATGTTTTTATTGGATTTTGGCAATCATTGGGCCGGAAAGGTCGACCGGCGCCTTTAGTGTTATTAATTCTTCTGACATTGGATGGTGAAACTCAAGGCTTTCCGCGTGAAGCTGCAACCGGTTCGCGCGTTTGCGAATGCGTGTCTCAGCATAGAAACGATCCCCAAGGATGGCATGGCCGATGGCCGCGCAATGAAGGCGAAGTTGATGGGTGCGGCCGGTTTTTGGATAAAGCGCGAGCAGAGTTGCCTCATCACGCTTCTCCAGCACCCGCCAGCAGGTGAGGGAGGCTTTGCCCGTTTCCATATCGACTTTTTGCAGCGGGCGGTTCGGCCAGTCCGCTCCGAGCGGCAGGTCAATCTCTCCTTCTTCGTCTGACAGATACCCATCGACCCAGGCGAGATAGCGCTTATGGACCTTCCGAGACGCAAAGAGGAGACTTAGGCGCCGATGTTCCTCCGCGCCCTTGCCGAACAGCAATATGCCAGAGGTATCCATGTCCAGCCGGTGAACCGTGCGTGCATTGCGGTCATGCGCTTTCGCCCGCGCCTCCGCACAGTCGCTCAAATGGTCTCCGCGTCCGGGGACGGAGAGAAGCCCGCTCGGCTTGTTGAGCGCCAGCAGATGTTCATCTTCAAAAATGATGTCACTTGGCTGTGCGATCGGCGGGTCGTATGAATGCATCGGCATCATTAACTCATGCGTCCGATGACATTTTCATCAGCACAAGGCCGGAAACAATGAGCAAGGCAGCGGCAACCCGCATCGGGCTTGCCAGCTCTCCCATCACGAATATTCCGACAAGGAACGCGCCAACTGCGCCGATCCCCGTCCAGACCGTATAGGCCGTCCCGAGGGGGAGGGTGCGCATGGCCAGCGAGAGAAGCGCGAAACTCGCGATCATGGTGACGATGGTGATAACACTCGGTGTCAGGCGGGAAAACCCCTCTGACTGTTTCATGGAATATGCCCACACAACTTCAAGGAGGCCGGCGGCGACAAGGTAGATCCAGGCCATTTCATGGCTCCATCAAATGCCCGGGTCGTCCCGGAAATCATACTCATGAGAGGGTCGTCCCTTTCCCCGCCTAGATAATATATGAGTCGAAAGCGCGCAAGGGGAATTGACAGCGATAGTCAGGCGCGCTCCAGCATCACCGCATTGACCTTCGTGCGCGTGCGGAAGCCGAGATTCTCATAGACGCGAATGGCGCGTGTATTGGTTGCGAAAACCTGTAAGTACGGCTGATCCCCGCGCGCCAAAATCTGCTCCGCCACCTTCACGCAAAGCGCATGGGCGAGGCCGCGGCCAAGATAATCGGGATGGGTGCAGACGCCGCTTATCTCACTATATCCTGGATGCTTGAACCGCTCCCCCGCCATGGCGATGAGCCTGCCGTCCTCCTTCACGCCCCAGAAATCGCCGAGAAGGCGGGTATCGCGAAGATACGGGCCGGGCTTTGTCAGCGTCGCAAGTTCGAACATATCTTTCGCATCGACCTCGGTCAGAGGCTGGATTTCAGGCGCGCTCGTTGTCGGTATCGTCAGCTTTTCCAGCAGCATCTGGCAGCCTTCCGCGGCCTTGGCGGCGCGAAGGCCATCCGGCAGGACAACCGGTGCTACCTGGATCAGGAAGAGATTCCCCTCTTCAGGCATCAGGCGGGTGAGGGAGGCAAGGCTGTCCGCGCTCTCATCCCTAACCCCGGCGAAGATACTGACAGTCGGCGTGAAGCGGCGGGCGCCGCCGTCGCCAATCGCGAAGGGGGCGTGCACGGTGGTGAGCGAGTTCCAGATCGGCCGGTCGAGAATATGGTCATCCATTTTTAATGCCCTCCTTCGTTTCCTTGACACGGGTATAGAGCGATTTTTCCTGCAGGCGGGTCTCAAGCGCGTCGAGCTGATCGAGGAGCGGACCGTCCGTGTCGGCGCAGATATCGGCAAGATGTGCCTCGATCAGGGGCCAGATGGTTTGGCGTCCGTCGGCGACTAGCATCCGGCCTTTCGCCGTCAACTCGACGCTTCTTTTCCGCTGATCGCGCGATCCGCGCCGGACCGTCACGACGCCCTGTTTGGCAAGCTGGCCGACGCTGCGGGTGACGCCGGGCTGACTGACGCCGAGCGCGGCGGCGAGATCCCCAACCGTCATCGGACCTATCTCGTCCAGCGCGGCGAGGAGGGGGTATTGCCCCGTCTGCACCGCCATACCCTCCGCGTCAATTAACTGCTGGACATCCGCCTGCAACCGATCCCCGATGCGCTTGAACCGCGTGCCGAGGGTAAGATAGCCCTTGCCGCGAACAAAATCTTCAACCATTGCCTTTCCCGATTTTGCCAAATTCAGCGCATAATATATAACATGTTATATAAACTGTCAATTCCCTGAAACCGGACAGGGGCAGGACGGCGGTTTAATGCGGTTCACCGCGAGCGGGGTATATGGTAGTCTCTTTTCATGGAGGATCCCTTCGCATCGCTAGCAAGACTGGAACTGGACGGCGTTTCCCTTGCCTATGACGACAACGGGACGGGTGCGCCGGTCGTCCTCGTCCACGGCGCGGCATCGGATATCCGGACATGGTCAGGGCAGTTACCGGCACTATCACGAAAGTTCCGGGTCATTACCTATAGCCGCCGCTTCGCCCGGCCCAACGCGCCCTTACCCGATGGCGCCGATGACCCCGTTGATGTTCATGTGAACGACCTTGTGCAACTGATGGACAAACTTGAATTAAATCCAGCGCATCTGGTCGGCCATTCCTGGGGAGGGTTGATCGTTTTGTTGCTGGCCTTGCAGAAACCGGAGAGGTTCCTGTCCATGACCCTGATCGAGCCGCCAGTCCTGCCACTATTTACCGATGTGCCACCAAAGCTGTCGCAGATTGTTTCGCTGATGTTCCGCGACCCGCGCACCGCCATCGCCATTCTCAAGTTTGGCGTCGGCGTCATGGCCCCTGTCGAAAAAGCCTTTAGGCGAGGGGATGACAAGGCCGCCATCGAGATATTCGGCAAGGGCGTGCTGGGGCCCGAAAAATTCGCGGCATTATCAGAGGCGCGCTATGCGCAAATTTGGGAAAACCGCGCCACCGACAAGGCACAGATGTTGGGGGGTAATTTTCCTAGCCTGGATGTTGCCGAGATAAAACGCCTCACGATCCCGACCCTGCTGCTGGCAGGGGCGGAGAGTCCTCCGCTATTTCATCGGCTGTGTGAAGCTCTCTGCGATCTGCTGCCAGAAGCCGAACTTCATACTCTTCCCGGTGCCTCCCATATTGTGCAGGAAGACGCGCGGGAAGAGACGAGTGCCCGGTTGCTGGACTTTCTTAATCGGCAAGCAGGTCGCGGCTGATAATTTCCTTCATGATTTCCGTGGTGCCACCGGCAATGCGGGCCATGCGGTTATCGGCCCAGGCGCGGCAGATCGGGTATTCCCACATATAGCCATAGCCGCCATGCAGCTGCACGCAGTCATCAAGCACATCCCAGAGAACCTCCGTCGATTGCATCTTCGCCATTGCGGCAGTGACGGAATCAAGTTCGCCTTTCAGATGCGCTGCGATACAGCGATCAACAAAGGCCCGCATCATCACGGCCTTTGACTTGATCTCTGCCAGCTTGAAGCGGGTGTTCTGGAACTCGGCGATGCTCTGGCCGAATGCCTTTCGTTCCTTTGTATACTCGACCGTCCATTCAAGCGCGGTCTCGATGCTGGTGGCGGAGCGGACGGCAATCACCAGCCGTTCCTGCGGGAGTTGCTGCATCAACTGCTTGAAGCCGCGTCCCTCAACGCCGAGCAGGTTTGATTTCGGCACGCGAACGTCATTGAAGAAGAGTTCGGACGTGTCCTGCGCCTTATATCCGACCTTCTCTAAGTTGCGGCCCCGCGAAAATCCTTCGCGGTCGCCCTCAACCAGCACAAGGGAAACACCCTTGCCGCCCGCAGAAGGGTCTGTTTTACAGGCGACGACAATCAGGTCGGCCAACTGGCCATTGCTGATAAAGACCTTCTGGCCGTTGATCACATAGTCATCCCCATCGGCAATGGCAGTCGTGCGGATATTCTGCAAGTCAGAGCCTGCGCCGGGCTCACTCATGGCGACGGCGGCAATGGCCTCGCCCTTCACCAGTTTGGGGAGCCAGTGTTTTTTCTGCTCTTCGGTGCCATAGGCGGTGATATAGGGCGCGACTATCTCCGAATGCAGATGGAAGGAGGGGCCGCTGGTTCCGGCGCGGGCCAGTTCCTCCAGGAAGATCGCGCCAAACAGGAAGTCGCCGCCCGCGCCGCCATATTCCTCAGGTACTGAGCAACAGAGAAAGCCGCCGTCGCCAGCTTCCTGCCAGACTTCGCGGCTTACCTGGCCGTCTTTTTCCCACTGGGCATGGAAGGGGGCAATCCGCTCCTCGACAAAGCGGCGGGCGGAGGCCCGAAAGAGATTATGTTCTTCACTGAATAGTTCGCGTTGCATGATGGTTCCATCTTGTTATTGTTATTTTTATTACTCGATCCTTTATAATGCCCCGCTGTGGGGATGTAAATTATTGCTGACAGAATAGTCAAATTGATTTAGCAAATATGGACGGACCGATGCCGGTTTTTATTGCCCGCAGGAAAATATGGATATGAGTATTTTTAGCCGTCTATTTGATTTTTCCCTGTCGGCTCTTATTTTTTAAAAGGTTCAGGCTATGGGCTTGGATGGTAGTAGGGTGGTTTGCGTTTCTGTAACGAGACAGTAATCCTATATATTATTACTTCATAAGATATAAGTAAAAAATAGATAAATATCATTTAATTACGCAATGTTTGCTTTGCTTTGAGTATGTCAACAAAATTATTTTCAGTAGATAACCGTTATTAAAATAAATACATAATAATATGGATATTTTTAACTATAACTATACTTTTAATAATTTGAAACATCCTGCTTTTTTTAATATTTTTATGAGTAAATAATATTTTTTGCTATCTCCATTGACGAGTTGCGCTTCGTTTCATTATGCTATGCGTTAACAAAGTCGAAAAGGATTGAAATTGCGGCATAATTTGCGTTGAACAGGAAAATTATAGTCGCAAAATGAACAAAATGGCTGCTGAAAAAATGTGACAGTCATATTATAAAAATAAAATTAACCAAGTAACCACAAATCGAAAATTTAACCTAAGATAGGGAGTTATCTCGTATGTCAGTCAAAAAGATGGATCATGAAGCGCCAGGGCGCATCCATCCCCTGATCGAAGATGTCACGGAACAATATAAGAGCGGCAAGATGGACCGCCGCGAATTCCTGAGAACATCAACACTGCTTGGCCTGTCGGCCGCCGCCGCTTATTCCATCGTTGGCATGGCAGATCCGACGATTGAAGCCAAGGCCGCCGAACCTAAGAAGGGTGGCATCCTGAAAGTTTCCATGGAAGTCCAGGAAATGAATGATCCGGCCGTCTACAGCTGGACACCCCCGTCCAATGTTGCGCGCCAGATGTGCGAATATCTTGTCATTACAGGCGCTGACAATGTGACCCGACCGTATCTTGCGGAAAGCTGGTCCGCATCCGATGATCTCAAGACCTGGACATTCAAGCTCCGTAAGGGCGTGAAATGGCATAACGGCGATGACTTCAATGCCGATGACGTGATGTTCAACTTCACCCGTTGGCTCGATCCGGCAACCGGCTCCTCAAACGTGGGCCTGTTTGATTCCATGCTGACCACTGTCGGTGAGGGAGATGATGCCAAGAAAGTCATGACGGAAGGCGCGCTTGAAAAGGTTGATGACTACACGATCCGCCTCAATCTGAACTCGCCGGTCCTGTCCATTCCGGAAAACCTTTATAACTATCCAACGATGATCGTCCACCGTGACTTCAAGGGCAATATCGTCGAACAGCCGAACGGCACTGGTCCGTTCACGCTGGTTGAATTCGCCGTTGGGGAGAAGGCCATCCTGAAACGGGTTGACCAGCCATACTGGGGCGGGGAAGTCTATCTCGATGAAATTCATTACTTTGACCATGGTGCCGGTTCTGCCGCGCAGTTGGCCGCCGTCGCTTCCGGTCAGGTGGATATGAACTACGAATTTGACATTGCCTCTCTCGGCATGGCGAAGTCCATTCCGGGGATGAAAATCCTTGAAGCCCGGACCGCACAGACTGGTGTGATGCGTATGAATATCACGCAGAAGCCGTTTGACGACAAGCGTGTCCGTCAGGCCTTGATGGCTTGTGTTGATGCGGAAAAATTTAACGAGCTTGTCTATCAGGGACGCGGCGATGTTGGTGAACATCACCATGTGTCTCCGATCCATCCGGAATATTACCCACTCAACCGCCCTGAACGGGATATCGACAAAGCCAAGCTCCTGCTGGCTGAGGCGGGATATCCGGACGGGCTGGAGCTGACCATCGATGTTGGTAATACCAACGGCCCCTGGCAGCAGCAGGTTTGTGAAATCCTGAAGGATCAGGCTGCGGATGCGGGGATCACCCTCAACCTCAACCTGATGCCGGCCTCCAAATACTGGGAAGTCTGGGCAACGACACCGTTCGGTCTCACCGCCTGGACCCATCGCCCGCTTGGCACAATGGTCTTGAGCCTTGCCTATCGTTCCGGTGTTCCGTGGAACGAAACGGCCTATAGCAACCCCGCATTCGAAAAAGCACTCGATAAAGCGGAAGCATTGGTTGATGCGGAAAAACGTAAAGCCGCCATGGAGGAAGTTGAAAAAATCCTCCAGGATGACGCCATTATGATTCAGCCGCTCTGGCAGCCGAAATTCTTCCTGGCCAGTGAAAAGGTCATGAATGTGGAAGCGCATCCAACCCAGTACCATCAGTTTTATAAGGTTTGGCTCGACAGCTAAAATCGGGAATTGAAGATAAGGGCGATATAATATCGCCCTTATCTGTTTTTAGCGCCATTTTGCCCCGGGGGGAGCAATAATATGCTGATACTGGCATTCCGTCGATTTCTCTCAATGGCCCTGATTATGGTCATCGTCTCTTTTACACTTTTTGCCATTTTTGAATCCGATAAACTTTCCGTTGCCGGCAAGGTCCTCGGACCGTATTCAAACACAGAACAGCGCGAGCTCTGGCTGGACCAGAATGGCTATAACGAGCCGTTTCTGGAACGCTATGTCACTTGGGTTGGTAATGCGCTTACGGGTGATTTCGGCTATTCTATCCAGTATAAATCCCCGGTCGCCGACGTGCTCTGGCCCCGGCTTGGGAATACCGCCATTCTTGCGGGGCTCTATATGCTCTTCATGATCCCGCTCTCCTTAACGTTGGGTGTGATCGCCGGAATGAAGGAGGGATCGATACAGGACCGGGTGGTCTCGGTGGGATCAGTCCTCACAACATCGGTGCCGGAGTTTGCCTCTGCGACCTTTTTCTCCGCTATCTTCGTCTTCTGGTTAGGTTGGCTCCCCGGAACCTCCGCAATGACCAGCGGGTTTAGCTGGGCGGAGATATTCCTGCCTGTCTTTGTGCTGGTCATGTATGGCTTCGGCTATACAACACGCATGACCCGAGCCTCCATGGCGGAAGTCATGACCTCCCATTATATTCGCACGGCGGTGTTGAAGGGGATACCTTACCGACGCGTCATCATGAAACATGCGCTTCGCAATGCCCTGATCGCCCCCTTCACGGTGATCATCCTGCAGCTGAACTGGCTGCTCTCAGGTGTGATCGTGGTTGAGGTTTTCTTCGCCTATAAAGGCTTCGGAAAACTCCTTCTCGATGCCGCGCTGTTCGGCGATATTTTCGTGATTGAGGCCTGTACCATGGTCGCGGTGTTCGTCGCCGTGTTCTCGCAATTCATCTCGGATATCGGCTATACGCTGCTTAATCCGCGCATTCGGTTCACATAAAGGAGGGCGTTGATATGACCGCAGAAATTCAATCAAACGATACGTCGCCCTCGGCGATGTCCAAATTCTTCAAATCAGTCGGATTGCTTCGGGAAAGCCCGATTGCCATCTTCGGGCTCTCGCTCATCTTGTTCTGGGTAATCCTCGCGATCCTCGCGCCGATCCTCCCGCTCTATGATCCGAACGCGCCGCTGGAACCCTTCAAAATGCCGCTGTCAGACGCAAGAGACGGCGGGCTTTATTGGCTCGGCACCGATCACAAGGGCCGCGATATTCTCTCACGCGTCATCTTCGGCGCACAGCAAGTCCTGATCTGGGCGACGACGGCAACGGCGGTCGCCTATATCGTCGGCATGTTGATGGGCGTTGTCGCGGGCTATCTCGGCGGCTGGTGGGATGAAGTAATTTCCTTTATTTCCAACGTGCTGCTCTCCTTTCCGGTGATCGTGCTTTACATCATCATCATCACCTATCTCGGCGCGACGGGCTTTAACATCGTGCTCGCGGTGACCTTTGCCTCGGCGCCCGGCATCATGCGTATCGTGCGTGGCCTCGTGCTCGATCTTCGAACGCGAGACTATATCTTCGCCGCCCAGACCCGGGGCGAAAGCGCCATGTATATTATGCTGGTGGAACTGCTCCCGAATGCGCGCGGGCCGCTCATTGTCGATGCCTGCCTGCGGCTTGGTTATACGACGATCACCATCGCCATGCTCGGCTATCTTGGGCTCGGCCTTCCGCCGCCAGATCCAGACTGGGGCAAGATGATCGCTGAAACCCAGCCGCTCGGCAGTTTCGCAGGACATATGGCGATTGTCCCGGCTGCGGCAATCTCGTCGCTGGTCCTCGGGTTTAACCTGCTGGCCGATGGTCTGCGCGAAATATCGATGAAGGATTAGGATTATGGAAGAACAGACACCTATTCTGGAATGCCGCAATCTTTGCATCTCCTACGATACGCGCGGCGGGGAAATCCCGGCAGTCATCGATTTCAACATGAAAGTGATGCCGGGGCAGGGCGTCGGCATCGTCGGGGAATCCGGCTGTGGCAAGTCCACGGTTGCCCTTGCCATCATGCAGTATCTCGGCTCCAACGGTTATATCAAGAGCGGGGAAATCTTCTTCCATGGCCGCGATATGCGCACCATGTCGGAGGAAGAACTGCGGGCCCTGCGCGGCTCCAAAATTGCGATGATCTATCAGGAGCCGATGGCATCCCTCAACCCCTCCATGAAGATCGGGGACCAGCTGGCCGAAGTGCCGCTCTTTCATGAGGATGTCACGGTAAGCGAGGCCAAGGCCCGCGCCCTTGAACTGCTTGAGGCGGTGAAGCTCCCCGATCCGAAGCGGATTATGGATGCCTATCCGCATCAGATTTCCGGCGGTCAGCAACAGCGCGTGGTGATTGCCATGGCGCTCCTCTCTAAACCTGATCTGCTGCTGCTTGACGAGCCCACCACTGCGCTTGACGTGACGGTGGAGCGGGGAATTGTCGAGCTGGTGAAGGAAATTTCAGCCGAATTCGGCACCGCCATGGTCTATATTTCCCATAACCTCGGGCTGATTTTGGATACCTGCGACCGGGTGACGGTCATGTATTCCGGCGAGGCGGTTGAGGACGGCACGGTTAATGAAGTCTTTGACGAGATGTGCCACCCTTATACGAGCGGCCTGTTTGCCTCCATCCCGCTGCCCGGTGCGGATAAGAACGAAAGACCGCTGGTTCCCATTCCGGGGCAGTTACCACTTCCGCATCAGCGCCCACAAGGATGTTTTTTCGGGCCGCGTTGTGCCTTCTTCAAGGCGGGAACCTGCGATCAGGAAAAAGTCCCGATGCGTCCCGTCGAAGGAGAAGAAGGCCATACCGTCCGTTGCGCCCGGTTCGAGGATATTGACTGGGCAGAGGGTGATCATGAAGCCGTAACTGTGAAATCCGTGAAATCCGGCAAGATCGTGCTAGATGTGAAGAACATGAAGAAATATTATGAGGTTCGCTCAAGCTCGATCTTCTCCATGATCCGCGGTGACGCCGTGAAAACCGTGAAGGCGAACGAGAATATCAACTTCAACGCACGGGAGGCGGAGACGGTTGCCATCGTCGGGGAATCCGGCTGTGGCAAGTCAACTTTCGCGAAGGTATTGATGGGCCTTGAAGAGGCGACGGACGGTCAGGTTATCCTGAACGGTGAAGACCTCGCCCATGTGTCCGTGCAGAAGCGGAAGGCGCGCACTGTCGGACATTTGCAGATGGTGTTCCAGAACCCGTTTGATACGCTCAACCCATCCCATTCGGTGGGTAGCCAGATCGCCCGCGTAATCAGGAAATTCGGGGTCGAGAAAGATCCGGACAAGGTGCGCGAGAAGGTCAATGAACTGCTTGATCTTGTGAAACTTCCGCGCGATTTTGCGCATCGGCGGCCACGGCAGCTATCAGGCGGCCAGAAGCAACGCATCGGTATCGCCCGCGCCTTTGCCGGCAATCCGGCGGTTGTGGTCGCGGATGAACCTGTCTCGGCGCTTGATGTGTCAGTTCAGGCGGCGGTGACGGGGCTACTTACCGAAATCCAGAACGACCTCCGCTCGACCCTGCTGTTCATCAGCCATGACCTGAGTGTTGTCCGCTATCTCTCTGATCGCGTTGTGGTTATGTATCTTGGCCATATCGTGGAGCAGGGGACGACGGATGAGGTTTTCTCGCCGCCCTATCATCCCTATACGGAGGCGCTTTTGTCCGCCGTACCGATTGCCGACACCTCGGTGGAGCAAAAACAGATCATCCTGAAGGGCGATATTCCGTCGGCCATGAACCCGCCGCCCGGCTGCCCGTTCCAGACCCGCTGCCCGCGCAAGATCGGCAGCATCTGCGAGACGGAAATGCCGCCGGTGAAGGAGCTTTCAAGCGGCCATACAATCCTCTGTCATCTGGAAGATGATGTGCTGAACGCGATGGAGCCGGTGATTGTCACCCATAGCGAGGAAAAAATCGCCTGAACCCCGACCGCAGCAATGAGAAAAGGGCGCTCTTCGGGGCGCCTTTTTTATGCTCAAAACAACCGAAAAAGAGGCGGAAATTAACGGTTTCTTTATCCTGATTGGCTAGATTTCAGGCTCAACTCAATTTACGGGTGGGTTTGAAGGGTAAAAATGTCAACAGATACAAGCAATTATACAGAATTTGTTGTCCAGACGCTGTTCGATGCCAAATGGCGCAGCTTCGGCCGTTATGAGACGGAAACACCGGCACAGGATATCGCCCGCCAACTCATCGAGGAATGGGGCGGTCAGCGCGTGCGTATTCTCGGCGGGTATTTTTCCCGCGAGAAGGATCGCAATGTCTATCATGAAATTGAGATCACGGAGCGGGTCCGCTTTCGCGACACCCGTGCCTATAAAAATTCGAAATTTGCGGCGGGCAGCATGGCCCTTGGCGGGGCGATGCTCGCCGTCTTTCTGTTTGCCTATAGTATCGTGGCCCCCATGTCATCCATGGCGGACGACGGGAGAGGATCCGAGCAGGCGTCCAAGGGACAGCCGACCCAGATCGCTCCCATTGTCAAGCCCGTCAATCTGCGTGCACGCTTTACTGAAGTCATCAAGGTCCCCTATGACAAAGTATGGGACTTCGATCGCGTGCCCCTGCGGCTGAGAGGTGCCTGGAGCACGGCTTGCAATACAGACGGAGTTGAAGTTGTCCTGGGTGAGCGGGAGCTGATCCCTTCCGAGGATGCGTCACGCACACCCCTGACCTCCGTCTGGCAGACCGGCCAGCGCTACGGCCTGGTCCTGAAAAGCGGTTCTGTTGATATGGTGGACATGATCTCCGCTGATCGTCTGCAGAAGATCGGTACCATGAACCGCCACGGCGAGTTTACCGCCGATACTACCGGTGCCATCTTGAACCGCTGCCTCTGAAGGAACATAACCCTTTGGGGCCGACCTAACCCCCGGCACACGTCGCCCGGCTCTCCGGCTTACAAATACCCGCGAAGGCTTAGCGCCCCCTACGCCGGGTACATTTATTCGCATATATATGGAAAATAGCTGAAAGGGGCAGCCACCCCTTGTCACGTATCCTTGAGACTTATCAATGGCTCAACGTGAAGATGTATTATATCAAAACATTGCGTGAAATGCAAGAAATAATGGGATTATCGCTTGTCGGCAATGAATAATTTTTCTGTACTTGGCACCCCGAGAACAGTTATGAGTTTATCTTGCGTACACCCGTTTGTAAGCCTACGAATTGACGCGTCATAGTCTGCTATAATTTTTTGAATGCTGGTATCCATTGTTCTGAATGGTTGCTTATCCGTACAAAAATTAAATGCTTTTTCCCAGCCGTATATTTTTTTCCAATTGTATAAATAACTGAACTCATAGTTAAACTCGGATCAAATGGTTTGCCAATTTTTATAAATTCTTGAATGGCACGTCTGGAAACGGAAACTATTTTTCTTATTTCTTCTTGTTTAGTCTTGATTGATTTATCGCTTGGTACACATCTGTTAATTTGAAGTGTACAACCAAGAAAATTGAAACTATCTCGGCATTTCCCTTTCCCTGCTTTGTCAGATCCTGCAGAGACGTCATAAAGTGAAAGGTTTAAAGAACTAAGGTAATCAAAACAGTATTTAATTGCATTATCTAGCTCTTTTTCAGATCGCGCCACAATCAACAAGTCGTCGATATAACGAATAGCCGTTACATCAAATGAATTCAGTTTGTGGTCAAAATCATACAACAGGACATTGCCTGCAAATGTAGATAATGAGGATCCCTGCGCAACTCCAACACCATCTCGCGGAAATAATTTAGCATACTTATCCAATTCGTCTTTGTTGCTTAATATTACCTCAAGCCCATGTGAAAAGAGGTTCGATAAAAGTTCGTCTTTGGTTTCATTCAAAACTATCTCGATAACTTTATCGGTAGGAATATGATCATAAAAGCCCTTTATATCTGACTTGTAGTAATAGTGTGCACCGTTTGAAATGGCATCCATTATTAGTTTAATTGCTGGCTTAATTCCACCGTACGGGCGCATCAAGCCCCCAACTCCAAATTGCGAATGATTAACAAGATTAAGCTTCCCAATACGCGGATCATTTACAGGCTGAAATTTAGCGTTTCTACTTTTGGGATTAATAATTGAACGAGGTTGTAGAACCTGAAGAATTGCTCGTTGTACAATTCGATCAGTTATTGTTGAAATAGCTATTGGCCTAGGGTTTTTGCCAGCTTTCAATCTAGATTTTGTGTCTTTTAATACACCTCTAGATTTGGAAAACGAAAATTTGTTATCTCTTAGCTGACGTATGATTCGCCTTAAATGTTTTTGATGTTGATGTTCGAATTCGGCGGCATTGCCTCTTATCTCCTTATCTGGAGAATTGAGTGCGCTTCTTTTTACATGTCGCCACGCAGAAAAAAGATTCTGCTCCTTACGTATTTCCAAAAAAAGTGAATTCATTTTCTTCGCTCGGGCCCCTTCGCTCATACACTAATCCCGACCGTTGACCTGCTGACCATCTACTGCGCACGGACATTCCGTGACGACAGACACCTCGGCAGAAACTACCACCTTGGCGAGATCGACACCGGCTTCAATCTGGACTGATATTTCTATCAGGTCGATCCAACCCGAAGCGATCATAAATGCTGCGGCAAAGGCAAATCTTGCAATGCCGGTATAACGCCTTGTTAAGGCCAGTTTTTCGGGACATGCTCACACACTTCTTCATTCTCCATCATAAATGGTTTTTGGCAATGTCAAGCTCTTTATGCCCCGGCCGAGGCCGCCCGGCAAAATGCCTATTTGCTGCCGAAGGGCTTCCATAAGGAAGTATATTCACAGCTCCTAGCGCAACGGTCGGTCGTCGGCCATCTACTGCGCACGGACATTCCGTGACGACAGACACCTCGGCAGAAACTACCACCTTGGCGAGATCGACACCGGCTTCAATCTGGACTGATATTTCTATCAGGTCGATCCAACCCGAAGCGATCATAGACACATTATATAGTAGTCATCTAATGTAAAATTTTCAAGGGGTAGTAGGAAATAGAGTTTTGCCCTTAACCCCCCACCCCAAAATACTGCATCCCGAATATCGCGGCGAAGCCGAGCGCCATGGTGATCACGACGTTATTGGTGAGGATGGCCACAAGCAGGGCGAAGGCGGCGGCGATCCAGGTGAGGGGGCTCGCGTCGGCGAGGGAGGTGGCGACAAGGGCGACGATCAGGCAGCCCGGCAGATCATCGAGCAGGGTTTTCAGCTTCGCATTCTGCAAGATCGCCTGTCCGCCAATCAGCCCGGCAAGACGGAGGCCATAGGCCCCCACGGCGAGGAGGGCAATCAGCAGCCAGTGGTCAAGGGTCACGGCAGCTCCCCCGTGTTTGCCTGCCGACGGAGGAGGGCGGCGACGGCAACACCCGCCAGACTGCCGAGCAGAATGGCATAGGCACTCTCCACCCCGAATTTCACCAGCAGGATGGTAAAGAGAAAAGTCGCGGCCCAAGGCATGATATTGCGCGGACCCCGCCACATCGCCCGCGCCATGGCGATAAAGGCGGCAGTGAAGGCAAAGCCGAGGCCGTAGCTCGCAAGATCGGGCATCTGTTGACCCAGCAGCGCGCCGAGCGCGGTGGAGGTCGTCCAGACCGTGATCATCGTAATGCCGGACCCGATCAGGAAGGCGGCGCCGATCTTCGGGTCTTTTGCGTGGCGGGCCATGGTGAGGGCCCAGTTCTCATCGCCGGTGATATGAATGGCGATCAGCTTCTGCCAGAGCGGGGTCTCTTTCAGGATGGCGGAGAGGGAGGCGATGATGCCAAGATAACGGAGGTTGAGCGCAACGCCTGCGAGCGCCGCGCCGACCACCAGCCCATCGACGGCGAACCGCTCCACCGCGACAATCTGCGATGATCCCGCATGGACGGAAAAACTCATCAGGGCGACGCCCCACCACGGATAACCCGCCTGCGCGGCAAGAATGCCAAAGGCAAAACCATAGGCCGCCGCGCCGAAGGCGAAGGGGAGAATGCTATAGAATCCCTGTTTCATGCGCGGCACAATAGCCGCGTGCGATCAGGCTGTCGATTTCCTTTTAGCGGCTCTCTCGCTCCAGACAGCGTCTGAACGCGGGGAGGTGGCGGGTTTGGGAAGAATCCCGCAAGTTTGAGAGCACATCATGGAGGGTGGCGTCCTCCGTCGCCTTGAGAAGACGCTCATACATCTCCGCATTCTCAATCTCGGCGGCGATGGCTTCCTCGCAGGCCTCGCGCAGGGTTTTCGGAACCTCCACATCATGCGCTGCCCAGTTGTTATGAGGTGGTTTCAGGCCGAGCCGCTGATACTGCTGAAGGAGGGCCGCCGCATGGCGCCCCTCCGACTCGACAATATTCACGAACGGCTTGACCGGGCCAAACGCCTTGATAATAGCGGCATAGGTTGCGCGGGCCTTGTATTCATCCTCCAACGCCTCGTCGAGGATCTTCTGTAGCTGTTCGCTCATCATTTTTCTCCGGTTAAGGTCCCTCAGCCAACGTTTGTCAGGCGGAGGTAAGGACGGATTTCATCCCAGCCCTGCGGGAAGATATCCTTCGCATCTTCATTGCTGATGGAGGGCGGGATAATAACCTTATTGCCCGGTTTCCAATCGGCCGGTGTAGCAATTTTCTTGGCGTCCCCAAGCTGGAGCGCGTCAATAACCCGCAAAATTTCGTCGAAATTCCGGCCAACACTCATCGGGTAAGTCATGGTGAGACGGATTTTCTTGTTCGGGTCGATGATAAAGACACTGCGCACGGCCGCCGTTTCACTCTCGGAGGGATGGATCATCTCGTAAAGTTTCGCGACCTTCAAATCCGGATCGGCAACAATCGGGAAGGTGAGGGTGGTGTTCTGCGTGTCGTTTACATCGAGAATCCAGTTCTTATGTTCTTCCACTGTATCCGTCGAGAGGCCGATCGGTTTTACATTACGTTTCTCAAACTCATCGGCGAGCTGGGCGGTGCGGCCCATCTCCGTTGTGCAGACGGGTGTATAGTCAGCGGGATGGCTGAAAAAGAAACACCAGCTGCCACCAATCCATTGATGAAAATCGATCGCGCCATTGGTGGTTTCAACGTTGAAATTCGGGGCGGTATCGCCAATTCTAAGACTCATGCTCTTTCTCCTGTATTGGCCGTGAAAGCGGCGGTTATGCATAGACCCCATGCAGATGAACGTCATGGGCGGAATGTTTCTTGAGGATCGTAACGGCCTCTTGGCCGTGGGGCTCATCCCGGGCCCGCACCCAGAGAACCAGGCCGCCGTGATCAAGCTGATCCTGCAAATAATCTGCGTGATGTTTGTCAAGAAATGTCGCCAGAACTGTGCCGATCAAGCCACCCGCCGCACCTGCCGCGGCAACGGCGGCAATAGTCAGGGCAATCGGACCGCCCGCAACCGCCATTATTCCCGCCGTAGTGGCCGCCGCGATATACATCGGGGTTCCAATGAGGGCGCCTTCGGCCTCCCCGATTGACTCGGTGGGAATATAGGCAATTGTCGGAACGTCCGGGTTGTCTTCAAGTTCTGCCACCTTTGTATAGGCATGGCCGAGTTTTTCCTCGACAGTTGTTTCCCCGGCCAGCAGGCTAAGGTCTGCACGATCAAAGCCGGAGCTTTCAAGCTCATCTATCGCCGCCTGTAGAGACTCAACTTTATCAAAAACAGCTACGGCTTCACGAGCCTGGGATTTTACCTGATCGGACGACATAATGCTCTCCTCCTGTGGATTATGCAGAGAAGATAGAAGATATTTGGATGTCTGTTGTTGATTGAGGTCAATGGATTTGCACATTAGAGTTATTATTTTTTGATATATAGAGTGGCCCTGCAACGCCGATATATGGCGAGAGGAGAAGTTGTGTATACGGATTTCTGGATTGCCTTCCTGGCAAGCTTTCTCGCCGCCGCGGTGACGACAATCGGTCTTTACGTGATTCACCGGTTTGAGGATTGGGGTCGGCGGAACATGACCTATTTCGTCTGCTTTGCCGCAGGCGTGCTGGTTTCCGTCTCCTTCCTGCATATCATTCCCAAAGCGTTTGAGATGAGTCCGAAGGCGCCCGCTTTCCTTCTCATTGGGTATCTGTTTATGTATTTCTTCAATCGCTTTGTTACTGCCTTTGTTTGCGACAAACCGACGACGGCGGATTATGCCATTGGCTTGGTTCCGATGCTGGGGATCGGGTTCCATTCCTTTCTGGACGGTGCAATTTATTCAATTACCTTTACCGTCAGCACTCTCACGGGTGTCCTGACGGCGATTGGTATGGTCCTGCATGAATTTCCGGAAGGAATAATTACCTATCTTTTGCTGGTGCGGGGCGGTCTTTCCAATAGGGCCGCGTTGGTCGCGGCTTTTATCGCGGCCGCTGTGACGACACCGCTCGGCATGCTTGTCTCCTATCCCTTTATCAGCCAGATAGATGCCGATTTACTCGGCACCCTGCTTTCCTTGTCGGCGGGGGCGCTTGTCTATGTCGGGGCCAGTCATCTATTGCCGTCGGCCGAAAAAGACCCGCAGAAATATAGCTTCCTCGCCCTGACCGCCGGAATTGCCGTGGCGGTCGGTATTGTAGTTAGCAAGGGATAATCAGACCGGAAAGGTTTCGAGGAAGGCTTTCTCGCCGCGCGCGCTGAATGCGACAATTCGGGAGCTTTCAACGCGCTTCGCCCATTTAAGATCGTAAAAGCGGGTGAGGAGGGCGCTGCCCAGCGAACCGGCGAGATGGCTGCGGCGGTTGCTCCAATCGAGACAGGATTTGCATAAGGGACGCCGTAGTTTCTCAAGCGGTTCGAAATCGATCGCAAAATCCTCGAAAAAGGACTTCCCATCGTCAGTTAGGCCGAGGCCCTCGTTCTCCGGGGTGAGAAACCCTTTTGCAAGCAGGCTGTCCATCATCTGCACGCCAAGATCCCCGGCGAGGTGATTATAGCAGACCCGAGCATAGCGGAGCGCCGGGTCTTTCGGGCCGGTTCTGGTCCTGAGATGGCCTTTCTTGGCGGCGAGGCCCATCATCGCCTCCAGGACACTACCAACATCATCATCGGCGAGGGCAAAATAGCGGTGCCGTCCTTGTTTGCGCTGCTGGAGCAGACCCGCCCCTTCCATCTTTGAGAGATGGGTGCTCGCCGTCTGTGGCGTTATCCCGGCTTCGCCGGCAAGTTCGCTCGCGGTGAGTGCCTTGCCCGACAAGAGCGCGGTCAACATGTTCGCACGCGCCGGATCGCCGATAAGGGAGCCTAGAAAGGCTATGTCTGGTCCTTCTTTCATATTTCGATGGTAGACGAAGCATTTACAACGTTCAAGCGATATCATCGTGAAATCAAATTCAAGGAGAGACACATGCTTACCTGCTTTATCCGTTATCATATTGACCCGACAAAAAAAGACCAGTTCATGCAATATGCGCGAAACTGGGGGGAGGCAATTCCGCGCTGCGGCGGCGATCTTATTGGTTATTACGCCCCACATGAGGGGTCGAGCACGCTTGCCTATGGGGTGTATAATATTGAAAGTCTCGCCGCCTATGAGCAATATCGCGCGCGTCTTGCCGCTGATCCGCTGGGTCGCGAAAATTATGAATTTGCGCAAAAGGAAAAATTTCTGCTGCGGGAGGACCGGATATTCCTCAAACTCGCGTCTGGCTAAGCCTTAAGCCACATTTTCTTTTGGCAGGAGCGAAGCGGGCAGGCCATCCTTTGCGAGGCGCGGACGGCGCATGGTGAGGAGGCGGGTCGCTTCCTCCGTCTTGCCAAGCTGCAACAACGCATGAACAAGCGTAAACTCAATCAGGTCGCGCTGCGCATTGCTGCCACCGAGGCGTTCATGACTACTCATCAGGGGGAGGATGCCGTCAACCACCGCCTGCCAGTTCGCGCCGGCAAAGGCAGTAAAAACTTTACTGAGAATGCGCACCTGATCCGCCGCAGTGCCGGCTGTGGTTTCGCGCAGTTTTTGTAGTGCCATCTCTTGCCCTGCCATGGCGTGAGCCAGAGCAGCATGGGCATCGGCAAAACTCACCCCGGGCTCAGGAAAATGGATGCAGGCATAGTCACTGATTTCACGCCATAACGCGTCTTTCCGGGGGAGGCCCGCAAGTTCCGCACGGAACAGGAAAGAGACCATATCAGTCAGGACATTAATCGGTGGGCCCCAGGCCGCGCCGGGCCTCACCGCATCCTCAACGACTGACCAAGCGGCAGCTTCGTCCCCGAGTTCCAACGACCAGAGCGCATCATGCCAGGCGATATGACAATGCATCAGGCCTGCCGGATCGTATCCCGTCAACCAGTCACGCACAAACTTCAGGCCCGCTTTATGCTCTCCTGCCTCATAATGGTAATGCGCTTTATAATGGGCGGCATTGGCGTTGGACGGGTTGGCGCTGTAGGATCGCTCCAAAATTGGTTCGGCATCACTCAACCGCCCCATCTCGGCCAATGCGAAGCCATAGACGCAGTCGAACCACCAGTTTTTATCAAACGCACCCTTAATGTTATCAAAAAAGGCAAAGGTCTCCGCCTCACGCGACGCACGACCACTAAAGGCAATCAGGCTGAATACTCCGGCACAGGGCTGCAAGGTGAGCATGTCACGGGGATAGTCCTTTATATGTGTTTTGATATCCCCATAGGCGCCTGCGGCGTTGCCGTCGATCAGTTGCCCGATAATGGCAACATGGGACTGCTCTCGCATTGTATAACCCGCGCCAAGCTCACGCGCCGAGATTATCGATTTAACGGCTTCCATCGGTTTGGCGTACATCTGGTGGTGACGGGCGAGGGCCGCATGGGCAAGCGCGAAGGAGGGATCATGGGCAATCGCACGTTCGAACGCGGCACCGGCGCCGACCTGCGCCGCCAGAAAGAGATCCACCCCTTCGTTATAGGCATCAAGCGCCGCACGGGACCCAGTGCTCACCTCATTGCCATATTGATCCTGCATATTCCTGCTTTCCTTCGTGTTACTTCAACAAAAAGGGTAACAATATATAGCAGTTGTGTCACGAATGCTGTGATAAGAGGGAGAAATTGAGGCTTTGACCGCTATGGTCGCTTAATGAGGCCCATTTCCTCCATATAGGATTTGAACTTCAGGTCTCCAGTGACGACATCGTCCACCAAAAAACTGAACATTTCATGGCAGCATTCTTTAAGATTATCCTTGGATTTGATGTCTCGGCAGACATTCATGACCGCTTTCGCCCGCGCGAGCAGTTCCGTATGATACTCCCTGTGATGTTGCACATTCGGATATCCTACATCTTCCAGCATTTTCTCTTCGCGCTTGAAATGGGCAATAGTGAATTCGAGTAACTCTTCAAGCAATTCATTACAGAGGTCATAGGCTTCATTGTCTGCCGCGCGTTCAATTTTTTTCATGATCGCCAGCATACCGCGATGATCCTCGTCGACGTCTGTTATTCCTAACTCAAAGCTTTCAAGCCAATCAAATTTATCCAAAGCCATACCCCTCGTATCCTCGCCTCGAAAGCATGTGATCAAATTGATGCGAATTTTCCGTGGCGTTCATTGTTTTTTGGGAAATTAAGAGCCTGATTTCGAATTAAATCAATGATTTAATTGATCTTTGTTTCATTTTTTGGAATATGCTAATATTAGCAATTATTGTTGATTATTATTAAATAAAAGCAAATTCTCGTGCTAAATTTTACTTCTGAAACAAGGAAAAACCAGCCTCTTTCCAGCTAATGATACCCCCTTTAAGATGGGTCACATCAATGAGGTTATTTTCCCGTAAAACGGATAGGGCGCGACCGCTTCTTCCACCTGAACGGCAATGCAGAACATAGCTTGCATTAGGATCAAGGGCGGTGATCTGTTCATCAAAATCGGGGGCATAATAGTCGATATTGATGGCATTCTTGATATGCCCTTCGTTAAATTCAGCGGGCGTACGAATATCGAGAATGATTACTTCTGGCGAATTCGCGATTATTTGGGCCGCCGCCGGGGCATCAACATGGATATATCCATACTGATCCTGCTTTTCAGAAGCATGTGGGTCGCCCATACGCAATAAAACGACCATGACGAAAGTGAGAATTCCGCCAAAAATCATCAGCCTTGGGAGAATCACCCAATTGGTTTGATTAATATCCATGTCAAAATATTATCGTTCCAGTTATCTAATACGTATTCGATTAGCAATCAAAACTCAATGCACCTGCAAGCAATTTTACAAATGTCGATGTGCTGCCATTGCCTTCATAGATGATATTGTTAGCAGACCAGCTATCACCCGCCTTGAAAAACCAATATGCCGTATAGAATTGTCCGTCTTCTGCAAAAAAGACGGTGACGGTACGGGCGATCCGATCACCACAGCGATCCATTCTAATCTGAGAATGGCTTAAAATTTTTCCAAAAGTGTCAAGCGAGGTAACCGTCTTCGAGGCGGAGTCTCCGGCTTTTTCAGCATCGGAAGACGAGTATCGGCCATCCTTCTCGATAAATTTAGCAAAGGTTACACCAAATCCTTTCCAGTCTTGCTCGAGGATTTTCTGGTTAAACGTCTCCGTCATGTCTTCAATTTCGCCTGCATTTGCTTGATTGAAAACAACGAATGTAAGAGAAATCACAACAAGCAAGGTAATGATATGAATATGGCGCCGCATCTTGGTTTCCTAACAGCAATTTCATGTTGAAGCCAAGTTACCGAAATTTTTAAGCACAATCAAATTTTGAGCGGCGTCAGAATTACTTCATAGCAAGGTTGTGTAGTCGTGCCGGAGTTCTGTTTTCTATACGTGAAAGGAGGAGCCGCAGCCGCAACGGCCTTTTTCGTTAGGGTTTTCGAACGTGAAGCGTGATTGCAGGCCTTCTTCGAGCCAGTCCATCTCGGTGCCCGCAACAAACTGCACGGCGTCATGGTCGATCAACAGGGTAATATCGCCCGTATCCACCACGGCATCGTCCGGTTTCTGGTCGGATGCATAGTCCATGGTGTAGCTGAGGCCGTTGCAGCCGGTATTGGTAATACCGATGCGAAGGCCGAGCGGTTTTTCAGATGCCTTGCCGAGGAGCGCCTTAACACGCGTCGCGGCACGATCTGTCATTGTCATAATTTGCGTATCAGTCATATATCACCTGTACTATCAATATAGTTACGCCCCTAAAACATTCCAAGGTCTAGCCTTGCCGCATCCGACATATTATCAGGATTCCATGGCGGATCCCACAGGATTTCAACCTCGACATTCTTCACACCCTCAACCGGGAGAACCGCGTCACGAACCCAGATCGGGATTTCCCCGGCGACAGGGCAGCCCGGTGCGGTCAAGGTCATGCCGATATAAACATCGCCATTTTCCGCAATATCAACCACATAAATCAGGCCGAGATCGAAGATATTGACCGGAATTTCCGGATCAAACACCTCACGGAGGGCCGCAACGACAGCCTCCTCCAGCGGGGAGCCAGTAGTACCTTCTTCAAACGGGCCAGTTGCGGCAGGGCGTTCTATCTTGTCAATTGCCGTCATGATCTACTCCGTCGAAACATCGGGCTTGTCATCCATGGCGGATGTCATCGCGTGCCAGGCAAGGGTCGCACATTTGACCCGCATGGGGAATTCCTTCACACCGGCCAACACCATTAGCCGTTCCGTATCTTCCCCGGCGTCAAAATCATTTTCCTCGCCCTTGACGAGCTGCTGAAAGCCCTCAAAGATTTTTTTGCTTCCGCTTCCGTCTTGCCCTTGATGATTTCTGTCATCATCGAGGCGGAGGCGAGGGAGATGGCGCAACCTTTCCCTTCAAACGCGGCATCCTCAATCAGGCCGTTATGACCCATTTTCAGATAGACATTCACTGTATCGCCGCAGAGCGGGTTATAGCCATGCGCCTCATGGTTCGCATCTTCCGGATGACGGAAGTTGCGGGGGTTCTTCGAATGATCCAGGATTACTTCCTGATACAGTTCGCGTAAATCATCAAACATCAGCCAAAAATCTCCTGTACCGATTTCACCGCCGAGACGAGCGCATCGACATCGGCGCGGTTGTTATAAAGCGCAAAGGACGCGCGAGCCGTCGCCGCCACATCGAAATGATCCATCAACGGCTGGGCGCAATGATGGCCGACCCGGATGGCGACACCGCCACGATCGACAATGGTGCCGATATCATGCGGATGAATGCCGTCGAGGGTGAAAGAGATGATCGCGGCTTTATGCTTTGCCTGCCCGATAATGCGCAAGCTGTTGATCTGGCCAAGCTGTTCTGTGGCGTAAGCAAGCAGAGTCTGCTCATGCGCACCGATCTTTTCAAGCCCGATCTCGTTGACATAGTTGATCGCAGCGCCAAGACCAATGGCCTGCACGATGGGCGGGGTGCCCGCCTCGAACTTGGCATGGCCCTTGGCGTAAGTTGTTTTGGCGAAGGTCACCCGTTCGATCATGTCCCCACCACCGAGGAAAGGCGGCATGGCGTCCAGCAATTCGGCCTTGCCATACAGAACCCCGATGCCCGTAGGCCCGAAGACCTTATGGCCCGTGAACACATAAAAATCCGCGTCCAGGTCCTGCATATCGATCTTCATATGCGGCGCGGCCTGACTCCCGTCGATGAGAACAACAGCGCCCGCGTCATGGGCGGCGTCAATAATCTGGCGCACAGGCGTGATCGTACCGATGGCGTTAGAGATATGGGTGATCGCGACGATCTTCGTCTTCGGCCCCAGCATGTCGAGATAAGTATCGAGCATAAATTCCCCATGCTCATCTATGGGGACAGCTTTTACCACCGCGCCAGTTCTTTCAGCGATCAACTGCCAGGGCACGATGTTCGAATGATGCTCCAGGGTGGAGAGGATAATCTCGTCGCCGGGCTTCAGATTGGCGGCGCCGTAGGTTTGCGCCACAAGGTTGATGCTCTCGGTCGCGTTCTTGGTGAAGATAATTTCCTCAACACTGGCCGCATTCATATGAGCGCAAACAATCTCGCGGGCGCCTTCATAAAGCTCTGTCGAGACCTGACTCAGGTAATGGACCCCACGATGGACATTGGCATAGGTTTCCGCATAAGCCTTCTCCATGGTGTCGATGACCACCTGCGGCTTCTGCGCGGAGGCACCGCTATCAAGAAAGGCGAGAGGTTTGCCATGCACTTCACGCGTAAAAATCGGGAAATCGCGGCGGATTTTCTCAACGTCAAATGTTGTCATGTCATTCATCGCCTACACCTTATCCATCCAGCGGGCCGTCACTTTGGCGAAATATTCCCGCACGCCATCGTTAGAGATTTCTTCGAGCACATCCGCGAGAAACGCATCTATCAGCATCTTTCTCGCCGATTTCTCGTCTATTCCGCGAGATTGCAGGTAAAAGAGCGCATCTTCATCAAGTTCGCCAGATGACGCACCATGACTGCATTTGACGTCATCCGCATGAATTTCAAGTTCCGGCTTGACCGAAACAGACGCCCGGTCGGATAGGAGCAGAGAGCGGCTTAACTGATCGCCATTAACCTGTTGCGCATCCGGCACAATCTGGATCTTGCCCTGAAAGACGCCCTGCGCTTCACCATCGAGAATGCCTTTATAAACCTGACGGCTTTCATTTTCCGGCACCAGATGGCGGGTGATGGTGGTCGTGTCCGCATGCTGCTGCCCGCGGATCAGATAGGCCCCGTTCAGAATACTGACTGCGCCTGAACCGGTGATCCGGCTTTCCAACTCGTTACGGGCAAGCCGGGCGCCAGTTGTCAGGGCGAAATTCTCATAAACCGCACCAGCGGCCAGTTCCGTATCCGTATTGGCGAGATGAAAGGCCGTATTGCTCTCCGCCTGATATTTATAGTGATTGAGTTTTGCATCGGCGGCCAAGGTAATATTGGTCATCGGATTGGCGAAATAGGCATGGCCGTCGATGCCCGCATGCTCCTCAACCAGTGTGATCGCCGAATTTTGACCGAGGCGGATGACGTTGCGCATATGATGGGCGTTTGTCCCCGTTCCCGGAAGGCTGAGAAAGCGGATGAGGATTGGCTCCGTGATGGAAACTCCATCTTCCACCATTAGTACAAATCCGTCTTCCATAAAGGCGGTATTGAGGGCTACAACGGCGCGTTTGTCCTCTGCATCTGAGCCAAGCAGTGCGCTATTGCCCGCATCCAACTCCGCCGCGACGGAAGAAAGCTTAACCCCGTCTGGCAGTTTATCAAGCCTGCTCTCATTCGCCGAAAAACGACCATTCACAAATGTCATGACATGGGGCGTCTCAAACTCGGCGGCGGGTAGGGCTGCGTTCGCCGGCGCTTCTGTTGTCTCGATCCCTTTGGTCAGCGGGGAGAGGTTGGTGAAGCGCCATTCCTCGACTTTTCGACCTGGAAAATCGAGCGATGCGAAACGGGCGAGGCCGCTTTCACGCAGCGCCACCACTGCCGGGTTATCATGACCGGGCAAGCTCTCTCGTGCCGTATCAAAACGGTCAAGGTAGGTCTGAGCTAAAGGCGTTAAGTTTTTCATCTTACTCATCAATTTCTATCTAGGCTGCGCTGAGGGCTGCATAGCCTTTTTCTTCCAGTTCCAGCGCGAGGCTCTTATCGCCCGATTTGACAATCTTGCCATCGGCCAACACATGCACGAAATCCGGCACGATATAGTCGAGCAACCGCTGATAATGGGTGATGACAAGCGCCGCGCGTTCCGGGCTGCGAAGACGATTGACGCCGTCCGCTGCTATTTTGAGCGCATCGATATCAAGGCCGCTGTCTGTCTCATCCAGAAGCATCATATTCGGCTCCAAGAGGGACATTTGCAGCACCTCGTTACGCTTCTTCTCGCCACCGGAAAAGCCGACATTGACGGCGCGTTTCAGCATATCGTCCTTGATGCCGAGTTCCTTGGTTTTCTCCCGGATGAGCTTCAGGAATTCCATCGCGTCGACTTCCGGCTCCCCGCGCGCCTTGCGCTGTGCGTTATAGGCGGTTTTCAGGAAGGTGGCCGACGGCACACCCGGAATTTCGACCGGATACTGAAAGGCGAGGAAAATACCCTTTGCCGCCCGCTCATCGGGGGAGAGATCAAGCAGGTTCTCTCCCTTGTAGAGGACTTCACCTGACGTCACTTCGTAGCCATCGCGGCCGGCGAGGACATAGGAGAGAGTAGACTTGCCCGCGCCATTCGGACCCATGACAGCATGAATTTCGCCCGCTTTGATGCTGAGCGTGATGCCTTTCAGGATTTCCTTACCGCCAACCGTGGCATGTAAATCTTTGATTTCCAACATAACTTTATCTTTCCTTAGCCGACGCTGCCTTCAAGGCTGATGCCGACGAGTTTCTGGGCTTCCACCGCAAATTCCATGGGGAGTTTCTGCAGCACTTCCTTGCAGAAACCATTGACGATCAGCGCCATGCTTTCCTCTTCAGAAAGGCCGCGCTGCTGACAGTAAAAGAGCTGCTCTTCACTCACCTTGGAGGTGGTGGCTTCATGCTCGATTGTCGCGGTGCGGCTCTGGTTCTCGATATAGGGGACCGTATGGGCGCCGCATTTATCGCCGATAAGAAGGCTGTCGCAAACCGTGTGGTTGCGGGCATTCTCGGCTTTGCGGCCCATGCGGACGAGGCCGCGATAGGTATTCTGCGCCTTGCCAGCCGAGATCCCCTTGGAAATGATCGTGCTCGACGTGTTCTTTCCCAGATGGATCATCTTGGTGCCGGTATCGGCCTGCTGCATATTATTAGTGATGGCGATGGAGTAAAATTCCCCGACCGAATTATCACCCTGCAGGATACAGGAAGGGTATTTCCAAGTAATCGCCGAGCCAGTCTCGACCTGCGTCCAGGAGACTTTTGCATTCTCCCCGCGGCAGGCGGCCCGCTTGGTGACGAAGTTGTAAATACCACCGACGCCATTTTCATCGCCCGGATACCAATTCTGCACCGTGGAGTATTTGATCTCGGCATCCTTCATGATGACAAGTTCAACTACTGCCGCATGAAGCTGGTTTTCGTCACGCATTGGGGCCGTGCAACCCTCAAGATAGCTTACATAGCTCTCATCATCAGCGATGATCAGTGTCCGTTCGAATTGCCCTGTCTGGGCGGCATTGATCCGGAAATAGGTCGACAGTTCCATCGGACAGCGCACGCCCTTCGGGATGTAGCAAAATGACCCGTCGGTGAAGACCGCAGAGTTCAGGGCTGCATAGTAGTTGTCCGTATAGGGCACAACGGAGCCGATATACTTCTGCACAAGCTCCGGATGATCGCGCACAGCCTCTGATATCGGGCAAAAGATAACGCCTTCCTTCTCCAGCCGCGCCTTGAAGGTGGTGGCGACGGACACACTATCAAACACCGCATCAACGGCGACATTATGCGCGCCCTCCACCCCCGCGAGCACTTCCTGCTCTTTCAAGGGGATGCCGAGTTTTTTGTAGACTTCAAGGAGTTCCGGGTCGACTTCATCAAGGCTTTTCGGCTTGTCCTTGGTTTTCGGTGCGGAATAGTAATAGATATCCTGAAAATCGATTTTCGGATAATGCACCTGGGCCCAGTCTGGCTCAACCATCGTCAGCCAGTGGCGATAGGCCTTCAGCCGCCATTCAAGCAACCATTCGGGCTCTTCCTTTTTGGCGGAGATAAAGCGGACGATATCTTCACTCAGGCCAATCGGGGCGGTATCCGCTTCGATATCGCTGATGAAGCCATATTTATACTTGTCAGAAACAGAGGCAACCTGTTCGACGGTTTCTCGGGCGACAACCATTCTTTACTCCGCTTGAACGAGGGAGGAGGGGGCCTCAAGCGCACCCGGCCTCCGGTTCGTAATTACATTCTTGGTATCGTGACACATATCAGCGAGCGTCACTTCCTCGAGCGCGGTGTTGAGCGCCCGGTTGATCTTCTCCCAACCGCCGCGCATGGGGCAGCAGGACTGCACCGAGCAGTCATCCACGCTATCATCAACGCAGGAGGTGACCGCAACCGGCCCTTCCATCGCGCGGACAATCTCGGCAATGGAGATATCCGCAGGCTTCCGCGTGAGGCTATAACCGCCATGAGCGCCGCGCTGCGAATTCAGGAATGGGCTTTTCGCGAGGATACGCAGTATTTTTGCCGCCGTCGGTACGGGAAGTCCCGTATGCAGCGACACATCCGGCGCCGTCATTGTCCGGTCCGGCAGGCGCGCCATTTCGGACATGATGACCACGCCATAATCGGTCATTTTGCTTAGCTTGATCATGATATTATCTATATCGTACCAAATTAGTCTGTTTTCAAGCGCAATGTATAACAGACGAATTTGGTCTTGTATAGAGTCGTTCTAAAAAAGAAAAGGAATTTTCGGGCCCCGAGGCTTTTTCACGCAAGATACTTGACAAACGGCCCCAAACTGCCGTTTAAATACGCGCATGGCATACTGCATGAACATTATTGTGGCGAAGATTATCACCATTCCCCGAATGGCGGAAATCTGTATGCCCTAACGGCTACGATCCAACCGCCCTCTGAGGCGGTTTTTTAATGCACCCGTCTCCGAAGGCCCCCTAAATCAGGAGACGAAGAAATGTTACAAGAATCCCAAGAAGAAAATACGCCGCCCAACAAGGAGCCGGACAATCGACCGACCGATCCGGTTCTCTACCTGCTTGTCGGCAAGATAGGCGCGGGGAAGTCAACGCTCGCCGCCAAGCTTGCCGAACGGCCGGGCACCATCCTTTTTTCGGAAGATACATTACTGTCGGAGCTTTATCCTGACGAGGTTAATGATCTCAGCGATTATATCCGTTCTTCTCTCCGACTGAGATATGCGTTGAAAAAACATATCGTTGAACTGTTGATGTCAGGCTTCTCAGTTGTGCTCGATTTTCCGGCAAACACACCCAACAGCCGCCGCTGGGGTAAAGAACTTTTCGAGGAAGCGGGCGTGCCGCATGAGATGCATTATCTCGATATCCCGAATACGATCTGCAAATCCCGTCTTCGGGCGCGGAATGAGGCGGGCAACCATCCCTTCAAGACCAGCGAAGCGGAGTTTGATACCTTTACCCGCCTGTTTATCCCACCAATGCCGGAGGAAGGCTTTAACGTCGTCCGGCATGTGAAATAAATGCGCGAGACATCACTGGAAAATGCGGAGCGGGACAGCAGATTAGGGCCTAACTGTTGTCACCCGTCTCCGCAGAGCGCGTCTCTGCTAGTAGCCAGTTGCGAAAAGCCGCGATCTTTGGCTGCTCAGCGCTTTCTTTTGCGCTCAGCAGATAGTAGCAGAATTTGAACGGCGTGCTGAGCCCCGGATCGAAGGGATGCACAAGACGACCGGCTGCGACGTCGTCGGCAACCAGAACATCGGCAACCAATGCGACGCCCTGACCGTCAAGCGCGGCCTGCACCGCCATATTCTCCATATTAAAATGCGGCCCGCGGGTCGGCTCTATATCATGTAATCCCGCCGCCAGCAGCCACATGCGCCAGCTTGCTTCCGCATCACTCCAATCAATATGCAGCAGTGTGTGGTGGCGGAGATGATCAGGCTTCCGCAAGGGATGCTCTCCCTTTAAAAGAGCTGGGCTGCAAACCGGCGTGTTCACCGGGGTCAGCAAATGATCGACGCGCACGCCGCTGTAACCGCCATGGACCAAACCGGATGGCAACATCGGCACTATCCCGCGCGAGGTCAACCAGACGGTCCGTGCCATCGATGCGGATTTCAATATCCGGATGCCGACTGCGGAATCGTTCAAGCCGGGGCATCAACCACATGGCACCAAATGACGGGCTGACGCTGATGGTGAGCACGCCACTTTCACAATGGGCGCGCAATTGCTCAACCCCTTGGGCCAGCTTGTCAAACCCCTGAATGAGTGTTGGCAGGGCAGCCTGTCCCGCAACGGTGAGGCGAAGGGCGCGGGTCAGGCGATGGAACAGAGGGACATTGAGGATTTCTTCAAGCGCCTTGACCTGATGACTGACCGCACTGGGTGTAACGTTCAACTCTTCCGCTGCCTTGGTGAAGCTGAGATGGCGTGCGGCGACCTCAAAGGCCCGAAGTGAGTTCAGAGGCGGGAGGGGCCGGGTCATATTGTATGCATGAGATAAACTAACATATAAATGGATATCTTCTCGTTTGTTGAAGCCTCTAACAGTGCATATTATCTATGTATAATCAAGTCGAAACTGCCCTGATGCGTAATGGTCTCAGGCAAACATAGTTTAAATATTCTCATTTAAATTCTGTCGACGGCCAGTCAAACAGAGAACCGATGGAGGATTCCATGAACTTGTTACAGTTGCAACGCGATCTCGACCCAAGCCTTCAGGCGCAGCAGCCTGAACGGACTGTTCAGCCAAGCTCCTGGAGCCGGCGGTTGTTTAATTCTCTGCTTTCGGCATTCGCCCGCTCGATCCAAAATCGCGCCAAGCACCATGAACTTAGGGTCCTGGATTCTCGTGCCCTGATAGATATTGGGTTGGATGGCTTTCAAATCGGCTCTTCGATTGAGGAGAGAATCGAGATGGAAAGAAGGATGAAATACAGGCCGGGCCGACATAGTTCCTTGCGGAGGTGAACGCGTCGCCCTGCCAGACATCTGTTTATTGGAATGAGGAATTTACGGTATAAAATTGCCCGCCTGTATATTCAGTGTTAAAAGGCCGCTGAACTCTTATCCTATTTGGCGAAAATTCCATGGCGGCACCTATTCTGGCCCTGCAAAACGCCCGCGTCACGTTTGGCGGCGGCGACCTGTTTAACGATATCTCGCTCGGGATTGAACCGGGGATGCGCGTGGCCCTGATGGGCCGCAACGGCTCGGGCAAGTCAACGCTCTTAAAGGCGCTCGCGGGGGATATTGACCTTGATGGCGGGGAGCGGTTCCAGCAGAGCGGCGTGAAAGTGAGTTACTTGCGGCAGCAGCCCATCATTACGCCCGGCCGCACGGTGTTTGAGCAGGTGCAATCCGGCCTGCCAACGGGCGGGGAGTTGGATGATCTTGGCTATCTCGTCGATCAAGTGCTGGATGGTGTTGGAATCGACGGCGTACGGCAGCTTGAAACGCTGTCGGGCGGGGAAGCCCGGCGGGTATCGCTCGCGGAGGCGCTGGTTTCCGATCCGGATGTCTTGCTCCTCGATGAGCCGACCAACCATCTCGATATCAAAACGATCCTCTGGCTGGAAGAGGAGCTTAAATCCTTCAAGGGCGCGCTGATGATCATCAGCCATGACCGGCAGTTCCTGAAGAATCTCACCAACCGGCTTTTCTGGCTTGATCGCGGCAAGCTTCGCACTCATGGCAAAGGATTTTCGGCATTCGATGACTGGTCGGAAGAAATCCTCCGTCGGGAGGAAGTGGAAGCCAAAAAACTAGACAAGAAAATCGCCGAGGAAACCGACTGGTCGCGCAAAGGCATCACCGCACGGCGTGCCCGGAATGAGGGCCGCATTCGGGCACTTCATCGCCTCCGAGCCGAACGTGCAGAACGGCAGGCGCCGGTAGGTTCCGCCAAGCTTTCCGTCAAGACCGGTGCAAAAAGCGGCAAGGTTGTCGTCGAGGCCACCGATATTTCCATGGCCTATGAAGATGCGGACGGTGGAACGCATGAGGTACTCAAGAAATTCTCCACGCGCATTATGCGCGGTGACCGGGTTGGCATCATTGGCCCGAATGGCGCCGGGAAAACGACACTTCTTAAAATCCTGATGGGGGAACTTGCGCCCACCACGGGGGAAGTTAAGCTTGGCACCAATCTCACGCCCGCGATATTTGATCAACGGCGAGACAGCGCTGGATCCCGACATGAGCCTTTGGGATACTCTCGCCGACCCGGGCAGCGGCCAGCTTCTTGTGCGCGGCGAGGTTCGCCATGTGGTGGCTTACCTGCGCGATTTTTTGTTCGAGGATAGACAAGCGAAAAGCCCGGTGAGTGCCCTTTCCGGCGGAGAGAAAAACCGCCTGCTGCTCGCAAAACTGCTGGCAAAGGAGAGCAATCTTCTTGTGCTCGACGAGCCGACCAACGATCTTGATATGGAAACCCTCGATCTGCTGCAGGATATGCTTTCAAGCTATGACGGCACATTGATTGTCGTCAGCCATGATCGTGAATTTCTCGATCAGCTGGTCACCTCCACCATCGTGATCGAGGAGGGCGGACGCGCGGCGGAATATGTCGGTGGCTACAGCGATTATATGCGGATGAAAAAGGACGCGGAAAAGGCGCCCACGAAAGTCGCTAAGGCAAAAGAGACAGCACAAAAATCTTCCGGCCCGCGCAAAAAGCTGACTTACAAGGATCAACGCGATTATGAGCGCCTGCCCGGCGTCATTGAGGAGTTGGAAAAGGCCATCAAGTCGCTGGAGAAGGAACTCGCCAACCCCGACCTCTTCGCCAAAACCCCCGACCTCTTCAACCAAAAGGCCGCCGCGCTATCGAAGGCTCAATCCGACAAGGACGACGCAGAAACCCGCTGGCTGGAGCTGGAGATTTTGCAGGAAGAATTCTCGGGGAGTTAGAGAGTTTACAAATAATACCATCGTATTTACAGTATTAAAAAACACTACTTCTATTTATGCGTGGTATTTATGAGAAACGTAATTCAATTTTTGGGCCGGTTTGTCGCTGCCGTCGTTCTTTCGGTCGTCTGCATCTCTTTGATATCCTACTTGCTGACTTTTATATTGTCTCTTTTCACGGTTACAGAGATTAGCTTGCGGATAGGAAATGCTGTCAGCGGCTTCTTGATGTTTCTTCCTCCAATCGCAGTTTTTATTTCCTGTTTCGCAGACCAATTTACGATCAAGGAACGCGTCGCTGCTGCCTTTCTTGCGATCATCCATTCCATCTGGATTACAGTCGCTTTTCTGGCAATTGCGAATATGTTTGTGGTTGATATTCTTAAATTTCTTGGATTCAGTGACACGCGTTTTCCAGAACAAATAATCTATATGCTGGCAATAGCCGCGTTAATGTTTGCTGTCGGTTTCATGACACTCCGGAACCTCCCCTACACCAATAGAACGTTTAAACTGTTTTCTGGCCCACTCCCTGTGCAAATATTTGGCATTCTCCTTATATTGGTAATTCTCTGCCAAATCGCTGTTCCACTTTTATCCCGTGCCCAGTTGATGGAAGTCATTACGACCGTCGACACGACCATGGGCACGACATTTGGCAACGTGGCATCACAGTTTCCTTCGCCTTCAGAGTTACCAATGCTTTATTCAAGCTATGGCGTGCATATTGGTTTCATCCTTTTAATCATGCTGACAATAGGAACATATAAAAGCTCTGCGGCGCGAAACTTTTTTCTTATGGCAACGGCTTTTGTTCTTTTGGGAATATTCAATTATTCCGATGAAAATTATTCACAAATATCCGGCATGACCCTGACTGCAATAGGCGGCGGTTATTTGCTTCAATTGTTAGCCGCCATAATCATTATGATTCCAAGTGCGCGTCGTTGGCTCAACGGACCGAAAAATGAGACAGTATCTGATGAGGTAGCGGGTTAGTTCATTCAATCGGCAGGTTATGTATTTTTAAAAAGCTGAGCTTATCCCAGTAGCCGCGCTGGAATTGGATCAGGCCGTCTTTTACCGTGAAGAAGCCGCAGCCGCGCAGGCCCAGCGGATCGCGCCACTCCAATATGGCGACGTCACCCGCCTCATGGATGACCTCGGGGATGCAGTGCATATCGGCGGCGGCGAATTCGCGCTCGAACATCGCCTTGATGGCGGCGCGCGCCTCCACCGGGTCCTGTGTCACCTGATGATTGACGGCCTCTTCCGCATAGAGGGCGGCGAGCCCGGAGGTATCTGCGGCATTAAAACGCTCGATCTATATTTCAACAACTTCACATGGCGTCACGGCTCTTTCGAGGCTCCAGATTATTGCGGTTTTCAATGCCGGTCTTTTAGCAGACATGGGTCAGGAAAGGCTAGACAACTTCGTCCGCGCCTGTAATCATCCCATTTAAACGGGGCCGTGCGGAGGGATAAAATTCATGCAGAATATGACTGTCAAAAGTGACCGCCTGTGGGACAGCCTGATGGAGATGGCGAAGATCGGCGCGACGGAGAAGGGGGGCTGTTGCCGTCTGGCGCTGACCGATCTCGACAAAGAGGGGCGGGACCTGTTCTCATTATGGTGCAGCGAGGTTGGTTGCACCATAAAGGTGGACAAGATGGGCAATATCTTTGCCCGTCGCGCCGGATCGCGCGATGATTTGCCGCCGGTGATGATGGGATCACATCTCGATACCCAGCCGACGGGCGGGAAATATGACGGGGTTTACGGCGTCCTCGCGGGGCTGGAAGTCCTCCGTACGCTCAATGATTTTGATGTGCAAACAGTGCATCCGGTGGAAGTCGCCGTCTGGACCAATGAGGAAGGCTCGCGCTTTGCCCCGGCGATGGTTGCCTCCGGTGTGTTCGCGGGCGCGTTCGATCTCGACTATGGCCTCTCCCGCGCGGATGCCGACGGTAAGACCATGGGGGAGGAGTTGCAGCGCATCGGCTATGCCGGGACGGAGGAGGTTGGTGGTCGCGAGATCAAGGCTTTTTTTGAGGCGCATATCGAACAGGGCCCAATATTGGAGCATGAGAAAAAGACAATCGGCGTTGTTATGGGCGCGCAAGGTCAACGCTGGTATGAAGTAACTATCACCGGACAGGAGGCCCACGCCGGACCGACCCCGATGGCGCGGCGGAAAGATGCCCTCGTTGCCGCATCGAAAATCATCACCGAGGTGAACCGCATCGGCCTTGATAACCAGCCTTTCGCCTGCGCGACGGTCGGCATGATTGAGTCGCGCCCGAATTCGCGCAACACGATCCCCGGCGAAGTCTTCTTCACCATTGATTTCCGCCACCCCAAGGACGAGATTTTAAGCAAAATGGATGCGGAGCTGCGGGCCTTCGCAACAAAAACCGCCACCGACGGCGGCCTTGAGATGAGTTTTGAGGAAATTTGGTATTCCCCGCCCGTTGTCTTTGACGAAGACTGTGTGAAGGCTGTCCGTTCAGGGGCGGAGAAGGCCGACTTCTCCCATATGGATATCATTTCCGGCGCCGGACACGACGCCTGCTATATCTCCCGCGTGGCGCCGACAGCCATGATCTTCGTGCCCTGCGAAAACGGCATCAGCCATAACGAGGCGGAGGAGGCAACGCCCGAAGATCTCGCCGCCGGATGCAATGTCCTGCTACATGCGATTGTCGATCGGGCTGGGATCGCATAGCCTTATTTCGGGAAAGAATATTGGCAGAAGGCGCCGCAGTTATAGTAAGCTGCTTCAAAATTGCGATAATAATAAGGGAATGCACCCATGTTGACATCCGCCACCGCTCAATCTCCAGATTTTTTGAACCCGGAGATTCCGCCTGAGCTTCCCGTTCTTGATGTGCCTGTCATCGTTGCCTCGGACGAAACATTGGAAGGCTACGGCTGTCTTGTTGAGAATTACGAGAATTTCCCGATCGAGATTGTCACCTGGCCAACCTCCGGCACCCGTAAAGTCGATGAGGGAACAGGCAATCAGGGCGGCACGGCAGAAGGTATTTTCGAGTTCTGGTGGGAAGGGGATGTGCTTTGGGGCCGCAATAACGCTGTCGAGGATACCTATGTCCTCGGCTGGTCCCGCGATCCGGAAGAGGCGAACAGCAAAGTCGCCACGCGGGAGCAGGATCAGGTGCTGCTTTGGCATGCGAATTACCATCCCGACGGCGGACAGCTTTTCTATTCGCTGGACGGGACACCGTTCATGGTGCCGCTCGCGCTCCCGGGCGATGACGTGCAGCCGGAGGATTTCGTCTCCTTTTATTGCGATGGCACGAAAGGCCTCTATATCCATCCCAATATCTGGCATGAAGGCGTCTTTCCCATCGGTAACGAGGGGCGTTTCTATGATCGGCAGGGCAAAGTCCACGCCCGTATCTCGGTCAATTTCGCCGAGGAATTCGGGATGCTGCTGAAAGTTCCGCTTATCGCGCCGTGAGAAAGATATGCGGGACGCGGTGAAGCCGGACCAAACGGGCCAGGGGATTATCATCATCTTGCTGTCCGTCCTGCTGATGGCTTTCGCGGATGCTTTAGTAAAGCGCGTCAGCGCGGATCTGACAATATGGCAACTGTTCTTCGCGCGTTCGCTTTTTGCCATTCCTGTTTTGCTGCTTTTCATCCGCGCAAGTCGCGCGCGTCTTACCTTTCAAACCCCGAAATGGACCTTAATCCGCAGTTTGTTTCTGGTGCTGACATGGCTTGCCTTTTACGCGTCGCTTCCCGTGCTGAGCCTCTCCGTGGCGGCGGTCGCAGTATATACCAACCCAATCATAACCACCTTGCTTTCTGCGATCCTGATAGGAGAGCCGGTATCAAAACGACAATGGGGTGGCGTGATGCTCGGGTTTCTGGGTGTGATCGCCATTTTGCGGCCCGGTACCGACGCCTTCTCCTGGTTCACCCTGCTTCCCTTGATAGCCGCCGTCTTTTATTCCCTGGCAATGATCCTGACCCGAAGCAAATGCCGCGATGAAACGCCGGTTATGTTGGCAATTGCCCTGCATGGATCATTTCTGATCACGGGATTGCTCGCGACCGGAGTGCTTTTTCTGCTCGATCTCGGCGCAGATACAAGCGCTCAGTTTCCGTTCCTGTTCGGCGACTGGATGCCAATGGGCGCGGAAGAGTGGGGCTTGATGCTTCTCCTCGGAGTTCTCTCCGCGGCCTTCTTTATCGGCGTCGCCCGGGCTTATCAGATTGCGCCGCCATCAACTATTGCAACATTCGACTATGCCTATCTCGTTTCCGCTGCCATCTGGGGCTTTGTCTTCTTTGCCGAGACGCCGGACATATTGACTATGTGCGGGATGCTCCTGATCACAGCGGCGGGACTACTCGTCTCAATTTCCCCATCCAAGAAACTGGACCATACCTAGGCCCCGGTTTTTACTTGACGCTCCCGATAGAGAATGTAAAGCCCGCTGGCGACGATGATGGCCGCGCCGAGTATCGTGAAATTGTCGGGGAAGTTTCCAAAGACTAAATAACCGAAGATGGCCAGCCAGATAAGCTGCGTATACTGGAACGGCGCAACGGTCGAGGCTTCCGTATAGTCAAACGCCTTGATGATGATGAAATGGCTGAATCCGCCAATAAATCCAATTACACCCAGAATGAGCCACCCCTTCAAATCCGGCATAACCCAAAAGAAAGGAACGACGATACTCATACCGATGGTGCCAATCAGGGCAGAATAGGTAATGGTGGTCGCCGAACTGTCTATCCCGGAGAGAAACCGCGTGGCAATTTGATAGAGCGCGTAGAAGATCGATGTTCCGATTACCAGGAAAAGCGCCGGATGCACTTCAAGCATGCCGGGCCGGAGAACGATCATCGCCCCGCCAAAGCCGATGATCACTGCCGCCCAACGTCGGGCGTTGACTTTCTCTTTCAGGAGGATAACTGAAAAGATAATCACGAAGAGCGGCGCCGTCGCCCCCAATGCCGCCGCATCGGCGAGCGGTACATATTTTACCGCTGTGAAAAAGCAAATTGTGGCAAGCAGCAGGAAGATGGACCGAATAAGCTGCATTTTAAGCCGTTTGGTCTTTATCAGCTGAATCCCGTGTTTTGGCAGCAAAATCACCGTCATCAGGACAGTGTGAAAGAAATAGCGCGCCCAGACAACCTGAATCGGCGGATAGGTCTCGTTCGCATATTTGACGGTCGTATCCATGACCGCAAAAAAGAAAATGGCCGTACAGAAAAGGAATATACCCTTATAGGAAAAAGTTGAATCTGCGGGGGTTGAGGGCGCTGACATTGGGTTCCTTAATTGTTTTTTTGTTTTTGAGGTTGAACCCCTAGTTGGCGTCAACGATCCTCCCAATCAGGTTTAATGTCAAGTTTTCCGATGACATGCATTTGGATAATGCTAAGGTCAAAATCCCGATAATAGGCGAGTTTCATTGGGTCTATAAAGGAGAGAAGGATGAATCTGAACGAGATTATAAATTTTGGCCAGCATCCCATAAATGATCCTGCGTTTCGCGCAAACTGCCGCAACAAGCTGAATGAAGAGGGGGTTCTGGTTCTGCCGGAATTCGCGACAAAAGCAGCGACTGAGACAATGCATGCAGAAGGCGAGGCCAATCGCGATAAAGTCTATGCGAGCCGGGAGGAGCATACCGTCTATCTTAGCGCGGTTGATCCGGCTTTCGCCGTTGATCATACGCGCAATCGCATGGTCATCTCGTCCAAGGGCTGCATTACCGATGATCTGTTGCCAGGAGACTCGCCCTTGCGCACGTTATATGACGCGCCGGAATTCAGGGAGTTTCTTTGCGATATACTCGGGGAGGATAGGCTATATAACTACGCCGATCCGCTCTCCTCGGTCAATTTGCATTATGCGGAAACAGGGCAGGAACTGGGCTGGCATTTCGATAACTCCTCCTTCGCGATCACCTTGATGGTACAGCCTGCCACAAGCGGCGGGGAATTTGAGTATGTCACCGCCCTTCGGGACGCTGACGCCGGGGAAATGAATTTTGATGGCGTTGCCGATGTTCTGGATGGGCGGACGCAGGTAAGGCGTCTTTCACTGGACGCCGGGGCACTTGTCATGTTTCGCGGTCGGAATGCTATGCACAGGGTGACCCCGAATGAAGGAACAAGAACCCGTATGCTGGCTGTTCTTGCCTATAATACGGAGCCGGGGATCGCACTCTCGAAGGAAGCGCAGAAGACTTTCTACGGGCGGACCGCAGGATAATAGTCGCAACTCGTGATTCCCGCTTTCCATTTCGCGAGTGATTGAGTAGCTTATCCCCCATGACTGAACCTTTAATATACGAACAAGATGAGGGCATTGTAACCCTCACGATCAATCGGCCAGAGGAGCGCAATGCCCTCTCCGATGATAAAATCTTCGACGCATTCCTGAATGCGGCGGACCGTATCAACAAAGACAACAGCGTACGCTGCGTGATCCTGACCGGGGCGGGGAAAGCCTTCTCCGCCGGTGGTAATGTCAAGCATATGCGCGACAAGGAAGGGCTGTTTGCCGGCTCTCCCGCCCAAATTCGGGAAGGGTATCGGCAGGGCATCCAGAAAATTCCGTTGTCTTTCTACAATCTGGAAGTGCCGACAATCGCCGCCGTAAATGGTGCGGCTGTTGGTGCCGGTTTCGATCTTGCCTGCATGTGCGATATCCGCATTGCCGCAAGTTCAGCCCGGTTCGCTGAGAGCTTTGTCCGCCTCGGTATTATCCCAGGGGACGGTGGGGCGTGGTTCCTGCCTCGGGTTATCGGGCGCAGTCGCGCTGCGGAAATGACCTTCACTGGCGAAATGATCGACGCAAAAACCGCGCTCGACTGGGGCCTTCTTTCCAGTATTGTCGATGATGCAGACCTGATGACAGCGGCGAAAGACCTTGCAAAACGGATCGCCGTCAACCCGCCGCATTCTCTTCGCATGGCGAAAAAGCTGATGCGCGAAGGAGAGCATATGCGCCTCGACAGTCTTCTGGAAATGTCCGCCGCCCTTCAGGCATTGGCCCATTACACCAAAGACCATGACGAAGCCATTTCGGCATTTTTCGATAAGCGCGATGGTAATTTCAAAGGTGAATGATCCTTTTCTCATCCTTCAAGGGACGCAAGCCGCAAGCTGGCTGGCGATGCGGGGCCAGACAATCGGCCTCGCAAGTCCCGCCCGCTACGTTCAGGAAGAGGATGAAGAAATATTTAAGCTAAATCATGAGATTTGCGTTGTAACAGGTTCCAAAATAATAAAAAAATAGAACAGGATTGGGGAAAATCGGTGCCGGATGGTATTGTTCTGCATCGACCCAACGCTGAACAAGTCGCTAAACTCAACGCTTTGATGCAGGCCAGAACCTAGCGGCGGAAGGGTGAACGCCTGATGACGGAAACATCTAATCCGCTGGCAATTCTCCTCACCGAAATTCGTGCCTGCCGGATTTGCGAAGCTCATTTACCGCTCGGACCGCGACCGGTTCTTATCGCAGACGCCGATGCACCAATCCTGATTGCGGGGCAGGCGCCGGGTACGAAAGTTCACGAGAGCGGCATTCCCTGGGACGACCCATCCGGTGATCGCTTGCGCGATTGGCTGGGGGTCGATAAGGAAACTTTCTACAATCCAAAGAATTTTGCCATTGTGCCGCAGGGTTTCTGTTATCCCGGCAAGCAAAAAGGCGGCGGAGATGCGCCCCCACGCGCCGAATGCGCCAAAACCTGGCATCCGAAATTAATACCGGAACTTAAAAATGTGCGACTGACATTGGCGGTCGGGCAATATGCGCATAAATACTATCTGTCATCGACGCGTAAGAAAACACTGACAGAAACAGTCGCCGGATTTAGGGAATACGCGCCGTCTATTCTGCCGCTGCCGCATCCCAGCTGGCGGGTGCAGGGCTGGATGAAGAAAAATGACTGGTATGAGAAAGACGTTATTCCCTATTTAAAACAACAAGTTCAGGAATTGGTTGAATGCAGTTAATCACGGCGGTATTTCGCAAAACAGCGGTTTATCTATTTCTGGGATTTTTGCTCACCTCCTGCTCCCCGGTGGTACAGCAGGTCGGCCCCTCAACAATGAAGGCCGAACTCACCGATCATTATCTGCAAACCCCGGATGGTGAAAAGCTACCCGTCAAAATCTGGGCAGCAGAGGAGCCCGTCGCCGTTATTATCGCCGTGCATGGTTTCAATGACTACAGCAATACCTATGCGTATCCGGGCAGTTGGTGGATCGGGGAGGGGCTGACAACCATCGCCTATGATCAGCGCGGCTTTGGTTTGGGGCCAAATTTCGGCATTTGGCCGGGACAGGAGTTGATGATTCAGGATCTCGCCACGATGGTAACGGAGGTCCGCGCGAAATACCCTGGCAAGCCGATCTATCTGCTGGGAGAGAGTATGGGCGGTGCTGTCCTGATCACAGCGGTAACGTCAGAAGGGTTTCCGAAGGTTGATGGCGTCATCCTTTCGGCCCCGGCCGTTTGGGGCTGGCAGGCACTCAACCCCTTTTATCAGGCGGTTCTCTGGACGGCGGCGCATACCTTCCCGGATGTCAAAATGACCGGTCAGGGCATGGGCATTCAGGCATCTGACAATATCTCCATGCTGCGTAATCTTTCGGCGGATCCGCTCTTTATCAAGGAAACCCGGATCGACAGCGTGTACGGCCTTGTTGGTATCATGGATGCCGCCTATGACGATGCGAAAAACATCAAACTGCCGACGCTGCTGCTATATGGGGAAAATGACCAGCTTATCCCGAAAGAACCGATTGAGAAGATCGCCGCGGAACTTCCGCCGGAAAGCGATATTGTCCTCTACGAGGAGGGATGGCATATGCTGATGCGCGATTTACAAGGGCCCCTTGTCTGGCGCGATATCGCCGACTGGATCAAGAAGCGGGAAATACCGTCGGGTAAGAAAATCGCCTCCCTTCCGCTCTTTAAGGATGAATGAGTCGGAGAAAATTCTCAATTTATTATTGTGAATTTCCCTGCTGCAGGGTAGGAAATAATACCAGTAATAATATTTTCAGGTGTCTCCATGCGTATCATTCTTTCCCTCATCTCTTTTCTTATTCTTGTTGGTTGTACTTCCGCAAGCGGTCCACTCTTTACAGAGAGCCATAGTAAACAGGCGCCTGCGCCGGGAAAAGCGCTCGTATATGTCTATCGGGTTGACACCTTTATAGCCGCGACCGTAACGGCAGATTTTCTGGATAACGGGAAGAACGTCGGCGCTGTGAATGTCGGCGGATACATTTCCTATGAAACGGATCCCGGACCACATGAATTGCTAACGGAAACCAGCCGAATTGATAAAGCTGTATATTTGTCTATGGAGGCGGGAAAAACCTATTATTTGCGGCTTGATTATGACCCCGGTATGTGGACCGGCACATTTTTAATCAGAAATATTCCTGAAAACGAGGCCCTTCCTCAACTCCAAGCAACCCGGTATCAGGGGAAATAAATTCCATCCAAATGTTTATCGTAATACGGCTTTAGTTATTAGGAGGCCTCATGCGTTTTCTTATCTCCGTTTTTGCTTTTCTATTTCTTGTTAGTTGCACGGCGACCGGTCCTAAATTTTCCGAGCATAATGCGGTGCTAAAACCGGAGCCGGGAAAAGGTCTCGTATACGTTTATCGGGTTAGCCATCAATTTAAAGGAACCGGAGGGACGACGCCTTTTCTTATTGACGGGGAACAAGTTGGAGAACTTCACACCGGCGGTTATATTGCGCTTCAAGTAGAGCCGGGTCCTCATCAATTTCGGACCGAACTATTTAATGTGGACCAAGCATTCGAATTGGAAATTGTCGAGGGTAAAACCTACTATATGAAGATATTTCAGGAAGGGTTTTGGCGGTTAGTCTATTACACAATACTTGTCCCGGAAAATCAGGCTTTGAGCGAAATTCAGGAAATGCGATATGAGGGCAATTAACCCCACTCCTCAAAGCGATTTAATCAGCGGGAACAGCTCGTTAAAGTGATCGATGATATGGTCAGGGCCAAGTTCCTGCACCGGGGTTTCTGTATAGCCGAAACTGACCGCGACAGAGGGAATACCGGCATTTTGTGCGGCTTTGATATCATTGATGCTATCTCCGATCATAAAGGCCTTTCCGCCGCTATGTCCCATCAGGTCAAGTGTGCCGGTAATATGACCGGCATCGGGTTTTTTAACGGCGAAGCTGTCACCGCCGGTCATCGCCGTGAAATAGCGTGTCAAACCAAGGTCATTGAGCAATGGCTTGGCAAAGCCGATTGATTTATTGGTACAAACACCGAGTTTTGCCCCTTCGTCCTGAAACGCCTCAAGCGCCGCCACCACGCCGTCATAAGGCTTGCTCCTGTCGCTCAGGTGATCCTGATAATAGGCGAAGAAAACCGCCACAAGCTCTTCAAATCGTTCATGTTCCGGCATGCCTCCTGTTGCGGAAAGTCCCCGTTGAAGCAAGGCGCGTGCGCCGTGGCCAATGAGGCCTTGGACATGTTCGATATCCATGGTATCGCGTCCCGCGGTGGTAAGAGTGTGATTAAGCGCGTCATGAAGATCCGGCGCGGTGTCGACCAACGTGCCATCAAGATCAAAAATTATTGCGATTTCCTGCATCTATGTAAAATCCGGTAACATTTTTTTATTTGTTTATCCTGTAGGATTAGGTGTTATTTAAGCCAAAGTATAGTCAAGTTTACGGAAAAACGAGTAAAGATATGTCAGCCATCGCCGCCGTTGTCCTCGCCGCCGGAGCCGGAACCCGCATGAAATCGGCCAAACCGAAGGTTATGCATGAGGTGGGTGGCAGGCCCATGATATCCCATCTGCTGGGGACTGTCGGCACGCTTGAACCAGAAAAAATCGTGGTGGTAACATCGCCAAACATGGATGCGGTCCAAAAAGAGGTATCCCCTGCAGAAATAGCGATACAGGCTGAGGCTCTAGGTACGGGGCATGCCGTCTCGGCGGCACTCGATTCCCTGGCCGGATTTACTGGCGATGTACTGATCCTTTATGGTGATACCCCACTGATAGAGGCGGACACCCTGCGACAGATGATCGAGAAGCGCCGCGCAAATGAGACTTGTGCTGTGGTTGTGCTGGGGTTTGAGCCGGATGACCCGCTGGAATATGGGCGGTTGATCACGGACGCCAGCGGCAATCTCACCGCCATTGTTGAATTTGCCGATGCCAATGCAGAAGAACGCGCAGTTGGGCTCTGTAATTCCGGGGTGATGGCGATCAATGGCGCGCATCTGGCAAACTTGATCAAGGCGGTTGATAACAAGAATGCCAAGGGAGAGTATTATCTCACCGATATTGTCGAAATTGCGATTAGGCAGGGCCTGACTTGCGCCTATGTGAAGGGCGAGGAGGAAGAGCTTCTCGGCGTCAACAATCGCGCCCAGCTTGCCGAAGCGGAAGCAATCGCGCAAAGCCGCTGGCGCGCGGCGGCCATGACGGCGGGAGCAACCCTGATCGACCCGGAGACCGTCTGGTTCAGCCATGATACAACGCTCGGCCGGGATGTGGTGATCGAGCCCGGTGTTTTCTTTGGGCCCGGCGTGACGGTGGGTGATAATGTCCGCATCAAGGCATATAGCCATCTGGAAGGCACAAGTATTGGTGAACAATCGCAGATCGGCCCGTTTGCTCGGCTGCGTCCCGGAGCGGATATCGCCAGCGAGGTGAAAATCGGCAATTTCGTCGAGGTGAAGAAATCCCAGATTGAAACGGGCGCAAAGGTCAGCCATCTTTCCTATATTGGGGATGCACGCATCGGCGCAGAGGCCAATATCGGCGCAGGCACCATCACCTGCAATTATGATGGCTACGACAAGTTCAAGACGGATATCGGGGCCGGGGCCTTTATCGGCTCTAACACCGCGCTTGTCGCGCCGGTCAAGGTCGGAGATGGCGCGATTATCGGCGCGGGCAGCACGGTTTCCAAGGACGTTGCGGCCGATGCCCTCGGTATTGAGCGGGCGGAAGAAAAACAGAAGCCCGGCTGGGCGAAGCGTTTTCGGGACTTGAAGAAAAAAGTCAAGAAATAGCGCCAGTAAATTGATTTTATTATAAGGTATTCGAAGTATGTGTGGAATTATCGGGGTTCTCGGCAAAAAGGATGTAGTCCCATCATTGATTGGCGGGCTGAAGCGTCTGGAATATCGCGGCTATGACAGCGCCGGGATCGCGACCCTGACCGAAGGCGGGATCGACCGTCGCCGCGCCGAGGGCAAGCTTGTAAACCTGGAAGAGGTACTGAAAGGCAATGGCCTGACGGGACTTGCCGGTATTGGCCACACCCGCTGGGCGACTCATGGCGTGCCGAACGAGGTCAACGCCCATCCGCATATGACCAAACAGATCGCGCTCGTCCATAACGGCATTATCGAGAATTACCGCGAACTGGCCGGCGACCTGACGGCGAAAGGCTATGAGTTCGAATCCGAGACCGATACGGAAATCGCGGCGCAGCTGATCACCAGCTTTATTGATGAAGGCAAGACTCCGGAAGAGGCCATGGCCGGAGCGCTCAAGCATCTGCATGGTGCGTTTTCGCTCGCAGTGATCTTCAAGGGGCATGACAACCTGATGATTGGCGCCCGACGCGGCGCTCCGCTGGCGGTCGGTTGGGGCGACGGGGAGATGTTCCTCGGCTCCGACGCGCTTGCGCTCGCGCCGCTCACCGTGCGGATATCCTATCTGGAGGAAGACGACTGGGCCGTGCTCACCCGCGACGGCGCAACTTTCTATGACAAGGACGGCGATCAGGTCGAACGACCGATTAAACAGACCCAGCTCTCTGGTGCGATGATCGGCAAGGGTAATCACCGCCATTTCATGATGAAGGAAATCGCCGAGCAGCCTGCGGTAATGGGGGAGACGCTGAACAGCTTCTTCAATCCCAAGAGCCGGACAATCACGCTGCCCGATCTGCCATTCGATTGGAACGACCTGCCGAAAGTGACAATCGTTGCCTGCGGCACCTCTTTCTATGCAGGTATGATCGCGAAATACTGGTTCGAGGGGATCGCCGATCTCAATGTCGAGGTCGATATCGCCTCCGAGTTCCGCTACCGGCAAATGCCGCTCAAGAAAGGCGGGCTTGCGCTTTTTATCTCCCAATCAGGAGAAACGGCAGATACACTTGCGGCGCTCAAATACGCCAAGGCGAAGGGTCAGGATATCGCCTCCATTGTGAATGTGGAGGAAAGCTCCATGGGACGGGAATCGGATTTTGTTTTCCATACACAGGCCGGGCCGGAAATCGGCGTGGCTTCTACCAAGGCCTTTACCTGCCAGCTGGTCACGCTTGCCTGTATCGCTATCGATGCAGGGGTCAAGCGCGGCGTTATCAATCATGAGGAAGAGGCGCGCCTCTGTGCAGCGCTGTCCGAAGTACCAGCACGGGCTGCTGAAATCCTCGATAGTGACGAGAATATAAAGGCGCTCGCCGAGGCCATATTCGAGGCGCGGGACGTGCTCTATATTGGGCGCGGCACCGGCTACCCCATCGCCCTTGAAGGCGCGCTGAAACTGAAGGAAATTTCCTACATCCATGCGGAAGGCTATGCGGCAGGGGAACTCAAGCACGGTCCCATCGCGCTGATTGACGAGCTAGTGCCGGTGATTGTGGTGGCGCCAAGCGATCCTTATTTTGAAAAGACGGCCTCCAATATGCAGGAAGTCATGGCGCGTAACGCACGGGTGATCTTTATGTCCGACGCGGCGGGGATCAAGCAACTCGGTGATCGCGCGCTTGGCTCTATTGAGCTACCGACGGTGGACCCGTTTGTCGCCCCGATCCTCTATGCGATCCCGGTGCAAATTCTGGCCTATCACGTTGCTGTCCTGAAAGGCACCGACGTCGATCAGCCGCGCAACCTCGCGAAATCGGTCACGGTAGAGTAGGGGCTACTCCGCTGCGACGCGGGTGGCGCTGAGTTCATTTTCCTCAATCTCGGTGATATAGTCGCGGGTCAGCGGCAAGTCATCAAGCTGCTTGGCGAGCTGGATCTGGAAAACAACAAGTCCGCTGTTGCGAAAAGAAACCTCGCTTGCCGAGAGGTAGTAATCCCACATCCGGCAAAAACGCTCGTCATAGATCTCCTGCACCTTATCGATCTTTTCATGAAAGCGAATGCGCCAGTCACGGAGGGTTTCGGCATAGTGCAAACGTAATATCTCGACATCCGTGACATAGAGCCCGGCTTTCTCAATCGCGGGCATAACCTGAGAGAGCGGCGGGATATAACCTCCCGGAAAGATATACTTTTGAATCCAGGCGTTGGTAGGTGAGGGGCGATCTGCGGTGCCGATGGTATGGATCAGCGCGACGCCATCATCCGTCAGGATCGATTTTACTTTTCTAAAATACTCCCTGTAATGGGGGACGCCCACATGCTCGAACATACCGACAGAGACGATACGATGGAATTTCTCGGTCACGTCCCGGTAGTCAGTAAGGCGATAATCAACCTTCGCTGAAAGCCCCGTCTGCTTGGCCTTCTCCTGCGCATAGGCAAGCTGGTTTTTCGAAAGCGTAACCCCGGTCACCTGAACATCGGCATTTTCCGCAAGAAAGCGCGCCATGCCGCCCCATCCGCAGCCGATATCGAGCACCTTCTGTCCAGGCTCTAATGCAAGTTTAGCACCGATATGCGCCATTTTCTGTAATTGTGCCTGCTCCAGACTGTCCTCTGGCGTTTTGTAATAGGCACAGGAATACTGCCGGTTCTCGTCCAGGAAGAGCTCATAGAATTCATCACTTAAATCATAATGATGGGCGACATTCTTCAGTGACCGGCTTTTTGGGTTGAACTGGTTGAAAAACCAGTAGAATCGATAGGCGAAATCACCAAAGTCAACCAACAGATTGCGCGTGCCCCAGCCGAGGTTTCGGGTAAAAAGATCGAGAAGGTCGTAAATTCCGCCTTCCTCTATCGTGAGATCACCCTCCATATAGGCTTCGCCAAGAAACAACTTTGGATAGATCGCGATCTTGCGCGCGGCCTTTCGTGAATGAATACGGATTTTTACGGCCGGGCCGGGTTCTGTTCCTTTATAGAAATGTTCCTTGCCGTCCGCATCATAAACCGTGAGTTGGCCTTGCCGAACAAGGCGTTTGAGTATTTGCGATAATAGGAACATATCAACTCCTGTAATCTGTTCCGGCTTACGGGAAACGGTTGATCGTTTCACCCTGGAAGACGGAGAACATTGTGCAGTTGTCTTTAGATTTCCAATTAGGCCGCCAGATCGTGCCACCGCAGACTCTATCAGGTAGTCACCTGAACGATATTGCAGCCCCTCATAACCCTTTTCTAACTCGTTTACAGTACTGGTATATTTACAATTTTGAAACCTTGCAGAGCCAAAATCAAGTCCAATTTGAATGAATCAGACGTGTTTCTCCTATATTCCGCGCAAAATACATCGATTTTAAGCGAGGAAAAGGCGATAAGGTGGCCGCGGATTACAAATTTAGTCGACTAGCGAAATTGCCCCGAGGATGAAACCTACGGTACCGTCTTGGCGCAGGAGTGGGCAGTCAATTGTTTCAAAATGTGCTTCTCTCACGCCCGGTATCTCAACAGTACCTTTGCAATGTCCAGGCTTTTTCCCCTCTACCAGCCTATCCATATAGCTGGCAAAACGACGCAATTCGGGCAATGGACTGTTCACGGAAATATCGTGCCCGCGCAAGGAAACACCAATAATATCCACGACATTCTCCCCGTTCAGCCGGTGGAGGTATTCGCCCGGAGAAACCGTTTCGATCAAATAGAGCGAGGAGGCAATCGTCCAGTGATGGGTGATATCGAAATCTTCCCGAGTGGGTAAATTTGGCTTAAACCCGTCCCACCATTGATAGAGTTTGCTGACGGTAGGGGTCTCAAAATTATTCGCAGAGGTGATCTCATACCGATATATTTTTTTGAAATTGTCAGACCGGGGATCTTCTTCGACAGCGATGACATCCAATTAATGTTTTCCTTTTTAAATTTTTGTTCTTTTAAGCAGAATTAATTCGAATATGCGACAAGAAACTTTGGGCCTCGATAAAAATGCGCTTTACATCCGGAAACTGTTCTTTGATCCGGGTTTCAAAATCACTGACTGCTGCCTCGACTTGCTTTGAATCGAGCTCATCGGAAAAATCGATACTCACATTCACCAATATATCCGTCGGTCCCATATGCATGGTCAGGAGCTCGTTCAGGCTGACGATGCGTTTGTCATTTGTGAAGATTTGTTCAATTCCTTCGACAACAGCCTTGCTCGCGCCTTCGCCAATCAGGAGTCCCTTACATTCGATAGCGAGAAGGACCGCGACGCCCGCCAGAATGACGGCAATGACAACCGACGCCACACCATCGAGTTCCGGTATGCCAAGATGCTGGGCGAGGAAAATACCGACAAGCGCCGTCACCAGGCCGAGCATTGCAGCAGTATCTTCAAACAGAATTGTAAAGATCGTCGGGTCCTTGCTGCGCCGAACTTCCTGCCAAAGCCCCCGTTTTCCCTTGGCGCGATTGAACTCAAGATAGGCCACGGTCCAGGCCCAGCCCTCAAAGATAATGGCAAGTCCTAGCACTACATAGTTCCATGTCGGGTCAATGATGACTTCAGGATTACGGATATGCTTGATCCCCTCATAGAGGGAGATACCGGACCCAAGCGCGAAAATAAGGATGGCTACGATGAAGGCCCAGAAATAGAGCTCCGTCCCGTAACCAAAAGGATGCATCTTGTCCGGTTTCTGTGCGGCTTTCTTGAGGCCATGCAGCATCAGGATTTGGTTTCCTGTATCCACTAGAGAATGCACACCCTCGCTCAACATCGCGGAACTTCCGGTGAAGAACGCCGCCGTGAATTTTGATATGGCAATGAGCGAGTTCCCGGCCAGTGCTGCATAAATAACTTTTTTCGATCCACTCGCCACAGCACATTCTCCGCAATAGTATTGATCGTCGATTCTGCGCCAGATTAGAGCGCTCCTTGTTTATTTTCAACAGACTCGCGCGTTAAAATCAAAAAACCGTTGAGGATCGCTGGTTGACTATTAGATATTGTGGCATAAACTCCGGCCACAATTACCGTTATACAGGCCGCGCGCACTGTCAAATTAACCTGAGGAGTTCACCATGCTAGATAACAACACCAATCCGCTTAATCTGAAAGATCCTGATCTACTGCGGATGCAAGGTCTCATTGATGGCAAATGGTGCGATGCGGACAGCGGCAAGACGTTGGATGTGACTAACCCGGCGACCGGTGATCTTGTCGGTACTGTCCCTCTGATGGGGACAGATGAGACTCGCCGCGCGATTGAGGCCGCGAAGGCCGCTATGCCGGCGTGGGCGGGTAAGACCGCGAAGGAGCGGGCGACTATCCTCCGTAAATGGCATGATTTGATGCTGGAAGCGACCGACGACCTTGCCAAGATCATGACGGTCGAGATGGGCAAGCCGCTTACCGAGGCAAAAGGGGAGGTGGCCTATGCGGCGTCCTTCATTGAATGGTTCGCGGAAGAAGGCAAACGCATCTATGGCGATACCATCCCGGAACATCAGAGTGACAAGCGTATCGTCGTGATCAAACAGCCGATTGGCGTGACCGTCGCGATCACCCCGTGGAATTTCCCCATCGCCATGATTACGCGCAAGGCAGCCCCGGCACTCGCCGCCGGTTGTCCCATGGTCATCAAGCCTGCTGAACTCACGCCTTTTTCTGCCTTCGCCATGGCGGTACTGGCAGAAAGGGCCGGTATCCCGGCTGGTATTCTGGGTATTGTTACAGGCGAAGCGAAAGATATCGGCAAGGAAATGACCTCCAACCCGATAGTGGCCAAACTGACCTTCACTGGCTCCACTGCCGTCGGCAAGTTGCTGATGGAACAATGCGCGGGCACGGTCAAGAAAACCTCCATGGAGCTTGGCGGAAATGCGCCCTTCATCGTCTTTGATGACGCCAATCTTGAAGAGGCGGTCGAGGCGGCGATGGCGTCGAAATACCGCAACGCCGGACAGACCTGCGTCTGTGCCAACCGCATCTATGTGCAGGAAGGCATCCATGACGCCTTCGTTGCGAAACTGACGGAAAAGGCTAAAGGCCTGAAAGTTGGTAACGGTCTTGAGGACGGCGTCATGCAGGGGCCGTTGATCACTGAAGCCGCCGTCAAGAAGGTAGAGGATCACATCAAGGATGCCTTGAGTAAAGGCGCTACGCTCGCTGTGGGCGGGCATCGCCACTCCCTTGGCCAGACCTTTTTTGAACCAACGATCCTGACCGGCGTGACGCAGGACATGAAGGTCGCGAAGGAAGAAACATTCGGCCCCATGGCGCCTATTTTTACCTTCAAGGATGAGGCGGACGTCATCGCAATGGCGAATGATACAGAATTCGGTCTTGCCGCCTATCTCTGTGCCCGTGATATCGGCCGTATCTGGCGGGTGAGCGAAGCACTGGAATATGGCATCGTCGGCATCAATACAGGCATTATCTCGACGGAAGTTGCACCGTTCGGTGGCGTAAAACAGTCCGGTATTGGCCGGGAGGGTTCAAAATACGGCATTGATGACTATCTGGAAATTAAATACATGTGTATCGGCGGCATCGATAGCTGATCGCCGATACCAATTCCGGGGCAGCGCCAACCAGATGCCACAATGGCATCCGAGTATAGGAAGAATAAAGTGGAATTCGATTACGATCTTTTTGTCATCGGGGCTGGCTCCGGCGGTGTCCGTGCGTCTCGCATCTCCTCCAACCTCGGGGCCAAGGTGGCCATCGCAGAACAGTTTCGCGTTGGCGGAACTTGCGTCATTCGTGGTTGCGTGCCGAAAAAACTTTTGGTCTATGCGAGCCATTTCTCAGAAGATTTTGAGGATGCGGCCGCTTATGGCTGGACCGTCGGAGAAACGAGCCATTCATGGGAAACCCTGATTGCCAACAAAGACAAGGAAATCGACCGGCTGAACCGCATCTATCATACGATCCTCGATAATAATAAGGTGGAGCTGTATCAGGGGCGGGCTACTCTGGTTGATCGCAACACCGTTAGGGTTGGCGATAAGGAAATTACGGCGAAATATATCCTGATCGCCACGGGCGGCGCGCCGGTCATGCCGGATGTGCCGGGGATCGAGCATGCCATTTCCTCCAATGAGGCGCTGCATCTGGAAGAATTCCCGAAACGCGTGATTATCGTTGGCGGTGGTTATATCGCGGTTGAGTTTGCGGGTATCTTTAATGGCCTCGGTGCGGAAGTCACGCAGCTTTATCGGAGCACACAGATCCTGCGCGGTTTCGATAAGGATGTGCAGAACTTCCTCGCGGATGAGATCCAGAAAAAGGGTATCGATTTGCGCACGCATTCGAACCCGGCCAAAATCGAGAAGACCGATAGCGGACTTAAAGTCACGCTGGAGGATGGCGATGTACTCGAAACAGATGCGATCATGTATGCCACGGGTCGGCGCCCCAACACGGACGGGCTCGGGCTGGAAGATATCGGCGTTGAGCTGAAAGAAAATGGTGCGGTCAAGGTCGCACCGGATTCGCAGACTACCGTCGATAATATCTATGCCGTTGGCGATGTCACCGACAGGATCGCGCTCACCCCCGTCGCCATTCATGAGGGCATGGCCTTCGCCGAGACGGTTTTTGGGGGTCGCCCCCGCGCAATGGATCACGAAAATGTCCCCTCCGCCGTCTTTTCTCATCCACAGGTCGGAACCGTGGGCCTGAGCGAGGCGGATGCACGGGAAAAATACGGTAAAGTCGATATCTATAAATCCGACTTCCGCCCGATGAAGATGACCCTCACCGGCGGCACGGAGAAGGCGTTTGTGAAACTGATCGTCGATGCTAAGACGGATATCGTTGTTGGGGCCCATATCGTCGGATCCGACGCGGCAGAGATTATTCAGGCCGTCGGCATCGCGCTGAAATGCAAGGCGACAAAGGCACAATTTGACGCAACAGTTGGCGTTCATCCTTCGCTCGCGGAGGAAATCGTCACCATGCGGGAGAAATTTATCGCGGCCTGATACCGATGCCATTTTCGGAATTAAGCACGTAATTGGCCGGTTTTTTGACCGAAATGTCGAGAAATGGCCGGTTATCCATTGCGAAAACCATAAAAGGCTGTAGATAATAGATTTTTTAGAGCGAATGAGATTTAAGGAATATAGAGATGTCTAAAACCTGGACCCCTGAAAGCTGGAGACAAAAACCTGTACGCCAGCTGCCAACATATCCGGACATCCAGGCCGTCGAAGCGGTCGAGAAGGAGTTGAAATCCTTTCCGCCGCTCGTTTTTGCGGGCGAAGCACGGAACCTGAAGAAAAAGCTGGCCGAGGTTGCCAATGGTCGGGCTTTTCTTCTTCAAGGGGGCGACTGCGCCGAAAGCTTCGCGGAATTCCATCCCGATAACATTCGCGACACCTTCAAGGTCCTGTTGCAGATGGCGGTTGTCCTTACTTTCGGGGCGAACTGCCCGATCGTGAAGGTTGGCCGTCTTGCCGGTCAATTTGCCAAGCCCCGTTCATCTGATACGGAAACGGTGGACGGTGTCGAATTACCAAGCTACCGCGGCGATATCATCAATGGTTTCGAATTTGACGAAAACTCCCGCGTGCCGGATCCAACTCGGATGTTGAAAGGCTACTCTCAGGCGGCCTCAACCCTCAACCTTCTGCGGGCATTCGCACAAGGTGGTTATGCGGACCTGCATCAAGTTCATAGCTGGAACATGGGCTTTGTCGCGAGTGGAGCACAAGGGGACCGATACCGTGAAATGGCGGATCGTATTCATGATGCACTTGCCTTCATGGAAGCCTGTGGCGTTTCCTCAACCAACACACCGGAAATGGGGCGTACAGATTTCTACACCTCACATGAGGCGTTGCTGCTCCCCTATGAGCAGTCTCTGACCCGCATTGACAGCACATCGGGTGACTATTACGACACGTCTGCGCATATGCTGTGGATCGGTGATCGTACGCGTGATCCGGATGAGGCGCATGTGGAATTCCTGCGTGGTGTTTCCAACCCGATCGGTGTCAAGGCCGGCCCGACTCAGACCGCGGATGGGTTGCTCCGCCTCATTGACGAGTTGAACCCGGAGAATGAGGCCGGTCGCATGACCGTCATTTGCCGCTTCGGCGCGGATAATGTCGAAAAGCATTTGCCGGAACTAATTCGCAAGATTGAACGGGAAGGGCGGACGGTTGTCTGGTCCTGCGATCCGATGCATGGCAATACAATCAAATCAACAACCGGATACAAAACCCGCCCTGTTGACCGTATCCTGGCGGAAGTACGTCAGTTCTTCGATGTGCATCAGGCGGAAGGCTCTTATGCCGGTGGTGTTCATTTCGAAATGACCGGACAGAATGTCACTGAATGTATCGGCGGCGCGTTCGAGGTCACCGAGGAGGGATTAAGCGATCGCTATCATACGGCTTGTGATCCACGCCTCAATGCCAATCAGGCACTGGAGCTCGCGTTCCTTATCTCCGAAATGATCAAAAAAGAAAGGGGAAATGGGACGGCAATTGCAGCCGCCTCGTAACCTTTAACCAATATGACCAGCCAGACGCCAGTAGCTAAAAGGGAGGCGGTGGATGCATCCATCGCCGACCATACAGATCAGTATTTCAACAAGACAAAGCGCGTCATCGGACAATTTGGCGATAAAACAGTAACTTATGCTGTTTTTATGCGGCGTCCGGTTATCTTCTGTCCACAGATTATGCTCGACTGGCTGGATAATATTGCGAAGATGCGCAATCACAGCTTCAAGATTGAACCTTGCTTTGAGGAAGGGGATTGGGTCGGCGCCGGTGAACCTCTGGTCTATATCACAGGAAGCTTTCACGATCTTGTCGATCTGGAAACGCTTTACTTGCAAAAACTCGGCTCGGCCTGCGTCGCCGCCTACAACGCCTTCACCATGTGCTCACACTTGCCCGAAGTGAAGTTTCTCGCGATGGATGCCCGTCATTGTGCGGGAAGTGAAATGGCCGATATGATGGCCTATGCTGCCTCCGTCGGGAGCCGCGCGGCACAAAAGGAATTTGACGCAGTCGGCTTTATCGGAAATGCCAATAACGCCACGGCGCATTATTTTGGAAATGACAAAGGCCTCGGCACTATGCCGCACGCCCTGATCGGCTACGCGGGGAGCACGACACGCGCAGCCGAGATGTTCCATGAAAGCTTTCCCGATGATCCACTCACCGTCCTTGTTGACTACTACGGCAAGGAAGTGACCGATGCATTGGCGACCTGCAAACGGTTTCCGGAACTGGCGGCAAAGGGAAAGATGTCCGTCCGGATGGATACCCATGGTGGCCGCTTTATTGAAGGGCTCGATCCTGCAACGTCTTATGCTGTGCTGGAACGTTATATGCCCCGTGGTATTCGGCAGTACCGGTCGGAGCAGGAACTGAAATGGCTGGTCGGAACAGGTGTTTCTGCGGCTGCGATATACTCAATGCGCGAAAAACTTGATGACGCGGGTTTTGAGAAGGTCAAGATTGTTGCCTCCTCAGGTTTCTCGGTTGAGAAATGCCGAATTATGGGAAATATGAAGGCGCCAATTGATGTGGTCGGCACGGGATCCTTCCTGCCGGAGATCTGGCCCGAGACTTATGCCACCGCAGATATCATCGCCTATGACGGTGTCCCAGGCGTTAAAGTGGGCCGTGAATTCCTTCTCAAGAAGGAAAAGCGCTAACACTTCCTTCCTGGAATAGGATATGTCGCTTTTTGATTGGCAAGACGCCCTGTTTATGATCAAAAGCGGATGAATTAACTAGCCCTCTTTTTCAGATAGGTCGGCCATGTACGCTGCTGTATTAAATTCGTGGCCGCTCCTGATGGGGTTGGGCCTGCTGATGATCGGAAACGGCCTGCAACTCAGCCTTGTCGGTATCCGCGCATCCCTGGAAGGATTCCCGGCCGCCGTGACCGGTCTGGTGATGTCCGCCTACTATCTCGGCTTCCTGTTCGGGTCCGTTATCACGCCTAAAATTCTTGCCAACGTCGGCCATGTCCGCGTCTTTGCGGCGCTGGCATCGCTCGCCTCTTCGGCGGCGTTGATCTATGTCGTGTTTGTCGATCCCTTTGTTTGGGGTGCGATGCGGTTTATGACGGGTTTCGCCTTCGCGGGTCTTTATATCGTCTGCGAAAGCTGGCTCAATGACGCGGCGACCAACGAAACACGCGGGCAACTCCTCTCCGTCTATATGATCATCATGATGGGTGGGATGGCACTTGGTCAGGTCTTCCTGAATGTGGCAGACCCCGGTGGTTATTCGCTCTTTATCTTTGTTTCCGTGCTGGTTTCCTTGTCCTTGATCCCGATGGCTCTGACCGCAAACCCGGCGCCCAACTTTACCGCCAGCACCCGACTCAAGCTGAAGGAACTTTATAACATCTCCCCGCTTGGTGTTGTCGGCATGTGCGCTCAAGGCGTTATCGGCGGTGCCTTCTACGGTATGGCGGCGGTGTATGGTGATAATATCGGTCTGTCTGTTGCGCAAATTTCCAGTTTCATCACTGTGTCCATTATGGGCGGTGTCCTGTTGCAATGGCCTGTTGGGCGGCTTTCGGATAAATTCGATCGACGCATGGTGCTGATGGTCACCACCATGTTAAGCGGCGGTGCCGCCTTGCTTGCAATGTATGCCGGGGAGACGGACAACTTCCTGCTGTTCCTGGGCGCGGTCGCGCTTTTCGGTGGCTTTTCTGTTCCGCTTTACTCTCTCTGTATTGCCTATACCAATGACTATCTGGAACCGGATAAGATGGTTGCGGCCAGCAGTGGCCTGATGTTTGCCAACGGCGTCGGCGCGATTTTCGGCCCACTGATTGTCGGACAGTTCATGACCTTCCTTGGCAGCATGATCTTCTTTGCCTGGATTGCGGGCGCCCATATTGCCATCGGCATATTCGCCATATACCGGATGCAGATAACCCGTGCCATGCCAATGGAGGATCAAGGGGCCTTCGTTGCCATGCCGGTTCGCGCCGGTGCGGCGGTTGCCACGCTTAACCCGGAAACGGAAGAATGGGTCAATGACGAACCCCCGGCTTATAGCGAAGGGGAGGTCGACGAGGATGCGGAACAGACGGAAATCATGGATGACGGCCCCGCCTATGGCTCGAATAATCCCTGAATTTCAATTTTTTAGCTGCTTTTCACCGGAAAACACGATCTAGCGATTGCTGCGCGCGTCAAGGCGGGTTAAAAATCCGTCATGACTGATCATTTGAAAATTGCACTGGCGCAGGCAAACCCGACGCTTGGGGATATTGCCGGGAATGTTACGCTCGCCCGGGCCTTTCGCGAAGAGGCTGAAGCCTTTGGTGCGGATATTGTCGTCTATCCTGAATTATTCCTGACGGGATACCCGCCGGAAGACCTGGTTGAGAAGCCGGCTTTTCAGCGTACGGTTCAAGAGGCGATGGAAGAGTTGGCAGAACTCACTCTCGATGGTGGGCCTGCCATGCTGATGAGTGCACCGCTGGTGGAAGACGGCAATCTTTATAATGCCGTTTGCTTATTGGAAGAAGGCAAGATTTCCGCCCGACGATTCAAGAATAAACTGCCCAATTATGGTGTCTTTGACGAAGTCCGGGTTTTTGATGCCGGGCCTCTTCCCGGGCCAATCCCGTTCAAGGGTGTCCGTCTTGGTGTCATGATATGTGAAGATATGTGGTATCCCGAGGTCGCCGAGTGTCTGAGTGAGACCGGTGCGGAAATGCTGATCGTGCCGAATGGCAGCCCGTATGATCATATGAAGCCTGATGAACGACTGAACCATGCGATCCACCGGGTGACGGAAACGGGCCTCCCGCTCATATATCTCAACCAAATTGGCGGACAGGATGAACTTGTGTTTGACGGCTCGTCTTTCGTTATGAATGCGGACCGGTCACTTACCGTTCAGATGCCCGGATGGAAAGAGGGGCTTGTTGTAACCGATTGGCGTCGTCAGGAAGACGGGAATTGGAGATGTGAAACAGAAGAGATTACAGAACCCGGTAATGAGCTCGAACAAATCTATCACGCGATGGTTCTGGGCTTAAAAGACTATGTGGAGAAAAACCGCTTTCCCGGTGTTTTGCTGGGTTTGTCTGGCGGAATTGACAGCGCGCTCAGCGCCGCCGTCGCCGTTGATGCCCTCGGCGCGGAACGGGTTCACTGCGTCATGATGCCGTCAAAATACACCTCCACGGAAAGTCTTGATGATGCGGCAGAATGCGCACGCCTTCTGAATGCCACGCTCGATAATATTTCAATTGTGCCCGCAGTCGAGGCATTCGATGTGATGCTGCGCGAACCCTTCGCCGGGTTGGAGCAAGACATCACGGAGGAAAATATCCAGTCACGTATTCGCGGCATGACCCTGATGGCGCTCTCTAACAAGCTCGGCTATATGGTACTGACAACGGGCAACAAGTCGGAAATGTCCGTCGGTTATGCAACGCTCTATGGCGATATGTGCGGCGGTTATTCGGTGCTGAAAGACGTTTACAAAATTACCTGCTTCAAGCTGTCGGAATGGCGTAATACGCATTTCTCACCACTCTTCAAGGGCGCACCGGGGCCAGTGATGCCGCAGAATGTCATCACAAAGCCCCCAACAGCGGAACTGCGCGAAGATCAAAAGGACGAAGACAGCCTGCCACCCTATGAAATTCTGGATGGCATTCTTTATGGTCTGGTGGAGAAGGAGAGTTCCTTCGCAGAACTGGTGGAGGCTGGATATGATACCCATACCATCGCTCGCATCCAGAACCTGCTTTATATCGCCGAGTATAAGCGCCGTCAGGCGCCGCCTAGCGTCAAGATTTCCACAAAAAGTTTCGGGCGCGACCGGCGCTATCCAATAACCAACGCCTTTAGAGATAAGCGATAATGACTAAATTACGATTTGCGCCGAGCCCGACAGGGTATTTGCATGTCGGCAATGCGCGGCTTGCCCTGATTAACTGGCTGACCGCGAAGAAAGAGGACGGGGAGATGATCCTCCGTCTCGATGACACGGACGAGGAACGCTCGACCGAGGAATATGCGGACGCCATTCAGGAAGATCTCAAATGGCTCGGGTTGGATTGGTCGGAACTGAAGAAGCAGTCGGACCGAAGCGATGCCTATACTGCCGCGTTCGAAACGCTAAAGGCTGCCGGGCGGCTCTATCCCTGTTATGAAACCGGCGAAGAGCTGGACTATAAGCGCAAGCGGCAGTTGGCCCGCAAACTCCCGCCGATCTATGACCGCACCGCGTTAGACCTGACTGAGGAAGACAAAGCCAAATATGAGGGGGAGGGACGCAAAGCCCATTGGCGTTTCAAGTTGGATCAAGTCGTTATCCGCTGGAAAGACATGGTGCGCGGGACCGTTGAGGTCGATGGCGCGAGCATGTCGGACCCGGTCCTGATCCGCTCCGACGGGCGGCCGCTCTATCATATGCCCTCTGTCGTGGATGACATTGATTTCAAGATCAGCCATGTTATCCGCGGGGAGGATCATGTGAGTAATACGGCACTGCATATCCAGATATTCGAGGCTTTGGGCGCCGCTGTGCCGACCTTCGGGCATATCCCGCTCCTGACGGGACCAGGTGGGGAGCCGCTCTCCAAACGCGAAGGGAGCCAGAGCCTGCGTGAAATGCGCGAAAACGGGATCGAGGCCATGGCGCTTAACAGCCTGCTTGCCCGTCTTGGCACATCTGACAATGTGGAGATCCGCCATAGTCTTGAGGAAATCGTCGCCGGGTTCGATATAAGCCATTTCAGCCGCGCCGCCGCGAAATTCGATCCGGCGGAGCTGTCCAATCTAAATGCCAAGCTCTTACATGAACTGGACTGGGCGGAAGTAAAGGACCGGATCGCCCTTGACGACGCGGACGAGACTTTCTGGCTTGCTATTCGCGGTAACCTCACCACCTTGAAGGATGCCGCGATCTGGTGGCAGGTGGTCACGGGACCGATGACCCCGGTGGTCGAGGACGCGGATTTCCTGGGCGCGGCGGCAGAATTGCTGCCCAGCGGGGAGATGACCACGGACAGCTGGAAAGCATGGACAACCGCCGTCAAGGAGAAGACCGGCGCGAAGGGTAAATCGCTGTTTATGCCGCTCCGTCTCGCGCTCACCGGCCAACCGCACGGTCCCGAAATGAACAATCTGTTGCCCCTGATCGGCCGTAAAAATATACTCGCGCGCCTGACCGGCACTGCCGACTGAGTTTGAGGAAGAAAAGTGACGTTGCAGCTCTACAATACGGCCCACCGTAAAAAAGAAGAATTTGTCCCCTTAAAAAAGGGCGAAGTGGGGATGTATGTCTGCGGACCGACGGTCTATGACTTTGCCCATATCGGCAATGCGCGCCCGGTCGTCATCTTTGATGTGCTGGCGCGTCTGCTCCGGCATGAGGGCTACAAGCTCACCTACGTCCGCAATATCACGGATGTGGAAGACAAGATCATCGCCGCGGCGGCGAAGAATGGCGAGAGCATCGACGAACTGACGACCCGCACGACCAAGGCCTATCATGACGATATGGCGGCGCTGAATGCTGAGAAGCCGACCAAGGAACCGCGCGCGACGGAGCATATTGACGGCATGATCCGGATGATCTCGAAATTGATCGAGAAGGGCCACGCCTATGAGGCGGAGGGCCATGTGCTGTTCGATGTGAACAGTATGCCCGACTACGGCAAACTTTCGGGCCGCAACCGCGACGATATGATCGCCGGTGCCCGCGTCGAGGTGGCACCTTATAAAAAAGACCCCGCCGATTTCGTCCTCTGGAAGCCTTCCACCGATGACATGCCGGGATGGGACAGCCCCTTCGGGCGCGGACGCCCCGGCTGGCATATTGAATGCTCGGTCATGAGCGAGGCAACGCTCGGCATCACCTTCGATATTCATGGCGGCGGACGCGACCTGATCTTCCCGCATCACGAAAATGAGGTGGCGCAAAGCTGCTGCGCCCATGATGGCGCGCCTTTCGCCCGTTATTGGGTGCATAACGGCTTCCTGACAGTCGAGGGAGACAAGATGTCAAAATCCCTCGGCAATTTCCGTACCGTGCGGGAACTGCTGGAAGAGGCACCGGGGGAAGCCTTACGCCTCAATATGCTGTCTGCCCAGTATCGCCAACCGCTCGACTGGACAGCGGAAGGGGTCAAGCGCGCGAAAGCCAGCCTCGACCGGCTTTACACCGCCCTTCAGCACCTTGAGGATATAGAGGCCGGACCGATTAAACCTGCCGCCGGGGTGATCGCCGCCCTTGAGGATGACCTCAACACGCCACAAGCGCTGACCGAGCTATATGCCCTCGCCGGAGAAGCCAATAAAGCAACGGATGGTGCGGAAAAAGCGCGGATCAAGGGATTGCTGCTTGGGTCGGGTAATCTCTTGGGACTGTTGCAACAATCACCAAAAGAATGGTTCCAAAGTATAACTGTTCATTTAAAGGCAGATTCAATTGAAGCAAGATCAGAGCTTAGCTCACCGGTACTTACATCTGTAATTTCGAAAGAAAATATTGAAACGTTAATTGCCGAGCGCGACGAAGCCAAAAAACAGAAAAACTACAAGCGGGCCGATGAAATCCGCGACAATTTGAAAGCTGCCGGGATTATCCTCGAAGACGGACCGGGCGGCACCACATGGAAGAGAGCATAATGGCACGGGAAAGACTTTATCTTTTTGACACAACGCTGCGCGACGGCGCGCAGACGCAGGGCGTGGATTTCAGTGTCGAAGACAAGACGAATATTGCGAAGGCTCTCGATGCGCTTGGTATTGACTATGTGGAGGGCGGCTGGCCCGGCGCGAATCCCGGCGACACAGCCTTTTTTGCGAACCCGCCAAAACTTGAAAGAGCCACCTTTACCGCCTTTGGCATGACCCGGCGACCGGGGCGAAGTGTCTCCAACGATCCGGGCCTCAGCGCCATTCTCGACGCCAAAACGCCCGCCGTTTGTATCGTCGGCAAGGCCTGGGACTTTCATGTGGATGTCGCCCTCGGCATCAGCCTCGAGGAAAATCTTGAGTTAATCTCTGACAGCATTGCCGAGATCGTCCGACAGGGACGGGAGGCCATGTATGATGCGGAGCATTTCTTCGATGGCTATAAATCGAACCCGGAATTCGCGCTCGCCTGCCTGAAGGCAGCCTACGGCGCGGGTGCCCGCTGGATGGTGCTCTGCGATACCAATGGCGGCACTCTGCCCGATGAAGTAGAGCGGATCGTCACCGAGGTAATCGAGCATATCCCCGGCAACCATCTTGGCATCCATACCCATAACGACACCGAGAACGCCGTCGCCAACACCCTGATGGCGGTGAAAGCGGGCGTGCGGCAGGTGCAGGGCACGCTAAACGGCCTTGGGGAGCGTTGCGGCAACGCGAATATCATCTCCCTCATCCCGTCGCTGGTGCTGAAGGAGCCGTTCAAGTCCATGGTCGATACGGGCATCACGGAAGAGGGGCTGAAAAACGTTACGACCGTTTCGCGATTGCTTGACGATATCCTCAACCGCTCTCCCAATCGCCATCAGGCCTATGTCGGATCGTCTGCCTTCGCCCATAAGGGCGGGCTGCATGTCTCCGCGGTGGAGAAGGATCCGAGAACATATGAGCATGTGGAACCCTCCCTCGTCGGGAACAAGCGGCATCTGCTCGTCTCCGATCAGGCGGGCCGCTCCAACATCCTCGCCCAGCTACGTGACTTTGGTCTCGATATCGATCCAAAGGACCCGAAAGTCGACCGGATGCTCGAAGAAGTGAAAGAGCGCGAGTTCGAAGGCTTTTCTTACGATGGCGCGCTTGCCAGCTTTGAGTTGATGGCCCGCCGTCGCCTCGGGCAGGTGCCAAAATATTTCGACGTGGAAAGCTTCCGGGTGCAGGTCGAGCGGCGCCATAACGCCAAGGGCGAGTTGCTCTCCGTCTCCGATGCGGTGGTTAAACTCCTGATCGATGGAGAGCGCTATATGTCCGTTGGCGAAGGGAATGGCCCGGTCAACGCCCTCGACAGTGCACTCCGCAAGGATTTGGGCAAATATTCCGATTATATCGATGATCTTCGTCTCGTCGATTTCAAGGTGCGTATCCTCACCTCGGGCACAGAGGCTGTGACACGGGTTTTGATCGAAAGCACGGACAGCAGCAACAAGCGTTGGTTCACAGTCGGTGTCTCGCCCAATATTGTTGATGCGTCCTTTGCCGCATTGATCGACAGCATCACCTACAAGCTTTATTGCGCAGGCGCGCCAGCCAGCGGGAAATAATGTCTCTTCAACCGGCCATTATCCTTGTTGAACCGCAAATGGGCGAGAATATCGGCGCGGCGGCGCGGGCAATGCTGAATTTCGGATTGACCGACCTCCGCCTTGTTGCCCCGCGGGATGGCTGGCCTAATGACAAGGCCGTCGCCATGGCGTCGGGTGCGAATATCGTGCTGGAGAATGCACGGGCATTTGAGACCACTGAGGACGCGATCGCCGATCTCAACCATGTCTATGCGACCACGGCACGCCCCCGCGATGTCATCAAAAAAATCGCAACGCCCCACGCGGCAACGGCGGAACTGCGCGCTCATGCAAATAAGGGCGCGGCAACAGGAATTCTCTTCGGCAAGGAAAGCGTGGGCCTCTCACGGGAGGATGTGGCGCTCGCCGACAGCATTATTTCGGTGCCGCTCAATCCTGATTTTTCCTCCATCAATCTCGCACAGGCCGTCCTGCTGGTTGGTTATGAATGGTTTCAGGCTGCAGATGATACGCCTCCTGTGCAGGTCCATAACGAGGAACGACCGGCTAACAAGGCGGAGCTTTCTTACCTTTTTGACCGGATCGAGCGGGAACTGGACACACGGGGTTTTTTTGACCCGATTATGCAGCGCAAGCATGTTATCTTGCAAAATATGCGCAATATGTTTCAGAGGCTGGGGCTGATGGAATCTGATGTGCGGGCGTTTCAGGGTATTGTTAAAGGCCTGACCATGAAGCTGAAAGACAAAACAAATGACAGCGATCAGTCATAAGCGCGTAAAAATTGGTGATATCAATCTCCACTATGCCGAATGCGGTTCCGGGAATGAGGAACTCATCCTTATGCTGCACGGCTTTCCGGAATTCTGGTACTGCTGGAAAGATCAACTTCCCGCGCTTGGGGAAAGGTATCATGCCGTCGCGCCAGACATGCGTGGCTATAATCTTTCTGACAAACCGGAAGGCGTGAAGGCGTACCGAATCCACCATCTAATCGGCGACATGGTTGGCCTTGCCGATCATCTGGGGCAGGAAAAGTTCTATCTTGTTGCCCATGACTGGGGAGTCGCCGTCGCCTATGCGATCGCCATTGCATATCCCGAGCGGATTAAGGGCCTGATTGTTATGAATGGCCCGCATCCCTATATTTTCGCCGAATTGCTCAACAATAACGACGAACAGATCAAGCATAGCCAGTATATGGCCTATTTCCAGACGCCGGGTGTCGAGGAAGATATGCTGAAAGACAACGGCAAATGGCTGATGGACTGGACGTTCAAGCGCCTTATCGAGTCCGGCCAGATGTCGTCCGAGGATGAAATAGCCTACCGTACGGCGTGGGCCCAGCCGGGGGCGATGGCCGCCATGCTGAACTATTACCGCGCATCGCCGCTTGTCCCGGCGACTTCGGCGACGAAGGGCAGGGGGTCCGGTATGGATCCGGAAAAATTCAAGGTGCATGTTCCGACGCTGATCCTTTGGGGCGATGCGGACCATGCGCTGATAAAAAGTAATATCACGGGCATCGAGAAATTCATCGATAATGTCACCGTTAAAATGCTCCCCGGCGTGAGCCATTGGGTAACCCACGAAGCGCCGGAAACCGTATCGGCAGAAATTCTCGGCTTTATTGATGGGCTGGATTAGAAAAATTATCCAAAATGGATTGACAACGGGCACCTAAAACCTATTATGCGCGCCTTGTGCAGGCCTCGTCGGCGTGCCTTTTTCCTGAATTAAAAACTGGATCAAGTTTATGAGCAAACGCATTCAAGCGAAATACAAAATCGATCGCCGCATGGGCGAGAACCTCTGGGGCCGACCGAAAAGCCCTGTTAACCGCCGCGAATATGGACCGGGCCAGCATGGTCAGGGCCGCCGGGGTAAAATCTCCGACTTTGGTATCCATCTCCGCGCGAAGCAGAAACTCAAAGGCTATTACGGCAACATCACCGAAAAAGGTTTCCGTCGCCTGTACGCTGAAGCGACTCGTCTGAAAGGCGATACATCAGAAAACCTCATCGGCCTGTTGGAGCGGCGTCTTGACGCTGTTGTCTACCGCATGAAATTCGTGCCGACCGTCTTCGCGGCGCGGCAGTTCGTCAACCACGGCCATGTCATGGTCAATGGCCGCAAGGTCAATATCGCCTCATATCAGGTGAAAGTCGGTGACGTGGTTGAAGTTCGCCAGAAATCAAAGCAGATGGCCCTCGTCCTTGAAGCGGCCGACAGTGCAGAGCGGGATATCCCGGAATATATCGAAGTGGATCACAAAGCCATGAAGGGAAGCTTCAACGCAATCCCGAAACTGGCCGATGTGCCGTATCCGGTCGTCATGGAACCAAACCTGATCGTCGAATATTACTCACGTTAAGTCTATTATGTATCGTTGAGGGCTTCGAGCCGCCCTCCGAAATTCTTAAAAACCGCCCTAAAAAGGGGCGGTTTTTTTGTGTCAAAAATTTGCTTGTAAAAATATATTCAAATACTACTTAAAGAAGATTAATGCTATTTATTTGAATATTTTTCTGTTTTTGGAGAATTGTTATGAAAAAACCATCTAACGGACCCTCATCACAAAATCAGGGATCAGGCGAAAAACAGGGGCAAGGACAACATCCACGGCCAAGGCAGGGCGATAGGTCGCAAACCAAAGATAAAGATGTAAAAGGGCGTATCAAAGACCCGCTGAGAGGGCCACAGCATTAAAGCTTGATGCGACACAGAGCACCTCATCCAGAGATGACATAATGAAAGAAAATGGCCGGACGCTTGATAAGCTATCCGGTCATTCATTAATGTCACAGTCCGCCGTCGCTCTTTTCGTCATTGATGGATTTTTTCACCCGGTGGTAGTCATCCACACCGACTAGCAGACATATCAAAGCAAACGGTAACAAAGCCCACCCGGCGATAGTCATCCAACGCTCATCGACGAATTTGATCAAGCCAACGGAGGACGCGGTGAGCGCAATTGCCGTTCGGATATAGGCCATCAGGGTGCGCCGGTTGGCAAGCTCAGTGCGGTGCACGGCCAGCTTGAAGGTATCAACGTTGCGCCGATCGGCGACAATTTCTTTTGTATCACCTGTCATGGATTAGATTCTATCGCAATTTGATGAGATACAGCAACCATGTAACGCACAACAAGTTACGGTGCAGGCACGTTTTCCGGTAAAATTGTCTGAACGAAAGTTTCGTCACCCTTGATAACTTTCATAATGGTCACGGATTTCGTCGGGATCTGACTATCTTTCGAAAAGCTGATCTCTCCCGTAATACCCTTGAAATCCGTTAGGGTGGAAAGAGCCTCGCGTACGGCCTCCACATCTGTACTGCCCGCTGCCTCGATTGCGGCGGCGACCAGCTTAACAGTATCATAGCCAAGTGCTGAGAAGGCGTCGGGTTCCACATTTGGGAACTTCTTCTTGAAGGCGCGTCGGAAAGCTGTCACCGATGGATTTGTATTGTCCGCGCTTACATCCGCGTGTGTCGTAAAATAGACATTGCTCTCATTGGGAAGATTTGCCCATTCCGATCCTATATCAAAACCATCCCCGCTTATAATCGGGACGGTAACACCGGCATTCCGGAGCGCACGGATTTCATTCACAACCTCATCGGGAGAGGCAGAAAGATAGATGAAATCTGCTTCGGGTAGCGTCGCAACGGCAACATCGAAGCTATCCGGGCCATAACCCCGACTAAACAATATGTTTCCACCAAGGTCCTTGAAGCTTTCTTCGAAATAACGCCGGAGAAGCATGGTATAGGACATTTTCTCTTTATATAGCACCGTGACATTCGTGAGTTTCAGTTCATTACGGGCAAAACTCGCGGCGGCGGCGGCCTGTACATTATCACCATAGCAGGCGAGATAAAGATAATCCGGCACATCTTGCGGGAGTAGAGGGGAGGTTGCCCCGGACGTGACAAATATCCGTTTATCCTTTGCTGCGGCTTTGGCTGCGGCAAGGACGACATCGGTATCCGACATGCCAATCAACACGGGCATATCAGGATTCTGCGCAATCATCGCAGCAGTTTTATTCGCAATGACGTCCGTATTCGTCTCCCCATCCTCAATCAGGAGCGTGGCCGTCCGGCCCAGGATACCGCCAGAAGCGTTGATTTCGTCAATGGCGAGCTGCGCCCCTTGCGATGAAGGGATGTCGAGATTGCGTTGCTCGCCGGTGAGATTATAGATCGCTCCGATGGTGGTCATGACAGGCTCCTTCCCGTAGGCGGTAGATACAACCGAGAAAGCGAGCAGGCCTCCCAGAAGCATTGCGAACTTATTGGTTGTTTTACCCATCATATTTACGCCAATGTTAAAATTCTTCAAGCTTTGGGTTAATCAAAGAGTGAGGTTCTTCACTTGCCTGTTCAATAATAACACGGGAGCCATGGATTTTTACCCGATTTTCAGCAAACAGTTTAAGTGCCAGCGGATAGATTTTATGCTCCTGCTCCAATATTCGGCTGGCAAGACTATCGGGTGTGTCATCCTGCAGGATGGGCACAGCGGCCTGAGCTATGATCGGCCCGTCATCCATTTCCGGGCGAACATAATGCACGGTGCAACCGGTAAATCGCGCGCCGGATTCAATCGCCCGCTCATGCACATGCAGTCCCTTAAATGCCGGGAGAAGGGACGGATGGATATTCAGGATACGATCGCGCCAGCGATTGACGAAATCCGCGGTCAGAAGCCGCATAAATCCCGCAAGACAAATCAAATCAACATTCAAATTCGTAAGATATTGGGTGATTTCCGCCTCAAACTCCTCGCGACCGTCAAAGTCGCGATGATCTATGGTGCGGGTCGGGATACTATGCTCCGCCGCGAACTTAAGTCCGGCGGCTTCCAGATTGTTGGAAAGCACGCAAGCTATCTCGGCCGGGAAGTTTGGTGCATGGCAGGCCCGAACGAGCGATTGCATGTTGGTCCCGCGAGAGGAGATGAAAACCGCGACTTTCAGCTTTGCCAATTTTCTTCCAACCCGTTGATGATGACCTGCTCTGTGTTGTTTTCGCGCGAAACCAACGCCCCGATCCGGTAAACCGTTTCGCCCGCCGCAGTGAGCATCGCCGTTGCGGCCTCCGCCTTATCTTCAGGGACAACGACGACCATGCCAAGACCGCAGTTAAACGTGGTGGCAAGTTCACGCGACGTAATATTCCCAAGTTCGGCCAGCCATTTGAACAGCGGGGGTAAGGGCCAGCTTGAGGCGTCTATCTCTGCCGAGAGAGTCTTCGGCAAGACGCGGGGAATATTCTCATAAAGACCGCCGCCGGTGATATGGGACAGCGCAAATATATGACCGGCCCGTATCGCTTCAAGGCAGCTTTTGACGTAAATCCGTGTGGGTTCAATCAAGGCATCGCCAAGCGTTACAGCAGAATCAAACGGAGCCGGGGCCGCGTAATCGAGATCGAAATCAGCGACAATCCGCCGAACCAGCGAAAAGCCGTTCGAATGCAAACCGGAAGAAGCTAGACCCAGCAGAACGTCTCCTTCGTTGAGATTATCAGCTTTTAGAAGTTGATCGCGTTCCACCGCGCCAACGGTGAATCCCGCCAGATCGTAATCGCCCTTGGCATACATACCTGGCATTTCCGCTGTTTCTCCACCGATGAGGGCACAACCAGCCTGTTTACAACCATCAGCGATTCCCGCAACGATATCCCGCGCCGCCGCGACATCAAGGCCGCCCGTCGCGAAATAATCGAGGAAAAAGAGGGGTTCCGCGCCTTGTACCACTAAATCATTCACACACATGGCGACCAGATCGATGCCGACCGTATCATGGCGGTTCATATCAATGGCGATTTTTAATTTTGTGCCAACGCCGTCCGTCGCGGAAATAAGAAGGGGGTCCTTGAAACCTGCTGCACGGGGGTCAAAAATTGCCCCAAAGCCGCCTAAATCTGCGTCTGCTCCGGACCTTCGGGTGGCGGCGGCGAGGGGCTTTATGGCCTCAACCAGTGAGTTTCCGGCCACAATATCGACGCCTGCATCCTTGTAGCTGTAACTTTTTTTGGAGCTATCGGTGTTCATAAGTTATGCTGCACCCAAGTTTATGACTATGATCGGGCCAACATACTTTTTTTCCAGTGGTTTGCAATGACGGATACACAGCTAAATCCAATCTTTTCGCGCTTCCTTGCCATGGCGGTTGCGGTTTTTTGCCTTGCGGGCAGCGTTTCGCTTGGTCATGCCGCGGACAATTTTTACGTTGTCAGGGATATAGCGGTTGATGAAACGGCCTCCTCTGCTTCGGCTGCACGCACAATCGCAGTGCAGAAAGGCCAGAAACGGGCGTTTAATGCCCTGTTACGCCGTTTAGTGCCAGTGCCTTACTATGCAAGCTTACCAGTCCTGGATGATGCGGCGATCACGCCAATGGTCGCTTCGTTTCAGGTGGCCAATGAACGTACCTCGGCGAAACGCTATCTCGCTGACTTGACGTACGAGTTTAAGCGCGACGATATACGTAAGTTGCTACGCAGCAATATGCTGCCTTTTTCCGAATCCTTCGGCAAACCGATCCTGGTGTTGCCTGTTTTCCTGGCCGATGGTCGCGCCTATCTCTGGGACTACCCCAATCCCTGGCGGACGGTATGGATCGATATCATTGATTACGGATTGCGCCCACAGGAGCCGGACAGCCTCCGTGATGACTGGGTACAGCGTTTATTGCGCCCGGTGGTCATTCCATCAGGCAGCCTTGAAGATATGAAGGCCATCGACGCTAGCCAAGCGATGGAGTTGAACGCCACCGCCCTAGATCGGCTTCGCGAAGAGTATGGCGCCGCAGAGGTTGAGGTCATTAGCGCGAGCCTGCGCACTGATACGGACGGCACCCTGTTTCTTGATGTAACACGGAATGTAGTCGGTCAGACAGAACCCGCCACTTTGCAAACCTTTAAAGGCAGCGAGGATGAAGAAGGATTGATGCAGAGCGTCGTATTCGACATTATGGGACGCATGCAGGAGGAATGGAAGCAGCAGAATGTTCTCGATTTCAGTATTGAAAACACCTTGGCCGTTACCACAGACATTTCAAGCCTGCCCGATTGGCTTGCGTTGCAGAGCAAGGTAAAGAGCCTGTCCGCAGTCAATGACCTGACAGTCAAGGATCTCAGCGTCAAGCGGGCCTTTTGGCACATTACCTTTGTCGGCAGTATAGACAGGCTAGTTGCGGCGCTTGACCAGCGGGACCTTGCGCTCACGGATCAGGGCGGCTATTGGACACTTAATCAAAAATAGGCGCCCGGTGCGTTAATGCTATCTGATAAAGCGGGGTTTGGTTAAGGCTTTGAATATCCCCAATACGATTACATTGCTCCGGATGATCCTGGTTCCGGTTATTGTCTGGCTGATCCTGGCTAACCAGATGTATGCCGCCTTTATCGCATTTGTGCTTGCTGGACTATCCGATGCGCTTGACGGACTAATCGCCAAGCAGTTTAACCTGGTGACCCCGCTCGGGACCTATCTTGATCCCCTTGCAGACAAGATATTGCTAGTCTCCATCTATGTGACACTGGGGATACAACAGGATCTCCCCAGTTGGCTCGTGATTCTGGTGGTTAGCCGCGATATCCTGATTGTCGGCGCTATAATCCTGACGTTTCTTTTGGAACTGAATGTCACCATCGTGCCATCAAAGCTGAGCAAGCTTAATACGTTCTGCCAGATCAGCCTCGCAGCTGTAGTGCTTGGAAACAAGGGATTCGAGACGGGATACGAAGACGCGATTGAGTTTTTTGTCTATATCGTCGGGGTGACGACGGTTCTTTCCGGGCTTACCTATATCCTGCAATGGTCACAACAAAACACCGAGAAAGCGGAAAATTCATGACGTTAAAGCAACATATGAGATTTTGGGCCATCGCCCTTGTTGTATTTATCATTTTTCTGGTTTTACTCAGCAATATTCTGCTACCTTTCGTTCTCGGGATGGCCGTTGCCTACTTCCTGGATCCCGTCGCGGACCGGATGGAGGAGGTAGGCCTGAACAGGACTGCCGCGACAGCAATCATTATTGGGGTATTCCTGATCTTTGTCATTCTGGCATTGATGCTTCTCGTTCCGGTCATTTTTGAACAGATATTCGGCCTTTTGAATAACCTGCCAACCTATTACCAGAGCCTGCATGATTTCTTCCTGCCGATTATTGACCGTTTTGTCGATATTCCGGCATTGCAGGAAAGCGATGAATTCAAGAACACTATTGGCCAATATGTCGGAGAGGCGGTCAAGGGCCTTGGCTCTCTTTCAAAGAATATTGTCGGCGGCGGGTTGGCTGTGGTCAATATGGTCACTCTTCTGGTTATTACCCCGGTGGTTGCCTTCTATCTCCTCCGGGACTGGGATCATATTATTGCGCGTATCAACAGCTGGCTGCCCCGCAAGAATGCCCATCAAGTCCGCAAGTTAGCACAGCAAATTGATGATGTACTGGCTGGGTTCGTGCGTGGACAATCGACGGTCTGTCTGTTGCTGGCTATCTATTATGGCGTCGCACTGATGGCGACTGGCCTTGAGTTCGGACTGGTCATCGGGATTATCACCGGCCTTATCTCCTTCATTCCCTTTGTTGGCGCGATTATCGGTTTTATTGCATCGGTCGGCGTGGCCTTGGTCCAGTTCTGGCCTGATTTCATCATGATCGGCATTGTCGGGGCAATTTTTGTCGTCGGGCAGGTCCTGGAGGGATACGTGCTGACCCCCAATCTCGTTGGAGAAAAGGTCGGGCTGCATCCGGTGTGGGTCATGTTCGGCCTACTCGCAGGCGGCAGCCTGTTCGGTTTCGTCGGCGTCTTGCTTGCTATTCCCATGGCAGCCGTGGTCGGCGTTGTCAGCAGATTTGCGATTGACCAGTATCTGCAAAGCCCTTTATATGGCGCGCCACCACCCGCACAAGCCGATCCTGATGAGTTTCCTGAGGATTAATATGCAACCCTCTCAAATTCCGATGAATTTCGAGTTTCGTGCCGCCACGGGACGGGAGGATTTTCTCGTCACGCCCGCGAATGAGGAGGCGGTCGCCTGGATTGATAAATGGCCGGACTGGCCGGTTCGATCCCTGCTGCTCGTCGGGCCATCCGGTGCAGGAAAAACTCATCTTGCCCATGTTTGGCAAACACGGACTGACGCCAGGATTATCACGGCGGCGGAGCTTGATCATTTCGACATAGAGAAATACAGTACGCTTGCGGCCCATCCGCTAATTATGGAAAATGCCGGAGCGGGCCTGAAGGAAGACGCCTTGTTCCATCTTTTCAATTTGATACAGGAAAAGGGCGGCAGTCTGCTGATCACCGCAACGACGGCGCCGAGGTGCCTGGAACCTCACACTTAAAGATCTTTCCTCCCGTCTTGGGACGGTGCCGGTGGCGCGTATTCAAGAGCCGGATGATGCGTTGTTTGCGGCACTTGTCATCAAGCTTTTTTCTGACAGGCAGCTTGCTGTCACACCGGATGTCGTTCAGTATATCACGCAGCGGCTAGAACGGTCTTTTGCCGAAGCCCGTCGGTTTGTAACGCGCCTTGATAACAGCGCGCTTGCCAAAAAACGAAAAATTACGATTTCGCTGCTCCGCGAAGTCTTCAAGGAAGAGCAAGGATAAGAAAATGGATTTAGGAATTTCAGGAAAATGGGCAATTGTCTGCGCCTCCAGTAAGGGACTTGGTCGCGGCTGTGCGGAAGCATTGGCCGCCGAAGGCGTTAATCTGGTTATTACAGCAAGAACCAAAAGTACGCTGGAAGAAACGGCCGACCATATTCGCGCGATTTCCCCGGTGCAAATAAAAGCAATCGCCGGTGACATAACTTCGCCTGAAGGCCGCGCGGAAGTGTTAGAGGCCTGCCCAGAACCGGACATCCTGATCAATAACGCCGGGGGACCGCCAACCGGTGATTTTCATGACTGGACACTCGATGACTGGCAGAAGGCGCTGAACGCCAATATGCTCACCCCGATCGAACTGATCAAGGCAACGGTCGACGGAATGCGGGCACGCAAATTCGGACGCATTATCAATATTACCTCAAGTGCGGTGAAGGCCCCGATTGATATTCTTGGCCTTTCCAATGGCGCTCGGGCAGGGCTGACCGGTTTTGTCGCCGGGATCGCCCGCAAGACAGTCATCGATAATGTGACCATCAATGGCCTGTTGCCCGGCCCGTTCGATACAGATCGCCTGCGCGGTAATTTTGAGGCTGTCTCCAAATCAAGCGGTCGCCCCTTGGAAGATATCCGCAAAGAACGCGCCGCTGGCAATCCCGCCGGACGTTTCGGCACGGCAGAGGAGTTCGGTGCGGCCTGTGCCTTTCTATGCAGCGATAAAGCGGGCTTCATTACAGGGCAAAATATATTATTGGATGGCGGCGCTTTCCCGGGTACATTGTAAGATAGCAAGCAACCGGAGGTAATTAACATGCGAACTCTGACACTTTCTATCAGTCTGCTCATCACCCTTCTGTTGATCATCGCGCCGGCACGGGCCGATGTAACTGGTATCTGGTCCACGGTAGAGGGGAAAAGCCACGTAAAAATAGAGCCTTGCGGAGATAAGTTCTGCGGAAAGATTGTCCGGTTGAAAGAACCACTGACAGAAGCCAAGGTTGATAAGACGGACATGAAGAATGAAGATCCCAAACTGCAGGGACGTAAAATTCTCGGGCTTCCTCTGCTGGAAGGCTTTGAGCCGGACGGTGAGAATGAATGGGATGACGGGACAATCTATAACCCGGAAGACGGAAAAACCTATTCCTCATCCCTGACGTTGGTGAACCCGACCACCCTTGATGTAAAGGGCTGCGTCCTGTTCTTTTGTAAAACACAAACCTGGACAAAAGTTAAATAGACTAACCTAAGTATGTGAAATGGTGAAAAACACCAATAAAATACGTATTTTGTCATAATTTGTTGATGTTAGACCTATATCTTTCATAGTGAACAATAGTCGCGAATGGAACAGAGCTAATCATGTCGACAAAGATCAAACCCTCGGACGCTGCGCCATCAGACCTTCTCGCCAGCCCGGAGCGCTTCATCAACCGGGAGCTTTCTTGGCTGTCGTTTAACTGGCGGGTGCTTGAAGAATCGGCGAATACAGCCCATCCGTTGTTTGAACGACTCCGGTTTTTGTCAATCTCTGCCGCAAACCTTGATGAATTTTATATGGTGCGTGTCGCGGGTCTCTGGGGTCAGATCAAGGCCAATATCAAGACATTGAGTGATGATGGCCTCACCCCGGCGCAACAGCTCGAGGAAGTGGACCGCAAGGCAAACAGCCTGATGGCGGAGCAGACATTGCAATGGAACCGCCTGATCAAGGAACTCCGGCAGGAAGAGGTTTATGTTCTTAGCCCGAAGGACCTCACCAAGCAGGAGCGGATCTGGCTCGAAGATTATTTCAAGCGACAGATTTATCCAGTTCTGACACCGATGGCACTTGATCCGGCGCATCCATTCCCCTTTATCCAGAATCTCGGCTTCGGCCTGTTTCTGGAACTTGTTCGCAAAGAATCCGAGCGAAACCTGAAGGCCCTTTTGTTGCTGCCACAGGCACTTGATCGGTTCATCCGCCTGCCGGGATCAAAAATCCGATTTATCAGCCTTGAAAATATCGTGATGCTGTTCCTTGATCATCTATTTCCGGGATATGAGGTCGCCAGCAAAGGCATGTTCCGTGTCGTCCGCGACAGTGATATGGAGGTCGAAGAAGAAGCAGAGGATTTGGTTCGGCTCTTTGAATCTGCACTGAAACGCCGGCGGCGGGGCAGTGTCATTCGGCTAAAAGTAGATAAGGAAATGCCTCAGGAGTTTGTCGACTACCTGATTAAGGAACTTGACCTTGATAAGCGCGCCCTGATTATCACCGACGGGTTATTGGGCCTTGCCGATACATCGAAACTTATCACTTCGGATCGGCCGGAACTCTGTTTCAAACCATACACCCCCCGCTATCCTGAGCGGGTGCGCGATGCGGGCGGCGATATTTTCTCGGCCATCAGCAACAAGGACTTCATTGTCCACCATCCGTATGAAAGCTTTGACGTCGTCGTTCAGTTTCTTCGTCAGGCCGCCGCGGACCCAGATGTAGTGGCGATCAAGCATACGCTCTATCGGACGTCCACCAACTCACCTGTGATCAAAGCCCTGATAGAAGCAGCAGAATCAGGTAAATCCGTAACCGCCTTGATCGAGCTCAAGGCTCGCTTCGATGAAGAAGCCAACATCCGCTGGGCACGTGATCTGGAGCGGGCAGGGGCGCAGGTTATCTATGGCTTTATTGACCTGAAGACACATTCAAAGGTGTCCGTTGTCGTCCGGCGAGAGGGGCAGGACCTTAAAACCTATATGCATTTCGGGACCGGCAACTACCACCCGATCACCGCAACGATCTATTCCGATCTATCAATGTTCACGACCGATGCACAGCTCGCGAAAGATGTAACATTGATGTTCAATTATGTGACCGGATATGCCAAGCCGAAGGGACTCGAAAAACTGACGCTATCTCCCTACAGCTTGCGAAATTCGCTGATAAAGATGATTGAGGAGGAAGTCGAGCATGCGAAAGCGGGCCAACCGGCGGCAATCTGGGCCAAGCTCAATTCTCTCGTCGATCCGACTATCATCGACGCGTTGTACCGCGCCAGCAATGCCGGGGTCGATATTCGTCTCATCATTCGCGGCATCTGCTGTCTGCGCCCGGGCATCAAGGGAATTTCAGAGAATATTCAGGTGACAAGTATCGTGGGCCGGTTTCTTGAGCATTCGCGAATTGTCTGCTTCGGCAATGGCCATAAGATGCCCTCTGACAAGGCAAAAGTCTTCATTTCCTCTGCCGACTGGATGCAGCGCAGTTTTGACCGGCGGGTGGAAACACTCATTCCCGTCACCAACGAGACAATCCACCGCCAGGTTCTCGACCAGATTATGGTGGTGTGCCTTAAAGATAACCAGCAAAGCTGGAGACTCCTTGAAAACGGTGAGTATGAGCGCATTTCTACTGATAAAAAACCCTTCTCTGCCCATAATTATTTCATGACGAACCCGTCTTTATCTGGACGCGGCAAGGCTTTGCTTGTAAAGGAACCTGTACCCAAGCTTGTACCACCAAGCTAGGAAATTTGGTTTTCGTATTCCAGGTGTTAGGGTTTTATGGAAGATCGGGATAGAGAGCTGGATCCCTCGGTTAAACTGTCGGATCGGTCTACTGCTGTTATCGATATCGGATCGAACTCGGTTCGTCTGGTTGTGTTTGATGGTCCCCAACGGGTACCGCTTCCCAAGTTTAATGAAAAAGTCCTCTGCGGTCTCGGCAAGGAACTCGGCACGACAGGCCGACTTGGTGATAAGGCGATGCTGGATGCACTTGCTGCGCTTCGCCGTTATGCCGCACTTGTCCACCATATGGGGATCGATCGCGTTATGGTCGCCGCCACGGCCGCGGTACGTGAAGCCGAAAACGGCTCCGAATTTGTTTCGGAAATCGAGCAGCAATGCGACCTTAATGTTCAGGTCCTGAGTGGTCGGCAGGAGGCACGATATTCCGGGCTTGGGGTGCTTTCCGGCATTCCGCAGGCGAATGGTCTCGCCGGTGACTTGGGTGGAGGTAGTCTGGAACTGGTGCAAATAGCAGATTTTCGCATCCAGGAGACAGCGACACTCCCCCTCGGCGCGCTGCGGCTTTCCTATATGGATATGCCCGAGAAGAAGCTGCGCAAGTTCATTAACAAGAAATTCGCCAAAGCCGACTGGCTGGAGGAGATGTCCGGGCAGGATTTCTATGCTGTTGGCGGCGCCTGGCGTGTTTTGGCGCGCTATCATATTTTCAAGACCGGTCATCCGCTGAATATCATCCATAGCTATCGATTAAGCGCGGAACAAATGACCGAACTGCTTGACGAAATTCTTGGCATGTCAATTCAGGAACTCAATGCCGCCAATGGCATTCCCAAATCACGTGCGAACACCATGCATACCGCCGCCATCATCATGCAAGAACTGATGACGATGACGGAGCCAAAGAATATTATCTTCTCCGGAAATGGCCTGCGCGAAGGGATGCTGTTTTCCGAGCTTAAGAAATCCGTTCGACGCCGCGATCCGTTGCTTGATGCCTGCCGGGACATGGCCGCCGCAGAAGGACGCTTCGCCGAGCATGGGGAAGAAATTTTTGCTTGGCTCCATGATATATTGGGGAATGTTGACGAAAACGGGAAACGCCTGACCCTGGCCGCCGCCACACTGTCTGATATTGCCTGGTGGGCCAATTCTGACTATCGCGCAGCGCAGGCGTTCCGGCGGATATTCCGCGCACCCTTTAACGGTATTGGTCATCGCGGCCGGGCCATGGTCGCATTATCCGTTTATGCTCGATATAAAGGCGATTTTTCCGGACCCGCGACAGATGACAGCCTGCGCCTGCTCTCCGATGAAGAGGCGAAAGATGCCTTGACCGTTGGCCTCGCCCTTCGTCTATCGCATACGTTAAGCGGCGGGACGATTGGCATTCTCTCCCAGACACGGCTGGAAGTCTCCTCTACGGCCATAGCATTGAGAATTCCGTCCACTCTCTCTCCGCTGGTCGGGCATCATGTGGTCAATCAGTTCGAGGCACTGGCCAACAATCTCGAACTAAAATCCGCCATTGATATTATGCCAGATCAATAATCTTGATCTTCCCGCTCTCAGAGGAGAGGGCAATCTCACCATTTTTAAGCTTCAGGGCGTCGTCGCCAAAGACACGACGGCGCCAGCCTTTAAGCGCGGGAACATCGGCATTATCGTCGATGGCAATTTTCTCTAAATCCGACATATTGCAGATAAGCTTCTGCGCAACCTCGTTTTCCTCACACCGGAGCTTCAACAACACTCGGAGCAATTCCATTAAGGGCCCAATTCCTTTTGGCGGCGGCGTCTTCTTATCCATTCGCGGCGCCATATCTGCGGGAAGGTTCACGCCTTCCTGAATAGCCTCAAGGAGACCGCGTCCCATTTTTCCTTCGGCAAATTTAAGGCCAATCCCCCGGACATGAGAAAGGGAATTTGCGTCCTTCGGTGGATTGGATGAAATCTCGATCAGAGCCTCGTCGCGCAAAATCCGGTTGCGGGGAATATCCTGCAAATGCGCCTGACGCTCCCGCCAGGCGGCAACGGCCTGCAACAGGCCGAGGAATTTTGAATGATGATTACGGGCTTTGATCCGTTGCCACGCATTTTCCGGGGGAATAAAATATGTCTCGGGAGAGCGAAGAATTTCCATCTCCGAAGTTACCCATTCTTCGCGGCCGCTCTCCTTTAGTTTTTTCGAGAGGAACTTATAGACCTTTCGAAGATGGGTCACATCTGCCTCTGCATAGGTGAGTTGCCGGTCGGACAAGGGACGGCGTGACCAGTCCGTGAAACGCGAAGATTTATCGATGCCTTTACCGGTAATCTTGGAGACCAATGTGTCATAGCCCACGGATTCACCAAAACCACAGACCATCGCCGCGACCATGGGTATCAAAAATAGGTTTCGGAACCTCACCGTTCAAATGATGGAAAATTTCAAGATCCTGTCGGCCCGCGTGGAAGACTTTTAATACATCCTCATTCTGCAACAGACGGAAGAGGGGGGCGAGATCAATCCCATCCGCCATCGGATCGACAATCGCCGATTCATCATCGGTCGCCAATTGAACCAGACAAAGAATTGGCCAAAAGGTGTTTTCGCGCAGAAATTCTGTATCAATCGTGAAATAGGGATATTTTTCGAACCGTGTTACCAGTTCTTCAAGGTCCGCTGTTGTTTTTATTATCTGCATTGAGTTTCAGTGCCCTTTCCCAACAAAACACGCCCGGGGGCACCCAAACGCTACTTGTTACATTGCAAAGTTCTATTCTTGGTAAGATAGCTGATAATTCCCGATAAAGGAAGGTTGGCGACAGGCGAAAAACCATGTAATACAGGCCCTCATTATCAAATACGGCCCTTTGCGGCCCCGAAGATTTTATAAGAGAGTAACGATGCATAGCTACCGAACCCATACTTGCGCGGAACTGCGCGAGAGTGATGTTGGCGAAACTGTCCGGCTGTCTGGCTGGGTTCACCGCAAGCGCGACCATGGCAACCTTCTGTTTGTCGATCTGCGCGATCATTACGGTATCACCCAATGTGTGATCGAACATGATGTCGCTAATTTCGAGGCCGTGGAAAGCCTGCGGTCCGAGAGCGTCATCACCATCACGGGGAAAGTGGTAGCCCGGAGCGACGAGACTGTAAACTCGAACCTGCCAACCGGTGCAATTGAAGTCGATATCGAAGAATTCGCGCTTCAGTCCGCAGCGGATGAACTTCCCATGCCGGTCTTTGGCGAGCAGGAATATCCGGAGGATATCCGCTTGCGTCATCGTTATCTTGATTTGCGCCGCGATCGGCTGCACCAAAATATCGTGCTGCGTTCCAATGTTATCTCCGAATTACGCAATCAAATGGTTGGCCAGGGATTTCAGGAATTCCAGACTCCTATCCTGACGGCATCATCGCCCGAAGGCGCGCGCGACTTTCTCGTACCGAGCCGCATCCATCCGGGCCAGTTCTATGCCCTGCCGCAGGCGCCGCAGCAGTTCAAGCAGTTGATCATGATGTCCGGCTTTGACCGATATTTCCAGATCGCGCCCTGCTTCCGTGATGAAGATGCCCGCGCAGACCGTAGTCCGGGTGAGTTTTACCAGCTCGATATCGAGATGGCGTTCGTGACACAGGAAGACGTCTTCGCCGCTGTTGAACCCGTCCTGACGGAGGTATTCCAGAAGTTCGCAGGTGAACGCAAGGTCGTCACCCCGTTTGAGCGGATTCCCTTTGATGAAGCCATGCTGAAATACGGCACGGACAAGCCGGACCTTCGCAACCCGATTATCATTAGTGATGCGACCGAACCCTTTACAGGCTCAGGCTTCGGGCTGTTTGCCAAGAATATCGAGAAAGGTTCCGTCGTCAGGGCCATTCCCGCGCCAGGGGCGGCTGACCGCCCGCGCAGCTTCTTTGACAAGATGAATGACTGGGCCCGCAAAGAAGGCGCTGGCGGCCTCGGTTATATTATCTTCAAGGAAGGTGAGGCCAAAGGACCGATCGCGAAGAACCTTGATGAAGAACGTATTGCGAAAATCCGCGAGTTAACTGGCGTAGGTGAGGGAGATGCTGTTTTCTTTGCCTGTGACAAGGCTGCGGGTGCCGCCGATATTGCCGGCAAGGCGCGCGTTCGCATTGGCGAAGAGCTCGATATATCCGAGAAGGACGTCTTCCGCTTCTGCTGGGTTATTGATTTTCCAATGTTCGAATATGACGAGAATGAAAAGAAAATCGATTTCAGCCATAACCCGTTCTCAATGCCGCAAGGCGGGCTTGAGGCGCTGGAGACCATGGACCCGCTCGATATCAAGGGCTATCAGTATGATATCGTCTGTAACGGGATTGAATTGTCGTCGGGTGCTATCCGGAACCATCGCCCTGATATCATGATGAAGGCCTTCGAGATTGCAGGATATGAAGCGCAAGTCGTTGAAGATCGTTTCGGCGGCATGTTGAATGCGTTTCGCTATGGCGCACCGCCGCATGGTGGCATTGCTCCGGGTGTAGACCGCATTGTCATGCTGTTGGCGGACGAGCCGAATATCCGCGAGGTTATTCTGTTCCCGATGAACCAGCAGGCGCAGGACCTGATGATGCAGGCTCCGGCGGAAGTACCACTTAAAAACCTGCGGGAACTGCATATCCGTACGGTAATGCCACAGCCAAAATCGGAAGAATAAACCTCCCATCAACGGGAGCGATGAAAAACCCGCCCAGTGGCGGGTTTTTTTGCGTAATTTTCAGGCATTTTTCTGATTTGTTAATAAATCAACGGTTAATGTTACCGGGAATTAACCAAAAGGCTGCAAGGTGACTCAAGATATTAAACTAGAAAATCTGCGGACAGAGAAAGAGCGATTTGTTGCCTTTTCTTTTGCTGCAGCGGACTTATTGATTGAGCTGGACAATAACGGGGTCGTCATTTTCGCTTCCGGTGCCGCCAAAGGACTGACCGGCGTTGACATGGCGGATCTTAAGGGGATGCCGTTTGTCGATCTGGTCGCGCAACAGGATAAAGGCGTCCTCACCCATATCCTTGACACTATGAACGTCGGGGACCGTATTACGCCTGTCGTCGCACGGATGGAAAAGACCAAGGTCTCAGCCATCGTTGGCGCCTGCAAGCTGCCCCGAAATCATGAACATGTCTTTCTTGCCCTGAATGTCTCAAGTATGGCAGCCGCCCGGTCATCGACAAAATATCGAGACAACGAAACCGGACTTCTCGATCGACAAGATTTCCTGAAACTTGCCGACCAGCAGTTGGCAATTGCCTCCGACGCCGGACAACGGACGGAACTCACGCTTCTTCACTTGAACGGCCTTTCCGCGCTCAAAGAAAGCGTTGGCGATGATGAAATGAACGGTTTCCTCGATAAAATTGGCATTCTCCTGCGGCGTTATTCTTTGGGTGGCGATGCCGCCGGCCGGCTTGATGACGATAAATACGGATTGGTACACAGCCCCTCTGTCAATGGAAAAATCCTTGAAGAAAAAATATCTACCCTGACAACTGATATCGATCCCAAGGCGAATTTTTTAGTGCAAAGAAGCACTGTAGATCTTTCAAAAGGCCAACTTTCCGCAAATAATGCGACACAGGCGCTGATGTATGTGATCAACCGCTTCGTAGATAGCGATCAGGAAGAGTTCAACATAAAATCGCTGGCCGAAGGGATGGATACCCGTCTTGAAAAGACGATGAACCGGATGCTGGCACTGAAATCCGTCTTTCAGAACTACAAATTCAAGCTGGTCTACCAACCGATCGTTAAAATTGCCGACAAGGAAGTCCATCATTACGAAGTGCTTTCCCGTTTTAAGGACGGGGAGTCCCCCTATGAAACCGTTGTTTTTGCCGAAGAGACCGGCATTATCCAGGACCTCGATCTCGGTGTTGCGCAGAAGGCAAAGGACAAGTTGCTGGAATTCCAGAAACGCGGCGACGTGTTACCGAAACTGGCAATCAATATATCTGGATATTCTCTTGAATCGAATATTTTCATCGACAACCTTCTTGCTCTTTATGCGGATAACGATGAAATCCGTGAACATATCGGCCTGGAAGTTACAGAGACCAGCCGTATCAAGGACCTGCCGCGGGCGGAGAATATTATTCAGACCCTGCGCGAGACGGGCATGGAAATCAGTCTCGACGACATGGGATCGGGGTCTGCATCCTTCCAATATATACGCGCCATGACAGTTGATTATATCAAGATCGACGGCACCTATATCAAGGAAGTGCTGACCAACAAGCGCGACGCCGCCATTCTGAAGGCGCTCTCACGTCTTTGTCAGGAGCTGGATATCGGAACCATCGCGGAAATGGTGGAAACGAAGGAACAGCTACATGTTCTCAACGTCTTGGGCGTCAATTACGGCCAGGGTTGGTACTTTGGCAAGCCACAGCAGGAAATTGAAACAAAGCGAAAGTCCCGGTCAATTACCAAGAATTTGAAACGCAAGGGGTTTGCCACAAGCTGGTCCTAGAAAAAAGAGCATGCCTCCGGAGACATGCTCTTATATTAGGGAGTAAGACAAATAGGTTTAGCAATCCCGAAAGTGCTGCAGCACAACACTTTCTAACCCTTACTCAACGTAAATTTACGTTTTACGCTACTGGTTACACTACTCTTGTACTCTACTGGTTACGCAACAAAACTCTTAATCTGTCAGATTTAAAAAACTAAACAAGAAACTGAATTCTTTGTATTTTTAAGAACAACCGCTAGTTCCGCCACAGGTATCGCATTTCATGCATGTCCCATTGCGAACGAGGGTAAAGTTGCCACATTCACCGCAGCTGTCTCCTTCATATCCCTTCATGCGGGCTTCCATCGACCGGCTTAGTTTATCGGAGCCGCCTGGTGTCCCGCCGCCGATCGACACACTGGCCGCGGCAACAGAACCGGAAGCGCTGACACTTGCGGCGGCGGCACTGACCTCATTTTGGCCAAGGCTTGCCGACATGGCAGATAAACCGCCCTGCAATACTTCGAAATTGTTGGACCTGACATAACCTGTCGACGCAAGATTGATCACATTGTTAATGGCAGCTTTATTCTCGGAATATTCATCCTCTGTGATTTTTGCTTGATTTTCGCCGGTCCCGAGGCTGTCGTTATGCAAATCATCAGGCACGACATGGGCGAGATCATTCCGGCCGAGGTAGGAGATTGCCAGTTCCCGGAAAAGATAATCGAGAATTGACGTCGACATTTTGATGGCGTCATTGCCTTCAACAATGCCCGATGGTTCAAACCGGGTGAAGGTATAGGCCTCAACAAACTCTTCCAATGGCACGCCATACTGGAGACCAATGGAAATCGCGATGGCGAAATTGTTCATCAGACTGCGGAAGGCAGCTCCTTCTTTATGCATATCGATGAAAATCTCACCAACACCGCCGTCATCATACTCGCCGGTGCGCAGGTAAACTTTATGCCCGCCAATAACCGCCTTCTGAGTGTAACCCTTGCGCCGCGTTGGCAGTTTTTTGCGTTCCGATACGAGCCGTTCCACAATCCGTTCCGCAATAACATTGCTGGCCGCCGCAGGGGAGGCTTGAACCTCTTCCTTAACCTCATCAAGATCGTCCTCATCAAAGGTCAGGGCAGAGAGGGGTTGGCTTAATTTGGAACCGTCCCGGTAAAGCGCGTTTGCCTTAAGGCCGAGCTTCCAGGAAAGGAGATAGGCTTCCTTGCAATCCTCAACCGTCGCGGCATTTGCCATATTGATGGTTTTCGAGATAGCGCCGGAGATAAACGGCTGTGCCGCCGCCATCATCTTGATATGGCTATCGACGGAGAGCATCCGCTTGCCGATCCGACCGCACGGATTGGCGCAATCGAAGACGGAAAGATGCTCATCTTTCAGGTGAGGGGCGCCTTCCAACGTCATGGCACCGCAGCAATAAGTGTTCGCAGCCTCGATTTCTTTCTTGCTGAAGCCGAGATGCGAGAGCATATCAAAAGTGTAGTCGTTAAGCTGTGCATCCGAAATGCCCAGTACCTCGCGGCAGAATTCTTCACCGAGCGAGAATTTATTAAACACAAACTTAATATCAAAGCTTGCGCCTAGCTCACTCTCGATCCGAACCAAAGTCTCGGCTGTGAACCCTTTTTCCAACAGGATCTGATGGTTGACGCCTGGCGCTGTTTCAAGAGTGCCATGACCCACCGCGTAGTCGATGATGTCCTTGACCTGTGCTTTGTTATAGCCCAGATGATCCAATGCCTCGGGCACTGTGCGGTTGATGATCTTGAAATATCCGCCGCCGGCAAGCTTCTTAAATTTAACGATGGCGAAATCGGGCTCAATCCCGGTGGTGTCGCAATCCATGACAAGGCCGATGGTGCCCGTTGGGGCAATTACGGAGACTTGCGCGTTGCGATAGCCATGGGCTTTGCCAAGTTCAAGCGCGGCATCCCATGCATTCTTGGCAGCTTCTGTCAGGCCCGGCTCCGGGCAGTTAATCGCATCAAGCGGGACCGGAATAACCGAGAGTCCTTCATACCCGTCGCTTAAGCCATAGGCCGCGTTGCGATGATTGCGGATTACGCGCAGCATGTTCTTCGCGTTTTTCTTATACCCCGGGAAGGCCCCAAGTTCTTCAGCCATTTCCGCGCTCGTCTTATAGGCAACGCCGGTCATAATCGCTGTGATCGCCCCGCAAAGCGCGCGACCTTCATCCGAATCGTAAGATAGCCCCTGCGCCATCAGCAACCCGCCGATATTGGCGTAGCCAAGACCAAGGGTACGGAATTTATAGCTAAGCTCCGCGATTTCTTCGGACGGGAACTGCGCCATAAGGACAGAAATTTCAAGGGAAATGGTCCAGATTCGCACCGCATGCTCGAATGCCTCAATATCGAAGCTCTTATCCGCACGGCGGAACGTCATCAGGTTCAGAGACGCAAGATTACACGCCGTATCATCAAGGAACATATATTCCGAGCAGGGGTTCGACGCGTTGATCCGGCCATCTTCCGGGCAAGTGTGCCAATCATTGATGGTGGTATCATACTGAAGGCCTGGGTCGGCAGACTGCCAGGCGCTTTCACCGATTTGTTCCCAAAGATCCCGTGCCTTGACGGTTTTCGCGACCTTTCCGTCGGTGCGGCGGATCAGGTTCCAGTCACCATCTTTCAACACGGCTTCAATAAAGCCGTCAGTAACCCGGACTGAGTTGTTTGAGTTTTGACCCGACACCGTCAGATAGGCATCTGAATCCCAATCGGTGTCATATGTCGGAAAATCAATTTCGGTGTAGCCCTGTTTCGCGAACTGGATCACGCGCTGCACATAGTTTTCCGGCACCATAGCTTTACGGGCACCAATGATCGCCTTTTTAAGTGCGATATTTTCCGCCGGGATAAAGGCTTCATCGCCCTTGATTTCTTGGCAGGCCTTGATGACGTTATTCAGATGAATGTTACAGAGCTTCGAACCGGCGACGAGGGACGCAACCTTCTGCTCCTCAATCGCTTTCCAGCCGATATATTCTTCAATATCCGGATGATCGATATCCAGCGTGACCATCTTTGCCGCCCGCCGCGTTGTGCCGCCGGATTTGATGGCACCCGCCGCCCGATCGCCAATTTTCAGGAAACTCATCAGGCCGGAGGATTTACCGCCACCAGAGAGGCTTTCGCCTGCACTTCTAAGATTGGAGAAGTTTGTGCCGGTGCCGGAGCCATACTTAAAGAGACGCGCCTCGCGCACCCAGAGGTCCATGATGCCGCCTTCATTGACGAGATCGTCATCAACGGACTGGATAAAGCACGCATGGGGCTGCGGGTGTTCATATGAATTAACGGATTTTTTCAGTTTGCCCGTTTTAAAATCAACATAAGAATGCCCTTGCGCAGGACCTTCGATGCCATAAGCCCAATGCAGGCCGGTATTGAACCACTGCGGGGAATTGGGCGCACCCATCTGGCTGGCGAGCATAAAGCGCATTTCATCGAAATAGGCGCGGGCATCATCCTCGCCATCAAAATAACCGCCTTTCCAACCCCAATATGCCCAGGTTCCAGCGAGCCGGTCGAAAACTTCAGTAGAAGAGGTTTCGCCAACAAAGCGTTCCTCTTCCGGCAGCTCCTGAAGCGCCTTTTTATCGGCCGTCTGACGCCATAGCCATTCCGGCACGTTCTTTTCAGAGACCGGTTTCAGGCGGGCAGGGACGCCAGCTTTGCGGAAATATTTCTGGGCGATGATGTCGCAGGCGACCTGAGACCATGCCGCCGGAACATCAATACCTTCTAGTTTAAAGACAATAGAACCATCAGGGTTCCGTATTTCACTTGTAGTTTTTCTGAATTTTACGCTCGCGTAAGGAGAAGAATCTTTATTTGTAAAACGTCGCTCAATACGCATCTCGTACCTTCCATTAACCAGTCATGATTTCGTCTTTAAACAAGGGGGAATTTTGTCAAAAACGCCAGAAAACGCAGGAACGGCAACAGGTCCCTCATTTCTAGCGCCCACTATATCTTGTGGGCAAATCCCCCTCATGGCATAGGATAATGTCGTTGGGCTTTACCCAAGTCAACGCAAAAATACTACATTTAGTGGCTAAAATTTTAGCTACCGCGAAATATGGCAGTTTCGTGAACATTCGCCAATTATATGGTTAACAAGATTTTTAAAAGGCGTTGTACAAAAGCAACGATGCAGAGCTATCACAATACAGAATGTTAGAATCAGAAGCCGGAATGACCTGTCAACGACAAGCATCGGACAAAAAGTTAGACTGGACGAAAGGCCGCCACAATGCCATATTCCGGGCAAATAACTCTGTTTCTAATTAGCGAGAAGTTCCAGATGGCGACGATTGGCACAAGGCTGTTTACATGGTGGCGCGGAGAGCAGGTCGGAGAAGACCAGTTCGGCAACCGTTATTACCGCGAAAAAGGTAAGCCGACAGGCCCCACAGGGCGGGAGCGTCGCTGGGTCGTGTACAAGGGCAAGCCGGAAGCCTCCAAAGTGCCACCGGCATGGCATATCTGGCTGCATTACACCACGGACAATCTTCCTGATCAGCAGGAACGGCCAAACGCCGACTGGCAGGAAGAGCATCTGCCCAACCTCACGGGAACGGAATTTGCCTATCATCCGGGTGGATCGATTGTAAAGGGTGGCACGCGCCAGAAGACAACCGGCGACTATGAAGCCTGGAAGCCATAGAATAAGAAGACGAGTTCCTTGCGCCAGTTTTTCGCGCAAGCGGAGGAGGATTAGATGAGCAGTAATATTGTGGAAACCGTCATTGGCGCCGTCGTTCTGGCGTTTGCGACAATTTTCCTTGTCTTTGCCTACCGCACCGCGGATGTAAATACGGGAAGCGGAGGGATTAACCTCTCAGCATCCTTTGACAATGTTGACGGGCTTAGTGTTGGAAGCGATGTCCGAATGAGCGGGATCAAGGTTGGTGCCGTGACATCTCAAACGCTCGATCCAAAAAATTACCGCGCCATTTTGAAAATCAGTCTTGAAGAGAATATCGATCTGCCGGATGACAGCTCCGCCAAGATTACATCGAGCAGCCTGCTGGGGAGCAATTATCTACAACTAACTCCCGGTGGTTCGGAAGATATGCTGAAAGATGGCGGCACCATTTCCTATACGCAGGGCGCCGTAAATATTCAGGATTTGATCGCTCAGGCCATTTTCAGCAGTGGCAGCAGCGACAAGAAGAAATAATCGAATGCTGTCTTACCTTTCTTGCGTGAATTGACGATGGTGTTGCCCGTCTCGTTTCGCTGCCTCCGGCAGATTGTTCTTTTGTCGTTCTTTGGCTTTACTGCGATGGGCGCGTTGCCGCTGGTTGCGGTCGCGGCCGAGCCTCAGAAGGCCGATGGGAAAAACCCCGGAGGGGATATTGTTGTTCTCCGTGCACTCGACAAAGTAACGGCCCGCACGAAAGACCTCTTCGTGCCCATCGATGAAACAGCAATTTTCGGCAGTATTGCGGTCCGGCCACGCAAATGCCTCAAGCGTCCACCAGAAGAACCGCCGGAAACCTCCGCCTTTCTTGAAATTTCCGAAATACATGAAGAGGCAGACAATCTCCCGCTCTTCACTGGATGGATGTTTGCCTCAAGTCCGGCGATCAACGCGCTGGAGCATCCGGTTTATGATGTCTGGGTGATCGACTGCAAGATGTCAGAGCCCGTAACGCCCTCTTCCAAGGAATAGAAATTCCCTTCGCTTTGCAGGCCTTTTTTAAGACGGGAGAGATACTCCAGCCGACTAATCTCCTGCGCGCCGAAAGTCGCCAGATGTGGATTAATGAACTGCGCATCCAACAGCGTAAAGTCGCCGCGGATTAAACGAGCCACCAGATAAACAAGTGCAATTTTGCTGGCATCGGTCACCCGTGTAAACATGCTTTCGCCGCAAAAGACGCTTTCAAACGCAAGACCGTAGAGGCCGCCCGCGAGTTCATCGCCGTCCCAGCATTCCACGCTATGGGCATAGCCCATATCATGGAGTTCACAATACCGCTCAAGAATGATGTCGTTGATCCAGGTATCGCCGCCATCCCCCCGCGGTGTGGCGCATTCCTCCATCACTCGTCGAAAGGCTTTATCCACGGTAACCCGGAACGGCATTTGCCGGATTTTCTTCGCCAATCGTTTTGGCACATGAAAAGCATCCAGCGGAAAAATCCCGCGCCGTTCAGGCTCGACCCAGTAAAGATCGGGATCTTCCGCGCTATCCGCCATCGGAAAAACCCCGATGCGGTAGGCAGCCAGAATTGTCTCAGCAGTAAGTGACGTCATTATTTACGCGAATTAGCGCGCGGCAATGAATTTTTCCAACCAATGGATATCATAATGGCCGTCACGGAATTCTTGATTATGGATGATTTCCTGATGTAGCGGCAGGGTCGTCTTGATGCCGCTCACAACGAATTCCTCAAGTGCGCGGTTGAGCCGGAGAAGACATTCTTCGCGTGTCGCCGCATGGATGATCAACTTGGCGATCAGACTGTCGTAATAGGGCGGGATATTATAGCCCGTATAGAGCGCACTATCAACGCGGACACCCAATCCACCTGGCACATGAAACTCTGTCACAGGGCCCGGACTCGCGGCAAATGTATGCGGATCTTCCGCCGTGATGCGGCATTCGATTGCATGGCCGGAGAATTTAATATCCTCCTGTTTCAGATCGAGAGGATAACCTGCCGCCACATTAATCTGCGCCTGAACCAGATCGATCCCGGTAATCATTTCTGTTACCGGGTGCTCGACCTGAAGACGGGTATTCATCTCGATGAAATAGAATTCATCATTCTCGAACAAGAACTCAATTGTACCCACGCCTTCATAGCGCATATCGCGAATGGCGTCGGAAACAGTCTTGCCAATTCGGGAGCGAAGTTCATCGGTGATGGCGGGCGAAGGACTCTCTTCGAGTGCCTTCTGATGCCGCCGCTGGAGCGAGCAATCACGCTCCCCCAAATGCACCACATTCCCTTGGCCATCGGCCAGGATTTGCACCTCGATATGGCGCGGACCGCTCAGGTATTTTTCCATATAGACCGCGTCATTGCCAAAAGCGAGTTTGGACTCTGAGCGGGCGGAAGAAAAAGCCTCCGATAAGGCTTCCTTATTTACCGCTACCTTCATGCCACGTCCGCCGCCACCGGCAGACGCCTTGATGATTACGGGGTAGCCCATTTTGTCGGCCTCGGTTTCCGCATCGGCGAGGGTTTCGACTTCCCCTTCCGATCCAGGCACGCAGGGAACACCGAGCTTGCGCATGGTTTCCTTGGCCGTAATCTTGTCGCCCATCATGCGGATATGATCAGCAGAAGGGCCAATGAACTTGATCCCATGTGCCGTGACGATATCGACAAATTTTGCATTCTCGGACAAAAAGCCATACCCCGGATGAATGGCGTCCGCGTTGGTGACTTCCGCCGCCGCGATAATGGACGGAATATTCAAATAGCTCTCTGTGGAGCTAGGCGGGCCGATACAGACGCTCTCATCAGCGAGGCGGACATGCATGGCGTCCGCATCGGCGGAGGAATGCACCGCCACCGTCTTGATGCCCATCTCGCGGCAGGCGCGATGGATACGAAGGGCGATTTCGCCGCGGTTGGCAATCAGGATTTTTTCAAACATCAAATGTTCCGCCAGTTATTCTAAAATCACAAGCGGCTGGCCGAACTCACACGGCTCTTCATTCGCGACCAGAATCTCGACGACCTTGCCCGCTTTGGGGGAGGCAATCGGGTTCATGGTTTTCATCGCCTCAACGATAAGGAGGGTCTGTCCTTCCGTGACCATATCGCCGGGCCGCACAAAGGGTGCTGCTGTTGGTTCAGGGGAGAGATAAACCGTGCCGACCATCGGAGATTTTACAGCGCCGGGATGGCTTTCTGCATCCGATGCAACGGCCGCAGGCGCGACGGCGACAGGCGCCGCCATTGCGGCGGGAACGAAGGCCTGCGCGGCATCCACTCCGGCGGAGGTAGAGCCACGAGAAACCCGCAGGCGATGATCGCCATTTTCGATTTCAATCTCCCCAAGGCCGGTTTCGTTCATGATCTCGGCCAGGTCCCGGATCGCCTTTTTATCGATATTGAGTTTATTCATAATGTCCAAGTCTCGGTTACTTTAATCAATGATGTCGGCAAGCGCGTCGAGGGCCAGCACATAGCCTTTTGCCCCAAATCCGCAAATAACGCCAGCGGCAACGGGTGAAATATAGCTGTGATGGCGAAATTCTTCACGCGAAAAAACGTTTGAAAGGTGAACCTCTATGGTCGGCACACCGGTTGCCTTGATGGCATCTGCAAGTGCGACAGAGGTATGGGTATAGGCCGCGGCGTTCAGGATAATGCCGCCATGTTTCCCTGCGGCGCCCTGAATGGCATCCACCAGTTCTCCCTCTTTATTGCTCTGAAAGAAATCAATCTCCAGCCCCAGCGTTTCGCCATGGGCGCGGGTTCCAGCCTCGATATCCTTCAGCGTCACGGCACCATAAATCTCCGGCTCACGTGTGCCCAGAAGATTCAAATTCGGACCGTTGATAATAATGACTGACTTACTCATACATCTCCCCGCAACTAGGTTTGCGCATCGGCCACCGGCCAAACTGCCCCCTTATACAGAAGTCTCGCGCGAGTTTAAAGCAGTAGTGAGATTAAGTCGATGAAGGAGTGGGGGGAGGTTGCATAGAGGTGTTTCTTTTTCATGAAAAAGTTATTTCAATGCGGATACCGATAGATTAATGTTACCGTATGCGGATTAAATCATTATCTATTGTTCTTGTTTTGCTTGCGGGACTTACATCTCTTGCAGGTCCAGCGGCGGCTTATTGCCTTCCCTTGAATCCGAAGTTGCAGGCGCGTTCCGATAACAATCTGGAAGGATATAAAAAACGCGGAATCTCGACTGCAGACGAAGTCTCTATTAATGGGAAAAATGGCACCTTTAAATTGCCAATTGGTTACCTCCATCCACGTCCGGGGTATGGCGCGGCAAAATGTTTGATCAAAGGCGGCTGCGACCCGAAATGGACAATAGTTTATCGCTCTCTCTATTCCTTTGAATTCTGGATGCCAGACGGAGCGTTTCCGATTGATAGTTCTAATTCATTGGCGCTAAGGCGCTGTGAAAAAGCTCGGAATCAAAATGACTATTTGGTGCAAGTTAACGGATTTTGGACGCCAAAAAATTTCACTGATGATAATTGGGTTCTCTCTTCTATCCAACTAAAAAAGAAGTTTGTTACTGGCCAGCTTTCCCATACGCAGCCGGATAAGATTTATCCCGCGCGGCCAGATGGCTTAATAGAATATGTTAATTCACTGCCCGGTAAAGACATGGGAGAGAACACATATTTTCTGGATAATGGAGAAACAATTGCATATTTCGATTGCTCCTCTCGAACTCCGGCAAGTGCTTGCGTGGCTCGTATATGGATTCCTAAAACACAATTGATTTGGGAAATGTTTTTTCCCGTCGGACAATTGGAACATTGGCCGGAAATAATAACTATGGTTGAACGCAAATTAGGTGAATGGTCTCACGGTTAAACTAGGAAACCTTAATAATATAGAGTGTTGTTTCCTCATATTTTCGCGAACGTTTGATTTTGCGGAATAGGGCCTTACCCTTATAGTCTGGATTTGTGCAGTGCGGGATAAGGGGTGGTATGGCGGCGGTTCGGAAGATTTTTCTGGTTTTAGTATGCGCGATTGTGCTCTTCGGGTTGCCGCAGATGTTGTCGGTCGCGGCCGGCACCTCATCGGAGGCATCAAGCTGGTCCTCGGCGCGGCGGGATGCCACCGGGCTATCGCCCTCGCCGGAGACCCATAAAGAGGCCATCATTCAGGTCTTCGGCGCGCGCACCTGGGGCTGGCGCGGGAATTTCGCCATTCATACCTGGATTTCCATGAAGCGCAAAGACGCGGACAATTACGACCGCTATGAGGTGATTGGCTGGCGCGCGCGGAACGGCGGCAATGCGCTGGTGCATAGCCGTAGCGCGCCTGATAATCACTGGTTTGGGAATACGCCTGAAGTCCTCGCCGTTGTTGAAGGCCCCGAAGCGGAAAAACTCATCGACCGGATCAAGGCAAGCATCGAGAGCTATCCGCACAAATATGAATATCGCGTCTGGCCCGGCCCCAACTCGAACAGCTTTATCGCCCATATCGGGCGCGAGGTGCCAGAACTCGAACTTGACCTCCCACCCACAGCAATTGGCAAGGATTTCATCTCTGGCAGCCATCTGTTGGGGAGCGCCGTGAGCGGACGCGGTATGCAATTTTCTCTGCTCGGTCTAGGCGGGTTTACTTTAAGCCCGGTTGAGGGGGTAGAAGTTCACCTGCTCGGGCTTACCCTTGGCCTGGATATAGATGATTTTGCTTTAAAAATCCCGGGTTTTGGCCGACTGGAACCCTTCAGCGAGCAGAATGAATTACCCTAACGCATCGGCCTTTGCATCCAAGCGGTTCAGAAAATTATCGAGTTGCTCTATCTCTTCCGGGCTGAATTCGGCAAGGAGTTGGTTTTCATATTCTTGTGCGAGCGGAATAATTTCCGCCAGTGTTGTTTGGCCCGCAGCAGTCAGGTAAAGCGCCGCAGAACGGCGATCCCCTTCAAGAATACGCTTTTTAAGGCGGTCCGACTTTAAAAGCCGTTCAACCGCCCGGCTTATGCTCACCTTATCGAGGGAGGCAAGCGGCGCAATCTCCCGCGCGGTCAGGCCGGGATTGGACCCCAACAGAGCCACAATACGCCATTCTGCGATAGTCAGATCGAACATCTTTGAGTATTTCGCGGCGAGGCTGCGGCTGATCATCCCCGACAGCTTGGTCAGACGATAGGGTAGAAACCGGGGAAGATAGAGACTTCGTTGCATTTCATTCATCGAAACAGCCTTGACTTTATGTATTACCCGATCCATTTTACGGATTAAAGTTTCAAATGAAACTACTTTTTTACCGGAGGGATTAAAAATGGCTGATTTATGGGACAATCCGATGGAAACCTACGGCTTCGAGTTTGTCGAATATGCCGCGCCGGACCCAGAGGCTTTGGGCAATCTTTTTATCTCCATGGGCTTTCGCCCTGTGGCAAAACATCGCTCCAAGGATGTAACACTTTATCGGCAGGGCGACGTGAACTTTATTGTAAATGCTGAGCCCGATAGCTTCGCGCAGTCCTTCGCACGCATCCATGGCCCATGTGCCTGCGCGATGGCATTCCGGGTAAAAGATGCCGCAAAGGCAATCAAAAAAGCGGAGGAACTCGGCGCTTGGGTCGTGCCGTCAGATGCGGGTCCTATGGAACTCAATATCCCAGCCATTAAAGGGATTGGGGATTCGCTTATTTATCTCGTGGATCGGTATGGCGATAAAGGCTCAATCTATGATGTTGATTTTTTGCCTATCGAGGGAGAGGAGCGTCATCCTGTGGGGACAGGCCTCACCTATATCGACCATCTTACCCATAATGTGCATCGTGGACGGATGGGTGAGTGGTCGGAATTTTATGAACGGCTCTTTAATTTCAAGGAAATTCGTTATTTTGATATCGAAGGCAAACTCACCGGCCTTAAAAGCAAAGCGATGACGAGCCCCTGTGGCAAGATCCGCATCCCCATCAATGAGAGTTCCGATGACAAATCGCAGATCCAAGAATATCTTAACGCCTATCATGGCGAAGGGATCCAGCATATCGCACTTGGTACCGATGATATCTATGCAACGGTCAAATCCATGCGGGAGACGGGAGCGCAGTTCCAGAGCACGCCCGATACATATTTCGAGCAAATCGAAGAGCGCGTAAAGGATCATGGGGAGGATGTCGCAACGTTAAAGGAACTGCAAATCCTCGTCGATGGGGCGCCGACCGAAGGGCAGGGGCTGCTTCTGCAAATATTCACCCAGAATGTCATCGGCCCGATTTTCTTCGAGATTATCCAGCGAAAAGGCAATGAAGGTTTCGGGGAGGGGAACTTCCAAGCACTTTTCGAGATCAATAGAACTCGATCAAATCAGGCGCGGCGTCATTTAGCGCGATAAGATCAGGAATCATTTTGGGCGGCGAGAGCAGCCGTTTCCCGCGCCGCCGAAATAAGGGCTTGCATTTGCTCCGTGGAGACAACGCCGGGAATAAATTCATCGCCGATGATAAAGGCCGGCGTGCCGCTGATCCCTAACTGCTTGGCGAGAGCATAGTTTTTCTCCACAACCTCGCGTACAGAGTCTTGTTTCATGTCAGCCTCAAGCTTTTCCACATCAAGGCCCAAATCGCCGGCGATACTACGGATACGCTCAATCGTCACGCCACCTCGACTTTCCATCAACGCTGTATGAAATTCGAGATACTTATCCTGCTCTAACGACGCAATGGCCGCATGGGAGGCAAGGAAAGAATCCGCACCAAGGATCGGAAACTCCTTCAAAACCAGCCGAACATTGCCATCTTCCTCGACAGTTTTCATCAACGCCGGGTATGCCTGCTTGCAGTACCCGCAGCGATAATCAAAAAATTCTACAATCGTTACATCACCATCGGGATTCCCGGCGACAAAGCTATGCCCATCCTCTTGTAAATCCGTTGCGAGCGAAGCAATCAGGCCCTGACGTTCCATTGTGGCCGCCATCTCTTCTTGTTTGCTGAGTTCAGCAATTACTTCACGCAGAACCTGCGGGTTGGAGAGGAGATAGGCACGAACCCGGTTTCCAAATTCATCTTCCGACACTTCAGGTTTTGCCTGCACATAATGATAGGTGCCGAATGCAATCAACCCGACGAGGGCACAAAGTGAAAAAATGCTGAGGCTGCTGAGCTTCGATTTGGCGGACATGGTATTGCTTTCATTGGGTTGTTTCTCGCTGAGTATGCGCAGGCGCCTGATAAAATCAAATAAACTTTACTGTGATCATAGTTGCGGAAATAAGATGCAGGACAATCCCAATGCAGATAAACACGATTGTGGATTTTCCAAACTATATTATAATCAAAAAACGGGAGAACTGCGCAATAACCCGTAAGATTGTAGAAGTATGCGCTTATACTTTTGAGAGTTGGGGGTAGTTAATGCTTAAAGAATTTAAAGAATTCGCCATGCGCGGTAATGTTGTCGACATGGCAGTCGGTATCATTATTGGTGCTGCATTTGGAACAATTGTAAAATCACTCGTTGCCGACGTCATCATGCCGCCAATTGGCATGCTTTTGGGAGGGGTCGATTTTACAGATTTCTTCATCACCCTCTCCGGCGGGACATATGAAACTCTTGCCGCGGCAAAAGAGGCCGGTGCTGTCACCCTGAATTACGGTGCTTTCATCAACACGGTGTTCAGTTTCATCATCGTCGCGTTCGCGGTATTCCTCCTGATCAAGCAGATCAACCGCTTGACCCCGAAAGAAGAAGAGGCCCCAGCCGAACCCGCCGCGCCGCCACGTGAAGAGGTTCTACTCGAAGAAATTCGTGATTTGCTGAAAAGCCAGAAATAACCATTCCGGGCGTCACGGGTTACTGCTTCCGTGACGCCTGGTTTGCATAGGTGATGATATCGTCCAGCCGAAGGTAGGACGGACTGCCAAGCTTAAAGAAATCCTGTGCCCGCTTGGCATAAAATATAGCCTTTTGGTTATTCCCCTCGAGCAATGAACGTTCCGCGCTCGCCAGAGACAACATTCCTGTATCACCGGTTCTGCTATAGGCAGTGGCCAGTTGGTCCCAGGTATTCCCATTATTTGGATCGAGTGAGAGACTGTCGTTTAGAACGATAATGGCCCTCTCTGAATCCCGTACATCTCCCGTCGCGTTCAGGACAGTCCCATACATTGTCAGGATCAAGGGCTCGTTCGGCGCGAGAGTAATTGCTGTCTCAAGAGAGGGAAGAGCCCCCAGAATATCTGCATTTTCATAGAGTGCCTGACCCTTTAACTCATGAAAATAAGGATCAGCAGGATATTCTGCGATCAGACTATCAATCTCCTTCATTGCCTTTGGCAAATCTGGATATTTGAAGAAACCAATGGCCCGCGCATAGCGGGCTTCAACGCTGTTATCATTCACCGGGTATTTCTTCAATGTCTTGGCAAGCGGACGCGTATAGCCATAGAGCTTTGCCTGCATCTTTTTTAGGGCAATGATGTCGATATCACTCGCCGGAATGTTCTTATATGGTGATCCGTCAACGCGCTGGGCGAGCGCGGATACGCGCTCACTGCTGACTGGATGGCTCCGGTAGTAGGAGGAAATGGTCGTTTGGGGCTGATATTGATCCTTGCCGATGATTTCCAGAAACTCCACCATGCCGCGGCCCGATTGACCCGTCCGGTTGAGATAGGTGATGGCCGCCTGATCTGCGGAGCTTTCCTGCGTCCGGCTATAACTAAGGAAGGATTTGGTTGCCGCATCCTGAGAGCCAAGCACCACTGCTGCGCCAGCCTCGCCACCACCCGCTACCATGGCAGCAACGCCAAGGATCATACCGACAATGCTCTTTACGTTCGCATTGGCAAGCGCATCACGCGTGCGCGCCAGATGACCACCCGCAATATGGCCCGTTTCATGGGCAATTACGCCTTTAAGCTGGCCTGGAGTTTCAACCCGCTCCAACAGACCGCGATATATGAACAACCGCTGTCCGCCCGCGACAAAAGCATTGAGATCATCGCTGTTGATGATATAAATTTCCACATCATCGCCATTCAGCCCTGCCGCCTTGAACAGAGGCCTTGCGTAAGCGCGAAGGGTATGTTCAATTTCTGCGTCACGAATAAAGGAAGGGGCCGTCTGTTTGGCAGCAGCGCTCCCCAAAGACAGTAACAGGACCAAGAATATGGATACCGGCGTTAATATACGTTTGATCAAGAACAAATTCCTTTTATCACTCCCTAAAACTAGGAACTGGGGAGACGTCCGTCAATGGAAGGTTCGCCTATTATCACTCGCCTGTCTTGCTCCTCTCACCCTCAGCGCCTGCGGCGGCCCGAGTGTCCCGCTTGGCGAAATTGGTAATGTTGAGGGAAATCTTGGTGGCGCGGCCTCCGATGAACCACGCGCGACCCTTGTTGCGGAGGATATCCTTTCCTCTGGCGGCACCGCGGCGGATGCGGCAACTGCGCTTTATTTCACCCTTGCTGTGACCTATCCAATTGCTGCATCCCTTGGTGGTGGCGGGGAATGTATTGTCTATAACACCAAAACGAACAAACTTGAAAATCTGCAGTTTTTCAACCGCGCGCCCGCCGAAGGCGGATCCATCGCCATTCCCGGCAACATCCGTGGCATGGCGGCATTGCAGGCGCGCTACGGAAACCTTGAATGGTCTCAGCTTCTGGCTCCCGCAGAACAGATTGCCAATTTCGGCCAACCTCTTTCGCGTGCGCAGCATATGGCGATGGTCCTGAATAAGGATCAACTCCTCCTCGACTATAATATCCAGAGTATTTTCATGGATAAAGATGGAGAGTTTGTGGCGGAGGGCACTAAAATTCGACAAATCCGCCTCGCCAGCCTGATATCGGCCCTGCGTAGTGAAGGCGGGGCCTCCTTCTACAGCGGCAACTGGGCTCGGACATTTAGCGCGGATGCGCTTGAGGCTGGCGGCAAAATTACCCCGTCTGACATGCTGAACTTCAAACCGGTCTGGCAGGAGGCGCAAAGCTTCCGCGTCGGGAATAACATGGCCGGCGTTTCTGCCAGCCCGTCTGGCGACATATATCGCAAGCTTTGGAAGTTGCTTTTTGACGGCAAAGGCATTCTTGGGATCGATGTTAAAATTCCCCAGGTCGAGATTGCCAAGGCCACGGCGGCTGTCTTCTCAGAAATTTCTGCCATTTCTCCCTTTATCAACCATGGCACCACCTCATTTGTCACAACGGATAACCGTGGCGGGGCAGTAGCATGTGTTGTTGGCCTCGGGCGCCCATTTGGAGGGGGTCAGATGGGCGACATAACCGGTATAGTCATGGCCGGGAACCAACCGCCAGAAAACAGGGAGTTTACGGCCTCTCCAATTCTAATTGCAAACATTCCGAACAAGGATTTTTACTATGCCGGGGCGGCAACGGGTGGAGCTGCGGCAACGGTTGCCTCCGTTTCTACAGCACTGAATATCTTTGCCCAGGGCGGCAATCTCGAACCTGCAATAGACGAAGCGCGCCTTTTCACTATGGGAAACCAGCTTCCGCTCCTGTATGAAACCTCTATGGCGCCGGAAAATATTAACAGCCTAAAGGCCGAATTCCCTGTCATGGTGGAGGTTGACCGGCTGGCTGCGGTCAACGCCATCTACTGTCGGGATGGGAAAGTCCCGAATTGCATCTCCCGACATGATCCGCGTGGCTACGGCCTGTCCCTTATCGAGAACTGATATCCAAAGGAAGAAACATGTCCAGCAAGACGGGCCGGGAAATCAGCCCTTTTATCGCTATGGAAGTTTTGAAAGCAGCAAACCTGCGAGAGCAAAACGGCGGCGAGGTCTTTCATATGGAAGTGGGGCAACCAGGAACGCCCGCGCCATCTAAAGTATTGGCCGCGGCTAAGGACGCCCTTGATAACAAACAGATCGGCTATACGGATGCTCTCGGCATAGCGCCATTGCGCGAAGCTATTGCGCGGCACTACAAGGATTTCTATGGCGTGAATATCCCGAAGGAACGGGTTGTCGTCACCACTGGGTCCTCAGGTGGATTTCTATTGTCTTTTCTCTCAGCATTTGAGAAGGGGGACGGCATCGTCCTCGCGGAGCCGGGTTATCCCGCCTATCGCAATATCCTGACGTCTCTGGATCTCGTGCCGGTCGGCTTGCCCTGTCACTCGGAAACAAATTTTCAGCCAACGCCAGAATTGATTGACACAGTGTCGGAGCCGATTGCCGGATTGTTGGTTGCCAGTCCATCAAATCCCACGGGCACCATGATCAAGCGGGATGAATTGGCCGCGCTTGTTGAGTATTGCGCGAGCCGAGATCTGCAATTTATCTCTGACGAGATATATCACGGCATCACCTATGATACGCCCGCCACGACAGCACTGGAATTGACGGACGAAGCAATCATCATCAACTCCTTCTCAAAGTATTTTTCCATGACCGGCTGGCGTTTGGGCTGGATGATCGTGCCCGAACGAATGATCAGTACAATAGAAAAGCTGGCACAGAATATCTTCATCTCACCGCCCGCGCTCAGTCAGTATGCGGCCGTTGCCGCGTTCGACTGTATTGACGAGATGGAGGAGAATGTCCGGGGCTATGCCCGTAATCGTGAAATTCTGCTGCGGGAGTTACCTAAACTCGGGCTCACGCGGCTGGCTGCCGCCGATGGTGCGTTCTATGTCTATGCAGACGTGCGTGATTACACCAATGATTCCGTGGCGTTCTGTCAAAAAATGCTCGACGAGACGGGAGTTGCGGCAACCCCGGGCCTTGATTTCGACCCGCATCGCGGCAACGGCTATGTCCGCTTTTCCTTCGCCGGGCCAACCGCCACAATTGAGAAGGCGATAGAGAGCCTTAAAAACTGGTCCGGCATAAAAAAAGGGAGCCATTAAGCTCCCTTTTTCTTAGTCTATATTTTAATAAAACCTAGCCGCGCCGCCACCAACCGCTGCGCTTGGGCTTCTTTTCCACCACAGCTTCTTCCGATGCCTGCTCATTCACCAAAGTAACCGATACCGGCTTTTCGGCAACTTCCGGTTCATGGGTTTCGGTTGGGGCAGGGGCTACGGGTTCAGACGGGGCTTCCATAGCGACGGCTGCCTCAGTTGGCTCAGCCACAGCTGTTGTTGGTTCTTCATCTTTTTTGGCGGTCCGGCGTCGGCGTACAGGTGCTTTCTTCGGTTTATCCGCCTGTTCAGAAGTCTCTTCAGAAGACGTTTCCGCAGTCTCGCTTGATGCACTTGCGACTGCTTCGATATCAGCCTTTGGCTTACGACGAGAGCGACGTGGTTTCTTCTGCGTCTCTTCAGATACTTCCGCCGTGTCTGACTGTGTCGCCATTTCAGCTACATCGGTCGAGTCCGCTGTGGTCTCGTCCGTTACAGTGATTGGAATGACAACCGCTTCGGCGCCTTCTGAGTTTGAACTATCTTCGCCCGCACTGTTATCCTGCGTTTGCTGATCATCTGAGGAAGCGTTGCGCGAGCGCCGACGGCCACCACGTTTACCGCGGCGACGGCGTTTAGGCTCACCACTCTCGCTTTCGTCTTCACCGCCCGTAGGCTGGCTCTCACTTGACTGCTCTTCGGTATTCGCTTCCTGCGGAGCATTCTCATCGCGCGGCTTCCTCCGACGACGGCGACGACGGCGTTTTGGCGCCGCGCCATCCTCATCCCCATTTGACTCGACTGCGGATTGCTCGGTTTCTTCTTCCTCAATGTTGCCTGTGTACGCAGTTGTCACTTCGCGGGTGACAGGCGTCAGATCGCCCGGTTTTCCTTTTTCCCGGTCAATCTTATAGTCATTCATATTGGATGTCGGGTCGGCGACAATCAGAATTGTCATGCCATAGAGATTTTCAAGTTCCTGAATGACGGCGCGCTTCTGGTTAAGCAGGAAGATCGCTACATCCGTATGAACAGCAACGGTAATTTTCGCGCTTCTCTCGCGGACACCTTCTTCTTCGAGAGTACGGATAATCAGAAGTGCCGTCGACTCGATGGAACGGACAAAACCAGAACCACCGCAGGTGTGGCACATGGTCGTACTGGTTTCCAGGAAGCTCGGACGGAGTCGCTGACGTGACATTTCCATCAGACCAAAGGGACTGATCCGTCCCACCTGAATTCGTGCACGATCAGATTTAAGGCAATCCTTCATCCGTCGTTCCACCGCACGGTTATTGCGGTTGTCATCCATGTCGATGAAGTCAATGACGATCAGACCGGCAAGGTCGCGCAGGCGTAATTGCCGAGCGATTTCTTCTGCAGCTTCCAGATTGGTTTTCGTTGCCGTATCCTCGACATTGCGCTCCCGCGTGGCCTTGCCGGAGTTGACGTCAATGGAAACAAGCGCTTCCGTCGGATTTATAACAATATAACCGCCGGATTTAAGCTGTACTTCCGGATGATACATGGAGGCAAACTGCTGTTCCACCTGGAACCGATGAAAGAGAGGAATCTTGTCCTTGTATGGTTGGACCTTCTTTGCATGGCTCGGCATCAGCTTGCGCATGAAGTCCTTCGCCACCTTATAGCCCTCGTCACCCTCAACCAGAACTTCGCTGACCTCCTTGTCGTACAGGTCACGGATACTCCGCTTGATCAGGTTCGCTTCTTCATAGACGCAGTAAGGCGCAATGGATTTAAGCGTCAACTCCCGGATATCATCCCAGAGGCGCATCAGGAATTCGTAATCGCGCTTGATTTCGACCTTGGTCCGGCTAAGCCCCGCTGTACGGATAATGACGCCAATACCTTCGGGCACTTCGAGTTCGTTCGCGATTTTTTTGAGTCGCTTACGATCGGCAGGGTTGCTGATCTTGCGGCTGATTCCGCCACCACGACCCGTATTCGGCATCAGCACACTGTATCGACCGGGCAGGGAGATATAAGTCGTAAGCGCCGCCCCCTTGTTGCCGCGCTCTTCCTTGACCACCTGCACCAGCAGGATCTGCCGACGCTTGATCACTTCCTGAATTTTATAATTGCGGCGCGGTTTTATAGCACGCCGATCATCGACATCATCCTCACCGCCGAGATTCTCGACAACATCATCGTCATCGTTATCGACAATTTCCAGATCACCGCCCGTGTCATCGGCATCGTCGACAACACCTTCTTCATCATCCGGGGCGGAGGCTTCCACCATCGCTTCGGTGTCGTCTCCATCATCTTTGGAGTCGATTGCTGTTGTTTCATCCGCAGCGGACCCGTCAATCTCTGCATCTTCCAGGTCGCTTGCTTCCCGTTCAGCCGCAGCTTCCTGTTCAATCAGGACCTCGCGGTCAGAAATCGGCACCTGGTAATAATCGGGATGGATTTCATTGAAGGGGAGGAAGCCGTGGCGATTGCCGCCATATTCGACAAAGGCTGCCTGAAGAGAGGGCTCTACTCTTGTTACTTTTGCAAGATAGATATTGCCTTTGAGTTGTTTTCTTGACGCCGTCTCGTAATCAAATTCTTCGAGACGGGTACCTCTAACTATTACGACGCGTGTCTCCTCTTCATGAGACGCGTCGATCAGCATGCGCGTAGCCATACTTAAGCTCCGTGACTGGACACCCTCTCTATGAGAAAAAGAGCATCAGCCTATTTTTATGGAAATCGTCGGCGCCGCGTTCTTTAAAAAACGTTTTCCAAACCTGCCAACTGGTCCGGCTTGGGTCTTTGGCTGCCATAACCTGCGCTCGACATTGAGATCAGGAACGATTTCTGTTTCACCTATTTTCTCTGCATTGTCTTAAGCGCTGTCATCAGACGCTCCGGGGATTGAAAATTTTCAATGCCTGCAAAAGCTGTCGATAACGGCGCCGCCCTAACTCATATATATGAGTATGGGACTGACCACAGGAACTCACATCACTATAGTACCTTCAATATGATGGACTTACCAAGTGAATAATGATGGGGGGATTAAAATTATTATACTATATAAGGTGGCATGCATTGAAAAGAGGGTACGAAGTCGCTAATTTAAGCCGTTCGGCGAATGCATAGTCGTCAAAATTGTAGCGTAAAATATATATGATCCGGATATGGATATGGTCAATCGCTTTTTCCGATATGTTTTTCTGGCCAGCCTGATGGTTGCCGGGGGGTGTTTGTCGATGCTCGCTAACGCAGCGCCCGCCATCGATGTATCCTCTGCTCGGCTTGGACAGCATACGGACAAGACGCGCTTCGTTCTGGAAATGAGCGCCGCCCCAAAATATGATGTTTTCCTGCTCGCCGACCCTTATCGGATTGTCATCGACTTACCGGAACTTAACTGGCAAGCGGACGAAAACGCCGGCCGTAAAAAAGGGCTGGTTGAGAACTATCGTTTCGGTTTGTTCAAGAAAGATACCTCCCGCGTTGTGCTGGATGTCGGCGGACCGGTAAAAATCCTGCGCACAGTGACCCTGCCGCCATCATCGGGCAAGCCCTATCGCTTCTTTATTGATATTCAGAAAACCGATGAGGCCAGCTTCCAAAAAGAATTGGCCGCGCGCCGTAATCAGCAGAAGAGGACCCAGGTCGCGATTGTCGCACCGGAGCCGCCCGTTAAAAGCCGGAAATATACGATCGTCGTTGATGCAGGCCATGGCGGCATCGACCCTGGTGCCATCGGCAAGAGCGGTGTCTACGAGAAGAAAATTACTCTTGGTGTCGCCAAACGAATAAATACCATCCTGTCGAAGAACAAAAAGTACAATGTCATCATGACCCGAAATGATGACACCTTCCTCAGCCTGCGGGAGCGGGTCTCTGTCGGACGACACGCCGGGGCCGATCTTTTTGTCTCTATCCATGCCGATTCGATCAGCCGCCCTGATTTTCGTGGATCAACGGTGTATACTCTCTCCGAAAATGCCTCTGATGACGAAGCGGCGGAACTGGCCAAGAGCGAAAACAAATCAGACCTGATTGCTGGTGTGGATATGAGCGTCCAGGACGATACGGTACAGGGCATCCTGATTGATCTCGCACAACGCGAGACCATGAATTTTTCCGTCAAATTCGCCGAAATGATTATCCCGGAAATATCCAAATCCGGCATGAAAACACGCGGCCGCTCTCACCGCTTCGCAGGATTTCGCGTGCTGAAGGCTCCTGACGTTCCCTCTGTCCTTGTGGAACTTGGCTATTTATCGAACCGCGAGGACGAGAAAATTCTAAAATCAGCTACGGGGCAACAACGGCTGGCGCAGGCAATTGTCAATGCAATAGACCGATATTTCAAAACCGTTGATCCATAACATTAGAGTTGGCAGGGGCTGGTTTTTCGAAAATTCGTATTTTCTACCTGAAAAAAGTCTAATCTGCTCTATATTCACAATTTGATTATGTAATTTGAGATTTGTTAGCTTATGAAGCGCTTTGCGAAATTTCTTTTTCTCTGTTTTGCCCTGGTGATTTTCTTCGGAGTTATTGCCGTTGGAGCAGTTGGCTATGGCCTTTATCATTTTGGCAAGGGGCTGCCGGAATATGATCAGCTTACCGAGTATGAACCACCGGTGATGACGCGGGTCCACGCGGCGGACGGTAGCCTGATTGCAGAGTACGCCACGCAGCGACGTCTTTTTGTGCCGATTGAAACTATCCCCGAGTTTGTCAAACAGGCCTTTATTGCGGCGGAAGATCAGAATTATTACGACCATCCGGGCCTAGATTATAAGGGAATTGCCCGCGCGGCTTTCACCAACCTCAAGAATTTGGGGCAGGGTCGGCGACCTGTTGGTGCCTCCACCATTACACAGCAGGTGGCGAAAAATATGCTGCTGACGAACGAGGTATCCTACGAACGCAAAGCCAAGGAAGCCATTCTCGCGCTTCGGATCGACCGCGCACTTACAAAAGATCAAGTGCTGGAATTATATCTGAATGAAATTTACCTCGGTCATCGCGCCTATGGCGTGGCGGCGGCAGCGCTGTATTATTTCGACAAACCACTCGATCGCCTGACAATTGCCGAGGCAGCTTATCTCGCGGCGCTGCCCAAGGCACCCAATAACTATAATCCCTTCCGCTACCCCGAACGCGCGGTCCAACGTCGAAACTATGTCATCGGTCGGCTGCTTGAGGATGAGTATATTACCCAAGAAGAGGCCGATGAAGCCCTTGCTATGCCACTTCTCGCACGCAAGGGCGGTGATGCCGAGGTGATCCAGGCTGAATGGTTCGTCGAACAGGTGCGACGCGAGCTCTACGATGTTTATGGGGAGAAGGCGCTCTATGATGGTGGTTTGTCCGTCCGTACTACCATGTTGACATCAATGCAGCAGGTTGGCGAGCGTATCCTGCGCGAGGGTCTGCGCGCCTATGATCGTCGACATGGATGGCGTGGGCCGCTTTCCACGATTGAAGTCGGCGAGGACTGGACCGTGAAAATGATCAAGTTCCCCCGTCCGAAAGGCCTTGGGGACTGGCATATGACGGTCGTGCTGGAACTGGACGACGAGGCGGCAACCATTGGCTTTCCTGACACATCAAAAGGCCGCATCCTGCTTGAAGATATGACTTGGGCGCGGCAATATATCGAGGTGGATAAAAAAGGCCCGGGAATTAAAAAGCCGTCCGATGTCCTGAAAGTCGGCGATGTCATCGCGGTCTCCCCCAAGGAGGGAGCAAAGGCAACGGAAAAGCTTTTCAGCCTGGAACAGATCCCGAAGGTCTCTGGCGGTCTTGTCGCGATGGATCCGCACACGGGCCGTGTCTATGCCATTGTTGGCGGCTGGAGCCCGGATTCTTCCGAATTTAACCGCGCCGTTCAGGCATATCGTCAACCTGGATCTGCCTTCAAGCCCTTCGTCTATGCCGCCGCGCTCGACAACGGCTTTACACCCGCTGACAAGGTAATGGATGGCCCGTTCGTGCTCACACAGCCGAATGGGGATCGCTGGAAGCCTTCGAACTATACGAACCGCTTTTACGGGCCAAGCACGCTCCGCCTCGGGGTGGAAAAATCACGAAACCTGATGACGGTACGGCTTGCCCGTGCCATCGGGATGGAGCCGATTGTCGATTATGCGCATCGCTTCGGTATTACCGATAACCTGATGCCAACGCTTTCCATGGCCCTCGGTGCAGGGGAGACAACGCTTCTTAAGCTGACAACGGCCTATGCGGAACTGGTGAACGGCGGCAAGAGAATTACACCAACCTTGATCGATCGTATTCAGGACCGTCGCGGCAAGACCATCTATCGCCATGACGAACGCCCGTGCGAAAGCTGCAATGTTGAAGCCTGGGACAATCAAGATGAACCCGAGCTTCCAGATAACAGGGAACAAATATTGCCGGCGACGACTGCCTATCAGGTTGTCTCCATGCTTGAAGGCGTCGTCACCCGGGGAACAGGGATACGGATCAAGGCAATCGGAAAGCCACTGGGCGGCAAAACCGGCACGACCAATGAAAGTCAGGATACCTGGTTTATGGGTTTCTCACCCGATCTTGCTGTTGGTGTCTATGTCGGCTTCGATACACCGGAGAGCCTTGGCAAGAAGGAAACAGGTTCCTCCGTTGCTGTGCCAATCTTTCGCGATTTCATGGCCGAAGTCCTAAAAGACAAGCCCGCAACACCCTTCCGCGTGCCAGAGGGCATCCGCCTTGTCCGGATCAATGGACAGACCGGGGAGCCCGCGAAGCGGGGCGACAAGAATGTCATTCTGGAAGCGTTTAAAACCACGACGAGCACCCTGACCAGCAACGGCGTCCTCGATGGGTCCGAAACCGGAAATTCCCCCGTTATTAGCGGGACGATCCCGGAAAAGGCTGTTCGCTCCGGCACAGGCGGGCTTTACTGATCAGAAATTTCGGATTACCTTCCGCCAGAATTTTACGTTGTTGGAGTGAAGAATGCGTGCAGAACACCAGTCGCTAGTCGATGAAATCAAGCAGGGCATGGACCTGCTGAGGAGGTATCTTTGACTGGGAAAATGCAACCCGCCGACTGGATGAGTTGAACGCGCTCGTCGAAGATCCCGATCTTTGGAACGACGCCACCAAGGCACAGGCCCTGATGCGCGAAAGAACCTCTCTTGAAGGGGCGCTCAACGCTTATAACCGCGTCAGTCAGGAACTGGACGATAACTGCGAACTCATCGCCCTCGCCGAGGAAGAAGAGGACGAAGAGACCGTTCTGGAAGCAGAAGAGGGGCTTAAATCCCTGCTGACCGAAGTCAACCGGCGGCGTCTGGAAAGTATGCTGTCGGGCGAAGTAGATGCCAATGATTGCTATGTGGAAGTTCATTCTGGCGCCGGCGGCACCGAATCGCAGGATTGGACACAGATGGTCCTCCGGATGTATATGCGTTGGGCCGATCAGCATGGCTACAAGGTCAAAATACTGGAAGAAAGTGCCGGGGAAGAAGCGGGCATTAAATCTGTCACGATTGAGATTTCGGGCGAGAATGCCTATGGCTGGCTCAAGACAGAGAGTGGCGTTCATCGGCTGGTTCGGATATCGCCTTTTGATTCCAATGCACGTCGCCATACAAGCTTCTGCTCCGTCGGGGTTTATCCCGTGATCGATGACAATATTGACGTTGAGATCGATGAAAAAGACCTCCGCATTGATACCTACCGCGCCTCTGGTGCCGGTGGACAGCATGTGAACCGGACAGAATCCGCAATCCGCATCACCCATATCCCCACGAATGTTGTCGTACAGTGCCAGAACGACCGATCCCAGCATAAAAACCGCGCAGAGGCGATGAAAATGCTAAAATCCCGCCTCTATGAGTTGGAACTGCAAAAACGTGAAGCAGCCGCGCAGGAAACGCGGGACGGCCAGACGGATATTGGCTGGGGGCACCAGATTCGCTCCTACGTGCTGCATCCCTACCAGATGGTAAAGGACCTGCGTACCGGAGTGGAGAAGGGCAATGCCTAGGGTGTATTAGATGGCGATCTTGATGATTATCTCGCGGCAGCACTCGCCCAGAAGGTCGGCGGGGAAGAAGACGCCGCCTGATCAGTCTTGGTTAAAGACGTGACGAAGTGCGTCCGCTGCTTGGTGGACGGCTTTGTCGGCCTGCGGCAATAGCGCCGTCATCGACATAAACCCATGCACCATACTCGGAAAACGTACCGTGCCGACAGCAACTCCAGCCCCTTGCAACGCCTTACCATAGCTTTCCGCTTCATCACGGAGTGGATCAAATCCTGCGGTAATGATAAGCGCCGGAGGAAGGCCGGTGAGGTCTGAATTTAAAATAGGAGATGCACGGAAATCACCGCGTTCTGACGCATTATTCAGATACATGTCGCGATAATCACGGATGCGGTCGTAGGTTAGGAAATACCCTTCCTCGAACAGTTGATAGCTTGTCGCAGAGAGATGCGCATCCAATGTTGGGTAAAGCAACATCTGGAATACCGGCTGAGCATCACCTTTGGATTTCGCTTGCTGCGCCACTGCGGCCGCAAGACATCCACCCGAACTATCGCCGCCAACGGCAACATTTGAAGGATCGAGGCCAAGGCTCGCACCTTGTTCAACGGCCCAGTTAAAGGCATTTATGGCATCATCGATAGCAGCAGGAAATTTATGTTCCGGAGCAAGACGATACTCAACGGAAAGAACCGCAAAGCCGCCATATTTTGCGAGACGAGCACATAGACCATCATGGCTATTCAGCGAACCGCGAATATAGCCGCCGCCATGATAATAAACCAGAACAGGAAGGGAAGGGTTATTGTCGGGCTTATAGAGCCGAGCCGGGAGTGCGCCGAAATCCGTCGGGATTTCAATATTTTGCACGGACTTTAGCTTTGGCCGTTTTCCCGCCAGAGCACCCGCCAACCGCTCCATATTGGCGCGGGTCGTCTCAACCGGAGTTTCCCGGACTGGCGTCGCCGTCTTCCGATCTATATCGCAAAGAAGACGTGCCTTGCTATTAAGCGTCTGGCCATCAATGACGACCGGCTTCAAACCATAACAGAGGCTGAAAAAAGAATCAGGGAGAAGCGCGATAAGGGCAAGAAGCAATCGTTCCATCTTATCGGCTCTATATCTTGCGGATCACGAAGCGGCAGTGATTATGCCGATGCGCGGGCGACCTGTTTCTGTTCAAAAATTTCCTGTAATTCGCCGGTTTCGAACATTTCACGCATGATGTCACACCCACCAACAAATTCGCCTTTGACGTAAAGCTGCGGGATCGTTGGCCACTGGCTGAATTCCTTGATGCCTTCGCGCACACCCGGATCACTCAACACATCGACACCTTTGAATTTCACATCCAGATGCGACAGGATTTGTACGGCCGTCGCCGAGAATCCGCACTGCGGAAAAATGGCGGAGCCCTTCATAAAAAGCACTACGTCGTTGCCAGAAACTTCCTGGGAAATTCGATCTTTTGTTACTTGATCAAGCATTTATCGATCCTTTTTAATGTTAGTTCTTACGATTGTCCGTCTGGCACGGAGGTCTGAAGGGCGAGGGCATGGAGAGCCTCTCCCATATTCCCTTGCAGCGCCTCATAAACCATTTGATGCTGACGAACACGCGGCAGCCCGGCAAAGCTGGCGGAGGTTACCATGGCGGCGTAGTGATCACCGTCTCCGCGCAAATCAGTGATCTGCACTACAGCATCGGGGATGCCTTCCTTGATAAGCCGTTCAATTTCACTCGCATCCATTGCCATGGATCAAAACTCCTATTCACTACCCGGACGGGACATAAGGTCCGGCAGCCAATTTGCATGTACATTTTTCAGCCTACTCACGGATATGGTGAGGACGCCGTCTATTTTCAAATCAGTATGACCGATCGTTCCAATTATGTGTAGGGGAATATCTTCAGCAAGCGCAAATCCCCGCACCATCTCCACATTATCGGGCTTCACTGTAATCACGTAGCAAGCCTGATTTTCCGCAAAGAGAGCGGCATGGGACGGCAACGCAGTATCCAACAGGATTTCCGCGCCGACATTCCCGGCAATCGCCATTTCGGCAAGCGCGACGCCAAGGCCACCATCGGAAATATCATGGGCCGCTGTGATAAGACCCTTTTCAATCATCTCCCGAAGGTAATCGCCATGTTTGCGCTCTTTTTCAAGATCGACAGTTGGCGGCGCGCCATCTTCGCGCCCTTCAATCTCGCGGAGATATATTGTTTGCCCTAACTCGCCCGTTAAATCACCGAGCAGCATCACCACATCTCCCTCAGACTTGAAGGCGAGGGTGGTCATTATAGAATAATCCGCAAGCAACCCGACACCGCCAATTGCCGGTGTGGGATAGATGCCTGTGCCATTGGTCTCGTTATAGAGGGAGACATTACCGGAAATCACCGGATAATCGAGGGCAGTACAGGCGCGGCGCATCCCATTGATACAGCCGACAAACTGCCCCATGATCTCAGGCCGCTGCGGATTTCCGAAATTCATACAGTCGGTAATAGCGAGCGGTTTACCGCCGGTTGCGGTGATATTGCGCCATGTCTCGGCCACGGCCTGCGCGCCACCCATTTCCGGATCGGCGTAGCAATAGCGCGGGGTGCAATCCGTTGTAATTGCAAGCGCTTTTTGAGTGCCATGCACCCGTACTACCGCCGCATCGCCGCCCGGACGCTGAATCGTATCGCCCATGACCATATGGTCATATTGCTCCCAAATCCATTTGCGACTCGCAATTTCGGAAGACCCCATAAGTTTCAGAAGTACATCGCCAAGATCATCCGGTTCCGGCACATCCTCTCCTTTGAGGATTGTCGGCGGCGGAAGTCTTTATCCAGGGACGATCATATTCCGGCGCGGCATCCGCAAGTGGCGCGACGGGAAGGTCCGCAGCAATCTCACCATTCATGGTGAGGACCATCCGTCCCGTATCAGTCACCTTACCGATGACGGAGAAATCCAGCTCCCATTTCTCAAAAATCTTGCGCGCTTCTTCTTCGCGGCCCGGTTTCAGGACCATCAGCATCCGTTCCTGACTTTCGGAGAGCATAATTTCATAGGGCGTCATGCCTTCTTCGCGCATCGGTACGTGATCGAGGTTAAGCTCAATTCCGACGCCACCCTTGTCCGCCATCTCAAACGATGACGAGGTGAGGCCCGCCGCGCCCATATCCTGAATGGCAACAATCGCATCGGTCGCCATCAGTTCAAGGCAGGCTTCGAGCAGGAGTTTCTCCGTGAACGGATCGCCAACCTGAACCGTGGGGCGTTTTTCCTCGCTGTCGTCATCAAACTCCGCCGACGCCATGGTCGCCCCGTGGATACCATCGCGCCCAGTTTTTGACCCGACATAGACCACCGGATTACCAATACCGGCAACAGCGGAATAAAAAATGTTATCCGTATCCGCAAGGCCCACCGTCATGGCATTGACAAGAATATTCCCGTCATAGGAAGCGTGAAAATTAGTCTCGCCACCAACTGTCGGGACACCCATGCAGTTGCCATAGCCTGCGATGCCCGCGACCACACCAGAGACGAGATGTCCGGTCTTTGGATGATCCGGACGCCCGAAGCGAAGCGCATTCATATTGGCAATAGGCCGTGCGCCCATGGTGAAGACGTCACGCATAATGCCGCCAACGCCGGTCGCCGCGCCCTGATAGGGTTCGATAAAGGAGGGGTGGTTATGGCTCTCCATCTTGAAGATAGCGGCCTGCCCATCACCGATGTCGATAACGCCCGCATTCTCGCCGGGACCGCAAATCACCCATGGCGCTTCTGTGGGAAGAGTTTTCAGCCATTTTTTGGACGATTTATAGGAGCAATGCTCACTCCACATCACGGAGAATATACCAAGTTCCGTGAGGTTCGGCGTCCGACCAAGAATTGAGAGGACGTCCGCATATTCATCTTCAGTCAGGCCATGCTCGGCAACGATGTCTTTGGTGATTTCAGTCATATTTTCAAACGATAGAATTTACAAGATGATCGAAAAAGCGTTTACCGTCAGTCCCGCCAAGCTCATCAGAGATCAGCCGTTCCGGATGCGGCATCAGGCCCAGTACATTGCCCACTTTGTTATAGATACCGGCGATATTATTCCTGGACCCGTTGGGGTTGGCCTCATCAGTCTGTTCCCCGTCTGGCGTGACATAGCGAAAGGCAACCTGGCCTTCTGCCTCCAACTCATTGAGCTTGTCATCATCCGCGTAAAAATTGCCGTCATGATGAGCGACGGGGAAGCGAACGACTTCACCCTGCTCAAACCCGCCGACAAAGCGTTCATTCTGTGAGGTGATCAGCAAATCAACATCGCGGCAAACAAACTTTTGCCCTGCATTCCGCAGAAGCGCACCCGGCAGCATGCCAGTTTCCGTTGCTATCTGAAAACCGTTACAAATTGCCAGAACAGGCGTGCCAGATTCGGCTTTCTTCACAACTTCGCGCATGATGGGGGAATTCGCGGCCATCGCCCCTGCGCGGAGATAGTCTCCGTAGGAAAATCCACCGGGAATCGCGATCAAGTCCGTATCGGGCAACTCGCTATCACCATGCCAGACCATATCCGGCTCCCGGCCCATGGAATGGGTGAGGGCAACTTTCAGGTCACGATCACAATTTGAGGCGGGAAATACAATAACAGCGGCCTTCATTGTCCAAAACTCCCTGTCCGGTCAATCCAGCATTTCAATGGTATAGTTCTCGATCACGGTGTTGGCGAGAAGTTGTTGGCACATTTTTTCCACTTCCGCCTCTGCTGCGTCGCGATCCATATCGGCGAGATCCAGATCAATCGTCTTGCCCTGACGGACATCCACAACACTCTTGAAGCCAAGCCCCTGCAGGGAATGGGAAATCGCTTTCCCTTGCGGATCAAGAACCCCGTTTTTCAAGGAAATATAGACACGTGCTTTCATCTGGTCCTCTTAAGGTTTAAAAAAAGGCGCTAAATATGCGCCTTTACTGGATTGCGGTTGTCCCTTGCAAGTCTCCGGGGCCACCTTCGGGAATAATGCCAAGACGGCGCGCAACTTCTTGATACGCATCCTCAACATCACCGAGATCGCGGCGGAACCGGTCCTTGTCGAGTTTCTTGTTTGTCACAACGTCCCACAGGCGGCAGTTGTCCGGGCTGATTTCATCAGCGAGGATAATCTGCATCTCATCAGTTTCGTAATAGCGACCGAACTCCAGTTTGAAATCCACAAGGCGAATGCCAATTCCAGCAAACAAGCCGAGCAGGAAATCATTCACACGGAGCGACTGACTCATAATGTCGTCCAGTTCCAATGGATTGGCCCAGCCAAAGGCTGTGATATGCTCTTCTGAGACCAGCGGATCATTGAGTTCATCTGACTTGAAGCAATATTCAATGATCGGACGGGGCAGGGGCGTTCCCTCTGTAATCCCAAGACGCGAGCAGATCGATCCGGCGGCGACATTGCGGACAATCACCTCAACAGGGATAATTTCCACTTCCTTGATCAACTGCTCACGCATGTTGAGGCGGCGAATAAAATGATTGTGGATGCCAATTTCGGCAAGTTTCACCATCAGATATTCCGAAATACGGTTATTCAGAACACCCTTACCGGTGACCGTTGCTTTTTTTTCACCATTGAATGCGGTGGCATCGTCCTTGAAATACTGTACTAGTGTGCCCGATTCCGGACCTTCAAAGAGAACTTTTGCCTTGCCTTCGTGAGACTCGTCTACGTCGGGTCATGGATAAACTCCAACTCATCGAAAAGGCGGCTATCCGCCGGAGAAATAAACGTCAGACGACCGTCATTCGGAAATAGATTGGCGCTGTCTGGCCATGTCGGAGAACACTCTCCGTCAAAGCAAGCGGAACATAATGCAGAAATACCGGAAATACAACATTTCCTGTCAGCTAAATGATGTATAATCTTCAGAAATTAACTTGCGGGGCTAGGCGGCGCACACCATCTTAGGTATAACGCACTGCCAGAGACCAAATTAGTGATTTGAAACAGGATTTTAAGGACTGGAAACGGATATGTCAGGATTCGACGATCGCAAAAAAGGCCAGGAAGGCAAATTCGCCCATGATCAGGAAATGGAATTCAAGATCATGGTACGCCGAAATAAGTTGTTGGGTGGCTGGGCCGCTGAGCTTCTCGGCAAAACAGGTGCTGACGCCGAGGCCTACGCCAAGGAAGTCATAATCTCCGACATGGAAGAGAAGGGCGATGAAGACGTCTTTCGCAAAGTCCGGGGAGATCTTGATGCGGCAAATGTGGAAATGTCAGACCATCGCATCCGCCGCCAGATGGAAGAACTGCTGTCCGTCGCACGCGGACAGATCGCCGCCGGCAAATAGGTTAATTGCGGTATAAGGAGGCGCATGGGAATTGCGCCTCTTTTACCAGTCTAGTCGCCAAAGACCCGGCGGAAAATCGTCTCCACGTGCTTAGTGTGATATTCTAGGTCGAACACGCCTTCGATCTCCTCATCCGACAATGCTTTCGTTACTTCCTCATCGGCTTTCAGAAGTTCGAGGAAATCCGCGCCCTCCCGCCAGACACGCATCGCGTTGCGCTGCACGAGACGGTATGAATCCTCTCGACTGACACCGGCCTGTGTGAGAGCAAGAAGAACACGCTGCGAATGGATCAGGCCCCCGAGCTTGTTCATATTCGCCATCATGTTTTCCGGGTAAATCACCAGCTTCTCGATAACGGAGGTGAGGCGGGCGAGCGCAAAATCGAGCGTGATCGTCGCATCCGGACCAATTCCGCGCTCAACAGAGGAATGGGAGATATCCCGTTCATGCCAGAGGGCGACATTTTCCATTGCCGGGATTGTCGCCATCCGAACAAGACGGGCAAGGCCAGTCAGGTTCTCGGTCAGGACCGGGTTGCGCTTATGCGGCATGGCGGAAGAGCCTTTCTGCCCCGGCGCGAAATATTCTTCCGCCTCCAGCACTTCCGTCCGCTGTAGGTGACGAATTTCAACGGCGAGCCGCTCGATAGAGCTGGCGATCACGCCAAGGGTCGCAAAGAACATCGCATGACGGTCGCGCGGGATCACCTGCGTCGAGGCAGGCTCCGGCGTGAGGCCGAGTGATTTCGCCACATGTTCCTCAACGAAAGGGTCGATATTCGCAAATGTTCCGACAGCACCGGAAATTGCACAGGTCGCAATATCTTTTCGTGCGTTCACCAACCGTTCGCGGTTGCGATCAAATTCCGCATAGGCTTGCGCCATTTTGAGGCCAAAAGTCACCGGCTCCGCATGAATACCATGAGAGCGACCGACACAAACGTCGTCTTTATGAGCGTAGGCTTTCGCCTTCAACGCCGCGAGTAGTTTGTCCATATCATCGAGAAGGATATCGCAGGCCCTGGTCAGTTGCACCGACAGGCAGGTATCCAGTACGTCCGATGACGTCATACCCTGATGCACGAAGCGCGCCTCATCGCCGACATATTCGGCAAGGTTGGTGAGAAACGCGATCACATCATGCTTGGTTTCCCGTTCAATTTCGTCAATCCGGTCAATATCGAAATTACCGCGCTCCCACACGGCCTTCGCCGCAGCTTCGGGAATAACACCGAGTTTGGCTTGCGCATCACAGGCATGGGCTTCAATTTCAAACCAGATACGGAATTTGCTTTCCGGCTCCCAGATGGCAGTCATTTCTTCTCGGGCATAACGCGGGATCATGGCGGGTCTTACTTTCTGAAAACATTTGTTGGAAGAACGGGTGACTAGCAGAGATAACGCAAAATCTCAACCACTTCCGTCGCGCCACAAGCCTTTACATCAGGCCCAATGACTTGAAGCTAGTGCATTTACTGTTGCCCACAATAATATGATCATGAATTCGGATACTGAGGGCAGCGGCGGCGCTCATGATCTCTGACGTCATATCGATATCGGCTTTTGACGGCGTGGTATCACCGGACGGATGGTTATGAACAAGGATCATTGCCGTTGCACCAAGTTCAAGCGCGCGTTTCACCACTTCACGTGGATAAACTGCGGTATGGTTGACGGTACCGGTTTGCTGTACCTCGTCAGAAATCAGGTGATTCTTGTTATTGAGAAACAGAATGCGGAAATGCTCGATTCCTCTGTTGCCCATTGTGCCTTGACAATATTCGAGCAAAGCCTGCCAGGAGCCGAGTACATTTTTCTTCTCGATCTCCGCGCGAAGCAGTTTCTCGCCAAGGGTTTCAGCAACTTTTAAGGTGGCAATCGCCGCATCGCCAACTTTCGGCACCTTGCGTAGCGCCTCCGGTTCCGCCTTCAGAACCTTCGAGAGGCTGCCAAAGGTTGAGAGAAGGTTCTTCGCGAGTGGTTTTGTATCACCACGCGGGGAGGCGGCGAAGAGCAGCATTTCAAGTATTTGATAATCCGCAAGGCTCCGTGCTCCGGCGCGCAGCACCCGTTCGCGCATTCTCTCGCGATGGCCGAGGCGATGGTCGTCTTTCTCTTTCATCTTGGGAGGGCTATCTTCAAAACCGAAACCGAAGTCAAGCGCATCCAATTCATGCAGCTCCGTCTTCGTTGTCGGTTTATCTGCCTCAGACGTCATAAGGCGGTTTGTCCAGTCCCTTGGGCGAGAGGGTAAAGATTTCATATCCGGTTTCGGTTACACCGAGGGAATGTTCGAACTGAGCGGAGAGGGACCTGTCCTTCGTCACCGCTGTCCAGCCATCATCAAGGATTTTAACCTGCCAGGTACCGAGATTAATCATCGGTTCGATCGTGAAAATCATGCCGGCGCGCAGCTCGACTCCTTCACCGGGCGTGCCGTAATGGACAATATTCGGCACATCATGAAAAACCTGCCCCAAACCATGGCCGCAGAAATCGCGTACCACGGAGCAGCGCTTGCCTTCGGCATAATTCTGAATCGCATAGCCGATATCGCCGGTTGTTGCACCGGGTTTCACCACCTCAATCCCGCGCATAAGCGATTCATAAGTAATATCAATCAGGCGCGACGCCTTCACACTTGGCTTACCGGCGACGAACATACGGCTGGTATCCCCATGCCAACCATCGACAGTCGGGGTGACGTCGATATTGACAATATCCCCATTCTGGAGCTTTTTCGGACCCGGAATGCCGTGGCAAACCACATGATTGATGGAAGTACAGATGGATTTTGGAAAACCGCGATAGTTGAGCGGGGCACAAATGCCGCCACGCTCCGCGATGAACTCCGCACAAAGCGTGTTCAACTCGTCCGTGGTGACACCCGGCACAACATGCTCGGCGATCATATCCAATGTTTCCGCGGCCAGACGACCTGCTGTCCGCATGCCCTCGAATGCCTCGGGACCATGCAGCTTGATAACGCCGGTGTTACGATCCGGCATATCTATACTTGTTTCATATCTCATAAGCGCTCAATCATGTTTTCTTTGAATAATACCCCATGTCATCCTAAAAAAAACTAAGGAATAACCGGAATGGCCGACCCGGGGCGAATCTCTTTGGTCGATATGTGGCAGTCATAGCAGATAATTTCAACTCCCGCAGCGATTGCCTCTTTAAACGCCACCGCATATACCGGATCTATATCTGCTGCAATCTGAAATTTCGTACAATCGGTTCGCTGGATCAGGTAAAACATCACGGCCCGATGGCCTTGCTCGACCATCGAGGCCAGTTCTTTCAAATGCTTGGCGCCGCGCGCCGTCACTGAATCGGGAAATTCCGCCAAGGAATCATCGCGTTTCAGGGTTACGTTTTTAACTTCCACATAGCAATCCGGCTTATCATGCCCAGAGAGCAAGATATCAATTCGGGAATTTTCTCCGTATTTCACTTCCCGCGTCAGGTTTTCATACCCGGCAAGCGCGTCGATTTGCCCACCCTCAATCGCGTCGGCAACGATGCCGTTTGGATGCGCGGTGTTGATCCCGACCAGAGCGCCGTCCACCTCCACCAATTCCCAGCTATAGGGAAGCTTGCGCTTGGGATTATCAGAAAGGGATAGCCAGACAGTCAACCCTTCGTCCTTCAGCCCCATCATCGATCCCGGGTTGGCAACATGGGCCGTAATCATCTCGCCGCTTTCCAGTTCGATATCGGCAAGGAAGCGTTTATACCGCTTGATCAAACGACCTTTAATAAGGGAAGCAGGAAACTTCATAATTTTACGTCAAACATATTCCGGAGGGTAAAATAGCAGATGCCCTTTGTAATCATTTTGCTATGATAAGAACAACCCCAAGTTCAGAAGTTACAGGGAATTTCCATGTCAGACTCGAAATCCGCGCCCGCAAAAATCGTCACAGCCGCAATTCTTATAATCGGAGATGAAATCCTTTCCGGCCGCACTCAGGATAAAAATATGGCCTGGCTCGCCGGGCGGCTCAACGACATTGGAGTACAATTAAGCGAAGCGCGGGTTGTCCCGGATATCGAGGCCGAGATTGTTGCAGCCGTCAATGCCCTCCGCGCAAAGTTTGATTATGTCTTCACGACCGGCGGTATCGGCCCAACCCATGACGACATCACGGCTGATTCCATCGCCGCGGCTTTCGGGGTCGGTATAGATCATCATCCCGAGGCCATGGCGCTGCTGACCCGCCATTATGAAACCAGCGGGATTGAATTTAACGATGCCCGCAAAAGAATGGCGCGCATTCCCGATGGAGCCAGCCTGATCAATAATCCGGTCAGCAAGGCGCCAGGCTTCAGGATTGAAAATGTCTATGTCATGGCTGGCGTACCGACCATCATGCAAGCCATGTTTGAAGAAATCGCACCGGAACTGCATGGCGGCCCGAAGATGTTAAGCCGGACAATCGGCGCGGGACTTCCTGAAGGGCGGGTGGCCGATAAGCTTGGCGCGTTACAGAAAGCACATCCCGATGTTTCAATGGGATCTTATCCTTATTTCCGCCAGGGCGAGGTGGGGACAAATCTTGTCCTGCGCTCGTTTGATAAGGCATCGCTCGATACGGCCTATAGCGAACTTGTGGCATATCTTGAAGGGGAAAGAGTGTCTGTGGTTGAGACGACCTGATAGCCGGCTTCAATATGTATGTCGTGTGGCTAGCGATTTGAAAAGGGAGAGATTGTTTCAAAACGCCGCCACAACGACAAGAGAGGATCCTCTAAGGGAGAAAACAGGACCCTTTTTTCAGCTACATTTTCGGCGGCATGATAACCGTATCGATCACATGAATAACGCCGTTGCTTGCCTTAACATCGGCCGTAATCACCTTGGCGGACCCATTCAGAATAACGCCATCCATACCGTCAATCATGATCTTGCTGCCTTCAACACTGTCGGCTTCAACAATTTTGCCGACTACTGCAGAGGCCGGAACCTCCCCGGAGACGACGTGATAGGTAAGGATTTGCACCAGCTTCGCCTTGTTTTCAGGTTTCAGCAAATTCTCAACCGTGCCCGCGGGAAGCTTGGCAAATGCTGCGTCTGTCGGGGCAAAAACCGTGAAGGGCCCTGGGCTTTGAAGTGTTTCCACAAGACCCGCTGCCTTAACGGCTGCGACAAGGGTGTTAAAATCATCTGCCTCAACAGCGGTGACCACGATATCTTTTTCTGCAGGCATTGAATTGTGAGCCATCTTTTTGTCCTGCGCACAGGCTGCCGTAAAGATGCCAACGAAAGAAACGATAGTGAGTAGTTTAAGAAGTTTTGACATTTTCCCTCCTCAGGGGTTTAGAATTATTTTTCAAAACTCAGTCGCGACCTGTGTTTGATTAGATTTACGGGCTAGGATCAGGGGCGGATCACACAGGAGCCCGTTTTCCTGATCACCAATTCGTGAAGAAGACGGGGCGTCTCGTCTGGCAAGGCATCGAAAAGAGCAGTCAAAAATTCGAAATTGCGCCATTATCCCCTTGTTTCCCAACGTTTCATTGGGTAGGTTGCAAATCGCCGCCCGCATGGTGAAATTGGTAAACACAGTAGACTTAAAATCTGCCGCCCGTAAGGGCTTCCCGGTTCAAGTCCGGGTGCGGGCACCATCCTCTTCCTGATAAAGCCTTTTGCAATTTTCAGCCAAGTCCATACTATATCAAGTGGAATGGCGCGACCGGAGGTTGGGGAAGTAAGGATGGCACTCTTTCGTATAGCGATGCTGGGGGCAGGGCTTATCATGGCCCTTGCGGCTGGGCCCTTGATTGCCACTGCCGGGGAACGGGCGACGCGCGCCGAGGCGGTTATCCTTGAGTTATCGCAGCAGGCGCGGGATATCCTCTCTCAAACGGATACGCCACTCCGCACGCGGGAGAGCCATCTCGCGGCGCTTATCGGGCGACATTTTCACTTCACGCTGATATCCGAGCTTGTCGTCGGGCCGGACTGGACCGATATGCCACAGCATCAACGGCAGGAATTTCTCAACCTGTTTCGTGATTTCTACCTATATTCATATGGCAGCCAGCTCGGCGGTTATCCCGATGATGAGTTTACGATCCTTTCAACCGAGGAAAAAGGCTCCCGTGATACCTTTGTCACCACGCGCCTGACCCGCCCGAAGCGCGAACCCGTGGTGATTGACTGGCGCCTGCGGGAGGTTCTGGGATCGCCGCTAATCATCGATATCCTCATCAATGGCACCAGCGTCGCCATCAGCCATCGGGAGGGTTTTCATCCCGTTTTGGCGAGCGAGGGGATTGGCGGCCTGATTACGCTGTTCCAGATCCGTGCCGAGCGGCTCAATGCAGAAACACGCGGCTTTGCCGCCGGTGAATTGTTTGAGCAGGGTCGCTTCGCCGAGGCCGTCGCCATTTGGGAGGAACTTGCGAAAACGGGCGACCCGGAGGCGCAATTTAACCTCTCCATCATGTATGCGGAAGGACGCGGGATAGAGCCGGACAGCGCCAAGGCTGAATATTGGAACGATCGGGCGCTTAAATCCGACTATCCGCCCGCGCAGCATAATCATGCGCTGACCCTGTTGGCGCAGAAGAAAGAAAAGGACGCCATTGCACTTCTTGAAGACTCCGCGCGATCCGATTTCGCGCCGTCGCAATATACCCTTGGCAAGTTATACAGCTACGGCCTTGGTGTACCAGAGGATCCGGCGCGCGCTTTCGAGTTTATTCGTCTTGCCGCTCATTCCGGCATGGCCGCGGCACAGTATAACCTCGGCAAAAGCTACCGCGATGGTTATGGCACGGCGGCGGATATAGATGCCTCCTTCACCTGGTTTGAACGGGCGGCTCAGCAAGGCCACGGCAAGGCGCAAGCCAAGCTCGCGGCGCGCTACGGCGAAGGGGAGGGGGTCGCGCAGGATGATGTTCAGGCACTGAAATGGGCTATCCTCGCCGCGAATGAGGGGGAAGAGGACGCAGCCGAATTGCAGAAACTCTATAAAAGCCGCATGGCGGAGGCCGATATCACCCGCGCCGAACTGCTCGCCAAAGAGTTCAAACCCAACCGCGAGGAACTCTGACATGACAACAGCCACGAAAGAGGAAGTCCTGACTATTGCCCATAAATACTATGCCGCCGTCAATGAGATGTTCACGGGCAAGTTGACCTTGATGGAAGATGTCTGGTCGAAGGCGGAGGATGCCGTCTATATGGGTCCGGGCGGCGGATATAACATCGGCTGGCCCGCAATCCTGAAGGACTGGCAGGCCCAGGCCGCGCTGAAACTCGGCGGCAAGATCGAGCCGAGCGAGATCAATATCATCCTCGGCGACAATATCGCTATCGTCCATAGCGTCGAGATCGGCCAGAACGCCAATATCTCAGGCCATGAGGAAGTGGTGAAAATCCGCGCGACCAACATCTACCGCAAAGAGGCCGATGGCTGGAAGATCCTCAGCTGCCATACCGACGCGATCACCTTTTTACAGGATATGTAAAAAAACCGATCAGATCCGGAAACGATTCCTGAGTGCGAGACCGATCAGGAAGATGAAGATAACGGCAAGGATGCCCTCAAAAACCATGGCGAAATCCAGCAAAAGACTTACATTGTCTCCGGTGATTGCTGACTTGGAATCATGAAATTCTTCACGGGAAATCGCGAAAAAAGGTACAATGGTTGCTAATAAGAGCTTTAATGCTTCGAATAGTTTTTCTGTCGGCAGATATATGCGAGTTACAAAATCTAAATATTTAGACGTCGAATACCAATACCCGATTGCGCATATAAGCCAAAGACCGAACAAAGAGAAAAATGGGCGAGACACACTTCGCCCAAAGTCGCTGAACCATTCATAAAGATAGCTCCACACTAGTGCGAAGCCTGTTGTTTCATAAAACCGTTTGGCTTTTAGTTCCTTCGCAAAGAAATCCTGCTCTCGCTCATGATCACGGGATTGCACGGCTAGTTCTTTTAATCGACGGAATTTGTCTGCGATAGATGCATCTCTTGCTTTTTCGGCAAACTTCAAAAGACCTATGGATTTGCCTGAATACAATACCTTCATGTTGTGAAATGTAAAATGTGAGGACAATGCCGAAAGCCGGAAATCTGGCACTTCAGAAAAACTACTACTCTCTAAAAAAATAGGTCCTTTGAAGGAACTTCCCAAAAAACTGCAATCGTATCTGAAATTAGCATTCCCAAAATATGTAAAGTGCTCAAATTTTGCTCCGGAAAAATCTGCGACTCCTCCGCAAAAATCGACACTAGGAAAAAATACATCGCCGCCAATAAATCTTGCTAGGGTAAAATAAACATCACCTCCGCTGAACTTAGCATTATTAAAACCTACACTTCCTCCGCTAAAATTAGTTTCTTTAAAGTTTACGTCCCCTCCAACAAAATTTGTATCTTTAAAATTAGCAACACCTCCACTAAATTCCGAATATTCAAAATTTACATATTCACTAGAAAATACTGCATTTATAAAGTTTACATCACCTCCACTAAATTCTGCAGATATAAAATTTATAACTTTGCAGCTAAATCTTGCATTCTCAAAGTCCGCATATCCACCGCTAAATTTAACTCCCTCAAAATCCACTATTCCTTCATTAAAGTTCGCGTGTTCAAAATCCACGTCACCCACGGCAAACTGAGCATTTGAAAAAGCGGTATATGCCCCATTAAATTCAGCCTTTGTAAATATTGCATCTCCTCCACCAAATTTTGTATTCAAAAAATTAGCATTGCAGAAAGTTGATCCACAAAAATCAACTTCACCCGGAAATAGAAATTCTTCAAAGGAAATAGGTTCCTGTTCAAAGTTATACCCAGATAAATCTATACCAATGCCCGGATTTTCTTCCGCCCATTTGTTCCAAACATCTTTTCCCTGTCGCGCAAGTTCGAGGGCTTTTTCCTTGGGAAGGATTCGTTCTTCTGCATCCGCCATTTAATTCCCCTTCATTCACCAATATCCGCGCAATTTCCACCACCTCCGCTATTATAACCAATATTCTATTAAATCGCTCGCATAATCCTGTGGGGCGGAAAGAGTTGTGGGGTGGGGTGGTTTCTGGTAGGACTTTTGGGGAATTTGAACATCTGCATATGCACAGCTAATCAAGTGGAAGATATTGTGACGGCGCTGATCGATCTGGAGACGACTTTTCTGAAATGCCTCGATACGGCGGGGTATACCGATGATCCCTATGATCTCTGGGAGTTGAACGAGGTATTCCCAACTGACGTGGTCGATGACCTGCTCGCACTCGATATCGGCCCAGCAAAGATGGATTACCGCATTGGTCGCCGCGAGATCAATAACGACAAGCGTAACTATTTTGATGTCGGGCGGCAGGCGGAATTCCCGGTCTGCAAAAACGTGGCGGAGATGCTGCAGGCGCCCGCCACCGTCGCCGCGATCGAGAAGAAATTCAACCTCGATCTCACCGGCACCTTCCTCCGGATCGAGCTGACGCAGGATACGGATGGTTTCTGGCTGGAGCCACATACGGATATCGGGGTGAAGAAATTCACCATGCAGATTTACCTCTCCCGCGAGGCGGAGGCGGGGACATGGGGCTCCTCCATCTATAAGGACAGCCAGACCTTTGTGCGCAATGTACCGTTTCGGAGCAATTCAGCGAATGTCTTCGTGCCGTCGCCGCATACACTGGCACGGGTTCGAGCCACGCCCCATCAACGGCGTCCGCAAGAGCCTGATTGTCAATTATGTGACGGATAAATGGCGCGCACGGCATGAACTGGCTTTCCCCGAAGCTCCCGTCCGGCTCGCGTAACCCCCTTACTTAGAGAGGGCAGGGATCAGCGCGGCAAGGCCAGAGGTCAGCATCCCCATTGAGAGCGCGACCAGAACCATCCCCATGATGCGGGTGACAACCGCCATGCCACTTGTTCCAAGCCTCGCGGCGACGGGCTTGGCGAAGGCGAACAGCAACCCGATCAACAACGAGAGCAGTAGGATGACCACGGAAATCTCAATACGTGCCATGATATCGGGATAACGCTCCGCCCCGACAAGCGCTGTCGCCATCGTGCCCGGCCCGGCAACGATGGGGATAGCGATGGGCACAATCGCGATGGAGGCACGGTCCTTTGCATCCTCGGTTTCAGCATGGCTTGTTTTGTGGCCCGCCTTGTTAAACAGCATTTGCAGGCCTATGATCAGGACAATAATTCCGCCCGCAGCACGTAACTCATTCACATCAATGCCGAAAAACTTGAGAAGTAGTCCGCCCGTCCAGACAACAATTAACAGGGTAATCGCCGTGGCAATGGCGCTCCGGATGGCGATCGTGCGGGCCTCGGCGGTGCTGTAATCTTCCGTCAGTCCGGCAAAAATACCGACATTCCCAATCGGGTTCATCATCGAGAAGAGGGCGGCGACAATCGCCATAAGCTCCGGTTCCGTCATCACATGCTGCCTCTGGTATATTTGTTATTTCTAAATCCGGGAATAATCTACAGGCAACAACGCATAAAAATCCATCCCCTTCGCTGAAAGCGCGAAACGGCGACATAATAAAATATTCGGTGAATTGGGGAAATGGTGAGCCCGACAGGATTCGAACCTGTGACCCGCTGATTAAAAGTCAGCTGCTCTACCAACTGAGCTACGGGCCCACAATTTGCGATGTATATCACGACCTTGACGCCCATAAAAGAGCGCGACAACGTCGCAATGCGGCTGCAACATAGGGTCGTCCCGCCAGATGGTCAAGCATCCATTTTGTTTTTTTTGGAGGGCCCGTGAAATTGCGGTTATTTGCCACGCCGGTATTTTAAGGATGGACGCCCCGGTCGCCAGATGGCAGTAAATAAGGCCAATCTTGTTAATGAAAGAGGAAACGGATGATTTCGAAATTTCTGTCGCGTGTAAGCGCGGTTATGATGCTGACAGGCCTGCTCGCGCTCCCTGTTACAATGGCTGAGGCTGCGGATCTGGAAAACACCCTTTACCTTGACCTGCAATATGGGCGCGTTGTAATCGAAATGCGGCCCGATCTTGCCCCTAATCATGTCGCCCGGATCAAGGAGCTGACACGGGAGGGGTTTTATGATGGCCTTAAATTCCATCGGGTCATTCAAGATTTTATGGCGCAAACTGGCGATCCCAAAGGGGATGGTACGGGCGGCTCGGGTCGCAAGCTCCGCTCTGAGTTTTCCAACACGCCGCATAAGCGTGGGACCGTCTCCATGGCGCGGGCCAGCTCTCCCCACAGCGCCGATAGCCAGTTCTTTATCGTGAGTGCGGATTCTCCTTGGCTGGACCGGAAGTATACTGTCTGGGGTGAGGTCGTCGAAGGGATGGAATTCGTTGACCTGATCAAAAAGGGGGTTGGCAAGAGCGGGATGGTACCGGGCGAACCGGACATTATCGTGAAAATGCAGGTAGCGGCGGACGTAAAGGAATAACGCCCGCCAGTAACTAACCTAGATACATCTGCCGCCGTCCACTTCCAGCGCTACGCCGGTGATAAAGGACGCATCGTCAGAGGCCAACCACAGCGCCGCGTGAGCCAGATCACGTGGCGTATTTTCCCGGCCAATCGGGATTGACGCGACAAACTTGTCGCGGATTTCCTGAGTATCTACCCCGCCCATGAATTCCACCGCCATCGGCGTATGGGCGAAAACCGGACACAGCGAATTCACCCGCACTTGCTGCGGTGCCAGTTCAATCGCCATGGATTTCGACATTGTGACCACGGCTCCCTTGCTCGCGTTGTACCAGTGTAAGGCCGGGACGGGGGCTGAGCGCAGCCGTGGACGCGATATTGACTACATTGCCACCATTTTCCAGCATATGTGGAATAATACCCTTCGTGGTGAGGAAGATGCTTTTAACATTAACCTCGAATATTTTATCGAACGTCTCCACATCCACATCGAACATAGAACCATTGCGCTGTGGCATACCCGCGTTATTCACAAGAATGTCGATTTTCTGAAAGTTATCGAGGGTCTGCTGCGCCATCGCGGCAATATCATCGGCACTGGTGACATCGCACTCGCAGCTGATGGCCACACCGCCAGCATCGACAATATCCTTTGTAACCGCTGCTGCTGCAGCACCATTGACGTCACTGACAACGACTTTCGCCCCTTCGGTGGCGAAAAGTTTCGCCATACCTTCACCAAAACCGGAACCTGCGCCCGTTATAATGGCGACCTTATCTTTTAACCGCATAAATATCCTCCTTTTAGTTGGCAGGATATTTCACTCTTCCGATCAGATTGGCAAGAGTAGCCGTAAAATAATTAGAAAATTTTCACCGGCGAACAGCATGATCAGGCAGCTTTTTCGCAGATCCTGTCTCGTGGCAGATAGAGGGAGACAACGGTCCCTTCGCCATATTTACTCAATAGCTCCAACCGTCCTTCGTGCATTTCCGCAAGGTTTTTTGAAAGTGGCAAGCCAAGGCCTGTTCCCTGATATTTCCGGTTTTTCTCGCTGTCCACCTGAACAAACGGGGTTAGCGCCCGCTCTATATCGCCTTCACGAAGTCCGATACCATTATCGCTCACACTTATCTTCATACCCTCATTTTCCACCAATTGGACAGAGGTAATAATGCGCCCCCCAGTCGGTGTAAATTTAACGGCATTAGACAACAGGTTGATCAGGATTTGCTTGATCATGCGGCGATCCGCAAATATCTGTGGCAGCAGCGGATCAAACTCCAGTTTGATGTTGATATCATTCTCAATCGCGCGTTGCTGGGTGAGGCGGATGCACTCATTTACCAGAACATCAATCTCAACTTTTTCCTCGTTGATCTTCTGTTCCCCTGCCTCAATTTTGGAGAAATCCAGAATATCGTTGATCAGTTCAAGAAGATGCAACCCACTCGCATTGATATCGTGGGCATATTCCAAATACTTACCCGATCCGACTGGTCCGAATATCTGGCTTATAATGACCTCTGAGAAACCAATCACGGCATTGAGCGGCGTGCGCAACTCATGGCTCATATTGGCAAGGAACTTGCCTTTGATCTGCGCGGCATATTCCGCCTCATCCTTGGCCTGCTTAAGAAAATCCTCAATCTGCATCTGCGCCGAGATATCACGGATCACCAGCTGTAGAATATTATCTTCGCCGTAAAGGAGGACAGTGGCTTCCATCTCGACATCAGTTTGCCCGCCATCCTCACGGATAACTTTCGACTTCAGAGCAGATAAATTTTTGACAGCTTCGGCATCATCGGCACTTCCGAAATAGGGTGCGAGTGCCTCTCTATCTGCGTAGGGGAAATAGCTGGAAATTTTTTGACCTATCAAATCATGACGATTTCTCAGCTTGAACAGGGCCAGCGCAGCTTCATTAACATAAATGATAAATCCGCCTTTATGAGCAACGATCGCATCCGGGGATAGCTCTACCATACTGCGGTAACGATCTTCGTTCTCGCGCAAGGTCTTATCAGCAAGGCGGGTGGCCGTCACATCCGAAACAGTCAGAATATATCCGCCATCCGGACATACATTAAAGGAAGCCTCAATGATTTTTCCATTCGCAAAATGGCGATCAATTTTGCCAGAAACACGCTCGTCCAAATATTCAAGTGTATCTGCAATGAAGGCTTCCCGATCATCACCAGCATCAATATAATTGTCAAAATTCCAGGACAGTATGTCCTGCAAAGTGGTTTGCGGCGTAATTTTTTCTTCTTCGATCTCCATCAGTTCCGCATAGCGTGAATTTAACTCTAACAATCGAAGCTGCTTATCAAAAACACTGATACCAATCTCGATATTATCAAAGACAACATCCAGTACTGATTCCTTCGCTTGCAACGCATAATAATCTTTTCGCGTCTGTCGCCCGTGCAAAAAAGCAAACCCCGAACAGACCAACAAGCCACCGGCCGCAATAAGACATACAACAGAGCTGAACATACTTTGGGACAGAACAGACAACATCAAAGCCGCGCCGAGCGAACCCGACAGCAGGGCAACTCCGTTATTTTGCCAAATACTTTTAAGTTTCTTATAATTCATTGAGAGTCTTCTGACCTATTAGAGACAAACTGCGTTTCCGACAGCTTTGTAAACTAGTAGTAATTGTATCCTATTATTCTTAAGAGGAAGTTTACGCGACAGGGCAGAATTGAAATTTCCAAAGACAGCTCCCGGGCTTCATGATAAGGTGCAAAATCGCTCAGGAAATACTGGTAACCCTGTAGAATTTATATTGTTTTAAAATCAGTTGGCGAAAAATGTTTAACAAATCGACGGACCCTTCTGAAGACGAAGACAAGAAGCCGGTTCTGGTAGAGCCCGCCCCGAAGGTCAGCGCATTGGCGCGGCTTCGCACTTATTTCCTGACCGGGATTGTTGTGACTGCACCAATTGCGATCACGATTTACCTGACTTATGTCTTTGTCTCCTTTGTCGATGCCAATATCACCCCACTGATACCGGCACGGTATAACCCGGAGACATATCTGCCATTCAGTGTGCCGGGCCTTGGCGTTATAATCGCCGCCTTTGCCCTGATCATGATCGGTTTCCTGACCGCAAACTATCTCGGCCGCGCCTTTCTGACATTTGGCGAACGTATTGTCGGCCGTATGCCAGTGGTCCGTTCTATCTATCATGCACTCAAACAGATAATGGAGACCGTCCTTGCGCAATCGAGTTCCTCCTTCCGGGAAGTTGTGCTCCTTGAGTATCCTCGTAAGGGTGTCTGGGCATTGGCCTTTGTGACCAGTACCGCAGAAGGGGAAGTCGACGGATTGCAAGATGACGATATGATCAGCATCTTCCTCCCAACAACCCCCAATCCGACGTCCGGTTTTCTGCTGTTCGTGCCCAAGAAGGATCTCAAATATCTCAAAATGTCGGTTGAGGAGGGGGTTAAACTCGTTATTTCCGCCGGCATGATCTGGCCCGAACCACCGCAGCCTGACGAAACCGGTAAGGATGAAAAGAAGAAGTTACCGCCGCAATCACCGGACAGAAAATCTCCCCCTCGTCAGCCTGATAGATATCGTATCGCGCTATCCCGCTCGAAAAGATAGAGCAATGTTCTAAGTGCGGCCCCACGCTCACTGGCAAGCTTCTGGTCTTTTTCAAGGATCAGGCGCGCGTCATCCCTGGCTATATTCAACAAACGGGAATGGGCATGCAGGTCGGCAATTTTAAATTCCGGCAGACCACTTTGCCGGGTGCCGAGCAGTTCTCCTGCACCGCGCAACCGCAAATCTTCCTCCGCAATACGAAAGCCATCCTCTGTATCGCGCAAGATACCGAGGCGCGCTTTTTGCGTCTCGCTAAGCGGTGCCGCATATAGCAACAGGCAGGTTCCTTCCAGCCCGCCACGCCCGACACGTCCGCGTAGCTGATGCAACTGGGCAAGACCAAAACGCTCCGCATGCTCAATAATCATCACCGTCGCCTCGGGTACATCAACGCCCACCTCAATCACTGTGGTGGCGACAAGGATCTTGATCTCCCCGGCCATGAACCGACGCATGCAGGCTTCTTTCTCATCCGCCTTCAACCGACCATGAATTAACCCGACCTCATCGCCATAGAGATGCTGCAAATAGGTAAATCGTTCCTCCGCCGCGGCAACATCGAGAACCTGCGATTCTTCCACCAGTGGACACACCCAGTATATTCGTTCTCCGGCGGCAAGTTTGCGCTTTAATCCGGCTGCAACGGCATCAAGACGCACCAGATCAATCGCGCGGGTATCGACAGGTTTTCGGCATGGCGGTTTCTCCGAGATGATAGATACATCCATATCTCCATAGGCGGTGAGGGCAAGGGTACGGGGGATTGGTGTCGCCGTCATCACCAGCACATCAACGCCGCCGTTGCCATCACGTCCCTTCGCACTCAAGGCGAGTCGCTGATGGACACCAAAACGGTGCTGCTCATCGATGATGGCAAGGCCCAGATCGTGAAATTTCACATCTTCCTGAAAAAGGGCATGAGTGCCGACCACCAGATCGACTGATCCGCATTCGAGTTTTTCAAGTATTTCTGCGCGTTTTTTGCCCTTAAGCCGTCCGGTAATCAGCAGGCATTTAAGGCCTACCTCAGCTGCAAGCAGCTCAATCGCATTAAAATGCTGGTGTGCGAGGATTTCTGTCGGCGCCATAATGGTGGCCTGCGCCCCGGCCTCGACTGCCTGCGCCATGGCAAGCAGGGCAACTACCGTCTTGCCGCTACCCACATCCCCTTGCAGGAGGCGCAACATTCTATGCGGTCCCGCCATATCGTCTTCAATCTCTTTTAGAGCGCCATCCTGTGCCGTCGTAAGTTTAAAGGGCAGGGCGGTCCGGATCTTCCCACGTATATCGCCGTCGCCAACCAGAGAACGGCCTGGTTTTCGCTTCATACTGCGGCGAACCAGCTCCAACGCAAGCTGATTAGATAGTAATTCATCATAGGCAAGACGCGAGCGGGCCGAGGTGTTGCGATCAAAATCCTCCTCCCTTGTAGGGGAATGCGCCTCGACGAGGCTTTCCTTCCAACTTTTCCATTCTTCACGTGCCATCAGACTGGCATCATTCCATTCGGGAAGGTCTGGCAACATGGCGAGAAATTGCCGGGCGGCCTTCAGAAAAGTCGCGTTCGTGACTCCCGCCGTCAGCGGATAGACGGCCTCAAATGTCGGGATCGTCTCCGCCTTTTCCTTCGTTGTGACATAATCTGGATGGGTGATCTGATAGGCGCCCCCATATTCCTCCAACTTGCCGCTGACGATCCGCTCCTGCCCTTCGGGGAGTTGCTGACGCAAGTAGCTCTCGCGCCCATTGAAGTAGGTGAGGGTGAGGGGCGAATCGCCCGTCTGACACTGTATCCTGTAGGGAACGCGACGATTACGGGACGGCTGATGATGCTCTATCCTCAAGGTGACTATCACATTTTGGTCGATGAGGTCGGACGTCAAACTCGTCACCTGCCGCCGCGTGACAAGTCCCGACGGCAAATGCCAAGCGAGATCGATAATGTTCGGACCGGCCAATTTCTCTATCAGCGCGGTCAGCCGGGGCCCAATACCGGTAAGCTTGCTGACGGGAGAATAAAGTTGAAACAGGATTTCTGGGCGCACCGGCTTCCCTCATAATTTATTTCCGGCTATTGTGCTGCGTGACGGCATATCAGGTCAATGGCGCATCCCCATATATCGTCATTCGATGTCACTTCCTGCTGACAGGGCGAACAAGACAGGCTATATCCAAGCCCTATCAAAAATGAGCATGTGACCATGACTGAAGACATCACCATACGCCGCAAACGGCTTATTCATCGTTCCCTCTATACCGGCATGAAGGAGACGGACTTGCTGCTCGGCGGTTTTGCCCGCAAGTATCTCGCAGATTTTTCGAGCGATGACCTCGATATCTATGAGACTTTGCTTGAAGCGGGGGATCCGAATATTTACGTCTGGGCCGTCGGGCGAGAAGAGGTTCCGCCGGAGTATCAAACCAATGTCATGGCGCTCCTTCAGGAATTCACCCAGTTCGAGCAACGCAGCAAAGACTAAGCCTGTATGAGTGATACTAAAGTCAAGCACCTTCGCACCCAGATATTGGAGTTGTCACAGGGCAGCCATACATTTCGCCTAGAATCTGTTCCGGAAGGATACGACGCCTATCTTCTGGGGGAAGTGCTGCGCAAAAGTGAGCACGACCTTCTTTTCGTGCTGCGTGATGATCTACGCATGGCGGCAAGTGAGGTGACGCTCGCTTTTTTCCGACCCGACATAGAAGTCATCAGCTTTCCCGCCTGGGATTGCCTTCCCTATGACCGGGTATCGCCGCATGCCGAGATTGTCGCCCATCGGATGACCAGCCTTGGCCGAATGACCGAACAATCCGACCGGCCACGTATTTTCCTCACCACATTGAACGCGGTGACCCAACGGGTGCCGCCAGTGGAGATGGTGAAAAACAGCCGGCTCAGCATTCGGGTTGGCGACAAAATAAACGGACCGGAACTTACTGCCTATCTGGTGGCAAATGGCTATTCCCGGATCGGAACGGTGATGGAACCGGGCGAATTTGCCGTACGCGGTGGCCTGATAGATATTTACCCGCCGGGTGCGGAAAACCCGGTTCGGTTGGATCTTTTCGGCGATCATGTCGATGGCATTCGCGCGTTCGATGCACTCACCCAACGTTCAACCGGAAAAATTGACAAACTCGAGTTTACCGCCGCGTCGGAATTCCTGCTCAACGACAGTTCCGTGCCGCTGTTCCGCTCCCGCTACCGGGAAGAATTCGGTGCGGTCACACAGGATGATCCGCTTTATGAGGCGGTGAGCGAAAAACGCCGCCACGCCGGGATGGAGCATTGGCTGCCACTTTATCATGAGAAAATGGCGACGGTTTTTGATTATCTTCCCAATGCTGTCCTTTTTCTCGATCATATGCTGGAGGAGGCACTTTCAGCACGTCATGACACCGTTATAGATTACTACCAGAGCCGGAAGGAGGCCGCGCCCTCAGGCAGCGCTGATTATAAACCGCTTCCCCCGCAATATCTTTATCTCGATCCTGAAGAATGGCATCAGCACATCGCCAGCCGCGCAGTCGGTCAGTTCTCACCCTTTAAAAGCGGTACAGAAGATGCTGTGACTTTGGATGCGGAAGGGAAGGCCGGTCGCGACTTCGCGCCGGAACGTGCGCGGCATGAAGCAAATATTTATGATTATCTCAAATCCCATGTTGTCGCGGCACTAGATGATAAAAAGCAGGTCATTCTCGCCTATTTCACCACTGGTTCCCGCGCGAGAAACAAGACCGTACTCGCCGACCACGGGATCGAACCAGTTCGCGAAATCAATAATTTTCGGGATGTTTCCGGGCCGAATATTCCCAATCTCGCTATTCTACCGCTCGAAAAGGGGTTTGAAACCCCGGATTTCATCGTCATCGGCGAACAGGATGTGCTCGGCGATCGCTTGGTGCGACCGCGTAAGTCTTCCAAACGGCATGAAAATTTTATCGCTGAAGCCTCGCAGCTTTCTCCCGGTGACTATGTCGTTCATGTCGATCACGGAATTGCACAGTATGAGGGGCTGACGACAATTGAAATTTCCGCCGCACCACATGACTGCGTAACGCTGCTCTATGCGGGTGGCGATAAGATCTATCTGCCCGTCGAAAATATCGAGATGCTCTCCCGTTATGGTGGGAGCGATATGGCGGCGGTACTCGACAAGCTTGGTGGCTCCGGATGGCAGGCCCGCAAGGCGAAACTGAAAAAACGCGTGATGGAGATGGCCGATCAGTTGATCGGGATCGCTGCCGCCCGTCAACTTCGAAAGGCGGATCGCCTGTCGCCGCCGGACGGGCTTTATGCAGAATTCTGCGCCGAATTCCCGTTTGAGGAGACGGAGGATCAGCTCAAGGCTATCGAGGACACGCTCACCGATATGGCGAGCGGTCGACCGATGGACCGCCTGATCTGCGGCGATGTCGGTTTCGGCAAGACGGAGGTGGCCCTTCGCGCCGCCTTCACCGCCGCTATGGCAGGGCAACAGGTCGCCATCGTCACCCCGACAACGCTGTTAGCCCGACAACATTATAAGGGCTTTACGGCGCGGTTCGCGGACTTGCCCGTCCGGGTCGCGCAGCTTTCGCGCATGGTGACAACGAAAGAGGCAAACCAGACAAAGGCGGAACTCGCCAGCGGACAGGTCGACATCGTCATCGGCACCCATGCTCTCCTTGCAAAAACCATTAAATTCAATAACCTGGGACTTGTTATTGTCGATGAGGAGCAACATTTCGGCGTTGGCCATAAGGAGCGGTTGAAGGAGCTGCGGGCCGATGTCCATGTGCTGACGCTAACGGCAACGCCGATCCCGCGTACCCTCCAACAGGCCATGACGGGCATTCGCGATCTCTCTATCATTGCAACGCCGCCGGTCGACCGCCTTGCCATCCGCACCTTTGTCCTGCCGTTCGACCCGGTGGTACTGCGCGAAGCGCTCCTGCGAGAGCATTACCGCGGCGGGCAAAGCTTTATTGTCTGCCCACGTCTGAAAGACCTGCCTGACGTGGGCGAGTTTCTGAGGAACCATGTGCCGGAAGTGAAATATGTCACAGCCCATGGCCAGCTTCCCGCCAAAGAACTCGATAGTGTGATGAATGCCTTCTATGACGGCGCCTATGACGTTCTGGTGGCGACGAATATCGTCGAATCTGGTCTTGATATTCCGTCCGCCAACACACTGATTACCTATCGCGCCGATATGTTTGGATTGGCCCAGCTTTATCAGATCAGGGGGCGGATAGGGCGTTCCAAGACGCGTGCCTATGCGTATCTGACGCTCCCACCGCGCAAACGGCTCTCTGATGCCGCAGAGAAACGCCTCCGTGTCCTGCAATCACTCGATACATTGGGGGCAGGCTTTACGCTTGCGAGCCATGATCTTGATATACGCGGGGCAGGGAACCTTCTTGGCGATGAACAATCAGGCCATATCAAGGAGGTCGGGTTTGAGCTGTATCAGGAAATGCTGGAAGAGGCGGTTGCAAATGCCCGAGAGACAGAACTCGGCCATACGGGTGAGACAGAGGATAAATGGTCGCCGAGCATCAATATCGGCACCTCTGTCCTGATACCGGAGCATTATGTCGCCGATCTTTCTCTCCGTATGGAGCTGTATCGACGGATCGCGGCGCAGGAAACGGCAGCAGAAATCGATGCTTTCGCCATCGAACTGGTGGATCGTTTCGGGCCGCTACCTGATGAGGTTTCCCATTTGATCGAGGTGATGACGATCAAGCATTTCTGCCGGGCGGCGAATATCGAAAAGATCGAGGCAGGCCCAAAAGGCGCGGTGCTGACATTTCGCGAAAACAAGTTCGACAACCCGGGCGGGCTGGTAGAGTTTATCTCCCGCGCGCCCGGCTCAACGAAGCTGCGCGGTGATCACAAGCTGGTGCACAGCCGCAGCTGGCAGCATCCGGAGGATCGATTAAAAGGAGTTCTCTGGCTGGCGCAAAATCTCGCGAAGATCGCCAAAGCCACCAACTGAGTTATTCGGGCGCATCCGAAGAGTTTTCGGCTTCATCTGCGATTTTGTCAAACGCGGCGAGAAAGGCCGCAGGATCCTGAGCCCCCGAGACAGCATATTTGTCATTTAGGATAAAGAAGGGGACACCAGACACACCCATCTGGCGGGCTCGCATATCCTCTTGACTTACCAACTCACGATCAGCGCCATTTTCAAGCAGCTCCGCGACCAATGTCTTGTCCATGCCGGCCTCTTCCGCGGCGTCAATCAAAACAGCATGGTCCCCGATGTCTTCGCCATCGATAAAAAATCGGCGGAACAGAATTTCAACAAGCGCATCCTGACATCCGGCAGAACTCGCCCAGCGGATCAACCGATGCGAGTCGAGCGTGTTCGGGCTTCGTTCAATTTTTGAAAAATTAAAAGGAATATCAACATCTTGTCCCGCGACCTTTATGTTTTCATAAAGCTCCTTTGCACGTTCGGGGCTTCCAAATTTTCGGGCGGTGAATTCTTTCCGGTCCGCACCACCTTCGGGCATGTCGGGATGGAGCTGAAAGGGGTGCCAATTGATCTCCGCCTCAAGATCGGGACGTGCAGCAAGGGCGGCTTCTAGTTTCCGTTTGCCGATAAAACACCAAGGGCACACGGTATCGGAGACAATATCTATTTTCATACCCTGACTATAGGGCGACCGATAGGTCCATTCAAGGGGCAATTGGAACGATCGGTCCAATATGTGGATATTACGCGGCTTTTTCCTCGCTTAGGCCCGCGGACAATCCACGCTCAACGACATCTTCTATATTGTCGTTGGGCATAACTTCTGCAAGCCCAACACGCGTTTCCACGCGGATCGGATTCGTGAGCTGCGGGAGCGCAAATTCAGTCGCACGCAGCACTCCTTCCACTCGCTTGAGGGCGATAAGGGCCTCTACCTTCCGGGTACCGGGAAGGGCAACCAAGAAATGTCCGGGTTGGAGATGACTACAAAAGTCCTCTCCCCTGACAAGATTGGAAAGGGCCGAGCCGATCTGCCGAAGAAGCTGATCCGCGGAAGGATATCCATGCTGCTCCCTCACGCCATCCAGGTTCTCAATCATGATGGTCGCCACGCTCAGGACTTTGTGCTGAGCCGCATGATCCTGAAACATAACAGGCAGATGCGTCCGCATAAAACCACTGGAATAGAGGTCTGTCGGGCCATCCGCGACGGGATGTGGCTTGGCGACCCTGAATAATTTCTGGATGGCAAACCGATACCGATATTGTTGTATTTGCAGAGCGACCCTGTTAATCAACGCATCCATTTCAGTCTCATGAAGGATAACGTCCGACACGCCGTGAACAAAGGCGGCGCGGCGATTCTTCTGCTTCCTCCAGAACCATCAATACAGGCAGGTTATAAAGCTTTGTGTCCGCCCGAATATCATTGCACAGCCGGAGATTACTATCGCCATGACCAACACCGGAGAGGATAACGGCGTCAAAATTCTTTGACCGGAGATCCTCAATCGCCATTTCCGGATTTTTACAGATATGGATATTGGTTCGCGTATCGAGCCGCAGGAGAATATTACCCAACACCACCGTTTTGTTGCCGACGATCAGGATATTGGCCTCTCCGATATCCGGTTCAGGGGCAGTAACGGTCGATAGATCAACGCCATAACTTTCAGTGATCGCAAAACGCCGCGCAAGTTCCTGCTCCATCGTTTCCAGCCGCACAAGAGAGGCCACACGTTTGATCAATTCAAGATCGCAAAAGCCCGGAGAGATGGTCTGTATCCGGCATTTAAAGTCCGCAGGTCCAATCAATAAGGTAGGAAAAGAGTTTTCGACCGCCATTTTGGCAATATCCCTCACATTCACGTTGGCGGCATTGTTTTCACCATCGATCAGAATAAGGTCAAACGATTGATCTCCAAATTCCTGCTCAAACATCTCCAAAAATGACAGACGTGTAATGCGGTACCCTGCCTCAATCAGGCAGGGTTCTATGTTATTTGCCGAGCTGTCTGAGACAACCAGAAGATTTGCGGCGTAACGCATACTCATTTTCTCCAAAAAATACGAGCGGACAGTTTGACACGAAATTTCTTAAAATAACGTGAGTTTCCCCCAAATTCCGCCAACCCCGCCGGATGCACCGCCAGATAAGCAAATGGAACCTTGATTTTGCGCTGGGGACGGGAAATCATGTGGTTTAGGGAAAACAAAAATAACAAAATGCAAATCAGGAGATATTTTGTATGACATCGCCGCATAATCTTGAGGGGAAGCACGCGCTTGTAACAGGCGCTTCGTCCGGTCTTGGCCGACAGTTTGCGCTAACACTCGCACAGGCTGGCGCGAAGGTGACGCTTGCCGCGCGACGGACAGAGAGACTGGAAGCGCTGGCGGCGGAAATTGCGGCGTTTGATGGGCGGGCATTGCCGGTGCGAATGGACGTGACCGATGTCGCGAACATACAGGAGGCCATTCATGTTGCGGAAACAGAACTCGGGCCCATAGATATCCTCGTTAATAATTCCGGTGTCAGCGCTCAGTGCCGGGCCGAAAATGTCACCGAGGAAGATTATGATTATGTCATGGATACCAATGGGAAAGGTGCTTTTTTTGTCGCACAGGCTGTTGGGCAAAGCATGATCCGCCATGGTCAGGGTGGCAAGATCATCAACATCGCCTCGGTCGCCGCCTCGAGAGTGCTCAAACAGAGCGTCACCTATTGTATGTCTAAGGCGGCGGTGGCCCATATGACCCGTGCGCTTGCCGATGAATGGGGCCGATATAAAATCCAGGTCAATTGCCTGAACCCGGGTTATATTGTGACGGAGCTTAACCGCGATTATTGGGAAACAGAGCCGGGTAAGCGCCTCACTTCCAAACTGCCGGGACGCCGGGTCGGCGATCCGACCGACCTCGACGGGGCGCTTTTGCTGCTTGCCGGGGCCGGTTCCGATTTTATGACGGGCTCTGTAATCGCAGTGGACGACGGCATGACCGCACAAGGCTTTTAGGAAGGCTGTATGATGGAATTCAGTGGAATAATAGTCGGAGGAGGACTGGTCGGATTAACCCTCGCGCTTGCCCTTCATCAAAAGGGAATAAAGGCGCGCGTTTTTGAGGCTGTAAAAGAAATCAAACCTTTAGGAGTCGGAGTTAATCTTCTTCCTCACTCTGTGCAAAATCTCGCAAAGCTAGGCTTACTCGAGGAAATCGAGAAAGTCGCCATCAAGACTTCCAGCCTCGCTTATTTTACGGAGGACGGCAAAACCATCTGGCGAGAACCCCGCGGGCTGGAAGCAGGATATGAGGTGCCGCAATTTTCCATACACCGCGGTGATTTTCATATGATCCTTCTGAATGCGGCGCGCGACAGACTTGGGGCTGAAAATATCCTGACCGGACATCAGTTTTCAAGCTTTGAACAGGATACAAACAGCGTAACCGCCCATTTCACTGATCGTCAGACGGGAGAGCCCGCCAGTAGTGCGCAGGGGGATTTCCTTGTTGGTGCTGACGGGATCAATTCGCAGCTACGGCATCTCTTTTACCCAAACGAAGGCCCTCCAAAATATTCCGGGCAGATGCTCTGGCGTGGCGTAACGGAGATGGAGCCCTTTCTGGATGGCCGGTCAATGTTCATGGCTGGTCATAACGATCTCAAACTTGTTGCTTATCCAATCCGGACGGAGAGCGCGAGGCGCGGCAAATCCTATATCAACTGGATTGCAGAACGTCGTATCCCCTCCGACCTTGCCGCGCGGACTGCTGACTGGAACGAAACGGGCCAACTCGATGATTTCAAACCCCATTTTGCCGATTGGGATCTCGGTTGGCTCGATATCAACAAACTGTTTGATAATGCCCTGTCCATCCATAAATTTCCGATGGTTGACCGTGATCCGCTTCCGAAATGGTCCTTTGGTCGCGCAACATTGATGGGGGATGCGGCGCATGCCATGTATCCCAACGGGTCCAACGGCGTCTCCCAAGGGGTGCTGGACGCGATGACATTCGCTGACCTGCTCGACGGTGCGACGGATATTGAGGCGACGCTGACCGCCTATGAGGAGACCCGGCGGGAGGCAACCGCGAAAATCTCCCTCGCCAACCGCCAAACGGGGCCAGAATTGGTCATGCAGATGGTCAAGGATCAATGCTCTGGCAGTTGCGGGGCGACCCATAGCTGCATTCCGAAGGAAACACTGGAAGAAGTTGCAACCGCCTATAAAAAGCTCGCAGGATTTGACAAGCAAACCCTGAAAGCCACGAAGTAGCGTTTACATCCCGTTCTTGTAGAGCTTTAGGTTCTGTACCTTCTCACGGACCGGCTGTATCGCTTGTGCTGTTTCAATCAGAAATTCCAGTCCGTAGTTGAGACGCGCGGTAAGGATCTCATCCAACGCACTCGGCGGAGTGCTCATAAACAATCCCTCCACCTGACGGAGGATCATGTGATCAGGCATCCACCAGAGGAAATTGTTCTTGTAACCACTCATGCGAAGCTCAGCGACAGGGTAGGCACCGCCCATGCCCGAGCTCACCCCGATGAGTTGCGCGGGTTTATGAGCCAATTCCCCGCCATCACACATAAGGAGAAAATTCTTGAGGTGCGGCGGCACCATGCCCGCCCATTCCGGACTGATGACGACAAATCCATGGCATGATTTCAGGCGGTCAGAAATAGGCTTCCAGAACGCCTTGAGATCGCTACCACTTTCCCATTTTTCCTCACTCCAGAGCGGAATATCAAGATCGCGCAGCGAAAAATACTCAACTTCTATATTTGCATTAAAATTATCAACCAGAGAATTGATATATTTACCAATTCTTCCAGATTCTGATTTCTTTCGGATGCTGCCGACAATGATACCTATTTTTACTTCCGACATAAGTTATCATTCCTTAAAACATCTGGTATTGCATTTCATCATTTTCCCACCGGAGGGTCACCTTGGGCCGAAGGGCACGAGCCAGTTCCAAAGCTCCCGTCCAATATAAATGTTACAATGCAAAGTTTTTACCGGCAATAGATGATCCTCAACCGAGAGTAAACCGCGCGCCTAATCCGAACTGGAGAAAAGACCGCGTGTCCGGTTTGCAAAAGCGACGAGGGATAGCATCACCGGCACTTCCACCAGAACCCCGACGACGGTCGCAAGCGCCGCACCGGAATTCAAGCCGAAAAGACTGATGGCCACGGCAACGGCAAGTTCAAAGAAATTCGACGTTCCGATGAGAGCGCAAGGCGCTGCGACATTAAACGGAACACGCCACACCCAGGCGGCACCATAGGCGAGGGCGAAAATGCCATAGGATTGAATGACCAGTGGCACCGCAATTAACAGGATCAGGAGGGGCCGCTCCAATATAACCTGCCCTTGGAACCCAAACAATAGAACCACCGTCGCCAACAATCCTAAAACCGAAAATGGTTTCACCTTTGCCGTAAACTGATCAACCCGCGTCGAGGCCGTGGGAGACGATTTCGATCCGGTCAACAGATGTCGCGTGATAGCCCCTGCAAGTAGCGGGATCACCACATAGAGCGCGACGGAAAGGATCAACGTCTGCCAAGGCACAACGATATCGGTAATGCCGAGCAAAAAGGCGACTATCGGCGCAAAAGCAAAAATCATGATCACATCATTAACGGAGACCTGCACAAGAGTGTAGGTCGCATCGCCCTTTGTGAGTTGGGACCAAACGAACACCATGGCCGTGCAGGGCGCCGCACCGAGAAGGATCAGGCCCGCAATATAGCCCTGCGCATCTTCTGGTGCGATCAAGTCTGCAAATACATACTCAAAAAAAGCACACCAAGCGCCGCCATGGTGAAAGGCTTGATCAGCCAGTTGACCACTATCGTCAGGATTAATCCTTTAGGACGGTCGCCAATATGTTTCAGGCTGGCGAAATCCACTCCGACCATCATCGGATAGACCATAGCCCAGATCAGGACGGCAACGACAAAGTTGACGGACGCATATTCAAACAAGGCAATGGTCTCAAACAGGGCCGGGAACAGGTTCCCCAAAAGCAGACCGGAAATTATACAGAGAGCAACCCAAATGGAGAGCCATTTTTCAAAAAACCCGATGCTAGCTTCTACCGTTTTGTCCTTGCTGAGGTGTTCTTCTAAATTTTCTTGGGACAAGTATTACTTCCTTAAAATAATAGGTTGGGAACTATAACTTAAGAATCCACTTTATCGGTCTGCGTTCCAATCACATCAAGATGTTTCTGTAGAGACAACCGGTCAAGACTTGCAATCGGCAGGCTAGTGAAGATCGATATTCTGTTGTTTAGCATCCGGTAAGTGTCCATAAGGGCGAGGTTAATCTCCGCCTCGGTTCCATTGGCCGCCTTTGGATCGGGCACCCCCCAATGGGCCGACATCGGCTGACCCGGCCAGACAGGGCAAACCTCTCCAGCTGCGTTATCACAAACTGTAAAGACGAAATCCATTTCCGGCGCATCAAGACCTGCAAATTCATCCCAGGATTTTGATCTCGCAATGCCCGTATCGTGGTTGAGCTGTTTCAACAGCGCAATTGTACGGGGATTCACTCGTCCCTTCGGCGTGGAGCCCGCCGAGAATGCCTTGAATTTTCCCTGTCCGATCCGGTTCATAATGGCTTCCGCGATTATGGACCGTGTAGAATTGCCGGTGCAGAGAAACAAAACGTTGTAAACCGCTTCAGTCATTATAATCACCTAATGTTATGAACAGCTTATTTCATCAAATACACCTTCACAGATTTCCGGCCGCCCGTTACAGCAGTCATCCATCAGAAAGGAAAGCAATCCGCGCATGGCATCATAATCCGCAAAATACCGGACCGTTCTGCCCTGACGTTCATTCTTGATCAATCCGGCATTCATCAGGATCGACAGGTTCGTCGACATTGTGTTCTGCCGAACATTAAGGCTTTCACCGATTTCACCCGCGAGCATCCCTTCGAACCCCGCCTTGACGAGCAGGCGGAAGACATCAAGCCGTGTTTTCTGGCTTAAAGCCGCGAGGGCGCGTAATGTAGTATTTTCATCCATATATCTTGAATACTAGATACTTTTTATTCGCGCAAGGTAATTTTTGTTACATTTCTGGGTAACCAGAATTCGATTGCATTTCAGTTAGCCACTTTGCAAAATTTCCAGCAACTCTATATTGAATTATAGGGCAAATAAATTCTGTGATAGGGATAGAGCCATGGTGGACAACGACGATATCAAGACGGGCTTTGCATCACCTCCCTGCTATGCGCATGAGCTTGAGCTATATGACAACGGATATATGGGTATTGATACGCAGGCGGCCCTTGATGTCGCGCGCTGGCGCAAGGCCAAGCGCGAAGAACTGATTGCCGCCCGTTTAAAATTTTCCGTAAAAGACCGCCGCGCATTGGCTGAGGACATTACCGAAGAACTAGAAAGGATTATTTCCCCAAAAGCCGGCATGATCATCAGTCTGTACTGGCCGATGAAGGCGGAGTTTGACCTACGCGGCCAAATGAAGAAATGGGTGGAGCAGGGGGTCCGCATCGCCCTTCCCGTTGTAACAGTCAAGGCGCAGCCGATGATTTTCCGCGAATGGACGCCGGACGCTGAGATGGAGCCCGGAATCTGGCAAATCCCGACCCCTGTCAATACAGACGAGGTGACACCTCATGTGGTTATTGCGCCGCTGGTGGGGTTCGATAAGGACTGTTACCGGCTCGGTTATGGCGGCGGATATTTCGACCGGACCTTGGCGGCGCTAAAGCCGCGCCCTAGGGTGATCGGCATCGGTTACCCGGACAGCCAGCTATCTAGCATATTCCCTCAGCCATATGATATCCCGATGGATATGATTGTGACAGGGCGGGGCGAAGTGATGAGCTGCGAACACTAAGCTGAAGTACCATTGGGCCAAGCACCCGGCACTGACGTTGCCAGCCAATGAGTCAGGGCGGCATTGACCTGCCTTGGTTTTTCCTGCGCCATCCAGTGACCGCATTTGATATTCCGGATGGTGAGGTCGCTGCAATATTTCTTCATTGGCTCCGTCAAGGGCGAGCGGACGCATTCACATGTATAGTCATATTCCGCGAGGAGGAAGAGCGTCGGCAAATCGATATACCCCTCGTTCAATGCCGTCGCGGCATAGTCGGCGTTTGCCACATTATTCATATAGTAAGAATCAGGACCGAAAAAACCATTACGAACAAGGCCTTCTGCATAGATCTTGAGTTCCTCTTCGCTCAATACATCGTCATCGCGCGGGAGGTCGGGTGCTTCCTCCGCACCGCCATACCATCCGCCTTGTTTTCTCACAAACGCGGTGAGGGAAGGTTTATCGGTAAATCCGGGTTTGCCTTTACGCAAAAGAGCCTTCATCGAGTTATAAGGATTGGCATCGAAGACAGCGCAGGCACGAGCAAAATTCTCTTCATAGAAACGGATATACTCCCATTGCCCTGCCGGAAATTCCTCCTCCGGATAGAGTTCCCGGTCAATCATGGGAAGGATGGCATCCCAGCCCCTCTCCAGGCATCCATAAGGAACGCATAGATTGGCAACCGCGTGGCATCTATCCGGATGATGGCTCGCAATATTCCATACCGTCGGGCTTCCCCAGTCATGGCCCACCCAGACCGCCTTTTCATGGCCGAGGTTATCCAGTAACTCAATCATATCCGTGACGACCTCTTCCTGCGCATAGGCGCCGTGCTCATCATAAATGCCGGAACGGCCATAGCCCCGCATATCCGGCGCGATTCCTCGGAACCCAAGGCTTGCCATTGCGGGCAGTTGATGCCGCCAACTCAACGATAATTCCGGCCAGCCATGTACAAAAATGATAAGGGGCCCATCCTCTGGTCCGGCAGAAAGGTAAAACGTCGTATGCCGTGCGGTCTTGATGGCGTTTTCGGTGATTGTCATGATATTCATGGATTTCCCCAAATAGTAAGCTCGACGCGAATATTAAGTCTGATCCTACCACCCGCGAGACACCACCTGTCAACGACCCTCTCTGCCCGACTTAGGATCCATGGCTTTTTCCCACCTTGACCGCACTCGGATGATGTGAAAAAGTCTTTGAAACATACTTAAAAATGACAATAAGGTGAGGGGTATCTATATGTGCGATTTTCCGAGGAAACCTTCACCTGGAATTACCTTCACTCGGCGCCACCTCCTGAAGGCTGGCGCCTTTGCGGCCATAACGCCTTTCAGTATGTCGCACGCCTTCGCGGCAGGGGACGTTCCCGCGGCCAACGCCATTCCGCCGTCACTCGCTTTATCACGACTTGTGGAAGGCAATATCCGATATGCAGAGAACAGGCCGAATGAGCGAGATTTCTCCGCGGGACGCGCCACGCGGGCAAAATCGCAATTCCCGATTGCCGCCATCCTGAGTTGCGCAGATTCACGCGTCGCACCGGAGCTTCTCTTCGATCAGAATCCAGGCGATCTTTTCGTCATGCGGGTTGCGGGGAACGTCATGAGCACCAACTTGCTGGCCTCCCTTGAATATGGCGTCAAGTTTCTGGGCACACCGTTGGTTATGGTGCTCGGGCATTCCAATTGTGGGGCGGTCAGCGCCGCAATTAACGTCCTCAGGGATAATGCGGAGCTTCCGGGCCATTTACCAGAATTGATCTCGTCTATCAAACCGGCGGTTGCCGAAGCCAAAACAAAAAAACCGGATGACCTGCTGAAAAGTGCCATTGCGGAAAATGTCCGGATGCAGGTGGCCCAACTTAAAAAATCAACACCTATTGTCGACAGATACTACGCGGACCGGAAAATCGATATCGTCGGAGCCGTTTATGATCTAAAGACGGGACAAATTGGCCTTATCTAGTAATCGGCCGAATGCGCAGTTTCTGTTATTGAGGCCGAAGCTGATATAAAATAGCTTTGCTTTGCTGGATTGGAGGTTGTAATCGGACCATGATGCTCAGTCGACCGCCCATGCCCAACCTGACGCCGTTCGTAGATCTTCTATGGGCATCAGATGACGCCGTCCCGTCCAATCCAAAGGCATCCGCGAAAGAAATTGTACTTCCGACCGGCGCGACCCATATAGTTTTTCGCCTCGGGGAGACGCCACTGCAACTCTATGCTGCTCCTGATGATACAACGGCTCAGGATATCGGAAATGCCCTGATCGGTGGCCCGCGCGCAGGCTCCTACATCAAGGCCACCTCAAACCGCGAGCCCACGGTCGGCATCATGCTGCGACCCGGCGCGGCAGAGCTTATGCTGGGTGTCTCGGCCCTTGATCTCGCAGAACGGCATACAAGGATAGACGATATCTGGTCGCACGCGCAGATTGATGAAATCCGGACCCGGTTGCAGGAAACGCTAAATCTCGAAGAGCGCCTGTCAATTATTGAGGGATATCTCTTGATCCGCCTGCCGCGGATGCAAGGCATTCATCCGCTAATTATGCATTCGCTGGAGCAATTCCGCCTGTCATCCCCAGTTGGGAAGGTTGTTGAGAAAAGTGGCTTCAGCCATCGTTATTTTACCAAGCTCTTTACAGAGACGGTAGGCCTCCGGCCCAAAACATACTGTCGCGTCTTGCGTTTTGGCCGCATCCTGGATCGAATACAGTCAGAACCCAACATCGGCTGGGCCGCTCTCGCCATTGACGAGGGATATGCCGATCAAGCGCATTTGAACCGGGATTTTCAGGCATTTACCTCCCTCACGCCGGGCGCCTATCGCAAAGCCGCCCCAACGGCTCCCCGCCATATTCCCTTGCCCTGACGGAGCGCCGTAGGCAGGTCAAAAATATTCAATACTGCGAAACCTACTTACAGCATAGTTGGCAGGAAAATTACAGAAAGTCAGGAGGCCCCTTATGTCAATTCATGAAGTCTATATCTACCTGCGCGCCAGGAATGCCGAAAAAGCTATTGCCTTTTACAAAGATGTTTTCGGCGCAACCGAGAAATTCCGCCTTGTTGAGCCGGGCGGACGGATCGGCCATATCGAGTTATCGCTCGGCAATACAGTGATTATGCTGTCCGACGAATTTCCCGAATTCGATATCCATGCACCAAGCACGGAGGCGCCGAACGGTGTATCGATACATCTTCATGTCGATGATGCGGACGCGCTTATCTCTAAATGCGCCGCCGCAGGTGCAACTGTGATCCGCGAGGCCGCAGACGCCTTTTATGGGGAGCGTTCCGGCACGATCCGGGATCCCTTCGGCCATAACTGGATTATCGGTCATTCAATTGAAGAGGTTGAACCGGAAGAAATGCAGCGCCGCTATGATGCGATGGGGGGCTAGGCGCCGCAAGCTTGGCTAATCCGCGTGTTTTGCCTTGCTGTCTAACGGGACCTGATCCCGATCATTCATACCATAGTCGCGAATGACACTGGCAATACGTATTCGATAGTCCTTGAATACCTCTGCGCGTCCTATGGTCTGGGCATTGCGATGCGCCGATATGTTACGCCATTGCTCTATTGCCGCTTCATCGCGAAAGAAAGAGATGGAAAGAATTTTTGACTCATCCGTCAGGCTTTGAAATCGCTCGACCGAGATAAAGCCGTCTATTTCTTCCAGCGTCGGGCGCAGGCTTGCCGCAATATCCAGGTACTGCTGTTTATGCTCTTTATGCGGATACACTTCAAATATGACAGCAATCATAATTCGCAACCTTTCTAAGACTAATGCAGAATACGAAACCACTGTGAGAGGGCGCAAGTCATAAAAAATAACCTCAAAACGGGTTAGCCCGAAAATACTTCCTAATAGGGAAACAGGATGCGAGTATTTTAAGTGGTATTCGCTTCATCCTTCGACAAAACATTAGTTTGGCGAAAGGGTTACTGGTATGAAAGCAATATATTCGAATAAAATGGAAAATAGAACATGAGTGAACAACCTGTCAGCCGGCTCGCCCCCTTCAACCCGAAGAAATGACACCGCAGCAAAAAGTCGTTTATGAGGATATAATGGCGGGCCCCAGAGGGAGCATGAAGGGGCCATTCAATGCATGGCTGCGTAGTCCTGCTCTCATCGATCCAGCACAGAAGCTGGGTGAGTTTTGCCGCTTCAGGACCAGCCTTGGTGCCCGTCTTTCAGAAATTGCAATCCTTGTTACCGCTCGAAAATTCAAATGCCAGGTCGAATGGTTCCTTCATGCAAGGCTCGCAATTGAGGCAGGACACAGCCAAGCGACCATTGATACGCTAAAGGCAGGAAACCGTCCTGATTTTTCATCGGTGCCCGGCGGCGATACAGACAAGGAAAACATGGTCTATGACTATTCCGTCGCTTTGGTTAGGGATGGCCGAGTCGACGACGAAACTCATACCCGTGCTATTAATCTATTTGGAGAGCAAGGGGTAGTCGAACTCGTGGGGATTATCGGTTATTATCATCTTGTATCCCTGACCCTCAACGCGTTTAACGTCCCGCTGCCTGAAACTGGCGAACTGCCTTTTCCAGAATAGCAGGGTACACAATTAACCTAGCGTTGGAAACTTGGTGTCGAGCCGCACTTGGTAGACGTTAAATTTACTCTTGTTACCTTACCAAATCAGAAACTGTTGTTATGAGTTGTTTTATATCCAAGGGTTTCGCAAGGGACGCGTCCGCTCCAAGTTTATTCGCCATTTCCAGAAAAGAATTTTCTAAAAATTCACCACTCCCCGATATTACCAGAACCTTTATATCGGGGCAGGATTTTTTAACTCCATCAAGGTTTCCAGGCCGTCTTTATCCGGCATCAAAATGTCTGTAATCACGACATCAACATGTTCTGTTTGAGCAATTTCAACACCCTCCACACCCGACGGAGCCGAAACAACGTCAAAGCCGTTTTCAGTAAGCGCGTCCTCCAAAAGCAATCTAACCGCGTCATCATCATCGATAATTAATATAGCAGGCATTCAGTCCCCCTGTATCGTGCCGCTCATTCTACTCGACTATCCTGATTGGATAATATGCTATTTCCTACATAAAGGGTATTTGAAATGTGCTTGCTGGAATACCTCAAGACAATATTAACCAACTGAATTGATAATGCAGAGTTCGAATGGGCAAAAGCTAGATAGATACCCGGTCAACCTGACCGCAACATTTATAAAATGAGTAAGGCCGCAAAATGACGATATTTGCGAATAAGCATGAAGAAGAGTCAGAGCGCCTTAAAACGCTAAGGCGTTTTGCCATTCTCGATACCCAGCCTGAAAAATGTTTTGACGATATTACCAAATTGGCCGCAAAGCAGTTTCAAGTCCCTGTTGCTCTTGTTTCACTCGTTGACGAAAACCGTCAATGGTTTAAGTCCAGAATTGGGCTCCAGGAGACAGAGGCAGAAATCGATCGTGATGTTGCGTTTTGTGGACATGCCGTATTGCAGGAAGATGTTTTGGTTATTCCAAACGCTTTCGAAGACGAGCGTTTTCGTGATAACCCACTTGTTGTCGATGAACCAAAAATAAGGTTTTATGCCGGCGCCCCGTTAAAGGCTGCGAATGGCCACAAGATAGGGACTTTATGTCTTCTTGATTATAAGCCGAGGCCGCCTCTCACTGATCAGGAAAAGACACTCCTTCAGGGACTCGCTGATATCGTTATCGGCGCGTTTGAGATGCGACTAGCCACAGGTGTCGTAAAATCCGAGATAGAAAGCAGGGTCAATGCTGAAATAAAACTCGAAGCCACTCAGAAGCAGATGCAGCTATTTATTGAACATGCCCCGGCGGCAATCGCAATGGTTGACAAGGATATGAGATACATCATGGCCAGCCAGAGATGGTCCAGTATCTACGATCTCGAAGAAGAGACAATCATTGGCAAATCTCACTATGACGTTATTCCAGACGTACCAGATTTCTGGAAGGAAGATCATCGGCGGTGCCTTGCGGGAGAAATCATCAAGCATGAAGACGACTGTTTTAAACGTAAGGACGGATCAATAGAATGGACGCGACGGGAATTGCATCCCTGGCATAATTCAGAGGGAGAAATTGGCGGCATCATCCTGTTTAATGAAGTGATCACTGAACAGAAAAAAACAGCGGATATACTTCAGCGCAATACTACTTTCCTCGATACTGTTCTTGAGAATATTCAAGAGGGTATAGTGGCCTGTGACGCCGACGGCTATCTTTCACTATTCAATTCGGCCGCGCGAAGTTTCCATGGCTTGGATAAAAAATCGATACCGCCTGAAGAATGGGGTGAACATTATGATCTCTTCCAGGCAGATGGAGAGACGCCCCTTGAAAAAGAACAAATCCCTTTGTTTCGCGCATTTAATGGTGAGCGTGTAGAAAACGCCGAGATGGTTATTGCGCCAAAAGGCCTGTTGCCACGACATATAGTCGCGAAAGGTCAGGCCCTGTTTGATGATAACAATAACAAGCTGGGAGCTGTGGTGTCGATGCAGGATGTTACCCAGCAACGGATTGCTGAAGCTCAATTCAGACAGGCGCAAAAAATGGAAGCCGTTGGACAACTGACCGGAGGATTGGCTCATGATTTTAATAATCTGCTCACAGTCATTCTGGGCAATTTACAGCTCCTTGAAGGTGCATTAGATGCCGATCAGAAAAATGCCCGCAGAGCTAAATCTGCCGCAGACGCAGCTCAGAAAGGAGCTCAGCTGACCAAAAGGCTTCTCGCGTTTTCGCGTAAGCAGGCGTTAGAGACCGAGGTGCTTAATATAAACGATCTGGTGTTTGGCCTGGAAGATTTGTTGGGGCGCACTCTTGGTGAAATGATTGACCTGGAAATATCTATTGATGAAAATCTATGGCTAGTGGATTTGGATAAACACCAGTTAGAATCCGCCATTCTCAATCTCTGTGTTAATGCTCGCGACGCAATGGGGGGAGCGGGGAAACTCACAATTGAGACAAAGAACGTAACTTTCACCAAAAAGCCAGCGAATACTAAATATAACATGCAAGTTGGAGATTTTGTTTTGATCGAGGTTACCGATACGGGAACCGGTATCGAAAAATCTGCGTTGGAAAAAGTATTCGAACCCTTCTTTACAACTAAGGAAGTAGGTGAGGGAACCGGCCTTGGATTGAGCATGGTATATGGATTTACGAAACAGTCCGATGGCCATGTTTACATCTATTCTGAGGTTGATGTTGGTACAAGCGTGAAGATGTATTTCCCAAGAAGCGGTGCGTTGATGACGGGGTGCGATCTTGAAACAGACGTCGACACCATAAATGTGGGAGGCAGGGAGCGCATTTTGGTCGTAGAGGACGATGAGGATGTAAGAGCTATCAGCACTGCAATGCTGGAAGACTTGGGATACGACGTATGTGAGGCAGAAAATGGAGTATCGGCGCTTCAACTTCTGCAAACTTCTGAACAATCCTTTGATCTGCTGTTTACCGATATCGTCATGCCAGGGGGTATTTCGGGCCCGCAATTGGCGAAAAAGGCCACAGCGCTATTCCCGACGATCAAGGTGCTCTTTACCTCCGGATTTTCTGAAGCCGCGGTTCTTCGAGATAATGAAATCAGTCAATCTAAAAATCTGATTAGCAAACCTTTTCAACTGGATGATCTGGCTAAAATGGTGAGGGCTCTGCTTGATCCGCCGTCAAAACTTTTGGAAGTTAGTGGACTTGATGGACAGTAAAATTCTCATTATCGATGACGACATTGCCGTCAGCAGCCTATCAAGGATGTTACCGAAGAGGTAGGGTTTAAGGTTATTGTCACCCATTGTGCCGAGGGCGTAGAAAATAAGTCCGAGCTCTTCTCTCTTCAATCAATCGGTGCAAAAAATATCAAGGGTACTATTTCCATAAACCTATGCCCGCTGAAGAGTTTACAAAGATTCTAATGCATTCAAAGGAAACCGAATTGGATTAGTTACATCTGAGATTTACTCTTATTCGCCGTCGCATTTTGAGTTCAAAGGAAGTGCAACTGCCATCCGCGTTTTGTATAATTAGCAACAATTAGCGGGAATTAAAAATTCAACCTGAAGGAATTGTGGCGGAGAGTCGGGGATACTGTCGCGTTTTTCAGATGTAATTATTTCAAGGGGTTAGGGCAACACTGCCCCCTTGAATCGGTTAATCCTATACAGTCCGGTGGGTTTTCAATTGATTGCAAACTGCCAATTTATGCCGTTTTACTTATTGCTACATTCGCTTGGTAAGGGCTATCAAACAATTAAATTTGTTGAGCGAAATACGGTGATTTTTTTAAGTAAGTCGTTGATTATTTGCACTTTCCTGACCAAAAATATGAGCAACTTAGATCATTAAGTTTGCCAAGGATATCTTCGTATGAATATATTATCATGAATGGAGTTGGCTTTGACGCCTTCCATACGAAAATATTAGAAGGGGAGGCGCGGTATGAAAGTTCCCGCGGCTGGGGCGGTAATGTCAGGTCAGTCCTTCGCTACTTTGAGCGGAAGACAAGGACGCATTGGAGAGTTACTTGGGGCAGGCGGACAGGGCGAAGTCTACCATGTCGTTGTTGATGGTCTGCCTTTTGCCCTGAAGTGGTATCACCAACACTACACAGAAATTGATACAGGATTAAGGTTGCGGCTGGAACGTGGCGTTAGACGGGGCGCCCCGACAACTGATTTTCTTTGGCCCCTTGACCTTGTCGAAGTCCCCGGGAATAGTAGCTTTGGTTATATTATGCCGTTGCGGAAAAGCGACTTCAGAGGCATTCGCGACCTGATCTCGCCGCCACCACATCGTCTAGAGTTAACTCTTGCCAGCCGAATTATTCTTTGCCAACAACTTGCCCATAGTTTCTTTGAACTGCATGCCGCAGGTTTCTGTTATCAGGATATAAATTTTGGCAATATATTTGTTAATCCAGATACGGCGCGTATTCTCATCTGCGATAATGACAATGTAAATATAGATGGTGCCGACGCGAGTATTTATGGCACACGAAAATTTATGGCGCCGGAAGTCGTTCGCCGAGAATCCTTGCCAAACAGCCGCACCGATCTGTTTTCAATGGCTGTTTTGTTTTTCTATTCCATTTTCGGATGGCACCCGCTTGACGGTCGCAGAGAAAACGATATCAGTGTCTTGAATCCCGAGTTAGAAATGTCTCTTTATGGCACAAATCCTATTTTCCTGTTTGATCCAGATACAGATGAAAACGGGCCCGTTGACGGTGTGCATGACTGGATTGTTGCACGGTGGCAAAGCCTGCCTCATACTTTGCGGCAGCTATTTATTCGCTCATTTACGGTCGGGCTTCACGACCCATCTTTGCGGGTGCTTGAAACGGAATGGATGAATATCTTAAACCTCATTCCAGGTTCAATTCATATCTGTCACGATTGCAGTTTTGAGCATGTCATATCAATAGAACTAAATAAGCCCACTGCGCCTAGTGAATGCCTTTGTTGCGGAGAAGCCCCGGAATATTCTCCTATTTTATTACTTGGATCTCGCATCATTGTCTTGAATATTGGGCAAGAAATCCGCGCCGAACACCTAGATAGTGCCGATGATGCGATCACTATTATGGCAAAAGTTGAATCTCACCCCACTCGGGTTAATTTAATAGGGCTTCGCAATTTGACCAACGCGCCATGGCGGGTATCCCTTCCCGAGGGAACGTCGCATATCGTCCCTTCAGGACAAGCCGTCCGTATTGCGCCTGGTACCACCATTGAATTTGGTAAATCCATCGGCACCATATCTGATGTAAATATGCTGGAGCCTACTTCATGAGTTTTGATTGCCCTGACTGGAAGATAGCTGGCGCCTCAGTACGAGGAGCTGCGCATTCTCGTTCCGGCCGTCCTAATCAAGATGCCGTCATGTTTCTGCCCGATACAGGGACCGGGACCCGAATTGTCGCCGCGGTTTCGGACGGTCATGGATCCGCACCATATTTTCGCTCGTCGACTGGTGCCAGACTTGCAACTCAGGGAGCCGCGGACATATTAGCATGGCATCTCGACACGCCAGACGAGGACGAAATAGAGGGGGCGCTGGTCGGTGAAATTATTTCCCACTGGCAAACATCGGTGATCGCTGATCTGGACACTAATCCTATTTCAGAAGAAGAGGGCCATTACCCTAGTCGTTCTGCATTTACACCTTATGGTACAACACTGATTACGGCTGCCGCGAATGAAAACATTGCAATTTTGCTGCAAATTGGGGATGGCGACTTACTACTCGGCTACGCTGACGGCAACATAGAGCGTCCACTACGTGACGACGTCGGTTTGCAAGGCGAAGAAACCTACTCTCTATGCCAAGATGATGCAGGCCAGTATTTTAGGATAGCCACAATGTGGAACCAAGGGGATCAACGTTGGCCTGACTTTTTACTTCTTGCAACTGATGGCGTCGCCAAATCGTTTCGTGATAACTCTGGTTTTGAAGAAGCCATAAAACATTTGCGCACACTTGCGCATAACAATTGGGAAGAAACAATAGAAGCGCTTCCAGCCTGGCTGGAAGAAGTCTCCAGCAATGGCAGTGGGGATGACAGCACGATATGTATTGCCATCCGTACTGATACCGACATGCCCAGAAAGGACAAAGAATAATTATGGCCAAGAAAAAAAGCCTGTTATGCCCACGGTTCCCCGTGATCATGACGAAGCAAGTTTTTCGGAACTGGTTCCATTTCGCTCCAAAAACATAAAAATATTCAAAAGCCCACTATTCTTGCTTACCATTCTGCTAGCCATTGGCGTGCCGTTTTTATTCGCTGCAATGGGCGGCGTTCTAGGAAATCCGGATGCTCAGCAGCGGTTCGGTACTTTGGTTACTATCAACCTGGTTATCTGCTTCTTCGTTGTCATGTTGTTTCAACTGATGATTTTCTTTTATTCCCGCACATCGCGACCCATCTGGACATATATGTTCCCGTTTGCCGCTGTTTGTGTGATCATGATGACCCCCCTGATTACGCCTTACTTCTTCGTTTTCCGTACAATTCTTCCGGGCAACATCGGCTCAGGACCAAATGCAAACTTTATCATGACATTCATCGGAATGTTCTTTGGCGCTGGCCTGATGGAAGAATTATTGAAAGCCACACCTATCCTATTCGGGGCATGGTGGACTCTCAAGGCCGACACCAAACCTAGTTTGAAAGAAAATATTTTCTGGAAGGTAATTCACGTGCGCGGGCCGCTGGACGGCGCACTTATGGGAATTTTTGCAGGCGGCGCCTTCACATTTATTGAAACCGGCACGCAATATGTTCCCAATATGGTCCAGAGTATTGCAAAGGAAACAGGTGATCTTTCGCTCGGCATGGCGGGCGGATTGCTACTTCTTATGCCTCGAGTGCTTGGTTCATTGGTCGGGCATATGGCCTATGCAGGCATTGCCGGATATTTCATTGGCCTTGCCGTTATTCGGCCAAAACAGATGTGGAAGTTAATGGCGATCGGTTGGCTTGCCGCCTCAATCATCCACGCATTATGGAACAGTGTTTCCGTTATTTCGCCCATGTTACAGTATGTTATTGCGGGCATTTCCGCCGTCGGGCTGGTTGCTGCAATTTTAAAAGCTCGACACATTGAAGCAAAAGATGCGGGCCGTACTGCGGAAAGTTTCGGATCCATCGTTGTCGGAGATGACGACAAGCCAAAAGAAAGGCCGGTCACAACTGCGCCGCCGCCACCCGCGCAGGCCAAGGTAGCTCCGGCTCCAACTGCGGCACCGGCCGTCAATAAGGAAGAAATATTGATGCTTGATATAGAGGGGCTGCAAATTCCGCTCAGGGCAAATAGTGTTATCGATTTGGGGAATGAACCTGCACTCGACGGGCGTGGTGCCGGGGTTGCCGGTTCCATCGTGCCTCATCCCACCCGTGAGAACGTTATTGGGCTTCGAAATAGTGGCGCTGCCGCTTGGTCGGCAACTTTACGCGATGGCAGCAAGCAGATGATTGAAATCAATCAAAACATCCGCCTGGCGCCCGGCGTTACAATAGATTTCGGCAGTAACTTGATTGGCACTGTCGTGGGGCTGGGGTAGTAATGGCTAAAAAAATTCTACTCGATCCCGCCGCAATCGCACGCCGGCAATTACAAATACTGCTAGCCATCGACTGCTCAGGATCGATGCAGGGCGACCGTATTGCCTCCTTGAATTACGCGATGCGAACTGCCTTGCCGGAGTTAAGAAATGTTGCGGCGGATAATCCTGAAGTCGACGTTAGAATGAGTGTATTGCGATTTTCATCCACTGCAGAATGGCAAATCGAAGCCCCGGAACCTGTAGAAAATATTCAATGGACTGATCTGAAGGCAGAAGGGGAGACCCATATGGGGGATGCACTGCGCCTCCTAGCCGCCAGGTTGACCCCAGAAGCTATGCCAGGGCGACAACTTCCGCCCGTTTTGGTGCTGGCATCTGACGGATATCCAACGGATGATTTTGAATCCGGGTTCGACGCATTCTTTGCAGCTGACCTCACAAACTCTGCGATCCGGCTGGCGATAGCAATAGGATCCGATGCTGACAACGACATACTTGGCCGCTTTATCCGCCATCCAGACCTAAAACCACTAAAGGCAAATAACGCAACCGACCTCGTAAAATATATCAAATGGGCGACTACCGCCCCCGTTAAAGCAGCATCATCACCAACAAATTCACCCAATCCACTCCAAGAGTTCGCACAGGAAATTGATGAAGATCAACCCGTGACGAGCGATATTATCTGGTAAGAGGAAACAGTCATGTCCGTTGAAGATCGCCTATATACTCTTGTAGACCAATGCCGGCAGCAACAGGGTGATGGTTTCCTCCAATCTCCCGCTATGATTGTACCGCGCCTCAGCAGTCAGGCGCCAGATCTGCATGCCGAAATAAAGGCATTGTCCTCGGCTTTAGCAATGAATGCAGTCAGTCGTATTGAAAGTGCCAGCGATAGCGACGCTGAAACTGAGAAAATCAGGAATGAAATAGCCGTAAATGAAAAATTGTCAGCAGGTGTTGTTGAGACTGCTTTAAACGTTGCCAAAAGAATGGGGCCCTTGGCACCGACAGCTAGTGGTGCGGCGGCACCAGCAAGCGATGAATGGGCCGGGGATTCTGTTGTTGTAGGCAGCACCCCCACAACACCGCAACATCAACAATCGCATACAGGCTCAACCGGCCAGCAGACACAAGATCAGCACGAAGAAGATGATGATGACGAAGAAGAGAAACCTCCCATTTGGAAGGACAAGCGTGTGATTGGAGGTGCAGCTATTGCTTTGGTAGCATTGCTATACTTTTCGCAGCAACAGGGAGGAGGGCAGCAACCAGCCCCCAACCAAATCCGCAACCTGCGCCACAGCCAATGCCGCAACCCGGACCGCAACCTACACCACAACCTGGACCTCAGCCAACGCCCCAACAACCCGTACAGCAAACGTTACCCTTGCTTCAGCCTCCGAATGGTCAATTACCAACCATACAAACTCAGCAAATGCCAAATGGTAGTCTGGGTCTTAGCTTTTCTGTTACTACACAGGCGGGACAAGCCCCAGCCATGATTATGTTGCCTGCTGGAAGCTGGGACGGAGGAGAAGCTATGTTTGGTGTCTGGCGCCCAGGGGTTAATTATAACACAACCAACCCAGATACTCTGGGCAGTGGGTTTTTGATACCCTACAATATAAATGGTGCACCAGTTCGGGCCGTGATCCCCGTGTGGCAGCAGGATAATATGGGGTTCGGCGGCGTCTGTATCGCATTTATGGGCTCCGGTGGACAAGATGTGCAATTAAAGGGCTCGACCATGTGTGTAATGGATGGAAGCTGTCAACAAGCAGCCGCATGTGGCCGGATACAATAAAAAATGACCGGAAATACTCCTACATATGATTCACTAGCAGAAGTCTTGAAGACCCTTGTCGAACGATTTGGCAGTGAAATTTTCAATGATCGCAGAAGATTGGTATCACTGCTCGCGGACCATTTGCCGGAAGCCAAGCGAGAACTACGCGTTGTACGTTCCGCTGTGGATGAAGGCGTCCCCTCGGCACTTATCAGTACAGAGCGTCATCTATCCGGAATTGAGATGGACCGTCAAGCAGGCCGCCTTGAAGCCGGCACAGGACTCCGTATTGATATTGCCCGGCAGGTCGTCCGGGCTTTCGCTTATTCTCTCGGACTCGGTCCATTGCCGTCGGTATATGAAACTCCGTCATCAGATGGCGAAGTGTCTTCACAATCCTCTGGCGACAATTGGGCCGGTCTTTCGCAACCAGTACAATCTGAGACCGGAGGGAAAGCAACCAATTTTCCGCCTAAAAATATCAATACAAACAGCCAAAAAAAGGACACAACGAAAAAAGCAGAAAACACCATCACTATCGGCCAGTTTACGTTTGATCGCAAGTACGCGGCGGTTGCCCTCGCTATTGGTGCTGTTGTTATATTTGGTATCCTGGATCAATTCGGCGGTGATGACGCCATTCCATCCCCCGATAACAATGACCCGGTGGTAGTGAATAACAATCCTGTCGATACCACCGGTTATGCAAACGAGCTGACAAACTGGGGGGTGCCAGCTAAATCAACTCTTGAAAGCAATGTTGGCTCTGCAACGCCTATTTCAATTCCTGTAGGTCGACGCGTGACGACTGGCGAGGTCCAAAACATGATTGCGCGAGACGCCTCAGTTCAGCTAATTGATGTGCTGGCAAATTCTCATGGATCCACCATAAAAAATTCCGTCTTTATTCCCTCTGGTGGGTATGGCGGCAACTTCAACGACAATGCTCAACAAAATTTTGTAGCGTCGCTCCGATCGTTGTTTGGAAGTAATACATCTATACCGACTATTTTCTTTTGTGCCGGGTCAGAATGCTGGGAATCTTATAACGCGGTGCTTCGGGCCAATGCAGCCGGTTATAGCAACCTTTACTGGTATCGTGGAGGTCTGGCATCCTGGAGTGCCGCAGGGCTACCAATGGAGCCAACGCCACCTCCTCGTTAAATATGCGGTCTTGGTAAGGATTGGTAATATTTGTAAAACAGCACACGGGGAGAAACCGCCGCGTTTTTCAAATGTAATTATATAAAGGGGTTAGGGCAACACTGCCTCCTTGGATTGGTAAATTCTGCACCAGTCCAGTGGATTTGCACTTAATTGCAAAATATTGGTTATGCGGAAATGGGGGTTTGTGTTTCCCGTTGGAAAGTTAGATAACTTCAACAATAGAATAACAGCAGGACTTATTTTATTACACCGGTGCTAGGCAGATACAGGTAATTGAAGTGCCAATGCTGTTTCCTCTGAATAAGGTATTTTGGTGACGAAGGGGGAAGACATGGCGCGGACCAGAGCGCTGTAGTTAAGCTGGAATGGAATTTCGGTGCCGATTGGCAGGCGGTCGCGGCCAGAATCCACAATAAGGTGATCACTACTCGATCCGAGGATTTTCATCCCGGGCGGCGGTATTAACCCTTCCGGGTCGGTATCCATATGTCCCAGCGCAAAAATGGACTGGGAGATACTGCCGCTGTCGGCCTGCGGTGTTGCTTTCCCAAAGGCGGTTTCTGCAATCATACCCCACGGCTGCGATGGTTTGACCTTTGACTCGATCACCTCCGCGATGAGTGTTATGGCGTCAGTAAAGAGTCCCTCAATCGGTTGGCGATGAAGCGGCTCGCAGCCCAGCAAGATGGCTTCGCCAAGACGGAGGTTATTAATCCGGCCGGTATCGGCACCCCCCAAAATCCAATTGAGATTACTTGAATTTCCGCCTGAGACAATTGAGATTATAGGCCCAAAAGTTGCGTCAATCGCATTCGCTAGTGCTGACAGTTCTGCCATATTTACTGCATCCGGCACGACACCGCAACGACAGGCCAGATTAGTGCCGATGCCTTTGAGAACAATGTTTGGGAAGTCCAGCGTACGACGCACGACATCCTCGAGGTCAGCAGGCATGATACCCTCCCGCAAATCCCCAAGCTCAATCATCAACAGTACCCCGTGCATCCGCCCCTGTGCTTGTGCAGCTTTGGAAAGTTCCGAGATAACGTCAAGTTCTGTGTTCAGACTGGTGTCCGTGTCTCTTACGATCTCGGCTGCCTGACTGATCATGGGCGAGCGGATGAGTGTGATAGGTGCTTCTATCCCGGCACGGCGCATGGTCTGGATATTCTCAATGCGCAGATCCGCCAGCCCACTTACCCCTGCGGCCAGCAATTGTCTGGCAACGATTGGCAGGCCTAACACAGCTTTTGTCACTGCCGAGACGGAGATGCCACGACGGCCAAGCAGATTGACCAAAAACCGGGCGTTATGATGGATTTTCGAGAGGTTGATTTCAAGTCGCGGGGTGGTCAATTAATGATCCCGGTCGATTTCTTTCTCAGCTGCGGGAAGGAAGCTAGAACCATCTCTACCAGATGATCCGGCGACTTTGTCAATGCGTCCGTCACGGGAATACCAAGTTCGCTTTCAAAGTGGGTGATCGCCAAGTCTATCTCGGCTTCGACCATATTCTCGTGATTGATTGTGAGCCCAATGACCTTGGTATCTGCAAAAGTCTCGATCAGGGTTACCTCGCTGGCAGGTGTCGGCATCGGCATTTGATCGAAGTCGCATCGGTAGATCCGTCCGGGAGCATGCTGGAGTACAACACCGTCAGGACAGGCCCCCCGTAGAATGAAGGATGATGTTGAAAAGGCCGGATGGCTGAGCGCTCCCTGACCCTCTACAATTATTATATCCGGGCTTTCTGCCTCGAAGGCTTCGACGATAGTCGCCTCTAGCTCGCCGCAACAAAACTGGGACGGGACGGCATCAAGCGCGATGCCGTAGCGCGCGCCTTGAATCAGTCCGGTCTGTCCAGTGCCGACCATCACCGCCTTCACGCCATACTCGTTCAATGCGCGTGTCAGGATGGTCGCGGTCGTTCGCTTGCCGATGGCGCAATCCGTGCCGAGCACCGCAATTCGGGGGCAGGTGACCTCGGCAATCCTGCCGCTGAACATGCGCAAGTCTTTTTTGTCGCGGGGCTTGCGGATATCAAGAATTGTAACATTGTAAGAGAGACAAGCAGCGGCAAAGACGGGGTCGTCATTGAGGAACTCATGCAGGCCGTTCACGATGTTCATGCCGTGGCTCATGGCCTCAATTACCAGACCGCGCTCACGCGTCGACAGCATGCCGCTTGAGGGCGCCATTCCGAATATAAAATACTCAGGCAGGCTATCCGCTAGAAATAAGGCCTCGGTGAGGTCACGGCAAATAGGAATACCGTTCGGCGCGTCTCCAAGGGCGGCGCCGGAATCAAGGCCAGCCTTTTCACTATCGATAACCGATAGGATTTCATACTTCTCGGAATGACGGACCAACCCGTTGGCCGTTTTACCGTCAATGGCACCGAAATTGCCTTCACAATAGACGATTGCTGTGTTGGTCGATTTTGGAATATCGCGAACCGGAAGTTTAATGGCCGATCCAGAACCCTTGAGAATTGCGGGTTCGTTTACGCGGGTAAACGCCCGCGGTTGATTGAGATGTGTAACGGAAGACATATTGGTTCCTTGATGATCACTTGGAGCCAGCAACAGGATCGCGCTGGCAAAGCGATTACAGTTCGCGGACATGTAAGCGAAGGCAACGAAAGTTGGGCGGCACTTTCGGTCACAAGTACCACAGATATATTGCCTTGATTACGCAGAGAGAGCGTTGACAAGACTTCCAGAGGAGACGCGGCTCACCGCGCCTCCGGAATGTTTCATAATGAAAACTATCCGCGTATGGCCTAAGGCGCCCACGCGACTAAAAAACTAGATTTTTTCTGCTAATGCATTCTGGCAAGCTTCTGCCAGTTCGCGATCCGGCTTTTCAGCGCCTAACGGAGTTGCCCAGCCGGCATCCTCAATAATCCCACGTCGTTTATAGCTATTAGCCTCTCCAAACTTGGCGAGCACGTCTATTGAATTGGGATCATTCCTGGAGTTTTCTAAGCAATAGGGCATAAGTGCCGTCGCAACCGCCATTTTGGAGTTCTCGCTCGACATATCATTGGCTGCGTTCTCTGTCATCCAGCCACCCCAGTTAAATCCCACTATAGCCACGGCGATAGCGCCTGCTCCCGCGCCCATAAGCGCAGGTTTAATCCATGTAGGAATTTCCATAAATAAGTCCGATCTGTATCAGGACAGGCACGCAGTATCGCGTGCAAGATCCTGTATCGTAACACAGTATCCCAAATATCTGGCATGGTTTAAGGCATATTTAATTCTCCTTCCGCTTGCACAATTACTTGTCAGTATCTTGGGTCCTACTTAATTGGGAGATAATTTTTAGGTGGTTCTACAAAGATGGAGAACTTTTAAGATAGCAAGGGAGTGTTATTCGGTTGAAGATATCCGTGGTCTTACGCGATAGACTGAACTCGGTTGTTCTTCTGGGAATAATGTTGAATCGTGATACCGATCCGGCAAATTAATCAAAAAAAATTGGATACTGTAGAGGAGGGTCGGAGAGAAACCGCTGCGTTTTTCCGACGTAATTATATCAAGGGGTTAGATCTAAACTACCTTCTTGCATCGGGTAATCCTGTACCAGAGGTCCGCCAGCCGCGTTTTATGCGCAATTGGGTTTTTCAGCTAAAACCAGAATTGATATAATTAGCAACAGGTTAGGGAGAATATAAACCTAAACTGAGGAAAATGTGGCGGAGGGTCGGTCCGCCACAATTTGATGTTTTTAAATGATTTTACAGTGAATTTTATTTCTACCCATATTTATACCCATCTTTTATAGATGGAGAAACGTCAATTTGAGCCGCATAATACAGCATAAGTATACTTTACACTTGACCAAAATAGCGGGGCAAAAACCAATATAGCAACAAATGCCAGAATTACGCCCAAAGTGTTTTTTAATAGCCCTGGCGGCCTTCTGATTGCGAAAACAAATACTGAACAGTACAAGCAAATCAGAATAGCGAGTACAGGAATGAATGAGTAATTTTGGAAAGCTACTCTTGCGCAGCTATTCATTTGACTTTCCCTATCTCAACCCAAATTGCGCTAAGAAGAGATGAAGTAGTGGACGAGCACCATTCCGACAGCAAAAAGCAACGCCACAACCTTACCAATAACCATATACCGCATATTTTTCCGTTGTTTCTTTTGCATGGCATATATCGAAGCTTGTTTATAGTCCTCTCCCTTTAGTTCAAGCTTGGAAATGCCTTCTTCAGCATTTGCCATATCTCCGGAACTGCCAGCCATATTGGATCCTCTTACAAATTAGTATGCTTCTCAAAATTGTGCGATATGATAGCACAAATCAACCATAATATTTTCTCTGCTAAAATATCAAAAAATCCAACCTTCTTTGACAATAGCTCAACAGGAAATACTTTCTTGACATTATCAACTTTGCGACCAGCAAAGAAAACTGCCGAAAAAATGATAAAGGTCGATCATGCTGGTGAAAATGGCGCAGTTAATATCTACCGCGCACAACGGTTTGTCGCCCGTTTCCGGTCCAAGTCAATCGTTAAACAGCTTGAACAGAATATGGAGCATGAACTCAATCATCGGAAAATATTTGCAACCTACCTGGCGGAAAATGGCATAAGACAATGCAAGAGCTATTTGGCTTGCGGGGCAGGGGGTTATATATTGGGATTTGCGACAGGACTAATCGGTCCGAAAGCCGTTGCAGCGACCACCTATGCGGTTGAAAATGTCGTTCTTGAGCACCTGGAAGAGCAGAGAGCATATTTATGTAAAGATGATCTAGCTGCTCATGATTGCGTAATACAGATAATTGAAGATGAAAAAGCACATCACGATGCAGCAAAAGACCAGCTTCAAGCAAACCAGCTAATGACAAATATCCTGATCCAGGTAGTCAAGTTTTGTACAGAATGCGTTATAAGGTTCGGTATGCGATAAAGCGAACTACTGAAGAACCTCTAAGAGCTAAAACCTAACCCAAACCGTTGCGCAGCCATCGCGTTGCAACGTTGCTCATACCACTCGCATTTCGCCTGCAACTTTTCATACGTCTTCCAGTGCATGCCTTTGGGCTTTTTCGGGAACCACTCATCAATGCAGGTACTCCCGCCAAGCCGACGGCGGATATCCTGCGCTTGCGATAGATACCGGAACATCGGGCTTTCCTGCTGGCTGTTATATCCGAGCCTGTAAGCCGCTCTACTCGCAAAAAGGTTGCCACCTGGGGGTAGGTGTAGCTTTGCCACCCTGGAGCCATTAGCAGGGCAAACAAACCACCAGCGCATGCCGCCATAGTGAGGATAGGTTACAGCCATTCGAACCTTGTAATCTTCTGGAGTGCCGTCGCGACGATAATGCAGCCGCACCCATGCCGCATATGGATCGATCAGGTCCGCTTCATAGCTAATGCTAGCCCGCTCTTCATCTGTCCGATTATTCCACCAGGTGAGGGAACCCCTAACATGCTTTCCCGGAATGATTGCCTTCTCCCGAACCAACTTGAACAGGTCCAGCGTCAAGCCGTCTTCCACAACCGTTTTCTTGCTCCACCGATACCAGGTACCGGAACCACTTCCGCCCATAATCCACCCAATTGTTTTTTGTCGAAATCAACAGGAAATTGTACCATAAATGGCGAATTTCTGCATCAATTTGCGACAGGAACAGAGCATTTGGGTAAAACAACAATATCGACTTATATATAGTGTGAGCAGCAAAGGTGTGCCAGCGCCAAACAATAGCAAAATCATCTATTTGTTGCGGCATAATCTATAAAAGATAAAGGCTGAAATGCTTGTTGGTATTACAGGTTGCAACATTAACGTAAAAAATTGTTCGACAGTAATAACGCCACCGTCATAAGCGTACACCGATACGGATAAAAATATCATAAACACAAATGGAATTAAGATCGGGAACAAAAACGACCATATAATTAAATTTTTGTGGATGTGGCTAAAGAAGGCTGAATAGAAAATTACCAACGCAGCGAAGACAGGAAATGAACCTATTATGCCGAGTATCATCGTTGCCGCAAGTGGTCTTGCATTAGTAGCGTCAACGCACGCTAGGATACCGCTAAATAGAAGTCCTAAAAGCCAGGAAATTACCAAATACAAGATGCCCAATTTTCGGTTCATCACGAAAAATATCCCAGACTTGATTTTTGCAACCTGCCTTTACCTATTCTTTGCATCATTTCTATTTTTGTCCACTTTAAATAACCTCGCACTACCCCTTCTCAAAGAACCCCGGATGGTCCTGATGTTCTCCATACTTCACCATACGTTCCCCAAAGCGGCGGTTGATATGGTCGATGACAGTGGCGAGCTTTTCGGGCTTGTTTGGCATACCTGGCGACAATGGCGCGAACAGGTCGCCATTGCGCTCCGTTAGCAGGATCAAGTCGCCAAGGTGAACGCTAATCGACAAAACATCCCCATTGCTGCGGCGGCGAATGTCTCCCCAAAGCCCCTCATAGAGCGAGAGCAAAAACCGCGTATCCCGCGTTGCCGTAATCTTCTTTCCGGCATGGCATGCCCCATCGGTCAAGCGGAGCGACAAATGAAAATGCCGGGTGCAATAACCATCCCTCCGCATTCGCTCCGATGCCTTCTCAACCAGCCAGCGCCCGACAAGTCTCGCCTTATGCGGAGGGCGGTACTCCGGCGCGAGAACCTTGCTGTTGCCATAGCCATTTCGCCTGGTCGGCATCAGCGGGATATCCATTCCCCGCAAGGCTCTGATAAACCGCTCTCCCTCAACCGAATGCCAAATCATTCTGGCATGGCGCGGATCGAGATTATAGAGCGCCCTCACGTCATAAATCCGGGCACCATAGAGCTTGCCCTTGATACCTTGTGAAATACCCGGCAGGTCATCAAGGGTTAGGTGCTTGATAGCCTCCGGCATATTCTCAGGGGCGAGCCATTGCAGCCCGTCCGGCTTCTCCAGCTTGCCCGCAATTTTCGCCAGTAAATGGTTCGGACCGATGCCAACGGAACTGCGAAGCTCCGAGCCGACCTTCTCCCGTATCGCCGCCTTGATTTCACGGGCAAGGTCCAGCGCCCGTTCCAGTTTGGCGCTACCGCCTCCCAACGCCACCTGGAATTCATCAATGGAGCGGACAAACTCCAATTCCGCGATTTCATCAATGACTCGGGCGATTTTCTGATTTACCCGCACATACAGCCGATGCCGGGAGGGGCGGAAGATAATACCGGGGCAAAGCTCCTTTGCTGCATAGATACGGGTGCCGGTTTTGATGCCGTATGCCTTGGCTTCATAGCTTGCCGCAACGCACGCCCCTGATTCATTGTCGATTGCCGTTATCGCAACCGGCTTGCCCCTGAGTGCCGGTTCAATCTGCTGTTCAACGCTCGCAAAAAAGCTATTCATATCAACATAAAGGGACCGCATTGGCGTCATGTCATAAAAATCCGTCTTGCAAAATGAGACCAAATGTTCTTTCTTTGTTCTCATGACGGAAAAGAAAAAGCAACTCGGAAATGTCGCCTTTGGTGGCAACTGGTCGGAGGAGCTGGTCGATAAAGACCAGCTTCAGAGAACGCTGTCTGTTATCGAGCGGGCGGCGCGGGACTGCGCCCGCCGGGAAGTGCGCTGCCGCCAGCTAGAGAAGGCGCTGGAAGAGATAAGCCGAACGTTAGAGAAGGGGCCGCAACTGACACGGCGGTTTATGCGGGCGCTTGCAGAACCAAACCCCGGCTTGAGGCATATGGAAGCGGGTAGGGTGGCGCGGATTATGAGAAGGTCAGTTGGGATTTAGGGGGAGTTTAATCACCACTATTAATCACGACGACCAGTTGGATTAGGATTTTTATACTTATGTTCCCGACAATAGCTTGTCCGCCGTCATTGACGTGAAGATGCTCGACCGTCATTTACTACAATATTTTTTTGTTACGCGTGTAATCTTAAGCTTATGAAAAACCTTCTATTAATTGCTCTACGCACTTGGCCAAGCGTGTGACAATAGCTTCTTACCTAGTCAATACGTATCTTACCGGAGCCCGAGAGAAGTGCGGTGGATTTGAGAACCACGGGTACCTTATGGCTGTGTCGAGGTCGCTGAAACGGTTTAGGTGAACAATTACCTTCACGCACAACCTTAAATTATCGTAAGCTGTCTCTAGAGTTATTATCCATCGAAAATCGAGTGAGCCATTGAAAATTCATACTCTAATTATTGCTTTCATGATTGGAATAGTTTGGTGTTCGACCGTGATAGCAGCTGATTATGAAAAAGGCCTAGCCGCAGCACAAAGAGGCGAATACGCCAGGGCGTTAAAGGAGTGGGAGCCTCTTGCTGAAAAAGGGAATGCCGATGCTCAAAGAAACTTAGCTCTGATGTATCGCAGTGGAAGAGGTGTTCCTAAAGACTATGAGCGGGCTATAAAATGGTACACTCTTTCTGCGGAACAAGGGAATGCGATTGCTCAGATTAGTCTCGGCGTGATGTACCAAAACGGTGAAGGTGTACCTCAAAACTATAGGCTGGCTTTGAAATGGTACACCCTTGTTGCCGAACAAGGGAATGCAGATGCTCAAGGTTATCTGGGAGCTTTATATTTCAAAGGTCAAATTGTTCCTCGGGACTATAAACAATCAGCGGAATGGCTCACCCTTGCTGCCGAACAAGGGCACGACAAAGCTCAGTCTATGTTAGGTGCCCTGTATTTACTAGGCGCAGGCGTCCCTCTAGATAATGTATTGGCACACATGTGGTTCAACATCGCCGCGTCATTGGGAAATGAAGATGCAATAGAAGGTCGAAAAAGGGCCGCAAGAATAATGACTTCCGACCAAATCTCGGAGGCACAGAAACTGGCTCAAGAATGTATGAAGAAAGATTACAAGGGCTGCTCAGGGGCCCAGAAGGATTTAAGGGTGCCGAATCCGTCAATCAAGGCAATGGCAGCGACCTTGCCACTGACAATAAATGAGATGGATGCCTTTAAACAGCAAGTCCAAAAATGCTGGAATTTGCCGACGCGTGCGGCCAATGCCGAAAAATTGATTGTAACAATTCGCATGCAATTTAATCGGGACGGGACATTGAACGGCAATCCGGAAATCGTCAATAAAGGTAGCATCAAGAACGATTTTGAAAGAGTGGTGGCAGAAAGTGCGCGGCGCGCTGTTATCCAATGTCAGCCCTATAAGCTGCCGACTGAAAAATATGAAACCTGGCGCGCTGTCTGGATGAACTTTGAAACAAAGGATATGTTCTAAATGATGGGAAACCTCATGTTCAGAACTCTAGGCAAAAACTATCTTAGTTCAATTCAGCACTAAGTCCATTTTTTATGATGACGGAAAGAGACGATGCCGTGTGTAATTTCAGGTAATATTTTGTTCGCAATTATTCTTGGTATGATGATGCGCCTATTCAATGTTTCCGTACTTTTTATCCTGACGACTTTGGTCCTGGCGGGCTGTAGTCAGCTCGACAGTAATACTATCTTGGGAGAAGCAGTTGGTGAGATAGATAATCAGCCCATCGAACAAGCGACGGCCCATTTAGCAGACAAGACTGTGCGGACATATAATTATGCCTATGGAAACCAGATTGAGTATTTTGCCCCCGATGGTCGCGCTTACCTTTGGTATCCTGGGAATAGCCGTCCTGTTCCCTCAAGATGGCGATTGGAACATTTTGTCTTCCGATACAAAATTTGCTTTCAATACCCAAATAGTAGTTATGACGCTGTCACCAAAGAGCCGGGTGGTAAATGGGAGTGTCAGTATCTCTATCGATATGCTGGACGTATTGTTGAGATAACAAAGACAGACATTTTTAATCTTGCGAGTGGTCGGGTGCCCTATAAACTTCCGCCCCAAAACTTGGATTTCGCTACACTACAAGCGAGGATAAAATAAGGTATTTCTTATTGCGTCATTTACTCCAATCTCAAGAGCCAGCATCGCCGTTTATCTATTTCGCATGCTTGCTGCCTTAGCTCCATTGCTCGCGTTTCATCCTTTGCTATACCTTGTCCTTTCTTATAGGCTCCGGCCAAAGCACCACACCCCGCCGCATTGCCTCCATCACAAGCTTTCTTAAATAATTCAAAAATCAAAGAAGGGTTATTATTTCCCTCGCGTTGCTTGAAATTGTACCAGCGCTCATGAAGTAAGTATCCGCGATTAAAGCAACCTTCGGGAAAACCTCCATCGCAAGACTTGCGGTAATTAACCAGGGCTTTATCAATATCTTGATCTACTAACCAACCCCTTTGAAACATTCTACCGAGCGCATTGCACGCAACTAAATCGTCGTTAGCGCAAAATCCAGTATAAAGATTGACGGCAATTGAATCTGGCGTGTCATGTAATCCAACTTGATGTATTTCTCCAAAACCTTTGCATGAATATAGGGATCCTCTGTCACAACCTGCGCGGAGTATGGCGCTAGCTTTGGCGGTATTTTTCTCAACGCCATCGCCATCCTTATACATGTTGCCAAGACTTAGACACCCATTTCGCGCCGCAATGTCATACTGAATACTGCAAGATTTTTCGTATAATTTTATAGCTGTTTCCACATTTCTCTGGAAGTCGTAACCTCCTCTATACATGTAGGCTAACGAGTTGCAGCCTTTAGCAAAATCATTGTCGCATGCTTTCGCAAATAGGGTAGCCGCTTTCTGTACGTCTGTTGTCCATTTAAGATTGCCTACGTACTTGTATCCATGCACGTAACAGGCCTCTCCATGTCCGGCATCACAAGCCAAGTTTAAGTAGTGCTTTGCTTTGTCAATATCAGTCGAGTATCCTCCGTCATAGGTTCTTCCCAGGAAAAAACAGGATTCGAGATTACCTGCCTCACATAGTTCCTTATTTTTCTTAATGGTTGCGTAACTTGGCTTGCTGTCAGGCAACAAAAAAATAGCGGTGCAGCCGCATAGGAAAATGGCCAGAAAGGAACTTAAGAATATAGAGTTGATGAGTTTCATTCTGCTGCTTTTGCTATCCACATAGTCTAGCATCTAGCCTGCATGCCTTTTCATATAAAACGGTAGACTTTTCTTCGTCTCTATCAACGCCATCACCTTCTTTATAGATATTGCCAAGAGTTTGACAGGCATTCGCATGCTCGCCGTCACAAGACGTGGTAATGTATTGAATTCCCTTCTCAACATCCAATGCCGTATGGTCGCCGTGCCGAGTAAGATTTCCTATTACGAGACAAGCCTCCATAAAGCCTTTCTCGCAACCTTCCTGAACCAAAGAAGGGCCTCTGGATACTCCCTCTTCTCCCTCAAACCCCAGCAGTAAAACCAGACCATATGCGTAACAATCCGACGCAGAGCCAGCATTACATTTGTCTACATACAACGCTTTATTTTTTGCTTTGTTCTCGGAATAAAATTTTTCCTTTTCCTCTGCTGTCATTTTTCCGCTTGAACAGCCAGCGGCGAGTAAGAAAGTTAAAATTACAAGATAAGTAATACGATGCATGACGGCCTGTTACCCTCGCTGTTTGTTTTAATATCCAAAGGAATTTGTTCTATTAGCTAGGTTGCAACATAACCGAATTTCAATCCAGAGTTATTTTTGTTTTCGGAATATACTCTCTTAGGATACGCTACCCTTCAACATGGCAAATTACTCTATGGAACGAGAGAAAAGATGCGCAGTTTAAGCAGTAGTTAAAACTACTGCAATCAACCCAATTCTTTTTTGTCGAAATCAATAGGAAATTTGTGCAGGATCAAAACCTGCCGGTACGAGCTAAAATGTCATCGAGAAGGGCATAAAGCGGTGCAGGCCATACTACACCCTTAGAAGCAGAGTCTTCCAGACGTTGTTTTATATGTACCGCTGATATCGGTCCATAGCTCTCCAAATCTTGATACACCCCGATGGTACATGAAATTATGTCGTAAATTTTCTGCCTTGCCTTATTCTGCTTATGCCAATTAAAAGGAAGAAAAATGGTAGCAATGGATGCAAGCACAAAAAGAACGAATACTATAACTCCAGCCACCCAAAAAGCCCATACTTCGTCAATCAAAACAGCGGCACCAATGAATGTTCCGGCAACAATTCCGTCAATTATTCGACCTAAAAGATAACCCACTAGCGCATGCTTTCGTTTCAACGGTGACATGGCAGGAATATACCAAGCTGTATATTCATTAATCATCTCGTCACCAAAAGAGTACATTTCCATTGCCACAAGAATGTCGACTAATAATCGATCAAATGCCTGACATCGCCAAGGCTCTTCAAGATAACGGCCTACAATGTGTTCAATTTCAGAACGATTAAGAGTTGGTGTTTCTTTGTCTACAATAGTTTGAAGTGGAAATCGCTTTCGTATCCAAAAATCTTGTTGCTCGATAGTTGGAACATCCTGTTTCTCTAAATCCTCATCGAAACCAGCGTCCTCATCGTCTTCTTCCCTTTTTTGCCATTTATCTTCAAATGAAATCATCGCGTGGCGCAAATCTTCTAAAATGTCGATAGCCTGCGGTAAAATATTCCATCTGAAAATTTCTAAATCGATATTTTCGTTTCGTGCATACGTCTCGACAGCTTCCGAAATCTCCTGAATATAATATTCAAAGCCTTTGCGGCGAAGCTTCTCACCTATTAGATTTTTTTGTGTCTGCTCCACACAATCTTTTCTTAGTCTCGCGTATTCATCCATCGGCTTCGTTGAGTAACTAAAATTTATTTCAACCAGGTTATCACAGATCCAATGCGGCTCAGCAAAAAAATAAAATCATGTATTGATGCATTGTCAAAAATCATAGAGATCAATCAAAGATACAAACTCGCGATGTCGAGTAAATCGAGCCAAGTTGAGAATTTTCACGCCGCAAAACTTGATAAATTATGATTTTTTATCAGTGCATCGACAAATTCTTGCGATTTCAATAAATCATTTTATATCAATGAATTACAAATTCTCACTGGGGCCTTCAGGAGTTACCCATTTCAAATGTCCAGCCTATGCTGAATGCTTTGCTTTGCTGTCATCAGGGGCCTGGTCGCGCTCATACATGCCATAATCGCGGATGACGCTGGCGATACGTATGCGGTAATCCTTAAAGACGGAGGCGCGGCCCTTTGCCTGGGCATTCCTGTGCGCTGATATATTGCGCCATTGTTCCACCGCCGCCTCGTCACGAAAGAAAGAGATGGAGAGGATTTTATTATCGTCAGTCAGGCTCTGAAATCGCTCAACCGAAATAAACCCGTCTATCTCGTCAAGGGTCGGGCGTAGGCTCGCCGCGATATCCAGATATTGCTGTTTATGCTCTTGATGCGGATACACTTCAAATATGACGGCAATCATTTTGCAAAACCTTTCTTGTTCAATTGTGAGGCTAATTTGCTAGGGGATAGTGTAGCCAGAACCGTAACATTCATCGCGCCCGTGAATCAGGTAAAAGATTCGCAGAAATTCAATTAACTGTAAAATCACGATTTCGAGTTTCAAGCCGGGATATTGTAAGTGGCTCAATCTTGAAGGGTCGATTATGGGAGAGGGATTAGATGGAGTTTTGTTTAACTTACTCCTCCCTACACCCAAGATATATAAGGTCCCTACAATAAGGGGGTACCAGATAGTCGGAAAAACGGCTTAAAACTGCCATTCTCAAGTTTGCGGTTCAACCGTTTTCCCGTGCCGTACTCCATAAATTAGGGGGTACCGTACCCGCCAATTATAGGGGTCAGATAGTTTTTTCTGGCAGCTTTTTTGATCTTTTTCCGGTGGCTTCTTTTTCGCCGCCACTCTTTAATTTCTGCCTCAGTTTTTGGCTTCCACTCATTCGTTGCTGGATTGCCGTCTCTATCTGCATAATAAGTGAGGCGATATTTGGAGGCGTCGTTTCTACCCGCCCATCGACCGCCGCGCTGGACCTTGACCAGACCCAGGAATACAGCTTCGTCAATAGCGTCAGTGACATAGTTTTTGCCAATGCCCCATTCAATTAACTGCGAGTGCGTTGCAAAGAGATTGCCATTTTCTGTCCCGACATGGTTCATATGCTCAAGTTCCAAAAAGTCTATCAAGCGGGCAACGTTTATGCTCCGGCAGCGCCATGCATCGCTCGCAGTAATTTCTCTTGTACGCCAAACCCACGGCTCATCTTTTGGCGGCCTCATGATTGCGCCACGACGGCCCGCGTATATACCGGAACTACGGCCCGTCGCGTCTGGTTTCCCGAAACTACTCAATCTACTTTATCCACTTTAGACTGGAGCACATAACGCGCATGATTGCCGGGGAAGGGGCCTTTATGGGCTTCCCATATGGTCTGTATATCCAGCCCGTATTCATGACGTAACTGATGAATATAGGCACTCCAGCGCGGGGCAGGGTTATCGCGGGGCGTACAGCCTCGCTTGCCTGCCTTTTTAAGCTCCAGGAGTGCCCAGGCATATCGCCCCGGTATTTCACGAGTGACGCGGTTTCCATCGATGTCATAGGATGCTGTGATTTTGAGCCGCTTCATTTGACACCTCCACCAAGCAAATCGTCATATACTTTTGCAAATGCTGGGGTGAAATTATGTCGCCGTTGTAAAATGGAAGCTCTCTGACTCAAGGGAGTTTGAGTCTTTTTCAACTGACCAGATCCATGAAGAGCAGAGTTGATATTTCGTGCTTTATCGTCTATGTATTTCATACAGCTTTTTTCCGTAAAAGGTTGTGAAGTTAAAAGAGAACGGCTGTGCCTGCGCGACCAAACGAGTCATGGCCGTTCTCACTTTCAATTGACGTTCTTTCATTGAATTTTTCCAATCTCTGGCAAACGCCCTAGCCAGTTTTCAAATTCCGTTACGGGAATAATTGTCCGGCGTCCGCATTTGCGGCCCTTCAATCTTCCTGATGCAATTTCCTGATAAAGTTTTGTCCGACCTATTCCTGCCCGCTGACAAGTTTCGTTTACAGAAAGTACGGCTCTATAATCAGTGTTACTATTATCCAAATTGGTGTCCTCTTGTTACTATAATTCTGCAGATTTTCACGATTCGTTCTACGGTCGCCATTATACGTGAAAACTCTTTGAAGTTCAGGTCTCGTTTAAAAAAAAGTTGTGGACATTTTTTTCCACATTATGTGTTTGTTGGGGATAAAATTGAATTATTGCAGAAATATAGTATGGCAATTAATTTAGGAGTTGCCTTATCGTTACTATTTTTTCCTCGAATTCAGTTTCTCGGCGTGCGCAATACTCTCCCCAGTCCCGCATAATCCGAACTCTTTTCTCGTATAGGTCGCCCCGGCGATAGGCGGCTTCCACTTTATTGCCAACACTATGTGCCAGCGCCATTTCTGAAACCTCATTCGGGTAGTTGGTTCGCTCCGTTGCCCAGTCTTTAAATGTTGACCGGAATCCATGCGCTGTCAGGTCATTGCGACCCATGCGCTTTAATAGCTGCAGGAAGGCCATGTTGCTCAAATGGCTGTTTGGCCTTTGCCCCGGCAACACGTAGTCATTCTGCGCCACCTCTTTTAATCTGGCGAGAACATGCAGCGCGGGCTGTGATAGGGGAACGCGGTGTTCTTTGCCTGCCTTCATTCGATCCGCCGGGATAATCCAGGTTGCCGCGTCCAGATCAAACTCGGTCCAGCGCGCCTTGATAATCTCACCTGTGCGCGCCGCTGTCAGGATTAGCAATTCAAGCCCCATTGCGGCGATGCCTTCCTGTTCACGCAGCGCAGCCATAAAGTCGCCCAGGTCATCATAGGGCAAGGCGGCATGGTGTTTGACCTGCTGCACCTTGGAGCGGGCGGGCAGTATCTTGTCAAGATTGCCTTTCCATCGCGCTGGATTCTCACCCTCCCGATATTTTCGCGCCGTTGCCCAGTCCAGCACCGATTCAATCCGGCCCCGCACGCGACTGGCGGTTTCGGGCTTCTCGGACCAAATCGGCTCCAGGATTTTCAAAACAAGGCCTATATCGACATCAGCAACGGAAAGACTACCAATCACAGGGTAAACATAAGTTTCAAGAGTGCTGGTCCATTGGCGGGCATGCTTGACGTTCTTCCAGCCCTTACTATGTGCCGCAATGTATTTATCTGCACATTGTATAAACGTCATTGTTTTGACCGCTAAGGCCTGTAACGCGTGCCGCTCAGACTGCCTGACTTCTATCGGGTCCAAGCCCTTGCGAACCAATTTCCGGCAATTCTGGGCTTCCTCACGCGCTTCAGAGAGAGAAACTTCAGGAAATCCACCTAGCCCCATATCCCGCGTGCGCTTGTTTCGGGTGAAACGGTATATCCAGGATTTCGTATCAAAACTGCTCACCTGGAGATAAAGCCCGCCACCATCGGCATACATGCCTTTACGTGTTTCAGCTTTGACCGAGAGTGCATTCAGCCTGTGAAGTTGCCTTGCCATCCGCCTGCCTTTCGTTGTTACCCATTTTTCTACCCATATTTTAACATAGGCTTTAGGCGAACGCTAGCGGATATCAGAAATTACTGATGTATCAGGAAAGGCACAATTACTGCGGTCTTAAAGGATATTGGCGAATGGTGGGGAACATTGAAAAACAGGGAAGTGGCGGAGGGTCGGGGATTCGAACCCCGGAAGGGCTTGCACCCTTGCTGGTTTTCAAGACCAGTGCATTCAACCGCTCTGCCAACCCTCCGTATCGCAAATTCGGTGCGGCGCCAATACTATGGCCCCTTACGGTTGCGAATAGTCCTGATCGTTTAAAGTTCCAGCCGGGTGCTGTCAATATATTTGATTTTAAAATCCGCTTTATCTCTGAGCGTGAATAAAGAGCGGCAATAATCAAGCCTTTTCCGCCTGAAGCCGTTGCGAGATCCGCAGAATTTGTGGCAAAAAAGGAGAGATCAGTAAATCGGAGTTCCAATGGTAAAGAAATCGGCGCGTAATTTTATTTTCTCTTTGGTCGGCATTTTCTTAGTTGCTATTTCAACACCGAGCTTTGCGGCGCAAGAACCGTTCGACCAATGGCTGCCCAAGTTGAAGGCTGAAGCGCGGGAAAACGGCATCAGCCAGGCAACAATTGATGAGGCTTTCGCCAACGTCAAGCTGATCGAGAAAATCGTCAAGCTGGATCGCAAGCAGCCCGAAACCGTCCAGACTTTTCAGGAATATATGGCGCAACGCCTGCCAAAATCTCTCGTTGATTCCGGCAAGGCCATGCTTAACCAAAACCGCGCCCTGCTAGAAGAGGTGGGTCGTAAATTCGGTGTACAGCCCCGCTTTATTGTTGCGCTTTGGGGGGTCGAAACCCGCTATGGCAAGTATACTGGCGGCTTCAGCGTGATCGATGCGCTTACAACATTGGCCTATGATAATCGCCGTGCCGCCTATTTCAGAAAAGAGTTGCTGCTTGCGCTCAAAATTCTTGATGAAAATCATATTGCCCTTGCAGATATGAAAGGCTCCTGGGCCGGGGCAATGGGACAGTCCCAGTTCATGCCGTCTAGCTTCGTCAATTTCGCTGTTGACCATGATGAAGACGGCCGTCGCGATATCTGGACAACAAAGGCCGATGTCTTTGCCTCTGCCGCCAATTATCTGTCGCAGTCAGGGTGGAAGTATGACCAGACATGGGGCAGGGAGGTCCGGTTACCAAAAGGCTTTGACCTGTCCCTAGTCGATTTGAAAATCGCCAAACCCATGGATGAGTGGGAAACTCTCGGCGTGACCAAGGCCGACGGCAGCCCGCTCCCGTCTCGCCAGCTTGTTGGGTCACTGGTACAGCCCAAGGGTGGGAACGGGCAGACCTTTCTGGTTTATAATAATTACCGGACAATCCTGAAATGGAACAGGTCAACTTATTTTGCGATGTCCGTCGGCCAGCTCGCTGATCTGATCGGAGACGGGTAAATGTTTGTTAAGCGTAGCGTAAAAGGTGTCAGTAACATGAGAAAATTATTCCCCAACGCCGGAATTCTGACCATTCTTGCAATAACACTACTGATCGGCGGCTGCTCCGAGGTTAATCTGCTCAGCTATGGGGCAAAAAAATATCATGCCTCCCATGACAAAAACAGTTCTACCGTCGACAATAAAGGTATTGATCGTGGCGTGCCCAAGCTTGGCAGCCCCTATGAAGTCGCAGGCGTCTGGTATTACCCAAAGGTGGATAACGGCTATGACGAAACCGGCATCGCCTCCTGGTATGGGGAGCCGTTCCACGGTCGCAAGACCGCCAACGGTGCGGTCTACGACATGCATAAACTCACCGCTGCCCATAAAACGCTGCCCCTGCCAACGGATGTAAGGGTAACGAACCTTGAAAATGGGCGCTCCATAATCGTCACGGTCAATGACCGCGGCCCGTTTGCCCATTCACGCATCATTGATATGTCATACCGCGGGGCGCAGCTTCTTGGGATGGTGGAGAAGGGGACTGCAAAGGTCCGCGTTCAGGTCATTAACGGAGGCGGCGACCTGGATCAGTCTATTATCGCCAAGCCAACAACCCCTGTGAGTGAGAAAAATAACGTTGCCGCTGCGCCTCAGGCCAAGATAGTTTCAGGCACCCTTGCGCCGCCGCCAAATATCAAGGCGGCACCACTGCCAAAACTGGAAACACTTCCGGCGCCAGCAAAGCCAACAACCGAAACTCAACTCGCGTCGGCCTCTGCTTACAGCGCTCCCTCACCTATTGTGAGTGCCGCTCCCATCACTGAAAGTGAGATTTTTATTCAGGCCGGCGCGTTTGTCGATTATAACAACGCCAATGTTTTGAGCGCGCGGCTTTCAACGATGGGGCCGACGAAGGTCAGTCAAGTTCTGGTAAACGGTCAGGATTTTTATCGTGTCCGTGTAGGTCCCGTTCAGGACATTGCCAGGGCGGACCAGGTTCTGGAAAATCTAATTAATACCGGTCATACGGATGCCCGGATTATTATCGAGTAAGCGGCCATAAACTGGTCAAATTAGCGCATTAGGACATAAATTCGTTTATCGAATGCTCCCTGCCGAGCCAGCGATAAGAATAAGACAAACTGAAAGCATGAGTGCGATGACACACAGGACCTCACCAACAGGATTTTTCTCCGCCCTTTTCCTATGCCTGACGCTCTTTGCAGGCAGCACTTTAGCCCAAAGCATTGAGACCCCGGCGCGGGAAGCATTCGTCTTTGATTTGAACACGGGCGCGGTACTCCTTGAGAAAAATGCTGATGAGTTGATGCCGCCAGCCTCCATGAGCAAACTGATGACGGTGACAATGGTATTTGAGCGCCTGAAAGAAGGCTCTCTCAAGCTTGATGATACACTGCCCGTTAGTGAGAAAGCCTGGAAAAAGGGCGGCTCAAAGATGTTTGTCGAGGTGGATACACGGGTTGCCGTTAGTGATTTGCTGCGCGGGATTATCGTTCAGTCCGGAAATGACGCCTGTATCGTGGTTGCCGAAGGGCTTGGCGGATCCGAGGAGGGCTTTGCGGAGGCCATGACATCTAGGGCGCGGGAGCTTGGTCTTGAAAAAAGCACCTTCCGAAACGCGACCGGCTGGCCGGATCCGAACCACAAGATGACAGCGCGTGAACTTGGTTTGCTGGCAAAGCATATCATTCAGGATTTCCCGGAATACTATCCGATTTTTGCCGAAAAAGACTTTACTTTCAGCGAGATCAAACAGGGCAACCGCAATCCGCTTTTATATAAAAACAATGGATCTGACGGCCTCAAAACCGGCCATACCGAAGAATCCGGCTACGGCCTTGTTGGATCGGCGGAACGGGACGGGCGACGTATTGTTGTTGTTGTGAATGGGCTTGAAAATGCCAAGGCGCGCAGCAGAGAATCCGAACGGCTGATGGAATGGGCCTTTCGCGAATTCAATAACTACGCTCTCTTCAAAACTGGCGATATTGTCGATAATGCGCGGGTCTGGCTCGGGAACGAAGATACAGTTCCACTCACTGTGGAATCTGATTTGACTGTCACTCTCTCACGGGCGGCACGGAAATCCATGACGGTCAAAGTCGTGTATAACGAGCCGATCCCGGCACCGATCATCAAGGGAACACCTGTGGCCCAGCTTGTCGTTGAAGGCCCCGAAATTGAAACGATAACGGTTCCACTGATTGCGACAGAGGATGTGACCCGCCCCGGCGCAATCAAGCGTCTGACGTCGGCGGTTGAGTATCTTGTTTTCGGCCCGTCCTCAAACTAGGTCGAAGCAAGCAGGATGCAAACGCAAAAGCGGCCAGGAAAATTCATCACGCTTGAAGGAGGGGACGGAAGCGGCAAATCCACGCAAAGCCGTCTTCTCGCCGAATTTCTACAAGAAAAAGAGATCGACACCCTACTCACACGAGAACCGGGCGGTGCCCCGGGCGCGGACGAAATCCGGGAGCTTATTCTGACGGGAGAACCAGACAGATGGGACGCCATTGGAGAAACGCTACTTTTCTATGCCTCCCGCAGAAATCATTTGCGCCTCACAATCTGGCCAGCCCTTGACGAAGGCCGCTGGGTTATATCCGACCGCTTCGCGGATTCCACCATGGCCTATCAGGGATATGGCAATCAGTTGGGCGAAGAAGCCGTGCAGAAAATCCATGATTTCGCTGTTGGGGATTTTAAGCCGGACCTAACATTCATTTTTTCCCTGCCTGTGGAGGAGGGGCTTCAACGCACCATGGGGCGAACTCATAACGAGGATCGTTTTGAGAAGATGGATCTTGCGTTTCACGAACGCCTCCGCGATGGATTTCAAAATATTGCACGGCAAAACCCGGATCGTTGCGTCCTTATTGATGCGACGCGTTCCGTCGAAGACATCCAGCAGGAACTTCGCGATATCCTAACAGCGCGTCTGTTGTCGTGACTGACTTACCGCAATCTGACAAACTCGATGGTTATCCCCACCCGCGGGATACTACTCATCTTATTGGTCATGAAGAGGCAGAGGAGCGCTTTCTCGATAATTTCATGAGTGGGCGCTTTCATCACGCATGGCTGATCACCGGTGCGAGGGGCGTCGGCAAGGCCACCTTCGCCTATCGCGCGGCAAAGTTTCTCTTAAGTCAGCAAGCAGGCGGAGGTGGGGGGCTGTTTGGCCCGCCCGAGACCCTCGACGTGCCAGAGGACGATCCGGCGCTTGCGTTGATGCATGCAGGATCGCACCCGGGCCTTGCAGTGCTCCGGCGGCAGTATGATACCAAGGGAAAGAAATTCTATACCGCGATCCGTGTCGATGATGTGCGCACCCTGAGCCCGTTTTTCCAGCTCACCGCCTCCGAAGGGAGTTGGCGGATTGTTATCGTTGATTCCGTGGATGATATGAACCCAAGTGCGGCTAATGCAATTTTGAAAACACTGGAAGAACCGCCGAAGAAAACTCTGTTCCTGTTACTTTCGCACACACCGGCGGGGCTGCTCCCGACTATCCGGTCTCGCTGCCGTCAGCTCGCACTGCGTCCGCTGGATGACGCCAATATGAGAAAAGTTCTGGCGCCGCATTGTGAGACACTGTCGCCGGAACAACTTGATATGCTACTGACCCTCTCGGAAGGAAGTCCTGGAAAGGCACTTCGTCTGCTGGAGGCAGGAGGGCTTGAAATCTTTACTGCTCTTCTCGATATCTTTAAGGAATATCCCCGTCTTGATGCCGAAAAACTACATGCCCTTGCAGATAAAAGCGGCCTGAAAGATGGAGAGACCAGATACCGGAGTGTGTGCGAGATTTATCCCTGGTGGCTGACCCGTCTTGTGCGTGCCGCCAGTGAGGATTTTGCGGGCAATAATCTTATAGCTGGCGAAGCGGAAATCATGAAACAGATGATCTCCCGCCATTCTCCCTCTGACTGGGCGCAGCTTTGGGAAAAAGGGAATGAGTTGATCAAAAGAGCGGATTCAATCAATCTCGACCGCAAACAGGTTGTGCTCAACCTGTTTTTAAATGTAGAACGCATGGGCAGATAAAACCAAAAACGGTGCGGATAGTTGATGTTAGTCGATAGCCATTGCCATTTAAATTTTGAACAGCTCTCCAGCCAGCTTGACGATGTCGTTGCACGGGCGAGGGAGGTCGGGGTCGGCCATATGCTGACCATCGGCACGAAGCTGCGTGAGTTTGAAGCGGTGCGCGCCATTGCCGAGCGGTATGACGATATCCATTGTTCCGTCGGTGTGCATCCGCATGAGGCCGAAAGCGAAGGCGATGAGGTCACGGCAGCGAAGTTGATCGAGCTGGCATCGCATCCGAAAGTTGTCGGAATAGGCGAAACGGGCCTTGATTATTTCTATGAACATGCTCCGCGGGAACTCCAGAAAAAATCCTTCCGACTGCATATCGAAGCCGCACGCGAAACCGGCCTGCCAATCATTGTGCATACGCGCGATGCCGATGCGGATACCGTTAACATTTTGCACGAAGAGTACGAGAAGGGGCCTTTCACAGGGGTTATCCATTGCTTTAGCTCAGGCTGGGAAGTCGCAGAGAAATCTATGGAAATTGGGTTTTATATCTCCATTTCCGGGATCGTGACCTTCAAACCCGCGGATGAACTCCGTGGTCATGTTCGCAACATACCTGTCGAGAAATTATTGGTCGAAACGGATAGCCCGTATCTTGCACCGGTTCCCAAACGTGGCAAGACGAATGAACCATCCTTCGTTGCCCATACGGCGGCGAAAGTCGCAGAACTAAAGGGGCTCGACCCGGATCAGCTCGCCGCCATCACGACTGAAAATTTCTTTAACCTTTTCAATAAGATAGAGCGGAAACTTTAATGGAAGTGACAATATTAGGTTGCGGCACCTCCGGCGGGGTGCCTCGCATCGGAAATGATTGGGGTGCCTGCGATCCAAATGAGCCTAAAAATCGCCGCCGTCGCTGTTCCATTCTGGTCAAGGAAAAAGACACAACTGTTCTGATCGACACATCACCGGATATCCGTGAGCAACTTCTCGATGCGGATATTGGTAAACTTGACGGCGTTGTCTGGACCCATGAGCATGCCGATCAGTGCCACGGGATCGACGAGCTTCGTGTACTCGCTATTCGCAACCGCGAACGCGTTAACGTTTGGAGTGACCAGAAGACACTCGATATCCTGATGACACGATTTGATTATTGCTTCCGGCAAGAAGGCAAAAATCCATATCCCGCCATATTGCAGGAGCATTATATTAACGGGCCGTTCAGTATCGGCGACATCGACTTTATTCCGTTCGATCAGGATCACGGCAGTATCACAAGTCTTGGCTTTCGCATGGGTGCCATCGGCTATTCAAATGATCTTGTTAATCTTGATGATCGAGGATTTGAAATCCTTAATGGCGTTGATACATGGATCGTCGATGCGATGCGCTATACGCCGCATCCAACGCATGTAAATCTTGAAACAGCACTTCAATGGATTGATCGCCTGAAACCACGGCGCGCAATTTTAACGAATATGCATGTGGATCTGGATTACCAAACATTGATCAAGGAATTGCCAGACGGTGTTGAGCCAGCCTATGACGGCATGGTGATCTCTGTATAAGAAAACATACCCTTATTTTCAGCGCGCTCAGCGTACGAGACGCTCCCTTGTATCGTCGAACCCCCTCAAAATGGGGCCTTAAAAGCCCCCCGGCCTATAGGAGCCCCATTTATCCCTATCCAATATTTTCCATAATATATATTATGCGTAAAATTGATATTTGGATAAATACTGCATTCCGCCGCCCTCTTCAGAGAATTATTTAAATGGCACGCAGTTATTCTTCGCCATAGATAATGGTTTCTATAACATCAACGCTCTCGGCATCAATCACCAGCGTCGCGACATCAAAAGAAAATCCCTGTCGTGCAAGTGATGCCAGCTCCTTGTTACGGCGCTCGCCCCTTGTCTCTTCCGGTTTATACGGCCCGAACCGCCTTCGTTTCACAAACCGCGCTGCGGCCCGTCTATCGAGCTTGCTCCAGTCGTCTCCAAGCGCATCGAGCGCCCGCGCCTGATCGGCGTCCGAAAACGCCATCTCCTGCAATTTGAGGCCGATCTGGGCAATTGACCGCCCCTCCCGTGCCATTATCCGTGCCTTGCTAGCGGCAAATTCAGCATCATTGATAAAGCCGGCCTTGATCATATCCGCGACGACCTTCGCGATATCCTCTATCAGTTTTTCCTCCGACAGATCAAAATGCTCCAACTGCGGCGCGGCTTTATCCCGCAGATGCCGTGCCATTTTATGACTTGTCGCCGGAAATCGCTTCAAATAGCGGAGCGCTTGATCCCGCAACCATTTCGGCGTCGGTTCAACCGGCTTTCGGGGACGTTTTTCTTTCGCCTTTTTCTCTTCAGTCATCCAAAACTCGATTATTTCGTCAGTTTTCGCATGTTACTTATGGCCAGAGCCAAAGGAAATCCTTTAAACTTCATTTCTCTTGAAGTTTTTGCGCGAAAGACTCTGCATGTCCGAAAATAAGGCATCCACCCCGATCGACCAACTCCTTGATATTATGTCTAAATTACGCAGTCCGGATGGAGGGTGTCCGTGGGACTTGGAACAGAATTTCAAAACCATCGCCCCCCACACAATCGAGGAAGCCTATGAGGTTGCGGAGGCTATTGCAAAAAACGATATGACTGAGTTGAAAGATGAACTTGGCGATTTAATGTTTCAGGTGGTGTTTTACGCGCAAATGGCAAAGGAGGCCGGTGATTTTGACTTCAACGACGTGATTGCCGCCATATCGGAAAAGATGATCCGCCGTCACCCCCATGTATTCGGCAATGCCGATATCGCGACAGCAGAAGCGCAAACGACGGCCTGGGAAGAAACAAAGGCGCAGGAGCGGGCGGAGAAAGGAAAAAACTCCAATAAAGCCCCTTCTGCCCTTGATGGCGTTGCCAAGGCCCTACCCGCCCTGACCCGCGCCGTAAAGCTACAGAAGCGCGCGGCACGCGTTGGTTTCGACTGGCCTTCCATTGCGCCGGTATTTGATAAAATCGAAGAAGAACTCGGCGAACTTCGGACGGAGATCGACACGAACGGCGGCCATGACCGTATTGCCGAGGAATATGGCGATCTGCTTTTTGTGCTCGCCAATCTGGGACGACATCTCGATCTTGAGCCGGAAACCGTCCTGAGAGCCGCAAATCGAAAATTTATACGACGCTTTCAATTTGTTGAACAACGGATTGAAAATAAAGGAAAAATACTAGAAGAATGCAGCCTTGAGGAATTGGATAGCGTCTGGAATGAAATTCGTTCGGAAGACAAATTAAATCAATAAAACCAGATCATTAAGCCTGATCTTTAAGAATTTTCTCTAACCTGCCCAGATTTTCCGGCGAAAACTTCGCTTCGATATGCACTTTGTCATCCCTGTCCGCTCGTTCAAGCACTGTCCCATGTCGGTAGATCCAGGAGAGCGTCGCCCCGTCTTCGGCTGGGATATCAAGCTCCATTATTTTCTGCTTCGCTGTCAGCTTCTCTTCAATAAGCGCGAGGAAAGCTGGGGTTCCCTCACCTGTCACGGCGGAAATGGCAACCTGCCCTTCCTCTCGCGCGACACTGTTGAAAAGTTTCTCACGCGCGTCTTCGTCCAGAATGTCGATCTTGTTCAGAATTTCCAGATAGCTGCCCGTATCATCCGTATCAACGCCGAGCCTCTCCAATACATCAAGTACATCCTGCCGCTGAGCGCCCGTGTCAATATGGGTAATATCTCGCACATGGACAATCAGGTCCGCCTCCAGCACCTCTTCCAAAGTCGCACGAAATGCCGCCACAAGCTCTGTCGGCAAATCGGAGATGAATCCCACTGTGTCAGAAAGAATCACCGGTTGCCCGCCGGGCAGGGTAATCTTTCTCATTGTTGGATCAAGGGTGGCGAAAAGTAAATCCTCCGCAAATACATCCGATTCCGTCATGCGGTTAAACAGCGTTGATTTTCCGGCATTGGTATAGCCGACAAGAGCAACGATGGGATAAGGAACCTTTTTACGCTTGGCGCGGTGCAGTTCACGGGTCTGGACAACGGAATTGAGTTGTCTCTTGATCTTGGTGATCCGCTCGTCGATCAGGCGCCGGTCGATTTCAAGCTGGGATTCACCCGGACCACCGATAAAGCTCAGGGAACCACGCTGTCGTTCCAGATGGGTCCAGGACCGCACCAAACGGGTGCGCTGATAACTAAGATGGGCAAGCTCTACTTGCAACGATCCCTCGCGGGTCTGTGCCCTTTCGCCAAATATTTCGAGGATTAACCCGGTCCGGTCGACAATTTTCACATGCCAGCGGCGTTCCAGATTGCGCTGCTGCACGGGAGTCACCGGCCCGTCGATAATAACCACATCAATTTCAGCGTTTTTGATATATGCGGCAAGCTCGGCAATTTTTCCTTCACCGAAAAGCGTTCCGGGTTTTGCCTTGGACAGGGTGATGATTTCCGAGTGCACCACATCGAGGGATATGGCAGCCGTCAAAGACACAGCCTCTTCAAGGCACCCTTGCGGATCCCGAAGCTTGCTTTGTGTCTTTGTCTTTATATAAGGGTGCAGGACAAGCGCCGTTTCCCCTGAACGCAGGCTGTCGCGTTCCGAATTAATTTCCATGAGTTGGATATAGGGGGCGCATGGAGATATTAAAAGATCAGTTTTCTGCGTTTGGATCAAAAAGCTGAATTGGTCCGGCAGGCATTACTGTCGAAATAGCATGTTTGTAGACAAGCTGTTCATGGCCATCACGCCGCAGCAATACGCTGAAATTATCAAACCAGCTGATAGAACCCTGAAGCTTTACACCATTAACCAGAAACACGGTTACCGGAATTTTATCCTTGCGTACCTTGTTCAGGAAAACATCTTGTACATTCTGTGACTTCTCAGCGCCCATCTTGAATTATCTCTCGTCTGTCAAATCTATTCATTTTGCCTTTTGCCACCCTAGACAGGGTCGTTCTGATCGCGTTTTTAAATAAAAGGCAAAAAAGTTTCCCTGACATAAGGATTTCTCCCCTTAAACACAAGCATTATAACGCCCAAATTGCAACAAATAACGACTCTGGTACAAAAAGCACAGTTTCAACAGTATTATTTGGGAAATACTAGGCATCTTCAGACATAAAATTTTCGTATATCGTCCTTAGTTTTTGTGAAATGAGGCCCGGATGGCCATTTCCGATCACTTGATCATCTACTTTTACAACGGGAAGAACATATGACGTGCTGCTAGTTAGAAATACTTCCCGGGCGGAATGCAGCTCATCGACGGTAAAACTCCGCAGTTCAAGTTCGATTCCGTTTTTCTCCAGTTCCTTGATAAGTGATGCCCGTGTAATACCAGCAAGAATGGAATTGCTTGTCGGTCGGGTGATGATTTTCCCCTCCTGACTTACGATCCAGGCGTTGGTTGAGCTGCCCTCCGTCACCATGCCATCTTCATCGACCTGAAACGCCTCATAGGCGCCTTTGTCCTTGGCCTCCTGCTTGGCCAGAACATTAGGGAGCAGAGAGACAGACTTAATATCCCGACGAGCCCAGCGAATATCCGGCACGGTTATCACGCTAATCCCCTGCTCTGCCGTTTTGGCCGCCTTTTCCATTGACAATCTCTTGGCTGTCATCACCAGCGAAGACGGGGTGTCCTTCGGAAATGGATGGTCGCGCGGAGCGACGCCGCGCGTAACCTGGATATAAATGATACCGTCGCGAATACCGTTCTGGCGGATCACTTCCCGCATTACAAATTTGAGCGGTTCCCGCTTCATAGGAAGATCCATCCTCAATTCATTCAGGCTCCGCTCCAATCGGTCCAAATGTCCCGCTTCATCGATCATCCGCCCTCCGACAATGGTCACTACCTCGTAAACCCCATCGGCAAATTGATAGCCGCGATCCTCGATATGGACGCTGGCGTCGCGATGCGGGAGATACTGACCGTTTACATAAGCGATTCTGGACATGGCTTTCCTATTTAATTAACGCCGCCAAAGGGCTGGATTGAAAAGTGAGAGGACGGCGAAAAATTCCAGACGCCCTACAAGCATAGTGACACATAATACCCATTTCGAAAAATTGGGTAAGGCTTCATAGCTGATAAAATTTTCCTCGCCAACGACCACATCGGTAATCAATGGCTGCGCCGCGCTGCCTGCACTGGCAAGATTTGTAATGGCAAGAGTGACTGATGATTGCAGATCGAGCCCGTTAAAGGCCAGAACTAACGTCGCGGCAACAAGAACCAGGCAATAAAGAACGAAAAAGCTCCAGGCTGAAGTGATTTGTTCCCGCAAGATACGTTGCCCCCCATATGTCAGGGGGAATATACTGCTTGGAAAACTGAGGCGATTTACTTCCGCATTAGAGACTTTCAAGAGAATACTGATCCGCATCATTTTAATACCGCCAGCGGAAGAGCCAATCGATCCACCAATCGTTGTCAGGACGAGAATCACAAAAAGCGCTCCAATCGGCCAGTAATACTGGCCACTGTCCGATACAAGCGGCATGTTATATCCGGTCGTCGTCACAGCGGAAACGGTATTAAACACCGCATAGCGCAAAGTATCCCCGACCGACATATCCGTTTGCGTCATCATCAAGGAAAAAACAAAAAGGCTACCCAGAACAATGGCAATCAGGAGATAACGATACTCCGGGTCCTTGAAGTAGGACCGCCTGTCCCCATTAAAGAAGGACCAGTGAAGGGAAAAATTTATCGCGCCAAACACCATAAAAATCATCAAGACCACTTCAATTCCGCGGCTGGCGAAGGCCGTACCCGCCGCGTTTGTCGTCATAAACCCGCCAGTAGACAAAGTGCTGAAAGCATAGCAAAGGGCGTCAAAGGCCGTCATCCCGGCAAACCACAAAGCTACAATGCAGATCGCCGTTAGCAAGCCATATATTTTCAACAAGGAAAGCACTGCCGAGCCGATTCGCCGGGACATGCGGCGGCGGCTGCTCTTGGCAATGGCCCTCGTCAATGGGTTGCTGCGCGGCAGGTTAAAGGCGCTGGCCAATACGGACAGGAAAACAATGATCGAAAATCCGCCTACCCATTGGATCAGGCTTCGCCACAGAAGGATCGCCCGTGGCTGAATATCCAGATCAACAATTACAGTCGCGCCATTGGTCGAAAACCCGGAAAATGCCTCAAAATAGGAATTGGTCGCCGAGGGAATCGCATCGCTCAAATAAAAAGGTAATCCAGCGAATGCCGGAACGACTATCCAGATGAGGGTTGCCGCCAAAAAGGTTTCACGCCGACCAAGGATGGTAATTTCCCGCCGCATCGCGAGGATCATGCCGCCGCCAAAAAAAGCGTTACAATAGCAGAGACGAAAAAACTCAGCGTGAGTTCAATCTGCCCCTCGGCGAAAGCAAAAAGAATCGGCACACTCATCAGCAACGCCAAGAAGCCAAGCGCCCAACCAACAAACGTAAAGACAGGTGCAAATAACATCAGGTCTAGAAGAATTCAAGGCCGACAGAAAACATTTCCTCAACCTTCTGCACGGACCCCTGAAGGCTCAGGATAACGACCCTGTCGTCAGCATGAATAATCGAGATCCCCACGTGGAATTTCAACAGTTTCCCCCTTAATCACCGCACCGATAATGGTGCCATGCGGAAGTTTAATATCCCGGAGTGGCTTCCCAACAAGCAGGGAGGTTTCCAGCGCGTCACCCTCCACCACTTCGGCCGCGCCATCCCGAAAAGAATGCAGCCCCCGGATCCGGCCGCGGCGGATGTGGCGGAGGATTTCCGAGACTGTGGTTGCGCGTGGATCCACCACAACCTCAATCCCGAGCGTGGTAACCAGATTACCGAACACCGGATTATTGATCAGGGTAACGGCGGTCTCCGTTCCCTGCCCTTTCGCCAACAAGGACGCGATAATATTGACCTGGTCATCATTGGTAAGAGCAACAATGGTTTCCGCCTGAGCCGCATTTGCTTCCTGCAGCAGTTCGGGATCAAGTGCACTGCCATGAAGAACAACAGTCCGGTGCAGCTCGTCGGTAATCTTCTCGGCCCGTTCACGATTATGCTCAATCAGCTTTAGAGAGACTTTACGCATATTCTCTTCAATGAACTGGGCGAGGTGAAATCCGATATTACCGCCTCCCACGATGACGATGCTGCGCGCCTCCTGCTCTTCATGACCGAAGAGCGGCATGGCGCGGGCCACATGGGCGCTGTCCGCTGCGAAATAAATCTCATCACCCGGAAACATCTGGTCATCGCTTGACGGGACGATCATCTTGCCGTCACGATAGATCGCCACAACAACCACATTCAAGTCAGGGAACAACTCTGTCAGCTGTTTGAGCGGTGTATTAACAATCGGGCAGCTTTCGTCGAGACGAACACCTATAACCTGAACCTTACCGTCGGCAAAAGAGACGGTATCAAAGGCACCAGGCACCTTCAATCGGCGTTCAATCGCGTGCGCTACTTCGTCTTCCGGAGAAATAATAACATCAATCGGCAGATTTTCACGGCTGAAGAGATGGGCCCAGAGAGGGTCCGTATATTGATGAGAACGTATTCGGGCAATTTTCTTTGGAATATTGAAGATCGAATGAGCAATCTGACAGGCGACCATATTGACTTCATCACTATAGGTCACGGCGATGATCATATCCGCATCATAGGCCCCTGCCCGCTCTAACGCGTCCGGGTGGGAGGCATGACCGACCATGGCCCGAACATCGAGTTCATCCCCAATCTTGCGGACCAATTCAGACGATTGGTCAATCAGGGTGACGTCGTTGTTTTCCCGCGCAAGCTGCCGCGCGATATTGGAACCGACCTGTCCTGCACCGCAAACGATTACCTTCATCGCGTCTCTGCCCCTCTACCCAAATTGCGTCTCTACTCCGACGACCGTTTCCGCTCACCATTACTGACGCCGAGCGTTTTCAGCTTACGATGTAACGCGGACCTCTCCATACCAACAAATGACGCGGTACGCGAAATATTTCCGCCAAAACGGTTTATTTGCGCCTCGAGATATTCCTTTTCAAACCGTTCGCGCGCCTCCCGCAAGGGAAGCGCCATGATTTCCGTATTGTCATTCTGTCCGATCATAACCGACTTGGCCGCCCCGGCATTTGCGGGCACCATATTTGCGGCGATTGGCGCCGATTTATCGCCGGTAGCAAGAATCATGATCTGCTCAATCACATTTTTGAGCTGACGGACATTTCCCGGCCAGGATGAGGCCTGCAAGGTTGCAATAGCATCCTCCCCTATTTTCCTCGGCGGCAATCCGGCACTTTTCGAAAAGCGCTCAACAAAATAACGGGCGAGCGGTCCGATATCTTCCGGCCGCTCCTTTAGAGAGGGAACCGTTATCGGCACCACGCCGAGACGATGATACAAATCCTCCCGCAGGCGGCCGTTGGCCATTTCCTCTTGTAGATCCCGGCTGGAAGAAGAGATGATCCGTGCATCTACCTTAATCTTTTCTGTGCCCCCCACCCGCTGGAAAGTCTGGTCAACCAGCACGCGAAGAATCTTGCCCTGGGTCTCCATCGGCATGTCGGCAATCTCATCAAGGAAGAGCGTACCGCCATGGGCTTGCTCCAGTAACCCACGACGCTCTCCTTTTACCGAATTCATTCGTCCATCTTCGACACCGAATAGCTGAATCTCCAGCCGCTCAGGCGCCAACGTGGCCGCATTGAGAACCACGAACGGGCCAGATTTTCGGTGGGATTGATCATGAATGAGCCTCGCGACGACTTCCTTGCCAGACCCGGACGGACCAGAAATAAGCACACGGCTGTTTGTCGGCGCGACCTTTTCAATGCTTTGTTGGAGCTGGATCATGACATGGGAACGGCAAACAAGATCCGTCATCACCTCGCCGCCACGAGTTTTAAGGTCAGCGACTTCCCGCCGCAATCTCACCGCTTCCAGTACGCGGTCGACAAGCTGTATCAGCCGCTCCGCCTTGAACGGTTTTTCAATAAAATCATAGGCACCGAGTTTGATAGTCTGAACGGCCGTTTCAATATTCCCATGCCCGGAAAACATCAGGACAGGCAAATCCGGCTGATCTTTCTTGATGGCCTGTAAAATCTCGATACCATCAAGCTTGCTGCCGCGCAGCCAGATATCCAATATAACAAGGCTCGGGCGACGATGGGCAATTTCGGCGAGGCATTGATCGCTGTTCGCAGCCATCCGTGTCTCATACCCCTCATCCTCCAGAATTCCGGCAACCAGTTCCCGAATATCAGTTTCATCATCGACAATTAGAATGTCTGCAGACATCTTAGTCATTCCCCGTTTTCAAATTCGCTTCACTCATGGGAAAAGAGATCCTGACAGAGGCCCCTCTCCCTTCTTTTGCGTCGGTCATGGAGAGGCTGCCACCATGCTCCTCCATGATCTTATTGACAATTGCTAGGCCGAGGCCTGTGCCCTTTTCACGATGTGTCACATATGGCTCGGTCAGCCGGCTGCGGTTTTCTTCCGGTAGTCCGCGCCCATTATCTGTAATCTCAATCGCCATTTCGTCGACAGTGACACTATATTCTACCTTGATCTGGCCATTTGGAAGATCCGCGTCCCCTTCTTCCCGCCCCTCAATCGCATCAGCGGCATTTTGCAGGAGATTTGTCAGAACACGGTTCACCTGCGGCGCATCGCAATCACAGATCATCGGCGATCGCGGCGCCTCATAGACATAGTCAATTTCCGGATGAGCAATTTTTTGGAGGAAGATCGCCTGACCAACGAGCTCGCCCAGATCCTCAGGCTTGAATTCTGGCGTCGGCATCCGGGCGAAGGCAGAGAATTCATCAACCATTTGGCCAATATCCCCAACCTGACGGATGATCGTATCGGTGCATTGATTGAAAATATCTATATCGTCTTTAATCTGACGGCCATATTTACGTTTTATTCGCTCGGCAGACAGCTGGATCGGGGTCAGCGGGTTCTTAATTTCATGGGCAATACGTCGGGCAATATCGCCCCAGGCCGCCATCCGCTGCGCCGACACGAGATCCGTAATATCATCCAGCGTGACCACAAACCCCTGAATGCTGCCAACGGAAATTTCCGCCGCCGCGCGCACCAGCAGATGGCGATGAGCATTTGCTGTCTGGAGCTGAATCTGGCGTTCCGCCACACGATAGGGCTTTTCCCGAATTTCATCAAGAAGGGTAGCCATTTGCGGCTGAATATCAGAAGAATCGCCGGTCAATAAGTTCCGTCTCCGAATAGCCCAAAAGTTCCGCCGCCTTGCGATTTGGCAGATTGATAACGCCTTCCCGATCAAGTCCGATCACACCGGACGAAACTCCGGAAAGCACAGCCTCGGTAAAGCGGCGGCGTTCGTCCAACTTCTTATTTGTTTTTTCAAGCTCCTGACGCTGGGTTGAAAGTTGCTCCGTCATCCGGTTGAACGCACGGCTCAGGGTCGCCATCTCATCATAGGCGCGACTTTCATCCACCTTGGCTGTCAGATCGCCCGAACGCACACGCTCTGCCGCTTTCACGAGGCTCTCAATCGGGCCAACAAGGCGCGAGGCAATCACCAGGCCAAACCAGACGGCGGCGAGCACTACCATCAGCGAAATGATAAAGAAAATCACAGCGAACTGGATTTGAATGCCGAAGCCTTCATCCTTCAATTGTTCATAGTCCGACGCGGCGATGCGCGTCCTCTCCATATGGGCGAGAACCCGAGGCTCAATAAAGCGTCCGACATAAAGAAACCCATCCAGCAGACGGTCCAGCCGAATTAGGGCCCGAACCTGATCATCCCCATCATTCGTGGTGATGACAATCTCCCGCTCCCTCGCTTCGCTGAACTGGCTTGGAGAAATCTTATCAAACTCGAGCGCAAAACTTAGGTCCGACTGTGCGATAATTTTCTGATTGCCGTCCAGGACAACGGCCTCACTCAAGTTACGGGCGATGACCTGATCACTGAGATAGGAATCAAACAAGCTACGGTTTTCCAAAACCCGTGTCGGCGCACGATTGATCTGCGCGGTCATTGCCAGAACATCGGATCGTATATTCTGGATATGCTCCTTGATATAGGCGTCAGCGACAGCAATCGATTCCGACACCGCCATATTCACAGGATCGGAGAAATGCCGCTGAAAATAGATATTAAAAAAAGGGCGGAGAAAAGCGCTACCATCAGGGCTGGCGCGACAGCGATTAATGAAAACAGACGTAAAATACGCCGATGCATCATGCTGCCTGAGCCACCGATCTGCCCCTTGCGCCAAGTTCTGATCAATCGGTGAGTAATGATAATTGCGAGGATGACCACAATCGATACGTCAATAATAAGAAGTATGCGCGTGTAGGCCGGGTTTTCTATAGTCAGCGATTCATAGGTGGCAATACCGCTTGCAACGGCCAGCATGGCCACAAAGAAAGAGGTTTTGGGACCAAGCCCGATCTTTCTTGTCCAGCGGACAAATGAAAAAGGCTGTTTCACATTATTCTGCTGTGATTCTGCCACAACATCCTCCGACCGCAAGGGTCATGATGCAACCTCGGTTTGCTAGTAAATGCCATCAACGGCGGCCATTTGTTCAAAATACCACATTGTGGCATTTAAGCATCACTTCATGCCGCGCACAACCTGAATATCCAAATCCCGGATTTTTTTACGCAATGTATTCCGGTTTACTCCCAAAAGGTCAGCTGCCTTGATCTGATTTCCGTTCGTTGCCTCCAATGACAGGGATAAAAGCGGGCGCTCTACCTCCCGGATAACCCTTTCATAAAGCCCGCTGGGTGGCAGGCTTCCCGCATGGGCCGCAAAATATTTGGCAATATGACGTTCCACCGCCATGACGAGGCTCTCATCCTCTCCCGGAGTTTCCTCGGAACTTCCAATTTCCTGTGGCTGGAGCTCCTGCTCAATCACAGAGATATTAATGACATCATCGGAATATAGCGCCGCGAGGCGGCGCACCAGGTTTTCAAGCTCCCGGACATTACCTGGCCATTTATGCTTTTTAAGTGCTTCAAGTGATTCCTTATCCACGCTTTTTACCGGCAACCCCTCCTCCTGTGCCTGAGAGAGGAAATGCCGCACAAGATCCGGAATGTCTTCCGCCCGTTCACGCAATGGCGGCAAGCGGAGCGGGACAACGTTCAGGCGGTAATAAAGGTCCTCGCGAAACAGTCCCTGACGCACGAATTGCCTGAGGTCCCGATTGGTCGCGGCGACAATACGCACATCGGTCTTGATCGCCGTGCGGCCGCCAACCGTTGTATATTCGCCTTGTTGAAGCACGCGAAGCAGTCGCGTCTGCGCTTCAATCGGCATATCCCCTATCTCATCAAGGAACAGCGTACCGCCCTGTGCCTGCTCAAAGCGGCCAATGGCGCGCGAATCTGCCCCTGTGAACGCGCCTTTCTCATGGCCGAACAATTCGGATTCGATCAGCTCTTTTGGAATGGCCGCCATGTTAATAGGAACAAATGGGCCCGCCTTCCGCTTCCCATACTCATGCAGTGCTCGCGCAACAAGCTCTTTACCCGTCCCGCTTTCACCAGAAACCAAAACCGTAAGGTCCGTCCCCATCAAGCGAGCCAACACCCGATATATCTCCTGCATGGCCGGGGAGCGACCGATCAGAGGCGTTTTCGTTTCCTCTTCTTCCTGCGCCTTAAAACGATTTGCGGCTTTCTTCGGCTTGGAGAGACCACGATCCACAACCTGCAGCAAAAGCTTTAGATCGAATGGTTTCGGCAAATAATCATAGGCCCCTCGCTCTGTCGCCTTGATAGCGGTGAGCAAGGTATTCTGCGCACTCATGACGATAACAGGCAGATCGGGCCGGATTTTTTTAATCCGGGGAGCAAATCAAGACCATTTTCATCGGGCATCACGACATCGGTCAGGACAATATCACCGAGCCCTTCAAGCACCCAGTTATAAAGCGTTGAAGCGTTGCTAGTGGAGCGCACTATATAGTCTGCGCGGGAGAGAGCCTGCTCCAGAACCGTACGGATACTCTGGTCATCATCTGCGACTAAAATTGTTCCCGGCATATTTATTCCATATCCGTTTTCATAAAGTTATAGACCGGCAGGCGGATCAACACCTTGCAGCCCACCTCCGATGACTCAAATTCGACAATCCCTCCATGATCCCCAACAATTTTGGCGACCAGTGCAAGGCCAAGCCCGCTGCCACCAGCCTTGGTGGTGACAAAAGGATCGTAAATATGCGGTAGCATCTCATCGGGGATGCCGGAGCCGTTATCCTCTACTCCTACCTCAAGCGGTAATTGCACCTTTTCCTGCGCGCCCGGAACGGCCAAACGGATCCCATGACGATAGGCAGTACTAAGCGTTACTTCTCCGCCGTCTTCAGGCGCCGCTTCCACAGCGTTCTTCACCAGATTGAGTAACACCTGGACAAGCTGATCGCGATTGCCATAGACGAAGGGGAGCGAAGGGTCATAGTTTTCCCGGAAAGTTATTTTTCGGCCAAATCCAGCCTCAGCCACCCGACGCACATGCTCCAGCACTTCATGGATGTTGACCGCATCGCGATCAATCGGCCGATCATCGGAAAAGGCCTCCATTCGGTCAACAAGCGCGCAAATCCGGTCCGTTTCATCACAGATTAACCGGGTGAGCGCCCGATCCGCATCAGAGGCATTCATCTCCAACAACTGCGCCGAGCCACGAATACCCGAAAGCGGATTTTTTACTTCATGCGCCAGCATGATCGCCATCGCCGTTACAGATCGGGCGGCACCACGATGGGTCAGCTGACGATCCATCTTGGCGGCAATCGTGCGTTCTTCAATCTGGACAATGACATTCGAGGTGCCATAAAGCTGGGAAACTTGAAGATTGACGTTCTTGATACCGGTTTTTGGCGTGCCAAGATCGACGGCATATTCAGAGACATAATCACCGGTCACGCGCACCTGCTCCACCAATCCCAATAGCGGGCTGTCAAATGGTACCATTTCATTAAGCGACATCCGCAGCAGTTTTTTCGACGAAAGGCCGAAAAATTCTTCTCCCGCCGGATTTGTCATGCAGATATGGCCTTCATCATCGATGACGACCAACGGATCGGGCAAGGCATTCAGGACAGCCAGAGCATCCACTTCCGTTTTCTTGCGTTTCGTCCCGCTAAATGGATTTGGCAAAACCATCTTATGCACTTTCCTTCAGCATTAAAACCTCATAAAAACAATTGATTTCATCCCGAACCTGATCTGGATCGGTAAGACGAACCACTCTTTGCCGGAAGTTCTCTCCACCCGGAAGCCTCTCCGAATACCAGCCAAGATGCTTGCGGGCGACGCGCACGCCAACCTCTGATCCATATAGACCGATAAGGGCGTTATAATGCTCCAGCAGAACCGATTTTTGCTCATCAAAGTCCGGGTCAGGCCGCTTAATCCCGGTCTTCAAATAATCTGCTACCTGCGCGACAAACCACGGGCGACCATAGCTACCCCGGCCAATCATCACACCATCTGCACCCGACTGCTCTTTGGCCTTTGCGGCATCCTCAACCGTTTGAATATCGCCGTTCGCAATCACCGGGAGAGATACAGCTTCCTTGACCTTTGCAATAAAGCGCCAATCCGCCGCGCCTTTAAAGAACTGGCATCGCGTGCGGCCGTGCACGGTCAGCATGCGGATCCCCACATCCTCAGCAATGCGGGCAAGTTCCGGTGCGTTGCGACTCTCTTCATCCCAGCCTGTGCGCATTTTAAGCGTGACAGGTATATTTACGGCATCAACTGTTGCCTTTAATATCTTCGCCGCATGGTCGAGGTCCCGCATCAGAGAGGAGCCAGCCATTCCGGAAGTAACTTTCTTAACCGGGCATCCCATATTGATATCAATAATCCGCGCGCCCATATCCTCGTTCAGCTTGGCGGCATCCGCCATAATATCCGGATCACAGCCCGCAAGCTGAACGGCCATCGGCTGATCATCATTGGCGGAGCGAACAATACGTAGGGACCGGCGCGTTTCTGCGACCATGGCCTTGCTCGCCACCATTTCGGTAAAGACAAGCCCGGCCCCATATCGCGTCACCAGACGGCGAAAAGGGAGATCTGTGATACCAGCCATCGGCGCGAGGAATACCGGGGGATCGATTGTAATAGAGCCGAGCGTAATGATCATTTTTTATGCAAAATAATTTATGACTATATTTTAGGCAATATAGTCAGGTTTTTATTGCACTGCAACAGATTCATGCGCATTCAGTCAAATTTATTGAACCGCACGAGATAGCGATCTATTGTCGCGACATGAAAAGTATTGCCCTCATCCTCGCCGCCGGAAAAGGCCTCCGGACCGGACTTAATATTCCGAAGCAATATATTGAAATTGCAGGAAAATCTATTCTCAGGCGAGCAATAGATGCTTTTCTGAGGCACCCCGAAATCGATACTATTTGTGTGGTCATAGGGGAAGATGATCTACTGCTTTATGAGAAAGCAATCACCGGTCTGGATATTTTGCCGCCGATTGTTGGCGGAGTAACGCGACAGGAGTCGGTCCAAAACGGCCTGGAAAGCCTGGTCGAACACACACCGGACAGTGTGCTAATTCATGATGCGGCCCGACCCTTTATCAGTAGAGAATTGATCAGCCGTTGTTTGAGTAAACTAAACCAAGCGGAGGCTGTTCTCCCCTCCATCGCGATAACGGATAGCCTCAAATCCTTTGAAGGCGACTTGATTACCGGCGCACTGAACCGGGATGAGATTGTCGCCGCGCAAACGCCGCAAGCTTTCGCTTTTGCACCTATTCTGGCCGCGCATCGGACTTTCGCGGGCGAGAACCTGACTGATGACACGGCCCTCGCCGAACGTGCCGGAATAGAGGTCGCAATGGTCGAGGGTGATCCCGCAAATTTCAAGATCACCACGCCTGAGGATATAGAGAAAGCACACAACATGATTACAAAAAGCCTTATCGATGTACGGACGGGCCTAGGCTTCGATGTGCATGCGTTTGAGGAAGGAGACAGTGTTTGGCTCGGCGGCGTGAGTATTCCTTATGATAAACGCCTGAAAGGCCATTCGGATGCGGATGTCGCGCTCCACGCCCTGACCGACGCCCTGCTCGGTGCCATCGGCGCGGGCGATATCGGCCTGCATTTTCCGCCAACAGATGCCAAATGGAAAGGCGCGTCGTCTGACTTGTTTCTGCGTCATGCGGCAGATTTGGTGGGCAAAAAAGGCGGCGTCATCAATCATGTCGACCTCACCATCATCTGTGAAGCACCGCGTATTGGTCCGCACCGCGTCGCTATGCAGAAACGCATCGCCGAAACTCTCCGTATTGACGCTGAAAGAGTGAGCATAAAGGGAACAACGACCGAAAAGCTTGGCTTTACCGGCCGGGGCGAAGGTATCGCGGCCCAGGCCGTTGTAACCGTGAGGCTTCCTGGATGAGCAGTAAAATTGGCCCCCTCACCCTTTGGCATCCCGCGGTCATTCTTTCCACCTGGTTCTGGAGTGGTTTGTCGCCGAAGGCACCCGGAACCATTGGCACCCTCGCCGCGCTTCCTTTCGGTATATTGATCTACTACTTCTTTGGGGCACCGGCGCTCGGCATGGCGTCTCTTGTTGCCCTGTTCATCGGCTGGTGGAGCACAAAAATCTATCTCGAGAGGACCGGCAAGTCCGATCCCGGCGAGGTAGTAATTGATGAGGTGGCGGGAATCTGGCTCGCCCTCCATGCGGCAGACCTGACCCCGCTGATGATCTTTCTTGCCTTCGTTATTTTCCGGATACTCGATATCTGGAAGCCCTGGCCGATCGGCTGGCTGGACCGGAAAGTAAAAGGCGCATTCGGCGTTATGATTGATGACTATGTAGCGGGACTGATTGCCTCGGTCCTGCTGGTAATAATAAAAAGGATATATGATGGGAATTTTTAGTGTCGAGATCGAAAAGCTGGCGACCGAGGTCCTTGAAAAATGCCGAGGTAAGAAATGGCAGCTCGCAACAGCGGAATCCTGCACCGGCGGCCTGATCGGTGGGGCGCTCACGGATATCGCGGGCTCTTCCGATGTATTCGATCGCGGCTTTATCACCTACAGCAATAAGGCAAAGGCCCGCGTGATCGGCGTCAGCACGGAGATTTTACGCAGCCATGGCGCGGTATCAGAGGAGACAGCGCGGGCAATGGCGCTCGGCGCTCTCAAAACAGCGGGCGCAAATCTTACGGTCGCGGTGACGGGCATTGCTGGCCCTGGCGGCGGTGGCCCCGGAAAACCGGTTGGCCTCGTTCATTTTGCAGTAGCAACCGACAGCGGCGTCGCAGAGCATCGAAAGATGGAATATGGCGATATCGGCCGGTCAGAAGTCCGCCTTGCCACCGTCCAGACAGCGCTAGAAATGCTACTCGCTGCCGTTAGCCGTTAGCCGATCCGGTCCTGAAGGTCCGGCTTGGCGCCGTATAGTTCCTTTGCGCGCGCCTCAAAGGCCGAGATCATACGGGTCACAGCCTCGTTAAAGAGCATCCCGATGGTCTTCTGCAGGATCATCGAGCGAAACTCGAAATCTACGAAAAAATCCACTTCGCAGCCGTCCGGATACTCCTTGAACTGCCAGTGATTGTTGAGGTATCGGAACGGCCCGTCCATATACTCAACATCGATCCGCATATTTGCTTCGTCCAGTGTCACCTTGGACGTGAATTTTTCCCGAAAAAGCTTGAAGCCAATTACCAGATCAGCAAGGACGATATTCTCTTTTCGCTCCTTGATGCGCGCACCGATACACCAGGGTAGGAACTCATCATATTTGTCAATCGCCGCCACAAGATCGAACATTTCTTTTGGCTGATAGGGCAGAACCCGTTTTTCGGCATGTGTTGGCATACTCTACATTCTACCCATACAACACGGCATAAACGTTATTTTGAAGCGTTGGCCCGCTCTCGCGCGGTTTTCAGCTTGGCAAAATCTTCACCCGCATGGTGACTGGAACGGGTTAGCGGCGACGCGGAGACCATAAGGAAGCCCTTAGCATAGGCCTGCTTCTCCAGAACCGCAAATTCATCTGGAGTTACAAAACGATGGATTGCGTGATGCTTCACTGTCGGCTGTAGATACTGGCCGATGGTAATAAAATCGATATCGGCAACACGCATGTCATCCATCACCTGAAGCACTTCATCCTTATCCTCGCCGAGGCCGACCATCAGGCCAGATTTGGTGAACATATTTGGATCAAGCTCCTTCACACGCTCCAACAGCCGGAGGGAATGATAGTAACGCGCGCCCGGCCGGACGGACGTATAGAGCTTCGGTACTGTCTCAAGGTTATGGTTGAAGACATCGGGCTTAGCCGCAACAACAACTTCTAAGGCACCGGGTTTCTTCAGAAAATCCGGTGTCAGAATTTCGATCGTGGTCTCTGGCGTCGCCTCGCGGATCGCCGTGATGACGTCCGCGAAATGCTGCGCGCCGCCGTCTTTCAGATCATCCCGATCGACGGAGGTAATCACTACATGATTAAGCCCCATCGTCTTGACCGCCGTCGCCACATTGACCGGCTCGAACGGATCAAGCGCATTTGGCTTACCCGTCGATACATTACAAAAGGCACAAGCCCTCGTACAGATTTCACCCATGATCATCATGGTCGCGTGCTTCTTCGCCCAGCATTCGCCGATGTTCGGGCAGGCCGCCTCCTCACAGACCGTGGTGAGATTGAGGCCGCGCATCAACTCCCGCGTCTCATGATAGGTTTTCGAGACAGGCGCTTTCACCCGTATCCATGCGGGTTTTCGCTGGATCGGATTATCCGGGCGGTTCACCTTTTCCGGATGGCGTACGCGTTTTATGGCGGTCGTCTCAGTCATGATCTTACCTTATCAAATATTCGCATGCTGTCGGAACAGCTTATAGCTACATGTGGATGACCTTGCCATAGGCGTCAAGCACAGATTCATGCATGGCCTCCGATATCGTCGGATGCGGGAAGATCGAATGCATCAATTCGATCTCAGTTGTCTCCAGCGTTTTAGCAATACCGTAACCCTGAATAAGTTCCGTCACTTCCGCACCAACCATATGCGCGCCTAGCAATTCACCGGTTTTCGCATCAAAGATTGTCTTGATCAATCCTTCCTGCTCCCCAGGGCAATTGCCTTACCGTTGCCAATAAAAGGAAAGCGCCCGACCTTAATGTCATAGCCTTTTTCCTTCGCCGCCGCTTCGGTCATGCCGACAGACGCAACCTGTGGATGGCAATAGGTACAGCCCGGAATATTTGACGTGTTAAGCGGATGCACGTCCTTCTCACCCGCAATCTTTTCAACGCAGATCACCCCTTCATGGGAGGCTTTATGCGCGAGCCATGGCGGCCCTGTCAGATCGCCAATAGCATAGACGCCGGGCTCCCCCGTGCGGGAAAATTCATCGATCACAACATGGCTGCGATCCACTTTCACCTTAGTGCCTTCAAGTCCCAGATTTTCCACATTACCGACAATACCAACCGCCAGAATTACGCGATCAAAGGTATCGGAGGATGTTTTATCCTTCTTGTCCTTGAAAGTGGCCGTGACCGTATTTCCGGATTTCTTAAGCTCCGAGACCGTGGTGCCCTTATGGATCGTCATTCCCTGCTTCTTGAAAGATTTTTCGGCAAAGGCGGAAATCTCCTCATCCTCAACAGGCAGGATTCTGTCCATTACCTCAACAACCGTAACGTCGGAACCCAAGGCATTGAAAAAGCTAGCGAATTCAATTCCTATTGCGCCGGAACCAACAACCAGCAACTTCTTCGGCATCACATCGGGTACAAGCGCTTCCTTATACGTCCAGATCAGCTTGCCGTCCGGCTCCAGACCCGGCAATGTCCGTGCCCGAGCACCAGTTGCGAGAATAATATGCTTGGCACTGACGGTAGAGATTTTCTTGCCGTCCTTGCTCACCTCAACCTTGCCCGAGCCTGCGAGCTTGCCATGACCGTCAACGACGGTAACCTTGTTCTTCTTGAGGAGATGCTTGACGCCGCCGGAAAGTTGCCCGGCCACCTGACGGGAGCGTTCAACGGTTTTTTTAAGGTCAACCGACGCCCCTTCAACCTTGATGCCGAATTCATCTGCATGCTTGATCAGATTATAGATATCTGCCGTCCGAAGCAGTGCCTTGGTCGGGATACAGCCCCAGTTCAGACAAATGCCGCCAAGATGTTCCTTTTCGATAACGGCTGTCTTCATGCCAAGCTGCGCCGCCCGAATTGCCGCAACGTAACCGCCCGGACCAGAGCCGACAACAACCAAGTCGAAATTTAAATCGCTCATATCCGGTTCCTCACAGCATCATGGTTAAAGGTTCTTCAATATAACCCTTGAAATGTTTCAGCAGTTCCGCGCCCAGTGCCCCGTCAATCACGCGGTGATCGCAGGAGAGCGTTACGCTCATCATCGTCGCCATGGCGAGCGCGCCGTCTCTAACAACAGGACGCTGTTCCCCGGCACCAATCGCAAGAATGGCAGACTGCGGCGGGTTGATCACGGCGGAGAATTCCTTGATCCCGAACATGCCGAGGTTCGAGATGGAGAAGCAGCCGCCCTGATATTCTTCCGGCATCAATTTGCCGGCCTTGGCTTTGGTTGCCAGTTCCTTCATCTCGTTAGAAATGACGGCGAGGCCTTTCTGGTCCGCCTTTCGGACCACCGGGGTAATCAGGCCCCCTTCAATCGCCACAGCGACCGAGACATCAAAATCCCTATATTGCAGGATCTTGTCTCCGCCCCAGCAGGCATTCGCCGTCGGCACTTTTTTGAGCGCGAGCGCCGACGCCCGAATGATAAAATCATTGACCGAAATCTTGTAGTCGTCAGACCGGCCATTGAGCTCTTTGCGCATTGCAAGCAGGTTATCCAACTCACATTCGATGGTGAGATAAAAATGCGGAATGGTCTGTTTTGCCTCCGACAGCCGCCGCGCAATGGTTTTGCGCATGCTGGTCAGCGGTATTTCCTCGTAATTTCCTTCTGGTGGCGGTGTTGCCGCCTGAGGCGCAGGTGCGGCCGCCGCCTTTTCGGGAGCAGCAGCTTTGACACCACCAGATGCGATGGCCTCTTCAACATCTGTTTTCACGATGCGGCCATGCGGGCCAGAGCCGGAAATCGAGCCAAGATCGAGTCCCGCATCTTTGGCGATACGTCGGGCCAACGGGCTTGCAAAAATACGATCACCCGATTTTTCAGGTTCGGCTTTGGCGCTTTGCGATGGCGCAGAAGGAGCGGGCTCTTCCGCCTTTTCATCTTTCGCCGGTGCGGGTGTATCCGCAGGTGCCGCAGCGCCTTCCGCCTTATATCCATCCAGAGCAGAGGCGTCTTCTCCCTCCTCCAGCAGAATTGCGATTGGTGTATTTACGGCGACATTTTCTGTACCGCCCTCAATGAGAATTTTCGCAAGTGTTCCTTCGTCCACTGCTTCAACTTCCATCGTCGCCTTGTCGGTTTCAATTTCAGCCAGAACATCGCCCGATGCGACGCTATCGCCTTCCTTCGCTTGCCAGTTGGCGAGCTTTCCCTCCGTCATGGTCGGTGAGAGGGCTGGCATTGTAATGGTAATTGGCATCTTCGCCCTCCTTAATCGCGATAACAGACAGATTTAGCCACCGCCACAACTTCATCGGTATGGGGCAGTGCCAGTTTTTCAAGATTGGCCGCATAGGGCATCGGCACGTCCTTGCCTGAAACCCGGAGCACCGGTGCATCAAGATAATCAAACGCGTGATGCATGATCTGCGCAGTAATTTCGGCTCCAACACCGCTTTGTGGCCAGCCTTCTTCGACGGTGACGCAGCGGTTCGTTTTACGGACAGAGGCCAGAACAGTCTCCATATCCATCGGGCGGATCGTTCGAAGGTCAATCACTTCGGCGGAAATACCCTCTTCCGCAAGTTTTTCTGCCGCTTCAAGCGCATAGCGCATCCCCATTCCGAAGGAGACGATGGTCACATCGTCACCAGACCGCTCAATTTTCGCTTTGCCAATCGGCAAAACAAAATCATCAAGGACAGGCACCTCGAAACTCTGACCATAGAGTATTTCATTTTCAAGGAAGATGACCGGATTTGGATTGCGGATAGCCGCTTTCAACAGCCCCTTCGCATCTGCCGCTGTATGGGGCGCAATCACGATCAACCCCGGGACATGGGAATACCAGGAGGCGTAACACTGTGAATGCTGGGCCGCGACGCGGGACGCCGCGCCGTTCGGTCCCCGGAAAACGATCGGACTTTCCATCTGTCCGCCGGACATATATCGCGTTTTCGCCGCTGAATTAACAATTTGGTCAATCGCTTGCATGGCGAAGTTAAAGGTCATGAACTCAACAATCGGTCGAAGTCCGTGAAAAGCTGCGCCAACACCGACACCGGCAAAGCCATGCTCCGTAATGGGGGTATCGATCACCCGGCGCGCGCCGAACTCATCCAGCAACCCCTGTGTCACCTTATAGGCCCCCTGATATTCGGCAACTTCCTCACCCATGACGAAAACACGCTCATCGCCTCGCATTTCCTCTGCCATGGCATCGCGGAGCGCCTCACGGACGGTCATCTTGACCATTTCCGTGCCTTCGGGGATTTCGCCACTGGCGTCATAGGCATCGGGAGTTTCAGAGACACTGACACGTGGCGCAGGTTCTTCCTTGGCAGGAGTATCGTCCGACGTCTCCGGTGCAGCTGCGGGAGCAGATGACGCAGAAAAACCATCAAGATCGCTGGCATCTTCCCCCTCTTCAAGGAGAACCGCAATCGGTGTATTTACCGCGACATTCTCGGTATCGCCCTCAATCAGGATTTTCCCGATTTTTCCTTCATCGACAGCCTCGACTTCCATCGTTGCCTTGTCGGTTTCAATTTCCGCAAGGACATCACCGGAGTTGACCGTATCGCCTTCTTTCACCATCCAGCGAGCCAGTTTGCCTTCCGTCATCGTCGGCGAGAGCGCCGGCATTAAAATTTCTGTTGGCATTTATCTAGTCCTTCTCAAGCTGGTCGGCACTCAGGCCAAAACATCCGTATAAAGCTCTTCCGGTTGTGGCTCCGGACTGTTCTGGGCGAATTCAACCGCATCGGCGATGATAGCCTTTATCTTGCGGTCAATTTCCTTGAGCTCGTCCTCCGTATTGATTTTATCATCCAGCATGGTTTGGCGCAGGTGATCAATCGGGTCATGCTCAGCGCGTTTCTTGTTGACCTCCTCTTTCGAACGATACTTCGCCGGATCCGACATCGAATGACCGCGATAACGGTAGGTCTTCATTTCAAGAATATACGGTCCCTTTCCCGAACGGACCCAGTCCACCGCCTTTTTGCCAGCCGCGGCAACAGCAAAAACATCCATGCCATCAACCTGTTCACCCGGCACATTAAAGCTTTCACCCCGTCTAAAAAGCTCCGTCTGAGCAGAAGATCGCTTGACCGATGTACCCATGGCATATTCATTATTTTCAATGACATAAACAACCGGTAGGCCCCAGAGTTCCGCCATGTTGAAGCTTTCATAAACCTGCCCCTGATTGACCGTGCCATCTCCCATATAGCAAAGGGTGATGTCTTTGCTATCTTGGTATTTCTGGCTGAAGGCCAGGCCAGTACCGAGCGGAACACACGCGCCGACAATCCCGTGTCCGCCATAGAAGTTTGCCTCTTTCGAGAACATATGCATAGAGCCGCCCTTCCCCTTGGAATAGCCGCCCTCGCGCCCGGTGAGTTCCGCCATCACGCCCTTTGGGTCCATCCCGCAGGCCAGCATATGACCGTGATCACGATAAGAGGTAATTACTGCATCATCGTCTGTAATCGCTGACTTCATGCCAACAACCACGGCCTCCTGCCCGATATAAAGATGGCAAAAACCGCCAATCAGGCCCATGCCGTAAATCTGGCCGGCCTTTTCCTCAAACCGGCGGATCAGCAGCATGTCATGATAAAATTTCTGAATTTGCTCTTTTGTAAATTTCGGGGTGGCCTTGCCGGCGCTCCGTGCCGGTTTCTTGGCATTCGACGAAGAGTTTTTTGCTCGGCTGGCGGTTTGACGTGCCATGATATCTCCCATTAGAAGAGGCAACCGAAGCTTCCCTGTCGCATTCGGTGCGCGTTGTGGTTAAGTCAGAATGTGACCGACCAAACCTTAACAAACAAGTATAATTTATTGATTAACTTTAAATTGGTTAATAAACATAATGTTTTGGAATATTTTAAAAATTAACTGAAAATCGGTAAATTTTTTACACCAAAAAGAAATATCACTATTTTATTCAGTTTTACGCAAGAAATGCAAAAATAAGATGATCAACAGGATACAATTTTTATAATCAGTCTAATGCCTGACTATTTCATATAGATGACGATTTCATCCGGATGAGCCAAACCCAAAACGTATCGACTACGCTCTTCCAGCATGTCCTTGTCAAGATTCTCACGGCGCAACAGGGCCACCCGTTTTTCAAGCGCTTGCTTTTCATTTTCCGTAAGCTGGTAAACGGCCTCGGCCCGGTCTATTTCATGCTGAAGCTTAAGATAGGCAAACAAGCCACGATCACCTTCAATCAGGTGGTAGCTAAAATAGGCAACCGCCAGAATCCCAAGAATGGGTCCCGCTCCGGCTTTTGCACGCTTTTTTATCTCAAGGCTAATAATCATTTACGGAGTGAATCAAATACGAGAGTCGAGGTCAACCGTAAAGTTACTTTGTGGATAAATTAGTTGCAAATAATCCGCTAATGGTCCGAAAACTGTTGATTTATTTACCTCCACGTCAGGAATAGGTCCCGTTCTTGAAAAGACCGCCCTCTTTCTCCCGTCGCGCCTTAAGAACGGGCGATATTTCTTTGCCGTTGCTCAGGTGCGCCCAGTGGGCAAATCGAGCGACCATACCCTTTTTCTTGCCCGCATAAATCCATTTGTTAAGCTCGGAGGGAACGGACTTATAATCGCCTGCATTCAGCTTCTTCAATAGTGTCGAGGATTTAAAAGCGCCCATCCCTACGTTATAGGTGAAAGAGACAAGTGCATCGACCTGATTTTGCTGTAACTTTACCTGCACGGAGCTATTGACCGTATCGACCGCCCATTTAACATCTTCATTAAAATGGCTGTTGGCCTCTGTTTGACTGATTGTCTCCCCGACCTTGACGTCCCCTGTATGGCCATACCCAATCGTCATCACCCCTGTCCCATCGTCATAGGCCTTGAGCCTTATGCCTTCAAATTGCTTGATAAATTCCGATCCTTTATCGGATAGCTGATACACCACGGTTGATCTCCTACCAATAATTACACTCCTATAAATATTATTTAAGATTTATATTTCAATCTTAAAGTGAATTATATGGCAAAAGCCCTCAGAGTCACGCCTATGCCTATATGACCCTCAATCTCAATCAACTATCAGATTGGTTCGCCTGTTTCTGCGCAAGCAGAATTGTACGGCCTGCACAATCGCGATCCTCGGTCACGAAGTCGATAACGTCCATCCCGTTAGTCGCAAGAATTGACCTATACTCATCGAGAGAGAGGCTGGCATGATAGACGGTATCTTCCCCGACCCGCCCGGTTACTTCACCATCCCCAGGCCCCACCGTCAGCATAAGGACACCGGAAGGGACAAGATGGGCGGCAAATTTCGGGAGAACTGATCTCTGCTCCGCCTGCATCAGGTGGAAGAAACTGTCCCAACCAAGAATGCCGTGAAATTGCTCTGACAGATCAAGGGCACGCATATCCATTTGCCGCCAGTCACCATCTGGAAATCTTTCGCGGGCTAACTGCAGCATGGCGGCAGAGGCATCTACGCCTGTAACCGCATACTCGCGTCCAATAATGTAACTTGCGATAGGATCGCCCGACCCGCAACCTGCATCAAGGACATGACTGTGATCAGGGATAAGGGAGAGGAACCGATCAAGCCAGCTCCTCTCAAACAGGGATTTGGAGCGCTCTGCATCGAAACGGACGGCGTTGCGCTCATAGACATCTTGCGTCGTTTTCGCAATATCCGAAAGCGATACTGTCACGACAGGCTTTAGGCTTTCAGTATGCTACGGCCCGCATATTCAGCCGCATCACCCAACTCCTGCTCAATCCGGATCAACTGATTGTATTTTGCCAACCGATCAGAGCGAGACAGGCTCCCGGTCTTGATCTGGCCGCAGTTGGTGGCAACGGCTAGGTCTGCGATGGTGGAATCCTCGGTCTCACCAGAACGGTGCGACATGACGGCCGTGTAGCGCGCCTTATGCGCCATTTCAACCGCCTCCAGCGTCTCAGTGAGAGAGCCAATCTGGTTCACCTTCACAAGGATGGAATTTGCAACACCTTGCGCGATCCCATCCGCTAGTCGTTTCGGATTGGTGACGAAAAGATCGTCGCCGACAAGCTGTACTTTATCACCGATTTTGTCTGTCAGCGATTTCCAACCGGCCCAGTCGTCTTCGCTCATGCCGTCTTCAATTGAGATGATCGGGTAATCACCGACAAGCGCAGCGTAATAGTCTGCCATTTCCTCAGGCGCGAGAATCTTATTTTCGCCCTTGAGGTGATATTTGCCGTCCTTGAAGAACTCTGTCGAGGCCGCATCGAGCGCAAGATAAATATCCTCGCCTGGCTTATAGCCCGCACCTTCAATGGATTTCATAATAAAATCAATGGCATCGCGCGTGCTGGCGATATTTGGCGCGAAGCCGCCTTCATCGCCAACATTAGTGTTATGCCCGGCCTTGGAAAGTTCTTTCTTCAGCGTCTGGAAGACTTCCGATCCCATGCGAATGGCATCCGCACACGTATCGGCGGAAACAGGCATAATCATGAATTCTTGAATATCGATTGGGTTGTCCGCATGTTCTCCGCCATTGATGATGTTCATCATCGGGACCGGCAGAGTGCGAGCAGACGCGCCACCGACATAGCGATAGAGCGGGAGGCCACAGTCTTCCGCTGCAGCGCGGGCAAGCGCGAGACTGACACCGAGGATGGCGTTTGCGCCGAGACGGGCTTTGTTTTCAGTGCCATCGAGCGCGATCATCGCCCGGTCGAGTGCAATCTGATCATCTGCATCGCGACCGGAGAGAATATCAAAAATCTCACCATTAACCGCATCAACAGCTTTAAGGACGCCCTTGCCACCATAACGCGACTTATCGCCGTCGCGCAACTCTACGGCTTCATGCGCTCCAGTTGAGGCGCCGGAAGGGACTGCCGCGCGGCCAAACGCGCCGCTTTCCAGAATAACATCTACCTCAACCGTGGGGTTGCCCCGACTATCCAGAATTTCACGGCCGGTTATATCAAGAATTGCACTCATACGACTTGGTTCCTGTTTCTAGAGGTTTTTCGCGAGATTATCGAATTTTTGTAAAGTGGCGAGCAATGCCTCCATCTCATCGATGGGCACCATGTTCGGTCCATCAGAGGGGGCGTTATCAGGGTCCTGATGCGTTTCCATAAAGACCATGGCCACGCCAACAGCAACAGCAGCACGTGCGAGGACAGGTACGAATTCGCGCTGACCGCCCGATGTTGTGCCCTGCCCGCACTGGCTGTTGCACGGAATGGGTGGCATCGAAGACAATCGGTTGACCCGTCTGCTCCGCCATGATGGCGAGGCTCCGCATATCGGAAACCAACGTGTTATAGCCAAAACTCGCGCCGCGTTCAGTCAGCAGGACACGGTTATTGCCTGCACTGATCAGTTTGTTGGCAACGTTCTTCATGTCCCATGGCGCGAGAAACTGACCCTTCTTCACATTGACGACCTTGCCGGTCTTCGCCGCAGCAACCAGAAGATCCGTCTGACGACAAAGGAATGCCGGTATCTGCAACACATCCACTGCATCGCCCAAGGCAGCGCAATGTTCCGGCAGATGCACGTCAGTCAGAACGGGAATGCCGAACTCACTCCGGATAAGCTCAAACACCGGGATCGCGCCTTCCAGGCCGAGCCCTCGCTCTGCCGTGTGCGATGTCCGGTTCGCTTTATCGAAGGAGGTTTTATAGACAAGCCCAATGCCGAGTTTCTGAGTCATCTCATGCAGGCGCCCTGCCATATCCATCGCATGGATCATGCTTTCCATCTGGCACGGCCCCGCAATCAGCGCGAAGGGTAAATCATTACCAACAATGATATTGCCAATCTGGACGTGATGAGTTTCAGTCATGTCTATACCAATCGTGATTTCTTGACCGCCGCCGTGATAAAGCTTTCAAAAAGAGGGTGCGGTGCAAAGGGCTTCGATTTTAACTCAGGATGGAACTGAACGCCAATAAACCAGGGGTGATCCGTAATTTCGACAATTTCCGGCAGTTCCCCGTCCGGAGAAAGGCCTGAGAATTTATAGCCGACCTTCTCCAAAACCTCTTTATAGGCAATATTCACTTCATACCGATGACGATGACGCTCATCGACATGATCTGTCCCGTATATTTCGTTCACCTTGGTTCCCGCGACAAGATCACACGGGTAAGAACCGAGACGCATTGTACCACCAAGATCGCTGTCTTCACTCCGGACTTCTGTCATATTGCCGCGTGTCCATTCGGTCATCAGCCCGACGACTTTGGGGTCATACTCGCCAAATTCAGACGTGCCCGCGTTCGGCAACCCCGCAAGACTGCGACAGCCTTCAATAACTGCCATCTGCATGCCAAAACAAATACCGAAATAGGGAATTTTCTGTGTCCGGGCGTACTGAACGGCCTTGATCTTGCCTTCGGCACCGCGCTCCCCGAATCCGCCGGGAACGAGGATGGCATCCGCATCGCCTAGAAGATTTGCCGGAGAGGCATCATCTTTTTCAAACTGCTCTGATTCCAGCCAGTTAATCTTGACCCGCACCCGGTTGGCGATCCCGCCGTGGATTAGCGATTCCGTCAGCGACTTATAGGCGTCCTGAAGCTCGATATATTTGCCGACCACCGTCACATTCACTTCGCCTTCCGGATGAAGCACCCGGTCGACAATATTTTCCCATTTGGAAAGATCCGGCTTCGATATGTCCGTAATCCCGAAGGCTTTCAGGACTTGCTCGTCAAAGCCTTCCTTATGGTAGCTGAGTGGTACCTCATAAATTGTGCGAACATCCAGCGCCTGAATAACCGCCTCTTCCGGCACATTGCAGAAAAGGCCGATTTTGCGGCGCTGTCCTTTCGGAATAGGTTTTTCGCTCCGGCAGAGCAGGATATCCGGCTGAATACCGATAGAACGAAGTTCTTTCACCGAATGCTGCGTCGGTTTGGTCTTCAACTCGCCTGCCGCTGCGATATAGGGCACCAATGTCAGATGAATAAAGACGGCATTATTGCCAAGCTCATACCCAAGCTGGCGAATGGCTTCCAGAAACGGCAGTCCTTCAATATCACCAACGGTGCCGCCAATTTCGACAAGGACGAAATCCTCATCATCCAGATTGGCCGTGGCGAATTCCTTGATGGCGTTGGTAATATGCGGAATTACCTGCACCGTACCGCCGAGATAATCCCCGCGACGTTCTTTACGGATTACTGTCTGGTAAATCCGTCCCGTGGTGACGTTATCTGTCTGCTTGGAGGGAACGCCGGTAAAGCGTTCATAATGCCCGAGGTCGAGGTCAGTTTCTGCCCCGTCATCGGTTACATAGCATTCGCCATGTTCGTAAGGATTCATCGTGCCGGGATCGACGTTGATATAGGGATCCAGTTTCCGGAGGCGGACCTTATAGCCGCGCGCCTGCAGGAGGGAAGCCAAAGCCGCCCCGGCGAGACCTTTGCCAAGCGAGGAAACCACACCACCGGTAATGAAAATAAACCGAGCCATGGAGTTACGTTATAACCAATTCTGTGATCAACGGAAAGTAAAAGAGGCGGCAATTACGCCGCCTCGGTAATATTTTTTGAAAGGTCCGATTATTCCGAGACCGGAGCCGTTGGCTCCGCTGGTTTTTCGGGCACAGCTGGCGCGCCACTTTCCGGAGCGCCCGTCGTCGTCGCGGGGGTATCCAGAATGGACGTTGGTTCAGAATGCGTACCGCTGATAATTGCGAGAAGAACACTCGTCAGCATAAAGGCGCCCGCCAATCCTGCTGTTGTCCGGGTAAGCAGGTTTGCCGCGCCACGACTTGACATTGCGCCGCCGCCACCGCCGCCGCCGATACCAAGCGCGCCCCCTTCGGAACGTTGCAACAGCACAACCACAATCAGAAAGACCGCGATCATAATATGAATGACCAGAAGGACAGTTTCCATTCTCTTCAATTCCAGCTTTTCAGGCGGCCATTGCCGCCCCGTTATTCAACAATTGCAGGGCTTCTACACCAAAGTTCACTTTATGGCTAGTAACTTTCCCGCGCTTTTAATCAAATTGATGTAGCAACAATCGGCCAGAAATCAGCCGCCTTCAAACTCGCCCCGCCGACCAGCGCGCCATCCACATTCTCAACTGCCATCAGTTCTTCGGCGTTACTGCCCTTAACCGAACCACCATAAAGAACACGCACCTGATCCGAATCATTCATCAATGCGTCCAGTTCTTTACGAATATGGGCATGAACCACCGCGACATCATCCGGGGTTGGTGTCTTTCCCGTCCCGATCGCCCAGACGGGCTCATAGGCGATCACGGTATTCGCGGCTGTTGCTCCCTCAGGAAGGGAGTTTTTGACCTGATCACTTATCACATCAAGGGTTTTATCCGCTTCACGTTCCGCCAATGTCTCGCCGACACAGACAATCGCAATCAAGCCGCCCCGATGCGCGGCTTCGGCCTTTGCCTTCACAACGGCATTCGTCTCATTATGGTCCGCCCGACGCTCTGAATGCCCAACGATGCAATAGCTTGCACCCGCGTCTTTCAGCATTTCCGCCGAAATATCCCCTGTGTGGGCGCCGCTTTCATTCGCGTGACAGTCCTGTCCGCCAATCTCAACGGCACTATTCCCTGCAACGGCGGCCATCTCCCGCAAAAGAGTTGCCGGCGGGCGGATCAGGATATCGCATTTAGGCGCAGCATGCTTTTCGGCGTGCGCCACCAATTCTTTTAATTCACTCGCCGCCGAAGCAAGACCGTTCATTTTCCAGTTCCCGGCAATCAGCGGGCGTCTTTGATTTGACATCTATTTCCCTCAGAAACGTCATATAAATTAGGACAGATATTGTAAATTCAGGTTCATATGCCATTTTTTAAGCGAGAAAGATACCGCTTTGCAAATTTCCATGTTGCCCCGCCCTGCCCTGTACCTATAATCTGGCGCGCTTAAACCGGGCGACATTGGATTGGCTGGCGAATTTTAAACTAACAGGTTACTGGTAGACAATTAATATGCTTCACGCGATGCGAAAAGGAGCCAGCGGATGGCTCGCAAAAGGTTTGTTACTTCTTCTGGTCGCGAGTTTCGGCGTTTGGGGGATTGGCGGTGATATGCTGACCAGTTCCGTGGGCAGCAACGTGATCGAGGTCGGTGACACGTCTGTCTCTCTTGGAGAATTCCAGCGTGACTATCAGCGCAATCTCAATCTTCTCTCGGCGCGCTTTAATACGCAGCTGACGCAGGAACAGGCGCAGCAGTTCGGTCTGGCCCAGATGACCGTCAACCAGATTGCCTCCCGCGCACTGATAGATGAAAAGACGAAAGCGCTTGGACTCAGTGCCGATGACGAAGCCGTGCGTAAAATGATCCAGAGCCAGCCGACCTTCCAAAACCAGTCTGGGCAGTTCGACCGCTTCATGTTCGAACAGTTTCTTGCCCGTAATGGCTACAGCGAAGGTGAATATATCGAGATTGTTCGTAATGACATTACCGGGAACCAGCTTTTCGGCACGCTATCCCAAGGTGTCACCAAAGCGCCGACCGTACTTGTCGACACTTTCTATGCCTATCTCGCAGAGAAACGGACGGCGAAGTATATTGACATCCTCGATAGCAGCATTGGTTTCGCCCCTGCTCCATCAGATGAGGAACTTGAGGCCCTGATTAAGGAAAACCCGGAGAACTACTCCGCGCCTGAATATCGTAAAATCAGCTATATCCTGCTGACAGCTGAAACACTCGCTGCCGAAACGGACATCTCTGAAGAGGATCTTAAAGCCGAGTATGAAGCCAGAAAAAGTGAGTTTGACACGCCGGAAACACGCGCGGTAGTTCAGATGATCTTCGAAAGCGAAGAAAAAGCCTCAGCCGCAAGCAAGAAAATCACCGACGGCGCGGACTTTGCGGAGATCGCCATGTCAGACCTGCAACTAACGCCCGCAGATATAGACTTGGGCATGATGTCCGCAACAGACCTCCTCCCTGAATTGCAAGGGCCGGTTTTTAGTCTTGAAAAGGGCGGTGTAACGGAACCGATTAAAACGATACTCGGATGGCATCTCGCCAAGGTCGAAGATATCGTACCCGGTGAGGAACAGAATTTCGATGCGGTAAAAGATCAGCTCAAGAAGGACATACTGCAAAACAAAGCGCAGGAACTTCTTTATACAGAAGCGACCAAGCTTGAAGATGAATTTGCCGGTGGCGCAAATTTGCGTGAGGCAGGCCAGACCCTCGGTCTTACTGTCGTAACAACAGATTGGATTGATGCCAGCGGCAACGACAAGACAGGCAATCCTGTCGACGGACTGCCGACAGTGCCCGGCTTTTTGAGCGAAGCTTTTGCCCGACAGACTGGCGAAGAGGCAGAAATGAGCGAGACGGCAGATGGCGGATATTATGCTGTTGTTGTCGATCAGGTAGACCCTGCCGCTGTCAAACCTTTGGCCGATGTAAAGGAACAAGTAACACAGGACTGGCAAGACAACTGGCGCCATGAAGAAGCGCGTAAAAAAGCCGAGGCACTTCTGGTTAAGGCAAATGCCGGTGAGGATCTTGAGAAAATTGCCACGGATCTTGGCCTTACTGTGCAAACATCATCTGCCGTTCTTAGAAGCGGAGCAGCCGGAGACCTATCCCCCGTTGCACGGGATGGTCTGTTCGACCTGCAGCCCGGCGCCTATGGCGTGAATGTCAATCAAACGGGAAATGGCACCCTTCTTTATGGCGTTGCAGATATTATTCCGGCTGACCCGGCCAAAGATCAGGATGCTTTCGCACAGATGTCGGAGCAGATTACGGCTAGTATTCGGGCCGGTATCCTTGCGGAATATGAAAATTACCTTCAAAAAGATATCGGCATTTCCGTCAAGGAAGAGCTGATCAAGGAATATTTCTAACACTATGTCCATTCAGCCAAGCTTTGCCGATTTCAAAAAGAAACATGAAACCGGCCAGTCACAGATCTTGTGGACGACACTGGTCGCCGATCTGGAAACCCCCGTCTCCGCGATGATGAAACTCGCGGAAGGACAGGCGAACTCCTTCCTTCTGGAATCCGTCGAGGGAGGTGCTGTTCGCGGCCGTTATTCTATTATTGGCCTGAAGCCGGACCTCATCTGGCGCTGTGACGGGAATGAGGCGCGTATCAATCGCATGGCTCGCTTCGATCCGGATGCGTTTGTTGCCTGTGACGGCAATGTGCTGGATAGCTTGCAATCCCTGATCGATGAAAGCCATATTGACCTTCCCGAAAATCTCCCGCCAATGGCGGCTGGTCTGGTGGGCTATATGTCCTATGACACTGTTCGCCTTATGGAGAAAATTCCGGACGGCAATCCAGATGAGCTGCATATTCCCGAAGGGATGTTCATCCGGCCGACGGTTATGGCCATTTTCGACAGCATCCTAGATCTGGTGACCATCGTGACTCCCGTCTGGACAGATGGTAACCGATCGGCGCAGGATGCCTATAATCATGCTGCAGAACGCATTGCGGATGCAGTCCATGACTTTGAGCGAAGCTTGCCTCATTCAGCCTCCCTTGATGCGGGACAGATTGACCTGCCGGAACCGACATCAAATACTTCGGTTACCGAGTATTATTCGATGGTCGAAAAGGCGAAGGAATATGTCCGCGCTGGTGATATCTTTCAGGTCGTGCCATCGCAACGCTTTGAACTGCCGTTCGAGTTGCCTTCGCTAGCTCTATACCGGGCGCTCAGACGTACCAACCCGTCCCCCTTTATGTTCTACCTGAACTTCGGGGAGTTCTCGATCGTGGGTTCCAGCCCGGAAATTCTGGTTCGGCTGCGCGATAATAAGGTCACAATACGCCCAATCGCCGGCACCCGCCCACGCGGCGCAACGGCTGCCGAGGATGCCGCGCTTGCAGAAGATCTTCTTTCCGATCCGAAAGAACTGGCGGAGCATTTGATGCTGCTCGATCTTGGGCGGAACGATGTTGGCCGGGTCGCCAAGATTGGCTCTGTCACCGTCACCGAGAAAATGGAAATCGAGAATTACTCTCATGTGATGCATATCGTCTCCAACGTGGAAGGCGATATAGCAGACGGACTAACAGCCATCGACGCATTGAAGGCCGGGTTTCCGGCAGGCACTGTTTCGGGGGCACCGAAAGTGCGTGCGATGGAAATCATTGATGAGCTAGAAAAGAGCCGCCGCGGCATCTATGGTGGCGCTGTGGGCTATATTTCTGCGAATGGCTCCATGGATACCTGCATTGCGCTTCGGACCGCACTTGTAAAAGACAACAAAGTCTATATTCAGGCGGGCGGCGGTGTTGTTGCAGACAGCGACCCCGACGCAGAATATCAAGAGACGGTCAACAAGGCCAAGGCCCTCGTCCGGGCGGCACAGGAAGCCGTTCGCTATGCCTCCGATACAGGCCGCAACCGCTAGTCAAGCTAACCTTTGAAGGTCAGGGCTGTCACCGCGCTGATCGGCACAAACAGGAAACCTTTTTTCTTGGCTTCAGGCAGCCATTTTTGAAGGACCCGAATGGTCGCCGGATGCGGATGGCCGATGGCAATAGCCACGCCTGCCCGTTCGGCAGTTGCCTCCACCTCGGCGAGCTGTTTCAGGATCGCTTTTTCATCAATGACGTGATCTATAAAGATGTCCCGCTTGGCCGATGGCATGCCACGCTCAACGGCAAGGCGATATCCGGTTGAGGCGGATGTTGTCTTGGAATCAAGGAACAGGAGTCCCCTTGCCGCCATAATATCCATCACGATGGCCATCGCCTCTCCGTCCGCGGTAAAGCGGCTGCCCATATGGTTATTAACGCCGACATAACCTTTAAAACTATCAAGATTGCGTATGGTCCGTGCCTTGAGTTCTTCCCTTGATAAGCCCGTCACTAAGGCATCCGGGCCAGGGTCAACATGATGATCTGTTGGCTCCATCGGCAAATGCAGCATAATTTCATTGCCATTCTGGCGCGCCAATTCCACCTTACCCTGAAGGCCAGGCGCGTAAGGCAAAAACGCCATCGTCAAAAGCGCAGGCAGATCATTGAGTGCCACAACCCGCCGGTGACTAAGTCCGACATCATCGATGACAATAGCGATCAACGGCCTTCCCTGAAGGGGCGGCGTCAAGGCTGCATAGCGCTTCCACGCCGGCATTTCGTCACGAAGACCGTCCGCCTGTGTCGCTAAAGAAACTGGCTCAGATACAACCTCTATCACAGACTCAACCGATGCCGTTTCCGGTATCGTGACTGGGTAATCGTTATAGGTAAATGGGCTTTGCGGCACGAGCGGATCAGGACGTGCAGCAGGTTCAACCGCTGCTGTCGGTATAGCAAGAGCACTTACCGACCGAATTTCCGGCGCACTTTCGAAGGGTTCAAATATCTTGCCAATTAAAATGCCCCCGCTCGCGCTGATCATGAGGACAGCCGCGCAAAGAACAACCACGCGGATCGGTGATGCCGTCAATCGATCCACCCGAGATTGCCCCTCCGGTTTCTTTTTCCCCTTTTGTCGGGATGGCATTTAAAATAATCCCCTCGTCAAACACTACGGGTTACTCAACAGCAACTTACCTATGATAATTCTATTTCAATATGGTAAACAAGGCATAAAGATGTCGGCCCACCGCGTGGGCGAGGGTATTTGTACTCTTGATTTTGTTTAAAAAAAGAGAAACTGCTAATTGGGGCCTTGAAGTCTCCCCTCCTTGTCGACAAAATTCTGACGCACATTTAAGAAAGCGTGATATAGTACTGATATGATTACGTTAATTGATAATTACGACAGCTTTACCTATAATCTCGTGCATTTCCTTGGGGAATTAGGCGCGGATGTGAAGGTCTATCGCAACAATGTGGTGACCGTGGATGAACTGTTCGAAGAAAATCCCTCCGGCATAGTTCTGTCTCCCGGCCCATGCGATCCGGATCGGGCAGGCATCTGCCTTGAAACAGTTAAACGTGCCAGTGTGACCGGAATGCCCGTTTTAGGCGTTTGCCTCGGCCATCAAACAATCGGGCAGGCATTCGGTGGCAAAGTCGTCCGTGCCGATCAGCTTATGCATGGCAAAACATCGGAGATTATCCATAACGGCACGGGCCTCTTTAAGGGGCTGCCTAACCGCTTTACTGCGACGCGCTATCATTCCCTGACCATCGATCCGGCAACCGTTCCCAACACTCTGGAAGTGACCGCGACAACGGAAGACGGGGTTATTATGGGCCTCAGTCACAAGAGCCTGCCGCTGCACGGCGTTCAGTTCCATCCCGAAAGCATTGCGTCCGAACATGGACATGATCTTCTGCAAAATTTCCTTAACCTTACTCGCCCGGATTCCAAGGCCGCGGCATGAGTGATGTTCAACCTAATTTCAAGGCGCTGGTCACAAAGATCGCTGCTGGCCAGACGTTAAGCCAAGCTGAGGCGAAAATCGCCTTTAACATCATCCTCTCCGGCGACGCGACGCCTTCGCAGATGGGTGCCTTTCTGATGGGACTTCATTTGCGTGGCGAAACAGTCGATGAACTGATTGGCGGTGTCTCAGTCTTGCGGGAAAAGGCGACCTACATCACGGCTCCAGAAAATGCGGTAGATGTGGTTGGTACTGGCGGGGATGGCCACGGCACGCTCAATATCTCAACGGCCGCTGCTTTTGTGACCGCTGGCGCAGGCGTTCCCGTTGCCAAGCATGGCAACAAAGCCGCCTCCTCCCGCTCCGGCACGGCGGATGTTCAGGCTGTTCTCGGCATCAATACGGAATGTGATTTTGACCTGACACAGCGCGCGGTTCATGAGGCTGGCATTGGCTTTATGGTCGCCTATCGTCATCATGGGGCCATGCGGCATGTCGGTCCAACACGGGTAGAACTTGGCATTCGCACCATTTTCAACCTCCTCGGTGTTATGTCTAACCCAGCCGCTGTGAAGCGCCAGTTAATCGGTGTGTATGATCCGCGCTGGATGCGGCCGATGGCCGAAACCCTGAAGGAACTTGGTTCTACCCATATATGGGTCATGCATGGCTCTGATGGTCTTGACGAACTAACGACAACGGGGCCCTCTAAAGTTGTCGAGATGAAGAACGGTGATTTTTCAGAATTTGACATTACACCCGAGGAATTTGGCCTCAAGAAAGTCTCGCTTGAGGATTTGAAGGGCGGCACACCGGAAGAAAATGCGAAAGCCCTTATGGGGTTACTAAACGGGGAGAAAGGTCCCTACCGTGACGTAACCCTGTTGAATGCGGGCGCGGCAATTATGATCGGCGGAAAATGTGACACGGTAGCGGACGGCATCAAACTTGCCAAGCAGTCCATCGATAGCGGCAAGGCGCTCACCGCCTTTGAGACGTTAAAGCGCATCTCCAATGAAACAGGACACAGCGAATGAGCATTCTTGCAAAAATTTGCGATGATAAGCGCGAGCATGTTCGTGAAGCTAAAATCCGCACCTCCCTCTCAGATATTGAGGCCGCGGCCAAAGCCGCCACTGCACCGCGTGGCTTTATCCGTGCTCTCAAAGCCCGCCGGGAGGCAGGGGAATATGGCCTGATCGCCGAGATCAAGAAGGCCTCCCCTCGAAAGGATTGATCCGCGCAGATTTTGATCCACCGTCCCTCGCCAAGGCCTATGAAGACGGCGGCGCAACTTGTCTTTCCGTACTTACGGATATTCCTTATTTTCAGGGCTCCGACGATTATCTCTTAGCTGCGCGGAATGCGGTGTCCCTGCCTGTTTTGCGAAAAGATTTTATGATCGATCCCTATCAGGTGGCTGAAGCCCGCGCGCTTGGGGCCGACTGCATCCTGCTCATCATGGCAGCGCTTGATGATACCGAGGCGGAAGAACTTGAATCTTGCGCACAGGATTGGGGTATGGATGTGCTGATCGAGGTACATGATCGGGTAGAGTTGAACCGGGCTGTAAAGCTTAAAAGCCCGCTGATCGGTATTAACAATCGAAACCTGAAAACACTGGAAGTGAATATCGCGACGACAGAAGAGCTCGCCGGCGCCCTGCCAGATGATTGCATCGCCGTCAGCGAAAGCGGCCTTTATACGCCAGAGGATCTCACCCGCATGGAAAAGGCGGGCTGCGGCTGCTTCATGGTTGGCGAATCCCTGATGCGGCAGGATGATGTAGCTGCCGCCGTTCGCACCCTACTCCACCGGGGTTAAGGAGAGCATTTTGAGAAAGCTGACCCATTTCGATAAAAAGGGTGCGGCCCATATGGTCGATGTGGGCGATAAGGATGTAACAGAACGAGAGGCCACTGCCGCCGCCTGCATCAAGATGGCGCCCGAGACCCTGAAACTCATACAGGATGGCGATGCCAAAAAGGGCGACGTTCTGGGCGTCGCCCGCCTTGCCGGTATAATGGCGGCCAAGAAAACATCGGACCTTATCCCACTTTGCCACCCTCTCGCGCTCAGCAATGTCACGGTCGATTTTACCATTCAGGAAGCAGAGAACATGATTGAGGTTCGTGCCACCTGCAAGCTGAAGGGCCGCACCGGCGTGGAGATGGAGGCGCTTACCGCCGCATCGATAGCCGCGCTCACCATTTATGATATGTGTAAGGCAGTCGATCGCGGCATGACTATTCTCAATACGCGGTTATTAAAGAAAAGCGGCGGCAAATCAGGAACTTATGAAGCATCATGATTTCCGTAGATGAAGCCCGCACAAAAATCCTGAAAGACATTCTTCCCGTTGGAACGGAAGTTGTTGCGCTCAGCGCGGCGGCAGGCCGCGTGATGGCGGAAGATGCCCTCTCCCGCCGGACCCAGCCTCCTGCCGATATGTCTGCGATGGATGGCTTCGCGGTCAAGACAGGCGATCTTAAATCGATCCCGGTGGATCTCAAGATCATCGGGGAAGTCCCCGCAGGTGGCGCCTATGATAAAGAGGTGAAGGCGGGCGAGGCCGTGCGTATTTTCACCGGCGCCCCTCTGCCCCAAGGCACAGACACCATCGTCATTCAGGAAGATACCGACTTCAATGACAACACGGTAACCATTAAGGAACGCGCCGCAAAGGGCACCTATGTCAGACCGGCCGGACTTGATTTTCGTCAAGGCGATGTCGGCCTCACTGCTCCGCGAATTTTAAGCCCGCGGGATATCGGCCTGCTGGCCGCCATGAATATTCCGTGGGTGACTGTCCGGCGTAAGCCGAAGATCGCCTTGCTTTCCACCGGCGATGAACTTGTCCGCCCTGGTGAGCCAATCGGCCCAAACCAGATTATTTCCTCGAACAGCTTGCTTGTCGCGGCACTTATCGAGGCAGCGGGCGGAGAGGCCATTGATCTCGGCATCGCGATGGACAATGCCGAGTCTTTGCGTGAAAAGGTAAAGGACGCCAAATCGGCAGATATGCTTATTACTTTGGGCGGCGCGTCGGTTGGTGATCATGACCTGATCCAGCCGGTTCTCGGCAAGGAAGGGCTTTCCGTAGATTTCTGGAGGATTGCCATGCGCCATGGTAAACCGCTTATGTTTGGCAGCTTCTCCGGCATACCCATGCTCGGTATGCCGGGCAACCCAGTCTCCAGCATGATTTGCAGCTACCTCTTCCTTATCCCGGCACTTGATGCCTTGCGCGGCATTATCCCGCGACGTCCAACGCGGCAGAAGGCCTTACTCGGTCATGCAATGAAAGCAAATGACCAGCGTGAAGACTATATGCGCGCCACTATTACCGGCGAGAAAGACGGTCGGCCCGTTGTTGAGCTGTTCGCAAAGCAAGACAGTTCCATGCTCTCCCCGCTTTCCTCAGCCGATTGCCTGATTGTCCGCGCTCCCTTCGCCGACGCGCTACAAAAAGGGGCAGAGGTTGACATGATCCCGCTTACTCAACCATATCCTGCCGTCTGATGTAACGGCCGTAGCGCTTGCTCTTTTTCCTTGACGGAGAAAGAGAACTTTTATAGAACATTCATGAAATGTTTTTGATTTGTTCTATACGGTGGATTATCATATGCTGACTAAAAAACAGCACCAACTCCTTCTATACATCCATGAATGTCTGGAAAAGCGAGGAGTTTCTCCTTCTTTCGACGAAATGAAGGAAGCGCTTGATTTAAAATCTAAATCCGGCATTCACCGATTGATTACAGGCCTGACAGAACGAGGCTTTATCCGCCGTCTGCCGCATCGTGCGCGGGCACTCGAAGTGTTGAAGCTCCCCGATGATCTCAGAAACAGGATTGCGGCGGACGCGAATATCACCAAAACATCGGGCTCTCCCAAATTGGTCGAGGTTAATTTCGGGCGTGCGAAAGAAGACGCAAGCAGTTCCGTCAATTTGGATGAAGATGGTTCTATTTCTCTCCCGCTTTATGGACGGATCGCTGCCGGTACAGCGATTGAGGCTTTAAGCGACCCCAGCAATTTTGTGAGCGTGCCTGCAGGAATGGTTGGTCTGGGCCGTCATTATTGCTTGGAAGTTGCCGGCGATTCGATGATCGATGCCGGTATTCATGATGGCGATACTGTTATCATCCACGAAAGCGAGACGGCTGAGAACGGCAGGATTGTAGTCGCGCTGATTGATGATAACGAGGTAACTCTCAAGAGGCTCCGGCGCAAAGGCGGCTCCATCGCGCTTGAAGCGGCTAATCCTGATTATGAAACCCGTATTTTTGGTCCCGATCAAGTCAAGGTGCAGGGGCATCTAGTGGGACTGTTCCGCCAATATTAAATTAAATTAGGTCACTCAGCCTTCTCAGGGCGGTTTCGGTATCTTTCCGGCACCCATGGACGGTCACCGCGCAGATCATTGGCTGTGTCAACCTGCAGTTTCCCATCCGACATAAAATAGAGGCTATGTGAACCGCGGCGCCAGAGATCGAACTTATCTATGACGAGTTGCGCATTTTTGCAATTTTTCGGTGCAGGAATGCGGCTCACGATGATATTGGCACGTCGGCAATCCATCTCCACCCCGGACATAGTCTCCGGAAACGCAATCAATTCCGAGTTCTGGCGCAATACACATCCTGAAGGATCACAAACGAGATTTGAGGGTTGTTCATCCACCACATCCATTCCCATAACGAGCCGCCAACGGTCGGCTTCGAACCGGTCCGCCCTTTGGGAGGAGTAGTATGTCTCCCCCTCCCCGGTTTTCAAGGCATAAAGGTTCCCGCTATCAGAGATCAATATATCCGGCGATCGATTACTAAAGATTGTCAGCATAAGGGCTACAAGCATTGGAAGGGCGATCCAACGGACGGGCTGTCGCCAGATAATAAACCATAGCCCAATAAATGTGCCCCCGATCAGTTGGAGCGCTGAAAAAGTTCCGAGATAGAGCACCGCGTCGGGTAAAGTTGCCGTTTCATGCGCTACCCAGAGAATAAGATCAATCCCGCTACCGACAATGCTAAGCGGGAAGGTAAAGTCGAACGGGAGGCCAATAAAGGCCAGAATAACTCCCGGCATAACCCAGAGCCCCATTATTGGTACGGCGAACAGATTGGCAATCAGGCTATAGGTCGCGACCTGACCAAAATGATAAAGTGCAAAGGGTGCTGTCGCGAGTCCCGCGACAAGGGAGGTCAGGGCTACACCAACGATATAGGCCACGCCCCTTCTGATCATTCCGCCGCTTCGCGCAAAGCGGGAGAGAGCCGGTCCGGCTTGCTCGTAAAGGGATATAAGCGCGAACACAGCCGCAAAGGACATTTGGAAACTGGCACTCACCAGGCTTTCCGGAAACAGAATTAGAATAATCACCGCAGCAATCGCAACCATCCGAAGCGAAAGCGCGGTTCTATCGAAACAAATGGCAAGAAAAAGAGCCGCAATCATGATAAAGGCGCGGATGGCTGAAACACTCATCCCGCTAACAAACAGATATCCCGCGAGGCCAATCAGCGCAACAATTGCCGCAACTTTCTTCACCGGATAGTAAAGGGCAATGTAAGGGGAAAGAACCATCAGGAAACGCACAGCGAAGAAAATCAGCCCCCCGATCATCCCCATATGCATACCCGAAATTGCCAACAAATGAGCGAGGCCGGAAAATCGCATGGCATCGAGTTGATCCTCCGGGATTGCCGCCTTGTCGCCGGTCATGATCGCGATGGCAAAGCCTGCATCCTCCGGTGGCGCGTTGGCAATTACGAATTCCGCAATACTTGCTCTTATTTCGGATGATAGGCTCCGCATTCGTGAAAGCAGGCTATGTTCCTGCCCGACAACGTCAACCGCGCTGATGCTATAACCGACAGCGCCGATGGACTTAAAAAAAGAATGTCGCTGGAAATCATAGCCTCATGGATAGGCCGGTTCAGGCGGCGGCAGCAGAACCGCCTTCACTTTAACTATCTGGCCGGGGCTGATTTCCCGGAAATTTGTTCGCGAAGACAGCCGGACATAGGCAAGCGACGGAATATCATTATCTGTTTCGAGCCGCAGATCGCCGATTAGAAATTTTGCGGATTTATAGCTGGTTGATTTTTCAAGGACACGGCCGGTCAGTTCCGTTACCAATTTCTTCTGCAATATTGGCGCAGTAACAATCTCTGTGCGCAGAATTGCCGCCGAAAAACCAATGGAAACAAGACACAACGCCCCAATGAACAAACGAGCCGAAGGAACTGCCCTATCCTTCAGAGCGTAAATCAGGAGCAAGAGAGGGACCGGCAAGTGCAACCCAAGACAGATCAGGCTCAAACAACAGAGAGAAGTAAATAGCAATGCCGGAACCGATCAACGCCGGAAACCAGAGGAACCAACGGGTGCGGTCCCGGAGGAATTGAGCCATCAGATTATCATGGTCAAATAGGCCCAAAAGGCTCATAGCTCGCGCCTTCCAACGGCATACTTGCCCTCTGCCGAGACACAGGGTACAAATGCCTGCTTTTTACTGATCACCCGGATCAATTTTATAACTGACGAATTGCAAAGTAAATTCCTATGACTGTCGTAACACGTTTCGCCCCTTCCCCAACCGGTTTTCTGCATATTGGCGGTGCCCGTACAGCATTGTTCAACTGGCTCTATGCGCGCCACAACAAGGGAAAGTTCCTGCTTCGCATCGAGGATACGGACCGGGAAAGATCTACGGATGCAGCGATTGACGCCATTCTGGAGGGAATGAAGTGGCTGGGTCTCGATTGGGATGAAGAACCAGTTTTTCAGTTCTCCCGACGCGAACGCCATGCCGAGATTGCGCGACAACTACTGGACGAAGGCAAGGCTTACTACTGCTATGCCTCCAAGGAGGAACTTGCGGAAATGCGTGAGATCGCACGGGCTGAAAGCCGTCCGCCCGTCTATGACGGTCGCTGGCGTGATCGCGATCCGTCGGAAGCCCCAAGCGGTGTCGATCCGGTAGTTCGCTTCAAATCACCGAATGAAGGCGTCACCATTGTCCATGATCAGGTTCAGGGCGACGTTACTTTTGCCAATGAACAGCTTGATGACATGATCCTGCTGCGCGCTGATGGAACCCCTACTTATATGCTCTCTGTTGTTGTAGATGACCATGATATGGGTGTGACTGACATTATCCGCGGCGACGATCATCTCACCAACGCCGCGCGACAAAAACAGTTAATTGAGGCGATCGGCTGGCCGGTGCCGAACCACTCCCATATCCCTCTGATTCATGGCCCGGATGGCGCGAAATTGTCAAAACGCCACGGTGCGCTTGGCGTGGAAGCCTATCGTGATATGGGTTACCTGCCCGAAGCGCTCCGAAACTATCTTTTGCGGCTTGGTTGGTCCCATGGAGATGATGAGGTAATCTCGACCGAGCAGGCAATTGAATGGTTTAACCTTGAAAATATTGGAAAATCTGCGGCGCGCTTTGATTTTGCCAAGCTTGAAAATCTGAATGGCAACTATATTCGGCAAGCGGATGATGGCTATCTGACGAGCCTTGTTGCCCCAATTTTAGCCAAAAATACCGGCCATGAGATATCTTCTAATCATCTGAAACTAATAGAAAAAGCCATGAACGGCTTGAAAGAACGCGCAAAATCTGTAAACTCCCTCGCAGAGAGTTCCTTGTTTCTGATTGCCGAGCGACCGCTTGAGCTGGATAAAAAAGCCGAAAGCCTGATTACCGAAGAGGCGCGCGCTGTTCTTATGCGTCTGGCGGACAGATTAGAGACGCTTGATCAATGGAACGGGGATACGGTTGAGGCGGCCGTTCGCGCGGCAACGGAGGCCGAAGACCTCAAGTTAGGGAAAATCGCACAGCCTTTGCGTGCGGCGCTCACTGGAACCACGGTTTCACCCGGCATATTCGATGTTCTGGTCGTTCTGGGCCGGGAACAGTCTATCGGACGAATTCGGGATGTGGTTTCGGAATAAGGTCAACTGCAACGGGGCGCAAATGTACCGACGATAAAATCGTCATATAAAGATGAGAAATTCCACCCGGAATTTTTTTGTAAATACGGGCGCGACAAATGCCTGAAAAACGAAAAGGAAGTGGATGAATGAGTAGCTCTACCGTTACCGGCAATGTCACCCTGTCCGAAGGATCGGACGATAAAACGCTTAGCCTGCCATTAATCGCGGGCAGCGTTGGGCCGTCGGTCATAGATGTGCGCAAATTATATGCCGATACAGGCCATTTCACCTATGATCCAGGGTTCACCTCGACCGCCTCTTGCGATTCTGCGATCACCTATATTGATGGTGATCAGGGCATCCTGATGCATCGTGGCTACAAGATCGAAGAGCTTGCGGAAAAAAGTGACTTTATGGAAGTCTGCTATCTGTTGCTCAAAGGGGAACTTCCTGATGTCGCTCAGAAAGACAAATTCACACATGACATCACCTATCACACCATGCTCCATGAGCAACTGACCCAGTTTTATCGGGGTTTTCGTCGCGACGCACATCCAATGGCCGTGATGGTTGGCGTGGTTGGCGCCCTGTCCGCATTCTATCATGACAGTACGGATATTACCGATCCGACTCAGCGGATGATTGCCAGCTACCGTCTGATCGCAAAAATGCCGACAATCGCGGCAATGGCTTATAAATATTCAGTTGGTCAGCCCTTTATCTACCCGAGCAATGAAATGTCCTATGCGGAAAATTTCCTGCATATGACATTCAGTGTCCCGGCGGAACGCTATAAGCTGTCACCGACTATTGCCCGCGCTATGGACCGGATATTCATCCTTCATGCGGATCATGAGCAAAATGCCTCTACCTCTACAGTACGGCTCGCCGGTTCCTCCGGCGCGAACCCGTTTGCCTGTATTGCGGCCGGTATTGCCTGTCTCTGGGGTCCCGCGCATGGTGGCGCGAACGAGGCCGTGCTCACCATGCTGAATGAAATTGGCAGTGTTGACCGGGTTCAGGAATATATCGCAAAGGCAAAAGACAAAAACGATCCGTTCCGCCTGATGGGCTTTGGTCACAGGGTTTATAAAAACTATGATCCGCGCGCCAAAGTAATGCAGCAGACTTGCTATGAAGTTCTGGATGAACTTGGCATCAAGGACGAGCCAATGCTCAAGTTGGCAATGGAACTTGAGAAGATTGCTCTCGAGGATCCCTATTTTGTTGAGAAAAAGCTCTTCCCGAATGTCGATTTCTATTCCGGCATCATTCTGCAGGCTCTTGGTTTCCCAACCAGCATGTTTACCGTACTGTTCGCTGTTGCCCGCACCGTCGGCTGGGTTGCGCAATGGAACGAGATGATGGAAGATCCATCACAGAAAATCGGGCGTCCGCGTCAGCTTTACACGGGCTATTCCGAACGCCCGTATGTTGATCTGGACAAACGGTAATCACATGAATGATGTCTCGCTCAGAAGCAAGAAAATGGCGCCTTTGGTTGGACCCAAAGGCGCCCATTCTGCGAGACGACTTTATTTTAAGGCGGCGAACGATAACCGGGCGCCGCTTTTTTACCGCATCAGAAAGCTATCCATGATTCTTCTGCCTGCGGCTATGCTGTTATTCTTTGCCGCCGCATGGTATTTCGGCAGCAACTAATCCCCTATTTCCGCTCTATCAACTCGATTTTATAGCCGTCCGGATCCTCAATAAAGGCAATGACGGAACTGCCGTGTTTCATTGGTCCGGGCGGACGCGGAATATTTACTCCTTGCGCCGCCAGCTTATCGCATATCCCATAGATATCCTGAACACCGAGCGCGAGATGGCCAAAGCCGTTTCCTAAATCATAGGGCTCTTCCTGATCCCAGTTGTGGGTCAGTTCAATGACTGCCGTATCCTTTTCCTTTCCATAGCCAACAAAGGCAAGAGTAAATTTCCCACCGGGAAAATCCGTCCGGCGCAGCAATTTCATTTCCAGGTTATTGACGTAAAAATCGATGGATTTGTCTAGATCCTTGACCCGGATCATCGTGTGTAGCAATCGAAAATTGCTGTTGTCAGTGCCACTCATATTATTTTTTCCTTGCGATGAGTTTAAGGATAATCTCCGCTGCCCGCGCCCCGGGGGCTGCGCCGCCCTCGCCCAACTGTAACATGGCCTCCTCATAGGATACAATCTGCTGGGCTCGTTTTTCGTCTGAACGGAAAAGCTCAGCAAGACCTCGCGCCAGATTATCTGCTGTACAGTTCTCCAGTATATATTCGGGCACGGCCTCCCGTTTCAGCAAGATATTCACCAGATTAACATGGTCCAGCTTTACGACGCGACGGGCAATCATATTCGTAATCACGTTCATTCGGTAAGCTATCACGGTTGGCAAACGCGCGAGTGCAAGCTCCAAGGCGACAGTGCCGGAAGCGGCCAGAGCCAAATCTGATGCGGCCATCGCATCAAATTTTTCTGCCTCCCCTTCGACAATAAGAACGTCAGCATCCCAATCAGCAGTTTCCGCTCGGATGATTTCACCCGCACGCCCGATAACCGGTACAACCAAACGGAAATATCCAATCTCGGCCAGCAGTTGCGCCACTGTATCCTTGAAAATGGGAAGATGCCGACTAACTTCCCCGCGCCGGCTTCCCGGCAACATCATCAAAAGTCTTTCCTCCGGCGCGATGCCGTGACGCACGCGAAATGCCGGACCGTCGCCCTTATCCGCACCCGTCTCAATCACTGAATGGCCGACAAAGCTGGCGGGGAGCCCTACTGCTTCAAAATAAGGTGGTTCGAACGGAAGCAACGTCAGGATATGATCATAGAGCGCTGCGACCTTCTTTGCCCGGCCCGGGCGCCAAGCCCAGACCGACGGCGCAACATAATGCACCTTCGGAAAGGAAGTTCCAGCCAACTTTCGTGTCACGCGAAAGCTGAAATCCGGCGCATCGACTGTTATAAAAATATCTGGGGCAACGCGTTTGACCTCTGCCGCAGTCTGATCAATTCGTTTCAGGAGTTTCGGCAATCTGGGCAGAACCTCAAACAGGCCCATCACGCTCAGTTCTTCCATCGGAAAGAGGCTTTCAAGCCCCTCCGCCGCCATGAGTGGGCCACCAACTCCGAAAAATTCCAAGTCTGGCGCCTGCTCCTTCAGCCCATTCATAAGCCGCGCGGCAAGCGCATCGCCAGAGGGTTCCCCGGCCAGCATAAAAACCCGGCGATGGGTCCCCTTACTCATTTTATTATGTTTTTCGGATCAAGCCCGACCACGAATAATCCGGCCTCATTTGCCCGGCGTAGGGTTTCCTTCAAATCAAGGACGAGCGTCAATCCCGCCTCTACCGCAATACCACGCAAATGAGCCTTCGCTGCGAGGGAGACCGTTTCCGGGCCAATGGTCGGCATATCCGCTGCCAATTCCTGGCCCGGCTTGGATAGCTTGACGAGGACGCCGGCAGGTTCATCCCAGGCAAACTCCGAAGTCCGCATTAAAAGCTTATCCGTCCCCTCGGCAGCTTCAACTGCCAATACATAGCCGTCCCGGATAATTGCAGCCTGACCGATATCAAGCGCGCCAACGGCCTTTACTATACGAATACCGGCGGCGATGTCCGCCTCATCCCCAGCTGATGGAGTGACTTTACCAAGACACCCAGTCGCCACCAGCAAGTCTGTCGCCAGTTCATGGACGCCAACAACGGTAAACCCCTTGTCCTTCACATAAGTGGTGATGGCCCTCATCAGACCGTCATCCCCTTTACGCGCCGCGCCGGTAATCCGACCGAGGAGCTTTACCCCCTCCATATCCGGCACTAGATTTTTAAGGTCTGGACGCTTCACCGGTCCGGCGAGCGTAATATGGGTGCAATTTTCGCGGGACAAAGCTTTCAGGAAACGACCCACCTTCGTAATCCGGATTACTTCGTGAGGGAAATCAGCATATTGCGCAGGATCTGCCTCCCCCTCAACGAGAAGAAGATATGGTGCCTCCCCACGCGCACGTAATGTAGAGGCCAGAGCAAGAGGCAGGCTGCCGCTTCCAGCAATAATCCCGACACGCATGCTCGTTGCGTTATTCTGGCTGACAGAATCCACGCTTTGTTTCTTCATTGATGAATTTTAAAACCGTTTGCACGGAAGGGAAACCAGCAAATTCTTCTGGCACAGACTTGCAACGATCCGCAAAGGTGCCTTCCCCGGTAAACATGTATTTATACGCGCTGCGCAGGGCATGAATATCATCCCGCAAAAACCCTCGTCGTTTCATTCCGGTAAGATTGAGGCCGCCAAGGGTTGCCCGATTTCCGGTTGCCGATCCAAAAGGAATTACATCCGTCTCAACGCCGGACGCCCCGCCGATCATTGCATGTTCCCCGATACGGACAAACTGATGTACCGCAGAAAGACCGCCGATAATAACGAAATCGCCAAGTTCAACATGCCCACCCAAGGTCGCATTATTCACAAGGATAACCTGATCCCCAAGAATACAGTCATGCGCAACATGGGAACCGATCATAAGCAGGCATTGATTACCAATCTCGGTTCGCATGCCGCCCCCCTCAGTTCCGGGGTTTATCGTGACATGCTCGCGAATTATACAGTTTTCACCAATCGTGAGTTTTGATGGTTCGCCGGAGTATTTCAGATCCTGCGGCGCATGCCCGACGGAAGCAAACGGAAATATGGTTGTGCCTTGCCCGATAAGGGTATGGCCATCCACTGCGACATGCGATTTCAGATTCACATTCGCTTCAAGCGTGACATCCTTGCCGACAACACAAAAGGGGCCGACAATCGCATCCGAATGAACCGACGCACCGTCTTCAATAATTGCTGTCTGGTGAATATTGCCCATTCAGTATCCAGTTACCTTCACAAATCAGATTAAACTATTGCGCTATAGCTAACGCAGAACAGACCGGATCACAAATCAAGCTGTGTTACAACCAGTTACCTGTTATTTTAGTCGACGATCATCGCGGAAAAATCAGCTTCCGCTACCTTTTTGCCGTCTACGAGAACTTCGCCTGAAAAGCGCCAGACGGCCCCCCTGCTCTGCTTAACTTTTACCTGCACATGCATTGTGTCGCCGGGCGTTACGGGTTTGCGAAAACGAGCGTTGTCGATTGACATAAAGAGGACTTGCTTTCCCCGAGAATCCCCACCAAGAGTTTTGATGACGAGAACACCCGCTGTCTGCGCCATTGATTCCACAATCATCACGCCGGGCATAATTGGTCGTCCCGGAAAATGCCCCTGAAATTGCGGCTCATTCATTGTTACATTCTTGATACCCGTCGCCGAGACTCCTGGAACGATATCCACCAGCCGATCTACCAGCAAGAGTGGATAGCGATGCGGTATCATTTCCATAACTTTTAGAATATCGAGGGTGTCGGCCGTATCTGAGGAAGAATTTTCAGTCATGTTACAGAGCCTTTGTTTTTCGATAATTTACTCAAAATCGCCATCTGGCGGAAAAACTGTTTCCGGGGTCGCGCCGGAAAGCCAGCATAAATCTCACCCGCCGGGATATCTGATATAACGCCAGACTTTGCCGAGATTTGGGCACCACGCCCGATCCTGATATGGCCAGCCAAACCGACCTGCCCTCCGATGACAACCTGGTCTTCAATGACTGTACTGCCGGAAATTCCCGTTTGCGCGGCAATAATCACGCCATTGCCAATGGTGACATTATGCCCCACCTGCACAAGATTATCGAGCCAAGTGTTATCACCGATAACTGTATCCGGCCCGGAGCCTCTATCAATCGCCGTATTGGCACCAAACTCACAGTTTGATCCGATTATTACCCGTCCGAGCTGAGGTATCTTAATGTTTCCCGTTGCATCCGGCGCAAACCCAAATCCATCCTGCCCTACTTTCACGCCGTTATACATGACGACGTTATCGCCAATATGGCAGTAGCTCAGGACTGAGCCAGCACCGATCCGGCAATTATCTCCAATGCGAATACTCTTGTTCAATACTGCATGTGGACCGATGATAGCGTTAGCACCGACGACAACGTCATCCTCGATAACGGCATATGGCCCAATGGACGCGTTCTCTCCAATTTCTGCGGTGGGAGAGATTATCGCCGTCGGATGGACACCGCCGTCGCCCAGCCTAGGAGCATAGAATTTATTGGCAATCCGCGCATAGGCCTTATAGGGATTTTCCGCAACTAGAATGGCGAGACCTTTCGGAAACTTTTTAAGGGCCTTGCTGCTCGCGATACAGGCAGTCGCATTGGTATTAAGAAATTTCTCTAGATATTTTGGATTGCTGAGAAATGTAAGGTCACCCTCTCCTGCCTGATCGAGAGGACGAACATCAGAAATCATAATATTTGGATCAACGCCGGGTGCCAGTTCAATGTCCGGAATTTTAGCAAGTTCCGCAAGTGAAAATGGTCCCGAGACCCGATAAAAATGTGGATCAGGCATCAGCTTTTCTTCAACGGTACAATTTCAACCTTGATCTTCTTAAGACCCTTGTTCAGCCGTTCCATTACCTTTTGTGTTACTTCAAGAGGCTTTTCCACAAACAAGACTTCACTGACATCAAGAACCAGAGCCGCGCCATTCTCATCCATCACTTCACGAATAATTGGCAACATCTGCTGCCTAACATCATCAAGTGCCTTCACCCGACTGAGCTGTAGCTGTCTGTTCTTTTCCTGTACTTCGACCCGAAATTTAGCAGCCTTACGGTTAAAATCAGTTTGTTTCTTTGAATAAGCCTCAGGCGTTACAAGAGTTTTCTGCCGTTCTATCTGTGTCCGCTCGTCTTTAAGTTTTTTCTCTGCTGCTGCCAGATCCGCACTCACTTTCTCCTCATACGTCTTTACTTGAGCGTTTATGTCTTTAACAACGTCCAGTTCACGCATGACCTTTTGCATGTCAATAACGCCAATAATCACCGATGAAGTTGACTGCGCAACACTTATATGGGGAAACCCAAATAAGAGACAGCAAAGTGCAATGGATATTTGAGCTAATCTGCGGATCATAGTCCCTTTCCTAGAATCGTGTTCCAAAATCAAACTGGAAAACCTCATCCTTATCATAATCTTCCTTCAGTATGGGAACTGCGACATTTATTTGAATTGGTCCGAAGGGTGACACCCAGTTAAGACCAACGCCAACTGCGGCTCTTATGCTGGGACTATCGACAATTCCAGGGTCACTGTCGTCGATTCCCGTCAAAGTACCTACATCAATAAAGGTTCGGCCAAGAACACCGTATTCATCGGGAAGTCCGACCGGAAAACGAAGCTCTGAAGAAGCTACAAAATAGGCGTTACCACCAAGAGCATCTCCTGATGCGATATCTCGCGGCCCAATTCCCCGGCTTTCAAACCCGCGGAAGTTACGTCCCCCGACATTATATCGCTGCGCCAAGATAACATCTTCGCCAAGCCCGAAGATATACCCACCCGTTACACCAGCACTTAACACAACGTCATTTTCATAGACAGGGAAAAACCGGATATAGCTTGCATTTGTAGCAAGAGAACGGACGTCCCCGCCCAGACCGGAAATTATCTGTCCGAAAGTGTATTTACTACCTGTTGTCGGTAATAATGTATCATCCAGATCACTGATCGTAATTGTATATCCAACTGAAGAAATCAAATATTCCCCGGATGCCTTCTGGATACTAACGGGCGCGGTAGACTGCACGTTGTCAATTTTTTCATTTACCAAACTATAAAAAACATCGCCCCGGATATTTTCTTTAATCGGAAAACCGGACCTGAGAGTAAAGCCTGTACGTTCCAGATCATATCCACTCTCATCCTGATAATCGCGAACTGTCCTGAATATATCAAAACCGGCACTCAAATCACGATTAAGGAAATAGGGCTCCGTAAATCCAATATCGATTGTCTGGCTGTCAGAACCAATTGAGATACCAAACCGCAAATCCTGCCCACGGCCTAGAAGGTTCCGTTCGCGAATTTGCAGGTCTGCCGATACGGAATCTGTTGTGGAGAAACCTGCTCCGACGCTAAGCTCACCGGTTGATTTTTCCTGCACATCGACATTAATGATTGTTTTATCGGCATCCGTTCCCTCATCCTGGGTTACTTCAACTTTCTCGAAGAAATCCAAACCTCGAACACGGGATTGAGAGAGCCGCAACAGAGCCGTGTTAAAGGCATCCCCTTCGGCAAGTTTCATCTCACGCCGGATAACATAATCAAGGGTCCGGACGTTGCCCGTTATATTAATTCGCTCTACATAGACCCGTGGGCCCTTGTTTATTTCATAGGTAACAGAAATTTTCAGATTTTCACGATCACGGTCAATACGAGGGCGAACATTTACGAATGCGTAACCAAGTTTACCAAGTTCAAAGGTTATCTTCTGGATGGTATCTTCTATCTTGTCAGCATTATAGGTATCGCCTTCGACGGTCGTCACCTGCGCCATCAACGCTTCAGATGAGATTTCCTTGATCTCACTCTTGACGTCGATTGCGCCAAATTGATACTTCAGCCCCTCTTCAACGGCAAAAGTAATGAAAAACCCATCCCTGTCCGGCGTCAATTCCGCAATTGCCGAGACCACACGGAAATCGGCATATCCTTTGGAAAGATAGTATTTACGCAATAATTCTCGGTCAAAGGTCAGGCGGTCCGGATCATAGGTATCCGAATCTGAGAGAAAATTATACCAGCGACTTTCTTCCGTTGAAATCTCGCTCAGCAGTTGACTGTCACTGAAATTTTTATTTCCGTAAAAACGGATTTTCTTGATTCCCGTCTCTTCGCCCTCATTGATCTCAAAGACAAGGTCAACCCGGTTCTCAGGAAGAAGAATAACTTTCGGTTCAACAGTTGCCGCGAAACGGCCACTGCGCCGATACACCGTAATAATGCGCTGCACATCATTCTGCACCCTTGCACGGGTATAGACAATTCGCGGTCGAAGTTGAATTTCCGCACTCAGCGTCTCATCTTCAATACGGCGGTTTCCCTCAAATGCCAGTCGGTTGATAATGGGGTTTTCAACAACATCCACAATCAAAACCGTGCCATCCTGACGAATGGAAACATCCGCAAACAGACCCGTATTAAAGAGCGCCTTGAGAGAGCGATCAACACGAGAACGATCATAAGGCGTTCCGGCCGTAACCAACAGATAGGATTTTACCGTGTCATCCTCGATCCGCTGGTTTCCCTCAACCCGAACTTCGGAAATAATAACTGATGATTGCGCGTGGACAGGCGGGCTGATAGACAGCGTCGCCGAGAGCGTCGCAAAGGCGAACACTACAAAAAATACAAAAACGCGCAAAATCCCACCCCCTGAGCGGACAGCCTCAATTAACGTAGTTCATTTTTATCAGACCTGACCTGTCAGGAAAACAAGCCTGTGAAAAAATCTTTCACCCACGGTTTGTTTATATCATTCCATGTGGCAAATACCATTAGCATCAGTACGAGTGATAGTCCAATTCTGAAACTAAAATCCATGGCTTTTGCAGACGGGGGCTTACCGCGCACAGCCTCATAGGCATAAAAGGCAAGATGACCGCCGTCGAGCATCGGCACCGGAAACAGGTTTATCAGGCCCAGACTGATAGAAACAAAGATCATAAAGTTAAAAAGCGAAAGGGCATTATCGAGCAATCCCTCTCCCCGTTTCGCCGCGTCACCAGACATTTTTAGAATGCCGAGGGGGCCGCTCAGTTCCTTCGTGTCCCGCGTTCCTGCGAACATCTGCCCAACACCTTTCAGTGTTGCTGTCGTGATAAACCATGTCTGATCGACGGCACTCACAAGGGCACCGACAGGGCCGTGCTTTACAAACTCTCGCCCCGTTGACACAATCCCGAGGCGACCAATGCGCTGGACATTGCCATCGGCGTCAATTTGCTCAACAATATGTGGCGTGACGGACAAATCGATAATACGCCCGTCCCGATCGACCTTCATTTTGAGAGGCTCATCGAGCCCAACGAGAACCGTTCGGCGAAGCTCCTCAAAACTGCTAATATTAGAGCCATTTACAGATAAAATGCGATCGCCGACCTCGATACCTGCTTCTGCAGCGGCGCTCTCAGCCTGAACCTCTCCAGCGACCGGCGGGGTCTGTGCCTGGCCAAGCGCCATAAAAAGGATCGCCATAGCAACAATTGCAAAGATGAAATTGGCGGCGGGTCCGGCAAAAACAATCGCTGTGCGTTGAAGTAACGATTTATGATGGAAGCTGACTTTCTTCTCTTCATCGGACATGTTATCAACCTCGTCCGAGGCATCGCTCGCAACACCGGCGTCTCCATGAAACTTTACATATCCACCAAACGGAACGGCGCAGACTTTCCATCGACACCCATTTTTATCATAGCGCCCCCACAGCTCAGGGCCGAAGCCGATCGCAAAGGCATCAACCTTCACACCGCAAAGACGCGCCACCTTGTAATGGCCATACTCATGGACAAACACAAGAACCGTGATAACGACAACAAATGCCGGGATGTAAATCCAGTTATCTATCAGAAAATTCATGTAACTCTATGCTCTCGATTTCCGCTTAGATTGATGCAATAATGGCCCGCGCGATTTCCCGACTTTGCCTATCGCATTCAAATATATCTTCAATCTGGGCCAATTCGACGACCTGCGCACGACTCAAGCATTCTTCGACTACTGACGCGATATCCAAAAACCCGATTTCGCCGGTCAGAAAGCTTTGAACCGCCACTTCATTAGAAGCATTTAAGGTCGTTGGCGCCGATTTTCCAGTGTTAAGCGCTTCCCGCGCCAGCCTTATCGCGGGAAATCTAGCAGTATCCGGTTCACAAAACGTCAACGATCCAGTCTTTGCAAGATCCAGTCGCTCGGCAGGGAAGCAGTGCCGCTCCGGCCAGCCAAGTGTGTAGGAAATTGGCGTCCGCATATCCGGTGCGCCCATCTGCGCCAGAACAGAGCCATCGCGATACTCCACCATGCTATGGATTACGGATTGCGGATGAATGAGGATATCAATTTTTTCTGGTGCGACAGGAAACAACCGAACTGCCTCGATATATTCCAGCCCCTTGTTCATCATGGTCGCGCTGTCGATCGATATTTTGGCCCCCATATCCCAATTGGGGTGAGCAAGCGCCTGAGCGCGCGTGACAGACTTCATTTGATCGAAGGTAAGATCAATAAACGGCCCACCGGAAGCCGTCAGGACCAACCGCTCCACACTATCGATCTGATCAAAATCCAACACCTGAAAAATAGCGTTATGCTCGCTGTCCACCGGTAGAAGCGTTGCGCCGTACTTTTTTACATCCCCTAGTACAAGATCACCGCTGCAGACCAATGCCTCCTTATTCGCGAGGGCGATGATCGAGCCAGTTCGGATTGCGGCAAGCGCTGGCGCTAACCCCGCCGCCCCAACAATGGCAAGCATTACCCAATCAACTTTCCGACTCGCCGCCGCAATCAGGGCGTCCCTTCCTGCGGCAACCTCGACGCCACTTCCCTCGAGAGATGATTTGAGTTCTGCATATTTACTTTCATCGGCGATAACTGCGAGGCCTGCGCCAAACTGCCGTGCCTGTTCCGCGAGAAGAGTAACATTTTCATTGGCCGTCAACACATCGACAGAAAATTTACCCGGAGCGCCCGCGACTAAATCCAGCGTGCTCACACCGACAGACCCGGTCGAGCCAAATATACTGACGCGCCTGACTCCAGGTTTAGTATTCGGAGAAGTATCCGCCGCTGCGGCGCTCATACTCATCACGATACTCCATTCATAAACATGATAATTACCATTAATACTGGTGCCGTAAGGAATACACCGTCCAATCGATCCATCACGCCACCATGACCGGGGATCAGATTACTCGCATCTTTAATCCCGAAGTGGCGCTTCCAAGCGGATTCAGCGAAATCGCCCATTTGAGCCAGAATAGCACAGATTGCGCCAAGTCCCAGTATCCAGATTGTCGCAACCTGCCCGTCCACGAGATAGCGATTAACAAGATAAGCAACAATCATGGCAGAAATAATACCGCCGATCAGGCCGGCCCATGTTTTATTCGGGCTTATCGCAGGAGCAATTTTTGGTCCGCCAATCGTTTTACCGCTGAAATACGCGCCGATATCCGTGGCCCAAATAACCAAAAACAATCCAAGAGTAACAGCAAAACCCATGTCCGGAATACCGCGCAGCATCAAAAGCGCCAAAACCGGCAAGCCGATACAGAAGGGACCGATCCATGCCCAAATCAGACGATCCTTTTTCTTAAGGGTAATGGCCGCAAAGACAACTAAGACAGAACCTAAGATAATTACTGCAATACTTTGAAATAATTCATATTTATACGCAAAAATTATTGCACCGACAATACTTGCAGCCGTCAAAAAGGTCAAAATGCCCGGTGATTTTTCGAGCGATGCATGACACCATTCATAGGCCATGATCAAAGCCGCGCCGACGAGAAAGAGAAGAAAACAAAGCCCGCCATAATAAAGCGCCGCAACTGCGATGGGCGCAAGAACAAGGGCAGAAATCACCCTTTGCTGCAGAGAAGTCAAAGATGATAACAGCACTTAAAGCGCCCCGTACCTGCGGTTCCGGCTTCCATACTCTTCAACCGCCGCAAGCAATTCCTGCCGTCGAAAATCAGGCCAGAGGACATCCAGAAAAACAAATTCAGTATAGGCACATTGCCAAAGCAGGAAATTGCTCAACCGTTGTTCCCCGCTGGTCCGGATCAAAAGATCTGGCTCCGGGAGATCCGCCGTTTCAAGATGGCGTGCAACCATGTTTTCATCGATATCTTCTGGGGATATTTCACCGTCCTTGATTTTCTCACCCAGGGCCTTCATCGCTCCGACAATTTCTGCATGACTGCCATAGCTAAGGGCGAGGGTCAGGGTGAGTTTACTATTGTCCTTGGTCCGAACCTTCAACTCTTCAATCAGATCTTGAATATCTTGGGGTAATTTATTGGTATTACCGATAAACTTTACCCGAATCCCGGCATCACAAAGGGCCTTGATTTCCTTCTGGAAGAAGTAGCGAAAGAGGCCCATCAAATGGTTTATCTCTTCGACGGGCCGGCTCCAGTTTTCAGACGAAAATGCAAACAGAGTCAGGTAGCGGATGCCGAGTTCATTACATCCCTTAAGCGCCTCTCGCACGGCCTCGGCTCCCTGCTCATGCCCACGCAGGCGCTTTAGAGAACGTTTCGCCGCCCAGCGTCCGTTCCCGTCCATGATAATCGCAACATGTTCCGGAATGATAGTTGTGCCGGTTTCGGCAGAAGGTACAACTGTCATGCGTCAGACCTGCATGATTTCCTGCTGCTTCTCTGACAGCATTTCATCGACTTGATCGACATAATTATCTGTCAGCTTCTGGATAGTGTCTTCCGCCTTCTTGCGGTCATCTTCTGAAAAGTCGCCATCTTTTTCGGCGCCCTTCGCGTCATCCATGCCATGTCGACGGACATTGCGGATCGCGATCTTTGCATTTTCGCCATAGCCTGCGGCCACTTTTGCCAGTTCCGCGCGGCGTTCTTCTGTCAATTCAGGGATCGGAACCCGGACAATACCGCCGTCTACGACTGGATTGAGACCCAAGCCAGAGTTGCGGATCCCTTTTTCGACGGCTTTGACATTCGTTGTATCCCAGACCTGAACGCTGAGCATTCGCGGTTCCGGTGTGCTGACCGTACCAATCTGATTGATCGGCATCGAGGCGCCATAGCTTTCCACCATGACCGTATCGAGCAAGCTTGTATGCGCCCGACCCGTCCGCAGTCCCGCAAACTCATGCTTTAATGCATCAAGTGCACCCTGCATGCGTTTTTCCAGGTCTTTCATATTTGGCGCCGCCATCTCTATCTCTCCTCCATCATCGGGACGGTTATCCCGACCTCTTCTCAACTATAAGCCAGTCGACATTATATCGCTAAACAACTTCTGTGAAACATCCTTCTTTTTTAAGGACGCGGGCGAAGGCCCCTTCTTCCTGAATGGAAAACACAAGAATGGGAATATTGTTCTCCCGCGCAAGCGAGATTGCAGCCGCATCCATCACCTTAAGATCCTTGGAAAGGACCTCCAGATGAGAAAGTGTTTCATACCGCTCCGCATCGGGATGCTGACGCGGGTCCTTATTATAAACCCCGTCAACATTCGTTCCCTTCAAAAGGGCATCGCATTTCATTTCAGCCGCCCGAAGCGCGGCAGCGGTATCAGTTGTAAAATAGGGGTTGCCTGTACCGGCTGCAAATATGACGATGCGGCCTTTTTCAAGGTGACGTTCCGCACGGCGGCGAATATAGGGCTCACACACCGCAGACATTGGGATGGCAGAGAGGACCCGGCTATCCATGCCCAAGGCCTCTATCGCGTTTTGAAGCCCAAGAGCATTCATCACAGTCGCCAGCATTCCCATATAATCTGCACTGGAGCGGTCCATTCCCTTGGCTGTGCCGGAAACGCCGCGGAAAATATTTCCGCCGCCAACCACGACGCAAACCTCAATCCCCATATCATGGGCGACGCCGATATCCTTGGCTATTCGGGAAACTGTCTCAACGTCAATACCATATTGCTGATTTCCAAGAAGTGCTTCACCAGAACATTTCAGGAGAACCCTGCGGTACTGAGGCTTATTCGACATATTCTTCCCCACAACTCGTACATATGGTTAACGGCATCGGCAAGACAGCATACAGAAAAAGTATGATTTGAAAAGCCGCGAAGCCGCACATAAAAATATGGCGGTCTCTGGAGGAGACCGCCATAAATTCTTCATCTTACCGCGTTTATTGAACTGCGGCGGCGACTTCGGCGGCGAAGTCGCTTTCTTCCTTCTCGATCCCTTCGCCAACGGCATAGCGAACCATGCCGGTAACTTCGATCGGGCTACCAATTTCCTTGGCAACATTTTCGATCGCGGCTTTAACAGAATTTTCGCCATCAATCACGAAAGTCTGCTCCAGCAGGACAACATCCTTGTAAAACTTGCTGAGGCGTCCTTCAACCATCTTGGCGATAATCTCTTCAGGCTTGCCGGATTCACGGGCCTGCTGCGAGAGAACCGCACGCTCACGCTCAACCGCTGCCGGATCGAGATCCGCAACACTGATCGACTGCGGGCTTGTTGCCGCGACATGCATGGCAATCTGCTTACCCAGTGTCGCAAGTGCCGCCGTGTCGCCTTCACTTTCGAGGGCAACCAGAATACCAATTTTGCCAAGGCCATCGGCAACGGAATTATGCACGTAAGTGGCAACAACGCCGTTTTTAACACTGAGCTGCGCCGCACGGCGAAGCGCCATGTTTTCGCCGATGGTGGCGATGGCATCGGTCAGCTTTGCCTCTACGGTGTCGGAACCGCCCGGGAAGGTTTCCGCCTTGATCTGATCAATATCACCACCCTTTTCGGCGGCAATCGCGGCAATACCGCTCACCAGTTTCTGGAAATCTTCATTACGACCAACAAAGTCAGTCTCAGCGTTCACTTCAACCACCGCACCGGAGGTGCCGCTGGCAGCAACGCCGACAAGACCTTCCGCCGCGACGCGGCCAGACTTCTTAGCCGCAGTGGCAAGACCCTTGGTCCGCAGCCAATCGATCGCCGCGTCCATATCGCCGTCTGTTTCTTTCAGCGCTTTTTTACAATCCATCATGCCCGCACCGGACCGAGTGCGGAGTTCTTTAACCAGTCCCGCTGTAATAGCAGTCATCATTCTTCCTCGCGTTTGATTTCTTAAAGTGGGAAAGCGCCCTATTCCCTACATAAATAGGAACGCCCCTCTCAAATTTAAGACGCTGGCGCGTTTGCCTCGTCACCGTCTGCTTTTTTTGCTTCAGGTTCCGCAGCGGTTTCCTCAGCAGGAGCTGATTCCTCAGCCTTTTCGGCAAGGGCTTCTTCAGCTGGCAGCTCTTCTACCATTGCCGGAGTTTCTGCAGCACCCAAGTCAGTTCCCTGACTTGCCATTTCCACGGAGATGCCGTCAATAACGGCCTGCTTGAACAAATCGCAGTAAAGGCTGATGGCACGGAGAGCGTCGTCATTACCCGGGATCGGATAGGTGATGCCATCCGGATCAGAGTTACTATCAAGGATCGCAACAACCGGAATACCAAGCTTGTTAGCTTCCTGTACAGCCAGTTCTTCCTTGTTGGTATCGATCACAACGATCACATTCGGCAGACCGCCCATTTCCTTAATACCACCGAGCGCGCGTTCAAGTTTGTCGCGCTGACGGGTCTTTTTCAGGATTTCCTTCTTGGTCAAACCTGTATGTTCCCCCGCGAGCTGCTCTTCGAGCTGGCGCAGCTGCTTGATCGACCCTGAAACTGTCTTCCAGTTGGTCAGCATACCGCCGAGCCAGCGATGGTTGACATAGAACTGGGCGCATTGTGTGGCGCTTTCTGCAACGACGTCAGATGCCTGGCGCTTCGTGCCGACGAACAGAACACGTCCGCCGCCTGCGACTGTATCGCGCACAACTTTCAGCGCCTGATAAAGCATCGGCACTGTCTGTTGCAGATCGAGAATATGAATTTTGTTACGAGCGCCGAAGATATAAGGACCCATTTTCGGGTTCCAGCGACGTGATTGGTGACCAAAGTGAACACCAGCTTCCAAAAGCTGACGCATGGTAAAAGTTGGCAGAGCCATTCTGCAATCTCCTTTTCCGGTTGAACCTCCGTGAGCAGCGGTCCAAAGGATTATCCTTAGAACACCGGAAGGGAAAGACCAACACAGCCTTACCCAAAGCTCACGTGTGAATTTAACAGGTCGCTAAATAGGCCCCTCCGCCACCTTATGCAAGGGAAAAATGCCGATTTATCGACAATTCCAACACAAGTGCCTAAATATCGTGAACGTCGATCACGCCAAGGGCGGATTTTAGGGCCTGGCGCACCTCTGGCGTAATGTTTGCCTGATCAGAGAGGTCAAATTCAACTTCCTTCGCCTCCGCCTCAAGATTGAGGACAAACGCAACACGTCCCCGCCCTCGTCCGCCTTGTTTCAGGATCGTTGCGACTTCGGCAAGAGGCTTGTCATCATTCGCAAAAATACGCACGCCATCGGCAATCGTAGCCGCCATGGATTCTAACCGTTGCAAGCTCTGGACTGTCAGCCGAGGTTGATCATTATCAAGGTTTCCGGTCACCCGTAAAACAAGCGACTGCCCCACAACCAGAAGATCGCGATATTTTTCAAGAGTCTCGGAAAACATCGTGACCTCATATGCGCCAGTCGCATCAGAAAGCTGGACAAATGCAAGCGGTTTTCCTTTTCGCGTTCGAAGCTCTCGCTTGCCCATGACAGTACCCGCAAGCATCCCGGCACTTTCGGCCGATCCAAGTCCCGCCAGATAACTCACGGACGTGCGCACACCGGCTTTATCAAGGGTTTTTTCCCAGGCATCGAGCGGATGGCCGGAGAGATAAAAGCCAATGGCATCAAATTCCTGCTTCAGTTTCTCCATTGATGTCCACGAGGACACCTCGGGCAGGTCAGGCCGCACCACCAGGGATTCCGCCGCGCCACCGAAGAGGTTCACCTGACCCGATCCACGTTCCTCCGCCGATTGTTGCGCCTGTCGCAGCAGGACCTCGATTGAGGTAAATACCTGTGCCCGATGATCCAGAAGGTCGTCGAAGGCGCCGGCCCGAACAAGGTTTTCCGCCTGTCGTTTGTTCATATGCTTCGGGTTAAGTCGTTCAGCGAAGTCAAACACGTCTTTGAAGGTGCCATTTTCCTCACGCTCCCGCACGATTCCGGCCATCGCCTCCCGCCCGACATTCTTGACCGCCGCAAGAGCATAACGCACAGCCCCTTGATCGCCATCAAACTCCACAGAGAATTCCACCTCTGAATTATTTAGGCACGGCGGATACACGGGGATTTTCATCCGATCCAGATCCTGACGGAAGATATTGAGCTTATCCGTATTGTTCATATCGAGGCTCATGGAGGCGGCCATGAACTCCACCGGATAGTTCGCCTTGAGCCAAGCAGTATGATAGGAGACAAGTGCGTAGGCAGCAGCATGCGATTTATTGAAACCATAGTTCGCAAATTTCGCCACCAGATCGAAAATATGGGTGGCATCCTTCGAAGAAACCCCTTTTTCCTTGGCGCCTTTCGCAAAAATGGCGCGCTGTAGATCCATTTCCGACTGAATTTTCTTACCCATCGCGCGGCGCAGAATATCAGCATCGCCAAGACTATATCCGGCAAGTGTTCTGGCAATCTCCATCACTTGTTCCTGATAGATGATGACGCCGTAAGTTTCCTCCAGCACAGGCTGCAGCTTCGGGTGAAGATAGTCCGGCTCTTCCTCTCCATGTTTACGGCGAATATAGGTCGGGATGTTCTCCATCGGTCCGGGGCGATAGAGCGCGACGATAGCGATGATATCCTCAAAAGCATCGGGGCGCATTTTCCGGAGCATGTCCCGCATACCGGAACTTTCAAGCTGGAAAATACCGATGGTATTCCCGGTTGAGAGAAGTTCGAACACAGCGGGATCATCAAGCGGTACTTTTGCGTAATCGACCTCGATCCCCCGGCGCGCGAGCAACGCCTTGGCACGGTCGAGCACCGTCAGGGTCTTGAGCCCGAGAAAGTCAAATTTCACAAGCCCAGCAGTTTCCGCGTACTTCATCGAAAACTGTGTCACGGGCATATCGGAGCGCGGATCACGATAGAGCGGGACAAGTTCATCGAGTGGCCGGTCGCCGATCACCACACCGGCGGCGTGGGTCGAGGCATGACGATACAGCCCTTCAAGTTGCAAAGCGATTTCCAAAAGCCGGGCAACGTCCGCATCATTCGCACGCTCTTCACGGAGGCGCGGCTCGGTATCCAATGCCTGTTGCAGGCTGACCGGGTTGGCCGGGTTAGCGGGGATCATTTTACTGATCCGGTCGACCTGACCGTAAGGCATCTGCAAAACACGCCCCACATCACGCACTGCCGCCTTGGCCTGCAGTTTACCAAAGGTGATGATCTGCGCGACCTGATCATGACCGTATTTATCCTGCACATAGCGGATTACCTGTTCGCGCTTGTCCTGGCAGAAATCAATATCGAAGTCGGGCATGGACACGCGCTCAGGATTGAGGAAACGTTCGAAAAGCAGCCCGAACCGAAGCGGATCGAGATCGGTGATGGTCAGCGCCCAGGCCACCACGGAGCCCGCACCCGACCCACGGCCCGGCCCCACCGGTACGTCATGTTCTTTCGACCATTGGATAAAATCGGAGACGATCAGGAAGTAGCCCGGAAAGCCCATTTCATTGATCACACCGATTTCAAACTCAAGGCGATCAAAATACTCAGCCGACTTGGCCTCTCGCTCCTCCTCCGTCATGTTCTCTGTGAAGACTTCATTCTCAAGCCGGACTTTAAGTCCCTCAGTTGCCATCGCGGCAAGTTCGCCCGCCTCGTCTCGCCCATCCGCTGAGGAAAAGGCTGGCAAGATCGGATCGCGTGTGGGTGAGGCAATGGCGCAACGCTGTGCAATCACCAACGTATTGTCAATTGCCTCCGGCAGGTCAGAGAATAGATCGACCATCTCCGCTTGCGACTTGAAATAATGCTCAGGCGTGCGTTTGATCCGGTTCTGGTCTCCGACATACTTTCCCGTTGCTATACAAAGAAGCGCATCATGCGCCTCATACATTTTTCGGTCAGAAAAAAAGACCTCGTTGGTCGCCACCAAGGGAATATCAAAATCATATGCGATTTTAAGGAGACCTGGCTCAGTCATCTGTTCCAGCGGAAGCCCGTGGCGTTGAATTTCCATGTAAAGCCGGCCATCGAATATTTCGACAAGCCTTTGAGCATATCCCTCCGCTGTCTCCAGTTGATCCGACGCGATCAATCGGCCAATAGGTCCTTCCGCTCCTCCGGTCAGACAGATGATACCCGCAGAGTTCGCCGCGAGAATCTCAAAAGGAACCTGCGCTGTCTCCCCTGATTCTGTTTTGAGGAATGCATGTGACGTCAATTTCAGGAGATTGTGATATCCCTCCTCATCCTGCGCCAACAACACTATGGGGTCTGGTTCAGGTCGTCGACCACTCCGATCGACACCATCTTCTCGCAAAACCGCAATCTGGCAACCAATAATCGGCTGCACGCCGCCGCCCATCATCGCCAAGGAAAACTCCAAAGCACCGAACAGGTTGCTGGTATCCGTGAGCGCCACTGCCGGCATCCGGTTGTCCGCGCAAAGCTTCTGAAGCTGCTTGATCTGTACCGCCCCTTCCGAAAGAGAATAGGCGGAATGGACACGTAAATGCACGAAGCGGGGATCATTCTGGGCGGTGGACAACGGCAGATTTCCAATCTGTGATTTCAGCCGTCCCACTATTACATGTCCTTCTCTAAAGGTCAGGTCCTGACAGACTCAACCGATAAATTTCTTGTGGATAACTCCCCTCTTGCTGCCATTAGGCCGCGATATTAATTCTCAACCAGTCAAGCCGGTCACGATATCCGCCCAAAACACCATCATGCCTAATGCCCCCGCAAAAGCCGCACATTCAAATCCACTCTTTATGATCCGGTCGATATCCATGATTGCTACTCCTTCTATCTGTTGACGGTCATAATGTTCTCGATTTGTTCTTATGTCAACCTGCTTTTCATCAAAAGATTTAATCTCCCTAGTTAGTTGATTTAATTAAAAAATAAATGGGGAAATAAACAGAAAGAAGGAAAACACACTTACTTAGACAAAGCTTTCGCATCATCCTTCTGCGGCCACGCAATCAGCGAACTTCCCGCCTCCGGCGTACTGTCGGAGGCAAGATAGGTTGTTGTCGACGGGAAGGCGAAATCGGCACCGCGCGCCCGAACTATCCCGACGATTTTCATCAGGACTTCTTCCTGAACACGGAGGAATTCCGGCATACTGCCGACATCCACATAGGCGTAAATTTCAATGTTAAGTGAATAATCGCCCAGCTCGACAAACCGGACCCGGAGGGGATCGGCTTTTACCTGGATGTGATCTTCAAGATATTTATGGATATCATCAATGATTATGGTCAGTTGCGCTTGCGTCGTTTCATACCTCAATCCGATGCGATGGCGGAGATGAAACTGATCCCGGCGACTGAAATTTGTAATCTTGCGCTTGGCGAGATCCGCATTCGATATGGTAATGACCGTCCGATCAAGCGCTCGTATCCGGGTGGAGCGAATACCAATGGATTCAACCGTGCCAGACAGGTTGTCAAACTGACAAAACTCACCAACCCGCACCATCCGGTCCGCATAAAGAATAATGCCACCAATCAAGTTTTCAATGGTTGGCTGGGCGGCAAGCGCGATCGCCAAACCACCCACACCAAGTCCGGCAATAACGCCATAGACAGGAATACCGATCTGCGTAGCGCCATAGCCCATGATGATGAGTGCCACCGTACAGGAAAATACACGGAAACCAGTCCGCAACAGGCTCGCGTCGATACTGCCCGTTGGCACCGCCGGGTTTCTGATGGCTGAAGAATAGAGAAAATTCAACAGCTGATACGTCAGCAACGCAACGCAGGACCAGACAATGGCCGTCGTTACCGTGCTGATTCCCTGCATCAATCCGCCGGTAATATTGATCTGCCCATTACAAAGGTAACGATACAACAAGGCGAGGAATATAATGGCGCTAAAGGAAATCATCTGCCGGATTTGGTGGTGCGCGGTTACCTCTTCCTCCTCACTCCGTCTGGACCTTCGGAGAAGGACTGCGGGCAGACCCGCAAACAGGAGCGTCAAAATAGCCAGCATCGCCCACTGCCAAACCGTCTGATTATAAAATTCCTTCTGCAACCAGTCTGGCCCTGCAATCAGGAAGTCATACCATTTCGGGGCGACAGAATCCGCCCGGCGTATAGATGTAGTAGTTATAAAGATCTTCCGTCCGATCATGTTTCAGCGGGAAAGTTTTTATTGTTTCATAATCTTCCGGAATACGTTCAACAGTTTCCTTGGAAAAGAGAAAGGCTCCCTGCTCTGCCCCCGGCTGCACCCGCGCAATGACAATATTTGTTCCAGGAACCGACCAGCTTGAAGGCAGCGTTTTAAGATCGGCGGCAGCAGGAAAGATACCTACTTCATAGCCTGGAATATCGACCAGTTCAGGAAGGTCAATCCTGTCAAATATTTCAAGGAGCTGGAGAACGGTTTCAATGCTCACATGTTCACGCGCACTGGCCGGCACTGCGCTTAAGTCAAACGTCTGCGACGCTTTTTCAAGGATCGCCTGAACCATACCAAGGCGCCGATCATCGGCCGGGCTTAAAAATACAGTATCACCTTTCGCGTAATCGTCACGAACATCAAGCCAGATATTGCGCGCCTCGCCCAAGAGGAAGAGAAAGCTCTCAATCGTTGCACGCGGACTAGAAGTATCAGGCGGCGATATCGGGTTTTCCAGCAGATATTTTTTCTGGGACCGGGACGGATCCGGATGAACATCCGGCACGATAGAGGGGTTGATCGTCTCACTAACTTCCGTTTGCTGCGCTGTGGCGGGCGGCACCATCCCTATAAACAGGGCACAAAGCACTGCCCCCACGGCAAGAGTTAGTTGCCGTAAAAATCCGGTGACGTTTTCGATCGAAAATTGGTTCGACATACTATCCCATACCCAATGTCATTTAGAGTTAATGAGATATTGACGAAAACTGCTTTAAATTATGTTAACTAAAGCCTTTCAACGAAGAAAATTGCCCCCTACCTTGAGAACAGGCACAAGTCGCAAAAAATGAAGGTTATTCAATAACCAAGCTGTGATCATGGACACGGACAATGCGGTCCATACGGCGTGCGAGATCAGTATTATGAGTCGCGACCAGAGCTGCAACGCCGCGATCACGGGTCACATCGAGGAAATATTGAAACACCATCTCCGCCGTCTGCTCATCAAGGTTTCCCGTTGGCTCGTCGGCCAGCAGAATGAGCGGATCATTTGCGAGCGCCCGGGCAATGGCAACGCGCTGCTGTTCCCCACCGGAAAGCTTCGCCGGACGATGGCCGAGCCGCTCCGCCAGCCCCATCCGGGTCAGGAGTTCCGTTGCATGTTCTTTTGCTTGTTTCTTGGGGACACCGGAAATCAGGTTCGGCATCATCACATTTTCAAGCGCCGAGAACTCGGGTAGCAAATGATGGAATTGGTAGACAAACCCAATCTTGTCGCGGCGGACTTCTGTGCGTTTATTATCCCTTGCCTTGCTGCAATCGACGCCATCGATAATGACCGATCCACTTGTCGGAGGCTCCAACAATCCGGCAATCTGCAGAAGGGTCGATTTACCCGAGCCCGACGGGCCGAGCAGCGCGACAATTTCGCCGGGGTGCAATTCAAGCGCTACTTTTTCGAGAACGAGCAGCTTCTCCTGCCCTTGCGCAAAAGTTCGACCAATATTCTCGAGTTTGAGGACAGGCTCACTCATAGCGCAACGCCTCTACAGGATCGAGCCGAGCCGCGCGCCAGGAAGGGTAAATCGTCGCAAGCAATGAAATGACGAGAGCCATAATCACAACAGTTGTCACTTCCATCGGGTCGACTTTCGCCGGTAAATGGGAAAGGAAATATATCTCGGCGGAGAAAAGCTCGGCGCCGGTGATCCCCTCAATCAATTCCTTGATCTTATCGATATTCATGCAAAACCCGAGGCCAAGCAAAAAGCCAAACAGCGTTCCCACAACGCCAATGCTGGCCCCCGCAATAAAAAAGACGCGCATGATCATGCCGCGTGTCGCCCCCATAGTGCGAAGGATCGCTACATCCCGCCCCTTGTCCTTCACCAGCATAATCAGGCTGGAAATAATGTTGAACGCGGCGACAAGGATAATCAGGGTCAGGATCATAAACATGACGTTCCGTTCAACTTCAAGCGCATTGAAAAAGCTCGCCCGGGACTGCTGCCAGTCATAGATAAAGGCGCGGATATTTACGGCCTGAATAATTTCGCGGCGGATTTCAAGCGCCTTATCGGGGTCAACTGCGAACACTTCAAGCGCCGTCACCCCCTCGCCCAATCTGAAATAGCTCTGTGCGGCTTTCAGCGACATATAGATATAGCCGCTGTCATACTCATACATGCCCGTATCGAAGAGCGCGGCGACATCATAGGTCTTGACACGAGGCATTGTCCCAAAGGCCGTCGGGGTACCATTAGCGGAAATGAGCTTTACCTTATCACCCGCTGCAACACCCAAAGTGCGCGCGAGCCGATACCCAAGAATAACAGAATTATTCTCGCCAAAGCTCTCAAGCGAGCCATCGATAATATTGGAGGAGAGCACATCAAGGGATGCCAGCTGATTTGGCGAAATGCCGCGTACAAGGGCACCACTTGCCTCTTTGCCGGACGCCATAACCTGCCCTTCGACTATCGGGGTTACGCGCACGACATCAGGGATATCCGCGAGACGGGCAACAACACCGTCGTAATCGACAAGCGTATCCGGCGCAGGCGCACGCACTTCATAATGACCATTAAGCCCAAGAATGCGATCGAGCAGTTCTGCGCGAAAACCATTCATCACAGACATGACGATAATCAGGGTCGCAACACCAAGACCTATTCCTAGAAAAGAGAAGGTGGCGATGACGGAGATAAACCCCTCCTGCCGCCGGGCGCGCAAATATCGAAGCGCCATCGTCCATTCAAACCGGGAAAACACTAGTTCTTGCCTGCCAACAATTTTAGCGCGTCTTCAACGGAAAGTTCCTGCTTTTCCCCCGTACGGCGGTTTTTCACCTCAACAACTCCGGCCTTGACCCCGCGCGGGCCGATCGTTGCCTGCCAGGGAAGCCCGATCAGATCCATCTTGGCGAATTTCTCACCAGCCCTGCCTGCCGTATCATCATAAAGGACATCAACGCCAGCATTTTGCAGTTTACCATAGAAATCATCACACGCCGCATCGCAGGCGGCATCACCACCCTTGAGGTTGATCAAGCCAACCTTGAACGGCGCAACACTCTCCGGCCAGATGATGCCGTCATCATCATGGCTCGCCTCGATGATGCCACCGACGAGACGGGAAACCCCGATACCATATGACCCCATGGAGACCGTGACATCCTTGCCTTCCGCCCCGGCAACCGTTGCGCCCATGGCGTTCGAATATTTATCACCGAAATGGAAGATATGCCCAACCTCAATCCCGCGACGGGTGACAAGATCATCACTGCTTACATCGCATTTCTCCGGATCATGCATATCGTCGGCCGCGGCGTAAAAACTGGTCCACTGATCAACAATTTCCTGCAACTCCTCCGCCGTGTAATTATCGCGGTCTGGCGTTTTCTGCGCGAGAAGGTCTTTATGGTAGAACACCTCACTCTCGCCGGTATCCGCGAGGACAATAAATTCATGGGACAGGTCGCCGCCGATGGGTCCGGTTTCTGCACGCAACGGAATAGCATTCAGCCCAAGCCGCGCAAATGTTTTAAGGTAAGCCACGAACATATTGTTATAAGCCGTTTTAGCGCCTTCATAATCCAAATCAAAGGAGTAGGCATCCTTCATCAGGAATTCACGCCCGCGCATAATCCCGAAACGCGGCCGCACCTCGTCACGGAACTTCCACTGGATATGATAAAGATTAAGTGGCAAGTTCTTGTAGCTTTTTACATGGTTGCGGAAAATATCCGTCACCTGCTCCTCATTCGTCGGACCATAGAGCATATCGCGCTCATGCCGATCGGTGATCCGCAGCATTTCCTTGCCATAGTCATCATAGCGACCGGACTCCCGCCAGAGGTCAGCTGGCTGAATGGTCGGCATCAGAATTTCGAGTGCGCCGGCCCGGTCCTGCTCTTCGCGCACAATCCGTTCGATATTTTTCAGCACCCGAAAGCCCATCGGCAACCAGCTATATATCCCGGCTGAGGATTGCTGGATCATTCCTGCCCGCAGCATGAGCCGGTGAGAGACAATCTGCGCCTCCTTCGGGTCTTCCTTCAGGGTCGGGAGAAAAAAACGGGACAAACGCATGGGGGCCTCGGCTCAATTACACGGAGTTGATTAGATTTCTGACTTTTAACGGGATTCACAAAGATTGCAAGGACTTCGCCCTATTGATACCGCTTGCGGCATTCTTTGGCGATGGCATTCTGCGCTGGATCTGTAAGTTCCTGACCATTGTAGAGAAGCCGGCCCGATGCGATATCATATTCCACCGTTCCTACATATACATCGGCATTTGCAAGCTTTGGATTATAGTTTCTAAGTAAGTCTTTAAACGGCAAGGACAAATCAATAAAAATGCGATCCGGGATCTGTATCTGGCTGCCGTTCAAATCGGCGGGCGCAACTGGTTTTCCATGGACATCGACACCCGGTTTATAGGCGACATCAGGATCAGGCGTATATTTCACGATCCGCTCGCAATCCTTGCGGGACACTTCCATCCGGACATCTTCCGCCATAGCAGAGCCTACAAATCCGATCAGAAATAACAGGACAAGGAAAGATCGGATCATGAGTTCATTCCTTTATATATTCTGAAAAAATGCACGTAGATCAAACAGTTCCAATTCAAATATCGTCCAGATAATGATGAATATCAGGGTCGTTATGACAGTGGTCATGGCGAACTTCGTCCAGATTCTGGGGTTGATCGGTGCGCTTTCAACTGTTCCCGGCTCAATCTCTTCGTCTTCCTCCCCTTGCGGCCTTACACCGAAGGGCAGCACGGTGAACAAAACCACCATCCAGGTAATGCAGAAAATAACAATGCCGCCAACAAAAGACATTTGCGCGCCCTATACCTGTTCCAACTCGACCAGCGTTCCGCTGAAATCCTTCGGGTGCAGGAAAAGCACCGGCTTTTTATGGGCTCCGATCTTGGGTTCCCCATCGCCCAGGACACGTGCGCCCTTGGCTCTCAGACGGTCCCGCGCCTCGATAATATCCTCAACTTCATAGCATACATGATGAATGCCACCGGAAGCGTTCTTCTTCAAAAACCCCTCAATCGGAGAGTTTTCCCCTAGTGGATGCAGCAATTCAATTTTCGTGTTTTCGAGTTCGACAAAAACCACGGTCACGCCATTTTCCGGCTCGTCCTGAGGCGGGCTTACCTTCGCACCAAGTGTGTCACGGTAAATCGTTGCCGCCGCGTCAAGGTCCGGCACGGCAATGGCAACATGGTTTAAACGTCCAATCATCTTTCTTAAATCCTTACTCTTCTTCAAATCTGATTACGTAAATATCAGTTATCGGCCGCCGACCGGCCAACCGGCGAAAAACCCGCCGCACCGCGTTATGCGCTGTTTCCTCGACCCGATCATCATCCATTTTATCCTGATTTTTCAGCTTACTATGGTTGATTTTTATCTGTTCACGTAACTCTTTCTGCAAATCGGGAAACAAATTTTCATCCAACACACCTCGCAGGCGAATGATCGGATCTTCCGTTATCTGGCCCTTTTCATTGACGATGACAACCCCGCTTACACTGCCATTATAAACAAGGCGCCGACGGGTTGTCAGGAATTCCCCGTCAAGCGGCGTCAAACCGCCCGCATCGACTGCAAGCCGACCTGAAGGGACATTATCTATAATCTCGGCATTACCCGGGGCTAACTTCAGGACATTGCCATTTGTAATTTCAATAGCCTGTTCAACACCAAGGGACAACGCCAACTCGCAATGCGCGCGGATATGACGCGCCTCCCCATGCACCGGAATCGCAATTTTTGGCTTCACAATCCTGTACATATCGGTCAGCTCTTCCCGCGCGGGATGACCGGAAACATGAACAAATTCATCGGCTTCGGTGATCACATTAACACCGGATTCCGTTAATTGGTTATGTAGTCCGTAAAGCGATTTTTCATTTCCCGGTATAACCTTAGAGGAAAAAATGACAGTATCACCTTCGGAAAGTTCGATATGGGCATGCTCCCCACGTGCAATGCGGGCCATGGCACCGCGGGGCTCCCCCTGACTTCCCGTACAGAGCAGCAGGATTTTATCGCGCGGAATATGTCCTGCATTTTTCTCATCAAGAAACGGCGGCAAGTCGTTAAGGTAACCCGCCTTTTTGGCGGCCCCCGTCATACGGTGTAATGATCTGCCAACAAGGACGACATGTCGGTCGTGACGCTCCGCTACATAAGCGATGGTCTTGAGGCGGGCGATATTGGAGGCAAAGGTTGTGACGGCAATGCGGCCCGTTGGAATATCTCGCAGCAGCGCGTCAAGACTTTCCTGAACTGCAAGTTCGGAGCCGGAGACGCCTTCTTTAAAAACATTTGTGGAATCACAAATCATGGCGAGGACGCCCGCTTCGGAGACTTTCTGCATCTTGGCAAGATTACTCGCGGGGCCAACGACGGGATCGGGATCGAGTTTCCAGTCGCCACTATGCAACACCCGGCCATAGGGCGTCGTAATCATCAGGGCCTGCATCTCCGGGATAGAATGGGTCAGGTCGACAAAATCGATATGATAGTCGCCAATGGCCATGGAACTGCCCGGCGCAATTACATTCACTTCCACCTCGTCCCCGAGTCCCTCCTCCGCTAGTTTGAGTGCAAGTATCTCGGCCGTAAAGGGGCTGGTATACACAGGGCAGCGAAACTGCGGCCAGAGACGTGCAACGGCGCCGACATGGTCCTCATGCGCATGGGTGACAATAATCGCCAAAAGATCATCACGGCGATCTGCGATCCAGCCTGGATCGGGCACAATGACATCAACGCCCGGCGCGCGATCATCGGCGAAGGAAATCCCGCAATCAATCATCAACCATTTACCGTTACAGCAATAAAGATTGAGGTTCATGCCGATCTCTCCGCTACCGCCGAGCGGGAGAAAATAAAGGCCTTCCTTAAGCGTCGTATCAAGTTTGGTCATAAAGACTTTCAGCTATTTCGATAAAAAATTTCAACCAATCCGGCAAGCGTGAGATCGCCATTAACGATCTCAATCTTATCCGTACCCTTCGAGAAGAGCGGCGCGAGACCACCGGTTGCCACCGTTTTCATGTCCGAACCATATTCTGCGCGGATACGGCTGACGAGCCCCTCCACCATCGCGATATATCCGCAGTAAATGCCTGCCTGCATACATTCAATCGTATTCTTGCCAATCACGCGACCAGGCGCTTCCACAGCGATACGGGGGAGTTTAGCTGCCGCCCGGTAAAGCGCATCAAGGCTGAGATTAACACCGGGCGCAATAACACCGCCGATATAATTTCCTGTCTCATCGACAACATCGAAGTTTGTTGCTGTGCCAAAGTCGATCACAACAAGCGGGCCGCCATAGAGGGAGTGGGCACCCACAGCATTGACGAGACGATCCGCCCCGGCCTCCGACGGACGATCGATCAACGGCGTCATGCCAAGATCGACATTCGGCTCCCCAATTACGAGCGGGGTCACCCCAAAATAGCGCCTGCAAAAGCCCTTGATATTGAATAATGTTTCCGGGACAACCGTCGCAACGATTGCATGTTTCACATCTTTCAGATGTAGTCCGTCAATGGCCATTGCCTGACTGAGCCAGACGCCATATTCCTCGGCAGTGCGAGAGGCAGATGTTGATATCCGCCATTCATTGACCAATTCCCGCTCTTTATAGGCCGCGCAGGTTATGTTCGTATTTCCGACATCAATCGCCAGTAACATCAAGGCCTCCTATTAAGTACGGGCTGAGGGAACTATAAACACTTCTCCCGCTGTGATCAGTTTTCTTTCACCATTATCCATCGAAAGGATCAGCGCGCCGTTTTCATCCAAATCCGTGAACACACCTTCCAGCGTCTCCTTGGAAAGTTTTACAGTTATTCGGCCACCGAGCCCTGTTGCATTAGCCAGCCATTCCTTCCGGATTGGAGCAAATCCTTCGCGTTTCCAGATCATATAAAGATCGTAGAAGGCCTTCGCATATGCCGATAGGACCTCAGGAACAGACACATCCGCCCCAACCTTTTTAAGGGAGATCGCAGGTAGCCCATCCGTATGTTCCGGATAGGTTGCGATATTAACCCCCGTCCCGACAATGACATAGCTCATCTGCCCATCGGGTTTCGTTTTACTCTCAAGAAGAATGCCCGCCGACTTATGCCCGTTAATAAGGACATCGTTTGGCCATTTAAGCCGGACATCAACATCGGGATTCACAAATTCAGAGACGGCCCGGCGGATGGCAAGTGCCGTCAAAAAGGAAAGGCGCGCGGCAGAAGACGGATCACATTCAGGGCGTATTACCAACGAACAATACAGATTGCCTTCGGGGCTTGACCATTGCCGACCACGTCGACCAACGCCCCGCTCCTGCCTTTTCGCCCAGACGATAGCTCCTTCGGCATCTCCAGCATCTGCAAGCTTGAGAGCCTCGATATTCGTGCTACCCGTCGTTTCAAGGACCGTAAGCGTATAAAACGGCGGGAGATCAATCCTGCCATCGGAAGTCTGGGTCACGGGAATAGCACAGCCGCCGCAGCCTGGGCGCCATCAAGCAGCGGTCCCGGAAAGATGACGAAGAAGGCAATAAACAGCCCCGACGCCGCCATGATGATCGACTGTGTACGGCTAGCCGGCTCAAATCCTTCCGTCGGATCGTCGAAGTACATGATCTTCACAATCCGAAGATAATAATAAGCACCGACAACAGAGGTAACCAAGCCGATCACGGCAAGCGGAATAAGCCCGGCATTGACCGCCGCGATGAAAATGTAGAATTTCCCGAAGAAACCTGCAAGCGGCGGAATTCCTGCCAAGCTGAACATAAAAATGAGGAAGAAGAACGCCATCCAGGGCTGCGTCTTGCTGAGGCCAGCAAGCTCCGAGATATCCTCAACCATACCATCTCGATGACGCATTGAAAGGATACAGGCAAAAGTCCCGATATTCATCACCACATAGATCGACATATAGATCAGGACGCCCCGCACCCCTTCTTCAGTTCCTGCGGCAAGGCCAACAAGTGCATAGCCAATGTGCCCGATGGAGGAATAGGCCATCAGCCGTTTGATATTCTTCTGGTTGATCGCAGCAAAGGCTCCCAGAATCATCGATGCGATGGAAACGAATACAATAATCTGTTGCCATTGTTCGACCAGTTCGCCAAAGGGAGTAACGAATACGCGCAGGAACAGGGCGATTGCCGCCACTTTCGGCGCGGCCGCGAAAAAGGCCGTCACCGGCGTCGGCACCCCTTCATAAACATCAGGCGCCCACATATGGAACGGCACAGCGGACACCTTAAAGGCAAGGCCCGCAATCATGAAGACCATACCAATCAGAAGGCCGATGCCCGCCTCTTCTTCTCCGCTGGTGAAGAGGTTGGCGAGAACATCGAAGTTTGTCGTGCCCGTAAAGCCGTAGATCAGGGAAACACCATAGAGCAGCATGCCCGAGGAAAGGGCACCAAGAACGAAATACTTAAGGCCCGCCTCGGTCGAGCGGACGCTGTCGCGCTTGAAGGCCGCGGTCACATAGAGTGACAGGCTCATCAATTCGATACCCATATACATGGTCATCAGGTCATTTGCCGAAACCATGACCATCATACCAAGCGTGGCAATCACGATCAGAATCGGGAACTCAAAGCGAACCAGCTTCTCCCGTTTATTAAAATCAATCGACATGATGATGGCCAAGGCAGAGGCGCCAAGGCACAGCGTCTTCATAAAGACCCCATAGGCATCATCGCGATAAAGTCCGCCGAATGTGGTAATGGTGCTGTATCCGTCAAACTGGACTAACAGCCCGGCCACAATGAAAGACAGTACCGACAGCCAAGAAATCAGGCTTGTCGACTTGTTTCCCCGAAACGCGCCGATCATCAAGAGCGCCATGGCGGCACAGGCGAGGAATATTTCCGGAAGTGCGATTGAAAAATCAGGCAAAACCATTTCTTTAAACCTACCTACTTAGCCGCGTTGAGTATTGTTTTGCTGGCCTGCATGGCCGTCTCATGCTGATCCATCAGATTGATGACAGAAGCATGCATAACGTCCAAGAATGGCTCTGGATAAATACCAATCCAGAAAGCCACCAGAATAAGCGGGGCGAAAATCAGGATCTCCCGCCGACCAACATCCATAATATTTTTAAGGTCATCCTTCACCAATTCACCGAAGACCACCCTGCGATAGAGCCAGAGGCTATAGGCCGCGCCAAGAATAACGCCGATAGTCGCAAAGAAGGCCACCGTTGTGCTGACCTGATAGGCACCAACCAGGATCAAGAATTCACCCACAAACCCGCTGGTACCGGGCAGACCGATTGTCGCCATTGTAAAGATCAGGAAAATCAACGCATAGCGCGGCATCCGATTAACAAGGCCGCCATAGCGAGAAATCTCACGCGTATGCAGCCGATCATATACCACGCCCACACAGAGGAACAGCGCGCCAGAGACGATACCATGGCTGATCATCTGCAGAATGCCGCCCTCCAGCCCCTGCTGAGTGAAGGTGAAGACACCGATGGTGATGAAGCCCATATGTGCAACGGAGGAATAAGCGATCAGCTTCTTCATATCCTTCTGCACGAGAGCCACAAGCGATGTGTAGATAATCGCGATAACGCTGAGCGCGAAGACAAGCGGCGCAAAATATTCCGACCCTTCCGGGAACATCGGGATGGAGAACCGCAGGAAACCATACCCCCCCATCTTCAGAAGCACGCCCGCCAGAATGACCGAGCCCGCCGTCGGTGCCTGCACATGAGCATCAGGCAACCAAGTATGCACCGGCCACATTGGCACCTTCACCGCGAAAGAGGCAAAGAACGCGAGCCACAGCCATAGCTGCAAATGCGGATCAAAACTGAAGTTGATCAAGGTCGGGATATCCGTCGTGCCGGCAATGAAATACATTGTAATCATCGCCACCAGCATCAACACAGAGCCGATCAGGGTATAGAGGAAGAACTTGAAGCTGGCATAAACGCGCTGTCCACCGCCCCATATTCCGATAATCAGGAACATCGGGATCAATCCGGCCTCAAAAAAGAGGTAGAACAGAACCATATCAAGTGCGCAGAAAACACCGATCATCAGGCATTCCATCACCAGGAACGCGATCATATATTCCCGCACGCGAACGGTAATCGCCTCCCAACTCGCCAAAATACAAAGCGGCATCAGGAAGGTTGTCAGGATAATGAACAGCATCGAAATACCGTCCACACCCATATGATAGTTTATGTTATTACCCAGCCAGCTGCTCTTTTCCACGAACTGGAACGCCGCAGTATTATTATCGAAATTAATCCAGATAAAGAGCGAAATGACGAAGGTGAACAGGGTTGTCCAAAGCGCAACCCAACGGGCATTACGCGCCGCCGACTCTTCCTTGCCGCTGGTCAGCAGGATAAGCACTACCCCGATCAGGGGCAGAAATGTCACCGTTGATAAGATTGGCCAATCAAGCATGACTTAATGTCCACCCGCAAAGAAAAAGTAAGAAACAAAAGCAACGACGCCGAGAAGCATGGCAAATGCATAATGATACACATAGCCGCTCTGGAGTTGGGAGGCGCGCCGCGCCAACACCAGTACCCGACCGGCAACTCCGTTCGGACCCAGCCCATCAATCACCTTGCCATCGCCAAAGGTCCAGAGGAACCGGCCGATAGCTTTCGAAGGCCGGACGAAGACGAAATCGTAAAGCTCATCAAAATACCATTTGTTGAGCAGGAACTGATAAAGCGCTGAATGGGTCTTGGCGAGCTGCACAGGAATATCCGTCCGGCGTATATACATCTGGTACGTCAGGGCAATCCCGAAGACACCCAGAACCAGCGGCAGCAACTTGACCCAGAGCGGCACATGATGCGCATCAATCATTGCCGTGCTGTTCTCCAGCATCAGGATGGAGGCTCCCCAGAATTCCTTGTAATGTTCTTCCCCGGTCATGTAGGGGGCGAATAGCATGCCAGCGAAAATCGCGCCGAGCGCCAGGACACCCAGCGGAATAAGCATCACCTTGGGGCTTTCATGAACATGGGCCATCACTTCCTTGCTGGCGCGCGGCTTGCCATGGAACGTCATGAAGATGAGGCGACCTGAATAGAAGGCCGTCAAGAGAGCGGCGGCAACACCAGCCCAGAAGGCATACTCACCAACCCCGGTATGGGCCGCAAAGGCGCTTTCGATAATCAGGTCCTTTGAGTAGTAACCCGCAAGAGGCGGAATACCGGCAAGCGCAAGAGACCCGATCCACATCATTGCATAGGTGACTTTAATATGCTTCCACAGGCCGCCCATATTGCGCATGTCCTGCTCATCAGAAACCGCATGAATAACGGAGCCTGCGCTTAAGAACAATAGCGCCTTGAAGAAGGCATGTGTGAAGAGATGGAAAATCGCCGCCGGATAGGCGCCAATCCCGAGCGCGAAGAACATATAGCCGAGCTGAGAACAGGTTGAATAGGCGATCACGCGCTTGATATCATTTTGTACCAATCCGATGGTCGCCGCGAAGAAACAGGTCGAAGCGCCGACGATTGTCACCACCATCAAGGCGTCAGGCGAATATTCGAATAGTGGCGAGCAGCGTGCCACCATAAAGACACCGGCCGTCACCATCGTCGCCGCATGGATAAGGGCAGATACTGGTGTCGGGCCTTCCATGGCGTCCGGCAGCCAGGTATGCAGGCCGAGCTGGGCCGATTTACCCATCGCGCCAACGAAGAGCAGCAGGCAGAGCGTTGTCAGGATATCAACCTGATAGCCAAGGAACTCGAAATGCTGTCCGACCTGGCTCGGTGCGGCGGAGAAGACATCATCGAAGCTGACGGAATCAAAGACTAGATAAATGCCCATGATACCAAGAGCAAAGCCGAAATCACCAACACGGTTGACAACAAACGCCTTGATCGCAGCGGCATTAGCAGAAGGTTTCTTGTACCAGAAGCCAATCAGCAGATAACTTGCGAGGCCAACCCCTTCCCAGCCGAAATAAAGCTGTACGAAGTTATCGGAGGTGACCAGCATCAGCATCGCAAAGGTAAAGAGCGACAAATAGGCCATAAAACGCGGCTTATGCGGATCATGCGACATATAGCCGATGGAATAAACATGCACGACAGCAGAAACCGTGTTCACCACTACCAACATAACGGCAGTCAGACTGTCAATCCGGAGCATCCAGTCGACATCGAAATCACCTGAATCGATCCAGGTCATCAACTCGATCACTTCTGTCGTCTGCTGAAACGCGATCTGGTAAAGCGCAACCCATGACAGGATGGCGCTGATAATAACGGCAGTGGATGTGATCAACTGGCTACCGCGATCCCCGATAGCGCGGCCGAACAGCCCGGCAATCAGCGCCGCAAGCAACGGCAGGAAAACGATGAGGACGTACATCATGATTTTGTCTTAACCCTTCATGTGATGGATGTCCTCAACCGCGATAGTGCCGCGATTTCGGAAGTAAACGACGAGAATAGCAAGCCCGATCGCTGCTTCACCGGCCGCAACGGTCAGAATAAACAGCGCGAACACCTGCCCAACCAGATTGCCCAGATAAGCAGAGAAAGCAACAAGGTTGATATTAACAGCAAGCAACATCAACTCGATCGACATCAGGATCACGATGACATTCTTCCGGTTCAGGAAGATGCCGAAAATACCCAGGGTCAGCAAAATCGCGGACACCGTCAGGTAATGAGCAAGACCGATTTCCATGTTTCCCCCTACACGCCTTGTCCAGGCTCGACTTTACGAACCGCCATCGACTCTTCAGGACGGCGATATACCTGCCGGGCAATATTTTGTTTGCGAACGCCCGGCCGGGACCGGTTGGTCAACACGATCGCCCCGATCATCGCCACCAGCAGGATCATGCCCGCAATCTGGAACAAATAGGCATAGTCCGTGTAAATAACGTGCCCCAGCTGCTCCGTATTGGTAAGGTCCGACACAACAGGTGCCACCTGCGATCCAACCTGTATTGCCTCCGGTGAGAGCGCCCAGCCACTAACCACCAGTATCAATTCAATCAACAGGATCACGCCGATCAGGCCTCCGATTGGCAGATACTGCAAAAAGCCCTGACGCAATTCAGCGAAATTGATATCGAGCATCATGACAACGAATAGGAAAAGGACCGCCACAGCGCCCACATACACCACGACAAGGATCATCGCGATAAATTCAGCTCCTAGAAGCACGAACAGAGCCGCCGAATTGAAGAAGGCGAGGATAAGATAAAGCACGGAATGAACCGGGTTCTTCGCCGAGATCACCATAAATGCCGAGGCAATAGTCATCGCCGCAAAAAGATAGAAGGCAATTGTCGAGATAATCATCGCGCCCCTCTTCCCGTGATATTTAGATCCGTCTTTCGCATGGCTGTCACAATCTTACTTTCGATTATCTATAAGGCGCTTCCGCAACAAGGTTTTGGGCAATTTCCTGCTCCCAGCGGTCGCCGTTCGCAAGCAGCTTCTCCTTATCATAGAAAAGCTCTTCGCGGGTTTCCGTCGCAAATTCGAAATTCGGCCCTTCTACAATGGCATCAACCGGGCAGGCTTCCTGACAGAAACCGCAATAGATGCATTTCGTCATGTCAATATCGTAGCGAGTAGTGCGTCGGCTACCATCGTCACGCGGCTCTGCCTCGATTGTGATAGCAAGTGCGGGACATGCCGCCTCACACAATTTACACGCAATGCACCGCTCTTCCCCGTTGGGATAACGCCGCAAGACGTGCTCACCTCGAAACCGCGGGCTCAAGGGTCCTTTTTCATATGGATAGTTGATGGTCGCCTTCGTCTTGAACATATAGCGGAACGTTGTCGCCAGACCGGTGACAATCTCCGCCAGAAGCAGACTACGCGCCTGTTTGTCGATAAAGCTCATTTTAAAACAGCCTTTTCACTATCTCATTTCTTGCCGTCGCCCGAATTCCGGCGCCGACGGTTACTAAAACTTGCCTTATGCCGGAACCATGTCGAAATAGACAAGGAAACCAGCCGTCAAAACTACCCATAACAAGGAGAAGGGCAAAAACACCTTCCAGCCAAGTCGCATCAATTGATCATAACGATACCGAGGTAGCGTCGCCCGAACCCAGATAAAGACGAACAGCAAAATCGCAATTTTGATGCCAAACCAAATGATCCCCGGGATCCAGGTGAAGATCGCCCAATCCGCCGGCGGCAACCAGCCACCCAGAAACAGCACCGTACAAATCCCGCTCATCAGGATCATGTTGGCGTATTCACCAAGGAAGAAGAGCGCAAACGCCATCGACGAATATTCTGTCTGATACCCCGCAACCAGCTCCGCCTCTGCTTCGGGAAGGTCAAATGGATGCCGGTTCGTTTCCGCCAGGATCGAGATGAAGAAAATAATGAACATCGGGAAAAGCGGTATAAACCACCAGTTCAAAAGGCCGAGGTCGCCTTTTTGCGATTCTACAATACCTGAAAGGTTAAGGGTTCCCGCACAGAGCAGCACCGTCACAATCACAAACCCGATGGACACTTCATATGACACCATCTGCGCTGCGGAGCGGAGGGCACCAAGGAAAGGATATCGGGAGTTAGACGCCCAGCCCGCAACAATAATGCCGTAAACACCGAGAGAGGAGATCGCAAACAGGTAAAGTCCGCCCACATTGATGTCCGCAAGCACCCATCCTTCGTCAAAGGGAATGACCGCCCATGCAATCAAACTAAGAATAAAGGTCACCATAGGAGCAAGCAGGAACAGTACTTTGTTCGCGCCTGTCGGAACGACTGTTTCCTTGAAGAAAAGCTTCGCACCATCCGCGAGTGGTTGCAGCAATCCAAACGGACCCACCACATTCGGCCCCTTACGGAGCTGCATCACCGCCATGACTTTACGCTCATACAGCGTCAGATAAGCCACCGCAACCAAGAGCGGCACAACAATCAGCAGGATCTGGCCGACAATAATCAGGGCCGGGAGAAGATAAATATCCCAAAACTCAGCCATTTGTACCGGTCCCCTCACCCTTTACCTTAGAGAAAGTCGCACTGCATTCCGCCATAATCCGGCTCGAACGGGAAATCGGGTTCGTCAGATAGTAATCCGTGATCGGGTTGACGAAAGGCGCATCGTCTATTGCCCCGTCCGTGCCGAATGCCCCCCAGTCAGCGGAAGTCACTTGATCTATATCGGCAAAGTGAGGCGTCACCTCAATCATCTTCTCTCGAAGTTCCCGTATCGTGTTGTAAGGAAGCGTTTTCCCGAGTTTTTCAGAAAGCGCCCGGAGGATCGTCCAATCCTCCCTTGCGTCACCCGGCGGGAAGATGGCTCGCCGACCTAGCTGAACCCGGCCTTCCGTATTGACCCAAGTGGCATCTTTTTCCGTGTAGGCCGCACCCGGCAGGATGACATCGGCGGCGCTTGCCCCGGCATCCCCGTGGCTGCCCTGATAGATTACGAAGCTATTTGTAAGCTTTGATGTATTGATTTCATCGGCCCCCAGCAGGAACAGCACATCAAGCGACCCATCCAGCATTTCCTTCGCACTCTTGCCGCCTTCACCCGGCACGAAGCCGAGATCAAGACCAGCAACCCGTGCGGCCGCCGTATGAAGAACGTTAAAGCCGTTCCAATCATCAGAGGCAAAACCGTAATCATCGGCAATTTTCTTCGCCAACGCCAGAACCGCCGCGCCATCATTCCGGCTAAGCGCGCCCTGCCCGACAATAATCATCGGACGCTCGGCCTTTTTAAGGGTTTCGGCGAAAGAATGCTTACCTTCTGCCACTTCCTTCAAGGTCGCAGGGCCGGCACCGAGATAATCATAGCTGTAGGTCAAATCGACTTGCTCACCGATCAGCGCAACCGGGAAGTTACCCGCTTTCCAACGCTTACGAATGCGGGCATTGATCAAGGCCGCCTCATGACGTGGATTACTACCCACGATCAGAAGCGCATCCGCCTCATCAATCCCGGCGATGGTCGTGTTAAAGAGATACCCGCTCCGGCTTTCCGTCGACAGCGCAGCGCCATCCTGTCGGCAATCGATATTCGGCGATTCCAGTAGATTCATCAGGTCTTTCAGCGCGATCATGCTCTCGGCGCAGGCCAGATCCCCGGCAATCGCTCCAATCTTCGCCCCTTCGACTCCCTCCAGCTTGGCGGCGATAGCATCGAACGCCTCGCCCCAGCTTGCGGGCTGAAGTGTTCCGTCTTTGCGAACGTAGGGGGTATCCAGTCGCTGAGCTTTCAGGCCATCGTAAGAAAAGCGGGATCGATCCGACAGCCACTCTTCGTTCACGTCCTCATTGAGGCGCGGTAAAAAGCGCATGACTTCCTTGCCGCGGCTATCAACCCGGATATTCGCCCCGACGGCGTCGAGCACGTCGATACTCTCGGTTTTGGAAAGCTCCCACGGGCGTGCCGTAAATGCATAGGGCTTCGATGTCAGCGCCCCAACCGGGCATAAGTCAATGATATTACCGGAGAGTTCGCTATCGAGCGCTTGCTCAAGATAGGTCGCGATCTCCATATTTTCACCACGGTTAATAGCGCCAAGTTCCTCAACTCCCGCAACCTCCGTCGCGAATCGCACGCAACGTGTACAGTGAATACAGCGAGTCATCGTCGTCTTGATGAGTGGCCCCATATTCTTTTCTGTAACGGCGCGCTTCATTTCATGATAGCGGCTGTTGCCGGAGCCATACGCCATCGATTGATCCTGCAAATCACACTCACCGCCCTGATCGCAAATCGGGCAATCAAGCGGATGATTGATCAGCAGGAATTCCATGGCCCCCTCACGGCCTTCTTTCACCTTTTGGGTATTGGTGTGAATGACCATACCATCGCCAGCGGGCATTGCGCAGGAGGCGATCAGCTTCGGAGCCTTTTCCATCTCCACCAGGCACATGCGGCAATTACCGGCGATCGACAACCGCTCATGATAGCAAAAGCGCGGGATTTCCGCGCCCGCTTCCTCACAGGCCTGAAGGACCGTGGTTCCCGGATCGACTGTAACTTCTACACCATCTACTGTAAGTGTCGGCATTCTTCACTCCCCACGCGGTCCAGCCCTCAGGCCGCCCGTGCAGCCTTCCGTGATTTAATACGTTCCTCAATAACCGGGCGGAAGTGCCGCACCAGTCCCTGAATTGGCCAGGCCGCCGCGTCACCAAGGGCGCAAATGGTATGACCTTCAATCCGTTTTGATACATTGATCAGCATGTCAATTTCCTCAACCTCCGCATCGCCGGAGACAAGGCGCTGCATCACCCGCCACATCCAGCCAGTGCCTTCACGACACGGCGTGCATTGGCCACAGCTTTCATGCTTATAGAAATGGGAGAGCCTCTCAATCGCCCGGATCACATCTGTCGATTTATCCATGACAATGACGGCAGCCGTACCGAGCCCGCTCTGGGCATCGCGCAAACTATCGAAATCCATCAGCATCGTATCGCAGATATCTTTCGGCAACATAGGAACGGAAGACCCACCGGGAATAATGGCCAGCAAGTTATCCCAACCACCCCGAACACCGCCCGCATGCTTTTCGATCAGCTCTTTGAGCGGAATGCCCATTTCCTCTTCGACATTGCAGGGCTTGTTCACATGGCCAGAAATACAGAAGAGTTTGGTGCCGGTATTGTTTGGGCGGCCAAGACCGGAGAACCATCCTTCCCCGCGCCGAAGAATTTCAGGCGCAACGGCGATACTCTCAACATTGTTTACGGTCGACGGACAGCCCCAGACACCGACATTGGCAGGAAATGGCGGTTTCAGTCGTGGTTGACCCTTGTTGCCTTCAAGGCTCTCGATCAGAGCCGTTTCCTCGCCGCAAATGTAAGCGCCGGCGCCGCGATGCAGATAAATATCGAAATCATAGCCGGAACCAGAGGCGTTCTTACCGATCAGCCCATCGTCATAGGCTTCCTGGATGGCAATCTCCAGATTGATCGCCTCCTGTACAAACTCCCCGCGAATATAGATATAGGCCGCAACGGCACGCATGGCGAAACCGGCGACGAGACAGCCTTCCAGCAGACGGTGCGGATCGAAGCGCATGATTTCCCGGTCTTTACAAGTACCCGGCTCTGATTCGTCGGCATTGACCACAAGATAGCCTGGACGGCCATCGGATTCCTTGGGCATAAAAGACCATTTCAAACCCGTCGGAAAGCCCGCACCGCCGCGACCGCGAAGGCCGCTTTCCTTCATCGCATCGATAATACCATCCTGCCCCATCTCAATGAGTGTCTTGGTATTATCCCAGATACCGCGGCTTTTAGCGCCCGCAAGCTTCCAGTCGTGAATGCCGTACAGATTTGTGAAAATCCGATCCTGATCTTTCAGCATTACGCGCCCTCCGTCTTTTCAAGCAATGTCGTCGGGCCACCTTCCGGTGCCGAATTGGTCCGATCAATCTGTGGACCCTTGGGCGGAACCTCACCTTTGGCTAGCTTATCCAGAACGACCTCGAAGTTTTCAGCGTTCAGATCTTCATAGAAATCATCATTGATTTGCACGACCGGTGCATTCACACAGGCACCAAGGCATTCCACTTCGAGAAGGCTGAACATCCCATCCTCTGTGGTCTCGCCATTGGTGATCCCCAGCTTGTTCTTGCAGACCGCTTCCAGATCGTCGCTTCCACGCAGCCAGCAGGGCGTCGTCCGGCAAAGCTGCAGGAAATATTTTCCGACAGGCTTGAGGTTATACATGGTGTAGAAGGTTGCCACCTCCAGCACGCGCATATATGGGACATTCAAGTAGTTCCCGACATACTCAAGCACTTCCTTGGAGAGCCAGTTCTCATTCTGGCGCTGCGCAAGATCAAGAAGCGGCATCACCGCGCTTTGCTGACGGCCTTCAGGGTATCTCGCGATGAATTTCTGGGCCTTTTCGACATTTTCAGCCGTAAATTCAAAGGCTTTTCCTGTTTCGATAACCTGACTCACCGGTCCACCTCACCAAAAACGATATCCAAACTGCCGAGAATTGCCGACGCATCGGCCAACATGTGCCCCTTGGTTAAAAAGTCCATGCCTTGCAAATGCGCAAAACCCGGCGCCCTGATCTTGCAACGATAGGGTTTATTTGACCCATCGGAGACCAGATATACGCCAAACTCGCCCTTTGGCGCCTCTACCGCTGTATAAGTCTCTCCAGCAGGAACTTTAACACCCTCAGTGTAATGCTTGAAATGATTGATCAAGGCTTCCATAGAGGTTTTCATTTCGCTCCGACGTGGCGGTGCAACCTTAGGATCAGTTGAAAGAACCGGTCCCGGCTTCATCTGATCAAGGCACTGCGTCATAATCCGCATGGATTGGCGCATTTCTTCCATCCGCATCAGATAGCGATCGAAACAATCCCCATTAAGGCCAACGGGAATATCAAAATCCATCTTTGCATACACATCATATGGCTGCGCTTTTCTGAGGTCCCAGGCAAGCCCGGTAGACCGAAGCATTACACCAGAGAACCCCCAGCCCATTGCCTCTTCTTCCGAGACAATACCGATATCGACATTCCGCTGCTTGAAAATACGGTTTTCAGTGAGCAGCGCCTCGACATCGTCAAGAACAGCCGGGAAATGCTCGATAAAAGTGCGAATATCATCCTCGAGCTTTTCAGAAATATCCTGATGAACGCCGCCAACACGGAAATATGCGGCATGCATCCGCGCGCCACTTGCCCGCTCATAAAACTCCATCAATGTTTCGCGCTCAACAAAGGCCCAGAGCATCGGCGTTGTCGCGCCAACATCCATGGCCTGCGCGCAGACATTCATGATATGATTGAGAATACGGGAAATTTCAGAAAACAGGACACGGATATACTGCCCGCGTTCCGGCACTTCACAGCCCAGCAGTTTTTCTGCCGCCAGCACAAAGGCATGCTCTTGGCTCATCGCCGCCACATAATCGAGACGGTCGAAATACGGCATCGCCTGCATATAGGTTTTATGCTCGATCAGCTTTTCAGTGCCACGATGAAGCAGACCGATATGCGGATCGATCCGCTCAACGACTTCACCGTCAAGTTCCATCACCATGCGCAGCACACCATGGGCCGCAGGATGCTGAGGACCGAAGTTAAGCGTATAATTCTTGATCTGGACTTCCGCCATCAGCCCTGTCCTTCTGCTTTTTCGTCGCCGGGCAGAACATACTCAGTTCCCTCCCAGGGGCTTTCAAAATCAAACTTGCGAAATTCCTGCGTCAGATTGACCGGTTCATAGACAACCCGTTTTTCATCTTCGCTATAGCGCAGCTCCACATAGCCCGTAAGCGGGAAATCCTTGCGTAAAGGGTGCCCCTCGAAGCCATAATCAGTCAGCATCCTGCGCAAGTCCGGATGGCCGGAGAACATAATGCCATACATATCCCAGGCCTCGCGCTCAAACCAGTTCGCTGTCGGGAACAATCCGACAACAGAAGGGACCGGCGTCCTCGCGTCAGTTTCCGCTTTGACAATAATCCGCTGATTATGACGGAGGCTGAGAAGATTATAGACGACATCGAACCGCTTCGCGCGCGTCGGATAATCCACCCCGCAGACATCGCAGAGAATCTCGAATTTGCAATTCGGATCATTGCGCAGGAATTCGAGAAACTTATCCAGCGATTCTGCGCGCACAATAACAGTCAGCTCACCGAAGGCGACGTTAGTTGACACCACTTCGTCGGAACGTTCGGCCGCGATTAACTCGCCCAGCTCTACAAGCGCTTCATTCATGTAACTGACGACCCTTTCCGTTAGCGCAAAAATGTTCCGGTGCGATGAATTTTCTTCTGCAGCTGAAAGACACCGTAAATCAGCGCTTCTGCCGTTGGTGGACAACCGGGAACATAGATGTCAACCGGGACAATCCGGTCGCAGCCGCGCACTACAGAATAAGAATAATGATAATATCCGCCGCCATTAGCGCAGGAGCCCATCGAAATGACATACCGCGGCTCCGCCATCTGGTCATAAACCTTGCGAAGTGCTGGTGCCATCTTGTTAGTAAGCGTCCCCGCCACAATCATGACATCAGACTGACGAGGCGAACCACGAGGAACAACACCGAGCCGCTCCATATCGTATCGAGGCTGCCAGGCATGCATCATTTCAACAGCGCAACAGGCTAAACCGAAGGTCATTGGCCAAAGGGAGCCCGTACGGGCCCAATTGACGAGTTTGTCTACCTGAGTGACGACAAAACCCTTGTCATCCAGCTCCTGACCAACCTGACGGAAAAACGCGTCCTGATCTTGTGCGCCGGGTTGGGTGTCTGCACCGACCAGTTCAGAACCTACTCCCATTCCAGAGCTCCCTTTTTCCATTCATAAATAAACCCGATCGTGAGGATCCCGAGAAACACCATCATCGACCAGAACCCAAACAGCCCGACCCCACCTAGAGAAATGGACCAAGGGAAGAGAAAGGCGACCTCAAGATCGAAAATGATGAACAAGATAGCGACCAGATAGAACCGGACGTCAAACTGATTGCGGGCGTCATCGAAAGGTTCAAAACCACATTCATATGGCGAGAGCTTTTCAGAGTCCGGATGCTGCGCTGCGACAACCATGGACGCAATCACAATGACTGCGGACAACCCGACCGCCAATCCCAGAAAGATCAGAATGGGCAAATATTCTACAAGCAAGGCTTCCATACTATCAAAACTGCCACGATAAACGGGTAAAGATCAACCCGTTTGGCGGCAACCCCTCTTACCAATTACGTTCGGTATTATAGTGTCGGGTTATAAGGAAGAAAACCGAATTAGCAACAAAATTCGGCCATATTTTACAATGCAGGAACCCAAATGTGTGCCGCCCCGGTTGAATGACGGGATAGCTGAGAATCGTTCGCAATTTTGGGAAAAAGTGGCGGGAGTGACGGGGCTCGAACCCGCGACCTCCGGCGTGACAGGCCGGCGCTCTAACCAACTGAGCTACACCCCCGCAGGGACGCTGTTTTCTATTGGACCTCACCCGCCATGTCAAGCCGGATAAGCAGTTTTTGAAAAGAAAATTTTGCCCCCCGCAACGGCATCGCAATTTTCAGCGTCTTTGACGTTATATGAACTTTCTTGCAACCAGTTCGATGTTCCCCAAAATCCTGATGGCGGGCACCCCGGTTTGATTCGACATCAGTTCTAGGAAGGCAAAATAAACGCAGCGCTATGACCGTTTTCTCTCAGCACCTATCTAATCTAAGAGCAAGCTTTGTTGCTTCAATATAAAAAAGTAGTCTTCATGGCGCGCATGAGCCAAAGCTACAATCCCACCGGATTAGCTAAAGAATTGCACACTGGCCCGGGTGTCGGGCCTGCTGCAACAAATGATGCGTTTAATGAGAAATGGTGGGTGATGAGAGATTCGAACTCCCGACCCTCTCGGTGTAAACGAGATGCTCTAACCAGCTGAGCTAATCACCCTAATTCCAAGCGAGCCCGTGTATATCAACCTACACCGGCAATTGGAAGTAAAAAAACGAAGCCAGATTCAAAAATTGAATCTGGCTTCGTTTTGGTCTGTAACCACGTGTGTTACTTATTGACCGAGTCCTTCAAGGCTTTACCAGCTTTGAATTTCGGCTGCTTGGAAGCCGGAATTTTGATCGTTTCGCCAGTGCGCGGGTTACGCCCTTCAGAGGCTTTGCGATCAGCAACGCTGAACGTGCCAAAGCCGACGAGGCGAACTTCATCGCCGCCACTTAAGGCGCCGGAAACCGCTTCGAGAACTGCATCAACACTTTTTCCTGCTTCTGCTTTCCCCAGACCTGAAATATCAGCTACTGCGGCAATGAGATCATTCTTATTCACTATAAGCCCCCTTCAATTTAGACTTGAACATATCATATCAAGAAATTCGTTTAAGACGGTCGAATACTAGTTTGTCGACCGCTCCGGGTCAAAGGGAAAAATCAAGATATCCCCAACTTTTCTGCGGTTTTGACCCGGTTTTCGATTAATGTCAGTGGGTTGTTACACCATCCTCAACTTTTCGCTGAGCGGCCGCACCAGCTAGTTCTTTCGCCAGCTCCTCCTCGGTCCAATTCAGTGGAACGAGAGGTTTCGTCAAGGCATGTTTCAGAACTTCCGAGACTTCTGAAACAGGGATAATTTCAAGCCCCTCTTTCACATTGTCGGGAATTTCTGCAAGATCCTTTTCATTATCCTTTGGAATCAACACCTTCTTGATTCCGCCACGAAGAGCCGCCAGAAGCTTTTCCTTCAAACCACCAATTGGCAGAACCCGACCACGCAAGGTAACCTCGCCCGTCATGGCAACATCCTTGCTCACCGGAATATCAGTCAACACTGAAATAATCGACGTGACCATGGCGACACCGGCAGACGGCCCGTCCTTCGGCGTTGCACCTTCGGGCACATGGACGTGGATATCATGCTTGTCAAAATCAGTCGGCTTAACGCCCATTTCCATGCACCGTGATTGCACAAAACTTTTCGCAGCCTGCACAGATTCCTGCATAACATCGCCAAGTTTACCGGTGATTTGCATCCGGCCCTTGCCATAAAGCTTGACCGCTTCGATGGTCAGCAACTCACCGCCAACTTCAGTCCAGGCAAGACCCGTTGTCAGACCAACCTGATCCGTGTCCTCGATCTCACCAAAGCGATATTTGCGAACACCGGAATAATCTTTCAGGTTATCCGACGTAATCGCAACCGACGTTACGCCATCAGTAATGATTTCCTTAATCGATTTGCGGCATAGCTTGGCGAGTTCCCGCTCTAGATTACGAACCCCGGCTTCGCGGGCGTAATAACGGATAAGATCTTGGATTGCCTCATCAGTAATCGACCATTCGTCTGATTTCAGACCATGGGCCTTCATCTGTTTCTTCACAAGATGACGCTTGGCAATCTCAACTTTTTCATCTTCCGTGTAACCGGAAAGATGGATGATTTCCATACGATCACGGAGCGGACCGGGCATGTTAAGGGAGTTCGCCGTGCAAATGAACATCACTTCAGAAAGGTCAAACTCGACCTCAAGATAATGATCGGCAAAAGTCGCGTTCTGCTCCGGATCGAGCACTTCAAGAAGAGCGGATGACGGATCACCGCGGAAGTCATTCCCAAGTTTATCAATCTCATCGAAGAGAAACAGCGGATTGCTTGATTTCGCCTTTTTCATCGACTGAATAACTTTGCCCGGCATGGAGCCGATATAGGTCCGCCGATGACCGCGAATTTCTGCTTCATCCCGCACGCCGCCCAAGGCAACGCGCACGAAATTCCGCCCCGTAGCCTTCGCAACGGACTTACCAAGCGAAGTTTTACCAACACCCGGAGGGCCGACAAGACAGAGAATAGAGCCGCGTATTTTCTTCATCCGCTGCTGCACGGCGAGATATTCAAGGATACGTTCCTTAACTTTCTCCAAGCCGTAATGATCGTCATTGAGAATTTTTTCGGCCCGGACAAGATCCTTCTTGATACGGGTCCGCTTGTTCCACGGCAGGCTGGTGATCCAGTCGAGATAGTTGCGAACAACCGTCGCCTCGGCTGACATGGGGCTCATGTTCCGGAGTTTTTTCATCTCCTGATTACATTTTTCGAGCGCTTCCTTGGTCAGCTTTGTCTTGGCGATTTTCTCTTCAAGCTCGGTCAGTTCATCCCGACCATCCTCGCCTTCGCCAAGTTCCTTCTGGATCGCCTTCATCTGTTCATTGAGATAATATTCGCGCTGGGTCTTCTCCATCTGGCGTTTGACCCGGCTACGGATTTTCTTCTCAACCTGAAGGACGCCGATTTCGTCTTCCATCAGCGCATAGACACGCTCCAACCGCTCGCTCGCACTCTCGATTTCAAGCAGTTCCTGCTTCTCGGAGATTTTGAGCGCCATATGCGACGCCATTGTATCAGCAAGCTTAGACGGCTCATCGATTTGATTGAGAGAGACAAGCACTTCGGGCGGGATCTTACGGTTGAGCTTCACATACTGTTCGAACTGGGAAATAACGGAACGTGCCAGTGCCTCTAGCTCCGGTGTCTCCGCGTCTTTATCTTCCAAAATTTCCGCATGAGCCTGGAAAAAATCGGGATTGCCAACGAATTCGTCAATTCGTGCCCGCTCACCGCCTTCAACCAGCACCTTCACGGTACCATCGGGCAGCTTCAAAAGCTGCAATACCGACGCGATAGTACCAACACGGTGGATATCTTCCTCGCCATGATCATCCTGACTTGCATTTTTTTGCGCGACCAGCAGGATCTGCTTGTCATCCTTCATCACATCTTCAAGTGCCCGAACAGACTTATCACGTCCGACGAACAGCGGGACAATCATATGCGGGAATACGACAATATCGCGAAGCGGGAGAACCGGGAATATTTGCGTACGAGGTGTATCAATCATCATGTTGCCTTTTGGGACGGGCATTCAGACATGCCACAGCAGCCGGGAAAAAATATGCTGGTCCTACAAATTAAAAACAGTGGGAAGGTCACCCTTCCCACATTACCTAGCTAAGCGCTACTCGTTGCGTCTTGCCGGTCAGCATATATATGGAGAGGCTGGGTACCACCGTCAACCACCTCCGCATTAATAACGATTTCCTCTACCCCTTCGAGTGCGGGGAGGTCATACATCGAATCCAGCAGGATATTCTCCATAATCGACCGAAGGCCGCGGGCGCCAGTCTTACGAATGATTGCTTTCTTCGCAATCGCCGACAGCGCGTCCTCGGTGAAGGTCAGGTTTACATCTTCCATATCGAACAGGCGCTGATACTGCTTGACCAGAGCGTTCTTCGGAGATGTCAGGATTTCGATCAGAGCTTCCTCATCGAGATTTTCGAGCGTTGCAACCACCGGCAAACGTCCGACAAATTCAGGAATCAAACCAAACTTCAGAAGATCTTCTGGCTCGACATCCTTCAATGTTTCGCCAACATTACGATCCTCTTCCGCCTCGACGGAAGCGCCGAACCCAATGGAGGTGTCTTTCCCACGCGAGCCAATGATCTTGTCAAGGCCGGCAAAAGCGCCACCACAGATAAACAGGATATTCGTTGTATCCACCTGCAGGAATTCCTGCTGAGGATGCTTACGCCCGCCCTGCGGCGGAACGGAGGCAACGGTGCCTTCCATAATTTTCAGAAGCGCCTGCTGTACCCCTTCACCGGAAACATCGCGGGTGATCGAAGGATTGTCAGATTTACGGCTGATCTTGTCGACCTCATCAATATAGACAATACCGCGCTGCGCCCGCTCTACATTGTAGTCAGCAGACTGCAACAGCTTGAGAATGATGTTCTCCACATCCTCACCGACATAACCTGCTTCGGTCAGGGTCGTAGCGTCCGCCATGGTGAAGGGAACATCAAGAATGCGGGCCAATGTCTGAGCAAGCAGTGTCTTACCACAACCTGTCGGGCCAATCAGTAGAATGTTGGATTTTGCCAATTCCACATCGTCCGATTTGGCGCTGTGGTGAAGCCGTTTGTAATGATTATGGACGGCAACGGACAAAACTCTTTTCGCATGGAACTGGCCGATCACGTAATCATCGAGAACGTTACAAATTTCCATCGGCGTTGGCACGCCATCATTCGTCTTCACCAGGGTGCTTTTGTGTTCTTCGCGAATAATATCCATGCACAGCTCAACGCATTCATCGCAAATGAACACAGTCGGTCCCGCGATCAGCTTTCTCACTTCATGCTGGCTCTTGCCGCAGAAGGAGCAGTACAGGGTATTTTTCGAATCTCCACCACTTAATTTGGTCATAAATACTCCAATAGTCCGTTCGACTTTTCATATTAGCCGTCGTCTCTGCGGGCGACAACAAGAATGTTCATCTCGTCGAAATCAATGGCGGCAAACCATTTTGATCACCTCGAAGATATATAATATGTAAAATTGACTCAACTTTTCGTTAACATGACGCAATTCGCGCCCGTTTTACGAAAAATAACAATCTGATTTTGCCGCGGAGTTACTTGGATTTTTTGTCTTCTTCATCCGCATCCGTTGGACGCTTAAGCACGACTTCATCAACAAGACCAAATTCCTTCGCTTCTTCAGCGGTCATGAAATTGTCCCGTTCCATGGAAGCTTCAATCACATCAAGCGGTTGCCCAGTATGCTCAACATAAAGACTATTGAGCCGCGCCCGGACTTTCAAGATTTCGCGGGCCTGGATTTCGATATCCGTCGCCTGCCCTTGTGCACCACCGGAAGGCTGATGGATCATGATCCGGGCATTCGGAAGACAATATCTTTTTCCCTTCGCCCCGGCCGTCAACAGGAAGGAACCCATGGACGCCGCCTGACCTATACAGACCGTTGCAATTTCAGGCTTGATATATTGCATCGTGTCATAAATCGCGAGACCGGAGGTCACGACCCCACCCGGTGAGTTGATATACATGTAAATAGGTTTCTTCGGATTCTCAGCTTCCAGAAAAAGAAGCTGCGCCGTAATCAACCCAGCCATGCCGTCCTGAATCTGTCCAGTGACAAAAATAATCCGCTCTTTCAACAGGCGGGAAAAGATGTCGTACGACCGCTCTCCCCGTGCTGTTTGCTCCACAACCATCGGGACCAGATTATTCATATAGGTGTCGATGACATCAACCATTCTCGAGATTCCTTAAGTTTAGCAGCTGCGCCACGTCATCATATATGTATGACAAGCGCAACTGTAAATCCGCATTTCAAATTTTCCGGACTATTTTATTCAGCCGCTTTCTTGGCTGCCGGCTTTTTCGCGGCGGTTTTCTTCGGAGTTGCCTTTTTTGGAGCTGCCTTTTTCGGCGCAGCCTTCTTGGCGGCTGGCTTCTTCTTAGACTTGGCTGCCTCTTCCTCGTCCGGATCCTTCATCAGGTCGTCAACCGAGACTTTCTTTTCCGTAATCGTCGCAAGTTCGGAAATGAAGTCGATGACTTTATCCTCAAAGATCGGGGCGCGGAGCTGTGCCTGCATTTCAGGGCGCTTCTGGAACATTTCGAAAATCATCTGTTCCTGACCGGGATAGTTACGCGCCTGCGCAACCATGGCATGGTTGACCTCTTCCTGAGAAACCTCAATGTTGTTAATCCGACCAACTTCCGCAAGCAACAGGCCAAGACGGACACGACGTTCCGCAATGTCATTATACTCAGCGCGCAATTCCTCTTCAGACTTGTCCTGATCTTCAAGTTTCTGACCGGACTGCTCCAGCTCCTGCTCAAACTGCTGCCAGATGCTGTCGAACTCCCCCTGCATCATGCCGGGTGGTACGTCGAAATCATGAGCTTCTGCCATCGCGTCCAGCATGCTGCGCTTCAGCAACTGACGAGACATCTGAGAATACTGCTGCGAAATCTGTCCGCGTACGGCCTCTTTCAGGGCATTCAGATCATCAAGGCCAAGCTTTTTGGCAAACTCGTCATTAATCTCGACGTCGGCTGCTTCCTGCACCTCGTGAACTTTCACTTCAAACACGGCATCTTTACCGGCAAGGTGTTCTGCGCCGTAGTTTTCCGGGAAAGTGACTTTTACATCAAGGTCATCGCCGCCCTTGGCGCCGATAAGCTGTTCTTCAAAGCCTGGAATAAAGCTGTTAGAGCCAAGCTCCAGCTGATGCCGTTCGGCAGCGCCACCTTCAAAAGCTTCTCCGTCGACCTTACCAAGGAAATCAATCAAGAGCGCGTCGCCCTCTTTCGATTTGCGGTTTTTGGAAACGGCAACAAAGTTCTTTTGTTGTCCGGCAATTTCCTTCAGCGCCTCATCAACTTTCTCGTCCTCGACATCGGCAACCGGCTTCTCAAGCTTTAGCTTGGAAAAATCCATCGGCTTGAAATCGGGCATGATCTCTACTTCGAGAGTGAACTCAAGGTCCGTACCTTCATCGAATTTCGTGATTTCAATTTTCGGCTGCTGGGCCGGGCGCAGCTCATTATCATCAAGCGCCTTCTGGCTCATTTCATTGACGGTCTGTTCGAGCACTTCGCCCATGACGGATTTGCCAAAGCGCTGACGCAAGATCGACATCGGCACTTTACCCGGGCGGAACCCCGGAAGTTTGACTTCTGCGCCAACAGTCGTCAGCCTTTCCGTCACTCTCGTATCGATTTCCGCTGCCTCAACAACAACTGTGAAATCCCGCTTTAGTCCGTCAGAGTTAGTCTGTGTAATTTGCATGAACGATCGTCCGTCATCATTTATTTAGCAATAAACGCATCCCGTCCCATTTCGTGACGAAAAGCGCCAGCTCGAAAGCTTCATTCAGTATATTGGTGCGGGTGAAGGGAATCGAACCCCCACTTCATAAGAAACTGGTACCTAAAACCAGCGCGTCTACCAATTCCGCCACACCCGCATCATTTTTTCACCCGCGGCATCCACATAGAAATGCAGACGCTCCAAACGGGAGCGGCTGTCTATAGCATATGATTTCTGGGATTGACTAGGGGAATTACCGATAAAGCGCGAGAAAAGTAAAAAGAACCGGCCTCATCGGGATTTGTTGGGTATATCTGGCAAGGATGTCGGCGAAGAGGCAACCAGAATATGTGCAGATACAACAGGTCGTTATTTAACACGAGCCGTAATAAGCATGCTTAAAAATCGAATTATTGAGCTTCCTGAAAGTCCCGCTCGAAAATCGCCAACGCAAGGACATTTGTACCGGAATGTTCCTGATAGCCGGTGCGAAGAACCGTCTTCTCATAATGTACATGTGGAATGCCCTGATCGTCATCCTCAACACGGAGGACTCTCGCCTGTTCTCGCAGGCTCAACATCATGCGGCGGTAAAAAATGTCACCCGAGGCGATCCGGTCCCGTAAACTTTGCTTCTTAAAAAACATATTTGTCACCCAACAATTTTGTCTAATTTTTCTAGTACTCTTCCCTTAATAAGGGCAAATCGTAAAAAAACTGTTGAAAAATACGTCGATTTTTACGGATTATTCAGGATCCACTTATAAGACCAGCCAGAATTTCCGGAATGACACTTTCAATATCCTCGGAAATCAGGCCAGGGCCTAGCCTATCTCCCGCGGTGCCATGTATCCAAGCTGCTGTGGCCGCCGCCGAAAAAGCCGTCATTCCGCCAGAGAATAGCCCCACAATCAGACCGCCGAGCACATCACCAGATCCCGCTGTTGCAAGAAAAGGAGGCGCATTATAGTTGATAACGGCTTTTCCATCCGCCGTTGAAATCACTGTATCCGCCCCCTTTAAGAGAACAATCGCCCCGGAGAGTGCCGCCGCCGCACGCGCGCGTTCCAGCTTGGAGCCTGCGAAAGAGAATATCCGCTCGAACTCCGCTTCATGGGGCGTCAACACAACTTCCCCCTCCTCCTTGTCTTTTGTCAAAGAAAAGAGAGTATCAGGATCATCCCGGAAGACCGTCAAGGCATCGGCATCAATCACGACATTCGCAGTGCTTTCCAGAGCGAGGCGCGTAAATTCACGCGTCCGGTCGGTGACACCGTTACCCGGCCCGATCAGCACTGTTCCGATGCGGCGCGACCGAAGCCAGTCAGCGAACTCGTCCTCCTCCCGGATAGATGTGATCATCACAGCCTCCAGCGCAGCGGCGTAGACCATCAACGCAGAGGGTGGGCTAACAACTGTGGTTGCACCGGCACCTGCGCGCAAAGCCGCACGCGCCGCGAGCCGGGCCGCCCCGGTTGAAGATACGCCTCCGCCGATTATTGCGGCGTGCCCCCGGCTGTACTTCTGCATTTCCGGAGTGAGAAAGGGTAAGTCATCCCGCCAGAGATCAGGACCGTTCAAATGCGTCTCCGGATCTATTTCTTCAAGGTAATCGGCAGCGATCCCGATATCGATTACCCTCAGATCGCCACAGTATGTTCGACCAGGATAAAGAAAATGACCGGGCTTCGCGCGAAAGAAAGTCACCGTCATCACGGCCGGAATAGCATTCGCGTCAACAGCGCCTGTATCCCCGTTGACGCCACTCGGCATATCAACGGCCACAACTGGAATTCCTGCTTTTTTTACGCGGGATAACAGCGCCGAGATATCACTATCCAGAAACCTTGAAAACCCGGCACCAAACACCGCGTCGACGACAAGATTTAAATTATCAAGTGTCACCTCATGCCAGGCCAAAACATCGCCATTCCATTTGTCGCGCATCACAGCCGCATCGCCAGTCAGGATTTGAGGATCGACTAGGGACGCGAGGGCGACCTCCCAGCCCGCATTCTGCAAATGCCGGGCAACAACATATCCATCGCCGCCATTATTGCCGGGCCCGCAGATAACAAGGCACCGACCCATCGGCCAGTTACCAAGGATCAGGTCTGCAATGCCTTGCCCGGCCGCCTCCATCAAAGTCGTACCGGCCACACCGCCTTCCATGGCAAGACGATCCGCCTGATACATTTCCGAGACATTAAGAAGTTCCGACGGTAATGACATGACCTAGAGTAGTTTCTCAAGATCAGGGCGCGCGCCAACGACAGGAGAGACCTGCTCGAAGGCAAAAGCGGCATTAAGGACCGAAAGATCATCCTGCATGCGTCCGACAATTTGTAATCCGATCGGCAGGCCATCGCTGGAGAATCCACAATTGACTGAACAAGCTGGCTGCTGCGTCAGGTTGAACGGATAGGAGAACGGCGTCCAATCTACCCAGGCTCCAACGGCAGCGAGTTCTTTCGGCGCGAGCTTGCCTGCCTCAAACGCCGGAATGGACAGCGACGGGGTAATCAGAAAATCATAGGTTTCGTGGAATTTCCGCATCTTTATACCAAGGTCGCCACGCGCCTGGTTCGCTTCCAGATAATCGGTGAGGGTAATTTTCGCACCCGCCTCCACCACGGTGCGTAGACCCGGATCAAGCTCATTCAGTTGCTTGTCATCCAGATTACGGAGCGCAAAGGCCGCGCCGGACCACCAGAGCGTATTGAATATCGGTAACGGGTTTTCAAATCCCGGATCGACTTCTTCCACAATCGCACCAAGCTCTTCAAAAAGAGTCGCAGCACTCTTGACCGCAGCAGCTACTTCCGGATGCACTTTCGCATAGCCGAGTGTCGGGCTATAGGCAATCTTCTTACCCTTGATCGATGCCGACAAACCGGCAAGATAATCCGTATCGACCGGCGGCAGAGCCGTCCAGTCGCGCACATCCGGCTGGGTCAAAACCTGAAGCATCATTGCCCCGTCCCGGACGTTACGAGTCATTGGGCCAACATGTGCAACTGTCCCAAAGGGAGAGAGTGGCCAGGCTGGCACCCTGCCATAGCTTGCCTTGATCCCAAATATACCGGTGAAAGATGCCGGAATACGAATTGAACCGCCACCATCCGTTCCCACATGGAAAACGCCCATTCCCGCCGCGCAGGCCGCCGATGCCCCGCCACTGGATCCGCCGGGGGTCATTTCCTTGTTCCAGGGGTTGCGCGTGATGCCGGTTCGGGGGCTGTCCGTCACCCCTTTCCAGCCAAACTCCGGCGTTGTTGTCTTGCCCAGAATTACCGCACCATTCTCTTTCAGGCGTGCAGTACAAGGCGCATCGTCATCCCAGGGGCCAGCGGCGTCTACACTTAAAGATCCACGTAAAGTCGGCCAGCCTTCGGTCAGCAAGATATCCTTGATCGTTGTCGGCACGCCATCGATAAGCCCCATTGGCGTCCCTGCCCGCCAGCGCACTTCCGACTCGCGTGCCCGGGCCAGCGCATAATCCTCATCTACCAGAACGAAGGCATTCAGCGCGCCGTTATACTTCTCTATCTGATTGAGCGCCGCCTGCGTCGCCTCAACCGGGGAGATCGATCCATCCCGATAACCATCAAGTAGTTCTGTCGCCGTTGCATAGGCCAAATCGTTGCTCATACCGCCCTCGTTATATTTATTACCACACTTTAAAAAAGATTAGGCGTTCACGAGAAATCAGGCAACCACCATTCCTTGACGCCGCGTAATTTTGCCGCCATATGATCTGGAATGCCCAAACAGATTTTCCAAAATCCCAAAACCAAAATCGGACGGTTCTTCGTCGGTTGGTCACTTGTTATTGGTGGCATTCTGGGATTTCTACCTGTTCTCGGGTTTTGGATGATCCCGCTCGGCCTTCTCGTTCTCTCTGTCGATTATGCCTTCGCCCGTCGATGGCGCCGAAAGCTGCAGGTTTGGATGGGAAAGCGGCAGAGAACCCGTTCTTCCTCGAAAAGAAACAATTCCAAAAACGGCGACTGAATAACGCCCAGTTTAAGAACGTTCAATTTCTCATATTGACATCAATTTAATCATGGATATATTTTATCTACGATATACAAGGAGCCGTAATGAAACTGAGTGCAGGCATAGAACAGGCGATTCACAGCGTTACCATGCTGTGCGGACTTTCCGGGGATGGCGTCCTGTCTGCCGCCGCGCTGGCGGAATTTCACGGTGTCTCCACAAGCTATCTGTTAAAGCATCTTCAGGCGCTCTCCGGCCGGGGTATCCTGAAAACAGTGCCGGGGCCGAAGGGTGGCTATCGACTTGCCCGCACACCGGATGAAATTTCTCTTCTCGATATAGTCCTTGCCGTTGAGGGCTCCGAGCCGGCCTTTCGCTGTCAGGAAATACGTCAGCGCGGCCCCAATCCTCTGCCGAAAAGCAAATACACTAAACCCTGCGGGATCAATGCGGCGATGCTGCGCGCGGAACAGGCCTATCGCGCGGAACTTCGCAAAGTCACCATTGCCAACCTTATTACTGACCTGACCGCAACGGATGACGGGTCGACCATGAAACGGGGCTGCCAGTTTCTTGCCCTTCATGAGCGCAATTCGACGACCAACAGCTAAACCAAAAGAAGGAGAATGTCATGCAAGCGAGATTAGATTTTACCAAAGCTTCCCCCGCCGCCCTGCAGGCAGTGCTTGGGCTTGAAAATTTTGTAGTTAATGAATCTGGCCTCGACCGGCATCTTATTCATCTCCTTAAACTACGGGCATCACAGATTAACGGCTGCGCCTACTGTGTGGATATGCATTCAAAGGAAGCAAGGCACAGCGGCCTCAGCGAGCAGTGGATCAACCTCGTCAGTGTCTGGCGGGAATCCCCGTCTTTGATGAACGGGAACGCGCAGTACTTGAATGGACCGAGGCACTAACTAATGTGTCCGACAGCGGTGCGCCAAGCGAGACCTATGAACCGCTTAAAGACCATTTCACGGAAAAGGAAATCATGGACCTGACCGTCGCAATCAGCGTGATCAACGTCTGGAACCGCCTCGCCGTCGGCTTCCGCTCCCAACATCCGGTCGATGAAGTGAGAAAATCAGCAAAGAAAACATGATGGTAATGAGAATGACAAAAAGGCAAAAAATGACGTTTGATTATGACCGACCGAAAAAACACGTGTGGTAAATCTGTTTGCAAATATTCAATAGTTTATTGATTTATCAATAATTGATTTAATCGATTTATTTGGTTTTTAAGCTTGTCTGAAGGCATGTATCCATAGGCCATCATTAGATCAACGGTTGCTCTTTTATAGTTTCCTAGCTTCTCGCGTGCTATGCCTCGATTCCAGTAGCCCAATGCAATTTGCGTTTCAGTCGAGTTCGAATGATTTATTAGCTGACCGCATACATTTATTCGGCGCTGAGCATTATCATCTATCGCACATGCAATCTCCAACTGCTCTGCTGTCACCTGCGGTCTACTAGCGAGCCTTTCCCCGCTTTTTCTATTAAAATCAGCCCTCGCCCGCGCAGTATCTCCCTTACCCATAAATGCCTGACCACGAACCATATAAATCCAATCAATATCAGGCCTCAACCAGATAACCTGATCAAAATCAAATATCGCTTCGTCATACCTCTTCATTAATAGAAATTCGTAGCCCCTAAGATAGTAAACCGTTTCATTTTTCGGATCTAACTCAATGGCCTTGCTAAATAACGCTATGGCTTCTTCTGAATTTCCCAAATCATGCTGTTCGTTACCTTTTTTTATTAGCTCTTTTGCATCCAATTCTTCAGCGAAGGATGTGCTTGGAAAAACTAGTAAGAATACAACAATCGCTGAAATAAAATGTTTCATTGTCTTCGAAATTCACTCAAAAGATGTTTATATGCGCATTATATACAATAAAAATTCAATGAGCAATCAGATCAGCTATAGGATTGTCAGGAATCCAAATTGTGTAACAAACAAAAAAAGCCCCGAAATCGTGAGACTTCGGGGCTTTTGAATTTGGGGCGAACGAGGGGTCTTGAACCCCCGACCTCCTGAGTCACAGTCAGGCGCTCTAACCAACTGAGCTACGTTCGCCATAAGAGCGGCCCTGTTTAGCGATCCTGTCAGCGCCGGTCAAGAAAACTTTAGTCTCTTTTCCCAAAAAAATCCTGCAATTTTTCAATTGCCGCATCAAGCACTTCGTCCCTTTTGCAAAAGCAGAAGCGAGCAAAATTGTCGCGCGCGCCCTCGGACTGGTAAAAGGCGCTGAACGGAACGGCGGCCACCCCGGCCTCGGTCGTGATCAGGCGGCAGAATTCCTCATCCGTGCCCTCAAAGCCGATGGAGCTGATATCCGCATTAATGAAATAAGTCCCATCACAGTCCGCTGTCTTGAAGCCGATGCGCTGCAACCCATCGCGGAACCGGTCACGCTTCGCCTGCATGGAACTTTTCAACTCGTCATAGAAGACATCCTCTTTCGCAAGCCCATAGGCCACCGCCTTTTGCAGGTTCGGCGCCGTCGTGAAGGTGAGAAACTGATGCGCCTTGGCGATGCGCGCCGTCAGCTCTGCTGTGGCCGTAAGATAGCCCACCTTCCAACCGGTCAGCGAGAATGTCTTGCCCGCCGAGGCAATGCGCGCCGTCCGCTCCCCCATTCCCGGCAAGGTCAGGAGCGAGAGATGCTTCTTGTCCCCGAAGACAATATGCTCATAGACCTCATCGCAGATGGCGTAGGTGTCATGCTTGATGGCCAATTCCGCGATCAGTTCCAACTCCTCGCGCGAAAAGACCTTGCCTGTCGGGTTCATCGGGCTGTTCATCAGGATCAGCTTGGTTTTGTCACTGAACGCGGCCCGGAGCTTGCTCTCATCAATCTCCCAGTTCGGCGGGTCGAGGCGGACAAACTTCGGGATGCCGCCCGCCAGTTTGATCATGGGTAGATAGCAATCATAAAGCGGCTCAAACAGGACCACCTCATCTCCCGGATTGATCAGGCCCAGCATGCTCGCCGCGAGGGATTCCGTTGCGCCGGAAGTGACCAGAACATCTGTCTGCCAGTTAACGCTCAGGCCGTAGAAGCGGCTGTCATGTGCTGCGACAGCCTGACGAAGTTCGGGCACGCCCATCATCGGCGGATACTGGTTTGGCCCTTCTTCCCCCTCTCGGGCAGCGACGGCGCGTATGTCGGCGGGACCATCCTCATCCGGGAACCCCTGCCCGAGATTGATCGCTTCATGCTCGATAGCAAGCTTGGACATGACTTCAAAGATGGTGGTTCCGAAGCCGGCGAGAACATTGCTGGTATTTTTCACGTGCGATCCCTGTCAGATTTTTAATGCGGGCACAAATTACGCCCGGACACCTGCGAATATCAAGCGAAACCATTCCAACATTACACTGTCACGACTATGCGGACGGATTCTTTCCTTGCCCCGGTCCCGAAAGCGCGGCATATCTTTGGGCAAAATGAGAGGAACCAAAGGGCAAGTAAATGAGTATTTCAGCAAAGATGTCCCGCCTTGGAACGGAAACCGCCTTTGATGTGCTGGCCCGGGCCAATGCATTGGCGGCAGACGGTATGGATGTAATCAATCTCGGCATTGGCCAGCCGGATTTCCCAACGCCGGACAATATTGTTGAAGCGGCGATTTCCGCCCTTCGAAGCGGTGCGCACGGATATACAGCGGCCAACGGCATCCCGGAACTTCGCGACGCCGTTGCGGAAGACATCAAAAAATATCGCGATGTAGAGGTTAATCCAGATCATATTATCGTCGTGCCGGGCGGCAAGGTAACCATGGCCTTCGCAATTGAGATGTTTGGCGAAAACGGCGCGGAGATCATGTATCCCAATCCCGGCTTTCCAATCTATGAAAGCATGATCCGTTATACCGGCGCGACGCCCGTTCCCATCCCCCTGATCGAAGAAAACGGCTTTTCCTTCGATGCAGATAAAGTCCTTGCGCAGATAACAAACCGGACGCGATTGATTATCCTGAATACGCCTGCCAACCCGACTGGCGGTATTGTCCCCGCGGCGGAGCTTGAAAAACTCGCGGCGGGACTCGAAAAATTTCCCGATGTCTACATTCTGTCAGATGAAATATACAGCCGGATGACCTATGACGGCGAAGGTCATTGCAGCATGTTGAACTTCCCGGAGTTGCGGGACAGACTGATCATTCTGGATGGCTGGTCGAAAACCTACGCCATGACAGGCTGGCGCATGGGATGGGGCCTTTGGCCGGAAAAACTTGTCCCCCACGCGCAACGCCTCTGCGTGAATTTTCATTCTTGCGTCAATGCTGCAGCGCAATTTGCCGGGATAGAGGCATTGAAAGGCGATCAAGGGCCCGTCGATATGATGATGGAGGCGTTCGATGCCCGCCGCAAACTCATTCACGAACGCCTGAATGCCGCACCGGGAGTCAGCTGCGTAATGCCAAAGGGGGCGTTCTATGCCTTCCCGAATATTTCCGGGACGAGCCTCTCCGCCAAGGACATGCAGGACAGGCTTCTCGCTGAGAAAGGCGTGGCCGTCATCGCCGGCACCAGCTTCGGTGCCTATGGTGAGGGATATGTGCGGTTTTCCTATGCCAACTCGATCGAGAATATCGAGCGCGCCATGGATCGTTTCGATGAATTTCTGAAAGGGCTGTGATTAAGTGATGGAAGACAACCGCCTCACCGACCTAGAGATCAAATTCATGGAGCAGGAACAGGCGATCAGTGAGCTGAGCGATATCGTCAATCGCCAGTGGCAGGAGATTGAACAGCTCAAGCGCAAATTGATACATGCGCATGATCGAGATCGTCACCCTTGAAGACGCCGCGCCCGACGCCCCGGCGAATGAAAAACCGCCGCATTACTAAAGGGGCAACGATCCGCAGAATCCTTGCATTTATACCGCTGCATATATAGAACCGCCTTTTCCGGAAACCTGGGAGCCGAAATGACCGACGACACAAACAAAGCTGACAATGCCGACAAACCTGAAATAGAGGATGATCCAGTGGTGGACTATATCCTTGACGCGGTTGCATCCGGCGGTGACATCGCGCCCCAGGAAATTGCCCAGGCCATTGCCGGTGATCGCCTGAAGTCGTCCTCACCGAAGGACGCCTGGAGAAAATATATGACTGCCGTCCGACAGCAGGCCATTCATCTCGCGCGCGACGGTCGCCTGCATATTATCCGTAAAGGCAAAATTGCCGACCCAAACGACTTCAAGGGCCTGTATAAACTACGCAAGGTTTCCGGTGATTAATAAATAGTCATTTGCCTAATTTTTAATCGCCTAATTTTTGATCACTCTTTCGTCAAGTGACGCAGTTTTAAAAAAAATCGCAGTTTATTGGGACTCTCCGGTGCGGCAATTTATCTTCCCAATTCTGGCACGCCTCATGCTATAGAATGAGTAGAGACACTCCTCGGACGATATGACGTCCTATTTAGTATGAGACCTGCCATATGAAAAAAATTGAAGCGATAATTAAACCGTTCAAACTTGACGAAGTGAAGGAGGCTCTTCACGAAGTCGGGCTTCAGGGCATTACCGTTACCGAAGCCAAAGGCTTTGGCCGACAGAAAGGCCATACTGAGCTTTATCGTGGCGCCGAGTATGTAGTGGATTTTCTGCCGAAGGTGAAAATCGAGATTGTGCTGGAAGATTCGCTGGTTGAGCGAGCTCTGGAAGCCATTCAACAGGCCGCAAGAACCGGACGGATCGGAGACGGAAAGATATTTGTCTCCACTGTGGAAGAAGTAATTCGTATCCGGACGGGCGAAACAGGCCCCGAAGCGATCTAAATTTAAGCGCTCCCCGATGAACGGGCAGTGCCAATAATCTATCCCCTTAAGCTAAACAGAGAGACGTTATGATGGCTGCTGAAATTCTTAAAATGATCAAGGAAAATGAAGTCGAATATGTAGACCTTCGTTTTACAGACCCGAAAGGTAAATGGCAGCATCTTGCCATGCATGTAGATGTCGTCGACGAAGACATGTTCGAAGATGGTGTGATGTTTGACGGCTCATCCATCACCGGCTGGAAAGCCATTAACGAATCCGACATGACACTGATGCCCGACCCGACATCTGCAGTTATGGATCCCTTTGCTGCACGCCCCACTCTGGTCGTATTTTGTGATATTCACGATCCGCTTTCCGGCGAGGGCTACGAGCGTGACCCACGTTCCGTTGCAAAACGTGCCGAAGCCTATCTTGGCAGCACCGGGATTGGCGATACTGCCTATTTTGGTCCTGAAGCAGAATTCTTCATGTTTGATGATGTTCGCTTCGCAAACACCAGCCATCACACATTCTACAAGCTGAGCGATGTTGAAGCACCGTTCATGTCTGGTGAAGAAATCGAAGGTGGCAACAGTGGTCATCGTCCGGGTGTTAAAGGCGGCTATTTTCCTGTACAGCCTGTCGATAGTGGCGCCGATATCCGCAGTGAAATGGTTGAAGTCTGCAAGGAAATGGGCCTTTCCGTTGAAAAACACCATCATGAAGTGGCCCCGAGCCAGCATGAACTTGGCATGAAATTCACAACGCTTGTCGCTGCGGCTGATGAAATGCAGAAGCAGAAATATGTCGTTCACAACGTCGCCCATGCCTATGGCAAGACAGTCACCTTTATGCCTAAGCCGGTATCCGGCGACAATGGTTCGGGCATGCATACGCATATGTCGATCTGGAAAGACGGCAAGCCTACCTTCGCGGGTTCCGGCTATGCGGACCTCTCCGAGACTGCGCTTTTCTACATTGGCGGCGTGATCAAGCATGCAAAGGCAATCAATGCCTTCACAAATGCAAGCACCAACTCCTACAAGCGCCTGATTCCGGGCTTTGAGGCTCCGGTCCTGCTTGCATACTCTGCGCGCAACCGCTCTGCGTCTTGCCGTATTCCTTACTCTCCGAGCCCGAACGGCAAGCGTGTTGAAGTTCGCTTCCCAGATTGCACGGCGAACCCGTATCTTGCCTTTGCCGCAATGATGATGGCTGGCCTTGACGGCATTCAGAACAAGATCCACCCGGGCGATGCCATGGACAAGGATCTTTATGATCTGCCACCTGAAGAACTTAAAGATATTCCAACGGTATCAGGTTCCCTCCGCGAAGCCCTTGAAGCTCTTGATGCGGACCGTGAATTCCTGAAAAAAGGTGGTGTTTTCACCGACGATATGCTCGACGGTTATATCGCAATGAAATGGGAAGATGTGTTCAGGTTCGAACATGCACCGCACCCGGTCGAATTCGAAATGTACTACAGCGTCTAAGCGCCAAATCGATCTAAGAAAAAGGCTGCCGGGAAACTGGCAGCCTTTTTTATTGGCACGGTAACTATGTCAATCGAGAATGACTACCCGTCAACCAGCCTTGGTTTTCCGTTGTCATCGATAGCTACGAATATATAGGTGCCCTCGGTCACCTTAATCTCTTTAGGGTCCAGTTTACGTGTGACAATAGTTGTCAGCTTCACCGCAACGGACGTCCGTCCTACCCGCTCAATCTCGCCATAGATGCTGACAACATCACCGACCTTGATAGGCTGATGGAACGTCATCGCCTCGACAGCAACAGTAACTGTGCGCCCATTTGCCCGCCGCGCGGCGAGAATGCCACCCGCCATATCCATTTGCGACAATACCCACCCACCAAAAATATCGCCATTGTTGTTGCAATCGCTGGGCATTGGTGCTGTACGGATAACGGGGTCACGGAATTCGGTAGTCATGATCTTTAGGCTTCCTTATCACTGTAAATTGAGAGTATAACCTATACAGATTCAGCCCGCGGGGCGAACATATTTTAATCACCGCAACCAGTCAAAAACAGTCAGTGAATTGCCTTAATGTCCGATCTTTTTCAGCAACCTAAATCCGAAAGTGCAGATTATTCCGCTAAAGATATCGAGGTCCTTGAAGGCCTTGAACCTGTTCGGCTACGTCCGGGCATGTATATCGGCGGCACGGACGAGCGCGCACGCCATCATCTCGCGGCCGAGGTTCTGGATAATTCAATGGATGAGGCCGTCGCGGGTCATGCAACCCGTATCGAGGTCGAGCTCTTTGCTGACGGTTCGCTTGGCATTCGCGATAATGGCCGGGGCATACCGATTGATCGGCATCCAAAATTCAAGGATAAGTCCGCGCTGGAAGTCATTCTGACGACCCTCCATTCAGGCGGTAAATTCTCCAATAAAGTCTATCACACCGCCGGTGGCTTGCATGGTGTTGGTATTTCCGTTGTGAACGCTCTCTCTGACCGCATGACGGTGGAAGTTGCCCGCGATAAGGAACTCTGGCGGCAGGAATTCTCAAAAGGCCTTCCAGTTTCTGCTCTTGAGAAAGTTGGCGCCGCTCCAAACCGGAGGGGCACCTCCGTCCAGTTTCACCCCGACCCGGAGATATTCGAAGCCGGCACGGCCCTTCGCCCGGCGAAGCTTTATAAGCTGGTTCGCTCGAAGGCCTATCTGTTTCGCGGCGTTGAAATTCGCTGGAAATGCGCCGAGGAACTGATCAAGGATGAGACACCGGCCGAGGCAACCCTGCACTTTCCGGGAGGTTTGCGCGATTTTCTGAATGCCTCCCTCGACGGTATCAAATCCGTAACGCCGGAACCTTTCGCTGGACGCGTGGAGTTGGACAATGATCGGGGCCGCGTTGAATGGGCGATTGCCATGGCCACTAACGAACATGACCTTTTTGAATTCCTATTGTAATACTGTGCCGACACCGGAAGGCGGCACTCATGAACTCGGTTTTCGCGGAGCACTTCTGCGGGGACTCAAGGCCTATGGGGAGCTGATCAACAACAAGAAAGCGGCGCAGGTCACGGCGGAAGATATTCTCTCCGGTGCGGCGGCTGTGCTCTCCGTCTTTATTCCAGACCCGCAGTTTCAGGGACAGACGAAGGAAAAACTGACCACCACGGAGGCAAGCCGCCTCGTTGACCTCGCCATCAAGGATCACTTCGATAACTGGCTGGCGGCCGCGCCGGACCAGGCGAACAATCTGCTCGCCTGGGTGATCGAGAAATCCGAAGAACGACTCCGTCGGCGGCAGGAAAAGGAAACAAGCCGAAAGACCGCGACCAGCCGCCTGCGCCTGCCCGGCAAGCTCGCTGATTGCAGCAAGAGTGGCCGCGACGGCACGGAAATTTTCATCGTTGAGGGCGATAGCGCTGGTGGTTCCGCCAAGCAGGGACGTGACCGTAAGACACAGGCTATTCTGCCGCTCCGCGGCAAAATCCTAAATGTTGCCTCTGCCACCAATGACAAGATCAAAGCCAATCTGGAATTACGGGACCTGGAGCAGGCGCTCGGCTGCGGCCTCCGCGACAAATACAGAAGCGAAGACCTGCGCTATGACAAAGTCATTATCATGACCGATGCCGATGTTGACGGGGCCCATATCGCCTCCCTCCTTATGACATTCTTCTATCGCGAAATGCGCCAACTCATTACTGATGGGCATCTCTACCTGGCGCAACCGCCGCTCTACCGTCTCTCACAGGGCGGAAAAACCTTTTACGCAATGGATGACACCCATAAAGACAAACTGATGGAAACGGAATTCAATGGCCGCGGCAAAGTTGACATTAGCCGATTTAAGGGCCTTGGCGAGATGCCCCCCGCGCAGTTAAAGGAGACAACCATGAACCCGGCAAATCGGGTCCTTCTCAAAGTCGACGTCCCGATGGAGGAATTTGGCGAAACTGCGGATCGGGTCGAAAGCCTGATGGGCAAGCGGCCGGAACTCCGATTCTCATTCATTCAGGAAAACGCCCGTTATGTCGAGGATCTGGACGTCTAGATGACGGATTACGTTCGCGCGAGCCAATGTCGCATATATTTGCTGGTAATCTCCGGCTCCTCCATCGTCGGCAAATGACCACAATTCGGAATTTCTACATATTGCGCATTCGGGATTTCAACGGCCATTTCCCGCTGGATTTTCGCCGGGATTAACTTGTCATCCGCACCGGCCAACACCAAAGTCGGGCAGGTAATAGTTTTCAGCATATCGGTCAGCACAGCACGGTCAAGCAGAGCGCGTTCCTGCCGAAGGAAGGCCTCCTTTCCCACATCTTCTGCCATCTTGAAAATACGATTGATAAGGTCTTCATCCTTTAGGCGCGATTCATGTATCAAAATGGGTAGCAAGCTGCGGGTCACGCCTTTAAACGCTGATCCCTGCTCTACCAGCTTCATGAAATCAATCCTCTTCTGACGATCCTCGGGTGTATCGGCAACAGCGCGCGAATCCATAATGGCCAGATGCGTCACCCGCTCCGGCGCCTGACGCATAATTTCCAATACGATATATCCACCCATCGACAGCCCAGCGAGCGCAAATCTTTCGGGAGCATTTGCCAATATACGCTCGGCAATCGCCGGCATATTATCGTCTTGCGTATGATCTCCAACGGTAATATCTGCGATATCAGAGAGGTCAACTATTTGATCACGCCACAAATCGGCAGTGCACAACAAACCCGGAACAAGAACAAGTGAATGTTTTTCTGTCATTTTTATGTGCTTTGTTATATTTTGTTTGAAGATTTTGGTTCTTGGCTTAGTCTTTCTTTTACAGATTGGATTTCGGCTTGAGAACCGTTAACTTTAAATTACAGCAAAATTAGTGTAATACTCTTGCCGTAACCCCGGTTTTACTGGGCAAATTGCAGGAAACATTTGACAGAATGTGCTAATTCACTAGATTGCGCACAGTTTTAAGATGATTTTATTTTTTTTACGAACGGTAGTTCTCTTTATATGAAATTTGCAGATCTCGGCCTTAGCCCCGAAGTGTTAAAAGCGGTTGAGGAAACCGGTTATGAAAGCCCGACGCCTATTCAGGAAAAAGCCATTCCCTATGTATTGATGGGGCGTGATGTTCTGGGCACGGCACAAACGGGTACTGGCAAGACCGCGAGTTTCACCCTACCGATGATTGATATCCTCGCTTCCGGTCAGGCGAAAGCGCGAATGCCGCGTTCCCTGATCCTGGAACCCACGCGCGAACTGGCCGCACAGGTTGCGGATAACTTTGAAACTTACGGCAAATACAGCAAGCTCTCCATGGCACTTCTGATCGGCGGCATGTCGTTCGCGGATCAAGACGCCAAACTCGACAAAGGCGTTGATGTCTTGATTGCAACGCCGGGTCGCCTCCTCGATCATGTGGAACGCGGGAAAGTTCTTCTGAACGGCGTAAAAACACTGGTGATCGACGAAGCCGACCGGATGATGGATATGGGCTTTATTCCGGACGTCGAACGGATTGTCTCTCTCCTACCACCACTTCGTCAGACTCTCTTTTTCTCGGCGACCATGTCGAAGGACATGCGAAAACTCGCCGACAAATTCCTTCTGAACCCGAAAGAAGTAGCTGTATCTCTACCAACGTCAACCGCAGCAACGGTGACGCAAGGGCTGGTTATAGTCAAACGGGCTGAAAAACGCCCTGCACTTCGCAAACTGCTTGAGAAAGAAGAAGTGAAGACAGCTTTTATCTTCTGCAATCGCAAGAAAGATGTTGATATCCTTCTGGGTTCACTCATGAAGCATGGCTTTAATGCCGGCGCTTTACATGGCGATATGAGCCAGAGTCATCGCATGGAAACTCTTGATAAATTCAAGGCCGGCGAGATTAAATTGCTCGTATGTTCCGACGTTGCCGCCCGCGGTATCGACGTCAGCTCGGTCAGTCATGTGTTTAACTTTGATGTGCCGACTCATGCAGAAGACTATATTCACCGGATTGGCCGGACGGGTCGTGCCGGACAAGAAGGCCACGCCTACACAATCGTCACGAAAAGCGAAACAAAATATCTGGATGGAATCCAAAAACTGGTTGGCCGGGATATTCCAATTCTGTCAATTGATGGTATGGATCAAATCGCGGAAGAAGGCGCCGTAATCGCGGAACGTGAAAAAGGATCGGGCCGTGATGCAAAAAAAGGCCGTCGGCGCGCAAATGACGATGCTCCTCCGGCCAAGTCTTCCCGCAAAAGCGCCCCTCGTAATGACGACAAGGCACCCTCTAAAAAATCAGAGGCACGCAACGCCGACGCTACGGAAGAGAAAACTAAAGACAAGAAGCCGCCCCGCCGGTCACGGCAGGCGAATGACGACTAGGATCCGCCTGTCGTCGGGCTCGGGGATAATATTCCGGCATTCTTTAAAATTCCGCTGCGGAAGACCGCGCAGAAATAACTTACCCCTCACAACAGGCTTCCTGAATATGGAAGCCTTTTTTGTTTCCATCTATCCGTGGAGTTTGTAGTATTCTAAAAATACTACATGCCAGAACATGTGCAGTTGCGACGCTGCGGGAAAGGTGACGTTTCTTGAAAACAATATTTATCATGGTGAAATGCGACCTCGGAAAAGCATATGATGTCGCCGCAAAAGCCATCGAAAATGTGGAGCATGTCTCGGAAGTCTACTCCATTTCGGGCCAATATGACTTGATGATGAAATGCTATCTTGATGATGATCAGGACATCGGGCATTTCGTCAATGAGCAGATTCAGACCCTTCCTGGCATAAAAGATACTTTCACCATGATCACATTCAAGGCGTTCAGCTAACCACCGCATAACACCTAAGGTACGGTGCCAGAAAACATTTCCTTTGCGCCCGCTATAAAATTACTTAATCTAAGGATCGCTTTAGGGAGTGGAACGGGATACCCGTTTCTGAGACAAAACAGGGAGACTTCATTGTGAACAAGAAATTTATCAGCTTGGTTTCTGCCGCTGCCATGCTGGCAGCGCCAGCCATGGCCAACGCCGCAGACGCCGTAAAAATCGGCTTTGTGACCACCTTGACCACCGGTGCCGGCGCTATCGGTAAGGATATGCGCGAGGCTGTGGATCTCGCCGTCATTCATCTTGGCGGCAAAATGGCCGGTCGAGACATTGAGATCATTTATGAGGATGATGGCTTCAAGCCGGAAATCGGAAAGCAAAAGACCGATAAACTTGTCAAGAAAGACAAGGTCGACTTTATAGCTGGCTACATCTGGAGCCATGTTCTAATGGCGTCCTACAAGAGTGCCGTCAACAGTGGGACCTTCCTGATCAGTTCCAACGCAGGACCAAGCGCACTCGCTGGCAAGCTCTGCCACGAAAACTTCTTCTCAACGTCCTGGCAAAATGACCAGACTCCCATGGCTATGGGCGAAGTCCTGAACCAGCGCGGCATCAAGAAACTCTATATTATGGCGCCGAACTACGCTGCGGGCAAAAATATGGTGACCGGCGTTGAACGCACCTTCAAGGGGGAGATCGTCGGCAAGGATATGACGAAATTCCCGGCGCAGCTCGACTTCTCTGCAGAACTCGCCAAGGTCCGCGCCGCCAAACCAGATGCGCTTTTTGTTTTCTATCCGGGCAAGCATGGCGCCCAGTTCATGGCACAGTATGCGCAGGCTGACCTTGCATCCTCCGTCCCGCTCTATACCACCTTCACCATCGACTCCATCAGTTTGCCCCGAGTGGGTGAACAAGCCGAAGGCAGCTTGATGACGATGTTCTGGTCACCAGACCTAGACACGCCAGGTAACAAACGGTTTGTCGGCGACTTTACGGCCAAATACGGCCACTACCCGAGCCACTACGCCGCGCAATCCTATGACTCGATCATGCTGATCAATAGCGCGGTTGAAAAGGTCAAGGGCGATTTGAGCGACCGTGATGCCGTTCGAGCCGCTATGAAAGCCGCTGATTTTGAAAGTGTTCGTGGCAAGCTGAAGTTCGGAAACAATAACCACCCGATCCAGAATTTCTACCTGCGGCAGGTCGTCAAGGATGACAAAGGACAGTACACCACAAAGATTGTCTCCACCGTCTATGAAGATCATCAGGATACATATGCCAAAGAATGCAAAATGAAGTAATTCTTCTTGCATTTCACAAGACTGGAAAAGGTGCGTAAGTCGGACAAGGCTACGCACTTTTTTCACATCCAACATGAGATTTCACGGTAAGGCGTATCGATGAACTGGTTATTACTGCTGGAACAGATACTAAACGGATTCCAGCTTGGCCTGCTTCTCTTTTTGCTGGCGGCGGGGCTGACACTCGTCTTCGGTATCATGGATATGGTGAACCTTGCCCATGGCTCGCTTTATATGATGGGGGCGTATTTTTGTGCAACCTTCACAGGTTGGACCGGGTCCTTCCTGATCGGCGCCCTGCTCACCCTGCCTGCTGTCTTTCTTCTTGGCGTGGTCGTCGAAATGGTCGCTCTTCGAACGCTATATGCCCGGGATCATCTGGATCAGGTGATGGCGACCTTCGGCTTGATCTTGTTCTTCAATGAGGCGACGCGCTTAATCTGGGGTCCGATCGGACTGGTTATTCCCCTACCGGAATTTCTGAATCAGACGGTGGAAATTATACCCGGCGCCCCCTACCCCGCCTTCCGCCTTGCGATTATTCTCGTCGGATTTCTTGTTGCCGGACTGTTATATCTCATCGTCTCACGAACAAAACTCGGTATGCTGATCCGCGCAGGCGCGAGCAATCGGGACATGATCGGCGCCCTGGGAATTAATATCCGACTTCTCTTCACCCTTGTCTTCGGCCTCGGTGCCGCACTTGCGGGCCTCGCAGGACTAATGGCCGGACCTATTCTCTCGGTTGAGATCGGCATGGGAGAAAGCATCCTGATCCTGACACTCGTTGTCATCGTGATTGGGGGCATCGGCTCCATCAAGGGCGCCTTTATCGCGGCCATCCTGATTGGGTTGATCGATACGGTCGGCCGGTCTTTCCTGCCCGAATTACTGGATTTGGTACTCCCCTCCCAGACGGCAACGACTGCGGCTCCTGCAATCTCCTCAATGATGATTTATCTATTGATGGCGCTAGTCCTCGCGATCAAACCGCAGGGGCTGTTCCCGCCAAAAGGAGTTGGTAGATGAGTTTAACTCCCCGCCAGATGATAAATGCCGCCTTGCTTGTTATCCTCGCCCTCCTGCCCTTTCTGACCGATTGGGCCGGTGACAGTTTTTACACAGGATTGGTTGCCCGTATCCTCATCCTCGCAATTGCGGCTCTCAGCCTCAACCTGTTGATCGGCTATGGTGGTATGGTGAGCTTTGGTCACGCCGCCTTTATCGGTGTTGGCGCCTATGTGGTCGGCATTGGCGCCTTTCACGCATTCGAGGATGGCATCGACTGGATGCTAAACGGATATATACAATTAATCTTAGCGATTTTTGGCACAGCATTCATTGCGCTCATTATCGGCGCTATCAGTCTCCGTACTCGAGGTGTCTATTTCATTATGATAACGATGGCCTTTTCGCAGATGCTCTATTTTACAGCTGTTGGCGTAGAAACCTATGGAGCAGATGACGGACTGTCCATCTATTCGCGCAGTGACATGCTGGGCCTGATCGATCTGAACGACGAAAAAAGCCTCTATTACCTGATTTTTTTCTCCCTGCTGGTGGTGCTATATTTGATGCACCGGCTGGTCGGCTCTGCGTTTGGCAATGTTATCCGCGGGAGTAAATCGAACGAGGCCCGCATGCGCGCCATCGGATTTTCACCCTATAAATACCGCCTGACGGCTTTCGTCATTGCGGGTGCGATTGCCGGATACGCCGGCTTCCTTATGGCGAACCTCAATGATTTCGTCAGCCCGGACGTGATGCATTGGACGCGCTCTGGCGATCTGATCATCATGATCCTCCTTGGCGGCATGGCGAGCCTGTTTGGCCCTCTCTATGGCGCCCTCGCCTTCCTGATGCTGGAAGAACTACTCTCTTCCATCCCGCTTACAATTGGCGGGCTCCGCGTTGGTGAATACTGGCAGCTGTTGTTCGGTCCCCTTCTTATCCTGGTCGTGCTGTATGCGCGAAACGGGGTGGATAGTTTCCTCCCCGGTGCGAGGAAAAGCCCATGACCACACAGGATCTTTTAGTTATCGATAACCTGATAAAGCACTATGATGGCCTTCTCGCCACCGACGATCTATCCTTGACCGTACGGAAGGGGGAATTACACGCCATTATCGGCCCGAACGGCGCCGGAAAAACAACTTTGATCAAGCAGCTCACGGGAGAAATTCCATCGGATGGCGGCCTAGTATCCTTTGCGGGGAAAAATATCAAGCGCCTGTCAGAGCCCGCTCGCTCCCACATTGGCATCGCCCGATCGTTCCAGATTACATCGCTTTTTCAGGACTTTACTGTTCTGGAAAATGTATGTCTTGCCGTACAGGCCCACAACGGACATTCGTTTCGATTCTGGAAGAAAATTAACGATGACACAACGCTGACCGACCCAGCCCGCGCGATCCTGCGGCAGATGGGTCTTGAAGAGCGTGCGGATACTGCCACTGCCGCGCTCAGTCACGGGGAGCAACGGCAACTTGAAATTGCCGTTGCGCTTGCCACAAAGCCCAGACTCCTCCTCCTAGATGAACCCATGGCTGGCATGTCCCGGGAGGATAGCGAAAAACTAGTCGAGCAACTCAATGAGTTGAAGCAGCACTATACAATCCTTTTGATCGAACATGATATGGATGCCGTCTTCAGTCTGGCTGACCGGATCAGCGTGCTTGTCTATGGTCGCGCTGTCGCCACTGGAACGCCCGATGAAATCCGCAATAATGAGGAGGTTCGTCAGGCCTATCTCGGGGAGGAAGCTTGACCATGCTGGAAGTTGACGCGATCAACAGCTTTTACGGCCAGAGTCAGGTTCTGTTCGACATGTCCCTGACTGTGAACGACGGTGAGGTTGTTACTCTCATGGGCAGAAATGGCATGGGCAAAACAACCACCATACGCTCTATCATGGGCCTTACCCCGGCTCGGCGCGGCACCATTCGGTTCAAGAATAAAGAAATCACCGCCCAATCGCCTTACCGGATTGCCCGCCTCGGTATTGGTCTGGTGCCGGAAGGGCGGCTGATCTCCCCAAATCTGAGTGTAGAAGAAAACCTGATTGCAACGGCAAATTCTGGACCCGCGGGCACGGGCCGCTGGGATATTGCTGCTGTCTGGAACATGTTTCCCAAGCTACGCGAACGAAAAAACAGCATGGGAAACCAAATTTCCGGCGGGGAACAGCAAATGCTCGCCATTGCCCGTGCGCTGATGACAAATCCGGAGCTTCTCTTGTTGGATGAGGCAACCGAAGGACTCGCCCCCTCATCCGGCAGGAAATCTGGCATTGCCTGCGCAACCTGAAAGAGGAAGGCCAATCCATACTGGTGATCGATAAAAATATGCAGGCACTCACTGATATCGCGGATCGGCACTATATTATTGAGAAAGGATCTGTTGTTTGGGAGGGAACGTCTCGCATGCTACTCAAGGATGATGCAGTCAAACATCAGTATCTAGGCATATAAAGGCACTCAAAAATAGTAATACCCTACAACGAATACTCTTCGAAAAAAATATCCATTCGGTTAATTAATTGTATTTACAATTACAAACATTTTTTTAATTATACGTCACTATAGACTTAGAGTACTAATAGTTTGCCATTGATAAAAAACACCGCAAATAAATCGGAGGCTTGATGCTTTGGCTATGACAGAAAATTATCAAAACACTCGTGTCATAGCTAAAAAGACATTGGCTCTGATAGAAGACCGTGGCATCCGGCCAACCCCCCACAACTACGCAATCTGGTTTGAGTATTTGCAGGAATCAAACCCGGATTTGACCCGAGCCGTTAATGAACTAATGGCGAAGAACGGCAAATACTCGGAGAAAATGGGTGTTGAGCTTTTCAACCGGTTCTTTACGCGTGATCGCGAAGGCCGGATAATCCAGGAAACAAACCGAACTCGTCCAAAAATCAATGGACAATGTTATGGGCGATTTGAAAAGAACGACGGCGGATTTTTCCTCATATGGCGAACAGTTAAGTAATTTTGCCATCAAAGCAGAGAAAATGAGCGGACCGGATTTGCAGAGTATGATTGGTGACATTGTCGACCAGACAAACTCCATGTCCGATAACAGTTCGCAACTCCAGAATGGCCTCGATACTGCCTCACGCGAAATTGCTGATTTAAAACGTCGGCTCCAACATGTACAGAAAGAAGCTTATACCGATTCCCTCACAGGCATCCCGAACCGCAAGAGTTTCGATACGGTTCTCTCAAAAGAAATAGCAACGGCAAGAGAAAATCAATCCGGCTTGTGCCTTGTGATGGCCGACATCGACCATTTCAAACAATTCAACGACCTCCATGGCCACACATTCGGAGATCAGGTTATCAAACTTGTCGCCGCTACTCTGGCAAGGGGGATTGAGAAAAATGCTGTTGCCGCCAGGTACGGCGGAGAAGAATTCAGCGTCATTCTCCCAACTACCGATCTTGCAGATGCAGTTAATCTCGCCAATGATTTACGCGCGGCGATTGCGGCGAAAAGGTTGATAGAAAGAACCACAAAAAAAGACGTCGGCAAGATCACCATGTCCTTCGGTGTTACGACTTACGCTCATCCGGAAGGTTCCACAGCCTTTATCAATCGCGCGGATCAGGCGCTTTATTCCGCAAAAAAGGCAGGGCGGAACTGCGTGAAGCATCTCCAACCCCGCGGCGTCTGAAAGATTTGCCCTAAAATCCAACAATCCGCAGATGATCATGCGGTATCATAAATCTTTCGATCAACCTGATATGTTGTTCTCATAGAAAAACCTGTTCTCCCGAGTGCTCTTCGACTAATCTTGTCCGATAAACACACTCATAAAAAATAACAATGCGCGGGGACCTATGACATACGCGACAATCAAATTCGACATTAAAGACGGTGTTGCCGCAATAACGCTGAACCGTCCCGATAAACTAAATTCATTCAGTGACGAAATGCATGAGGAACTCCGCTCTATCATGCCACAGCTGGAGAGTGATGACGTTCGCGCAGTCTTGATTACCGGTGAAGGCAGAGCCTTTGGCGCCGGAGCAGATCTCTCTTCAAGCAGCGCCTCAGGTGGTGGTCTTGATGCCGGGGAAACACTCGAGAAAAATTATAACCCCCTGATCCTGTTTGTCCGGAACCTGAACAAGCCGGTTGTGGCAGCCGTCAACGGTATTGCCGCCGGGGCGAGCATGAGCCTCGCGCTTTCCTGCGATATTGTCCTCGCCGCAAAATCCGCTTATTTCCTTCAGGCCTTCTGCCATATCGGGCTAGTGCCTGACGCTGGCAGCACTTATTTCCTGCCCCGTCTTGTCGGATCGGGTAAGGCCATGGGCATGGCCATGCTGGGCGACAAACTTCCCGCCGATGAGGCAGAGAAAATGGGCTTGATCTGGAAAACCTATGAGGATGATGAATTAATGCCCGCGGCAAAGACGTTAGCAGCTAAGCTAGCCGCTGGTCCAACGATGGGCTACGCCTATATCAAGCAGGCAATGAACGCCAGTCTTGTCAATAATCTGGAAGCACAGTTGAAAGTCGAGCGTGACCTTCAACAGAAAGCAAGTGGCACGGAAGACTTTTACGAAGGTGTTTCCGCTTTCCTCGGCAAACGGAAAGCCAACTTCAAAGGCAAATAAAATGTCCGGAAACGACGGGCTAAGCGCCGAGGATATAGCCAGAACAGTTGGCGAAACCATGTATCGCAAAGATACAGCCGCGCAGCATATTGGAATTACGCTGAAAGAAATCGCACCCGGTCGGGCCGTGATGACAATGCGGGTATCGGATTATATGCTGAACGGCCACCATATCTGTCACGGCGGATATATTTTTACGCTGGCCGATACCGCCTTCGCTTATGCCTGCAACAGCTATAACCAGAATACCGTCGCGCAGGCTGCCCAAATCAATTTCATCCAGCCGACACCTCTGAATACGCTTTTAACGGCGACGGCGACCGAAATTGCACGGACCGGTCGAACCGGGCTATATGATATTACTGTTCACGATGAAAACAGAGAAACCGTTGCCTTTTTTCGTGGCAACTCCCACACCATAAAGGGACAGATGATCCCGGGCCTCAATGAAAGAGAAAAAGAATGAAAAATGCCTATATTTGTGATGCTGTCAGAACCCCGATTGGCCGTTATGGCGGTAGCTTGTCTGCTGTTCGCACCGACGACTTGGGTGCCATTCCAATCAAGGCTCTGATGGAACGCAATCCCTCCGTCAATTGGGAAAAGGTTGATGACGTGATGTATGGCAACGCCAACCAGGCCGGAGAAGACAACCGCAATGTCGCCCGGATGAGCGCCCTGCTCGCCGGACTACCTGAAAGCGTCGGTGGCGCCACAATCAACCGTCTTTGCGGTTCTGGCATGGACGCCACAGCATCGATTGCGCGCCAGATCATGACGGGAGAGGCAAATCTTGGTATTTCCGGCGGTGTTGAAAGCATGAGCCGCGCGCCCTTCGTGATGGGCAAGGCAACAACGCCTTTCTCCCGCAATGCAGAAATTTTCGACACCACCATTGGCTGGCGTTTCGTCAACAAGAAGATGAAGGATCAGTATGGTATCGATTCCATGCCGGAAACGGCGGAAAATGTAGCCGAGGATTATCAGATCCGGCGCGAAGATCAGGACCTCTTTGCCCTTCGCAGTCAGGAAAAGGCAGCCGCCGCGCAGGCAAACGGATCATACAACGACGAAATTATCCCCGTCACCATCCCACAGCGCAAGGGTGACCCGATTATTGTCGATAAAGACGAACATCCCCGTGCGACCAGCATTGACAAGCTCTCCGCGCTAAAGGCCCCGTTCCGGGCGGGCGGTTCTGTTACTGCGGGCAATGCCTCCGGCGTGAATGACGGTGCCTGCGCCATCCTGCTCGCTTCCGATGAAGCCATTGAGGAATATGGTCTAACTGCCAAGGCCCGCATTCTGGGTGCCGCCACTGCGGGCGTTCCACCGCGGATCATGGGGATCGGCCCTGCCCCGGCTAGCCAGAAATTGCTGTCTCGCCTTGGGCTCACCATTGAAGATATGGATGTGATAGAACTGAACGAGGCTTTCGCTGCACAGGGCCTTGCCGTCATGCGGGAACTTGGCCTGAAAGACGATGACCCGCGTGTCAATCCACTCGGCGGCGCCATCGCACTTGGCCATCCACTCGGCATGTCCGGCGCCCGTCTGCTAACGACTGCAATGTATCAGTTACACCGCACAGGCGGACGCTATGCCCTCTGCACGATGTGTATCGGTGTTGGTCAGGGGATCGCGACAGTTATCGAAAGAGTATAACGCATAAGGGGGAGACATGCGCCTTAAGCCACCGTCCAGAGACGAGCTCGATCCGATCGAGGTTGCGAGCCGGGATGAGATCTCGGCCCTGCAGCTGAATCGCCTCAAATGGAGTTTGGCGCATGCCTACCAGAATGTTCCGCTCTTTCGGGAGCGGTTCGACGCGGCGGGCGTACATCCCGATAACCTAAAGTCTCTGGACGATCTCGCGAAATTTCCTTTCTGCAAAAAGCAAGATCTGCGGGACAACTATCCTTTCGGCATGTTTGCCGTGCCTAAATCCAATATTGTCCGGCTGCATGCCTCCTCCGGCACAACAGGCCGGGCGACGGTCGTCGGCTATACACAAGGCGATATTGATAACTGGTCGACCCTTGTCGCCCGTTCTATCCGTGCCAGCGGCGGACGGAAAGAACATTTGGTTCATGTGACATATGGCTATGGACTTTTTACCGGTGGCCTCGGTGCACATTATGGGGCCGAGCGACTGGGCTGCACCGTTGTTCCCATGTCGGGCGGACAGACAGAACGACAAGTCCAGATCATCAATGATTTCGGCGCGGATATCATCATGGTTACGCCCTCCTATATGATGGCCATTGCCGAGGAGTTTGAACGGCAGGGCCTCGACCCGCGCAAATCACCGCTAAAGGCCGGCATATTTGGCGCCGAACCCTGGAGTGAGGCCATGCGCCGCGAAATAGAAGACCGCTTCGATATCGACGCGCTCGATATCTATGGGTTGTCAGAGGTGATGGGCCCTGGTGTTGCCAGCGAATGCATCGAGACCAAGGACGGCCCGGTTATCTGGGAAGATCATTTCTATCCCGAGATCATTGATCCAGAGACAGGAGAAGTTCTTCCTGACGGCGAAAAAGGGGAGCTTGTCTTCACAACCCTAACGAAGGAGGCCTTTCCCGTTGTCCGATATCGCACCGGGGATCTCACGCGTCTAATGCCTGGCACGGCCCGATCAATGCGGCGCATGGAAAAAATAACCGGGCGCACGGATGATATGCTGATCATCCGGGGGTTAATCTCTTCCCCTCCCAAATCGAAGAACTGGTGGTTCAGACCGAGGGACTCTCCGCTCACTACGTTCTGGAGGTACATCGCGAAGGGGTTCTCGATAGCCTTACTATTCGCGTTGAACACGCTCTTTCGGGGACTGCAAACGCTGATACAGCAGGAAAGCTTCGTGACCGGATCAAGGGCGTTCTGGGGGTCAGTTCCGTTATTGATATATGTGAACCCGGCTCGGTCGAACGTTCCCTCGGCAAGGCGAAACGGGTCATCGACCATCGAAAGACATAAAGGCGGCAAATGACCAGTGGTTTTCAGGGTTTCCCGAAGGATTTTCTGCGCTTTTACGCAGAGCTCATCGAGAATAACAATCGCGACTGGTTCGGGAAAAACAAACAGCGCTATAAGGATGTCGTTGTCTATCCGATGTGTGATTTCATCGAGGCAATGGCGCCACGTCTGGAAGCCATCGCGCCGAAATATATAGCCGACCCGAGACCCAATGGCGGCTCCATGTTCCGGATTTATCGCGACGTGCGATTTTCTCGCGACCCAAAGCCTTATAAGGAGCATGCGGCCTGCCAGTTCAGGCATCAAGCCGGAAGGGACGCACATGCGCCGGGCTACTATGTCCATCTCGCCCTCGACGGAGTACGCTTTGGAGGCGGCATATATCTGCCCCCTTCCCCTATTCTCAACAAAATACGCCATGCCATCGATAAGAAGGATATAGAGTGGACCGCCATCAAGTCCGACCCCGACTTCAAGGCAACTTTCATTGAAGGAATTCGGGGCGACGGTCTGAAACGCGCGCCCAAAGGCTATCCTATCGATCATCTACAGATTGAGGATTTACGGCGTAAGACCCTATTTGTGATGAAACCCCTTGCGAATATTCAGGCCATCACAAAGCCGGATTTTGTCGATGAAGTTGAGGATGCATTTCAAAAGGCAACGCCCTTCATGCGATTCTTGACCAACGCAGTTGAACTTCCTTTCTAAAAACGATTTCCGTGCGGCTATCGTTAACTTTCTTTTAAGACAATTTTTCTAAAATTAACGGCAAGTTGAACAAACGGCACCGATTAAGGATGACGGCCATGATGAATATCATTGAATTGCACCCCGATACGACAATCGATCTTTATAGTACGGCGCACGACCTGATTGCCCATCAGGGAGAGAACGCCGTTGACATGCTAACCGCGGAGGCAGATGCCCTGCGCCGGAATGATCAGGCCGAGGAAGACCTCTATGCCTGCATCGAGTTGATGCGTGTCGTAAATGAGCTTATCGACATGGAAGTTGCCGGTCCGATACATTAATCAAACACGACAAGACGTTAAAAAAGGCGGCACTTAAAATGCCGCCTTTTTTGTTCTGACTATATCAGACACTCAGCTTTGCAGCACCACTCGGCCGACGACCTTACCGGCACGCAGATCCTCAAGTGTGTTATATGCTTCTTTCATTGGACGTGGTGTAATCATAAGCTCGCTAAGCTTGCCCGCCTTCGCGAGTTCCATCAATTCCCGCATTTCCCGCAAGTTGCCGACATAGCTGCCTTCCACCGAGATGGCCTTGATTGGGAACATTGGAATTGGCATGCTAAACCCGCCACCAAAGAGGCCAACGATAACAAGCTTCCCGCCCTTGGCGAGCACTTTTGCGCCGAAGGCCGCGCTGCTTTCTGCACCGACAAAATCGATGGTTGCATTCACACCGCCGCCAGTCATCCCCATAAAACTTTTAAAGGCCGCGGGATCAGACGGATCAATCGCTTCAACGGCACCGGCTTTCAGGCCGGCCTCCCGCTTTGCCGGATCAATATCCGCGACGTAAATATCCGCATCGGTCACGGATTTGGCAATCGCCATCGCCGCAAGGCCAACGCCCCCCGCCCCGATGATGAGCAGCTTGCCCCCATCCGTGCGGGATTTCACCTTGTTAAGCGCACTATATCCAGTCAGTCCGGAACACGTGTAAGTGCAGGCTAACTCCTTCGGGAGCGAGCCATAATCAAGAAGATAGCGAGAATGAGGTACAATCAGGGTATCAGAATATCCACCAGCGACATCTATGCCAAGTTGACGTGGACGATTGCAAAGCTGCTCCTCCCCTGAGGCGCAGATAGCACATTCGCCACACCCAATCCAGGGATAGACAACGCGCTTGTCACCGACCTTAACATCGGTCACATTTTCACCAACTGCGGTCACCGTTCCGACGATTTCATGACCGAGCGTGAACGGAAGTTCCCGTCCGCCCTTGATATTGAGCTGCTTGCCGTGGCCGAGATCGAAATGGCCTTCCCAGATGTGAATGTCACTATGACAAACTCCACAGGCCGTGACATCCATCAATACTTCATCGCCGCTTACACTTGGCGCCTCGCTGGTATTTTCCACCAACGGGGCTCCATATTCCTCAAATTGATAGCTTTTCATTTTTTCCTCCCAGATTTCTTGTTTTTCAGCGATCAGGCAATATTGATCCAGGTTGTTTTCAGCTGTGTATATTTTTCAAGAGCATGGAGGGAACGGTCGCGCCCATTACCGGACTGCTTATAACCACCAAACGGCGTGGACATATCGACATCATCATATGTGTTGACCCAGACAGTACCGGCACGCAGGGACTGTGCAAGTTGATGCGCCTTGGAAATATCCCGTGTCCAGACGGACGCGGCCAGGCCATAGATCGTATCGTTGGCGATGTTAATTCCCTCTTCCATATCTTTAAAGGTAATGGCACTGACAACCGGACCGAAGATTTCTTCCTGCGCGATGGTCATATCATTGGAAACACCATCGAAAATCGTTGGCTCGATATAGAAACCGCCGGTTTCCTGACGGACCTGCTTACCACCGTAATGCAGTTTCGCGCCTTCTTCCTGACCTTTGTTGATATACCCCATCACGCGATCTGTCTGGGATTTGTCCACCATAGCGCCGATAACTGTCTTTGCATCCAAAGGATCACCGGGCTGCAATGTTTTCGCGACATTTGCGATCTTTTCAACCAATTCGTCCTTGACGCTGTCCTGAACGACAATACGGGAAGCGGCGGTGCAAACTTCACCCTGATTGAAGAAGACACCCATGGCAATTTTCTTCGCCGCGAGATCAAGGTCAGCGTCCGCCATCACGATGCTTGGGCTTTTGCCGCCGCATTCAAGACCAACTGCTTTAAGGTTGCTTTCTCCCGAATAGCGCATGAATAGCTTACCGACCTCGGTCGAGCCAGTGAACGCCAGAGCATCCACATCCATATGACGGCCGAGCGCCTGACCCGCGGTTTCACCAAAGCCGGGAAGGACGTTGAAGACCCCTGCTGGAATACCTGCCTCAATCGCAAGTTCCGCGACGCGAAGCGCAGTAAGCGGTGACTGCTCAGCTGGTTTCATGACAACGCTATTACCCGCCGCAAGCGCCGGTGCAAATTTCCACGCACCCATCAAAAGCGGGAAATTCCAGGGAACAACGCAGGCAACAACACCAATAGGCTCGCGTGTAATCAACGCAAGGGAGCGGCGGCGATCTGTCGGGGCGATTTCGTCATAAACCTTGTCGATTGCCTCTGCGTACCAGGAAATACTGCCTGCCGAACCTGGCATATCAACGGCACCCGCCCATTTTACGGGTTTGCCCATATCAAGGCACTCCAACAGCGCCAGTTCGTCCTTGTTCTTCATGATCAGACCGGCAAATTTCTGTAAAACGGCTTTTCGTTTGGCCGGTGCCGCGCGGGACCATGCGCCGGAGTTAAAGGCCGCCCGGGCCGCACTTACGGCGCGATTGACATCTTCAACATCACAGGCAGCAACCTGCGTAAGGACACGGCCGTCAACGGGGCTGACGCAATCAAACGTTTTACCGGAGGCGGCATCAACATATTCGCCATTGATAAAGGCCTTGTTGCGAATTGAAATCTGGCTTTCGAGTTTCTGCCAATCTTCACGTGTAGGAGCTGGTGCTGCGGACATGCTATTTCCTCTTTTATCTTATTGATGTCAGACATGATTTAATTTTGGCACGAGCATAAACAATGCCCTGCCATCGTGAAAGAGTTAGTTTGCGTGACATATAAATTTTTACTTGTAAATTTTTTGCTGAAACGCTCCTGACTTTTACTGCATTGTAATATATAACTCTTTTTTACTAAATCCAATTATTATCAATAGGATAAGTTTATGGTGCCGGGAAATTTAAATCTGACCCAGCTTCAGACATTTCTCTGGGTCGCCTCTCTACACAGTTTCCGGAAAACCGCGGAAAAAATGAACACCACGCAACCAGCGATTTCCGCCCGAATTGCGCGACTTGAAGAGACGTTAGGTGTTCGGTTATTCGAACGTGAAACTGGCGTTATCCGTATGACAGCCAAAGGCCTCGAGCTTTTCCCCTATGCGGAAAAGCTTCTCATGACATCTGCGCAACTCGTTGATCGCATTGGTCAGGAAGAAAATCTTACCGGCATTTTACGCCTGGGAGTTTCAGAGACGATTGTACATACATGGCTTCCTGATTTTATTGCCAGCCTGCATCAGAAATTTCCGGCGATAGAGGTGGAAATAATGGTTGATACAACACCCAACCTTCGACAGGAACTCATCGACAGATCACTCGACTTTGCTTTTCTAATGGGCCCGATCTCCGACTTTAAAATAGAAAACCATGATCTTATCGAGTTCGAGGTTATATGGGCTGCCGCACCTTCCCTCAAAATTGACCAAAATATTCCGCTCCCCCTTGACGAACTGGCCAACAATCCTCTCATTACCTATTCCCGAAATACACGCCCTTTTGCGGATCTTGCCCGGCAACTTAGGAAAAACACGGACTTACCTGCGCGTATATTCCCCTGCAGCTCCCTTGCTGCCATCCTGAAAATGGCACTGGATGGTCTTGGGGTGGCGTCTCTCCCCCGCAGGTTGATTGAAAAAGAGCTCGAAAAGGGCACTTTAATTGAAATTGACTGTGACTGGCGTCCACCAAACCTGAAATTCACCGCCTCCTATCCTATGGAACCCTATAACCCGGTAACGGAAAAATTCATCCAACACGCGCTTGAAGTTACCGAGGAATACAAAAAAAAGACCGGAATTGAATAATAAGTCGCGATAAGAATCGATATTTATACCCTCTGCCCTCAATTTCCTAAGTATTGGTCTCATGGTGGAAAATTTGGCAAAAAAAGGCGTATTTACGCTATTATTTAGATTAGCAAACGTATAATATTACAGAATAATGACGAAACCGGGTTGTCGATCGGGATCGCCATTATCACATAATAACCCTCCTGAGGCGGCGGGTTTGAGCATTTGAGTAAAATATAGAGAGAACGATGAGTACTTACGTTTTTTCCGTTTATCATGCTGAAGCGCGGGATGCGCTGAAAAACAATCAGGAACATCCACATATTTCGATGCGCTGGGCCACGCCCTGTCGTTTCGCCATCGAGGCCGAAAATCCTCGGGAAGCGGAAAACTGCATCACAAAGAAATATCCGCATGATAAGGGGTTTGTGACCAGACGTTTGAACTGACAGGCGCGTCTGTTCAAAAAAACTTCAACTGGACGGCTTGTTTACCGTACCATACTGATGTCGCGCGCACCCTGCCGCGATTGAACTATGGCAACGGATAAAAATGACAAAAGAACAAAAAATAATTACCGAGATAAACGGCCCCGTAACCACCATCATTATCAACCGGCCTGAGGTGAGAAACGCCCTGGATCAGGAAACGTCTGACCTGTTGGCGCAGGCCTTTCGCGACTTCGACGCAGATGACTCCCAACGGGTTGGAGTAGTGACGGGCGCAGGCGGCGCCTTTTGTGCCGGTGCGGATTTGAAGGAAAAGGCAACACGGGTGGATTACAAGGCCTGGGCTGGTCATCCGGAAGGTCCCTTTCACGCCCCGCTATCCAAGCCTCTGATTGCTGCTGTGGCGGGCCACGCCTGCGCTGGTGGTATGGGTCTCGCCCTTTACTGCGATATCCGCATTGCAGAAGAAACCGCTATTTTCGGAATTTTCTGCCGCCGTTGGGGTGTCCCGATGAGCGATGGGACCACGGTTCGGCTCCCGCGCGTTATCGGAATGGGGCCAGCACTCGACATGATGCTGACCGGCCGACCTGTCCCCGCAAATGAGGCTCTTTCGATGGGGCTGGCAACACGGGTGGTTCCAACGGGCACCGGGCGCGCAGCGGCGGAAAAACTGGCGCTCCAGATCGCGGAATTCCCGCAAATCGCCATGCTCTCAGACCGCGAAAGCGTTTATATGCAGGAAGGAAAAACAGATGCGGAGGCCATTCATTTCGAAATGGTCGCTGCGGAGGAAGCAAAACAGAAAGAAGCGCAAGTCGGTGCCGCACGCTTTGCCGCGGGTGAAGGCCGACATGGTGACTTCAACAAGCCTTAAGTGACCGGATAACCTTTCCAGGACTTGATCGCCCTAAGCGCAAAAGTTGACCGCATACTCGCCACATGAGGCAGCTTTGCCAGACAGTTGCGATGAATGCGGTCATAATCCGGCACGTTCCGAGCGGCCACCCGGATTATGTAATCTGCCCCTCCCGTTGTCAGATGACATTCGAGAATTTCGTCATAGGTCATGACAGCCTTTTCGAAGAGATTAAGCGTTTCCTGGCTTTGGGACGTCAGGGAGATTTCAACAAAAACGTCAACTTCAAGCCCGAGCGCGTGTTTATCGAGCCGCGCAGCATATCCATCGATAACCCCCGCAGCTTCCAGCATCTTGATGCGGCGATGACAGGCGGAAAGCGAAAGATTGACCTGTCCGGCTATCTCGGAAATCGGCTTGTCAGAGTCGATCTGCAGTTCAGATAATATTTTACGATCAAAGTGATCTATTGAATAATTTCCTGAAATTCGCGTTGAAACCCGGATTTTACACCAGAAAAAGGCATTAAGGAAATAAATTTCGGAAAAAATATCAGCGAGAAAAAGCTATACTTTCCGTATCAATTTATTCTTCTAATTAGGGAGCGAAAGGCATGATCGTTGGAACGCCAAAAGAAATTAAAAACCATGAGTATCGCGTCGGGCTGACGCCGGAAAGTGCCGGAGAGCTCGTCGCGCATGGACATGAAGTGCTAGTTGAGACCGACGCCGGCAAAGGCATTGGTGCCCTCAATGACGCCTATGAAACAGTTGGCGCGAAGATCGTCGACACAGCAGAAGAAATATTCGCCCGTGCGGATATGGTCGTTAAAGTAAAAGAACCACAACCGGCTGAACGCGCCATGCTGCGCGAAGGCCAGATCCTTTATACCTACCTCCACCTCGCTCCCGATCCGGAACAAACCCATGACCTGGTTAAATCCGGTGCCGTCTGCATCGCTTATGAAACAGTAACAGACAACAATGGCGGCCTCCCTCTCCTGAAACCCATGAGCCAGGTTGCAGGCCGCATGTCCGTGCAGGCGGGCGCCACAGCACTTGAAAAAGCCCATGGTGGGCGCGGTGTTTTGCTCGGCGGTGTGCCGGGCGTTGCACCGGGTAAAGTTGTCATCATCGGTGGCGGCGTTGTCGGCTTTAACGCGGCGCAGATGGCCATTGGCCTTCATGCGGATGTCACCATCCTCGATCGCAATCCGTTGACCCTAGAGCGACTGGAAAACCACTTTGAATCCTCCGCCAAGGTTATCTACTCCACCAACGCCCTGCTTGAACGACTGGTGATGGAGGCTGATCTTGTCATCGGCGCGGTACTTATTCCGGGCGCGGCGGCACCAAAACTGGTGACCAAGGAGATGCTGAAGACCATGGAGGACGGATCGGTCATTGTCGATGTCGCGATCGATCAGGGCGGCTGTTTTGAAACCTCCAAAGCAACCACCCACGCGGATCCGACCTATGTGATCGACGGTGTTGTTCATTATTGCGTCGCCAATATGCCAGGCGGCGTTGCCCGCACCTCAACCTACGCACTCAACAATGTCACCCTGCCCCATGCTCTTAAAATTGCGGACAAAGGCTGGAAACAAGCACTGAAAAGCGATCCACATCTCGCGAATGGCCTCAATGTATGGAACGGCAAGATCACTTGCGAACCCGTCGCGCATGACCTCGGTCTGGACTTTACGCCGGTTGACGTCGCGCTTCAGGGCTGAGAGGCCGGATTGCAATAAGGGGATGCGCTATAGGCCGTCGGGTTTGCCATTCACTGGCACATCCCCTTGATTAGTTCTTGCGATGGGAACGATAACTGGGCCCTTTTCGGCCAAGCCATGAAACGCCCGAATGCCATAGCATCGGGCAAGATTGTCTGCCGTCAAGACGTCTTTGGCGGCGCCCTCCGCCGCAATGACAGTATTGTGCAACAACACAAGCCTGTCGCAATTACGCGCGGCGAGGGTCAGGTCATGCATCACAACAACGACACTCTTACCCGAATGTGCGAGATGTGAGAGTCGGTCCATCACATCGATAGCATGGCCAGGGTCTAGCCCGCTGATCGGCTCATCTGCCAGCAGAACATCGGGCTCACCTGCCATCGCCCGCGCGAGAAGTACGCGGGACCGCTCCCCTCCGGATAATTGCTCGACCGGACGGTGACGGAATTCAAGGATATCACAAGCCTCCATTGCCCGCGTGACCGCCTGCCGATCAACATCAGTCAGGGCACGCCATCGCCCTTGATGCGGGAGGCGTCCGAGTGCGACCAGCGCTTGCACCGTTACATCCCAGTGAATTTCCCCTGATTGCGGAAGATAGGACAGTGACCGGGCAAGTATTTCAGGGTCGACCTGATGGCGTGGGCGGCCATCAATATAAATGTCCCCCTTGTCCGGATCCAGCAGTCCGGCAATACAGCGAAGAAGCGTTGTCTTTCCCGAACCGTTCGGACCAATCAGTCCCACAATTTCTCCGTTACTGATGTTTAGTGTAATCTCATCAAGAACTTTACGCTGGCCGAAGGATTTGGAGAGCGACCTTATCGATACTGGCGTCATGAAAGCTCCTTCCTCTGACGCAGAACAAGATATAGGAAGAACGGCGCGCCGATCAGGGCTGTCAGAACACCAATTTTGAGCTCACGACCGGGGGATAGCAGCCGTACGGCCACATCCGCAGTCAGGGTCAAGGCAGCTCCGCCAAAGGTGCTTGCAGGCAAAAGACGGCTGGGACGGTTTCCCGTCAAACGGCGAAGTAAATGCGGAACAACCAGCCCGACAAATCCGATGGCACCGGCCACTGATGTTGCCGCGCCAACAGATAGTGCCGTGCCAAAAATAAGCCGTCGCCGAACTTTACCTAGATTAAAACCCATCGTCTGCGCCGCGTCCTCCCCCAGTGTTAAAGCATCAAGCGGTCGCGCGATCGTCATCAAGACAAGGCAGCCTAGAGAGATAAATGGTGCCGACAGCCAGACATGCTCAAAACTCCGATCGGCGAGCGACCCCATCAGCCAGAACATGATCTCCAGCGCGGCGAAGGGGTTCTCCGCCATATTCAAAGCAAGGGACGTAAGGGCTGCGGCAAAGCTAGTCACCGCAACACCCGCCAGTATAAACGTTAGCGGGCTATTTGATCGACCCGCAAGGAGGTGTGCAACCAAAACGCCTAACCCTGCGCCCAGCACCCCCCAGCGGCAGGGCGAGCGCAAATAACCCGGCAAGACCGAAATAAAAGGCAATCACCGCCCCGAGGGACGCAGAAGCCGACACACCGATAATGCCCGGCTCCGCCAGCGGGTTGCGCAAGTATCCCTGAAGCGCGGCTCCCGTCAAGCCCAGCGTCGCCCCAACCATCAGGCCCAATATGGCGCGAGGAAGTCTTATCTCGAAGAATATCAGCGACGCCGTCCCGGCCTCACCTGAGAAGATTGCGCGTAGAAGTTCAAATGGATTTATCGATGCTGGCCCCACCAGCAGTGATGCCAAGAAGGCAACAATGACCGCTATCGCCAATACGAAAAACAAAATTGGTATTCTGATTAAATATTGCTCTTTTCGCATCACCGACGGCTCACTTCTGATCTACTTTTCGGTAGGACATAATCTTCGACTTGATGGCATGTAATTCGGCAATGGCATCGGCAATAACAGGTGTTCCGCATACCCACAAATTCGACGGAATACGGATCCGTGAATGATCAGCGAACATCTTTCGCAGGGCCGGGTGATGTAAATTTTCTGTCGCCATCGCCGGTTTATCCCGCTGTGCGTCCAATATCAGCAAATCCGGCATCGACGTTATCAATGTTTCAAGAGACACTTGCCCGGTCCCTCGGATGCCGAGCTCACTGCCAAGATTTCGAAACCCTGCCGCCTTCACTACCGAGCTTGCCAGCGTCCCTTCCCCCGATGTAAAACCGTTTGCCCAATAGAGTGCCGCCATCGGCGCGTCTGCCTCGTTCCCCGGCATGTCAGCGGATGGCAGTTTATTATCGAATTCTGCGACCAAGGCTCTGCCGCGCTCTGATGCGCCAACTGCCTCCGCAACAGTTTTAATGTTCGCTCTGATATCGTTCAAACTGGTCGCAATGGGAAGCACTATCACCCGATAGCCCAGTTTACGCAAAAGAAACACGGTCGGGCGAGTTGTATATTCCCCGGCGAGAATGAGGTCCGGCTCAAGTTGCAATATCTCCTCAGACAATCCGTGATTTTTAGGCAAACCCGCTGCCTGCTCCGCCATCATGGATGTCTCCTGATCCGTGGCGAGATTGCTCAGCGATACGATCTGTTGCCGATCCGCCAAAAGGAGGAGAAGCTGATCCGCACAAACATTCATAGACACAATCCGCTCTGGCTTCGCCATGCCGCTCCCTGGCAGAAATACCGCCAGGGAGAGACCGAGAAAGGCCCGCTGCAAGCAAATAAATAGACTATTTCCCGCCATTATCAGAAGGGCCCGAATTTAATATGGAGACCGGCGAAAAACGAAATTCCCGGAGATCCATAACCATAGACTTCCTGATAGTCTTCGTTCAGAAGATTTTCCCCGCGCATATAAACCTCCGCTCCTTCTGCAAACTCATAGGATGCCGCCAGATTGACAAGAGTATAGCTATCCAGATCAACTGTTCGCGTCGCCACGGGGAAATAGCTGTCATAGACAATATCACTCTGCTTACCGTTATATTGAAGACTCAAATTGAGGTTGGCAGGTCTCTCCATAACATCGAAACTGTAGTTTCCGATGAGGCTGGCGATATGTTTGGGCCGCCGGACAAGCGCCGTCCCCATTGCGTCCTTCCCATTTGTGTAGGTATAGGAAGCATCGAGACGTATGTTCTCGAACGGCTCGGTCGAGGCAGTAAACTCCATACCTTGTATCCGGCTTGTGCCGGCAAGATTAACGGCTGTATTCCCGCTGCCTTGAATAAGATTCTCAATGCGATTGCTGAAATAGGTCACGTCAAGAATCAGTTTGTCATCCAGAAAAGCCTGTTCGACACCCGCGTCCCATCCGAACCCTTCCTCAGGCTTCAAGTTAGGGTTGCCGGTGAAACCGGGCGTGGAGCCGAACAATTCAAACAATGTCGGGTTTTTAACCGCCCGGCCAAAGCTGCTATGCAAACGGGTTGCGGTTTCATCAAATAAATAGGCAGCCGTCCCGCGATAAGTGGTCTGATTGTCGAAGAGATTATCATTGTCATCATAACGCAGCGCGCCGGACAGAAATAGATTTTCCCATAAGCTGACCCGGTATTCCGTTGAGTAACCGTAATTCACGATGTTCACAGTATTGGGGCCGGAGAAACCACTGTTGGTGTATTGCTCCTCCTCATCGCGTTCAACCGCGAAGGTAGCCGTATGGTCGGCGTTTGCAAAATCCGGTGTCGAGAAATAATAATCCGACTGATAGCCATAGGTGATCCGCTTGCCTTCCGATGTATAGGTGGTCGCCCCCGCTCCGTTTAGATAGTCCGTTTTATCGTCCATATAGCTCATCTTGACCAGTTGGTCCCAGGCACCATCGGCGAGAGTTAGTTTTGCGCTGGTCAAGCCGTATCTTTGCAGGGACTGAGAGCTGTCTTCGCCATCGATCGTGTTGACCACAACGGCGGAGGCATCACTATCCAGATCACTGTCGACAATCATGCCCACCGCTTTAATTTCAAGGTTCTCGATGGGCTTGACGCTGATTTTGAGGCGACCGGTCGTATTATCATAACCGTCCTTCTCGGTATTGCCGTTTTTCTCATCGGCCACAGAGATGCCATGCGTAATATACCGCTCGACCGTACCGGAAATGGTGAATTTATCACTTCCATAGCCCATATCGACCTGCCCGTCCTTCGTAGAGAAAGAGCCAAACTCCCCACGGGTGGAAAGGGTGAAACCGGGTTCGGGGTCCTTGGTGATAATATTCACCACGCCGCCAATAGCATCACTGCCGTAAATCGCGCTTTGCGGTCCACGCAGCACTTCGATCCGCGCAATCCCCGCGTTCAGGATATTCGCAAAGTTGAACTCCGATCCCGAAGCCGGGTTATTGACTTCTATCCCATCGATCAGGACAAGCGTCTGGTTTGCTTCCGCTCCTCGAATGCGGATTTGCGTCTGGCTGCCAACCGGCCCTGTGCGATTAACGGCGATACCCGGCACATCCCGTAGAACATCTGAGACGATCCTCACTTGCCGTTTTTCCAACTCATCTGCTGTGATGACCGTGACGGCGCTACCAATTTCCATAGACGGCAGCGGCGTACGGCTTGCCGAGACGACAATTTCGGGCATGAGTTGGGTTGTGTCATCCGCCATGACCGACATGGCGATAATGATCGCAAGGAAACTGCCGGAGGCAAGGCGGACGGGAATAGGTTTCTTCTTTTTTAAGTAATCAAACATTGCTGATCCCTCTTGTTTCTTAAAAGACAAGTAAGGGCAAACAGCGACATTGCCGCTTGCGCCTGACGACGAAGAAACACAGTGCGATCAGATAGAAAACTTCAAGTCCGCATAAAACGGACAAATGGCTTTCAGCAATTGAGGAAAATAGAATTCAAATCCAAAACCCCGATAGCAACGCATTCCTGCGCGCCACCACAAACGGGTTTCCGTCCCACGAGCACACCCCGTACAGTGGTCGAGTAGCGCTTACGACGGCAGGTCTCCTGGCTCACAGGTCATTGCGTTTCCCAGCCTTCCCAGTTTCCCAGTGGCTTTTTCGGGCACGCTCTCTGTTCACAGTTGCGGGGGCAGCCAAGGTGTAAAACAGCCTGAATTCAGTCAGGCTGGTCAGTCCCTGTTCCCTTTTTCATCCATGAATGGAACCATCGCTGAGATAGTAATTGCATCAGCGTTTTTTATAAGTCAAGCAACAAGAAATCATTCTGGTACTGTTAGAAATGAAACGTCACATCAAGCTGCCTGCCGTCGATCACGAGACAATTTGCCGCAGCTAATGACTACTAATACTAAAACAACCCGGTTTCCCTAAATTTACAGAGGCAAATGGATGCGCTTTGCGCAAAACCAGAGGCTCGGCCCTTCAAACCGCGACTTGACAAAACATGTCTCTGTTTGCGTATTAGTTGCGAATCTTAACCCTTGGGAAGGCGTCCTCGTGATCGAATATGTAATATCGCTCTATGATAAAGGCGGCCCCGTAATCGCTATTCTGGCTGTTCTTTCCGTGGTGGCATTGTCAGTAGCCCTGCAAAAGCTCTGGCTCTTTACATCAACGGGCTTGGGTCGACATGAAAAAATCCGGGAAGCCATGCTGCTCTGGAAACGCAATCAAGGACTGCAGGCGATCGAGCTCCTTCAGGCACAAAAGAGCCCGACCGCAATGACCGTGCGCCATACGTTGCAAGGTCTCTATTATTCGCCAGATCGGCAGGCACTTGTCCGAGAGGATATTGATCGCGTCGCCGGGGAGGAACTTGCCAAGGCACGCAAGGGAATTCGATTGCTGGAAACAATCGCCCAGATCGCGCCTCTGCTGGGCCTGTTCGGGACAATTCTCGGAATGATCGAAGCTTTTCAGGCCCTGCAATCCGCAGGTGCAAATGTTGACCCTTCGGCGCTAGCCGGGGGAATATGGGTCGCGCTGCTGACAACGGCGGCGGGCCTCGCCCTCGCGATCCCGGCTTCCATGGTGGCAACCTGGTTTGATACTTTGGTCGATGCAGAGCAGCAGGCAATTGAAAGCATGGTCACATCCCTCCTGACTGGTGAAATTACCGCCGTTTCTCTTAACCAATCTACCTCCGGCCTTTCTGCGACGCTCACCGCTGATCATGCGAATTCGTAACGGCAAGAAGCGCAAAAACCTAATCGGTCTTACATCGCTTATCGATGTAATATTCCTGTTACTTCTGTTTTTCATGCTGTCGTCGACCTTCACAAAATTTACCGAGTTCACACTCTCCGCCGCAACGGCTGGTCCTGCCCAGGAGAAAACAGAAAAGCCCATCATAATTTTCGCCCATCTTGACGGGCGGTTTGAAATTGAGGGGATTTCGATAAGCGCAAGCGCGCTGAAAAACCGCGTGCAAGAGCAAACCGAGGAAGGTCGCACCAGCGCCGTCCTTGCTCCGGATAAAAAAATGCCGACGCAACAGCTTGTTACGATTCTGGAAACCCTTGAGCAAACAGATTTGCAATCTGTTTCTTTGGCGCGCTGACATGAAAATAACCACGCCCAAAGAAAAGCGCGCCCTGCCCGAGAATACGATTGCGCTCATCAATGTTGTCTTTCTAATGCTGATCTTTTTCCTGATCGTCGGGACGGTCGCCGCCCCTCTTTCCAAAGATCTTCAGCCCGCCTGGACGAGCCAGCGCCCTCTGGTCCCCCCACATCCACAGGTGATAGAAATCAACGCGATCGGGGAGATTTCCTATCAGGGAAAGACCGTCGCATTAGACCGTCTTGGTTCGACTGCCCGTCAGATTTTGACAAAAGATGGCGACGAAATTTTCATCAAGCTTGCGGCAGATCACGAATTGGAAGCAGGTCGCCTCATCGAAATTCTGGAGGTACTGAAAGCCGTGAAAGTCGGCAATATCCGCTTGGTGACCCTCGACAAGGTGGCGTCAAAATGACCGCCCTTTTGCTTCGCCAACCAACTTTCTTGCTGCTCTCAACCGGATTGCATGTCATTGGTATTATGGGGTTAGTTGCCTGGCAAAGCGCACCCCCGTCGCTCGCCATGCCGAAGGGCCGGATTACGCTTACGGTCGGCCAATTACCCGCGGTGAACAGCCCACCGAATACGGAGCCTGCGCCGACGTCCGAGCCTGAGGCGGCATCCCCCAAGCCTAAAGAAGTGACGGTCTTCCCGATCCAACCAAAGGTGATTGAAGCCGTTCCCACATTACCCGTAGTCCCGAATAAAAAGGTCATCCCAATAACGCCACCGAAGGAGACAGTACCCCTCCCCGTTCTAGTCAGCAAAAAGCGGGAACCTGTTAAACCGCTGCCCGTCCCGCCGCGACCGATACCCTTGAAACAGACAGTTAAAAACAAACAACCTGCCCCACAGAGTCCACAGAAGACAAAAGCTGTCCAGCCCGTTGAAATTCCACAGAAGGCGACAACAGGTGGTCAGAAAATTGCAGCAAGCCATCCCGGAGTAGCGGACGGCAGTTCGATCGGCAACAGCGAGACCAGTGCGTATCGCGATACCGTTCGGGCCGAACTTGCACGGAACAAATATTACCCCCGCGCTGCGAAGTTGCGGCGGCAGGAGGGTGTTGTTCATATTGAATTTACCCTGACATCAAATGGTGCGTTACAGAATCTTAAAATCTTCAAATCTTCAGGATCAAGGGCGCTGGATGAGGCAACCTTGAAAATGGTGCGAAAGGCGGCCCCGTTCGATCCCTTTCCATCAACCATCCCGGAGGCGGCTTTGGAATTCAAATTTCCGGTCAGGTATAATTTCGAATGACAGGGCATATGAGGAAACGGAATTACATATGGTCTTCAACGCATCTTGCGGCGAACGCAGGTCGTGTTTATGAGAACGATCATGTTCGATAATAGATTTCGGAAAAATATAACTCTTTTGATGCTCCTCACGTTCCTTGCGAACGCGGTGATGCCAGCCCTTGCCCTTGGCGCATCAAACATCGAACAAGCTACCGACAACCCCGAGCTATCGCAGTTGGAGAAGCTGGTTGGTGAGCGTTTCCTCATCTGTACCCCGGAAGGGATCAAATGGGTAACCTGGGCCGATCTTCAGGATGCCAACGTCCAGACTGACCCCGGATCGCACCCAAGATGTGCGCTCTGCGTCCTACCGACCTTTGGCACGACGGTCGGGAATATTTTATTCGACGGAACGCCGATACCAATCCTTCGCATAGCGAAGGCCGACCCTTTTATTTCCATCGCAAATGATGCTCATTTCGATCTGTTTCGCATTCGCGGTACTTTTTCTCGCGCGCCACCCCACAGCCTCTGATCACAGCAAGAATTTCAAATGACATTAAGCCCGGCCAGGCGACTGGCTGCGGCGTGTGAACTTGTGAGGCAAAATGAAAACAAGAACTTTAATGCTGGGCGTCAGTCTGGCTGCCCTAAGTGTATGGCCAATCAGCGCCGAGGAAAAAGCACCGCTCGAAAAGGAAATTACGGTCACAACGACCGATGAAAGCAGCAGTTCCATTACGGTGCCAGGAAATGAAGACGCGCGGATGATCATCAATCGAACCCCCGGCGCTGTCGATCTGGTTGAAGGGACTGAGATCGAGAGCCAGCTCAATATGAGTTACGAAGATACCCTCTCACTGGTCCCCGGCGTCAGCGCCAAGAAGCGCTATGGCGAGGAAGTGCGCCTTTCCATCCGAGGTTCTGGCGTTTCCCGAGGGTTTCACCTTCGTGGCATCAAGCTGACGCAGGATGGCATACCATTCAATCTCGCGGATGGATCCGCGGATTTTCAGGAACTGGACCCCGAAATCACCCAGCGGATTGAAGTCTATAAAGGTGCAAATGCCCTGCAATATGGCGGGACCAGTCTCGGCGGCGCGGTTAACACCGTCACAAAAACAGGCCGCACGAATCTAGGGCTGGAATTCAACCTGATGGGCGGTTCCTACGACACCTATCGCGGCAATATTCAGGGCGGCATGGCGACTGAAAAATATGACGCATATGGGAGTGTGACGGGAACAACCAGTTCGGGGTTTCGCGATCATGAGGATCAGGAAAACCTTAAGCTGAACGGGAATGTCGGCATCAGATTGAGCGACGGTGTCGAGACGCGCTTTTACCTCAGTGCGAACAACATAAATCAGGAACTTCCCGCCAGTGTCAGCCGATATGACGCCCTACATGACCCAAAATCGGTTGATCCGTCTGCGATCACATCTGACTGGCAGCGGGATATCCGTTCTGTCCGCCTTTCTAATAAAACATCCTGGATATTCGGGGATGACGAGCAGATCGATGTCGGCGTTTTCGTGAATTACAAGGATCTCTTCCATCCGATCACGCCCTTTGTCGGGATAATAGATCAGAAAAGTTGGGACTATGGAGCCTTCTCCGAATTTAGTGGCAGCACTGAAATCGGCGGATACAGGAACAGCTATCGCATCGGGTTAATCGGCCAGCTCGGGAATACCGACGCGGACGTCTACCAGAACATAAATGGCTCACGTGGTGCCCTCACCTCGGACACGGATCAGAGAGCTACCGATATCGTGCTTTATGGGGAGAATACGTTCTACATTTCGCCTGAAGTTTCCATCATTACAGGGGCCCAGCTTACCAGCGCCGGTCGCAAGGTTACGGATTATACAAATCCGGCGGAAAGCGACAGCAAGACCTATAACTCCATCAATCCCAAGATTGGGGTAATGTATGAGCCCACCGAAAATCTTCAGTTTTTTGGAAATGTCAGTCACAGCATTGAAGCGCCGACATTCTCGGAGCTCACACAGGGAGGCACTGTTGGCTTTACCCCGGTTGAAGCGCAGAAAGCCTGGACGGCGGAAATTGGTACCCGTGGCAATATCGGCATCGTCGAATGGGATGCCGCGCTCTATCGTGCCTGGTTGAAGGATGAAATGCTACAGTTCACCACTGGCCCTAGTATTCCCGCCAGCACCTTTAATGCGGATCGGACAATCCATCAGGGGGTGGAGCTTGGCTTTGACGTCAATGTGGCGAATGACCTGATGACAAAGGGGGACAGTCTCGTCTGGCGTAGCAGCTATACCTATTCAGACTTTTATTTCGAAGGGGATGCCCAGTATGGCGATAACCATATCCCCGGTATCGCGGATCATTTCTATCAGAGTGAATTAAAATATGATCACAATGGGGAATGGTTTATTGCGCCGGGAATCGAAGTTTCCGGCAGCGCCTATGTAGACTATGAAAACACGATCGAAGCCCCAGGCTATCTGCTGGTGAATTTCTCTGCCGGTTATACGGTCAGTGACAATGTGTCTCTGTTTCTGGATGCCCGGAACCTGCTGGATCGGCGATATATCTCCACCTACAGCACCATCATAAATGGTGCCGGGAATACCAACGTGTATTACCCCGGCGAAGGCCGTCGCGCGTTTATTGGCCTCAAGGCTCAACTCTAGATCAGGGAACTGCCGCCCCACCTCCTTTTCCCGGATTTGGGGCGGTCGTTTTATCAAAATGAAATTTCGAAATTTACTCGCGAAAAAGAACCTGTCCCTGCACCGCCTTCTGACATGGGTTGGCGTTATAGCCCTTCTCCTGTTTGTAGTCTCGGCCTTTATGCATCCTCTAATGATCTGGACAGGCCCGAGGGCCGCATCCTTTTTCCCGCCACAGGTCAAAATAAAGAGCTCCGTGGTTGAATCCATCCCCATAATCCTTAGCCAAAACAAGATCGATAACGCTGCAATCGTCAAGATTGTACAGGGAGAACCAGGCCCTCTCCTGCAGGTCTCGGCTGAAATATCCGGACCAAAGCGATATTTTAACCCGGTAACGAAAACAGAGCTGCCTGACTATGATCAAACACAGGCGATCTGGCTGGCCCGGTACTATTCCGGCCTGTCAGATACGACGATAACTAATATTACTCTCCAGACTGAATTCAACACCGATTACCCCTCGGTCAACCGCCTGTTACCAGTCTATAAAATCGAGTTCGATACCCCGGACAACAAAGCCTTGTTTGTCCATACCGAAACCGGGGCCATGGGTAGTATAACCAACAACTGGAAATCGGCACTCCAGTCGGGCTTTCAACTTCTGCACACATGGAACTGGCTTGAAAATGTCGAGACATTGCGTCTTATCGCCATGGGTATAATGCTGCTTTCAATACTTGGCCTTGTGATTAGTGGCACGGGATTGGTGTTTCTTTTAAAACGCCGAAAAATCCCACAGAAATCCCGTAGGTTTCACCGGTATATAGCCTATGCAATCTTGCTTCCCCTGCTCGCCTCCTGCCTGAGTGGCAGCCTGCATCTTTTCTGGTCATCTTTCGAAGGCAATATTGACGACCAGCGACTCCAGAGAAACCTTGATCTTGCCCAGGCTCATTTCAATGAAAAATCGAACTGGCTCGCGCCCTACCAGGATATTTCCTTTAATGCGATGAGCCTTATTGAGGGAGCTGGCGGCGGCTATTTCTATCGATTGGGCATTCCTCCGGCGCAGGTAGATAAGGTGATTACCCGACGCCAGAAATTTGATGGTATGCCTGTTGAAAAATCCGCCCTCTACATCGCGCTCAACAATCAAACGGAGGCACCGCTTACCGACCGTAATATGTCTATTCACTACGCGCGGAAACTTCTGAAAAAAGATATCCAAACCTCAGCTAGTGCCTCACTCATCACCCGTTTCGGGCCGGAGTACGATTTTCGGAACAAACGTTTACCAGTTTGGAAAATCATCTTCGCCGACGCTCCATCCGATATTCTTTATATCGACCCTATATCCGGCATCCTCGTTGATCGCATGACATCACCAGATCTCTTTGAACGATATGTCTTTTCCTGGGCCCATAAATGGGACTTCCTGGTCCCTGTCTCTGGCAGACCCGGACGCGATGCATTGGTTATGCTGTTCCTCACATCACTTCTTGTGTTGGCTGGATTGGGTATTTATATGCGGACTAAATCAACCAAAACAAAAAATGGCTCACCGAATGAACGGTAAGCCATTGAAATAATTGGCGACCCCGGCACGATTCGAACGTGCGACCTATTGATTAGAAGTCAATTGCTCTATCCAGCTGAGCTACGGGGCCGTTATCTCGTCTCGGTAACCGCGCTTATCCGCGAACCCGTGTATAGGAGAAGTTATCGGCATACGCCTTCAAATGGAGCTGTCGTTTTTTGGGCTCAAAAACCGTAAAGTCGATATTATTGCTTTTACAAAAAGCGATTGCACTTTCCTTGTCGTCAAAGTCGATCGTCACTTCCGCATTCATATCGCGCGACCCTGTCCAGCCCATAAGTGGCTCAACATATCTAGCCTCGGCCGGCGCATATTCAAGGCGCCAATGCTTCGTGCCCTTACGGCCGGACTGCATGGCGTTTTTCGCCGGTTGATATATTCTCGCCTTCGCTGCCATTGCGCGCCTACTCTCCAATATGACTGAATACTTCGGCCGGAACGAAATCCATTTCGCCATAGCCGGGAGCTTCCCAGTACAACTCCAATGTCGCGGTGTTTTTCTTTTCGAAATATTTGATGTGGATCGGATACCAGCCCGGTTCAGAAATCTCAACAATTATTTCATCTGAGAAGCGATCGGCATGCACATCCGGGTCTTCATAAATCAGCTTGTCGCCTATGGCAACCCAGACTCCATCGTTGGAATGCACCATAAAAACATAGCGGCCGGGTTTCTCCATCTTGATAAACCCCTTGATGATCGCGCCGACCATATCGTTGCTGTTGGATGTGAGCACATTACCCTGTCCCACCTGATAATTCAGCATAGGAAGAGGAGTTCCCGGCTTACCATCCATATAACCCATATTCTCTTCAAGCTCGCCAATACTGTTGACCTTGACCCCATAATAGGTGACCGCAAGACCGGGCTTCAGATTTGCGGGGTCCGGCTGAGGCGAAACAGGCTTGAGATCCTTAAATGTTTCCGCATTGGCCAAAACGGGCAGCATCACAAGCCCGAGCAACAGAACCATCCATCGCATCCCGAACCTGAAATTCCCATTTTCGTTTAATTTCTTCATCAACTTGGCGCCTCCTCCTGACCACAATATATAATCACATTTTAGTGAAAATTCAGCAGACAGCAATCTAAAGCGCAAAGAGAAGGAAAATTTCAATAAACTGTCAGAATTAATATCAAAATATTTAATAAAAAAAGCCCTGCAATCCATTGAATTGCAAGGCTTTCTTTTTGGTCGGGGCGGCAAGATTCGAACTTGCGACCTCTCGCTCCCAAAGCGAGCGCACTACCAGGCTGTGCTACGCCCCGTTCGGTGAATGTGATGATCTATACTATCAGAGCCCGACCTGCAAGCCGGAATTCACAGCAAAAGCCAATAAATCTTTATCGGCCTGCACGGACATAGTGAAATATCGCGTCTGCCTTAAAAATTACCTTGTTGCCGACTTTCAAATCTCCGCGCACAAAGGCGACGGTGCGCGTGCTCCGGATCACTTCTACATCGGATTCCACCCAATCCCCTTCGCGTGCCGGCGAGAGAAATTCGGAATTCATCTTGATGGTAACGCTGGATCGGCCACTTACATGCCTGACCGCAGCCGCCAGCGCAGAATCGGCGAACGTCATCAACATGCCCCCATGGATAATCTTGATGCTGTTCAGATGCTTCTCCTCTACACGGAAAGCCCGTATCACTTTATCCTTGCTGACAATTTTTCCAAAAAACGGACCATTCGCATCTGTAAAAGGGCCTTTTCCTTGGACGATTTCAAATCCTTCGGGAACAGGAAGGGTTCCGGTAGCTTGTTTATTCATTGTTATTCCGGCAGTTACTCTTTTTCAAAAAGGGGGTGGGAAAGCATATCCCCCACCATAATAGACTTCTTTCGCGCGAACCCACCGTTTACTTCCAACACCGCCCGAGCGGGTTTGTCATGCGCGATGATCTCAAGCGAATGAGGTTCAGCCTCATGCTTAATGTAGAGAATTTTCCCGGTCGCATCCACAAAGAACATGTCGAGCGGGATTTCCGTATTCTTCATCCACATGGTAATCGGGCGGGACATTTCAAAATCAAAAAGCATCCCTGTATTTGTTGGCAGATACGTCACATGCATCAGCCCCTTGCTACGTTCGGCGCCGTCATCAGCGACCTCTACATCCAGCACAATTTCTTCATGTGCTGTTTTCACGACAAGGCGTTCCGCCCGTGCCGTGAGAATAGGTGCGAGAGTCGAAAACATCAGTGCCAGACTAAACAGCAAGACAATATACTTTTTCGCAGCATCTATCATAAATCTAGAATAATCCTTTGCCAACAAACGAGAATTCACTATAGTGATGCCTCCTCGGGGGAGCCATTATGGCTGAGAGGTTCCATTGAATGGGACGACCCCGATTACCTGATCAGGCTAATACCTGCGTAGGAACGAGTTATCAATGGAATCTCAAGATCCACCCTATTCCGGTTTAACGGAATCTATGCCCGATACCGTGCCCGATCAAGGCAATATCGGCATTGGCGTACATCTCTCTCTGGACAAGCTGGCCTTTGATGGTGATACGATCCTGAGCGATCTCGAACTTGAACTCGATCCCGGAAAAATCACCTGTTTGCTGGGACCGAGTGGTGTTGGCAAAAGCAGTATTCTCAAAATTCTGGCAGGTTTCATTCCCCTTCCCGGGCATAGCCGCATTACCGCAAGTGATGGCGAAAGCCTGACGGGGCGACTTTCTTATATGGATCAGAAAGACCTGTTGCTACCTTGGGCGACCGTTATTGACAATCTTCTGATCGGCGGCCGGTTACGCGGTGAAAGACCGGACAGGATGCGCGCCGAAACTCTCATCCAACAGGTCGGCCTGGAAAAATGGCGGTACAACCGCCCCAGCACCCTCTCCGGCGGGATGCGTCAGCGCGTCGCGCTTGCCCGGACATTGATGGAAGGGAGTCCGGTGCTTTTGATGGATGAGCCATTTTCCGCACTCGACGCCATCACAAAATTCCGCCTGCAGGATATGGCTGCGCAATTACTCGCCGATAAGACGGCGCTGTTAATCACGCATGACCCGATGGAAGCGTTACGTCTTGGGGATATTATCTATGTTCTGGCCGGCCACCCCCTCGCCTGTCGGACGCTATAAAACCAGAGAAAGCCATTCCGCGCGATCCGTCGGATGGCGCCTTCACCCAGCATTATTCCGCTATCATGACGCGCCTCGCTGGCGAGGCTGAGGAAACGCTATGAAGACGCTGCGTGCCCTGATTACGATTACCGGGCTCATCCTGTTTTGGGGGTTACTCACCAGCTTGCTGGAACTACCGAGATTTATGCTCCCATCCCCGCTGGTGGTCGGTAAGGCACTTGTGACAAATGCCGGCCTCATTGGCGAGAATGCTTTGACCACAGCGATAGAGATCGTTCTCGGACTGGTTCTCGGGGTGCTGTTCGGAACTATTTCCGCCCTACTGATTTCCGCCTATCGACCAGTCAAGCAATGGGTCTTTCCCCTACTGATCGCCAGTCAGGCCATTCCTGTCTTTGCTATAGCGCCACTCTTGGTACTCTGGCTCGGCTATGGTATGGCACCAAAGATTGTGATGAGCCTATTAATCATCTATTTTCCTGTCACAGTCGGTTTTCTCGATGGCTTAAACCGGACAGATCCGGCGTGGCTCAATCTCGCTGGTCTGTTGCAGCAATCCAGCAAGAGCGGACGCCTTCGCAAGCTCATCAATCTGTACATTCACATCAAAATACCTTTCGCGCTCCCCTCCCTTGCCTCTGGCATTCGGGTTGCCGCAGCGATCGCGCCGATTGGCGCAGTTGTCGGAGAATGGGTCGGCGCCTCATCCGGGCTTGGCTATTTGATGCTGCACGCCAATGCCCGGGTTCAAACAGATATCATGTTCGCGAGCCTGCTGGTCCTGACCACCATGGCGCTCCTTCTATACTACCTGATCGATGCCCTGCTGCTTCGTGCGTTGCCTTGGTTATCAACCCCAAACGATACAAAAATCCAATAATGGAGATATAGATGAAAAAACGGATTTTATTGCCCCTCCTTTGCGCCCTGATGATACAGGGAACGACGGCACAGGCCGCAGAAAAGCTGACGGTCCTGCTGGACTGGTTTGTGAACCCGGATCACGCCACTCTGATCATTGCCGAGGAAAAGGGCTTTTTTAAAAAGCATGGGCTGAATGTGGAACTGATAGCACCCGCCGACCCGAGCGCGCCGCCGAAACTGGTTGCCGCCGGAAAGGCAGATCTCGCCATTTCCTATCAGCCTCAGCTTCATATGCAGGTGACGAATGGGTTGCCAATAAAACGGATCGCAACGATCGTCGCCACTCCGCTCAACAGCCTTGTCGTGCTGAAAGATGGGCCAATCAAAACGCTCGCGGATCTGAAAGGCAAGAAAATTGGCTATTCAGTCGGCGGATTTGAAACAGCATTGCTAACCACCATGCTAGCGCCCCACAATCTGACTGCAGATGATGTAACATTGATCAACGTCAATTTCTCGCTTTCGCCCAGTATTCTCTCTGGTCAGGTCGACGCAGTGATCGGTGCCTTCCGGAATTTTGAGCTTAACCAGATGGATATCGAGGGTCATCCTGGCCGCGCGTTCTACCCTGAGGAAGAAGGTGTTCCGTCCTATGACGAGCTAATCGTGATTGCAAATGCAGACAAGCTTGATGATCCGCGTTTCAAGCCCTTTGTTGATGCGCTGGAAGAGGCTGTACAATACCTCGTCAATCATCCGGATGACAGCTGGGAGCTGTTTATCAAGAACCACAAGGAATTGGATGATGAACTAAACCGCCGTGCATGGGCCGACACGCTACCGCGCTTTGCATTGCGCCCGGCGGCTCTTGATGTCGGCAGATACGACAGATTTGCCGCCTTCATGAAGGCGCAAGGACTGATCGACGAAGCAAAAGACGCAAACAGCTACGCTGCCGTCCTCAACTAGGGGGAACACCGAGAAAGAAAAGTATCGTCCGGAATGGTTATTCCGGACGTTCAATCTCCGCGACTTGTGGTCCCTTGGAGCTATCACCGATCCGGACACTCATCTTCTGTCCCGCTTGTACCGGCAAAGCCCCTTCACGGCGCAAAGTTTCCATATGCACAAAAATGTCCTGGGTATCATCACCGCGCGTCAAGAAACCGTATCCCTTGACCGGATCAAACCACTTGACTTCCACTTCGACGAAATCCCCCTCAGGCTGCACGGCGGGGTGATTGGTCACATTGTTCTTTTCAGGCACCCGTGGCTCAAAAGGAACAGCCGTCGATGTGTCAATATCAAGAACCTTGATTGCCTGCAGGCCCTTGGACCGACGCACAACAACACAGGTTACGCTCACACCTTCCGCCACATATTCATGACCTGCTTCGCGTAAACAAGAAAGATGCAGAAAGATATCCCCCGGTTCGTTATTCGGCGTTAGAAAACCAAAACCCTTGACCGTGTTGAACCATTTAACACGTCCTGTCATTTCAAAGTTGGCTTCCGGGGATTCGTTCGTTTTGCTGTCTTCCTGCTTACTCCGCAATTGTTCAATTTTGGCTGTCATATATTACTCCCGAACTTGACAGACGCATGGTGACGTCTCGCCAGAACAACAGTTTAACACAATTTTAAGGAAACTTTCAATATTCGAATTAGTAAAGTCTTTGCCGCTATACTATTGATGAATAAGAACGCAGAATTCGCAGGTAAATCGCTGTGAAGTCTATCGAGTGCTTTCTCCTTCGTTGATACTTGCGGACATAGAAATCCCGTGGCATATACGGGGGCAAGCCATCGACCATCCAGGAGTTTAACTCCCAAGAGTTTTAACCAGTGCCGACAATACGACAGGGAATGCAGGACATTGTTAAAAACCATTAGTTTGTTTCTTGTGCTTATGGCTGTCTGGCTTCTGTTGTCAGGGCATTACACGCCACTAATTACGGGCTTTGGTATTGCCTCCTGCTTGCTATCTGCGCTGATTGCCTATCGCATGGATGTAATTGACCATGAAAGCCACCCGATCTATCTGGGGCCCCGCATCATTTCTTATTGGGGATGGCTGGTTGTTGAGATCTTCAAGGCAAACATAGATGTTGCCAAATGTGTCCTGTTCCCAAGCCGGTATCTGCGGCCCAGCATGTTCACGGTTACCGCCAGTCAGAAATCTGATCTTGGTCGCGTGATATATGCCAATTCCATCACCTTGACACCGGGAACGGTAACCGTCGATCTGGATGATGATCAGGTGATGGTCCATGCCTTGACGGAAGGCTCCGCCGATGGTGTAAAAAATGGCGACATGGATCAACGGGTTACCAAGGTAATGAAGGAAACATGATGATTTACGCCATTACCGCCATCGCCATCCTGGTCAGCATCGCGCTTGCCCTCACCCGAGCCATTCTCGGACCGACATCCTACGACCGCATCCTGGCCGCTAATGCCATCGGCACAAAGACAGTGTTATTGATCGGCGTGATGGGTTTTCTTGCAGGGCGTCCTGATTTTCTTGATCTTGCACTGGTTTACGCCCTCGTTAATTTTATCGGGACGCTCGCTGTTCTGAAATATTTCAAATTTGGGACGTTGCGCGGAACCCTTTCTAAACCGGCGGATAACTCCTGATGGACCTCATTCTCGATATTGGCACATGGGTGCTATTGCTGGCCGGCAGCCTGCTGCTGCTGATTACCGGGTTTGGGCTGCTACGCCTACCTGATCTTTATACCCGCATCCACGCGGGCGGCATGGCCGATACGCTGGCTACATTCCTGATATTTGTCGGGCTGTCCTTTCAAAGTGGCTTTTCACTTGTCTCTGTCAAACTTCTGCTAGTGATCGTATTCGTATTTTTTACTAGCCCAACCGCCTCCTACGCCTTAGCGCAGGGAAGCTTTGTTGCGGGATTAAAGCCAAAACTTGATGGTTTCGGACAGAGCGAACAAAAAGAAAAAGATGACGCGTAATTAATTACTGAGCGAGAGGGGACAGGACCATAGCTGCCTTTGTAGATATTTTTCTGATGCTGTTACTGATTGCCGGGACCATGTCGGTCCTGTTTGTCCGCAATCTGTTTGTCGCTACCATGTTGCTCGGGATCGTCAGCTTCATCATGGCGTTGATCTTCATCAGCCTTGATGCAGTGGATGTTGCCTTTACAGAGGCGGCCGTCGGCGCCGGTATCAGCACCGTGCTATATATCGGCACTCTGGCCCTTGTTGGCTCCCAGGAAAAAGACCAGCCGAAATTTGCTGCGGGCCCCTTGGTCATTTGTCTTGCCGTTGGCGCCGTTCTTTACTACGCGACCTATGAAATGCCGCGTTTCGGTGAAGCGAATAATCCGGTCCATACCCATGTCGCCCCTCGCTATATTAATGACAGCCCGACGGAAATTGGCGTACCCAATATGGTGACATCGGTTCTCGCCAGTTATCGCGGCTATGATACCTTCGGGGAGACTACTGTTATTTTTGCCGCCGGGATCGGCGTTCTCTTGATCCTGCGTCAGCGGCGTCGACGCAAGAATGAAGACGATGAAACTGACGTGCCGCTTGATGAGGGCAAGACTGGCCGAAGCGGTAGTTTAACCGGGCTGGGCAGTCAGCATGACCTCATCCCCCATGTAATCGCGAAGCTGCTGATACCGTTTATTTTTGTTTTTGCTCTCTATGTGCAGTTTCATGGCGACTACGGACCCGGCGGCGGGTTCCAGGCGGGTGTGATTTTTGCGGCGGGCATAATTCTCTATGCTCTTGTTTTCAGCCTCGACTATGCCCGCTCCGTGGTAAGTGAAAGGGCAATCCTCTTTCTGATTTCGGCAGGCGTACTTCTTTATGGTGGTGTCGGCGTTGTCAGCATGATGCTCGGTGGAAATTTTCTCGACTACAATGTCCTCGCGAGTGATCCGGTCGCAGGCCAGCATCTCGGCATTCTGTTGGTCGAACTCGGCGTCGGCATCACGGTGACGGCGGCCATGCTGGCAATTTTCTATGCCTTTGTCGGCCGCGCGGATCTAATTGCCGCCAAGGCAGAGCAGGAGGAAAACTGATGTCCTTTGGGTTTTTCAATTACTGGGTTTTCATCATCCTGCTGATGATCGGCCTGTACACGGTTATGAGCCGCTCCAATCTCGTCAAGAAAATGATTGGACTTTCGTTGTTTCAGATTTCCGTCTTTCTCTTTTACATCAGCATGGGCAAAATTTCTGGTGGCACGGCACCTATCGTTGTTGACGGTCCACTTGACACGGCGGCCCCCATATATTCGAACCCGCTTCCCCATGTGCTCATCCTGACGGCAATTGTCGTTGGTATCGCGACGACGGCGCTTGGCCTCTCCCTGGTCGTGCGGATAAGGGAATCCTTTGGCACCATTGACGAAGAAGAAATTCTCGAGATGAAGGATGGCGCCTGACATGCTGTCATTGAGTTCCCAGTTCCCTATTCTGGTTGCAATCGCGCCCCTTTTGACCGCGCCAATTTGCGCGCTCCTTCGCGGAAAAACCGCCCCTTGGGCCGTAACGACGATTGCCAGCGCCTATGCATTTTATATCAGCCTGCAGCTTCTCCTGACCGTTGCATCCTCCGGTCCGATCTCCTATGAGCTCGGCGGATGGGCTCCGCCTTGGGGGATTGAATATGTCGTCGATCTTTTAAGTGGCTTTATGCTGGTATTGATCAGCGGGGTCAGCACAGGCGTGCTGCTCTTCGCCCGCGAAAGCGTCACCAAGGAAGTTCCGACGTCACAGCTTGGCCTCTTTTTTGCGGCCTATTTGCTGGCGCTGACCGGTATGCTCGGCATCTGTATCACAGGCGACGCCTTCAATGTCTTCGTCTTTCTGGAGATTATGTCCCTCTCCTCCTACGCACTTATCGCGATGGGAGAGCGGACGGATCGCCGCGCCCTCACCGCCGCGTTTCAATACCTGATCATCGGTACGGTTGGCGCGACCTTCTATCTGATTGGCGTCGGCCTTATCTATATGATGACGGGCACACTTAATATTGCGGATATCGCCGCGCGGTTTCCGGAAATTGAAGGCACCCGCCCCATTCTTGCGGCGGCCGGCTTTATCGTCATCGGACTCGCCATCAAGCTGGCGCTCTTCCCATTTCATATCTGGTTGCCGAACGGCTACACCTACGCCCCCAGCATTATAACCGCCTTTTTCGCCGGAACCGCGACCAAAGTCTCCGTCTATTTGCTGATCCGCTATATTTTCACCGTATTCGGTGTGAATTACAGTTTCCAGGGGCTGGAGCTTATGGATATCCTGCTCCCGTTCGCGGTACTGGGGTTTCTCACCATGTCCGCCGTCGCGATTTACCAGACGAACATCAAACGGCTCCTCGCCTATTCCAGTGTCGCCCAGCTCGGCTATATTATACTCGGCATAGCGCTTGCCAACGAAACCGGCCTGACGGCTTCAATTGTCCATATTTTCAATCATGCCATTGTCAAGACGGGCCTGTTCCTCTCGGTTGGTTGCATGTTCTTTGTCGTCGGCTCCACCTATTTGAAAGACCTTGAAGGGATTGGGCGTCGGATGCCGATCACTACATTCGGTTTTGTGCTGGGTGGCCTTGGCCTGATTGGCGTGCCGCTCACCCCCGGCTTTATCAGTAAATGGTATCTGGTGGTGGCCGCTCTCGAAAAAGGCTCCGTTATCGGATACGGCCTTGTCGCTCTTTTGATGGTATCCAGCCTGCTTGCCGTAATTTATATCTGGCGGGTGGTGGAGGTCGCCTATTTCCGTGATATGCCAGAGGGCACCGTGAAAGAGGAGGCGCCGATTTCCCTGCTGGTGCCAACATGGCTCTTTATCCTCGGCAGCTTCTATTTCGGTATTGAAACCAGCTTTAACGTCGGCATTGCCAAAGCGGCAGCCGCATTTCTGATGGGGGGGCGTAAGATCATGTTTGCCCTTGAAACACATGTCGCTCTCTCCCTGATCATTCCGCTTGTCGGCGCGCTCGGGATTGCGATCACCTCCTCCGTCCCGAATATTCGTGAGACGGTTACGCTGGTCACATCAGTTCTGCTTTGCCTGAATGTCTTCAGCATTCTGCCCAGCATCATGAATGGAGTGGAACCGGTTGTTCTGCTGGTTGAATTGCTGCCCGATATTGCGCTGATGTTGAAAGTCGAACCTCTCGGCATGACCTTCGCGGCTGTGGCGTCCTCGCTCTGGATTATCAATTCGATCTATTCCATCGGCTATATGCGCGGGAATAACGAGCCGCGCCAGACCGGATTTTATATTTGTTTCGCAATTGCAATCGCCGCAACCATGGGCGTCGCCTTTTCCGGAAATCTGCTGACGCTATTTGTTTTTTACGAGGTCCTGACGCTCTCGACCTATCCGCTGGTCACGCACAAGAAGAACGCCGATGCCCTGAAAGGCGGCCGGATCTATCTCGGCATCCTGATCGGCACCTCCATCGGGTTGTTCCTGCCCGCGATCATCTGGACATGGACCCTTACGGGAACCGTCGACTTCGTGAAGGGCGGCATTCTTGACGGACATGCCAGCGCCGGAGTGACTGGCGTGCTTCTCTTCCTCTTTATGTATGGCATCGGCAAGGCAGCCCTGATGCCGATCCATCGCTGGCTTCCGGCTGCAATGGTCGCGCCTACGCCGGTCAGCGCACTCCTCCATGCGGTGGCCGTTGTTAAGGCCGGTGTATTCTCGGTATTGAAAGTCGTGATCTATATCTTCGGGATTGATTTTCTGGGTGAGACCGGTGCGGCGGAATGGCTCACATGGGTCGCCGCTTATACCCTGATTGCAGCGTCGGTTGTGGCACTCACCAAGGATAACCTGAAAGCCCGGCTTGCCTATTCCACGATCAGCCAACTCGCCTATGTGGTGCTTGGCGCATCCATGGCAACGTCGATGGCGGTGGCCGGTGGCGCACTCCAGATCGTCATGCATGCCTTTGGCAAGATCACTCTCTTCTTTTGCGCAGGTGCGATCTATACCGCTGTGCATAAAACAGAGATCAGTGACATGCGGGGCCTTGGCCGTCAAATGCCAGTCACCTTTATCGCCTTCCTGATCGGCTCGCTGAGCATTATCGGCTTGCCGCCTTTGGGCGGAAGTTGGAGCAAGTTCTACCTCATGCTTGGCGCAGTGGAGGCGGACGAGATTTACCTGATGATTGTGCTGCTAGTCAGCTCGCTTCTCAACATCGCCTATCTGTTGCCGATTGTCGCGCGCGGCTTCTTTTATCCGCCGCTCGGACAGAGCGACGAACCCGTACCCGTTGGATATGAGAAATCTGACTTCTCCTGGCGAAATATACAGGAGGCGCCGCTTTTCTGTGTTCTGCCGCCCGTCCTGACCGCTTTGGCCTGCGTAATCCTCTTCTTCCTCGCGGATCCGATCGTCAGGCTGATCGAACCCATTTTGACGCCATAGGGATGGAAAAAATGTCAAAACCGGATGATGAAAAAAAATATTGGCTGGATGATCCAAAGAATATCGACAAGGTGTTTTACACCATTCTTGTTCTTTGTGCGTTAGTGTCCGTGCCTGACATCCTTTCACTATTCAATATTCTCTATCACAAACATGTCGAGTTTGAGTTCGAAAATATCTTCGAGTTTTACTCCCTCTATGGACTTGTTTGTTATGTCGGACTTGTCTTGATTGCCAAGAAACTCCGTAAAGTTTTGATGCGGGATGAGGATTACTATGATTGAAGGTCTAAATCCTGGCTTCATCCTCATTTTTGGCGCCCTGCTTGTTCCGATCACAAGTGGCATTATTCGCTCTATCCTGCTGCTCACGCTTCCGGTTTTAGCGCTCACGCAGATATATACCCTTGGTCTTGGTACTTGGGGCCATTATGAATTCTTGGGCCTTTCGATCGAGCTGACCCGCATTGATCCGCTTGCGCGGATATTTGGCACGGTCTTCTGTTTGGCCTCCTTTATGGGCATGATATATGCGCTGCATGTCAAAGACACGATCCAGCATTTCGTCGCCCTGATCTATATGGGATCCGCAATTGGGGCGGTATTTGCGGGCGACATGATCACCCTTTTTGTGTTCTGGGAATTAACCGCAATTTCCTCGGTCTTCCTGATCTGGGCGAGCCGGACGGAGCGCGCCTATAAGGCCGGCATGCGCTATTTGATTATTCAGGTATCCTCCGGCGTTATTCTGCTTGGCGGGATTATTCTTTATTATCAGGAAACCGGCTCTATCGCGTTCAATTACATTGGACTTACAGGTCTGGCGAGCGGCCTGATCCTGCTCGCCTTCGGTATTAAGAGCGCTTTCCCCTTCCTGCATAACTGGATGCAGGATGCTTACCCGGAGGCGACCGTCACCGGCACCGTGATCCTGTCTGCCTTTACAACGAAGCTCGCCATCTACACGCTTGCGCGGGCCTTCCCGGGAACTGATATCCTGATCCCGATCGGCGCGGCAATGACGGTCTATCCGATCTTCTTCGCCGTCCTTGAAAATGACCTTCGAAGGGTACTGGCCTACTCCCTTAATAACCAGTTGGGGTATATGGTGGTCGGTGTCGGCATCGGAACTGAACTTGCGATCAATGGAACGGCGGCACATGCCTTCGCCCATATTATGTATAAGAGCCTCCTCTTCATGAGCATGGGAGCGGTATTGTTCCGGACCGGAACGATCAAGGCATCGGAACTTGGCGGACTTTATAAGTCCATGCCGGTGACGATGGTCTTTTGTATTATTGGCGCCATGTCGATTGCTGCCTTCCCACTGACGGGCGGTTTTGTCTCCAAGGCAATGATCCAATCCGCAGCCGCAGACGGCGGCATGGTCGTGATCTGGTTGATCATGCTGTTCGCCAGCGCTGGCGTCATGGACCATTCCGGCATCAAGGTCCCGTTCTTCACCTTCTTCGCCCATGACAGTGGCATCCGGGTGAAAGAAGCCCCGATGAATATGCTGTTCGCAATGGGGTTTGCTGCCTTTTTCTGTATCGGGATCGGTGTCTTTCATGGCCTGCTATATGAACTGCTACCCTATGAGCCAACATATAAACCATACACGGCCGGGCATGTAATCACCTCGCTACAACTCCTGTTGTTTGCAGTCCTCGCCTTCGCCCTGCTGATGCGATACAAGATTTATCCGCCCGAGCTTCGCTCTACGAGATCTCGATTTCGACTGGTTCTATCGTGTTCCACTGAAATGGCTGGCGCTTGCGATTGGTCGTCTGATACTGGTGATCTGGAACTGGTTTCTTGGCATTGCCAATGACATTGTCTATAGCATCATCAATACGACGGAAAAGACACATGGAGATGGCAAGGTATTGGCCCGGACGACGTCATCCAGCACGGCGGTAATGATCATCGTCGCGGTACTTGGTTTTGTGGTGGTGTTCTTCTATCGCTTTCTGCAGCAACCCTTACCGATGTAGGGCTTCAGTTTAGGACGGGGCGCTCTTTGCTCATGATCCGTTTCTTCGGCATCCATTTGGTGACCGAGCGGCCATCGGCAAGTGAAGCGCACCTCCTGCTTGGCGTTCGGTGCCGCCTCAAGCTCTGATCGCCCCCCTCCCGAAACGAGGGGGTTGGTTGGCCTGCGTCTTTCCCAATGCCCAACAATGGTAGTCCTTTTTTATAGGCAATCGCCATGTCAGAAACAGAAATCTCAGAATTCCGCCCACGCGCCATTGCCGACCGGATTGCCGTATCTTTGGACAGGATAAAATCAATATCCGTCTGCCCCATGTCTTTAAAGTCCGCATAAAATGAGGAAAGATATGCCCCTACTTCCGCACTCGGTGGTAACGGATTGCCGATGGTCAAATTATTTTCCAGTGCCAGAAATATATCCGGTTCGATCGGCCCCGCAGCTGTCGCAAGAAATGTCGCGGGCATCAGTTTTCTTTGTTTATTCGAAGCGGCATACAACGCCTGCGCCAGATAGAGGAGCTTTAACTGAAAAGGAGCCTCGGACGCCTTGTCGGACGTCCAGCTTTGATTTTTCAGCCAGCAGAGAATGTCAAAAGTTGAGCGGGTCGCAGGGCGCATATCATTGATCTCACATAGTTTTATCAAATACAAACTACGGATGAATGGTTAATCCCTGCTTAATGAAAGAGCGACTTCGTTGTCATAATGCCACATTAAAATGTAATTAAGTCCGAGCAGCCCCAAATGCTACCATTAGACGAATAAATATGTTGAAAAATCACCGACCTTACCTTATCTCTGCGCAGCCATTTTCGACAACCGGATTAAGTATTGATGACGGAATTCACGACATCTCTAACGGAGATCAACCATCAAGCCCTCATTGATCTGGTGAGATACTGGCAGCAGCTTGACCCTGCTCCGACAGTACCAAGACGCCAACAATTTAATCCGGTCGATATTCCACAGTGCCTCCGGCATATAGTCCTTCTCGATGTTGGTGTAGGCAGGCCCAGGTATTTTGTCCGCCTCGCCGGATCTTCGGTCAACCCTGTCTATCAAAAATCGATAACTGGAGAGTATCTTGAGAATGTCTTGAACAACGAAGACCGCCAAAAAATTATAGCTCAGTATGATTACTCGGTTGCCCATCAGCGACCGACATACATGGCCAGCACGACTTGTTCTCCCCTCGGCCGAAGGCTGAACTATGAACGCGTTGTTCTCCCGCTTACAACAAATGGCGATAAAACGGACAAGTTACTGGTCGGCATAAATTTTTCCGATATCAAACAGCACCTGATTGACCGACCGACATTCAAATTATGACTCCCGATAACAGGCTTGCCCTTCCCGTTCGTCATGGAGTAGGCTAGGAAAAACAAACCAAGCCAACGTCGGGAGAGTTATCATGCAAATGAGCGGTGAGGAACTGATCAACGCTTCACGGGCAGAAGTTTGGGACGCGCTAAACGATCCGGAAATCCTGCGCCAGTCTATCCCCGGATGCCAGACCGTTGAAAAGGTCAGTGACACGGAATTTTCTGCAACGGTTAAAGTCAAGGTCGGCCCTGTTTCCGCTAAATTCAACGGCCATGTGACATTGAGCAATATCGATGCGCCGAATGGGTATACGATTACCGGTGAAGGCAAAGGCGGCGCCGCCGGGTTTGGCAAGGGCGGTGCGGATATTTCCCTGAAAGAAAGCGATAACGGCACACTGCTATCTTATGACGTTAATGCCTCTGTCGGTGGGAAAATGGCGCAGATCGGCTCCCGCCTGATTGATGGCACCGCGAAAAAGCTGGCATCGGAGTTCTTTGCAAACTTCAATGAACTTGTCAGCTCAGGCCGGGAAGAACATGCAGAAGAACCGTTGGCCGCCGAAGAAATGAGTGCAAGCGAACCCGCCGTACCGGACGTCAGCGCGACTCAGGAAAAGGTGGCGCCCCCCCCTGCCCGACGCGGAGAAAGCTGCCTCCCCCGACTGGATGCGCCCCTCGATTCTTATTCCACTCGGTATAATCGCGGCTGTTATTTTGTTCTATCTTGCAGGCGATTGATTTAAATTTTTGAAATGACTTTACAGCGCTTGACGTCGCGCTAGATCAGTTGGAAACTCATAACCGAATAAAACAAAAGGTCTGAATAACAGTCTGACACATCGCTACGAACTCAAAATAAAACGCTAAATCAAGGGAGGAAGATCATATGACAACCGTTAGTATGACGGTGAACGGGAAACAGGTCAGCGCCGAAGTTGCGCCCAACACCCTACTCGTTCAATTTATCCGTGAAAATCTCCGACTGACCGGAACCCATGTCGGCTGTGATACCAGCCAATGCGGAGCCTGTACCGTTCATGTCGACGGAGATAGCGTTAAATCCTGCACAATGTTGGCAGTTCAGGCTGACGGCGCGGAGGTCACCACCATCGAAGGTCTGGCGCAAAATGGCGAGTTGCATCCGATGCAGGCCGCCTTCAAGGAAAACCATGGCCTGCAATGCGGATTCTGCACGCCGGGCATGATCATGAGTGCGGTTGATCTTGTAAAGCGCAACCCGAACCCATCTGAGAAGACAATCAGAACCGAGCTTGAAGGCAATATCTGCCGGTGCACGGGCTATCATAATATTGTCAAATCCGTCAAATCCGCATCGGAGAATATGGGAGGGTGATCAATGACTGTCGAAAATGGAATTGGCGCCTCTGTCAGGCGTAAAGAAGACCAACGATTTATTACCGGTAACGGCCACTATCTGGATGATATCAACAGGGTGGGGCAGACTTACGGCTATTTTCTGCGCTCCCCACATGCCTTTGCCAAAATCAATAATATCGATCTCGCCGCCGCGAAAGCAGCTCCGGGCGTTGTCGATATCTTCACCGGCGCCGATATGGTCGCCGATGGGATTGGTGGCCTGATCTGCGGCTGGGGTATCACCAGCAAGGACGGCTCTCCCCATAATGCACCGCCTCATAACAGCATGGCAGTCGATGCCGTCCGGCATGTGGGTGATCAAGTGGCGTTTGTCATCGCCGAGACCCTGCAGCAGGCAAAAGACGCCGCGGAGTTGATTGAGGTGGATTATGAGGTTTTAACGCCCGTCACCAATATTTCCAAGGCACTCGCCCCTGGTGCTCCACAAATACATGAAGAAGCGCCAGGAAATCTTTGTTATGACTGGGAACTTGGCGACAAGGCGGCCGTGGATGCGGCCTTTGCCAATGCGGCGCATATCTCAAAGATTGATCTGATTAACAACCGGCTCTCTCCCAACCCGATGGAGCCGCGTGCGGCTCTTGGTGAATATGATGCGGGCAGCGAGGAGCTGACGCTTCATACCACCAGCCAGAACCCGCATGTCGCGCGGTTGATTATGTCGGCTTTCTTGGGCATAGCTCCAGAAAACAAGCTCCGGGTTATTGCTCCGGATGTCGGTGGTGGCTTCGGTAGCAAGATTTTCGTCTATGCCGAGGAAACGACAACCATCTGGGCCGCGCGGAAGATTAATCGCCCGGTAAAGTGGACGGCGGATCGCTCGGAAGCCTTCCTGACCGACGCCCATGGTCGTGATCATGTCTCCCATGCGGAGCTTGCCATGGATAACGACGGCAAGATATTGGCGTTTCGGGTTTCGACCCAGGCAAATATGGGTGCCTACCTCTCAACCTTTGCCTCGGCTGTACCAACCTACCTCTATGGCACGCTGTTAAGTGGGCAGTATAAAATCCCGAGTATCTATGTCGAGGTCAAGGCCGGCTTTACCAATACGACGGCGGTTGACGCCTATCGTGGGGCGGGCCGTCCGGAGGCAACTTATGTTGTCGAACGTATGATGGACACAGCAGCACGGGATCTGGGTATGGATCCAACGGAATTCCGGCTTAAAAACTTTATCCAGCCGGATGCCTATCCGTATGAGACACCGGTTATCATGACTTATGACTCGGGCGATTATCCGCTTGCCATGAATATGGCGAAGGAGATGATCGACTATAACGGCTTTGCCGCACGCAAGGCCCAATCAGAGGCCAATGGCAAAATCCGTGGTATTGGTACAGCAGCCTATATTGAGGCCTGCGGCATCGCCCCATCTGCGGCCGTCGGCTCGCTCGGGGCCGGCGTGGGTCTCTGGGAATCAGCTGAGGTTCGCTTCAACCCGACAGGCAGCGTTACAGTCTTTACCGGCAGTCACAGCCATGGTCAGGGGCATGAAACTACCTTCGCACAGATCATCGCTGACAAACTCGGCGTTCCGATCGAAAGCGTTGAAGTCGTGCATGGGGATACCAGCAAGGTTCCCTTCGGAATGGGTACCTATGGCTCCCGTTCCCTCGCCGTTGGCGGATCAGCCATCGTGAAAGCGGTCGATAAGATCGTCGAGAAGTCAAAGAAGATCGCCGCCCATCTCATGGAAGCCTCGGTTGAGGATATCGAACATGAGCATGGCGTCTTCTCGGTCGCCGGAACGGATAAGCAGATGACCATGGGCGAAATTGCCTTTGCTGCCTATGTCCCGCATAACTATCCGGCTGATCTGGAACCGGGCATGGCAGAAAATGCGTTCTATGATCCGCTTAACTTCACCTTTCCAGCGGGAACTCATATTGCGGAAGTCGAGATTGATCCGACAACAGGTGTTGTCGATATCGTTGACTGGGCCGCCGTGGATGATTTCGGCAATATCATCAACCCGATGATCGTAGAAGGTCAGGTGCATGGCGGCGTCGCACAAGGCATCGGCCAAGCTCTTCTCGAAGGCGTGGTTTATGACGACGAAAGCGGACAGCTGATCACCGGATCCTACATGGATTACTGCATGCCACGGGCTGACGATCTGCCAAACTTTCGTATTACGACAACAAACACCCCCTGCCCCAGCAATCCGCTGGGCGTGAAAGGGTGCGGCGAGGCGGGCGCGATTGCGGCCCCTGCGGCCCTCATGAACGCCATCGTCAATGCGTTGGGTAAGGATATCGATATGCCGGCGACGCCAGAAAAGATCTGGCGCGCCATCAACAGCAATTAAGAAGGGACCAACCCATGTATTCATTCGATTATGAACGCCCTTCGGGGGTAAATGAGGCAGTTTCCGCCATACGTGAGGATGACAAGTTTCTGGCCGGTGGCCAGACCTTGCTGCCGACCCTCAAGCTCAGGCTGGCACAAGCGGACAAACTGATTGATCTCAGCGGCATTGCGGAACTTAAAGGTATCAGCGTCAGCGAGTCCGAGGTTTCCATTGGCGCGATGACCCGCCATGTGGATGTTGCCAATTCTGCAGATGTTAAATCCGCCATCCCGGCGCTAGCGTATCTTGCAAGCCATATTGGCGATGCACAAGTGCGCAACCGGGGGACAATCGGCGGGTCCATTTCCAACAATGACCCGGCGGCGGATTATCCGGCGGCGCTGGTTGGTCTTGGTGCAACAGTGCATACCAACAAACGGAGCATCTCGGCGGAAGATTTCTTCGTTGATCTGTTCGAGACGGCATTGGAGGAAGATGAGCTTGTCACCAAGGTCACTTTCCCCGTTCCGGAAAAGGCAGGATATGCGAAGTTTCCAAACCCGGCGTCGCGTTTTGCTTTGACCGGTGTGTTCGTCGCACAGACAGCTCAGGGCGTGCGTGTTGCAGTGACTGGTGCGGGACCTTGCGTCTTCCGCCAGACGGATATGGAAGCTGCCCTATCGAGCAATTTTTCCGCCGATGCGGTATCCGGTATCAAGACAGAAGCCTCTGGCCTCAGTGCTGATATTCATGCTTCCGCTGACTACCGGGCGAACCTGATCTCCGTCATGGCGGCGCGCGCGGTTCAGGCCGCCTCATAGTCTGAGCCGTCAACCCGGACAATTAAAAAGGGGAAGTTTTGGCTTCCCCTTTCATCTTTAGTAACTATTTCCCCATTTCGGGACCAAAATTCCGGCGCAACCAGATTTAAGCAACCAAGGGAAATCCGACAAGCATGACAAACGTCCAGCCGCAATCCATCGACGCCGTACAGGACCTCTTGCAAGACGCCAATTATGTGGCGGATCGTAGTCTGGCCACAGTCCTTTTTCTGTCCCTGAAAATGGGCCGTCCGCTCTTTCTGGAAGGGGAAGCAGGGGTCGGCAAGACGGAAATCGCCAAGGTTTTGGCGGAACAGTTGGATCGTCCCCTAATCCGCCTGCAATGCTATGAGGGCTTGGATGTCAGCTCCGCCGTCTACGAATGGGACTATGCCCGCCAGATGATTGAAATCCGGCTGGCTGAGGCAACCGAGACGGCCGACCGGGACCGCCTCAGCAGCGATATCTTTTCGGAAAAGTTCCTGATCAAGCGTCCGCTGCTGAAAGCACTGGAAAGCAACGTCGGCGGCGCCCCCGTTCTACTGATCGACGAGCTCGATCGCACTGATGAGCCGTTCGAGGCATTCTTGCTTGAAGTACTCTCAGATTTTCAGGTCACCATCCCGGAGTTTGGCACTATCAGGGCGAAAGAGCCGCCAATTGTCATCATTACCTCCAACCGGACGCGGGAAATTCATGATGCGCTAAAGCGCCGCTGCCTCTATCACTGGGTCGACTATCCAAATGCGGAACGTGAAAAAGAGATCATTGCTCGAAAAATTCCCGGCGCGGATGAGCGGCTTTCAAAACAGATTGTTCTGTTCATACAGGAATTGCGTAAAGATCCCAATCTGTTCAAGCTACCGGGCGTGGCGGAGACGCTGGACTGGACCAACGCGCTGAAAGAGCTCGACATCATCTCCCTCGACCCCGATGTCATCAATGACACGCTCGGTGTTCTCCTTAAATATCAGGATGATATCGTGAAAATACAGGGGAGTGAGGCAGCGGACATCATCCAGAAGATTAACTCCGAAATGGACGCCGTATGAGTGAACCGGCGGTACATACCGGTGGCACTTTCGCGGAAAACATCATGCATTTCGCGCGAACGCTACGCCGGGCTGGGCTGCCTGTCGGTCCGGGCCGCGTGATCGAAGCGATCCGCGCTGTCGAAGTCGCCGGTATTCGCCGCAGGGATGATTTTTACTGGACCTTGCATTCGGTCTTCGTCAATCGCCGCGACCAATGGGATATTTTCGATCAGGCGTTCCATGTGTTCTGGCGTAACCCGGAACTCCTGAAAAAGATGATGGACATGATGCTGCCGACGACGTTTCTCGATAGCACCAAGCGGGACGATCAACCGGAATTGAGCAGGCGTCTGTCCGAAGCACTCGCGCCCTCACCCGCCCCGGATACTGAGCAAGAAAACGAACAGGAAGAGATCGAGATAAACGCAACGCTCACTGCCTCGGAAAGCGAACTTCTGCAGTCGAAGGATTTTGAGAGCATGAGTGCGGAGGAAATGGAGGAAGCGAAAAAGGCCATGGCCAGGATGCGCCTGCCGATTATGGAGGTAAAAACCCGACGGCAGCGCGCGGATTTCCATGGCGGCGTTGTTGATATGCGCCGCACACTGCGCGCCAGCCTGCGAAGCGGTGGGGCCAGCATACCGCTCCGCTTCAAGTCCCGCGTGACCCGGCATCCACCGCTTATAATAATCTGTGACATTTCTGGCTCTATGACACAATATAGCCGCATGCTGCTACACTTTATGCATGCGATCACAAATGACCGAGATCGCGTTCACACATTTGTATTTGGCACCCGGCTCACCAATATAACAAGATATATGCGTTATCGCGATGTTGACGCCGCTCTGGATGCGGTCAGTGAAAAGGTAGAAGACTGGTCCGGTGGTACACGTATTGGCGCAACGGTGAAGGAATTTAATAAATTCTGGTCTCGCCGTGTCCTCGGACAAGGGGCGGTGGTCCTGTTTATCTCCGATGGGCTCGACCGCGATGCAGGAGAAGGATTAGGGGTTGAAATGGAACGGCTACATAAGTCCTGCCGACAGTTAATCTGGCTGAACCCGTTGCTCCGGTATCAGGGGTTCGAGCCACGCTCGAAAGGCGTCAAGGCGATCCTGCCCCATGTCGATCAATTCCGGACGATCCATAATCTCAACAGCCTGAAAGACCTTGCTGACATTCTATCCAACCCCATGGGCGCGCAACCCGATAAGAGGAGTTTTGCCGCATGACCGAAACTGCATCAACTCTGTCCGATGACGATATCCTGAGCCAGGCGCTCAACTGGAAAAAGGATGGCCGGAGCGTCGCCCTCGCGACCGTGATCAACACCTGGGGATCTGCTCCGCGCCCAGCGGGCAGCCAACTCGCAATCGATGAAACGGGTCAGATGGTCGGTTCCGTAAGTGGCGGCTGTGTCGAGGGAGCTGTCATTCAGGAAGCGCTGGAGATCATCAAGAGCGGTGAGCCCAAAACACTGGAATTCGGTGTCAGCAATGACGAGGCTTGGGAAGTCGGTCTTGCCTGTGGTGGAAAAATCAATGTCTTTGTTGAAAAGCTTGACTGAGGCAGCGACATGAAAACGGCTTTACTGGAAGAACTGCAACAGGCGCGCGTCGAAAAGCGTCAGGTTGTCCTTGCGACAAACTTAACATCCGGAAACCAAAAACTTCTCTACCCATTTGAAAGTGAAGATAATTCCGATCTGGCGGAAGCAGCGAGAAATGCCCTTCGATACGATAAACCCGCCACATTCGAGAGCGAAGACGGACCCGTTTTTCTGAATATCTTCAACCCGCCACTGCGGCTTTTCATCGTTGGGGCTGTGCATATCGCGCAGGCCCTCGTCCCCATGGCGGCGGGAGCGGATTATGAGGTTACTGTTATCGACCCGCGCCGGAGTTTCGGTTCTAGCTTTCGATTTCCCAATGTCACCCTCGATAACCGTTGGCCCGACGAAGCGCTGGAGGAGTTGAATCCAGATCGACGCACGGCCATTGTCACGCTAACCCATGATGCAAAGCTGGATGATCCGGCATTGCAACATGCTCTGAAATCGGATGCTTTCTATGTTGGCGCTTTGGGGAGCGGACGAACCCATACGAAACGGCAACAAAGGCTTCTGAAGGTGGGCTTCACAGAAGAAGATTTCGCGCGTATTCATGGGCCCATCGGCCTCGATATCGGCGCAAAAAGCCCGGCGGAAATTGCCATCTCCATCATGGCGGAAATCACGGCGGTTCTCCGTCAGAAGGAAATAACGTGATCTTTGGCCGCATAGCTGTCGAGGAGGCGGAAGGTATCGTCCTTGCCCATGCGGTAGAAACTGCACCAGGCAAGCTGCTCAGGAAGGGGCATGTGCTTTCAAAATCCGATGTAGAATCCATCAAAAACAATGGCATAGATACCATTCTTGGCGCACGTCTTGAAGATACGGATATGCCGGAAGATGAGGCTGCCGCAAAGATCGCGGCCCCCCTTACGGGGCATAATGTGACTGTAAAGCCGCCTTTCACTGGCCGCGCTAATCTCATCGCGGAAGCGCGAGGGGTCGCGGTGATTGATGAAGAACGGATAAAGACGCTCAACCATATCGATGAAACGATCACCATCGCCACAGTAAAAAACTATGAGTTGGTGGATGCCGGGCAGATGCTGGCAACGGTCAAAATCATCCCTTTCGCCACCCCGAAGGAAAAAGTGGAGAAAGTTCTAGAAGATATAAAGAAAAGCACCCAATCAATTGTTTCCGTTCATTCTTTTGTGAAGAAAAAGATCGGTGTCATTTCAACGATATTACCGAACACAAAGAAAAAGGTAATCGAGAAGTCGGAGCGGATCATGGCCGATCGTCTGGCGCGCTGCGACAATCAAATTGATTCAAGCCGCCATTGCGACCATCATGAAGATGCACTTGCGGAGGCGATCACGGCGTTAGATAAAGGCGGATGCGATCTTATCCTAATCTTTGGCGCATCGGCAATCACGGACCGCAAGGATGTCATCCCCGCAGCCATCACGCAAGCAGGCGGCGAAATCGACCATTTTGGCATGCCGGTAGATCCAGGAAATCTCCTTCTTCTCGGGCATTTACGCGAAAAGCTTGTGATCGGCTTGCCGGGCTGCACCCGCTCCCCCAAGCTGAATGGATTTGACTTCGTCCTCGACCGCATTCTGGCCGATATTCCGGTAACGGCATCGGATATCATGGATATGGGTGCAGGCGGATTACTGAAGGAAATCCCGAGCCGGCCGCAGCCACGCAATCAGGAACGAAAGGCCGGAGCGACAAAAGGAAAATCAGTTGCCGTCCTGATCCTCGCTGCGGGTCAATCCCGACGAATGGGGAGTAAAAACAAGCTTCTCGCTGAAATTAATGGAAAAGCCATGCTCCGCCATACGGCGGAAATTGCGCTCAAATCAAAAGCGGCGGGTGTCTTCGGTGTAACCGGTCACGACCGGAAGAAGATCGAGAGATTATTCAACGGTCTCAATATCTCCTCTTTTTACAATCCGGACTATGCTGACGGCCTGAGTAGCAGCCTAAAAACCGGCTTTCGCGCCCTTGCCGATAAATATGACGGGATTCTTATTTGCCTTGGCGATATGCCGCTGGTGGATGCGGATCTCTTTGATTCCCTGATCGATGCCTTTGATATAGAGGAAGGCCGTTCAATAGTTGTTCCCACTTTTCAGGGCAAACGGGGCAACCCGGTTCTCATCGGTAGCCAATTTAAGAATGAAATCCTCACCGTTACGGGAGATATCGGCGCCAAGTCATTGATTGCGGAGAATGAATCACACGTCTTCAACGTCGAGGCCGATAAGGACAGTATCTTCACCGATATCGATACGCCGGACGCGCTGGTCGCCCTCCAACAAAAATGAGTAAATAACGTGATTGACGAACTTTATCACAAGAGCTTGTTGCGGCTTGCCGCCAACGCCACGGGCGATGGCATACTTGACAATCCGGATGCGGAAGAAACGAAGGATAATCCGACCTGCGGCGACCGGATCACTATGCAGATCCGGCTGGGTGAAAAAGAAATTGCCGAGCTGAAGCATCAGAATCGATCCTGCATGCTCTGTCAGGCGTCGGCGTCTATGATCGGTGAACATGCTGTTGGTAAAACACTTGAAGACATTCTAAAAACACGCAAAAGTCTGCATTCCATGTTGCAGGGCGGCGTCATTCCCGATACATCGGAATGGAAAGAACTCGAATTTTTCAATGTTGTCGCCAACCACAAGAGCCGTCATAATTGCGCCCTCCTTCCCTTTGATACTCTGATCCGGGCGTTGGAGACAGCGTTAAAGAAAGCATGAGATGCGTCGTAAAAACCCAAGAATAAAAAACATTCCCGACCTTCCCTCTCCCTGTACCGGTATATGCAGCATGGACACCCAAAATCTTTATTGTCGAGGCTGTTTTCGGACACGAAATGAGATCGGTGGCTGGGTATTGATGACCAATGAAGAGAGAATGGATGTCCTGAAAGAGATACGTCAGCGCCGACGGGATTCCCGTCTTTCGGACAAATCGCCTTAATTTCGCCCACTTCCCCCCGCTTAATGAAAGCATCGTTGATCTCAATATGAGCTTGCTTTCAAGTAATGGGGGCGCAAATGTATTTGAAAACACTTAGCATTTTGACAGTTTCCTTTCTGTCACTATTGTTTCTTGTCATGGCAACATTCATGCCAGCGGCAACAACAATAGTTGCGTCAACTGACAATGATCCCGATACCAAATGTCTTGCACAAGCTGTTTATTTTGAGGCGCGCGGCGAACCCTTCAGCGGGCAGGTCGCGGTCGCACAGGTTGTCCATAACCGCGTGGCGGAAAAGGGTACATCTTATTGCAAAGTGGTATTTGAAGGCAGCACGCGCCGCAACGCCTGTCAGTTCTCCTTTGCCTGCGACGGTAAATCCGATACCGCAACGGATCAGGTGTCCTGGCAGAGGGCATTAATGGTGGCCAACCTTGTGAGAAGCGGAAATATGCGCGACCTCTCCGGCGAGGCAACCTTCTATCACGCGAATTATGTCTCCCCGACTTGGTCGAAAAGCTTGGTGATAACGGCCAACATCGGTAATCATATCTTCTATCGGCAAATGTAATTAGCGAAACTTGATTACTGGATAAATTGCAAAAGCGGCCAATGGCCGCTTTTTTTGTCGCGTGTTTCCCCCATTATCGCCACACCCGCAAAACGATTTATTTAATTCGTGATCTTCATCACATGCTGGAATCAAAAATTAATCTATATTGAATTTGTAATTATATCGATTTGATATATATTCGTTCGGAATATGGGCATCTAGATCCCGACTTGGAACGTGGGCGCGTTTCTCGACATTTTATGTAAGTAAGTGGAATTTATGGATATTCGCACTTTATGTCTTGGCATTCTCACTATGGGGGATGCGACCGGCTATGAAATAAAGAAGACCTTTGAAGATCGGCTGGATCTGATATTCCACGCCAGCTACGGTTCTATTTACCCTGCTCTCAATAAGCTGACAGAGGAAGGCCTTGTCTCTTGCCGCGAACTCAGCCAGGAAAAGCGACCCGATAAAAAAATCTATTCCATCACCGCAAACGGTCGATATCAGTTTTTCGACGCGATCATGAAAAAACCGGCGTCTGATCGATTTCGGTCTGAATTTTTGGCAACCCTGATGTTTTCCCATCTTCTGCCGGCAGCCACAATTTCAGACCTCATCGATGGCCGGATAGAAGACCGTCTTCAGAAAATTGCAACCATGACCGACGAATGTGAAACCAAGCAAACGGATCGGGAAAAATTTCTATGTAATTTCGGCATGAAAATGTATCAGGCAGAAATTGATTACCTGCAAGATAATAGACACTTGCTGGAAGCGGACGCGCTCATGGGGAACCGCGCTGCAGAATAATACAACTAAAACCATACTCTATAAACAAGAGGTATCACTGTGAACCGCTCAATCATCATCGCAATAATAATCGCCGTTGGCGTGACGGCCTGGATTGCGTCTGGACAGATAGACACTGGCGGCGACAGTGAGACAGCGAACGGCGATGCCGTCGCGGCGACCAAGGCAGACGGAACTTCCGCCGACACTGCCGAAACGCATAAGAACCAGCCCAAAATCATGGGGGTGCGTTATGCCATCTCCACCGCACAGCCTAAAGAGCAGGAAATCATCGTCCACGGCAGAACAGAAGCCAACCGTGTCGTTGAGCTCAAGGCGGAAATTTCGGGCCGTATAAATAAAATATATGTTGAAGAAGGTGACCGCGTGAAGTCCGGAGATCGCATCGTCAGCTTTGATGTCAAGGATAACAAGGCGCGTCTTCAGGAAGCCGAAGCTCTGGTTCGGCAAAGGGAAATCGAATTTAACGCAGCCAAGAAGTTAAACAAAAAAGGCTTCAGTTCCGACACCACATTTGCCAGTGCAAAGGCGCAGCTTGATAGCGCCAGCGCGCAAGTAACCGCGATGAAAATTCGTCTTAATGATCTGGTGATCACAGCCCCGTTTGACGGTTATATCGAAGCGAGAGAAGCCGAGGTTGGCGATTACGTCAAGGATGGGAATGGGATTGCCACCATCGTGGAAAGCGACCCTTTATTGATCACGGGACAAATTTCCGAGTTGCAGGTCGGTAATATTGAAGTCGGTGGCAAAGGGTCGGCGAAACTTGTCACCGGCGAAACCGTGAACGGCAAGGTCAAATTCATCGGACGGGTTGCGGAACCTGAAACCCGCACATTTCGTGTAGAATTGGAAGTCCCGAATAAGGGGTATAAACTCCGGAGCGGTGTAACCGCGGAAATTGTCTTCAAGACAAATTCAGTGATGGCGCATTTCATCTCCCCCGCATATCTGACGCTAAACGATTCTGGCGTCCTGGGCCTCAGAACTGTGGGCGAGGATGATGTTGTCAAATTCAATCCGGTTAAAATTCTCGCAGACACACCAGATGGCATTTGGGTGCAAGGGCTTCCCGAAACCGTTCGGTTGATCGTCGTCGGACAGGATTTTGTCCGGGCGGGCGACAAAGTGAGACCTGACCTCTTCGTTGCCGAGGCTTCCCAATGAACGCCATTATTGACGCTGCCATAAATCGTTCACGGACGGTTATATCGGCTCTCCTTCTGATACTGGTCGCCGGGGCGTATGCCTATATTGATATCGCGAAGGAATCCGACCCGGATATCAATATCCCGATCATCTATGTGTCCATGACCCATGAAGGCATCTCCCCAGAAGATGGGGAGAGATTGCTGATCCGGCCAATGGAGTTAGAACTCCGCTCTATCGAAGGTGTCAAGGAGATGACCGCGAGCGCATCTGAGGGGCACGCCTCTGTCACGCTCGAATTCGATGCCGGTTTCGATGTAGACAAGGCACTTCAGGATGTGCGCGAAAAAGTTGATCTCGCAAAAACCGAACTTCCCCAGGAAACCGATGATCCGACAGTCAATGAGGTTAATTTTGCGCTCTTCCCGGTAATTGTGGTGACGCTGTCGGGCGATGTCCCGCTTCGGACCCTGATCAAGCTCGCGAAAGAGCTTGAGGATCGGGTGGAGGGCTTACCGGGCGTGCTGGAAGCCGACATTGGCGGTGATCGCGAGGAAGTGCTGGAAGTGATCATCGATCCGGTGAAGCTAGAAAGCTACAAGATTTCCAATGCAGAGCTTGCCAATGCTGTTGTCTCGAATAACAAGCTGATTGCCGCCGGCTCCATGGATACGGGCAAAGGCCGTTTCGCGATCAAGGTGCCTGGGCTTTACAAGAATGCCTCGGATGTGCTGGACATCCCCGTCAAGGTTAACAATGAAGGCGTGGTGACGCTTCGTGATGTGACGGAAGTCCGGCGCACCTTCAAGGATGCCGACAGCTACGCCCGTCTGAACGGACGCCCTGCTGTGGCGCTGGAAATCAAAAAGCGCGTCGGCGAAAATATTATTGAGACAATCGAAGCCGTCAAACTAGCCGTCGCCGAAGAGCAAAGCTACTGGCCGGAAAATGTGGTCGTGACCTTTTCGCAGGACCGATCCGAAGATATCCGGAATATGCTGCTGGATCTGCAAAATAACATCATCAGTGCCATCATTCTGGTTATGATCGTGGTGATCAGTGCCCTGGGTGTCCGCACGGCAGGCCTCGTCGGACTATCGATCCCCGGCTCTTTCCTGATCGGCATCCTGTATATGTATCTCATTGGACTGACCATCAATATCGTTGTTCTGTTTGGTCTCATCCTCGCCGTTGGCATGCTGGTAGATGGCGCTATCGTTGTGACGGAATTTGCCGACCGGAAAATGGCAGAGGGCGTGCACCGGAGGCAAGCCTATGCCCTCGCGGCCAAGCGCATGGCCTGGCCAATCATCGCCTCGACCGCAACGACACTTGCCGTGTTCATGCCGCTGATGTTCTGGCCGGGCGTGGTCGGGGAGTTTATGAAGTACCTCCCCCTCACCCTGATCACAACACTGACCGGCTCTTTGCTGATGGCACTTATCTTCGTGCCAACACTGGGGTCAGTGTTTGGGAGGGCAGGTTCGACCAATTCCAAGAGCCTTGCAGCGCTGGCGGCGGCGGAAAGCGGTGATATTCTTAGCCTTGGCGGGCTTACGGGACGCTATGTGCGCTTCCTTGCTGTTTGCATCAAACATCCGGCAAAGATTGTCGTTCTTGGTTTGGTAACCCTTGTCGGAGTTCAGATATATTACGCGACCCATGGTAATGGTGTTGAATTTTTCCCCGAAGTCGAGCCGGAAATGGCCTTGGTCTATGTCCATGCCCGCGGTAATATGTCAACGGATGAAAAGGATCTGCTCGTCGGGCAAGTCGAGCAAGAGATTCTGAAGCTTGACGATTTCGAAGGCCTTTATACCCGCTCGGGCACTACCGGCGGCGGCCAAAATGTTTCTGAAGACGTAATTGGAATCATACAGATCGAATTCAAGGACTGGCAGGAACGCCGCCCGGTGGAAGAGATATTTACCGACATTCGCGAACGCACGGCCCATCTTACGGGGATCGTTGTCGAGGCCCGAAAGCCCGATAATGGACCACCGACCGGTAAGCATGTGCAGATACAGCTTTCGTCGCGCAATCCTGATCTCCTCCCAATTGAGATTGAGAAAATCCGCCATCATCTTGAAACCAATGTCAACGATCTGATCGACTTGGAGGACAGCCGACCCATTCCGGGTATTGAATGGCAGGTCACTGTCGATCGGTCTCAGGCCGGCCGTTTTGGCGCGGACATCCAGACTGTAGGCAAGACAATCCAGCTCGTCACCAATGGTATCAAGGCCGATGAATACCGCCCGAACGATGCAGATGACGAGATTGATATCCGTCTGCGTTTTCCCGATGACAAACGCAGCATTGACCAGCTTGATAATCTGCGGGTGATGACAACTAACGGCATGGTGCCGATCTCGAATTTTGTAACACGTGAAGCCCGTCAGAAAGTCGGAACGATCAGCCGTTCTGATTCACGACGGATTATGACTGTCAAAGCCAATGTCGCCGCCGGTGTGCTGGTCGATGACAAGGTACAGGAAATTCAGGCCTGGATACAAAATGAGGCAAATATCAACCCAGAAGTCTCCTATGTGTTCAAGGGACAGGATGAAGAGCAGAAAAAGGCCGGGGAGTTCCTCGGCAAGGCATTTGCCGTCGCCCTCTTTATCATGGCGATTATTCTGGTGACCCAGTTTAACAGCTTCTATCATGCCTTCCTGATCCTGACTGCAGTCATTATGTCAACCATTGGCGTCTTTGTCGGCCTGATCATAACCGGTCAGCCGTTCGGCATTGTCATGACGGGCGTCGGGGTTATCGCGCTTGCCGGGATCGTGGTGAACAATAATATCGTTTTGATCGATACCTATGCGTACTTACGCAAGCAGGGCATGGAAGCGATGGAAGCGGTTCTGAGAACCGGTGCCCAGCGCCTGCGCCCCGTGATGCTGACGACCGTCACGACAATTTTCGGCCTGCTGCCCATGACCTTGCAGATCAACATCGATTTTGTCTCACGCGAGGTCGTGACGGGTGCGCCATCTTCGCAATGGTGGGTACAGCTTTCGACGGCGGTGGCCTTCGGCCTTACCTTTGCGACGCTCCTCACCCTGATCATGACACCGTCATTGTTGATGCTGGGGGCAAATGTCAGTAGCTTTCTGGAACGGCATCGTGAGAATAAGGCTGCGAAAAAGGCCCTAAAGAATGCTCATCCGGAACCTGCGGAATAGGACGTCATCGGTCCCTTCCCCGGCAATATTTCTATAGGTGAAACCGAAAAGGCTTGAGAATTCTCAGGCCTTTTCTTCTTTTTCCTCTTCGTCGTCATCGTCAATGGCGTCGGAGATTTCCCCATCCGTGTTTTTACGGTTTTCCTGTTCCTGCAGTCGGCGATGGCTGAGGATGGAAAAGGGGATGGTCGCCATATAAACAATCGCAATAAGGGAAAGCAGCTGCCACGGATAGCTTGCAAGCACCGCCGCCAGACCGCCAACCAGCAACAGAACCGGCATAATAAAGCGACGGGCGATGCGAACACGCTTGATGGAAAACGTCGGAATCCGGCTCGCCATCATGAAAGCCATGAATAGTATCCATCCCGCATTCAGGATGGCAGAACGGAAGAAATCGCTCTCTGTATAGAAATGCATCACCATGAACAGAAGCGAGATAGAGGCTCCTGCTGGCGCCGCAATTCCAGTGAAATAACGGCTGGCCCACGCAGGTTGCTCCTCATCCAGCATGGAATTGAACCGCGCAAGACGCAACGCACAGGACACCGTGAAAATGAGTGCAATAATCCAGCCAACCCCGCCAAGACCACTCTCAAGCGTCCAGAGAAACAGAACAAGACCAGGGGCAACACCGAAACTGACAAAATCAGACAAAGAATCAAGTTCCGCGCCAAATCTTGACGAGCTTTTCAATAGCCGTGCCATCCGGCCATCAAGCCCGTCCAGTACTCCCGCCGCCAAAATCGCGATGACCGCCATTTCCCATTTCTCATCCAATGAGAAGCGCACAGACGTGAGTCCGGCACAAAGCGCCAACATGGTGAGCATATTCGGGATCAGGGAGTTGAGCGGCATAAACCGCAGGCGGCGACGCTGACGGATGGGCATTTAGCGAACCTCCAACGCCATGGGCGCCTCGTTCTTTGCCTTCAAATCTGCGATAACCGTCTCTCCGCCGACCATTGACTGACCGACACCGACAAGCGGCTCTACCCCATCAGGAAGATAGATATCCGTACGGCTTCCGAAGCGGATAAGACCAAATCGCTCACCGGTCCGAACTTCCTGATTATCGGTGAGATAGCAAACGATCCGCCGCGCCACGAGGCCGGCAATCTGCACAAACACGATGTCATTGCCATCATTATCACGCAAATGTACCGCATGACGTTCATTCTCCTCCGACGCTTTGTCGAGGGCTGCGTTCAGAAACTTGCCGGGGCGATAGACCTGACGGATGATCGTGCCGCCGAGTGGGATGCGATTGACGTGCACATTAAAAACATTCAGAAAAACACTAATGCGAAGGCGTGCATCTGACCCCATGCCGAGTTCCTCCGGCGGAACGGCCCGTTCGATCATCTGAACGACCCCATCAGCAGGACTGACAATCAAGCCCTCTCTGGTTGGAACATGACGGTCTGGATCACGGAAGAAGTAGACGCACCAAAGCGTCAGGATCACACCGATCCAGCCGAGCAACGGCCAGGTAAACAGAAAAAGAGCGACAGTTATCGCGGCAAAGATGGCGATAAACCGGTGGCCTTCCTGATTGATCGGAACCAGTACTGATTTTAGCGTGTCCATGTTTACTTCCCTTCGGCATACGACCCGTTACTCAAACTAGGTCATACCGCATGTGTTCGTCAAAAAGAACAAAAAGATGATATTCCGAAACAGCAGATAGATTGTATCGTTTAATCCAGTACCTGCTCAAGTTTCTCCTGATAGGTCGCGGCTTCCTGCTGCCGTTTCCACATGGCGGCATATTTCCCTTCCTTCGCGAGGAGGTCTTTATGGCGCCCGCGCTCTTGAATAATACCATTTTCAAGAACAATAATCTCATCCGCCTCCACCACCGTGGAGAGTCGATGGGCAATCACCAGCGTTGTACGGTTTTTAGAAACTTCTGCCAAGCTCGCTTGTATTTCTTTCTCCGTATGGGAATCAAGCGCGGAAGTCGCTTCATCAAACAGAAGTATGCGCGGCTGTTTCAGGATGGCCCGTGCGATCGCGACACGTTGTTTCTCCCCACCGGAGAGCTTCAAGCCCCGCTCGCCCACCATAGTATTATAACCATCGGGTAATTTTTCAATGAGCTTATCAATGCTGGCAAGACGGGCCGCCTCCTCGATCTCCGCATCGGTCGCGCCGGGGCGTCCATACGCAATGTTGTAGCGAATCGTATCGTTAAAGAGGACAGTGTCCTGCGGTACAATACCGATAGCCGCGCGCAAGGAATCTTGCGTCACTTCATTAATCTTCTGCCCGTCAATTGTCACATAGCCCTTATCAACATCATAGAACCGGAACAGAATGCGCGATATCGTCGACTTCCCGGCGCCAGATGGTCCGACAATGGCCGTTGTCTTGCCGGACGGCACCCTGAAAGAAACATCGTGCAATATCTGCCGATTGTCCTCATAGCCGAAATCAACATGGTGAAACTCAACATCCCCGCCGCCTTCTGCAAGAGGCTTCGCTGCCGGGATATCCGCAATTTCACGGGATACGGTCAGGAGCTCAAACATCTTCTCCATATCGACAAGGCTTTGCTTGATCTCGCGATAAACGAAGCCAAGGAAATTGAGCGGCTGCACAAGGAGCATCATAAAGGCATGGATAGCTACGAAATCACCGACCGTATACTCACCGGCCACAACCCCCGTGCTGACAGGATCAGGACGGCGATCAACCCGGCACTGATAATGAACCCCTGCCCGATATTCAGATACGCAAGTGTCGTATTGCTTTTAACGGCGGCCGTTTCATAGGACGCAAGGGCCTTGTCGAACCGGCGGGCCTCATGCCCTTCATTGCCAAAATACTTGACCGTCTCGAAATTCAGCAGGCTATCAATGGCCTTGGTATTCGCCTCACTATCCTTTTCATTCATCGTCCGGCGGTATTTTAGTCGCCATTCGGTTACTGTCAGGGTGAAAAAGATATAGCTGACCAAAGTAACCAACGTAATAACGGACATCAGCCAGCCATACTGGACCAGCAAAATTCCGCAGATAAACAGGATTTTGAGTAAGGTCGGCGCAATGTTGAACAGCATAAAGCGCAGCAGGAAATCAATTCCCTTGGTGCCTCGCTCTATTACCCGACTAAGTCCACCCGTTTGCCGATCCAGATGAAACCGCAACGAGAGGCGATGCAGATGCTGAAAAGTATTCAGCGCAACCTGCCGGATGGCGTTTTGCCCCACTTTTGCGAACACCGCATCCCGCAGCTCAGCAAAGGCTTGCGTCAAGACACGCGCCACCCCGAACGCAACAATCAAGCCCGCCGGCATGACAATGACTGGATTCACATCCCCCGTCATATCATCAACGATATACTTCAAGATATAGGGTGTATAAACGGAAGCGACCTCAGCCATTACAAGCAGAACAACCGCAATCACAACACGGATTTTCAGATCATTCCGACCGCCAACCCAGAGATACTCACCGAGCGAGCGCAGCGTTGAGAAATGGCTACGTGAGCTGGATTGGCTGTGGCTGTCGAACGTCTGATTGCTCATGATGTATCCGCATTGACCCAAGTTACTTAAACATAGCGTAAAGCCCGGCAATTAGAGCCGACAAAATCCCTGTGACCACCCTTTTTGTGATGGTCACTACATCTGAACTAGGGGAATTTCGTCATTCTTGCTTAGGAAGAGCGAAAATCTGTCCCGGGTAGATGAGATCAGGATCGCGGATCTGGTTCTGATTAGCCTGATAGATCACGGTATATTCCATCCCCTCACCATAAACGCGCCGGGCAATGCGCCAGAGGCTGTTACCGGGCTGGACAATGGCGCTGAGACCGCCACTAGCCTGAGCAAGAACAACATCGCTAGCCGGTGTTTTCTGAAACGGCAACTCGATCCGCGAGATAATTTTCCCGTCCGTCCCATGCTGATCAATCCGAAGCGTGTGATTACCTGCCGGAATGGACTCGTCCGGGACCAGTGACCAGTTACCATCGCTATCAACTACGGCCGTCCCGACCGGCTTGTTATTCATATATACCGTGATACGATTGCCCGGTTGCCCACGCCCCGAAAGAGAGAGCGTTCCCTTATCGTCATAGTTCACAGATCCAAGCGATAAATCCTTCGCCGCAGAGACATCCCCTTTCGCTGCAGGTACCTGCAAGAGCTTCGTCGTGGAACCTGTTGCCGCGCCGCTCACATCATCTTTCGGAACCAGCATGGCGATCGCAGGAACCCGATCATCCACGGGGATTGTGCAATCAGGCACATTCATGATGACGAGGCTGCCTGACTCAAGCTCGTTGCCATCGATCCCGAGTGCGCTCAAATTAACTGTTTGCGATCCCGACGGAAGAGGTTTGCTTGACGTGAACACCCACTCCCCATTCGAAGACGCCGTTGCCTCACCGGTCTTATCCGAGCCTATATAGATTGTAACCAAAGCTTTGGGTTCCGCCCGACCGGCGGCCACAAGGTCGCAATTTTGATCAATACGAATAATATCGAAGCTCGGGCGGGCAAGCGCCACGCGTTTACCTTCATCATCTGTTGTATCGTCGAGATTTTTCTCAATGACTTTGGCCTGAGAGACAGCTGCCTGTTCTGCTTCTTTGGCACCATCCCCTCCATTGGCCTTGGCGGGGGCAGTCTCCGCATTCGATAGGTCAGTTGTTTCAACGGGACCCTGCGGTTCAGAGCCGAAAAACATGTCACTGCGATAAAAGAGAAACAGACCAGCCACTAAAAGCAATAAAATCGCCAAGATACCAAATACGCGCACCAGAGCCTCACTCGGTTAACTATATATGTCGCTATTATGAACCCCCATGGCAATTCGCGCAATCTTTAGTAAAATTTGAAAGATTGAGGGTCGTGAGCTACTGGATTTTATTGTTAATCGGAGGGATACTTTTTAAGTAAACAGCAATCGCAGCGAGGTCATCCTCCGTCAGCTTGGATGTGCTATGGTTGATCACTTCTTCCATGCTGCCTTGTACATTGTCGAAGTCGGGTTTCATCCCGTCCTTCATGAAGCTGACGATATCCCCTTCTGACCAGTCTCCAATCCCCGTTTCACCATCCGGCGTGATGTTTGGAACTTTCTCTCCCTCCCCGCCATTCACTGTCCCGGCGAGATAAAAATCACTCTCCGTTCCACCCAGAAAATTGCGCGGCGTATGACATTCTCCGCAATGGGTCAATGCCTCCACCAGATAGCCGCCTCGGGCAACGGCCTTGCTGGCATTCGCGGGAGGAGTATAAGCACCATCTTTAAAAAAGAGGAGCCGCCACCCCCACTGCAACCAACGCCATGAGAATGGTGCGGATACTTCATGCGGCCGGTTTTCTTTTGCAACTGGCGTCAAAGACATCAGATGGGCTTTAATGGCAAGCGCATCACCATCTGTCATTTTAGTATAGCTGGTATAGGGAAAAGCCGGAAAAAAATACTGTCCCGCAGGCGAAATACCGTGTTTTACTGCCTTCAGAAATTCTTCATTCGACCAGCCACCAATGCCATTATCCTTGTCCGCCGTTATATTCGGCGAATAGAAAGTGCCAAAAGGTGTATCAAGCGCACGCCCTCCCGCGAATGGCTCACCCTTGTTCTTGATATCCGTATGGCACCCATAGCAGCCGCCAGCCGCGGTGAGATAAGCGCCTTTATCTGCTATCTCATCCGCCTGCGACACACTGATACAAACCGACGCCAATAGATAGGCCGCCCCAAATTGCATGGCGGTCCGTCGGAGCTTGGACTGGAATCTTCTCTGCATCTGCAGTTTCACACCCCGAAAGTATCGTTACTCTTACTGCTTTGGTTTACGGAATTGCTTGTGACAGCCGCCGCATGTGCCACCCGTTTCCTTTAGTGCCGCGCCAATCATTGCCTGATCGCCCGATTTTACGGCCACAACCAATTGCGTAGCGGCAGCCTGAAAATCTTCGATATCCTTTTGAAATTCGTCAGGTTGCGTCCAGATTTCCGGTTTCGCGCGTGAGGCCTCAACACCGGATCCTTCGGGGAAAAACTTGGGCATATTCGCCGCGATCCCCGCGATCTCCTCGGCATTGTCATTCAGGGAATCGCTATAGGCCACCTCCCCTTTCGCGACCTTTGCGATGGCTCCCATATTCATGCCGAGTTTCTTCATTTCCGCAATTCTGAAATCGGCTTCCTTATTACCGGTGGATTCCGAATGTGCATTCGCCATACCGCCAAACAAGGCGCCACCAATCAATATCGCCATAACTGGTTTCATGAGCATCTTTTTCATTTTCTAACTCCCAAGCTAGTTAAATATAAGATCAATTCGACATGCCTTACACTTTGAATAGATGCAAAACACTAATTTCATTGCGGGATAATGACAACCATTTCCGCACCGCCGGTGCCATGAACCTTGTCATGGGCACGAATACGTACCTTTTTCACATTCATCGGCAATGACAAGGTTTTGGATCTGGTAAAGGGTTGCTCGTCCTCATGAGGATGCATTAAAACCCGACTGCCGAGATTGTTGCCGTCCATGTCCAGAATATCCCAACGATCCGCATAGTGATCCCATCCCTGATCCTCATGACGAACGGTAACACTGAAGCGGTAAACGTCTGCATCGACCTTCACGACCTTGACGTCAATGACATCCGCCTCCCCCGCCAAAAGAGAGCTTGACGACAGAAGCAGGAAGCCGCAAATAGTTAAGGTAATGATACTTCTCATATCCCACCTTTTTCCGGTATAGTTTGTAGCATGACTGAAATCTCTTCACTTTGTGTATATTGTGGTTCCCGGATACCCAAGGATCCATCTCATATTGATGCCGCCAAATCCCTTGGAAAAGACCTTGCCGAAAACGGGATCAGGCTTGTTTATGGTGGCGGGCATGTTGGCCTGATGGGCGTCATTGCCGATTCCACGATTGACTCTGGTGGACAGGTTACCGGGATTATTCCCGGCCATCTACATGATATTGAAGTCAGTCACGAGAAATTGACGGAACTCCATATCGTCGACAGCATGCATGCCCGCAAGGAAATGATGTATCAGACATCGGATGCTTTTGTCGTCCTTCCGGGTGGCCTCGGGACATTGGATGAAACATTTGAAATGGTCACCTGGCGTCAATTGGGGCTGCATGACAAGCCAATCATCCTTGTCAATTACAAGAATTACTGGCGGCCGCTCCTCGATCTGATGGATCATATGATAAAGGCAGGATTCGTAGAGAAAGAGGCCCTGGGCTATTTCACGGTTGTTGAAGAGCTCAAGGACATCATTCCGGCCCTTGCGAAAGCGCCGGATGCGGAAATAAAGGCCGATATCTCGAAATTTTAAAGGGAATTCGCTGTTTTTTTGTCGGATCAGCTTGCACAGATCGTCGGCAGTGATATTTTGCAGCCGCAGAACAACTAACCCATAGGCTAAGAAGGACGTCGATATGCCAAAAATTCAAGTCAAAAATCCAGTCGTTGAACTGGACGGCGACGAAATGACCCGGATTATCTGGGAGTTCATCAAGAATAAGCTCATTCTTCCCTATTTGGATATCGATCTGAAGTATTACGATCTAGGGATCGAAGCTCGGGATGAAACCGATGACCAGATCACTGTAGACGCGGCGAATGCCATCATCAAATATGGCGTAGGCGTAAAATGCGCCACTATCACCCCGGATGAAGAGCGGGTTGAGGAATTTGGCCTGAAACGCATGTATCGTTCCCCTAACGGCACGATCCGTAATATTCTGGGCGGCACCGTTTTCCGCGAGCCTATCATTTGTACAAATGTTCCCCGCTTGGTTCCAGGCTGGACCGATCCAATTGTCATCGGCCGTCATGCTTTTGGTGATCAGTACCGCGCAACGGACATGGTCGTAAAAGGCCCTGGCAAGCTCACCATGAAGTTTGAGCCAGCCGATGGTAGCGAAACACAGGAATTTGAAGTTTTTGACTTCCCGTCAGGCGGCGTCGCCATGAGCATGTATAATCTGGATGACTCCATTCGCGGTTTCGCACGTGCCTGCATGAACTACGGCCTTAATCGCGGCTGGCCGGTTTATCTCTCCACCAAGAACACAATCTTGAAAGCCTATGACGGGCGCTTCAAGGATCTGTTCGAAGAAGTCTTCAACAGTGAGTTCAAGGCCAAATTTGATGAGAAGGGCCTGACCTACGAACATCGCCTGATCGACGATATGGTCGCCTGTGCGATGAAATGGTCTGGTAAATATGTCTGGGCCTGTAAGAACTACGACGGTGACGTACAGTCCGATACAGTCGCACAAGGATTTGGCTCTCTCGGGCTGATGACCTCTGTCCTGATGACGCCCGATGGCGACACAGTAGAAGCCGAAGCTGCTCATGGTACCGTGACCCGCCATTACCGGATGCATCAGCGGGGCGAGGAAACCTCGACCAACCCGATTGCCTCCATTTTCGCCTGGACACGCGGCCTGATGCATCGTGCCAAGCTCGATGGGAATGAAGAGTTGAGGAAATTTGCCGAGTCCCTTGAACAGGTTTGCGTCGCTACCGTTGAAGGCGGCGAAATGACGAAGGATCTCGCACTTCTGGTCGGTCCCGATCAGCCTTGGCTCACCACCAACCAGTTCCTGGACGCGCTGGATGCAAATCTGCAAAAGAAAATGGCCTGATCCAAGATCAGAGCTCTAATACGCAAAGAAAAAGCCGATCCTTCCGGGTCGGCTTTTTTTGTCGCTACTTATCTTCCAGCGTTAATCATCTGCCGTCTCGGCATCCTGCTCGGCGCCGCTGTCCGGACCGCCTTGCATGATTTCAGAAATAACGCCCGCATTGGCGAGAATTTTCTGTTCAATCTCTTTCGCCATCTCGGGATTTTCCTTCAGAAAGCTTTTCGCCTGCTCCCGCCCCTGCCCGATGCGCTGACTGTCATAGGAGTACCAGGAACCGGATTTCTCAACAATCTCCGCCTTGACGCCCAGATCGAGAATTTCTCCGGTTTTTGAAATTCCTTCGCCATACATGATATCGAACTCGATCACCTTGAACGGTGGCGCGACCTTGTTTTTCACGACCTTGACCCGGGTCTGGTTCCCAACGATTTCGTCTTTTGCCTTGATCTGGCCAATTCGGCGAATATCCAGCCGTACCGACGCATAGAATTTCAGAGCATTCCCGCCAGATGTTGTTTCCGGGCTGCCAAACATCACGCCGATCTTCATCCGGATCTGGTTAATGAAAATCACCATGCAGTTGGAGCGCGAAATAGAGCCGGTCAGCTTACGTAGCGCCTGGCTCATTAACCGTGCCTGAAGTCCAACATGGGTGTCACCCATTTCCCCTTCCAACTCAGCCTGTGGCACCAGAGCCGCCACACTGTCGACCACCAGCACGTCAATTGCGCCTGAGCGCACCAGCGTGTCGGTAATCTCAAGCGACTGCTCCCCCGTATCCGGCTGGGAAATCAATAATTCATCAACGTCCACTCCCAACTTGCGGGCATAAACCGGATCCAGCGCATGCTCTACGTCAATGAAGGCACAGGTGCCACCTTGCTTTTGCGCTTCAGCAACGACATGCAGCGCCAACGTCGTTTTACCGGAACTTTCCGGGCCATAAATCTCAATCACCCGTCCCTTGGGCAAGCCCCCAATGCCGAGCCCGATATCGAGCCCGAGCGATCCCGTCGGGATCGCCGCCACGTCTAAAGTCTCCTGCTGACCAAGCCGCATCACCGACCCTTTACCAAAGGCCCGATCGATCTGGCTCAAGGCCGCTTCCAATGCTTTTTTCTTATCCATACCACCTGCTTCAACGAGCTTAAGAGCTGTATTTACCATCGATCTCCCCTTATTCCATAGGTCAGTCCCGGATGCAACTGCCATAAATGTACATGTTTTGTTCTCCTTTGCAAGAAGTTTTTATCTAGTTGTAATCGTTTATTTTTTCAGTTTATGTTGTGCCTTTGTTCGAAATTTTCTCCATTAAGGAGTATAGAGAATTTCCGGCACACCAATTCGAAGATCTGGTGATCCGGATTCTTTTATTTTTCCATGAAATGAGGTTAAGTTATTGATATTTAATAACATTGAAGGTTCGACAATATGAAATTCATATATTTCAATAAGTTATAATTTATCTTCCTTATTGCGCACCTTTTACCCTTTGATAGTTATTTGTAATTCTAGCTCTCTATGCCGAGCAGACGACAATCCCATAGCATTAAACCTGTCAATTCAACCGAAGCGAAACCATGTGCTTGTTTCATTGATAGCTTCTTATCCTCTTTTGCTTCAATAAATGTGGAAAAATACTTCTCATAAAAATAACTAAGTAAGTCCGATTTTCGTTTGAGACCCTTTTGTCGACCGAGCCAATCTTCTCGCAATTTCTCCTCAATAAGCGTTAGAACATTCAGCAAAAAATGATAATCTGAATGGCGTTCTCTAGGGATACTCCAACCACCTTCATCATACGCTACTGGATTTAGAAATGGACCTTCGCCAGTAAGTAGCCAATGGACATCTAATTGCGTGAAATAGTCAGCAATACCTATAATCATTTCAATAGACAGTTTGCCTTTTTTCATTTTCCGCTTCGGACAAATAACTTCATAAAACTCCATGCTTATCTGAGAATTGTGCTTGTGTTTCCTTATAAATCAATCGAGCTATTTTTATTCTCTCACCTAACCTCCCGCATCACGGCTAATTGATATACTCATCCCGCCATATCCCAGAAAATATCTACATCCGCAAATATCTAGCTAACACCGGAACTGCAGGATGAAAAATCCGAGAAAATGCTCGATGCCTTTTTTGACCCTCAAGACCACAGCATAGTTTCCATCCACGAATGCTATCATCCCCGCGCTAGGCCTCCAGCACGATCCTGAACTTCTCTTCCTCAGTATACTGCTTGCGCGTCGCACATCGGATGCCCTTCACCTCCCGATCCGCAGGCGCTTTGGATTTTGCCTATTTTGGCTTCATCTTCGTTCCTTCTCAATTAGACTAACCCAAACCTTATTCTGCCTTTGTTGCTACGTGAATTTAATGCATGACAACATCAATGCCTTTTTTATACGTGGACTGCGCCACCTATCTCAAACCTCAAAATCATGCTCAAAATCTTTGTTAGGTCCTATACGCGCACCAGGCCGTAATTTTTTATATTTCAGTTTCACTAAATCAGCCTCAACAGGTCCGGGCGAGAGTGCAACGATAATTTCTTGTGCAAATCTTTCGAAATCTGCACGAAAATGCACCGAGCTTTTCAGGGCGATGATTGATTGGGCTTTTGGGTCAATACCTAAATGCCGAAACATTTCGCTATCTCCCGTTTGTACGGTTTTGCTGGAGACAGCAATTTTGACACCATCTCTTTCAAGTAAAGCGCACGGACCCAGTTGCATCTGCGCGCCCTTCCACATCGGTCCTGTGGCCAACAACTCACCATTCGCCAACGCAAGCACCGTATAAAGGCCGCTCAAAGGCGTATCGCCTTTAAATCCTTTCCCGCCAAGATCCGCAAGAATATCCCGCCCCACACCTGCCGCATGCGCCATTTCGGCAGTTTCGGAATCTGATATAAACCCGCATAGCGCATTCTGAGTCCCTGCAGAAAGAAGCTCTCTGAGTAGTCCGGTTGTATCACCAGATCCGCCAGCACCTGGATTATCCTGCGTGTCTGCAATGATGACCGGTTTACGGGCGGTTTCGCTGATTTTTAGGGCCATGGCGACAGCTTTATCAGCCGAAACACCGGTTTCCTTAAATAAATGCTCGGACGCTACGAGTTCTTGCTGGAAATTGGCAAGCGCCTCCAAAATCACATTTTTTTCCGGTCCATAGGCGATAACTGATGGGCCCGCCTCTTCGATGTCCGCAAGGGCAAAACCGGCGGCAAACGAAATATGACTATGAGGTGTCAAGCTATCTCGTATTTTCTCCAGCTTTTCACCGACGAGGGTTTTACAGGGATTCAAAGTGGTGCAGCCCATGTTTAACGGAATCAGAAAATCCGACTTATACATGGCCTTATTAAAACGAGTACCGTCACCGAGTAATTTAACCAGCACACCTGCCGTGCGTTTTCCTGTTTCCGCCATATCTGTATGGGGATAATGCCGGTATGTGTCGAGATAATCCGCATATTCAACCATTTTTTCCGTAATATTTGCATGGTAATCGAGACTTGCTGAGATCGGAATATTGGAACCCACCAGCATTCTAAGTCGGCGAAGCAGTTCTCCTTCCGCATCATCGTAATGCTCGGTAACCATTGCGCCATGAAGATCCAGATAAATACCGTCAACCGGGCCCGCACTCTCAAGCAGCCCCAGAATAAGAGAGGCAATCCGCTCAAAGGCATCGCGGGTTACTACTCCGCAAGGAACAGCAAAAGCCCAACATAGCGGCACAATTTCGATTTCTTCTTTGGAAAAGCAATCTATGGCGCCGACAATTGGTAAGTTAAACCCGGATACTTTCTCTATTAGCGCGTCGCCCTCGCATAAAGCTGGCCAGTCTTTCGCCATTGCAAAGGCGTCAAAATCTGCTTTCTTTTCTGCGAAAGTATTGGTCTCATGCTGAAAACCAGCAATTGCAATCCGCTTCATATTCTTTCCTCATCGACAGCATGGCAGGCGACCTTCGCAGGCCCATACTCCTTCAACACAGGCTGTTCTCGCGTACACCGCTCATTTGCGAATGGGCATCGCGGATGAAATGTACAGCCGCTCGGCGGCGTGATCGGATTTGGCACTTCTCCTTCAAGTGGCTTTCTGTGGGAGCCCCCTCTAAGATCCGGAATCGTTTCAAGTAAAAGCTTCGTATAAGGATGTCGCGGGTTGGAAAAGAGTTCAGCCTTAGGCGTTATTTCGCACACACGGCCCAAATACATAACGCCAATCCAGTCTGAAATATGATCGATGACGGCGAGATCATGACTGATAAAAAGATAGGTCAGTCCGAGTTCATCCTGAAGCTCTGTCATCAGGTTAAGAATTTGGGCTTGAACGGACACATCAAGGGCCGAGGTCGGCTCATCGCAAATAAGAAATTCCGGCTTACTGGATAATGCCCGGGCGATGGATATCCGTTGACGCTGTCCCCCGGAAAATTCATGAGGATATTTCTCGCCGTCACTCTCCGATAACCCGACCTGGACGAGCAGTTGCTCTACTTGCCTTCTCTCATCCCTTTTATCATTCGCAAGGTCAAAGGCACGAATGGGCTCAGCGATAATATCACGTACCCTCCAACGCGGGTCGAGGCTCGCATAGGGGGACTGGAAAATCATCTGCATTCGCCGTGAGATATCCGTTATTTTGGATTTCCCGTTTGCATTCGCCAGGTTCTGGCCATCGATTATGATGTTCCCGTCTGTTGCCTTGTAAAGGCCTGCAACCGCGCGCGCCACGGTCGATTTGCCGCAACCGGATCTCGCCCACCAACGAAAATGTTTTCCCCCGCTCGATGGAGAAACTCAAACCGTCAACGGCCTTCAACACTTGCCTCGGCATTCGGTTAAGTAGCCGGGTAACGAGCGGCGGAGAAACATCAAAATACATCTTAAGCCCTTGAACTTCTAATAGACTTTGCTCAGACATACTTCTCTCCTCCCTCGTAAACCCAACAAGCTGCCCGTTGCCCGACGCTGCCCGCCTCGATCAGAGGTGCCGCCTGTTGATGGCATATGAATTTAGCTTTTGAGCATCTTGGATTGAAGGCGCATCCGTCAGGCCGGGCATCAAGCCTGGGCATCGCACCCACGATATTCGGAAGAATTTTAAGGTTCTGGCCGATCTGGGGGATCGAATCCATTAATCCTTTTGTGTAGGGATGTTTGGGCGCGTCGATAACACTCCGAACATCGCCTATTTCCGCAAGCCGGCCCGAATATATGACGGCAACCCTATCCGCAGCCTCCGCAATGACCCCCATATCATGTGTCACCAGCATGGTAGCGACACCTTTTTCACGGGAAAGACGTTTTAGCAATGCAATAATTTGCGCCTGCACCGAAACATCCAATGCGGTCGTCGGCTCATCTGCAATAATCAGGCAAGGATCGCAGCAGAGCGCCAGCGCAATCACCACTCTCTGCCGCATGCCCCCAGAGAACTCATGTGGAAAGGCATCAAACCGCCGCTCCGGCGCGGGAATCCCGACCTCATTCAACAGCTCAATCGCCCAAGCCTTTGCCTGCGCATTCGACATTTTTTTATGGGTCAGGATAGTCTGCGTAAGCTGCTGACCTATGGTATAAAGCGGATCGAGACTAGTCAAAGGATCTTGAAAAATAACCCCGATTTGCGCACCCCGTATTTTCCTCATTTCCGATTCAGGCAAATGTGTAATATCCCGCCCATTCAACAGGATCACGCCTTCCGTGACATGCCCGGGAGGCTCCAGCAGCCCGACAATAGCATTTCCGGTGAGCGATTTTCCCGCCCCGGACTCGCCGACAATGCCAAGAATTTCACCTGCCTCAATCGACAGAGTTAGATCTTCAACGGCGCTTAACACGCCGCGGCGCGTCGGAAATTCGATGCAAAGATTGGAGATATCAAGAACAGCCATGACGCCTACCTCAATTTCGGATTGAATGTATCGCGAAGCCAGTCCCCAATCAGATTGACGGACAGAACCAGGATAACAAGTGTGAAGGCCGGGAAGAAAGTGATCCACCATTCGCCGGAGAACAGGAAGCTGTTGCCGATACGGATTAGCGTCCCCAACGATGGCGTTGTCGGAGGAACTCCAACTCCGAGGAAAGATAAAGTAGCCTCAATAATTATTGCGACCGCCACGCCGATAGTCGCAACGATAAGCGTTGGTCCGATTACATTTGGGAGAATATGCCGTAATAGTATCAACGATGTTGGCGTTTGAATGAGTTTGGCCGCCGCAACGAAATCCTTGCGCCGCTCCACCATCGCTCCGCTTCGGGTAATTCGCGCATACTGTGGCCAGCTTGCGATTCCGATAGAAACGATCAAAACGGGAATAGCTATCACCTCATGCAACTCACTACTCATGGAGGTACGTGTAACGCCATCAATCATTAACGCGATCAAAATGGGGGGAATTGTCAGCTGAATATCGGCAAAACGCATTATTGCCGTATCAACCCAGCCCCCAAAATACCCGGCGATGATGCCCAACGGAACACCTATTCCCATCGACAGCAGAACGCTCAACAGACCTACAACAAGGGAAATTTGCGTGCCATACATTATTGCCGCTAATATGTCCCGCCCCTGTCCGTCAGTGCCAAGAAAATGCTTCTCTATCCCGCCGCTCTCCCATACCGGCGGCAGAAAGGCGTCCGTCAACTCTAGGCTTCCAGGATCAAACGGCGTGAAGGACGTCAAAATCGGAGCGCCAAATGCGGCAACAAACATCAGGATCGTTATTATTGATGCAATAATTGTCGTCGGCGAATGAAGGAAACTATAGGTAATGTCATGGTCGACAAAGGTCGCCCATCGACCAGATGTGGTGAGGTTCTTCATACTCGTCCTATCCTTTCACATCAGCGCGAAGACGGGGGTCAACGACGAAATAGAGTAAGTCCACAGTTAGATTTATGACGACAAAGAAAAATGCAACCAGCACAAGATAAGCCGACATAATCGGTATATCCGCAAACTGAACGGCTTGGATAAACAGGCTGCCCATTCCCGGCCACTGAAAGACTGTTTCGGTAATAATGGAAAATGCGATCAGCGAACCTATTTGAAGCCCTGTAACTGTGATGACTGGAATAAGGGTGTTCTTAAGCGCATGCCCATAATTTATGTCGCGTCTTTTAAGACCACGGGCGCGGGCGAACTTGATAAAATCAGCCCTCATAACTTCGAGCATTTCGGAACGAATAATTCGCAGAATAAGCGTCGTCTGGTAAAGCGCCAGAGTAATGGCAGGCAAAATAATCGCTTTCCATCCGCTCACGGTGAGCAAGCCAGTGGTCCAGCCGCCGATATCAACCACTTCACCTCGCCCAAATGACGGTAACCAGTGTACCTTCACCGCAAATATGTAAATCAGCAGAATACCGATAACAAATGTTGGAAGAGAAACACCGACCAAGGACGTCGTCATAATCAATTTGCTGGCCCAGTGATCTTTTTTCAATCCGGTGAAGAGCCCGCCAACAACACCAAATACGATTGCAAGAATTGCGGAAACGAAAACAAGTTCCAGCGTTGCTGGCATTCTTTCGGCGATCAAATCTTCAACCGGTCTTTGCAGCCGGTAGGAAATACCAAAATCTCCTTGCAGGGCATGGCCCACAAAACGTCCAAATTGATACAGAAAAGGCTCGTTCAGTCCCAATCTTTCGCGCAGTTCCGCCCTGTCTTCTACAGTAGTTTCCTGCCCGACCATGTTGCTAATTGGATCACCCACAAAATTGAAAAGGAAAAAGCTGATCAAGGCGACCGCAAGCATAACAATTGCTGACTGAAACAATCGCTTTATAACAAAACTGACCATGGAATCGTCCCTGCAATTCTTTTGTTTATGTAATGGCTCGGCGAATTTGCCGCCGAGCCATCATGCGCATTGAGTATTACTTGAAGTTTGCCCAGTAGAACCGCGGCATATCATTGGGCTCAATCGGAATGCTGAGACTCTTCACCATAGCCCATGCGATTACCTGGTGATGCAACGGCAGGTAAGGGATATCATTCTGAACCTGCGTCCAGATTTCGTTGATAATCTTGTTCCGCTTTTCAGGGTCGACGATGCCTCTAATTTCGATAATCTTGGCATCTAATTCAGGAGTTCCGTAACCGGACGCATTCCAAGAGCCGTTTGACTCCAACAGGTAATCAAAAATAAACCCTGAATCCATTGTCGGAATACCCCATCCGAGCATATAGAAATCAGTATCCTTCCCGGTTATCAAAGGGAAGTGCTGCGTTTTCGGTTGCGCATTCAGCCGCACTTTGATGCCGATTTTGGCAAGCATGCCAACCGTAGCCTGGCAGATCGCCTCATCATTTTGATAACGATTGTTCGGGCAGTCCAATTGAACGGAGAACCCATCGGGATACCCTGCTTCGGCCAACAGCGCCTTCGCTTTCTCAGGATCATAAGGAAGACGGTTTTGATCCCAATCAGCGCGATATCCATTGATAGGTGGCTCGATAATCATACCTGCGGGGGCCGACCATCCGCGCATCACTGCCTTCTTAATCGCATTGATGTCAATCGCGTGATAGAAAGCTTCACGAACCCTTACATCCTTGAAGGGATTCTTGCCCTTTACGTCCGAGTGCCGCAATTCATCGGATTTAACATCAAACCCGTAGAAAATTGTACGAATCTGGGACGTCTTGTCTACTTTGAGTTTGGGATCGGTGAGAATACGGGCAAGGTCCTGTATTGGCGGATCCGTCAACAAATCGACTTCACCCGACAATAGCGCAGCCACACGCGTCGCATCGTTAGCAATTGGGGTCCAGACAACTTTATCAACGTTACTGGGATAATCTTTCTTTCCCCACCAATCTTCATTTTTGACTAAAACAGTTTTGACATCCGGATCACGGCTTTCCAGCTTGAACGCCCCTGTACCATTGGTATGGCGAACAGCGTATGTTTCCTGTTTATCTCCGAAATTCTGTGGCGCGACCACGTCATGCTCTTCACACCACTCCTTATCCATCATGAAAATATTAACCAACTGGTCCAGCATGATCGGATTAGGCTTTTCTGTAATAACCTGGACGGTGTAATCATCAATTTTCTTCACATCGGAAATTGTATTGACGTAGCCCTTCATCTGGCTGGTGTCCGCCTGCGCCCTTTTTATGGAGAAGACAACATCGTCAGCGTTAAAGGGGTTACCATTATGGAAAGTGACGTTTTTCCGCAGATTAAACTGCCAGGTATTCGGATCGATATTTTTCCAGCTTTCCGCCAGACCAGGCACCTTGAGCATATTCGGATCCCGCATGACAAGAGCGTCATACATTTGAATATCTGCCATTAATGTCACCAATGTATTCAATGCATGCGGATCAAGTGTCGCCGCATCGCCTACATTCGCGTATCGCAGTACATTCTCTGCTTGCACAGGCGCCGCCGTCAACGTTGCCGCTGCGCCTAACATAATTCCGGCAATTGCCAGACGTTTGGTCTTAAAAAACATGATACCTCCTCGCATCATTGAGTTCTTACGAATCAGAAGCGAGTTTCGTTATTTGGATTTCCCTTGCCCCTGATGCCTACGCTGAGGTTCTTGTGACCCCAATGCTTTGTGCGTCTGCAAACTGGATATTGACAGCTTGCGATTTATCCGAAAAATATATTATCAATATAATTATTATGAGTTTTTCTGATGAATGTATCTTTTCGCGTCATGAGGTATTTTGCAGCCGCAGCGCATTTCAAAAGTCTGACCAAAGCGGCGGCAGAGCTGAATATTTCGCAATCCGCGATCAGTCTGGCGGTCGATAATCTTGAGGCCGAGCTGGGGCTCACTTTGTTAAACAGGGAGCGGTCAAAAGGAATTTCGCTGACGGCAAAAGGCAGGGAGGTGCTCGTTAGAATTCAGGCAATTCTTGATCAAGTTGAAAATTTTGAAGATGAAATAATTGGCCTCCGCGAAAATATCTCGGGTCATTTACATGTCGGCTGTTTTAACGCAATCGCGCCGATCGTTCTGGCGCCAATCTTGAAAAGGCTGGTGTCGGAGCATAGTGCAATTCACGTAAATATTATTGAAGGGAATGTCCGGCATATTTTTGACAGCATTCATCGCGGAGAGATCGATGTCGGTATCTCCTATGACGAGGCCGACATCAGCGCCGGACTTAAGACCAAGACACTTGCCGTTGTACCGCCACATGTGATTGTCCCACGCGGCCATCCACTTGCCGAAGAGAAATCAATTTCCCTTACTGAACTAATCGATCAGCCAATGATCCTTCTCGACTTGCCGAGTTCGCGCCAATATTACACGTCTTTGTTTGAAACCGCAGGCTTTGAACCCAAATTCGTTTATAAGTCCGGCAATTATGAGATGGTCAGAAGCATGGTCGGAGCAGGCCTTGGCATAGCTCTTCTGCAATCCCGGCCGTCGACCGAAGATACGCATTGCGGCGCAAAAATCCTGTGCAAACCAATAAAAGAAAATCTCCGTAAGTCGCGCCTAGTTGTCGCCTACACGGAACAGGGAATTAACCGCCGAATTGTGAAAGCATTTGTCGAGCAGTGCGAAGCCTATTTCACAACGAAAGAAAGTAGGGAACTCATTGTATCCTGACTAATTAGGTCCATATGCGTGTCTGACGTCAGCGCTTATGGGGCCAAGCAGTATAGGAACATTTGATTTCACTCTTACCTTTGCCGGTACAATGCTGGACCAGGAAACGGGCCTGCACTTCGGTGGTTGACGATATTTTTCGCCAGAACTGAGACGGCTCCTATCCCCGGACCCGGGAAAAACAAATACGGACCTGTATGCCTACCCTTCATATCCCATAAATTTCTTTGACTATTTCCTCAACTTCAACGACTGCAAATAACGACAGTTCGGATGAACCCTATAATTTTCCCTGCTTCCATAAGCAATGCTCCTTCCAGTTTATTGCCGGCCAACTGGTGAACGATCACCGGTTGCCCATGAAAGGTAAGCTGATAAGTCCCGGAATAGTATGCGCTGCGCCAACTCAACTAATTAATCGGCCAAATAGTTTTCATATAATCCAAAGTTAAAGAGTTTACGCCAAGCGGGTCGCACAATTTCAAGGGAAATGGACGAAAAAATTACACCTTATAGTTGTTTTTATATTTTTTATTACAATATAAAAATTGTTATTTCTAATAAGGAAAAAATTATGTCTAGCAAATTATTTTCACTACGAGCGAGCAAGGCGTTACGCCCAACAAAGTTCAGCCATCCGACCGTTTTTCAGATCAGCAATCGGCAAGTTTGTTTTCAGGACAGTGTGTTGGGGTTGGCAAATAAAGCCAACCTATTAAGAATGCGTGACTTTGACAAATCAGGTGGGCCATCGCTCTTAATGAAAAGCGGGATCTATGGTGTCCCTGTTCCTTACTTTTACGACCCAAGTAGCGTCTCGGGAAATGAAGACACAACGCGGCTATATGGTCTAAACACAATGAAACAAAGTCCGCATCACTACTGGAATTATCCTGAAACAGTTTACGGCTCCATAAAGAGGCGGAGCGGACTTTTGGAAGCGAGTTTCCAATATGACGACATAAAAGAGCAATGGAACCCGGACAATGTAATTACCTACATTGCGGAATATGGCATTGATCCTGTAAAGACCCTCGTCACAGATAAATTGTTTAACTCTTATTTGAAACGGGCAAATCCGAGTGATGAACAAATTATCAATATGTATTGGGCCGCATATAAAAAAAATGCCGATTCAATACCTAACGGAAGGTTAAATCCTAAACACCAAGAATGGTTCAACGAGGCTTTTAAAGACGGTGATCCGGAAAAAGGGTTAGCTGAAAATGAACGGATCAAGCGAATCAATGATGTCCGGCAAGCGGACGAGAACCTTCCATCATTTACAGATGTTGAATTCGCCTACTTATTCTTCGGTCTCAAACCCTCTAAAAGATATAATTTAGCTTGCTGTCTTAATGGAGGACATCTGATATCGACAGAGACCATTGCCTCTAAACTGAATGAACTTCTAAAATTAAAAAAGGCAAAGGATGAACAAAACTTCAATCAGAAACTAACCGAGTTTCTCGAAATTACAAAAGGTGATCCAACTAAGGCATCACGATCTGAAATGATCGCGGGCTCATTAAAAGAGCTTCCTCTGTTTAATACGATCTACCAGCAGAATTCATCTTTTATGGAGCGAAACTTCGAAGCTCTGTGCATAAAGCTGGACGCTTATCTGCTCAACCTTGTTAAACCGTCAGAAAAGTTGGTTATCAATCTTCATTTTTCCCATGTATTTGATAATGCGCCTTACTTCATGACCTTCCTCCTAGGGGTTGAAAAGGATGGGTCGATTGGGGTTCAGGAAGTATTAACGGATGCTTCGGATCCGCTCTCACTCTCTGCAAAGGTTGTGGATAGCAGGCTCAGTAACTCGATCAAAATTGTTGGTACGCCATCTGCAAATATACGCATCGTCGAAAACCCGGCGGATCTGATGGACAAAAGCAATCAGATTCTGAAAGACGCCAAATTCGCGCAAAAGATAAATGATGCCTCGGACAGCGCGTTTTTGGATAGGATTGACAACCTTTTCGATCTAATTAGCGACCAAAAAATAAAGCTGCGCTTTCTTAACGGGAACCCCGTTCAGCTTTCATCAAGTGGAGATGATTGGAGATACCGCGCATTCGCGATGTCAAGTATCAGATTCCCGTCATTCCAAGAAACTCCTAGGACAATAAAAGAAATCTTCCTGCCCAGCAGCAGCATAGACGGCGATGCTTATGAGGAAGGCTCGGACGATTACTGTGAAGAGGGTCCCATGTCGCCTAAATCATATCAATTTACTCCGATCCTGACCGCAGAACCACCAGAGGATTTCAACAAAAACAGAAAACTCAACCATCTCCCTGCCGGCTTTCCAACACCAGTTTTATACCCGGAACATGTGGGAGCCGCATCCCCACTTAATCCACTAACAACCAAAGGAATAGATCTGACCGAAGAATTATTTAAGAAATTAGTAAATAACGAAAAAATATAGTTAAAAAAATAAATATATCGATAAATATAAAAGGAATTTATTATTATGTCTTCTAAATTTAAGTTATCCAGAAGTATAGCCGGTCAATTACAGTCTATACTTAACGTTTCAACAGGAATTAGCAGCGCATTTGTTTCACAACGGCGCAATTATCGTTATAAAGCAATTCCGTCCCACAATATGACCTCGCAGAAGTATAGGGATCCTAAGGGAGATCCAATAGGAGGTTATCTGCCCGATGAGGAATGCGATGAAACAGTTAAGCATGTTCTTAATCGGCTCAGAATTCCCGAAGACGTAGATAGCCATCTCAGCGACATCTTCAAAGAGGTATATGGTGAAGATGTTCAGGATATTGATGATATTCATGGTGCGGCATATCCGTCTACTGCCTCTGAAAACATCATTTCTCCTATCAAAAACATTGGCGGAAAGGATTCCTCTGCGCCAGACCACATTACCTGGCCAGCATTCTATAAAAAACCATTAGTCTCCATTGGTGGTCTTATCAGAAATGTCGTTTATGCAAACCCGAAAAGCGATATTATGCGGAATCTCGATTTCGTCGATTCTATTGAGGATAAGATTCAAGAAGGCCCAGGAAAACTCAGTTCCGTCGCTCAATTTTATGTCGGTCGAGGAACTCCGGTTTCCTTTGATAGCTTAAACTTCCTACTCGAGGAAAAATTCGGCAGAAAGCTGACCGACAAAGAACTGCAAGATCCCAAAATTGTCTCACATTATGTCGAGCAATATTTAGACGATATTCTTCCCGGGATTTCCAAAAAATTTAAAGTTGATATGAAAAAAAGAAATCTCCTGCGTTCACTTATTATCCCCCCATTCCTCGATTGTTTGTCAGTTCCAAGTAAAAGGAGAAGGAAACGGGTATGTAGGTGTGGAAGTAGGACGCCCGAGCTTTTCCTACATCGGTCAGAACCTCGTACAAAATTCTCATGAGCAAGTACTGGATCCGGCTGTATTCCAAGGTATGGTATATGGCCAGATCCCACCTAAGAATATTCCAAAAACGCTCAATGAGCTAAAGGAAACGCTGCCGACACTCACAAGAGATAACTTCTACAAGATAAACACAAAAATTCCCTATGAAGAGATCTCAGATAATCGCAAATCCTTAGTTAAAGAATTAAACCTGCTTTTTGATGAAAAAGAGGACAAAGCAATTTATACAACTGATGGCGTTCCCGCCGCCATACTTACCCTGATAGTGGCTTATGCAGACCGACTGGCTCGTGTACTATATTTCCTGATAGGCCCTGGCCCCGCTGATGCCTTGGTATTTGGCGGGTACTTCGCCCACGACGCGCGTGAAGGCCAAAGTCGAGCTTGTGAAGCTTTGCTAATTTACGCTTGTTACATAGCTGGCATAGACGTTAAAGATATGCTCTCTATTCTCAAGAAATTGAGGCAATATGATTTCTCGCAGGAAATGCGCGAGTCCGTCTATGAAAATTTTCTCTATGTCAAATTATCGGATACGGGCACTGAGGGTACTGAGGGTACTGAGGGTACTGAGGGTACTGAGGGTACTGAGGGTACTGAGGGTAACCAGGTTACAATCTATAGCAAAGAAGAAGCGCTAAATTGGCTGAATTTATCTACCAATACTTTTGTTATGATGAGTATTTATAAAGATATTTTGACTTCGGCGGAAAAGAAAATAGAAGAAGCCAAAATATTAAAAACTGTAGATAAAGAAGCAGAGAAGGTTAAAGAGACCGTACAGAACGGGACACTTAACCTCATGCGCAGATATGAGCATTTGTGGTCACTATCTGTCTTTCAGCTTGTGGAATTATATGACCTGTATGGCGCAGAAATTCTTCTCGATAAAGTTGATGAAAACCAGACTAATCAAAAAGCTATGAAACAGAAAAAATCCAGCGGCTTTTTGACGTTTACAAAAGCCGTCGTTGAGGAAAAAATCAGTAAATTAGAAAAAAGATCAGCACCACGCCGACCGATCCAACTTCCGAGGAAATATCTGTTTCGCAGAGTTCTCTAGATTTGGCTAATAAGGCGCTCGCACGCCTTAAACAGATTGAGACTGAAATTTTGGGGTAAAGCGATTAAAAATGGGAATGGCTGTTCTAGTGTAACGGTTTGCCTTCCTGAATGAGTCGATATGATTTCAGTACTGTCAAACTGGAATAGATATAAAAATTTCTTTCTCGGGCGGATTCCACAGTAGTTTTGGGATCCGCCCAATTTTTCCTGCGCCTTGCACAACACCGTCTATATAATCTCGCTAGATCTATCCGCGCGATTGAAGCAGTCTAATGCCAGAATATAGCTCTTTTCAGCACCCGGAAGGAAGATTTCCGCAGATGATCCCTAGCTCCTTGAGCGGTCACAGCAAAGGTACGGTCACACCGTTTCGCGGACCAGGACTTCCTTGACCTTAGTGGCGATTTCTTTCAATGAGAAAGGCTTGGGGAGGAAGTCGATTTTACTGACATCGAAATCGAGATCTTTACGGAACGCATCCTCCGCATAGCCGGAAATGAAGATGACTTTCAGGTCCGGCATCTCGCCAAGAATTTCCTTCACCAGTGTCGGCCCATCCATTATCGGCATGACAACATCGGAAATGAGCAAGTCGATCACCCCTTCATGCTCATGGGCGACTTCAAGTGCGGCCTCCCCGCAGTCGGCCTGCAGAACCGTATACCCCTTGTTTTCAAGCGCGCGCGCAGCAAATAGCCGGACCGGATCTTCATCTTCCACCAGCAAGATCGTTCCTTTGCCTGTCAGGTCCCGATGGGTCGGTTGCGGCGCTATTCCTGTAGTATTTGTGCGTTTTGCGTCCTCCAGATAACGCGGTAGGAAGATGCTGAAGGTCGTGCCTGCCTCTTCATTATTCTCAGCGAAAATAAAGCCGCCCGTCTGCTTGATAATACCGTAAACCGTACTGAGGCCGAGCCCCGTTCCCTCCCCGACCTTCTTCGTTGTGAAGAAAGGATCAAATATCTTCTCGATCACATGGTCAGGAATTCCGGTTCCCGTGTCCGATATCTTGACAAGGATATAGTCACCGGGCGGTATCAGATCATTAAAATCTTTCTGTCCCGGCGCAATCGTCAGGTTCTCGGTCTCAAATGACAGGAGCCCATCGCCGGACATGGCGTCACGGGCATTCACCGCAAGATTGATAACCACCTGTTCAAATTGCCCCCGGTCCACCTTAACCAGCCAGAGATCACGGGCATGATTGATCTTGAGCTGGATCGCCTCCCCGATCAACCGCCGGAGCAGGTTAGAGAGTTCTGCCAGAACATCGGTGATATCTGTTACTTCTGGCCGCAATGTCTGCTGGCGCGAGAAGGCCAGAAGCTGCCGGACGAGACCGGCGGCGCGATTGGCATTTTGCTTAATCTGGTTTATATCTGAATAGGACGGATCGCCCACCTGATGACGCAACAACAACAGATCACAAAAACCGATCATCGCGGTGAGAAGATTGTTGAAGTCATGGGCAATACCACCAGCAAGTTGTCCAACAGCTTGCATCTTCTGGCTTTGCGCGAACTGGACTTCCAGGTTTCTCTGTACAGAAGTATCTATCACATGAACGAGGAGTCGCTCAGCGGAGGGATCATCGCCGATAATCGCGTTGATATAAAGGCTTGCCGCACGTTCCGTCGCGCCAAGGAGTTTTACCTCCGCCGATGGCGCGGCCATATTGCTCGCGCTTGCCTCGATCAACTTTTGCTTGAGTGTCTCGCGATCCGCCTCTTCCACCAGTTCGGTGACATGGCTGCCGATGGCCTTGCTGATCACGGTGCCGGTCAGCGCGCGAAACGCCGGGTTTACCTCCAACACGATACCGGTCGCATCAAGCAGCAGAATACCGATCGGCGCGGCCTCGAAAAAGCGGCGAAAATGCAACTCGGCATTCGCCACCCGTTCGCGCCATTCCTGTTCCTGCAGCAACTCCCGCACCACGGAACGAGACCCCATCAACTCGCCATTTTCGCCGCGAATGACCGTCTGTGTTACATGCACTGGCAGCACCGTACCATCCCGACCGCGCAAGGTTAGTTTGCCTTCATAAAGTGGCCCGTCAGCGGACACAATCTCCATCAGGTCGAGTTGATCCTCGTTCGATTTGACCACGAGATCCGAGAAGGCAAATTGCCCGTCGCTCAGCTCTTCCTGCTGATATCCCAACCAGTCAGCAAGTATCCGGTTCACGAACTGGATATTGCCATCCTCACCCAGAGAATAAAAGCCGACCGGCGCATTATTGAAATATTCAGAGAGCTTTTCATGCGCAACACGCTCTTCTTCCTCAAGCCGATGTTGCCGCGTCGTCTCTGTCACGTACCAGATGATATTGTCGGGCATAACATCTATGGCATGGGCAAGAATAGAGAGCCAGCGTCCGCTTTTGGTTTCGATGTCAATGCGTTCACCAGTCATGCCGTCATAGACTGCAGCCTTTAAGAGCCTGTCGATCTCTGACCGAACGTCCGCATCGTCCGCAAAATAATCACTGAGCGTTTGACCAATATCCTTCGTCGGAAGCTCCAAAAGGGTGCAATAGACCTCATTCGCATAAACGAACCGCCCGTCTTTCGTTGTGAGCAGCCGACCCTCCGGACTGGAGGAAACCACGTCGGAGAGAAGATCGACGTTCCCGCTCGCGGCTTGGCGCAATCCATGAAAGATCAGATACCAGAGACCAAGCCCCATAGCGCCGACAACCATAACGCTAAGGATAACGATATTGACAAAATCCAACTCCTGTCCCAACAGAGCGGAAATGACAATCAGCGCAGCGACAAGGAAAAAGGCGGCTGCCAACTGCCGGGCATCCACACCCATAAAAAACTTCGGATTTCGCCGTCTATTCCGTCGTTGCACCATCTGGACCTGCTAGTTCGTCTGTTTCTTTTTGTTGAGCCGCATGACATAGCCGATAATTTCGGCAACCGCCTTAAAATGCTCATAGGGAATTTCATCATCGAGATCGCAGGCTTTGTGAAGAGCCCGCGCAAGCGGAGGATTTTCGACGATTGGAATGTCATTTTCGGTCGCGAGTTCTCGAATTTTTGCCGCAATATTATCCATGCCCTTGGCAACGACCACAGGCGCGCGTTCGTCCTCCGGTTTATACTGCAGGGCCACCGCAAAATGGGTTGGGTTAGTGATCACGACATCGGCTTCCGGCACCGACTGCATCATCCGCTGACGAGAGCGTTCTGCCCGCAAGGCCCGAAGGCGCGCACGGATCATCGGATCACCTTCCGTTTGCTTGAACTCGTCCTTGATTTCCTGCTTGGACATGCGGAGTTCTTTATTGTGATTGTAACGCTGATACATAAAGTCGAGGCCGGCAATAATACTCATCACCGCGACCACCCCCGCCAGCAACAGGAGCGCGCTGGTCCTGAATCAGTTCAAGCACTTGCGATACATCGTAAGAGACAATGACAGGAAGCTGGTCCATTGATGGCAGGACAAACAAGATGGCAATCGCCCCCACGAGGGTGATCTTGAAGAGACCCTTCAAAAACTCGACGATTGATTTTAGGGAGAAAAGCCGTTTGAAGCCTTTTAGAAGGGAGAGCTTCTCCAGCTTGGGCTTTATCCGCTCCGCCGAGAAGACCGGACGGTGCTGCACCAAATTGCCAAGCAACCCGGCCATCATCAGCGTGCCGAGTGCCGGCGCCACAACGAAAATAACGGCCCAGCCAAGATCGCCAAAAACCTTCCCCAGATGGAAGCGATCCGTCGCAATGGCGTGAGGTTGTTCAACAAATTTAAGAAGATCAAAAGTAAGGCCGTTACCTAGTCCGGCGACAAAGATCATGACAACCAGCGTGATCCCAATAGTCATGAACCAATGGCTGACCTCCTGCGATTTCGGCACCTGCCCTTTCTTGAAGGCATCTTCAAGTTTCTTCGCGGTCGGTTCTTCGGTTTTTTGGGCATCATCTGTATCGTCAGCCAACTGCCCTTACTCCCCAAGAAAGCGGATTAACGCTTCCTCGTAATAACTGATAAACCACATCATACTGGCACCAATTGTAATCGCCAGAATGGCAAAGGAAAGGATAATTTGCAGTGGCATTGCGACAAAGAAAATCTGCACCTGCGGCATCAGGCGATTGATCAGGCCGATCCCCATGTAAAATGTAATTCCGAAAACCAAAAATGGTGCGGACATTTGAAAGCCGAGCAGGAATGATTGCTGAACAAAATCCGTGATCAGCATGCTGATACTGCCGAAATCCGGGACTGCCCCTACCGGGAATAAACGATAAGTGGCGAAAGTTCCTTCAATAAACAGATGATGCATGTCAGTGACAAATATCATTGTCAGCCCCATCAACGTCATGAAGGTACTCGTGATGGCGCCCTGTGTCATTTGCGCCGGGTCAAAAAACTGCGCGGCAGCAAGGCCGGATTGCTGCGCGATAATTGTCCCTGCCACATGCAGGCTGCTGAGCAGGAGCCGGAGCACACCGCCCATCACAAGCCCGATCACCAACTCCCCGACAATTAGCAACAACAGCCCGATCGGTGTCGACGGTTCCGGAGGGATTTGAGAAGCCGCAAAGGGCATCACAAGAAAACTGACGCCAAGCGCAATGGACAGCCGTACGCGGGTCGGAATAAACGCCTCCCCAAAGCCTGGAACTACCATGAAGGCCGCACCAATACGGACAAACACCACAAGAAAGGCAAAGATATTAACGTTGAGGAATTCGTCCAGCATCTAGCGGCGCCCGGCGATCATACGCCTGAGATACGCTGCGCGATCTGTTCCATCAACCCGATCATGGAAGAAATCATGAATGGCATAAAAATGATCAGGGAGAGAAAGATTGCCAGGATTTTGGGAACGAACACCAACGTCATTTCCTGCACCTGTGTCAGGGCCTGAATAAGGGCGATCACAAGACCAACCCCCAACGCGACCAACATGACCGGCGCAGAGACAGAGAGCAGGACCCAAATCGCCTCGCGAACTACGTCAACGACATCGGTTGGGCTCATGTTGCATCAATCCTTATGCTGTAAAAATACTATTACAGGCTAGATTGGCATTTTTATGATGTCTTGATAAGCCTGAATTACACGATCTCGCACTGCGACCACGGTTTCAAGGGTTGCTTCGGCGTTGCTGACCGCCGTCACGATATCCGCAAGGCCGGTATTACCGGTGATTGCCTCAAGGCTGACCTGCTCCGCATTGACGCCGGTTTTAACCGCATCAGCGCCGGCATCGGACAGCATTTCCGCAAAGCTCGGCCCTTCAATTGCCGCCTCAGAAGCCGCCTCAGGCTTGACGCCCAGAGAACTGTTAATTGCTTTTGAATAAGCTTGTGTCGCCGCTAAGGCGCTAGTATCTGCCATTGTCTACCCTCCACTCGTCCCTATTGTTTCAAGATGTCCAGCGTCCGCATGATCATCTTTTTCGACGCTTCGATAACACCTAGATTTGCCTGATAGGACCGCTGGGTTTCCTTCATGTCCATAATCTCAACCAGGGAATTAACGTTCGGCATCTTGACATAGCCATCCGCATTTGCGGCGGGGTGGCTTGGATTAAACTTGAGGTCAAATTCCGTCTTGTCTTCACCAATACGGCCTACCTTGACTTTGGTCACATTTTCTTCGCGGTCGAGAACATTGCGGAAGGAAATAGTTTTCCGCCGATAGGGATCTTCGTCAGGCGTCTTGCCCATACTGTCCTTATTTGCCAGGTTTTCCGAGATAACCCGCATCCGCTTGCCTTGGGCATCCATACCCGAGGCAGAGATGGACATTGTTTTTAAAAGATCCATGTTACCGGTTTCCTTCTCTAATCCGATTAACGGCGACCAAGGGCTGTTTTTAACATCCCCAGATTCTTCTTATACAGCGATGTGGTCAGCTCATACTGTATTTGCGTTTCAGCGACTTTCATCATCTCTTCTTCAAGGAGCACAGCGTTACCAGTAGGTGTCATTTCGCTTATGTCCCGATTTACCTGTGTCTCATAACTTGTTATTTCATCAACAAAAATATGCTTTTTGTTCGTCCTGTTGATCGAAACACTCTTGTCTTCAGGTGCATCGATCATTTCGCGAAATTCCAGCGGCTTGAGATCACGCGCGCGATAGTTTGGCGTGTCGGAATTGGCAATATTCTGCGCCAGCACCTTTTGCCGGGCGGTCAACCATTTCATTTTCTCCGTCAGCGCGGCGAAAAGAGGAATTTTTTCCAAATTCATATCAGGATCGCTTCTGTTCGCGGTTTTTCCTGACCTTACATTAGGGGAGAAACCTTAACAGACTATGAATTTGAAGAATTTGTGGATGGCAGGCACAAAAAAAACGCCCCGATAAATCGGGACGTTTCTGTCATTCTGAGCTGAGCCGCGCTATTAAGCAGCTTCCCAAGCTTCCGGTTCATAATTCTGTATCCGGTCGGCAAATTTTTCGACCAAGGCATCATCAGCGAGCTTACTCGTGACTAACATATCGTCAATATGCACCTCGGCTTCGACAACCGTCACGCTTTTTTCCAGCAGGACTTCGTTGATTTCCTCGGTGGAAACAACACTCCGTCCTTCCAGCAAATCTGCTTCGGCAAGAACTTTCGGTGCCTCCTCAATCAGAGCAACCGGCTTGTTGTCTTCCATGAAACCGCGCATGAAACGGGCTGTCTGCGGATCAGAAATGAGCCGGTTCACATGGCGCGAGCCACCAGGAATAATAACAGCATCGAAATGATGGGACATAGAGGTTGCAAGATGCGCATTCGCAGGGAAGAAATGTCCCCAGCCATTGCCGTGCCAGCTATTGACGACGCCTTTTTCCGGCGAGACGATTTTAACATCCGCTCCGGTCAGGACGAGAGCCTTGTGCAGGCTTGTCATATGGGATTCTTCAAAACCGTTGGCAACAAGAATGGCAACGGACTTGCCATTTAACGCATTTTCCAAGTCACTCATATAATCCATACCCCTTTAGTTTGTGGCATCCACCGCGCGTTTCAAATTACTGAACGACGGGAGCATTCAATATTACATGGCAATTCTCTACTGGAACGGCCAATCGTGTCACAATGACATTTGTTCAATTTCTTTTGTGCAAATCGGAGCCATCGCTCCTGTCAGTAATGCTGCACAGTGCCGGGAACAATAAATAAAGGCTATGTCGCCATTGCCCAGCGAGGCGGAACATAGTCGTTCCCAATCCGAGTTGCAAGAAAGAAGTTGCATGTTTGGGCCATTTCTGCGCTCCGATTAAGTAAAATTTAAGCACAAATATCTATGTTCAGTGACGCAGGTCACTTCTGGCCGGAGATACTGATGTCACAAAATGAACAAGACACTCCACGAAGCAATGATGACACCATCGCAGTCGCTTTGAATTATGACGAGTCTCCGACGTCGCTGGCCCGGGTAACAGCGAGTGGTAAAGGCGAGGTAGCCGAACAAATCTTGCAATTGGCGTTCGCTCGTGGTGTAAAGGTGCGCACCGATTCTGATTTGGCACAGATTTTGTCAGAAATAGAGGTGGATTGCCCCATTCCACTTGAGGCATTCGCCGCCGTTTCGGAAATTCTGTCCTATCTGTACAAGTGCCAGGATAAATAGTCAGTTTGATTAGTAAGCCTCTGATGAAAAATTTTGCGACAATAAATGCCGATATATCCGACGTACTGAACGACATTACGGAGTATCTGGACCAAACACGACGCGGGATCATGATCGACATGGGATCATTACCGCAAAAAATTGTTCATCTTCAAGGGCGAGTCCAGAACGCACCAAAGGATGAACGGCAGGAATTGTCCCAATTTATGACGCAGGTCATGCAGTCCCTCAACATCCTGTCTGACGAAATTCAGAAACGATATGATTCATTAAGCAGCGATATCAGCACGCTCGAAAACCACACCCATAAAGAATAGTTTTCAAAAACCCTTCAGCCCGCTACTGTATGTCCGTGACGCGTAAAAATGATCGGATGGATATTTTAATGGCAGGCCAATGGATCCCGTACAATACCTGAAATATATTGTCGGCTTGTTGATTGTTCTGGGTCTTATTGCGCTCATCACACTTCTCGCCCGGCGCTTCGGAATGGTGCCGAGAGCTTCTCGGGACCCGTCCGCCCCTAAACGTCTTGCTGTATCTGATGTCATGTCCATAGACGCCAAGCGGCGGCTGGTCCTTGTCAAACGTGATGACCGGGAACATCTCCTGCTGCTCGGTCCGGAACATGATGTCGTTGTCGAGCGGAATATCTCTGTCAATGAAAACGCCGAACAGGGCGATGTGAAAAACGCATGATAAAGTATCGTAAACCGGATCGTCTTTGCGGCATTAAATTGTCCAGTACCAACCTTGCCGCCCTTGCCGTCGCCATAATCGTCATGGCACTCCCGCTTGAGGTACTGGCGCAGTCCGTTTCCCTTGATCTTGGGGAAGATGCGGGCCCGCTGACCGGCCGGATTGTCCAGCTTGTCGTCCTGATGACAGTGCTGAGCCTGGCACCCGCGATACTGATCGTCACCACGTCTTTCACACGCCTGATTGTCGTGCTATCCCTCCTCCGAAGTGCGCTCGGTGTGCAGGCGACGCCGCCGAACGTCGTGATTATCTCCCTCGCCCTGTTTCTTACCGCCTTTATCATGGCGCCAACATTTGAGGCCGCCTATGAAAATGGTATTGTCCCGCTGATCGATGAAGAGATTAACGAGACCGAGGCATTTGATCGCACCGTGATCCCATTCAAGAACTTTATGCTCCAGCATGCGCGGGAGAAAGACATTCTTCTCTTTATGGATTTAAGCGCCACGCCCGAAACTGAAACACCGGAGGATGTACCTCTCCAAGTTCTGGTGCCCGCCTTTATGATCAGTGAGCTTAAACGTGCGTTCGAGATCGGGTTCCTGCTGTTCGTACCCTTCATCGTGATCGATATGGTGGTGGCCTCTATTCTCATGTCCATGGGTATGATGATGTTGCCGCCGGTCATGATCTCCCTCCCCTTCAAGCTGATCTTCTTTGTTCTGGTGGACGGATGGAATTTGGTCGCGAAGAGCCTCGTTGAAAGCTTCGTCAATGGGCCGGGGTAACGGTATCTCCTCTATTTTAAGAATGGTGCCGTTTGGAAGGGCGGGCATTGCCGCCGTTCTGCTTGCCTGCCTCGCCATTCTCTATGTTATCGTCCCGCTTATCTCCAACGAAGCACCCGCGCAAGGGAGCTGGTCTGAGACAACCCCTTCCCTTAACCTCGCACATATCTTTGATGGAGAGATCAACCGGCATGGCAAGCCGGTCGGTTTTCACGTCGCGCCGAAAGAACCTATGGGTGCGACGTCACGCATCAGGAATATTCTGTCCGGACCAAACCGGGCCGGTGTATATACCGCCATGGTCGAGATATTTGATGCGGGCGAACACCGATGGAAAGAAAAATTCTCCAGCTTCTTTCCCGATGATTTTTCCCGGCAGCAAGTCATCGACAGCATATTGTTCGCCCATTCAAACAATCGCCTACCGGAGGGATCGCGCTGGCGCGGACCGTCGGGACATGGCTTCCTGATCGAAGGGTACAGGTTCGGCAATGGCGACATTAATACCGCCTACCCTCTATATGCCAAGGATTAGGCCCCAACCATGCTGGAAATTCACCTGAAGATAGATAAAGAAACGGGTCTAATAGAGGCCGAATTATCCCCTGAAAACATACTGTTGAAAGAGTTTTTTGAAACTGAAATACAAGGAGATATCGCACTCGTCGACTATTTAAAGACAAAGGCAACCGGGCCGCAGGACGAGGATTATGAAATCACCGGCAACGGCTTTACTCTGACTCTCTCCCCTGATCGCTATATTATCACGCCAATCTATGAGGACACGCGCGCGCCAAAAGACGGCCCGCGCGATGATTTCTTTCTACTTCTTGATCACTGGCGTCAGGTTCTAAGTCATGAAACCAGAGAAAATTAACGGTTTGTTAATAAATTAGCTTCTATAACGTGTATATTAGAAAATCATTATTCGATAAATATTATTTAAAATTGTATTGATTGGAGTCTATAATGACGTCAATTCTGGGTTCAGCCATCAGCGGCATGGCCGCTGCTACCAAACGGGTCGAAGTATCCGCGCAAAACCTTGTCAATGCGAACAGTGTCGGCACGCCCGGCGCTATGGACGAAAATCAATCCTACAAAGCCGTTGAACCCGTTCAAACAACAGACGAAACCGGTGCGCCGAACGTCAAGGTCCGGGAAAAGGATCCGGCAACGGCTCATGTCTATGCACCGCAAAATCCACTCGCCAATCAGGAGGGGCTTGTTGAAAGTCCAAATGTGGATATGGCGGAAGAAATTGTGAACCAGAATGTCGCTCTGCACAGCTATCGTGCAAATGTCAAAATGTTCGAAGTTTGGAGCGAACTTCAGAAAACCGCCATAGATTTAAAAAGCTGATCTCTCAGCACCTAGCCTAAATTTTCAATCGATTTGACAGTGAGCCGGGGCTCAAACAGCCCCGCGATACTGCAGGCGCCAGCGATATTCGCGATTTCTATTGATACAAGGCTCGCCATTGGTTTATCCGGTTTGCGATAAGCGACCGGACGTCCTGCCTCAATCGCGACATCAATATGTCGGGGATCAAGAGCCAATCCTTCTCCGGTAACTTTCATACGGGCTTCTTTCGCGGTCCAAAGCCAGAAGAACAACTCCCTGCGGTCAGTCTCCTCTCGCAATGCATTGAGGGCGCCCTGCTCCATCTCCGTATAATAGTGGCGGCTTAAATCGTCGATTTCTACCTTGCGATCAAACATCTCTACATCAACGCCAATTTCCCCGCTTCGCGTAACGGCGAAGACAGCGGTATCGGCCGAATGGGACATGTTGAAATAGATATTTTGTGACGGAAGATAAGGTTTACCGCGTTCGCCTGTCTGTAAGCTGATCTCCGTCGGACCAACATCCATATATGCCGCCAGGATATAGCGAATCTGGCCATGCGCCCGCACATAGCGATTGCGATGAAGATCGAAGCGGAACCGTTCCGCCCGCGCCCGCTCCGCCTCGCTGAGCGCTTGCCAACATCTCTCGTAATCAAGCGGACCACCCTCACCAATATCAGCGTGGTAGATGTGAGTGTTTTCCTGCTCAAACGCGATCATAAAACCATAAACTCATTCAAAGTAACCTTTTTTCCAGCTAATGGCCCATGATAGCGAGAAGAAAACTATTGCGACAGGGCCAAATTCAAGACCCGGATTTTCGTCAATATGAAATCGTCAGTTGATCGCGATCAATGCCATCTCACGCCCCCTCCGTATAGTGACGACTACCTCAAATTAGATCAGGGAGGTTACATGTCGCAGGTTATCGCGAAGCTTCAGGAGGATCACCGGCGAATGTCCGTGCTTCTGGAAGTGTTGGAACGGGAGGTAGTCACTTTCTCGAAGGGGAATAGTCTTAATTTTTTCATGGTAGAGACAATCCTCGACTATATCGTGAATTTCCCTCAAAGATGCCATCATCCGATTGAGAATTTTCTTCTAAAAAGCCTGACCCGCCGAAATCCGGAGGCAGGTGCCGTTGGCGCGGAAATTCTGGATGAGCATGAAGAACTCACAAATATCATTACCCGCTTCTCGAATGAAGTGAAACGCATCAAGCTGGAAGAACCTATTCTGCGCGAGGAACTTCTCGAGACGGTGTGTGAATATAAGGCGATTTTACATCAACATATGCGTAAGGAGGAAACGATTTTCTTTCCGGCGGCGGCGAAGTCCCTTATTCAGGCCGACTGGGATGTGATTGAAACACGGATGCGCGATAAGGGTGATCCGGTCTTCGGCCGGGAAGCAGATCGCGAATATCGCGCACTGCACAAGGTCATTGTTGATTGGGGGCAAAGGTAAATCAACACCAATCCACTTTTTCCCTCAGTTTTCTACCGTAGTCGCCATGCCTGTGTCCGCTTCAGTATGCCCTTCGAAACAGCGAGATGTATGATGCGAGCGGCGGCATTCGTATAGAAAATCATCATTCCCATTGCGGCGGCGGGCGCCACATCCCCTGCGTCATCCATATTCAGCACCGCGATTGAGGCAAGCGCCGTGTCCGTCGAATACAGGAACACGACTGCCGAAACCGTCGTCATTGCATTCACGAAAAGATAAATCGCGATATCCAATATGGCGGGCATGCAGACGGGCACAGTCACGCGCGCGAACAACTTATAAAAAGGCTGCTTCAGGGAGGAGGCGACGGATTCAAACTCCCCATCCATCTGTTTTAGCGCGGTAACCGCCGTCAGATGCGATACCGTATAGAAATGGGTAATAGTAACAATGACAAGGATCGCCATCGTGCCATAAATAGTGTTGAGAGGATTATTGGGGTCATTGAAAAAGAAGATGTAGGCGAGTCCCAGAACCATCCCCGGAATTGCCATCGGCAGCATCGCAAGGAACTGAAAAATACCACGGCCAAGGCGAAAGCTTCTGGTTTTATCTACCATATAGGCGCCGATAAATACCACAATGGTTCCAAAAAATGCCGTCAACAGGCCAAGCTTGATGGAGTTGCCATAAGCCTCCCATCCGCCGCCATCCATCACATCGAAATTGTAGTTTTTCAGGCTGAGGGAAAGATCATAAGGCCAGAATTTGATCAGCGCCGCAAATTGGCAAACGCCGAGAATTCCAACGATGAAAATCGCGACCAAGCTACAATAAGAAAAGCAAATACGATCAAATTTCCGGTCCGGCTTAGGCTCGAACACCACGGAGCGGGCGGATAGAAGAGCGACCTGCTTCTTCTGCACCTGACGATCAACCGCAAATGCAATAAAGGCGGGCATAAGCAGAACGACAGAGACCACTGCGCCCATCTCAAAATTCTGCTGGCCAATTACTTGCTTATAGATATCGACGGCCAGCATATTATACTGCCCGCCGATCACCTTCGGCAGGCCGAAATCAGTAATTACCAGATTGAACACAACAAATGCTGCCGAGATCAGGCCGTATCGGGCGCCCGGGATTGTGACCGTCCAAAAGGTCTTCCAAGGGCTCGCACGAAGTGAAACCGCCGCTTCATAAAGCCGCGCATCCGAAATGGCAAGCGCCGTCGTGATAATGATAAAAGCGTGCGGAAAAGTGAAGAAGATGGAACCCAAAACAATGCCATAGGGTCCATAAATGGATTCCCCCATCATCACCTCTTTCAGCATCCCCTGATTACCGAAAAGATAGACAAGTGCGATACCGGGCAGAAGAGATGGCACGAGGATCGGAGCCATCGCAATCAGACGAAACATCCCTTTCAGGCGCATGCAGCTTCGGCTCAGCGCATAGGCGAAGGCGAAGGCGAGACTGACGGTGACGATGGTACTGACAATCGAAATAAAGAGAGAATTCTCAATCGATCGAAAGAGCGAGGGCGTCGAGAAATATGTCGTAAAGTTACTAAACCCGAAGGATTGAACCGGGCGAAGAACGATCCGCCGGAACGTATTGGAATCCACCTCACGCCAGTCTGTGCCCGTCATCCGGTCCGAACCGATCAGATAGACCGCGTCCGCTGTCGTTCCACGAATTTTATATAGAACAGGGCTTCGAAAACTGAAATCAGGGAACAAAGGCGTCAGGCTCAGCCGGCCGTCGCTACTCGTCGCCATTTCATCCTGCGGAATAGCGTTCAATTTCTCATTAAGTGCCGCAGCGGAGAAGATCGTGCCATCAAACTTTCCGCTCTCATCGCTGACCTGCAGTTCGATTTGAGAAAGATCAAACTGGAATGTCGAGAACGCTTTCGACAACATGGCATAAAGCGGAAACGCAAGCGTTACGATCAGGTAAAGCGCGATGGCAAAGATAAATCCTCGCATCATCAGATCGTCCCGCCCGAGCTTTAACTTAACGGGCCGCTCATTCGGAAGACTGTCAGGCGTTATTACGCTCATTCCTAATCACCCGCCGGTCGTGCAAAAACCTTTAACCGGTTACTCGGGATTTCAATCACGAGATCCTTCTCTGCCTCTAGATCCAGCCGCCGCACCGCGTTAATGGAAAAATCAGCGATAAGCTCTTGCGCACCAAGCGCCTCACTCCTCAGTCGGCACCGCCAAAAGGAGCCTAGAAACTCCATTTCGGTAATCCGGCAGTTGATTGCATTATCAGGCTCTTCCATGGGCTCCTTCGCTGATTCCCCATGCGGAATAATATCTTCCGGTCGTACTGCCGCGATTACCTCGCTACCGGGTTGAAAGTCACCACCACCGGACGTAAATTCTTTCTGGCCGACGGTTACCATCGCAGAGGTGCCAAAGATCGCCGGGAGTTTGTTCATCTCGCCAATAAAATCCGCAACAAAAAGCGTCGCTGGTTCGCGGTAAATGTCGGTCGGTGTACCAATCTGTTCGATCACGCCATGGTTCATCACCACAATCCGGTCCGCCATGGAGAGAGCCTCTTCCTGATCATGGGTGACCATGATAGTCGTGATACCGAGCTTGCGTTGCAGATCCTTCACCTCATGCCGCAAATGTACCCGCACCTTCGCGTCAAGGGCCGATAAGGGCTCGTCCAGCAGCAAAAGTCCTGGCGACATGGCAATTGCTCGCGCAAGGGCGATCCGTTGCTGCTGTCCACCGGAAAGCTGAGCCGGATATTTTTTCCCCTGATCCGGCAGGCCAACAAGTTCCAGCAGTTCCGTGACCCGGGCCGAAATCGCAGTCTTCGAGAGACCTGCATTCTCAAGGCCGAAGGAAATATTCTTCTCAATCGTGAGGTTAGGAAAAAGGGCGTAAGACTGGAAAACAATACCAAAATCGCGTTCTGCCGGTGGCAGGTTGGAGATGTCATTACCCGCCTGTTCAATCGAACCCCGGCTTTGTATGTCAAGGCCTGCGATGGCGCGTAACAGGGTTGTTTTTCCGCAACCCGAAGGGCCCAAAAAGCAAACAAATTCACCTTCAGAAATGCTCAAGGAGATATCTCTTAGCGCAATAAATTCGCCGAATGCCTTCCACAGGCTATCTATCTTGAGATAGGCCTCCCCCTGAGGCTGAGCTTCGTCCACATCCAATTCACCGGTTGCCTCAGCTAGCATGTTTCCCCATCCCTAATATTCTAACTCGTACAGTATAAAAAAAGGCACCGCAAATGCGATGCCTTCTTTTTGGTTGTTTGGATTAGCTCTTGGCCTCTGATTTTGAATCATAGCGTTTCTGCCACTCTTCCAGAATTGCCTTGCGATTGTTCGCGGCAAATTCAAAATCATTGTCGATCATTTTCTCCAGCAGATTTTCCGGGAAGAATTTGACCGGCTTGGCAACGCCATGATACGCAACAACGGCATAGCCGGTGTTATACATCACGTTGGCATCCTTCGTAACTGTCCAGTCTACGAGGGTTTTAGCCGCATCGAGATTATCCGTTCCCGCAACAATCGCGGTTGCTTCCATATCCCAGCCAACACCTTCTGTCGGTACGATAATTTCAAGCGGTGCGCCGTCAGCTTTGGATTTTGCGCCACGGAATGCAAAGGAAACACCGATCGGAATTTCACCAGCAGCCGCAAGTTTACAAGGCTTGGAGCCGGAATGAGTATAACGCGCAATATTCTCATGCAGCGCATCCATATACTGCCAACCACCTTCTTCACCGAACATCTGTAACCAGCTGGAGACGTCAAGGAAGCCGGTACCGGAAGAATTCGGGTTCGGCATGATGATATGGCCTTTATACTCAGGCTTCGTCAGGTCTTTCCAGCTTGTCGGTGCCGTCAGACCAAGCTTTTCAGCCTCAACCGTATTAAAGCAAACAGAGGCAACCCATGCATCCATGCCTGTCCATGTTGGTGGCGTGCTTTTGTCGACAAATTTCTTGTCGAGCATTTCAACACCTTTCGGTGCATATGGCTCCAACATACCTTCTGATTTCATCAGGAGGAGAGAGGTTGCGGCAAGGCCCCAGATAACGTCTGCCTGAGGATTGTTTTTCTCGGCCAGCAGTTTTGCGGTGATGATACCTGTAGAATCACGTACCCAATTGATCTGGATATCCGGGTGAGCTTTATTGAACTCCTCCGCATAGCGCTTCAGGTCTTCTGCTTCAACGGCCGTGTAGACAGTCAGCTCGGCTGCCATAGCACTGTTCGCAACGAACAGGCCCGCAATGGCGGTCAAAGCCAATTTCTTCAATTGTAACATTTTGTCGCTCCCCCTTTTAAGAGATTAGTTGAGAATTAAACTTGATCATACCCACAAAGATCCACAAAGATCCAAATTTGAATCACAATCATTTGTTACTCAATGCAATAGTGGCGTAATGTGACAAATAGAAGAAATCTATTATATTTATGAAGTCATAACTTAAATCGATATATTGATAATGGCAACTACTCTCTGACAACCGCATTCTTCTGCGATTCTCAGCCTAATTCTGGGGCCATGGCAGCGAATAAGTCTTTACATTAGTAAAAAATTTCATCGCTTCCAGAACACCTTCCTTCACGCCATTCCCTGAATCTTTAATTCCACCAAAGGGCGACATCTCAATGCGGTAGCCCGGCTGCTCCCAAATATTTACCGTTCCCACATCAAGCCCGTCAATGAAATGTGTAATCCGGTCAAGGCGATTAGTGCAAACCCCTGCAGAAAGGCCGAAGGGTGTCGAGTTGGAAATTTCAATCAACGCATCATCATCGTTGGGCACCCGGACAATCGGAATGATGGGTCCGAACGTCTCATCAAACACAAGTTCACTGTCATGCGGCACATGATCAACAACGATCGGCGGCAGAAGCGCCCCGTCCCGCCCCGGATGATAGAGAATTTTCGCCCCTTGCTTCTCCGCCATGAGCACTCGATTCTCGAATGTTTCAGCCGCCTTTTCATGAATAACACAGCCGAGTTGCGTTTCTGGATCCTCCGGATCTCCAAACTTGATTTTCTTAGCGATTCCAAGAATATGTGGGACAATCTTGTCAGCGACATTCTCCTGCACAAGAATTCGTTTGATCGCTGTGCAACGCTGACCAGAGTTGCCTGTCGCGCCTGCAACCGCGATTTGGGCCGCCTTGATAAGGTCGTCATCACTCAAATCATCGAGAATAATCAGCGGATCATTGCCGCCAAGTTCCAGCGCGAGACGCTTGTACCCCGCTTTTTCGGCAATCATCTTGCCAACCGGCACACCGCCGGTGAAGGTCACAATATCCGCATGCTTGTTGATAATCATTTCCTCACCGATATCTTGCGGCCATCCGGTCACGACCTGAAACATCTCAGGTGGCAAACCCGCCTCATAGAGGATATCCGCCAGCGCAATCGCGGTGAGCGGCGTCTGCTCAGTCGGTTTACAAACAACGCAATTATTGGTGGCAATGGCAGGCGCAATCTTGTGCGACACCATATTGAGCGGATGATTGAACGGCGTGATGGCCGAAATCACATTGACTGGTTCACGCTTGGTGTAAATTTTTCGAGCTTTACCATGGGGCGTTAGATCGCATGAGAATATCTGGCCGTCATCGAGAATGGCAAGCTGGCCAGCCAACATAAAAACATCATAGGCCCGACCCGTTTCATAAAGCGCGTGCTGATGACAGATACCAAGCTCAAGTGTAATGACCTTTGCGAGGCTCTCTCTTCGCGCCTTGGATAAGTTCCGCCGCTTTGAATAGAATCTGCTGCCGTTCATAGCGTGTAAGCGACGGGCGATAATTTGCCGCAATCTCAAACGCTTCGCGCGCATGTTCGGCGTTGCCTGCGGGTACTGTTCCAATCACCTCGTTGGTATAGGGATAGCGCACTTCAACAACGCCCTTTGTTGTCACTTTTCGGCCGCCAATGCGCATAGCCTCGACAATGACCGGCCGAGCGGGTTTTGATGCTGTCATCTTGTTCACTTGGCAGCGACGAGCGCCGCGGCGCGCGTTGCATAATAGTAGGCGTCAAAATTTCGGAGCGTTGGTTTTTCCGGCAATTCCGGCATGGCGACATTCACAATGAAAGGCACGACCTGCTCGCTTACGCCACCATGAGAGCGAAGCGGCACTTCAAGACCAGACAAATCATGCCTATCCGCCGAGGTGCCTAGCACCTGATTCTCTCCGGATACAATCACAAGATCGCCGATCCGGTCTGGCGGAAGCTGAAACCGTTCTGCAGCGGTCGCCTTATCCAGCACAAGTTCGATCCCCGGAGTTGCCTCCAGCTTTGCAATCACCGCAGCCTGATCAACGTCCGGCTTGAGATAGGCCGTCGCAAAAGAACCAAGCGCGCCATGATGCACAACATAAGGGTCAGTGATTGGCAGGATAACCCGGCTCGCGCCCTCACCTGTTTCCTTATCCAACAAATCTTGCAGATAGATCACATCAGGTGTGCCATCGGCTTTATGCTTGGGCTTCATGCCGTGATCAGCAGTGACAACGATTGCGGCGCCCAGAGCATCAAGCTGGCCCAGATAGGAATCAAACATTTCATAGAAGGCGTTGGCATCGGGTGTTCCCGGAGCGGCCTTATGCTGCACATAGTCCGTTGTTGTCAGATACATCAAATCCGGCTTGAAGGAAGTCATCAGCTTCACCCCGGCATTGAACACATATTCGGAAAGCTCCGCTGAATAAACAGACGGCACCGGAATATCGAGGCTTTTTGAAGCATTGTCGATGCCATGTTCTGCAACGGTGGTGGTATCGGATTTCTCTGTCGAGAAGCAGAGCGCCCGTCCCTCATCAAACTTGAGACCGTGACCGAGCAGCGCCCGAAGCTTGTCCTTCGCGGTGACAATAGCGATGCGCTTACCCGCATCGTAAAAGCTTTTGAAAATCGTCGGCACCCTGAGGAAGCGCGGATCATTCATCATCACTTCTTCACCGGTTTCCGGATCCAGCAGGAAGTTGCCGCAAATACCATGGACGGCAGGTGGCTGTCCCGTCGCAATCGACATGTTGTTCGGGTTAGTGAAACTCGGGATCACACAATGGGCGAGATGCATGCTGCCTGTCTCGCGGAAACGCTTCATCGTTGGCATCACACCCGCATCGATCGCGGCTTCAATATAGGCGTTCTCGCACCCATCGAGGCAGATGACAACCGCTGTCCGCCCAGGAAACGGATAAGTCCGGTCATTTACGGTAACGCCATTCGGGGACATATTGTTCATTGTCTTCAAAACTCCAATTCAGATTCTTCAAGCCGCAAGGCGGGCACGTTCTTTCAGCGCAGATTCAGGGGGCTCGCGCTATCAACATTCATTTCTTCCAGGGATTCTTTTGCAGCTGCTACGACATTGCGCATCACCTGTTCGTCAAGTCGGCCAATGCAGCCAATCCGGAAACTGTCCACCACGGTCAGCTTGCCCGGATAAATGATAAATCCCTTGGCCTTCATCAGATCATAGAAGCGCCCAAACGCGAAATTCGGGTGGTCCGGATTAAAGAACGTCACGATAATCGGCGACAGCCAGCGATCCTTTAACAAGGTCTCAAAGCCAAGATCCCTCATGCCGGTAACCATGACATCGCGATTGCGTTCATACCGCGCAAGTCGAGCGGGTGCGCCGCCTTCGGCCTCATGCATTTCCAGCGCTTTCATAAAAGCGGCGACCGCATGAGTTGGGGGCGTGAAGCGCCACTGCCCCGTTTTCTTGAAATTGGCCCACTGGGCATGGACATCAAGGCTGAGGGAGTGGCTGTTACCTTTCGCGGCTTCCAGCTCAGATTTGCGGGCAATTATAAATCCGAAGCCGGGCACACCTTCAATGCATTTATTGGCAGAGGAAATCATGGCTTCATACCTGATATCGCGCACATCAAGCGGCAGCGCACCAAAAGCACTCATTGAATCAATCAGCAGTTTGCGCCCCGCCGCCGCAACAATTTCAGAGATTTCCTGCACCGGGTTCAAAATGCCGGAACTCGTCTCACAGTGGACAAGGACGACATGCGTTATTTCAGAGTCTTCTGCCAAAGCAGCCGCAACCTCAACACCACGCGGCGGCATATAGTCACCCTTGTCGATGACCAAATGGTTCCGCCCAAGATAGCGCAGTGTTTCTGCTATTCTTTTGCCATACGCGCCATTGACCAAAACCAGGGTCTTACTGTTCTTTCCAAGTAAGGAGCCCAGCATCGCTTCGACGGCGAAGGTCCCGCTTCCCTGCATCGGCACACAGTCATATTCCGTGCCATCGTCACCAGCAATATTGAGTAGCTTAGTACAGAGCGATGCCGTCATGGCCCGGAAATCACCATCCCAGGAACCCCAATCTTTCAGCATCGCCTGCTTGACTTCATAGGAGGTTGTTAACGGACCCGGGGTCAACAGATAGGGCTCTCCCATATGCGGTGCCGGAAACTCAGCAGTCGGCCGATTTTTCTCATCCATCTGCATTTATAATATCCTCACTAAAAAAATTCACTGCGGGTGATCCAGAACGTAATTAACAACGTAATATATGTAAAATCGTTAAATACAATCGATGTATAATTTTAGTTGATATTATTAGTCTTTCTGTTAGTAAGCGCTATATTATCGATACAGAGGATAGGAATCCAAATGCGATATGTTCAACTACGTGCCTTTCACTTTGTCGCCACTCAGGGCGGATTTTCGCGTGCTGCCGAAGCGTTGTCCCTAACTCAACCCGCGATATCGGATCAAGTCCGTAAGTTAGAGTGCGAGTATGACGTTTTGTTGTTTAATCGACAAAAAAAACAGGTCGCCCTTACAGATTTCGGCAAAAAGCTGCTGGAAATCACTCATCGAATGTTTGATGTGGAACATCAGGCCCATGAATTATTATCTGAATCGCGAGCTTTAGGATCTGCGAATCTGAAAATAATTGCGGATTCCGTACAGCATCTTCATCCGATCCTTGGCCCCTTCCGCCAACAATACCCGGAAGTCTTTATTTCCGTCAGCACCGGCAACACATCGGAAATTATCGAAAAACTGTGTAGTTATGAGGCAGATGTAGGCGTTTTGGGAGAAATACCGGAAGCGCGAGAGTTTGATGTTGTAAAACTGAGCTCCACCCCTATCATCGCCTTTGCCTCCAAACGAAGCTCGGCGGGCGGAATGAAATCCATATCTCTTCAGGAACTGGCTAGCAAACCCCTCGTCCTTCGGGAGAAGGGATCGAAAACACGTCAGAAACTTGAACAGATCGCAGCCGCAGCCGGACTGACCCTTAAACCGTCGATCGAAGCAGTGGGCCGGGAAGCCATCCGTGAAATTGTGGCAAGCGGCGCCGGTATCGGCATCGTTTCCGAGGCCGAGTTTGGCTTTGATGAACGTTTGTGCAAAATTGCGATTTCAGGATGCGAGCCGCTGATGGATGAGGCTCTGATCTGCCTGAAGGAACGCAGCAAGAGTAACCTTGTCGGCGCCTTCATGAAGATGGCGCAAGACCGACTGAAGCTTGAGTCTGCCGCCTGAGTAAAAACTTACCCCTTCATGGCACTATCCACCACCCTTTGCAGCATTGGGGCATAGTGGGAAAAGCCCGGCGTCTCCTTGCCAGGTACTTTGCCGATATCGTCCCACTTACGCACCTGAACGATTGCGTCGATATCTCCGTTCGCGGCAAATTTTTTCGCCGCCGACTCGCTCATTGGGCCGCCCTGAAGCTTCAGGCTCAGGATCGATGCATCGGATAATTTCGAAAAATATTCGGGTTCAACCGTACAGAGGTAGCGCTTCGCCGAGACATGATGGCGCACGCAGTCAGTTACAATTTTCGGGAAAAACGGCGCAAGAACAGTGGCCCCTGCCCGATCATGATGGCTGTCGATACCAAGCTCCGCGGCGTTATCGGGGAATTCATTGGTAAAATGCCCAATATCATGAAGCAATGCCGCAACAATCAGTTCTTCGCTCGCACCGGACTCTTCCGCGAGTTCCGCTGTCTGGAACATATGCTCCGAGATTGTCACATCTTCTCCAAGATATTCCTCCGCCCCGCGGCGAGCAAAAATATCGGCGATGAAGTCGACAACATTGTCTTTCGTGAGTTTCGAATAGTCTGGGTTAGGCATCATTAATCCCTAAATTCTCTTGTTCAAGTGTCGCAAGCGTTGATAGCAAACCATCCTTATCAGGATAGCAGCCCTGGAGCCAGCGTGTTCCGTGACCGGAGTATGCATTACGGGCATGCAAAACGCGGGTGTTATCAACTATAAAGCAGTCGCCGGGTTCAAGTCGGAAACTTACGGCCATCGCAGGGTCATTAATGATTTCACTCAACGCCCGGTAAGCCACATAATAGTCCGGCATTTTGTCGAACGGTACATCCGTAACCGGCGCAATGGAACGGTTATTGAAGCGGACGCCGACAAGCTCTCCATCCGGCTCCAGTTCAATCATCGGCTTGCGGGCTTGCAGGCAGACGCCCGACTGTCCGGCATATTCATATCGGGCATTATAGCGGGCTAGAATCTCGAAATGCTCCGGATTGCGCTCCTGAAGGCGTTTAACGACCTTAAACCCATCGACAACGAGCGAATCTCCGCCCGTCGCCGAATTCTCCAGCGCATAAAGGATCTGCATCGTCGGAACCGGGTCACGATAAGGATTATCCGTATGGGCCTGCAATCCCGCCGAGGTGAAAGCTAGATTGGTCGGCGTCACTTCAGCGCGCACCTCAAACCATTTGCCATAGTTCGTCTCCCTGACAAAGCCAAACAGCGCCGCGACATCCAAAAGGGCTCCACTTTTTATTGGCCCACCGGTCATTTTTGCAAAACCAAATCGACGGATATCACCTAGCCATATGGCCAATGCCTCTTTATCACGTTTGACCGTTTCAAAATCCGCCGTTGGCACGCGGTTGGTCAACGCCTTATCCCAGATTTCAACGCTCGAATTGAGCCATCCGACGGAGTGCTCGCGCGCTATATCATAGGAATGTTCCTGCAGCCACCTTAGCGAATAGGATACGGACCTTTCCTCAGGCTGAAATTCAACGGTCAGCCTGTCCGGCGCGTCTAATGTCGCGGCGGTGATCTTCGTATTCAGCGGAATATCATCAATCATGATGAGACGTTGACCATTTTGCGGAGAGCGTGTGCGGACATCCAGCGCATTATCCCGAAGCCACAAGGCGTGAAACCGGATCGCGCCACCGCCTTCCCGGTGAAGAATAATATAGTCCCCTTCCCCGGCCAACTCGACATTCTGTATTCTGCAAATTTCGGTCATTAGTATTTGATTTCAAGCTATTGATATCAAGATTTAATTTTCTTCATAAGCGGATCATAGAGCGGCTCCAGATGCACCTGACACGGCACCCGCTTCAAGGCAACATCAAGCTCATAGTTGCCGCTCAGCACGAATTCCTTATCCACACCGTCTGGATTGCGGACATATCCATAGCCAATTGATTTTTCAATTGTGTGACCATAACCACCACTGGAAAGCCAGCCGACCCGTTCCCCATTCCGGTAGATCGTCTCCCGCCCCAAAAGGACAATATCCGGATCTTGGACCGTGAAGCAGGTCAGCATTTTACGAACCCCCTTTGCCTTCTGCCTCTCTATCGCCGCACGTCCCTTGAAGTCCCGGCCCGACTTCATTTTTACCGCCCAGCCAAGCCCGGCCTCAACCGGGGTGTGGTCCGGGCCGATATCCGCCCCCCAGGCGCGATAGCCCTTCTCAAGACGACAGCTTTCAATCACGCGATAGCCTGCATTCTTGAGACCGAGCGGCCCACCCGCGCTCATCAAGGCGTCATACACTGCGCCCGCGTTACTGGCAGACATATGAAGCTCCCAGCCGAGTTCCCCCATATAGGTCAGGCGCAGCGCCAAGACAGGATGACCCGCAATATCGATCACCCTCCCCGTCGCGAAGGGATAGTCTTCATGGGAGATTTCATCCTTCGTTACCTGCGCCAGAATTTCGCGCGACACTGGCCCCATCAATGAAAGAACGGACCGTTCTTCCGTTATATCGCTCAAGATGCAGTCCATATGCGGTGGTACGTTCCGCAAGATCCAGTTGTAATCATGAGTTGCGAAGCCGGTTCCCGTGACGATATAAAATTCATTCTCTTCCAAGCGCGTAACGGTCAGGTCACACTCAATCCCGCCCTTGTCATTCAGCATCTGCGTATAAATAACCGATCCTATAGGACGCAAGACATTGCCTGACGCAATCCAGTCGAGCGCCGCCGCCGCATCCGATCCGGTCAGGAGAAATTTCGCGAATGAGGTCTGATCGATCAAGACGGCGGCTTCCCGCGCGGCTTTATGCTCTCTCGCCACTGCATTGAACCAGTTTTGGCGGCCAAAACTGTAGCTATCTGCCGGTATCTCCCCTGCCTCTATATCCGCGAACCAGTTCGGCCGTTCCCAGCCGAGCTTTTCGCCAAAACAGGCGCCAGCCACCTTCAACCTTTCATAAAGCGGAGAGGTACGAAATGGGCGACCTGCTTGATGCTCTTCGTGCGGCCAGGCCATAGTGTAATGCTTGCCATAGGCTTCGACGGTACGCTTTTTAATCCAGTCGTCGTCGAAATGCGGCTTTCCAAAGCGACGGATATCCGCGGCCCAAAGGTCATAGGGCGGCTCCCCTTTCGCGACCCACTCGGCCAACACCATGCCAGCTCCACCGCCAGAGGCAATACCAAAGGCATTAAACCCGGCACCGACAAAGAAGTTTTTAAGCTCCGGTGCCTCACCGAGGATAAAATTCCCGTCCGGCGTAAAGCTTTCCGGACCGTTGACCAGTTCCTTGATGCCCGCTGTCTCCAGCGCCGGAACGCGACCCAGCGCCAGTTCCATCATCGGCTCAAAATGGTCAAAATCCGACGGCAGCAGCGAAAAATGAAAGTCCTCCGGAATACCGTCTTCCGCCCACAAGACTGGGTTGGGCTCATATCCGCCCATGACGAGGCCGCCCACCTCTTCTTTATAGTAAGTCAGTCGGTCGGGATCGCGTAAAGTGGGTAGGTTACGCGGCATATCCTTGATGGGTTCTGTGATCAGATACTGATGCTGCACCGGGACTAGCGGCACATTTACGCCGAAACGCCCCGCAAACTCCCGCGTCCATTGACCTGCGCAACAGACAACGATTTCACATTCGATAAAACCTTTATCCGTTTGAATTCCTTTTATTTTTCCATCTTCAATAAGGATGTCTGTGACACTTGTATCTTCAAATATAGACGCCCCGGCCATACGTGCGCCTTTCGCCAGCGCCTGCGTGATATCTGACGGGTTTGCCTGGCCGTCCGTTGGCAAGAATGCCGCTCCAATCACATCCTCTATCGACATGATCGGCCAGAGATCCCGCGCCTCCGACGGGCTCAAAAGCTGCATATCAAGACCGAAGGATTGCGCCGTCGTCGCCTGCCGTTTGACTTCTTCCCATCTCGCATCGTTACAGGCTAGGCGAAGGCCTCCATTCATCTTCCATCCAGTGGCAAGCCCGGTTTCTTCTTCCAGCCGGTTGTAGAGATCGACGGAGTATCCCAGGAGCTCGGTGATATTGGCGCTGGAGCGAAGCTGCCCGACCAGCCCCGCCGCATGGAATGTCGTTCCGGAGGTGAGTTTCTTGCGCTCCAGAAGAACAGTGTCCGTCCAACCAAGTTTCGCCAGATGATAGGCCGTAGAGCAACCAACAATTCCGCCGCCGATCACAACCGCTTTCGCTGTCGTGGGGAGTTCTTTCACCATTTAGAGGTAATCCTTCTTATAACTGTCGTAAGCCGGCTCGAACTTTTCAAGGCAGATTTGGGTATATTTCCCATAGTCGAAATCAAGCTTGGAATAAAGCTCCGATACCATGCTCCACATTACCTCCCTGAGGAGAGAGGCAATTTTCATTGCTTGATAGCGGGCCCAAAGATCATCGGTAAGCGGTGTCTCGAAATAGCTTTCCAACATCTCTTTCTGGATTTGTTCCGCGACATCATTGTTAGAGGCTAATCCAGCCAAATCAAAAAGCGGCGTGTTAAACCCCGCATATTCCCAGTCAATCAGCCAAAGTCGTGCTCCGTCATCCAAAAAATTCGCGGCGAGCAAGTCATTATGGCCAAAAACAATATCATAGGGACCGGAGCGCGCCTCGGTCTCTGTCGCTATTTTCAGGAATTCCGATATTCGTTTTTTATGAGAACTATTTCCATCTGCCAGCAACCGTGCATATTCCCGCAGCACATGAAAGACCCAGAAAATCGGCGGCGACCCCTGAAGTCGTGCTGGAATGTCCCGATGTGCTTGCCGAATAAGGTGGATCGCCCGACTGCGGATATCATTGTCAATGAGGTCTTCCGGCGTGAGGGTCCTCCCCTCGATATACTCAAGAATCAGCACGCCTGGCTCACTATGGACAACCGCCGGTGAGATACCGGCGGCATGCGCGGCCTCGCTTGCGGCTAATTCATGGGCCCGAGTGATATGATGAAACGGGATGTCTTCGCCTAGCCGGACAACATACTGTTGCCCCCCGTCGGTCACGAGAAAATTCGCATTCGTCATACCGCCGTCCAGTGGCTCGATAGACGGTGTCACGTGCCACAGAGAAAGCCCGGATATTTTTTCCTGCGCACTAGTCACGTTGCCGTTCGCCAAATGTCAAACCATCCCCCTCCGCCTTTGCATCCGCAATATATCGCGACGGCATCCCATTCTACCTAGCAAAGAATGACGACAAAAGGAAGTTGCGGCTATCTGCATGGCGTAAGAACTCCCCCTCCTCTCACTAACGGCAAGATTTCGGACCAGTAATTATCCAGCAACTTTCTTCACAAACTCCGATTTTAGCCCCATCTGACCAATGCCCGGTACTTTACAATCAATATCGTGGTCGCCATCAACAAGCCGAATATTCTTGACCTTGGTGCCTACCTTCACAACTGACGATGCCCCTTTGACTTTGAGATCCTTGATAACCGTTACAGTATCTCCGTCCTGCAATTCTGCACCGTTCGCATCACGGATAATGTTAGATTCTGTTGCAGCACCATCGGCATCTTTGGCCCATTCATGAGCACATTCGGGGCATATAAGCAGGCCGCCATCCTCATAAACATACGGAGACTGACATTCTGGACAAGGGGGCAGTTCACTCATTGTAAAACCTCTCGCTCTTAGGCGTTAATCTAGGGCTATTGGACAAATCCAAACTAATCTTGTTAAAATCTCGCCTCTTTTACGACCCGCAATCGAAATGACCTTGCCAACGCGCCAATTCTATGACGCTTGAAACAGATTTGTTTAATTTGGGGACGTTCAAGATTGAAATGTTTATAGATTGACGCAGGAGTAGATACAAATATTTATAACCATCGCTGACGACAAAACGGCTGCTCAGCGGGCCACACTTTTCCTAAGAAACGTCAAGCGCCCCTTTGATGAACTCCATAGCATCGCCGAGGGCCGCGATCGAGGCAATCTCTGCGGCAGAAAACTGCATATCGAAAGCAATCTCCAACTCCTCAATCAGGCTCATATGCGCCAGCGAATCCCAGCCATCGGTATTGAACGGCGTTGAATCTGCCGATAGTCCCGTCGCATCGACATTGAAGCATTTGGCCGCAACCGCACAGACTTTTTCCTCAAGACCGCCGCTTTCTTCCGCAAACGTGGCGGGCTCTTCTGCCAAGACCGCCGCGTCGTTCGCCGCCCCGGCAATCATTTCTGCTATCAGTACCTTGCCGGAAGCGCCACGCGGCAGCGAAGTCATGATACGGAATTCTGCCGGTGTTCGCTCCGCCGAGAGATGCTTCCGGCAAAAGGCTGATGCGGCGGCGGGGGTAATTTCCTGACCAGGCTGAGGTGCAATCGCAGCGACCAGCTTTTCGCCGCGCGCCGCATCGGGGACGCCGAAGGCTACCGCCTCCGCCACACCTGGCATGGTCGAGAGAATAATCGCTACTGTCTCCGGGTGGATCGTCGCACCGGCGGAGACAATTGCCGTTTTCTTGCGTCCGACAAAATCATAGAGCCCGTCAGGGTTGATGCGGACATAATCACCCGTATGAAAGGCGCCGTCACGCAAAACTGTCCGAGTGATATCCGGTGCATTGAAATAGCCGCGCATCACCGTCGGGCCAGAAAGCACCAGTTCCCCGGTTTCGCCTGCGGGTACGGGGCGGAAATCATCATCCAGAACCATGGCGGTACACCCATAGGGCCGTCCGAGCGATCCGATCCTCCGTGTGGCGTTTTCCGGTCCAGCAAACAGGGCATCGCAGACCACTTCACTCAGGCCGTAGGCATTGACCACAGGTATCTTGAAGGTCTCCTCAACGTGGCTCCAGAGCTGAGCATCGAGAAGATCCGCACTACAAAGGATAAAACGAAAATTGGGTCCGGAGAAGGCGTCTCTTTTATCACTGCCGATCCGGGCTACAATACGGAGCATAGCGGGCACTGTGATAAAATGGGTGATATCCTTCTCAGTGAGCGCGTTCAGGATCGCAGGCACGTTCTGCACTGAAAAGGGTGTCTGGCGATAAAGATATCCGCCGAACCACAGAGCGACAAGCGGACCCCGGATCAATCCGTCAACATGATGAAGCGGCAACAGGTTAAGCAGCCGTGTCCCGCTGTCAAAGCCGTAAATCTCATCAAAAATGGTGAGCTGCGCGATCAGGTTTTCATAGGTCAGCTCAACGGCCTTCGGCGTCGATGTCGTCCCAGACGTCAGCACCAGAAGCGCAACTTCTGGCCGGTTTTCGACCGGTGTCCAACGGCCGGGATCTTGTACGTACAACAATGTGTCATGGACCTTGCGGATCGGGAAAATCCGGGATTGCGGTAGCTTCTCATCCAGTGTGGCATTTACCAGCATATCCTCATCCGCAAAGAGCGCGGCAGGATCGCAAACATCCATCAGTTCGCCGAGCTCCGACCCGGTTATTTCGGCATCGCCTATAACCGGCGTTATGCCCGCGCGAAGCAGTGCGAGAAAGAGCTTCACCACGGCTTCTTCATCTCTGGAAGCGACAAGAACCCGATCCCCGGTGACAAGACCGTTTGCGGTAAACATCGCAGCAAGGCAGCGCATATCACGAGCCAGCGTTCCATACGAGAAAGATCCGTTCGCCAGATCAGCAAATTTTTTCTCTAAATTTCCTTCTAACCTCCAATTGAGATTATCACAAAAATGATCGAAAGGATGAACGCCCGGCTTGATCGGCAACTCAAACATCAACTAATCCCTTTTTTACCGTCTCAAGACGAAGGCGCATTTTTTCGACAAGAACGACTGCATTATCTGGGTTGCGCAGCATGGAAAGATGGTCTCCCGGCACATTCACCAGCGTGAGCGCGCCGCTAATCAAATGCGCCCACCCCAGATCGTCAAGCCGATGACCCCACGGGGTTTCCTCGGCGCGAAAAACGGTGACAGACCCATCCCATGGGCGGGGCTGATATTCAGCCATCTTGGCATATAGTTGTCGGATAATCGAACGGTGCGCTTCAGCATGATTTCCAAGTTCCATACGAGATCTGACCATAGCGATGCAGAACCAGCGGATCGCTCTCGCCATGGCAATAAAGTACGCCAGTTGCGAGCAACATAACGTGCGATATAGAGAGTTTCATGTAAAGGGTTCCGGAGAAAACGCGCGATCAAGGCGCGCGACCGGATACTCGTATCCAGAATAAGCAGTTCGCCGGTTTCTGGCTCCATTGTAGAAAGATGCCGCGCCGTCTCAAAGGCCAACAGCCCGGCAAAGGAAAAGCCGCAAATATGAATTGGCCGGGGTATATCCGACTGATGAATATCCGTGGCAAAGCGCTCCGCGATCTCAATCAGGCTGAGGCTATCAAGGGTGCCAACCATATCCGGGGCGAGACGCGCGCCAAAACAGGAAATCTCTGTGCAAAGAATTTTTTGGATTGGTTGCGCGTAAAGGACATTGCCACCGAAGTCTGGAAGAAAGACAAGGCTTCCCCTGTCTCCAGACTGTTCATTCGCATCAAGGTGCGAGGCAAAGTATTGCGCAGCGTTTGCATATTCATTCCCCGCCTTCCTTCTCAGGGTTTAGCGTGTAAGGCAAGCGCGCATTTTCCTCAATATTTTCTTTCGCGGCCGCTTCCCGCTTTCGTTCTAATCCAATTTCCGCAATTTCTAGAAATGCCTCTGAGCGAAACCACATACTGTGAAAGGCCGGCTCCATTCCGACGCCCCGCTCAACCTTATGCTGCCCGGTCGTGCCAAAGTTAACGGCGGCTCTCCCCTGCCTGATCGCCATCTCAATCGTCTGGTATATTCCCAGCTCAAAGTGCAGAAAACGTATGTTGCTCGTATGCCCCCAATGCTGGGCAAAAATTGTATCTTCACCTAGAAAACTAAGCTGCATGGCGATCAGGTCATTTTCTTTATAGGCAAAGACAAGATCAAGCATCTCCGGCATCGTCCGGAAGATCTGTTCGAAATAAGCTTGATTATGCCAGAGCTCTGTTTCATTCCGATGGTAAGTTGCGGCGTATAATTCAAAAAAAGGTCCGGCTAGCTCAGCGGTTATATTGTGCCCGGAATATTGCTTGTAAGTAAGCCTCTCTGCGGCAACCTTTCTCCGCTCTCGGCGAATTTTGGTACGGTGGCGCGAAAGCATAATTGCCAGAAAATCCTCAAAGCTGTCCATGCCCTGATTACGCCAAACATAGGCGTTACCTTTGCTCTTCATGAAACCGCCAGATTCAGTTGTGTCCCATTCCGGCGCTGTCATATAGGCGATCTGTACAGATGAGGCGCTGTCTTTTTCCGCTTGTTGCCTGAGCGCCGCCAGAAGGACAAGTCGGGCTTCCTCCTCATCCACGCCAGCACGCACCAACAAGCGCGGCCCGGAAATAGGAGTCATGGGCACCTCAACCTGAAGCTTCGGATAATAAGGTCCGACAGCCCGATTGTGCGCCATGGCAAGGCCAAGGTCGATACCAAGCTCACATTCTGAATGATCCTTTAGATAGGCCGGCGCTGCGGCAATAATGTCTCTTTTCTGGTCACGCAGTATGATATGCCGAGGATGAAATCCGTTCTCTGGACTAGCAATGCCGTTTTCTTCCAGCGCGAGCAAGTGACTGTGCCGCACATATGGATTTTCCGAACCGGCACAGCGATCCCAATCATCGGCAGAAATATCCGCGATAGACGTATGAACAGAAACAGTTCTTGTACCGATATGGAAGGACGCGTTCAACTGGCCGCCTTTCCTTTGTTGGAACGTTGCCTGATACGCTGACCGCTGGCACGACGTGGATCACCAACGGCTTCAAGCTTGCCATCCAGATCACAGGAAACCAGACAGATGGACGGCTGTGAAATTCCGCCCGTCTTGCCATGCACCGCTTTATGTCCACGCTCGGAAAGCGCCGTCAAAATTGCATCAGGGATTTCCTCCTCTGCAACAACCTTGCCAGCAAAAGAGAGGTGAGGCTCGGTCGACGCAGGAACGCTATGAGTGAATACACGCGGCGATTTCACCGCATCGTTCAGGCTGAGGTCGTGAGCAAGATGATGTGTCAGGGCTTGTGCCATGGCCTGTAGCTGCAAATCCGCGCCGGGCCCTCCACCGGCGATATGGCGACCAACTGCATCCCGGAAGATAAGTGGATAGGCACTGACTCGGGGTCGTTTCCCAGCCCGAAGGCGCGCCGGATGTTCCGCGGCGGTATAGCTTTGCGCTCCTCTCGTCGAGATGACAAAGCCGAGTTCTGGCACGACAGGACCGTCGAAAGACGGATCGCTTGGTGTTGAGGCAAAGATATTGCCCGCGCCGTCGATAACCGCCGCAACAGAGGTATCAAGAGTTATGGCTTTCTCACCCGTATCGGTCGGTGAAACCCGCTTCGGAGTTGCCACCATCCCTATTTCACCGGCAACAGGCAATGGGTGGATTGCTTCCTCCATGCTAATCAGCGCGGCTCGATGTGCGGCGTAATCAGGCGAAAGTAATATGTCGAACGGCACATCCACAAAATCCGGATCCCCGTAATAAGCTTCCCGATCCACCAGAGCCAACTTCAACGCCTCTATTATTACATGGCACGCGCCAATGGATTGAGGCGCTTGGTCGGCAATGCCAGTTGACTCAAGTATTTGCAACGCCTGTGAAAGGGCTGGACCTTGCGTCCAGCTTCCAGGCGTGAAAAGACTGCCGCCAAAAACACTTGCCTCGGTCGGATAGACAACCGGGGTGTGATGCGCTGCGAGATCCGCATGAGAAAGCCATCCATCATACGCCTTGACATGACGGATCATGGCATCAGCGATTTCGCCTTTGTAAAAAGCATCCCGCACGGCTTGCAGCCCGCCTGTGCGCCCTGATGTCAAAGCACCCTTTTTGTCTGCATCTATCAGGAGGCGGATTGTATTGGCAAGCTCAGGCAGACGGAAAGTCTGCCCAAGTTCAACCGGAGCATCACCCGGAAGCCAGACACGGGCGTTATCATCACTGATGCGTCGGTAGTAACGCTCAAACTGGGTGGAGCAGGAAACGAGATCCTCATGCGCGGGAAATCCACTTGCCGCAAGGCCCTCCGCAGGTGCCGCGAGATCGGCAAAGCTCATGGTTCCGAACCGCTCGAGCGCTGTCAGCCAGGCATCTGGCGCCGCAGGAACAACGGTTCTCAAAATACCTTGCGGAATTCGGCCTCGGTGTTTCTCTTCAAAATAGCCAGGATTAGCACTGGCGGGCCAGCGCCCGGCCCCCTCGATAGAAAAATACCGGTTCTCATTCGCGATATAAACGAGGATAGGTGCAACACCGCCGAACTGGACCTGCTCCGAATGTAAAACAGTGAGCGCAATGGACGCTGCAACACCAGCGTCAACGGCATTTCCGCCGGCATCCAACACATCTGAGGCAATTCCGGCGGCAATATCGTGCCCCACAGAAACAGCGTAACTATTACTAGTAATGGCGTTCTGGATTCCGCTTTGACTACTCATTCAGATTACTGTGGCCATGTTAGCCCGGCCATTCCCGCATTAAAAATCGGACTATGCCACAGATTCCATTAAATTTTTCTTTATTTGTCCACTGTTTTTAAATGATTGTGGCGATCTCTCCACACCACGCAAAACGACCTAAACTTGCGTCAATAACATCGTAGAAAGTTGTTGCTCACGGGAAAGAGTCAGCCATTTTCCCGTGAGCAAAACTCACCATCTGATTGTCCGGATAATCTCTAGCGCCAAACGTTATCGGCACGGTCGAAACTATTGTCGCGCAAATCACCGTCGCGCATTTTATTCTTCGCGATTTTACCTGTCGGTGTTCGTGGGAATTCATCAACATAAGAGTAGTAGCGCGGGACTTTAAAATCTGCCAAATGTTGGCCACAATGCGCAATGATTTTCTCCGGCGGGCAATCTTCTGCCGTTGCGCCCTCCCGCAGCATAATGCAGACTTTCACCTCTTCGCGGCGCATAGGATCGGGAACGGAAAGAGCCGCGGCCTCTTCAATTTCATCCATGCCACGCAAGACTGCTTCGACCTCCCGAGCAGATATATTCTCTCCCGCCCGCTTGATCATGTCCTTGATCCGGCCGACGATGTAATAGTATCCATTCTCATCCTGCTGAAATATGTCGCCCGTACGGAACCATTTCCCGCGAAAACTTTCTGCATTCGCTTCAGGGCGTTTATAATACCCCCACAATATAGCCGGACCGGAAACCCATAGTTCGCCGGGCTCTCCTTGCGGGACATCATTGCCTTCTTCATCGACAATACGCACTTCACGAAAGGGCGACGGCAATCCACAAGCTTCTGACCCTGCCATATGAGTGGCTTCTGCCGGCAATGAAATACCGCTGCCAATTTCTGTCATGCCGAAAGTATTGCGGGCAACTAGATTGAAACGCTTTTCTATTTCAATATTCGCATCCCCGCGCCAACCGAAGGCATTGACATATTTCAACTTAATGAGCTTGTCTTTTTCCGACGGCGGGAATCTGGCGAGCGCAGGTTCTGGAAAAGCGCAATACTCAATTTCGAAATCAATGAGCCAATCGAAGAAATTCGTCAGGCTCATGCGTGAGGCGATATGCGCTGTCCCGCCCAAGCACATTGTCATCAGGAACTGCCATTGCCCATCCATATAAAAGAATGGAGCCCAAATCAGGGTTTGCTTGATCTGGAATGGCCGCCCCCTTTGCAACGCGGCGCAATGGGCAAGCAGCACCCAATACTCATGAGTCAGCATACATCCTTTCGGAAAACCGGTTGTACCGGACGTATACTGCAAATTCACAAGATCCGTTGACGTGACACGCGACGGTGCCGCGAATTCACTCGGGCCATTATCATGCAGTTCTTGCCAGTTGAGGTGCCCTTCGGGCGTTTCGCCGCGAACAATTATTCTGTCCCGGGCAAGCAGTGATGGCCAATCTGGCATATTATCCAGACGTTCCAGAAAGCTTGAATCAATAATCATGAACTGTGCATCACTGTCGGCAAGGACAAAGTGCAGTTCTGCGCCAGTATAAGCAACATTTGTTGGCACCATAACCGCGCCCAGACGCCCAAGAGCAATCCAGCTGATGACAAATTCCTTTACGTTCGGAAGCATCACGGAAACATGTGTTCCCTTTCGGATACCAAGCGCCAGCAAGCTTCCTGCCAGACGGTCCGCAGATTGGTCAAGACCGCGATAGGTAAGTTTTTCTCCGTCATCAAAATAGTCGCCCAATAACTGGTCTCCCAGCGTATTGGCGCGTTCGCGAACAAACGCGCCAAGTGTATCCGGAAAATCAATTTCTGCCGCCAGGCGATGGACTTCTGCCATCCCTTTATGTCCATTATCGTAAGTCATCTCGAACCTTTTAATGTTTTCAATCTAATTTGCTGAAATTTCCGGATTATCCGATCCTACTTTTGCTCTGGCGCATTCGGATCCAGTGGCGTTCCACTCACATTGTCGCCCGTCAGATACGCAGCGCGTTGAAGCCGATAGAGGTGGCTCATATATCCATGTGTATCACGTTTGGACATGTCCATACTGCGATAAAAACCTTCCATTTCCACCCGAACGGCGATCGGTGGATAAGACGCAATTTTCTCGGCAATTTCCATGGCGCGCGGCAACAATTTGTCCTGATCAACAATTTCATTGATCAATCCAAATTTGAGCGCATCTTCAACAGACAAGGGCTCTCCTTCCAAAACCATGGACATGGCAATAGCAGGAGGCAAATGCCGCCACAATTGTGTCGCTGCACCGGCACCACCCATTCCGTATTTGATTTCCGGCAACCCAAACCAAGCATTTGGAGACGCAAGACGAATATCCATCAAAAGAATTGAATAAATAAACGCCATGCCGAGCGCAGGTCCGTTTAGTGCACCAACAATTGGTTTGTATCTGTCGATTGTGCGCATATCACGTTCCCAACCGGGCCGAGTTTGCGCACTCGCATCTGTTGAGCGCTGGAAATGGGCGGTTAAAGTGTCATGAAGGGTATCCTGACTCCAGTCATTCTTAATATCATCGCCCCCGCTGAAAGCCTGAGTTCCGGCGCCAGTGAGAACACCTGCATGAATACTGGAATCTTTGAGGAAGTCCTCCATGTAATCATAGAGCTCCTTATGCATCGGCGGCGTGATCTGGTTGACCTTCCCGTTTTCAAACGTAAAGACGGCCACATTTCCCACTTTTTCATATTTTACAGGCATTTAGATACTCACTTTTCTGGTTGGTTTTAGTTTTTTTGGCTAGTTATTTGAAATATTGACACTACGCCGACGCAGTATTTCCGCCGCGCCCATACCAATTATTGACGCGACGATCAGGATGCTGGAAACCGCTGCAATCGTCGGACGCATTTCCAGTTTCAAGTCAGCCCATATGCGCATTGGCAGCGTTTGTTGACCGCTCATCATGAATTCGGCAATGATGAGTTCGTCGAAGGATACAAAGAAGGAAAAGACCGCAGCAGCGACTATTCCCGGCAAAAGGCTCGGAAAGGCTGCTGAAAAAAAGGCGCGAACCGGTCCGGCACCAAGAACACGGGCGGCACGTTCATATGTCGGATCCAGTTGCCGATGACTCGCGCCGACAATTAGAAAAACAAACGGGAATGCAATGGTCGCATGGGCAAACGCAAGCGTAATTGCGTTATCTTCAATGCCGAGACGGATCGCAAATATAAACATCCCCAAGGAGATAAATATATGCGGCACAATGATGGGCGATGTAATGAAATAGGTCAGCAGGTTTTTGGATCGCAGAACTTGTCGTTCCAGCACCAGCACGGCCAATGTTCCAACCACAGTCGACACGACACAGGCAATCAATCCAACCTTCAGCGACAACAAAGTTGCCTCAACCCATCCGGAATCCCCGAAATAGGTTTCATACCAAAGCACTCCTAGATTACTCGGCGGAAAGCGCAAGAACGGATTGTTACTAAAGGATATCGGAATGACGATAAATATCGGAAATACGAGATACAGAATGACGACAAGGAAATAGCCGGTCAAAAGGAATTTCGACAAATTGAAGGGCTTCTTGTTCATGCGTGTCCTCCGCCAACGAGGCGTCTTATAAGTATTTTTGAAAGCCGCTTAATGATGATTACGCATAAGACCGTCCCGATGAGCAGAACGATGGAGATGGCGGCGGCAAAGCCCCAGTTCAACTGTTGGACCTGGAACTCGATCAGGTTCGCCATCATGATATCCTTTCGCCCCCCAACGAGAGCGGGCGTAATGAAGAAACCCATCGACAGCATGAAGACGATAATGGCTCCGGTGACAGTGCCGTCTAAGCTCAAGGGAAGGAATACGCGCCGTATGGCCTGCCAGGGTTTTGCTCCCAGAATGCGCGCCGCACGCATAAGGTCCAGGTCAATTTCGGTCATCGCGCTGTAGCAAGTAACGATCTGGATCGGCAATAATATCTGCACCATGGCAACATAAACTGCGCCCGTTGTGAAAAGCATCTTCACCGGCTCATCTGTAAAGCCAAGACCAATCAAGAGAGCGTTGATCATCCCTTCCCGCCCCAAGACGACCATCCAGGCGTAGGAACGAATTAGGACACTCATCCACAGTGGAATAAATACCAGGAACAGGAAAAATATCTGTTGTTTACGGGGCCGCTGCACGATGAAATAAGAAATCGGATAAGCTATGACGGCACAAATCAAGGCCACAATAACAGACAGCCTGATTGTACGCCAAAGGACGTCCAGATAGACGTTGCTCCCCAGTAGCTTCGCAAAATGTTTTGTGGTGAATTCCGGGTCATAAACACTCGCCCGAAGGATGTCTAACGTTGGAATGAGAAAGAACGCCACCAGCATAAATAATGCCGGCCAAAGCAACCACGTACTCGTAAATTTCTTTTTAGCGTTCACGTCTCTATCTCCTAAAATCGTGTCTGGCAGGTACAAATTTATCGCCAGACACGATCAATACTATTGAGGTCTACTGTAGGAGCCACTCGGTCCAGCGTTCCTGGATTGCATCGAGATTTTCAGCCCAAAACTCTGCGCTAGCTGAAAACTGTACTTTTTGGTTCGCTGGAAATGTGGGCATGTTCGCTGCCATCTTTGGATCCATTCCGTCAAACAGACCCGGCGCCCATCCTGGATAAGGTAGGTGAGTCACATATTCACGCATACGGTCGGCACTTGTTGTCCGGAACTTGACGTACTCGGTCGCCTCTTTTAAGTGTTCTGTTCCCTTTGGAATTGCGATGTAGGACTTGTGCATAGCCCCACCGTTCCAAACAATTTCTGCCGGAATGCCGGACGAAACAAGTGTTGTTATACGGCCGTTATACGATGGGCAAAAGTAAACTTCGCCGTCGGACAGCAATTGAACAGATTGTGCACCGCTGGTCCACCAAGTGGTAATATGCGGCTTGATTTCATCCAGCTTTGCAAAGGCTCGATCAAGGCCTTCCTCGGTGCTTAGAACCTTATAGATGTCTTCTGCCGGCACGCCATCCGCGAGCAAGGCAAATTCCAGATTATCTTCTGCACGTCCGCGTAAAGCACGCGGTCCCGGAAAATTCTCAACATCCCAAAAATCGGCCCAGCTTTCCATTTTCTTGCCGTCAGGAAGCTTGTCTGTCCGAACAATCAGAACCTGGGAATATGCTGCATAGGCAACCCCGAATTCTTCGCGCGTGTCTGCGGGAAGTTGATTGTCCGGATCTACCAAGCTGTAGTCAATTGCTTCAAACAGCCCCTTCTTAACGCCAAGCGGATAGTCAGAAGCGGAGACTTCCATGGCATCCCAAAGAACGTTTCCGGATTTCACCATTGCTTCGAGCTGGGGCATACGCTTTGCTTCAGCCGCAACATGGTTGATTTTTGTGCCTGTGGCTTCGGTATAAGGCCCCCACCAAACTTCCTTTGAGACCTTGCCAACAACACCGCCAGAACCACTAAATGTGATTTCCTTGTCCGCGGCGAGCGCCAGATTGGCACTCCCGGCAACAACAAGTGTAGCGACCGCTACCTTTGCAAATTGTTTTAGTAATTTTGTCATACATACTCTCCCCGAGTTGAATTGTTTAGCAATCAATTACGTGAGCCCTGAACCGTGGGTGCCTTCATCTAACGGGCGCGCGTCATTGATCGAAAATGCGAGTTTTAGTGTTTCACCCCGAGCGAGAATAGGAACGCTGGGGCCACGGTGTTCTTGAAATAGCAGCGTCTTCCCCGTTGTGGTCCGGACGCTGTATTGAATGATATTCCCAAGGAATAAGTACTCTTCGACGGACGCATCAAAGATGATCACATGGTCGCTTGGTGATATGTCACGATGTAATTTTTCCGGCCGAAGACTGATCGAGTTTTGACCCTGCCCCCAGCTCTTGTCATTTTCCGGAAGTTCAAATTCAGCGTTGAGATCGGGAAACCTAATGATTGAAGATGGCCCGCGCTCAAAATCCACAATATTTGTCGTCCCGATAAAATCAGCGACATATTTTGAATTTGGTTCATCGTAAATACGGTCTGGTGTATCGATTTGGACAATTCGCCCCTCCCCCATGACCGCAATTCGATCTGAAAGCGCGAGTGCCTCTCCCTGATCATGGGTAACAAACAGAATGGTGCATCCTAACTGTTTGTGGTAACGCTTGATTTCCAACTGCATGGCTTCACGCAGCTTCAAATCCAACGCGCCCAGAGGCTCGTCCATCAACAAAACTGATGGCTCAAATACAATCGCTCTTGCGAAGGCGACGCGCTGCCTTTGGCCACCTGATAGTTGATTTGGCATACGATCGCCAAAATCATTGAGCTGCACCATCGCCAGACTTTCTCCCACCCGCCTCTTCACTTCATCTTGCGCCACTTTTCTCAACCGAAGTGGAAAAGCGACATTCTCAAATACATTCATATGCGGGAATAAGGAGTAATTCTGGAATACCATTCCAATATTTCGCCGTTCCGGCGGCAAGCCGAGAATCGAATTTTTATTTACACGAACATCACCTTCAGTCGCATCAACAAAGCCAGCAAGAACGTTCAAGGCCGTCGTTTTCCCCGAGCCACTTGGCCCCAATAAGGTAACGAATTCGCCCCGCTGAATAGATAAATTGAAGTCAGAGAGAGCCTTAACCGCGCCGTAAGTTTTTGAAACACCGTCAAAGGTTACAGAAGCACCAAATTCCACGTCGCGCTCAATCATGCTTGCCCCAAGGTTGTTTTTAATGACATTTATTATATTTATGACACGTAGTCTATTTATGACATTGACATCATTTATATGCGGTGTCAATATTACTAATAGTGAATTTTTAGTCCGAACAAAAAACCCATCAGGTTTCGAGTTTTCTTGTCGAAAATTACACGAAATGAGGGTAGAACTGCGAACGTGATGAAAAATTCAAACATAAAATCTTTTAGTCTCACGGAATTCCTCGTCCATCATTCAAAAAGTCTTAAAGGCAAACGCAAACGGTATCGCACGCGTGCGAAAATATTGATGGCAACAGCACTTGAGATGGAACGGGTGGGGTTTGAAAATATGACAGTCGACGGCATCGTCGAGACTGTCGATATGGCGCGCGGAACCTTCTACTTATACTTTGAAAATCGTGCCGAAGCTGCAAAAGCCGTCATACGAAGATACGAAGCCCTTCGCCGTAGAATACGTCCAAAAAACAGCACAGCGCCAACAATTTACCAAAAAATTCTGGAGTATAATCTTTATTATATTGGGGTTTACGTCAGAAATGCGGGACTGCTTGCCGGCCGTGAAATGCTGATGCGAGAAGCCCCTGAACTTAATTTGCGGCGCGATCAGATGGATGACAGATGGGCCCGTGTTGTCATGAGAGATCTCCACGCTAGGAATTGCATCACCACAGAGGACTTAAAAAGCCCGGCGACAAGGCTGATGGTGCGCGCAACAATTTCTATGGTGGATGAGTTGCTTCGTGAAACTTTTGTCTACAAATCCCCGAGTATGGCTGAATTTACCACTGATGAGGAATTGGTTGCTGAAGCTATTTCTCTTGCATGGTATCGAATATTATATGGGAAAACACCTGACCTCAAGTTACTTGATAAAACCAGGTCCTTTGCAAAGAACACATCAATGGCCGAATAGCATCCTTTGAAAGGAATACGTGTCAACACTTTCTGCCGGCGACCAATTGTGAATTACTTTTTGTGCTAGGGAATAACAAAATGACAACATTACCAACAAATCATGACTGGCTTAACCTCACAGTTGAAGAAACACTGGAACCCGATCTGCCAATTTGCGACCCGCATCATCATTTGTGGGAATTCCGCCCTCTGAGGGCATCGCACAAATACCTCCTCGACGAAATACTGTCAGACATTTATAGCGGCCATAATATCGTCTCAACCGTCTTCATCGAATGCGGCGCCATGTACCGGTCGACAGGTCCGGAAGAAATGATGCCGGTTGGCGAAACAGAATTCGTCAACGGCATTGCCGCGATGAGCGCGTCTGGTCTCTATGGCGACGCACGTGTTGCCGCCGGGATCGTGGGCTTGGCTGACCTGATGCTCGGAGATGCTGTCGCCCCTGTGCTGGATGCACATATCGCGGCGGGTGGCGGACGTTTTCGCGGCATTCGTCATCGCGCTCCGTGGGATGCAAGCGATGATGTACCTAATGCCCAACCAACGACAATTGAGAATGTGTACCTGAATTCGAAATTTCGCGAAGGCTTCGCCAATCTTGCACCGCGAAATCTAAGCTTTGAGGGTTGGTGTTACCATCCGCAAATCCCGCAGCTGACGGATCTTGCCCATGCCTTTCCGGAGACAACAATAATCCTCAATCATTTCGGAGGCCCATTGGGCATTGGACCTTACAAAGGTAAACGGGATGAGTATTTTCCTGCTTGGAAAAAAGCCATAGCTGACTTGGCCGAATGCCCAAATGTCGTTGCAAAACTAGGAGGCACTGGCAATGGAAATTAACGGCTTTGACTGGCATTTGAATGAGCGCCCGCCCTCAAGCCTTGAGCTGATGGAAGCAACCCGACGGTTTTATGAACATACGATCGAACAGTTTGGTACTGATCGCTGCATGTTCGAATCCAATTTCCCGGTCGACAAAGTAACCTGCAGTTACAATGTGCTGTGGAACTCCTTCAAACGTCTGACGGCCAACTATAGCGATGCGGAGAAAGCCGACCTTTATTACAACACCGCAGCCCGTGTGTATCGGTTAGATAACCCTAAAAATTCTTGAACGGACTTCGTCATGGTACGGTGTACAAGGGGTTAAACTCCATGTTGAACCGCGAAGGGGTCATGTGTTGCATCTTCGGTCCAACCGTATCCTGCATATTTCGCAACATGTTTCGCGGCCGCTCAAAGAAAAATATATTGTAAATGAAGTTGCATACCAATGGGTGTTTGGAGATGACGAACGGATACGCCGCTGCTTATTACGCTTGCTTCACGTATCACCGAGCGATTACCGCCAACGCATTGCACAACTGGCCAGATAAATGCCTCTGGCGACTTTCTCAGAACACAAGGGCGAAGCTGTCAGACGAAGAACACCTTGTCTTTGACTGGTGAAAAATACCCATCTAACTTTTGGGCAGATTCTCCTGAAAATATCTGATTGCCTGATCGCGCAGTTTCGTCTTTTGAATCTTCAAACCATTTGCGCTTTCGGTTGTTGGAAAAGCATCAACTACGATCACTCTGAGTGGAACCTTGTAGTGCGCCAACGATGATTTTGCATTGCAGATAACGTCTTCTTCGTTTGGCGGGCGCGCCGCATCGGAGCCGATAACAAAAGCAACAGGCCGCGTTTTTCCCTCAAACTCTATGCCGACAACCTGGCATTTTTCGACGGAGTCATTTTGCTCGATCACTTCCTCAATTTCTTTCGGATCTGTGAGAAATCCGGAAAGACGAAGGAAGTCCCCGTTTCGCGCCATATAGACATAGGTACCGTCGTCACGGACATAGCCCACATCGTTACTATGGAAAAATCCTTCTTCGTCGATGGCCTTAGATGTCGCCTCTTTATTGCGGAAGTAACCAATAAAGTTTGTCGGTGCCCGAAATTCCATGACACCGACTTCATTGGTCGCGCACAGGGTACCAGTTTCCGTATTGCGTACCCGAATTTCTGTCAACTCGCTGGCGAATTTCCCGCCCCCTTGCAGCCGCTGATCAATCGGCAAGGACAGAGGTTGTGTTGATAAAATGGCGTGAAGTTCGCTAGCTCCATAAAGCCCCACTAAAGGAACCCCTGAGGTGGCCATCTGACGCAGTTTATCTTCCATGCCTGGCGTGAAGGAGGCAAAGCCGCAAATTCGCGCGTGAGCTAAAGCCTCTTTATCCTTTTGCCATATCTGCAGATACATCTCGTCACTTCCAAACAGATGCGTTATTGCATTCGCTTTTGCCGTCCGGATAAGCAGGTCAATATTGAACTGGGTATTTAGGTAGACCGGTGCACCGCTCGCAATTGCGGCCAGTGTAGGGCTCAAGCCAAAGACACCACAAAAAGGCATAACGGCGAGAAACCGTGCGCCTTCCTTATCAAAGCCCATTGCTTTTGCACAATTATTCGCATGGAGCGCGACGGCGCGCTGTATATGAACAACAAGCTTCGGTGCATTGGTCGTACCAGAGGTTGTAAACAGCAGGATTGGACTATCTGGCCGTCCAACAGAGTCTGGCGCCGGCAAGGACGCATCCATTGTAAAGCTATCAATCTCGATTTTATTCAAAGAACGAAGCTGTTCGCTGTCCTGATCTATGCAAGCGAACGTTTCCAGTTCTGGCAGCTCTGAAAAATCCAGCTCAGAAATCAGGCCATGGAAATCCGTGTAACTGTTCTGCCCCTCAAATATCAGTATCTTTGCACCGCTGGATTTGAGAATATGCTGAAGCTCCGCCGTGCGATAACGGGTATTCACCGCCCCAACGATGGCGCCAATCCGGGCGCAAGCAAACAGCAACGCCATCCATTCAATTTTATTCGGGAGCCAGATGGCAACCCTGTCACCTTCGATAATACCGCGCGAGGCAAGCCAGGCGGCACTAGCGGACACCATTTTCTCAAATGCGGAGGGAGAAATTGCCGTTCCATCCTCCAAAACGAAAATGGGGCGGATATCCCCCGCCTTCTCCGACGCAATTCGATCCTTGAGTGCGCTATCGAAAGTGAGCTCTGTGAACGCCATTAGTAAAGTTCCATAAGCCGTTCGTTGTCCTGAAGCTCATCGGGGAGTCCCTCCCAGATCATCGCGCCTGATTTCATGACAACCGCCCGATCGGAAATTTTAAGCGCTTCCCGGACATTCTGTTCTACCAAAAGGATAGAGAGTTTCTCCCGTTGTTGCAGAGCGCGGATCGGCGCAAGAAGATCCTGAAATAGCTTTGGTGCCAATCCGATCGACGGCTCATCCATGAGCAGAATACGTGGCCGGTTAAGGAGTGCCCGGCCAATCGATACCATCTGCTGTTGACCGCCGGACAGGGTTCCGGCAGGACGGTTCATGAATTCCTTGATCGCGGGCAGGATTTCAAGCACCCACTCAACCCGGTCTGACTGTTCCTTTTTGGGAACTCCCGCCGCATGCATGCCAAGAGAAAAGATATCACGCACCGTAAGGCTGGGGAAAACCCCGCGCCCTTCCGGCACCATGGCAACGCCACGATCAGCAATTTCGCGGGCAGTTTCTTTCGTCGTTTCCTTGCCATCAATTGTGATGGCGCCCGACTCTGAACCTAGAAGACCAAACATGCATTTCAGCAGTGTCGACTTCCCTGCCCCGTTATGACCGATCAGACACAAGACCTCATCCTCCCGGAGTTCAACCGAAATGTCATTGATGGCGGGATGCCCGCCATACCCGGCGGTGATATTTTGTGTAGCCAGAACGACAGATTTACTCATGTGCGCTCTCCAAAGTAAATTGCTCTCAGTTCGGGGTCATTCAGAACGCTTTGCGGCTCTCCATCCGCCAGCAGTTTTCCCCGGTCAAGAAACGCAATCCGGTCAGAAATACCAATAACAATATCGAGGTTATGCTCGATAATACAAACGGTCACACCCTGTTTCACTTCTTCGCGCAAAATCTCCAGAAATTTCTCGTAAGAATTTGGATCAAGGCCCGACGCCGGTTCATCCAACAGCCAAAGCCGCGCATCAGTTGCCATTACCCGCGCCATGGATAGAAATTTTCGCTCCGCATAGGCTAGATCTTTTGCCCGTATCTTACGCTTTGTAAAAAGACCCGCACGGTTCAGGGCATATTCCACTTTTTCACGGCGGGCTGTACGCTGGCTCTTAGTCAGGGGAACAGGCACGGAATTATCTTCGACCGATGTCAGGATATTATCTTCAACAGACATTTCATTGAACAGACGTAAATCCTGAAATGTTCTCAATATACCGGCGCGGGCCGCCTGATAGGGTTTAATCTTGTTGATCGGATTACCGAGCCATTTAATGGATCCGCTATCCTTTAACAATTCACCGGTGATCAGGTTGAAAAGCGTCGTCTTGCCGGCCCCATTTGGCCCGACAAGGGTGGTAATAATACCCGCACGTAAATCCATAGAGACATCGTCGACGGCCTTTACGCCCCCGAAAGCCTTGTCAACATTACGAATTTCCATAAGGATTTCTTGCGTGTCCGCAGTTGATGCAACCATTACTCTTTTCCTGTTTCAGATTGCTTCTTGCGCCCAACAATTCCGCCTGGCCGATATATCATGAGCAACGCCATTCCAAGGCCATATATGATTTGCTGGATTGATCCGATCTCTGTTTGCGGAAGGAAATCCAGGTAACTGATCAAGCTCGGCAGCAAGAGCAACAACGCGGCCCCGACAATTGGTCCGGCCTGCGTTCCTGTTCCGCCAATGATCACCATAGCCATAATCAAAACGGAGGTATCAAGCTTGAAGCTTTCCACATTGATGAAGCTGAGATAGCTCGCATATAGAACTCCCGCCACTGCCGTCAGTGCGGATGAAATAACAACGGAAATGGTTTTAATGAGCGGGACGTTTTTGCCAAATGCCGCCGCCGCACTTTCGCTATCACGAATGGCCCGAAGGCTACGTCCAAAGCTTGAATGAACAAGGCGGTTTATGATGAAAAGGATAATGATCAGCGCACCTACCGTCACAAAGATAAACTGGCTGGGCTTGAACACCTCAAAACCCGCTACATCCAGAGGCGGAATTCCGATCAACCCGCCAATGCCTCCGGTCACACTTTTCCATTCCGAAAAAATAGTGACGGCCAGAACCTGCAATCCCAGCGAAGCCGCCACGAAATACTCGCCGCGCACACGCAGGGCCGGCAAGGCAAGTATCAGGGAAAGGATGGCACCCGCCGCCATAGCCACGGGCAGGGTGACAAAGATTGACGCATTTACATGCATCGCCATAAAGGTGCCCGCATAGGCCCCAACGCCGAAAAACACAGCATGCGCAAGAGAGTAAATTCCGGCATACCCCATAATGAAATTAAGGGTGACGCCAAGGATTGAATAGATTGAGATAAGAATGACGAGATTCAGGAGATAAGCTTCCACAGTATTCCCCTCCTCAATGCGCCGAAGAACGACCCAAAAGGCCGGACGGACGAACAATAATAAAGAGGAACAAAATTGCGAAGGTTACTGCCTCGGTCCATTGCAGAATCCACATAAAGAAGTGCAAGGCTTTCTGCTAGACCAAGGGCAAGTCCGGCAAGCAATGTCCCTGCGACACTCCCGATACCGCCAACAATTGTTGCAGCGAGGGAGATCAGCATGACATGATGTCCCATCGCCGGATTCAAGCCCGACGTTGCGCCAGAAATAATTGCGGCCGGTACGACGAGAATTGAGCCAATCGTAAAGGCACAGGCAGATATAAAGCGCGGATTCAAGCCAAATACCCGAACGAGTTCCGGATTATCCGACAAGGCCCGCAGCGCCTTTCCCATCTGGCTGTACTTGAGAAAACACCAGAGAATACCAAAGAAAATAGCTGCGCAAATCATCGATATCCACGCCAAGGGTGAGACATAGAGCCCATCCATTAACTCGACGGAAAAGGAAAGTGGTGTCTGTACGGTGACATAACCACGACCAAACACCATCCCAATGACATTCTGGACAACAATACCGATGCCAAAGGAGGCAACAAATACAGTGAAGAAGGAGCCTTCATCGCGCTGGATAGGAACATAGACGAACCTGTTCAGAAGCAACCCGAAGATTATGGCCCCTGCCGTCGCGGCGATAATCCCCAAGATCAGGCCATACCCGGATACATTCACAAAGTAGAAGAGATACGCGGCAATAATGAAAGTTGCCCCATGCGCAAAGTGAAATATCCGGGTGGAACCGAAAATCAGGGAAAATCCGACGGCTGTAAGTGCATAGAGAGCACCGGTCTGAAGACCGGTGATAGTCAGCTGTAACGCAAGCATTTGCTACCTATTTCTACTTATTTGCCGAAATCGATTGTATCGATAACTTCAGGCTTGCCGTTCTTGACGACTTTCACCTGAATGGGGAACAACAATGTGCCGTTGCTCTGGAAGGAAACTGTTCCACCGACCAGATCAAAGCTGCCCATTTCTTGACGTTTCGCCAGCAAATTAGCTCCGGTTACTTCTTTACCCTCAGCTTCCAGTGCCTGCGCCAAGATCGCATACAACAGCGTCGCGTTGTAATAGTTGACGTTATAGGCTGTCGGATCGCGATCATATTTCGCTTTGTAGTCTGTGACAAACCGCTTGGTGACTGGATCGTCGGACTTGTAGTTCACGCCCTGGCCCGTCGTGATAATGCCTTCGGTTTCCGGCAGAGCAAGTGCGTCCGGCACAAGATAACCTGAATATGTGACAAGTTGCTGATCCACGCCATTGTCCCGCAGTTGCTTGACGATCTGGATTTGCTGGGCACCGTAGCTGGCGATATAGACTGCATCCGGCTTGGCCGCACGAACCTTCGCGGCGATCCCAGAAAATTGCTGCGCTGTCGTGGGAACAGACATTGTTTCCACCAACTCACCGCCCGAGATCTTTCAACGTGGCTTCCAGCTCTTCAAGGATAGAATTACCGAAGGGGTCATCGATGTAGATAAGCACGACACGCTTAATGCCTTTTTCTTTAATAAGATAAGGCATTACCGCACGAACTTCTAGATTAACGAGAGGAATAACATTCCAGAAATATTCCCCGAGAGCGGCTAGATCGGGACCAACGCCCCCACCATTTACGGCAACAACTTCATTCCGCGTTCCCAGTGTGGAAATCGCTTTTGATACGCCAGTGAAAGCGGAGAGAACATAAGGAACATTCGTGACATTCACGAGCTTTGTCATTCCGACAACTGCCGGCTGCGGGAGGCCATGGCTGTCCTCATACGCAATCGACATCGGACCGCTCAGCATTTTGTCCGCATTGATATGGTCAACCGCGAGATCAGAGCCGGACATGAAGACGTCGCCATATGTCGCGTTAGGACCGCTTAGCGGAAAGAGAGCGCCGATTGTATGATCTTCAGCTGACGCCGATCCGGGAATAAGGAAACCGAGACACGATATGACAGAAAATACAGCAAATAGATTTTTCATCTTTTTCATTGAGGGAACCTGTTCGTTTGTTTTTGATTTTTGTTCCGCCTAAAATGATTTCTTTTGCCCGTCATGTCAACTTGAGAGTGGCCGTCGAAACCCTACTATTGAATTTGCCTCAAGAAATGGCACGCCGACGCATTTGTTGTTTGAGCATGAGCCCGCACATCCGCCTGCAATTGGAGGCGCATAAATCCCAGCGATTTCCTTAAGCCAACATTGTGACACCTCGCAGACAGCAGACCATTATCTATTGAGATGTCATCCAGAGGTGCTTTACCTCGTTCGTCTGATGATGGCGTGCCACCATCGAGACTAGCAAGCCTCGGTTCAAGGCACGAGCAGTCAATAAACATCTAGAACAGATATTTCATAAACTGGGCGTCGACAAAAAAACTTCTGCGGCAGTGATGGCGATCAGCATTTGTAGAAAAATAGTTGGAACTTGAATAGAGCTTACATTTCAGGCAGCGCCATACATAATCACGCTGTTACAACTGTGTAAGACCGTGCTTTTCCAATAGTTCCACCAATAATTTTCCTGCGTTTTCGCGATGAATTCGGTGCAGCCTGCGCGCTTTATCCGGCTGCTTCTTCAAAATTGCTTCCACGACATTGGCGTGATCTTCATTCGACTTTAAAGGTGGGGGCCTGAAACTCAGGGTGAGCATGCGGACTCTGTGGGACTGATCGATAAATCGATCGACAAGCTCTATCAATCGTTTATTGCCGCTCATGGCGACCAATTGGCGATGAAAGGATTCATCGGCGCTGGCCCAGCCTTGCAGGTCCTGTTCCTTCAACGCCTTGCCCATTTTCTCGACACTGTCCAACAGCTTTTGGATTTCCGCATCATCATGGTCCAACGCCGCCGCTTGCCATGCGGCAGTAGATTCCAGCCCCGTCAGCAAAGCATAAATTTCCCGCATGTCAGACACAGAAATCGGTTTCACTTTCATGCCATGACGCGGACGAACCTCCACCAACCCTTCTGCTTCGAGCTTCATCATGGCTTCGCGCGCAGGTGTCCTGCTTATATCAAGCAACTCTGCGATTTCACCTTCCATCAGTTGGTGTCCTGGCGGGAGTTCATTTTCAAGAATCTGGCGTTTAAGTTCCGCATAGGCTTGTTCAGCAATAGAAATCTTGGGTGTTTTGCTTGTAACTTTCATTTCTTTCACGACCACAATCGTTACGACTCCCAACTATTTTTTGTCCCACTAAGTCTGGCAATAGTAACCCGATAGTTGCTAATCACAGAACAATTTTGACAGCTTTTTCATTTGAAACATACGATGCTTCTGCAATTTCCACATTTGCGAGGTATTCTTTTGCGGTGTTCATCAGTTCTTTTCCATATAGAAGATGATCGACCACATGCCGCTGCAACGAATACACACAATCACCCCCGAAGTCTCGGTCAATCCATTCGTAGGATATCTCTTTGACCGAATTCTGGCCATGATCCCGCCAGTTCAACCCGCCATTTCCATCAAGGGTAAGCGTTCCTTTTTCTCCCTCTATTCGCATTTCTCCCATGGTCAGCCGACGGTTATCTGCACAATGATCACTTAAACGATTACCATCAAACACGCCTTTGGCCCCGCTTATAAAATCGAAAAGGAGAATTCCCGCATCTTCCCCTTTAATGACCGGATTCACCCGGCGTAGATCGGCGTAAACGGCCCCGATTTCGCCAAATAGATATCGAAACACATCAACCAGATGAACAGCTGTTTCGTGCACCAAAAAGCGTTCCATTTTCTGAAAATACGGCTGCCGGTCGAGATAGGCCGACGGGCCCTGGCCATCGCCCGGTCGCAATGCGAAAGAAATCTCATAAAGTTGTCCGAACCATCCCTCCTCAAGTATCTCCTTGATTTTTCGATACCAAGGCTGAAAACGGAAATTCTCATGCACAATTACCTTACCCCCTTCTCTTCAATGAAGGAGACGAGCTTTCGGGCTTCGGAGGCAGAAGACGTAAACGGCTTTTGGCATATGGCAGGAATGCCAAGTTCCACGGCCGTCGTCACATAATCCACATGGGTGATCGGCGGCGTTATGATATCAACCAGATCCGGTTTCTCAACTTCCAACATTTGGCGAAAGTCTGTGTAGACATTGTTTATGCCATATTGATCCGCCAACTCCTTTGCCGTAGACAATGTGCGATTACAGACCCCAACGAGTTGCACTTCAGGAATTCGATCCCAGGCAGCATATTGAAATCGACTGAAGTAGCCCGTTCCAACGGCCGCGACTTTAATCTTATCCATGGCGTTTCGGTCCTTCAAAATTCCAGTGAACCGGTGCATTTCCTTTGACGGGCGACTTAAACGTATAGACACAATCATCGAGTAGGCATCCCAAGTACCCTGTCGATAAATCCGCCCCGCCAAAGGCTAGACTTGATATGTTTTTAAGTTTTTCGCTTTGCGCATTGTCGAGATGTGGCCGCCCCATCTGCCCGGACATAAATGCCTCCTCCACCCAGTTGAGATGCTCGGGGCGACAATCTTCCAGAATGATCTCACCCTTGCCATCAGGGGCGATGCGGATAACGCGATTACTCACGATAGACGTAATCCAAATCCCGCCCTTTTCATCGAATGTCATGCCATCGGGATAGGTGCCATGGCCGAATTCCTGGATAACCGTCTTATTGAAAAGATCGCCATTCTCGGAAATATCGAAACTGACCAATTGACGGGAAAATGTTTCATTCACAAATAATCTGGTTCCATCCGGATGGACAAGGCACTCATTCGTATAGCCAAGGTTATCCGCGACAATGCGCGCCTGACCCTTTTCTATCAAAATGACAAAGCCATCCCTGACCGACTGATTATACCCCAATGACCGCGGGATATGGCGTGTACTGATGGTCGCCCATATTCTGCCTTTTTTGTCCAGGTGCACGTAGTTGCTGGGAGGCAGGGGAACCCCATCCACCTCCGTACAAAGGGCCGTCGTCCGACCGTCCTCGGCAATGCGATAGAGCCCTCCGTCCCTATCGCCAAGATGCGCAATCAGGAAGGCCCCGTCTGGCATCAGGCAAATTCCGTTGGGACGAAGTTCGAGTTCAGGTTCGTTGGAAAGCAAGCACCAAGTTGAACCATCTCTTTCCGTGACGGCCACTCCGCCGCGCCAATCCGCCGTATAAATCCGGCCGTTTGACGTCGTCAATACGCATTCCGGGCGATTCAACCCTCTGCCGACACGTCCGATTTTGTCTAAGCTAATCATGCGTTACTTCTTATCTGAAAAAATGAACCAATGTCATTGAAATTGCAGGAAAATAGGTCACCAGAAGCAGCGCTGTCAGCGCGGCCAAATAAAGCGGTGCCATCGCACGTGCGATTGTCAGAACCCCCACATTTGCAATACGTGACGCAACATACAAAGTGGCGCCAACTGGCGGTGTAAATAGACCAACGGCAACATTACAGGTCATGATAACCCCGAGATGAACGGGATCAACTCCGAATGTCATTGCTGTGGGAATAAAGAGTGGTGCCGTCAAAAGGATCGCCGGGACAGGGTCCAGAACGAGTCCGAGGATGAGCATCACCAAATTCACCAGCAGTAAGAAGGTAATCTGATCCGATGAGACACTCTGGACAAACTCAACAAGAATCTGGGGAAGCTGTTCCAAGGTTATCAGCCATCCCAACACGCTGGTCGCGCCGATCACCACCATCACAATCGCACTGGTCACGAAGGAATCGATAAACAGCGCGGGAAGCTGGCTCAGCTTGAAATCCCGATAAATGACCACGGTGACGAAGAAGCCGTACATGACGGCAACCGCAGCGGCCTCTGTCGGCGTGACAATACCGCCGAAAATACCCCCAAGGATAAGAATTGGCATAAAGAGCGCGGGCGCGGATGCCACGAAGGCGCCCCATAACTCCTTGGGGGACGATGTCGCGCCGCCAGGGTCGCATTTAGTCTTTTTACCGATGTAAAAACAGACGGCCATAAAGAGGAGGCCAAAAATCAGGCCGGGTACGACGCCCGCCAGAAACAGATCAGCGACGGATACATTGCCAACAAATCCATATATCAACATAGGGATTGAAGGAGGAATAATAATGCCAATTGTTCCAGCGGCGGCCACCAAACCACCGGCAAATCCCTTCGAATAGCCCTGCTTTGCCATGTTCGGGATCATGACCGATCCGATTGCCGCAGAGTCGGCGATTGCCGAGCCGGATATACCGCCAAACAACATGGAGGCCCCAACAACCACACAGCCTAGCCCGCCCGGCAAAAATCCGAACGCGGCTTTTGCGAAATTGATGATACGCTGCCCCACACCACCCCGTCCCATCAGCTCGCCAGCAACAATAAACAGAGGTATTGCAATAAAATGATTGGGTTCTACGCCTCCGATCAGGTTCAGGTAAACGGCTTGCAGGGGATACCCCAGATCAAACACGAATATGGGAAGAATAGCCGTAATCAGTATCGCCCAGACGAGAGGGACACCGATCATAATAGTGAAGAGAAATACGGCACAGATAAACAGCAAAATCATTCGAAATCCTCCCATGCCGGGTCATTGGATTTCCTGAAGGGATCGCGGGACGAGGTAAAACTATCCCGAATGTCAAAAACCATATTCGCCAGATGAAAGATGAATGTCAGGGCCATGCCGACTGGAAGTGAGGCGTATAGGAGCCCGACAGGCCAATACAGGACGGTTGTTTTCTGCGCCCATGTGTGTAGGGCAATCTGGAAGCCTTGATACATCAACGAAATTAATACGACGGCAATCGTAACATTGATGATAAACTCAAGAACCGGCTTCAGCCTATCTGGCACGAGGTAGGAAACGACTTCGGTTACTCTCATATGGGCGCCTCTGGCTTCCGCCGCCGCACAGCCCAAAAACGTCAGCCAAAGCAATAAAAACGCCGTAACCTCTAGTGACCATGCTAGATCGAAACCAGCCGCTCCCCGCAAGGCCGCATTTGCGAAGATCAACATCAGAACACACGCACCACCGCAGACCAGAAACAAGTCGATCAAGCGGCTCAACATTTTTATGAAAGCGGGATAGCGATTGCGGTAGTCCATCGACTAACACTCCCTCTTTGTTCACGATGAAAAGAGACAGGCCCGCAATTTGACGCGGACCTGTTTGATTTCATTGGTTATTATTTAGCGGGGAGCTTCTTGCGAATATCTGCTGCGTCCGCCAATACTTTTGCAACTTCTTCGCCATAGATACCTTTTGCTTTATCATACACAGAGGCGACGGCTTCTCTGAAGGGTCCAATTTCAGGCGAGCTGATTTTTGCACCGGCGGCCTTCATTTCGTCAAGCTGGCTATTGACGGAATCCCGGACCAGATTGCGGCTAAAGTTGGCGGCCTCATCGGCGGCTTTTTTCACGGCGGCCTTGTCAGCATCCGAGAACGACTGCCACGTTTTTTCAGAAACGGTCAGAGGTAGTGGGCTATAAACGTGACGTGTCAAAGTGATATACGGGGCCACTTCATAAAACCGCAAAGACTTAATCGTATCAACCGGGTTTTCCTGGCCGTCCACAACACCTTGCTGAATAGAGAGATAAACATCGGTAATCGGCATTACGACGGTTTGAAAACCAATTGCTTCCATGGTCCAGCGGATCATATCATTTGGATAAACCCGCATTTTGCGTCCTTCTGCATCCGCGGGCGAATTCAGCTCCATTCTTGTGGTAAAACTTCTAAAGCCTGCCTCCCATGTAGACAAAACGCGAAAGCCCTTGGCAGGCAGCTTGGAGAATTCATTCCTCAGCCAGTCCGAATTATCGTAAAATTCCCACCCCTGCTCGTATGTGTCGACAAGAAACGGCATGGCTGTGAGGTTCAAACTTGGTAGATGCGTTGCGTAACTTCCCGTGGCTGACACAGTGAAATCGACACCGCCAAGCTGGAGCTGTTCAATGGCCTTTGGATCATTTGCTAACTGACCGGCCGGGTAAATCCGGATTTTATACCGGCCTTCAGTGTATTCTTCCACTTTCTTCGCAAACACCTCAGCCGCAGCCTGACGAGATCCGCCAGGATTATCTGTATGGCTGAAACGCAGGTTTTTTTCAGCAAAAGCGTCGGTGGAGAAAACCATGGCGCCGGATATAACCGTTGCTGCAATAAACGCCCCTGATGTGAATTTAATGACCTTTTCTAGCATAATATACCTCCCAAATTACGGCGATTTTTTACCGTCGTTTATCAAAACGGGCGGATCTGTAACTCCGCCTTGTTTCAACTTCATTGGTACATTATATTCGATAATATATATGTCAATGTATATTTTTATGTATACATTGACATATTCAATAATGCCGTATTAAATAGGTGGCATCAGGTCACTATGACCTCTACTGTTTGCTTCAAATAAGTCGTGAAAATCAGAATGTTAGTCAGGGAGTTCAATGCAGGGTCATTCCAGCATGTTACTGGAAAAGAGATTATCGAAATACTTAGCCTATTTAATGATCCAGCGTAAAAGCAGCGGCAAGTATATTTCAGTCAGCTAGATATTATAACGTGCGAACTCGTCAACTAAGTGAATCACTGCGGGATTATCAATTATGGCCACTCCGTCTTTTCAAATTGCAACCATCAAAGGAGATGGGATCGGGATTGATGTTGCAGACGCAACTTTAGCCGTCATAGAAGCCGCACAGAGCCGGGTTGGCGGTTTTTCCCTTAACTATCAAGAAATACTGGCGGGTGCAGGATATTACCGCGAAACCGGCCTTGATATCGAACCGGATGGGGAAAAAATGGCCGGTGTAGCAGACGCGATATTTCTGGGTGCCATTGGCCTCCCCTCTGTCCGATATGAAGACGGAACGGAAATCGCCCCGCACTTGCGCCTGCGGGATATTTTTCAGCTATATGCAGGCATTCGCCCAATAAAGGCTTATCCAAATGCCCCGCAACGATTAGCGGATGAAAGAGCCGCGGCAATAGATATGATCATCCTCAGGAGTCGACTGAAGGACTATTTTATTCGGCGGCCGTTCATAACAGATGCCCCGTTGAAAATGACGCTGAAGTGCAGGACACGCTCAGAATTACTCGTAAAACAACGGAAAAATTACATGATTTTGCGTTTAACCTGGCCCGAAAACGTAAAGAAAAGGGCACCAAGGGCATTGTTACCTGTGTAGATAAAGCCAATGTTTTTAAATCCATGGCCTTCTTTCGTAAAATATTTGACGAAAGAAGTCGCGCATTCCCTGATATCGAAAAGGGATACAACTATGTCGACGCGCAAGCACTGGACCTCATCCGAAAACCATGGGATTTTGATGTTCTCGTAATGGAAAATATGTTTGGGGATATACTGTCTGATCTCGCGGGCGGGCTTGTCGGTGGCATGGGAATGGCGGCCTGCGGAGAAATCGGCGACAATCATGGTCTTTTCCAGCCCGCACACGGAACTGCTCCCGATATTATGGGCCAGGATAAAGCCAACCCGTTGGCGGCCATTCTCAGCGGATCATTAATGCTGGATTACCTTGCCGACAAAGCGGGAAGCCAAGCCTTATCCGATGCGGCAGATGTTATTTCAGATGCAATACAATCGGGGTTTTCCAAAAATTCCATAAGGCCTGCTGAGTTTGGCGGTGATATGGGAACGAAGGCGGTAACACAGGAAATCATTCGTCACATTCAATCCTGAAAGGCCGGGAGCAAATAAATGAGTATCGTACTTGGATGTATTGCGGATGATCTGACGGGCGCAACTGACCTTGCCATGATCCTGATGCGCGAAGGGATGAAGACGGTTCAGATCATAGACGTGCCGGACGAAATGACACCGAAACCGGAAGCAGATGCGGTAGTTGTCGCCCTCAAATCAAGAACCATCCCTGCTACCGAAGCAGTTGAACAATCACTTGCCGCATGTGAGTGGCTGCTGAAAGCCGGCGCTAAACAGATTTTCTTTAAATACTGTTCAACATTTGATTCAACAGACGACGGAAATATCGGGCCGGTTACCGACGCGTTGATGGATTATCTGAAATGCCCCTATACCATCGCCTGCCCCTCCTTTCCTGAGAATGGCAGGACTGTGTATAAGGGCCACTTATTTGTCAACGGCACTTTATTGTCGGAGTCTTCGCTCAGAAACCATCCGCTTACGCCAATGACAGATTCCAACCTTAATCGCGTATTGTCCAAACAGAGCGCTAGCCAAATTTCAAACATTTACGTTGAAAGCATCGAACTCGGGACTGAGGAAATCCGAAATATTTTCGACAATCACGATCCGGAGCAAAAGACGATTTTCGTAATGGACGGCTTAAACGATGACCATTTGAAATCCATTGGCTCAGCCTGCAAGGATCTGAAACTGATCACGGGGGGATCCGCAGTGGCCATGGGCTTGCCGGACAATTTCCGAGCAAAAGGACTCCTAAGCACTCCCCATCTAGATAATCCGCTTGATGTACCAAAAGGACGAACTGTTATTCTATCAGGGAGTTGCTCGGAAGCGACATTAGAGCAAATAGACTATGCCAAATCCCGGATGCCTGCTTTAAAAATCAATCCTCAGGACATTCTGGACGACAAGCCTGTCCTCGCTCAAACATTGGACTGGGTTAGCAAAAATATTGTGGAAGACGGGCCGATCCTGATCTACACCTCTGCGCCGCCAACGGAAGTTAAAGCACTTCAAAACAAGAAAGATCGCGTAGCCGTCGGTTCCCTCATTGAAGAAACCTTGGGTCAACTGGCGCCCGCTCTTCAAGAAAGCGGCTTTACTCGATTTATTGTCGCCGGAGGGGAGACCTCCGGTGCGGTAATCCATTCCCTTGCAATACAGGCCCTGGAAATAGGTCCCCAAATTGATCCCGGCGTCCCTTGGACGCTAAGCCACTCAGGCCAACCTTTGGCACTTGCTCTAAAATCAGGGAACTTTGGCGCTCAGGATTTTTTTCCTAAAGCAGCCGCGCAAATTCATGCCATGAAAGCAAAGCCATCATGAACGATCTTGAAGCACGGCTTGAGATAATTAAAACGGTGCAGCAAATGAATGCGCTTGGCATAAATCAGGGCACTTCGGGGAATGCGTCTATCCGTGAAGAGAATGGATATCTGATTACGCCATCCGGTATGGCATATGATGACTTAACCCCGGAAGATATCGTTTTCAAAAGTTTCGGTGGTGACTATGAAAGCCCCAACGGACGACGCAAGCCATCTAGTGAATGGCGGTTTCATGAAGATATCCTCAATGCCCGGCAAGACGTCAACGCGGTTGTTCATACCCATGGCAAGGCCGTGATGACGATCGCCTGCCTCAATCATGATCTGCCCGCTTTTCACTATATGATTGGCATCGCAGGCGGAAATACAATCAGATGCGCCCCTTACCGGACCTTTGCCACACAGGAGCTATCTGACGTCGCGCTACGGGCGCTCCAGGACCGGAAGGCCTGCCTGCTGGCAAATCACGGACAAATTGCGCTAGGAGGCACACTAAAGCAGGCTCTTTCCATGGCGCAGGAAGTGGAAACCCTGTGCGATGTTTTTTGGCGGACATTAGCCGTCGGCGGACCTACTCTCCTGACCGAAACGCAAATGGATGAGGCAATAAGTAAATTCAGAAAAGGCTATGGAACCGGCAAGTCTTTTCTTCCAGACCCGGAGCCGTAAAAATGTTTGTCGTTCTTGTTGATTTTAAAGTGAAAGAAGAATTCATTTCCTCCTTCCGGAGTGCCCTTCTCAAGCAAGCCGAGAATTCTTTAAGCAAGGAAGCCGACTGTCATCAATTTGATGTCTGTTGCGACCCAGAGGATCAAACACTATTCACCCTGTATGAACTTTACACGGACCCTCCATCCTTTCAGGAACATCTCACATCCTCTCATTTTCTGAAATTTGACAAAACCATCCGCGACTGGGTCATTGACAAGTCAGTCCGCACACTCAGTCTGGTGTCGCGGTAATTATGGAGACGGCACGGCTGAATATAGGCCTCGTCGCCCATGATGCGATGAAGGCGACTTTGCTGGACTGGGTGACACGGAATAAGCCTATACTTGAGAAGCATAACTTTTACGCCACCGGCACCACCTGGAAAGTCCTGACCGAAGCCCATTCAGACATACTTATCCAACAGTTGAAATCCGGCCCACGGGGCGGCGATCAACAATTGGGTGCCCTTATTTGTGAGGGCAAATTAAGTATACTAATTTTCTTTCAGGATCCCATGACAGCGCAGCCACATGACGTGGATGTGAAGGCTCTGGTTCGAATGTCAACACTCTACGACATTCCCTTGGCCTGCAATCCGGCTACCGCTGATCTCATCATTACGAATTCAGCCCTTTTCAACAAATAAATTTCATCTGGCCGTTCCGATTTCTATCATAAAACGACTTCTATCAGATGCGGGCCTTTCTCATTCATGGAATGTGCGAATTGCTCGCGGAATTCTTTCACTGTGGTGGACCTGGACGCGCTCACTCCCATACTTTGCGCAAGCTGAACCCAGTTTAGTTCCGGGTTTCGTAAATCCAGCTGTGCCAAAGCCTTTGGACCTGGCTCTCCCACGCCAACACGACCGAATTCAACATTCAAGATGGCGTAGGATTTATTGGCGAAAATAATTGTCGTCACATCCAAATTTTCACGTGCCTGCGTCCAAAGAGATTGCGGCGTGTACATGGCACCGCCGTCTCCATGAAGACAAATAGTCTTCCGGTCTGGGCAGGCAACCGCAGCTCCCGTTGCTAGTGGCAGCCCCTGCCCGATACTCCCGCCGGTAAGTGAAAGCCAGTCATGTGGTGCGGCTGAGGTGCAGGCGCGCGATGGTCCAGTTCCAGAGGTATTGGCCTCATCGCAGATGATGGCGTCATCCGGCAAGAGATGCGCAATGGCTTTACCAACTGAAAACTGGTCAAGACGATCACTGTCGGATGGCATTTCCGTTTGCTTTTCAACTATTTTTGTCGGCGACTTCGGTCCCCCGACTGCGTCCGCCAGATCTGCCAGTGCCGCGGCAGAATTTTCATGGCTGTGCGATGCGTAGATAATCTCGCACCCCTCAGGTGTCAGCCAGCTTGCCTTGCCGGGATAAGCAAAAAAGGACACAGGTGGTTTTGTCCCCGCGACAACAAGAGTATCAATTCCTTCCAGTTTCTTCTCAATCATTTCAGAAAAATACGGAAGCGGCTGAACAAGCACCCTGCCAGCCCCTCTCTCTCGGCGGGCATTGGTCGTTGGGCAGAGTAGCCGTGCGCCAGTTGCCGCCGCTACACGGCCGGCATTGGCCAGACCTTCGCCATATAAGGCGTCCGATCCGACAAGCAATACGGCGTTCTTTGCTGATTTCAATGCTGCTGCGGCCTTTTCAATTGCGCGCGGATCTGCTGGTGGTAATTTCGGCACCGGTAGAGCTTGCGCGGGACCCTGAGCGTTGTTCCAGGCAGTATCTGCCGGGAGGATGAGCGTCGCAATCTGACCCTGTCCCTCCATCGAAGCGGCGACAGCGCGGGCTCCGTCAGTTGCGACTGTCGCAGCACTTGTGCTGGAATGGATCCATCCGGAAACCGGCCTTGCAAACCCGACGACATCGGACGTTAATGGCGCATCATATTGACCATGATAAGTCGCGTGATCCCCAACGATGTTTACAATCGGGGTAGAGGCACGTCGGGCGTTGTGCAAATTTGCAAGCCCGTTTGCAAGCCCGGGCCCCAGATGGAGAAGCGTCGCCGCCGGCTTGCCTTTCATACGGCCATACCCATCGGCAGCCCCCGTTACCACCCCTTCGAACAGACACAGGATTGGGCGCATACCCGGCACTTTATCCGTTGCCGCAACAAAATGCATTTCCGACGTTCCGGGATTGGAAAAACAAGTATCAATACCAGATTCAACTAATGTCGCGACAAGGCTTTCTGCACCATTCATTGGTGTCTCCTCTTCTATTGTTTTCAAAATTTAATGTAACTCAGATACTTAAATCACGTTGATTATAATCTTTGAGGCTGGCTTGGGCTTTGCAGTCCCAGAAAAAGCTTTCTCCCGTTTCCTTAAACGGTTTGTAATCATAAGGCGTTTCATCCGGATACCAGTGGCGTCGGGCGTCAATTGCATAGCCAAGAACACGGGTTCGTTCCTTTATATATTCTGCGTCATATACACAAGCTGGACTATGAATACCGGCACCCTGTACATCCAATACAGATGATCGTTTGTGGAACCCAAAATTGAGTGTCAGGCGAGGCTCAAATCCACTATTTGGAAAAGAACCATGCACCAACTGGCGATTGCACATCACAACATCGCCAGGATCACAGACGATAGGCACCGCATCTTTCAGACGCTCCCCCCGGATTCCCGCACCATTTCCGTAATGTCGAGTTTCCCCATTTTATGCGTACCAGGGACCACCCAAACACCATTAACCGGCGTACTTCCGTATAGCTGAGCCATGAAATTAAAACCATGTATATTCTCATCAAACTCAGGACTATCCCAATGGGTATCGCCGTCCTGATGCCAGGATACGGCTGCCCCTAACCCGGGATCCTTGATGAACATAACTTCGTTAAACGGCGCAAAATCTTCTCCGTTGACGGTTTCCGCTACTTTTAACAGTTCCGGATGCGCATATAGTCTCAAATGCGCTTCGGAGAATTGCAATGATCCCACCAAAATGAATGGTGCTTCTTCAGGGGCGTCAGGCGCTACATTGAGATCCTTCAGTTTTACCTGATGGCGGCCTCTCGCGACATTCGTTCCTCCGAAAGGATCGCTCAACGGCTTACTCCAGAGCAAACCAGAACCTTCGCAGTCCGCATCCAACGCCGCACGCCCCTTCGAATCAACCTTCGCCCCGCGATGCACAGGAAACCGCGTCCTCATTTCTGCGATATCCTCTTCAATATCCTTGAGTTCACGATTCTGGAGAACTTCCTCAAATACATAAAAACCATATTTGGAATATGCATCCAATATTTCCTGCGCCAGCGACCCGTCCGAATTGAACCGGATCGGCCCTCGATTTCCAAGGGCGTATGCACGCTCATGACCCTGATGCATATAGGCTTTAACTGACTCCGCCTCTTCCCCGTAATGTGCGGCACAGGCTTCAATGGATTTAGTGTAATCGCGATCTACCATGCGTCTCTCCCTATTTTTATTATTTTAACATTGTTAAAATTTTAATGTAATACAAATATTGCGTCAAGAGAGATTATTTCGTAGAAATCATGGATGTCAGAAAACATTGTATCGACAGCAGAATCGACCCGTTCGGTGAATATGGCGAAACGCCGCGCCCTTATTCTTTCCCATGCAAGAAATGTGATCGCCAACGAGGGATTTGATGCCCTTAGGCTCCGCGACCTTGCCGAAAGGGCGGGCATAACGGTACCTACGATCTACAATTTGATTGGGGGGAAGAAAGACATTCTCACGCTTATCATTGAAGAGCCCCTGAAGAGGCTAGAGATCGTTCACAATCAAATTAGGGAAGAGGATATAGAAAAAGTGTTTGAGGCACAGATTGATGCCCGTCTTGAACTTTTTTCGTCGAACGAACAATATTATAAAGCTGCCTATATTGCTGGCGATCGTATCGGTTTGTTTGAGCAGAGTTCTGCGTCAGGCCTCTATAAACGATCACTCCAACTCACGGACAGTGCTTGCAGAAAGGCGAAGGATGCCGGCCTTCTTTACGGAAAGGTTGCTCCGGAAAAATTATCGCAACAGATTTATTCCTGCTACCGCCTCGCCCGTCAAGATTGGGTAAATGGATATATCGACCTGAAGACACTACGGCGGCAGGCTTTGACCGGTGTCTTCTTAACACTCGCCGCAGATGCGAAGCCATCGTTCCGTACGAAACTAATTCAATATATTGAAGCCATGCCATGAATCTGACCTTTACAACCAGTTTCTAGCAATGCCTCATTTCCATTTATTGTCATTGCGGTACGATATGAACGTAATCTGTCCGTCACTATTTCATGCAGGTTTCCATATCGCTTCATTATTTTCTTCTGACTGTGCCCTTACTGTTTATATCCGCCGGCCCGCATCAATCCAGTAAGGCTCCCGAAGACGTTTTTTGAAAATCTTTCCGCTATCCTCACGCGGTAAATTCTTACGGATTTCAAAATGCTTTGGAATTTTATAATCGGCAAGCCGCTTAGCAAGGTCAGATCGGAGAGTATTGATATCCATCGCCCCCTCCTCCAACAATTCTACAAAGGCGATTAGAGTCTCGCCAAATTCCGGATCGGGAATACCAAAAACTGCGCAATCCTTGATACCGGGAAGCTGAATCAATACGGCTTCAATCTCGGCTGGATATATATTAACACCACCTGAAATCACCATGTCGCTCTTACGGTCACAGATGAATAAATATCCATCTTTGTCCAGATACCCCATATCTCCGCAGGTGATCAACTCTCCACACGCAACTTCTTTTCGCTTCTCCGGTGCTCCATGATATTCAAAATCCGGATAATTCGGGAGCCGCACATAAATCTGCCCAATTTCTCCGACGGGCAGATCATTACCATCGCCATCTAGTATTTTGACGATTGAGTTACGATATGCCCGGCCAACAGAGCCTGGCTTTTGCAGGGCGTCCGCACTGTTAATAAAGGTTACCGCGCCCGACTCCGTGCTGCCATAATACTCATAAACAACTGGACCAAGCCAATCAATCATTGCCTTTTTGATCTCAGCAGGACAGGGTGAACCTGCGTGAACAACAAATTTCAGCGATGAAAGATCATAGCGCGCCCTCACCTCTTCAGGTACCCGCAAGAGACGGATAAACATGGTCGGCACCATGAATGTTGTATCGATTTTTTGTTCATCGACAATCTGCATAAAATTTATTGGATCGAAATACGGCATCAGAACGAACAGATCGGCTATTTGTCCGGAGCGGGTGCCAAATGAGTTAGGTGCAGCGTGATAGAGCGGGCCCGCTAGCACAGAGCGAACGCCCGGAAGGAGGCCATAGACATCTGTCCGCATCTGCGCGACCACATCCAATTGCTCCTGCGTCGGCATTTCCCGGCGCACACCTTTGGGTCGGCCCGTCGTACCCGACGTATAGATCATGCTCTGCGGCGGTGGGTTTGTCGGACCTGCATAAAGCTCCTGACCCTCAATCCACGCATAATATTCCAAAATGGAAGAATCTCTCGCCCGTCGAGAGGCACGAGATGCACCTCTGGCCACAATATCGGAGGGGGTAACAATTTCGATCACAGTCACACCAGCCGGAAAGTCTTCGTCCAACGCCGACAGTAAATCCCCATGGCCGATCACCACTTTGGCTCCACAGTCCAAAATGACATAAAGCACTTCATCCGCCTTAAAATGCCAGTTGATCGGAACAACGTAGGCGCCAATCATCATGGCGCCATAACTGACCTCAAGAAACGGTATGTCATTTCTCAAAAGCAGAGCAACTGAATCTCCCGAACCAACCCCAAGCTTCAGGAGGCCGTCTGCGACTCGCCTGGCATTTGCCTCCAAATCAGAGAAAGGCATAAACCTGTCGTTGACAGCAACCCCACCCGACAAAGGCAAGCTTTTGGAACTGCTCATGTCTCTCTACCTCAATATATTATGAATTCCGGCTATCAGAAGTAGTAACACTCACGCGAAACCGCCGGCACCATGCCAGCGGTCGCAACTAGTCGAACTTGATCGACGCAATGTCCAATAAGGAGTGTCACGCCTCTTTTCTATTTTCCAGCCAAGTCACCAATTCAGAACATGTTGGTGCCCAGATGTCATCATCCTCCCTCACCGATTTCACCAAACGCTCAAATATGTCGAAGGCCTTTTTTTCTTTTCCCAACATAAATGGATGAAATATTATGGTCGCATGACTTCTTTCTGATTTTACCTTTTCCACCATTTCATCAATCACATCTCCCCATTGATCTAACGAAACGGGTTTTTCTGGATCACCAAACTTTTGACGCAGGGCTCCTAAATCCGGATTTAGCATATAGGCATCAACATGCTTCCATGCAAACGGAAGAGATACAAAATCACCGTCGATACTATCATCCCCAACATCCCCCAATGGAGACGCATAGTTGAGGCCCAACTCAAGACATTCAGCCCGCAATTCCTGCAGATCTATCGCGCCTCCAGGTGGACGAAATCCTGTTACAGCAACGTCGATCTCAGCAAAGGCATCGACCGCCTTCTTCAACGCACTTTTCCGTTTAGCAACAGCTGTATTTGCCCAATTCTCGTGCCGCCAGCCATGCGCCGCTATTTCGTGCCCCGCATCGCGAACAGCCAATATCTGATCTGGATGAGCCTGACAATTCCAACCTTCAATAAAATAGGTAATCTTCGACCCATCCAATACCCCTAATAAATCTGGCAGGACTTCTATTGAGGCGTGCTCCCCATTTTTCCCTTCATAATAGGAAGCCCTATTTCTTCTTCGGCAACGGCTCCAAGATTATCAAAAGTGATACTCAGCGCGGCGCGATGGCCTTCCGGGCCCCAGCCGTTTATATTATTGGACATTAATTCCTCCCTCGGAAAACTTCCCATTATGATTGGTATATTTCGACCTTAAGACGCCCGAGATTTTCAATTTCTGCTTCGATCAAATCTCCCACATTGGCATAGACGACACTTTCAATACCTGTCCCCGCAGGTGTCCCGGTTAGAATAAGATCACCCGGTTCAAGCGTGATGTTCAAGGCAATCCTCTCCAACAATTCAAAAACCGACCATATCATCTTGGAAGTATTTGAATCCTGCTCTATCTCCCCATTCCGCCATAGCTTCATTGTGAGGTTTTGGGGATCATCAATAAATTTTGCCGGAACAAAATACGGGCCCGCCGGACAACTGGAATCGAAAGCCTTGCCCAAAAACAAGTCCGACTTAGCAAAATGCTTGGGGTTGCGCTGAAAATCGCGTGCCGACATATCTAACGTCGTCATATAACCAGCCACCACATCGAGGTTTTTATTGAGCTGCGTTCCCGCTGGAATTTTCTTTCCGATTATAACCCCTAGTTCAATTTCCCAGTCAAACTGTGATGACCCTGTTGGGCATCTTACTGTTTTCCCAGGCCCGACAAGCGCCGTCGTCGGGGGCTTCATAAACATCGCCGGGATATTTTCGTCCTTGCTGAAACTTGAATATCCAACAGCCTCAATATGATCAATATAATTGGTGCCAGCACAGATAATCTTGGAGGGGAATTGCAAAGGCGTTAGAAACGATGCACTACTGATATCATTACCAGACCCATGTGTCCCTTTTGACAGCTCCACCGCCAGAGAAGACAGAATATTCTCGTTTTTCTGCCAATCATCGAACAACGATGCCAAGCCCGCCGCCCCGATATCCATCTGTGGTGCCACATCCTTCAATATCCAGTATTTTTGGCCCATCGCTATTGCTGGAGTTGCTTTGGAGCCCGTCTCGATTGTGCAAAGGGCGTAGCGCGCTGACGCAGTCATTCTATATTCTCCCATATATTCTTATTATGCTTTCGTTTGCATTTATATGCAATTAGCATCTATTGATGTCAATTAAATAGTGAACTAATTCCCAACTATAGGCTTATTATTCCGATTGACACATTTCAAAACACAGTGCTATCAATTGCACAAAATCAGCAGAAAAATAAACCAAGGGAGTAAATGAAATGAAAATGAAAATTCTGCAGCAGGCATCAAAGCGGGCTATTTGCCTATTTGCCGGCATCGTCGCGGCCACAACTGCTCTGGTCTCTCAACCCATCAGTGCTGTCGCCGAACCTCTAACAATTCGTTACGCCCATTTCGGCGCCAACCGAGGCGGCATGGGTGACAATATCAACTGGTTTAAAAATCAAATCGAAACGCGCTCAAAGGGCGATCTGCTCTTGGATATTCATTGGGGAGGATCACTCGGTGCGCCGGCGGATGTCCCCCGGGTTGTCGGCGCCGGACTGGCCGATATGGGCACGATCGTATCATCTTATACACCCGGCGTGCTGGACTTGTATGAAGTCGGCAACCAATTGGTTGGCCCTTCAAACCTTTGGGTTGCCCAGCAGGCTATCTATGAACTTGCCACTACAAGTGAGCCCGTTAAAAAACAGTTTGCCGGAAATAACCTGACATACATTGGAAACTTTAACGCTGGCGCAGTTCAACTGATCTGCAAAGAACCCCTTACCTCCCTGAATCAGCTGAAAGATCTTAAAATTCGGACAGGTGGGCCTTACACCGATGTATTAAAGCGTATGGGCGCAACAACAATCGCCATGCCACAGACAGAGGTCTATCAAGCTTTGTCCACAGGCTTGGTAGACTGTAACCAGATATATCACCTGGCTATTGAGGGATTTCGCCAATACGAAGTAGCTAAGCATGTTGTCGAGCTGGATTTCGGGCTGGTCATGGCCTACGGCATCATCATGAACAAGGATTTGTGGGATGAACTGAGTGACGAGAGAAAAAGCCTGATCCGCGGGGTTGCAGATGACTTGAATGCCCGCGTCGTCTCGGATCATCTGGCGCGTGTCGGCGCTGCAAAAACCAAACTGTCCGGTGATAGCGATGAATTTCGGGTGATCTATGCTGCACCGCCAGAAGGAATGCTTGATCAGATTAAGGAATATGGTGCTGAACTTGCTGATGAATGGATCAAGTCCGTTGGAGAAAAAGGCCTTCCGGCTCAAGAAGTGGCGAAAGAGTATAGAGCCCTGATTGACAAGTATCAGGCTGATTTTGATAAAAATGGCTATCCTTGGGATGCCACGAAAGGCAAGGACTAATGGTCCGGTTTAAACTTGACGATCGTTCGGCAGGGAATAGCCCTGTCGAACGCATCGTTAGCAGCATTGAACGCGCCTTTCTAAAGTTTTCAATGCTGACTATTGTCACGTTGCTTGCACTTATCTGTATTTCCGTTATCGGCAGAACCTTTTTCAATCTGCCTATTCCGGACGATGTTGTTCTGGCGGAAAACCTTATGCCAATTATTGTCGCCCTTCCTTTCGCCTATGCGACTGCGCGGCGTGGCCATATTGAGGTTGAGGTTTTCACATCCTGGCTGCCAAAAGAGTTCTTCCGACCTCTGAGCGCATTTGCGCATTTCCTCGCTCTACTGATTTTTTCCGCCATTTTGTGGTGCGTCTGGATTGGAGTCCTTAAGGATCTAAATAGCGGCCAGTATTACGAAGGAGAGCTCGCGCTGCCTGTGTGGCCTGCAAAACTGGTTTTCGTCATCGCCTTGGCCCTGTTCTGCATAAGGCTATTGCTGAACCTCGCTGAAGACCTCGGATTGAAGGCAGCCCCCTCCACACCGTCGCACGCCGAACCTCTCTCGTAACCGAGAAGACCCGTCCCAAGAAAGGTATAATAACAAATGGACCCGACTACCCTTGCAATTGCTGTTTTGGTAGGGCTATTGATCCTGCTTTTTCTGCGTGTGCCAATTGCATTTGCATTATGCACAGTTGCCATCGTGGGCATGTTCCTCATTTTTGCCTGGCCGGATGGCCGAGCGTTCAATCCCGCACGCGCCATGCGCCCTGTGCAGGCTTTCCTTGGGACCGATCCGTTTTCATTCATTAAAACCTATACATTTACGATGGTGCCCTTGTTCATTGTACTAGGGCACGTTGCGCATCGCGCCCGTTTCACAACGGACCTCTTCTATGCAATACGTATTTTACTTCCCCGTCTTCCAGGCGGTCTGGCCATCGCGTCTGTCATAGGCTGCGCCGGCTTCTCTTCCATTTCCGGATCAAGTATGGCCTGTGCTTCGGCCATGGGTCGGATCGCTGTTCCGGAGATGCTTAAATTCGGATACAGCAAGTCCCTTGCAACCGCTTCCGTTGCCGCGGGTGGCACGCTGGGCTCACTTATTCCCCCTTCCCTCGTCCTTGTCCTTTATGGCGTATTCACAGAACAATCGATCGGGATGCTTTTTCTGGCGGGAATTCTTCCGGGCTTACTCAGTGTATTAGCCTATGTTGTGACTATTTTCATTTGGGTCAAAGCAAGACCAACCGCCGCGCCTGAGAACCATATTACCAGCACAAAAAGCGAGCAATTAAAGGCCGTTATCAATGTTTGGCCCATTACGCTGATTGCGGTTGTTGTGATCGGTGGAATTTACAGCGGTTTTCTAACGGCGACTGAGTCAGCCGCCGTTGCCGCGGCAATAGCGATTATTATTGGTTTCATACTAAAACGGCTGAGTCTGGAAGGATTCTATGAAGCGCTGAGAGAAACCGCCTATCAATGCGCTGTTATTTTTGTGCTTGCTATTGGTGCAAAGCTGATGGTCTCGTTCGTCGGTATCACCAATATCGCGAGCGATCTGGTCACATGGACGAATGATCAGAATTTTCCTCCGGCACTCGTGCTACTCATGATTTGTGCGTTGTACTTGGTGTTGGGAACATTTCTTGATGCGATCGGTATCCTTTTGCTGACGCTTCCCCTCGCGGTTCCGATTATCGAGACACTTGGATATGATCTGATCTGGTTCGGAATTGTGATTGTAAAACTAATCGAAGTCGGATTAGTAACACCCCCTGTCGGAATAAATGTATTTGTCATAAAATCGGTTGTTGGAGATCAGGTCGAATTGAATCAAATATTCAAAGGAGCTGCGATATTTATTTTAGCAGACTTAGTCGTTCTCTATTTAATAATTATCTTCCCGCAGATATCTCTTTTCCTTCCAAAATCAATGTTTTAAAGAGGGCTTATGGAGCCAACTATGCTTGACCAAAACACCAGGGAATTTCTGGAACGAAGTAATCTGACACCAGATCTTTCCAATATTCAGACGGAAAGACTTACTGGCGGCATTTCATCCGACATATGGAGAATTGATGCGAGTGAACGAACATTCGTGCTTAAACGCGCCCTGCCCGAACTACGCGTTTCACAGCATTGGGAGGCCCCTCTTTCGCGTAATGTAAATGAAGTGAACTGGATCAAGGAAGCAGCTGAAATCAATCCGCAGGTTGTCCCGAAAGTACTCTATAGTGAACCCGACGCGGCACTGTTTGCGATGGAGTTTCTGGATCATCCGACATGGAAAAGCCAATTGATGGCGGGTGAGGTTGATATCGCTTTCGCCGCGAAAGTCGGTAAATCTCTCGGTGAAATCCACCAAGCCACGGCGAATTCTGCAAGGGTCGCCAGAAATTTTATGGTCCCGGAGACGTTTGATGCACTCCGAGTCGAGCCATACATAAAGGCGACGGCTAAAATACATCCATCCCTCGCAGAAACCTTACAACAGCTCGCCGACGACACGCTCGGCGCTGAATGCGCACTTGTCCATGGTGATGTGAGTCCAAAAAACATCCTGATGGATCCTGACGGCCCCATTTTTCTGGACGCGGAATGTGCCTGGTACGGGGAGCCCGCGTTTGACCTCGCGTTCTGCCTCAATCACATGCTGTTAAAATGTGTTTATATACCGTCCAGAAGAGAGGACCTTCTCGCCTCCTTTGATGCACTGCAGGCCGCCTATTTCGCCCAAGTCAAATGGGAGTCCGCAAACGACCTTGAGTCCCGTACGGCACGGCTTTTACCTGCGTTATTTCTGGCTCGTATCGACGGAAAATCACCTGTCGAATACGTAACTGCTGAAGGGGACAAGGAACAGGTCAGGAGAACCGCAATACCTTTTATCCAAACGCCACCGAAACAACTCTCAGAATTCAAAAACGCATGGGCAAGGAGCCTGCTTAATGACTGATACGACAATAAAATCTGTTTTTGGCCGCCGGATCTGGGATTCGCGAGGAAGGCCGACGGTGGAGGTCGATATCGGTTTGGGCTGTGGCGCAACTGGAAGGGCAATTGCACCCGCAGGCGCGTCCATGGGCAGTGGAGAGGCCGTCGATTTGAGAGACGGCGGGCCGACCTTTGGTGGACTTGACGTCCGGCGCGCTGTTTCAGCAGTGAATGACGAGATAAGCGCCCGGTTAATCGGGCTGGACGCCGACAATCAGGAAGAAGTCGATCAAGCGATGATAACGCTTGATGGCACCCCAAACCGAAACCGGCTGGGCGGAAATGCGATTGTCGCAACATCCATGGCGGTGCTACAGGCGCGCGCTGCAGCAGACAAAGTGCCACTATGGCAATATCTGGCGCAAGATGATGACATTCGGATGCCCCTCCCCGAAATTCAAATATTCGGCGGTGGTGCCCACGCTGCGCAGCGGGTCGATATACAGGACTTCATGATCATGTGTCCCGGTGCCACATCTTTTTCAGAAGCGCTTGATTGGACGGCAGAGGTATATCGAACGGCTGGCCTGCTTATGAAAGAAAGAGGGTGTTTGCAAGGTGTCGCAGATGAAGGCGGTTACTGGCCCGCTTTCCGATCGAATGAAGAAGTCCTCGATAGTCTGGTAATCTCGATTGAAAGAGCTGGCTTCAAACCCGGAGTTGATATCGGACTTTCACTGGATGTTGCTGCGTCCGAATTTGAGGAAGACGGATTTTATACGCTCGCCCTTGGCAACAAACGATATGATACCGACGAGTGGATCGAGATACTTGGAAAATGGCTGAAGACCTACCCCATCCTTTCAGTTGAAGATCCACTGGCTGAAAACGATACAGAGGGTTTCAAAACTTTTACCCGAATGTTCGGTGCCGAATGTCAGGTTATCGGAGACGACTTCCTGGTGACAAATGCAAAGCGCGTTACAAAAGCTGCCGCTGATAATGCGCTAACGGCGGTTTTGATCAAGCCAAATCAAGCCGGAACAATTACAGAAACACACAAAGCCCTTGAGGCCGGGAAATCGACAGGTCTCGGAACAATCGTATCCGCGCGATCTGGAGAGTCTGAAGATGTCATTATCGCACATCTTGCAACAGGATGGGATGCAGGACAGCTCAAAGTCGGTTCCTTCGCAAGATCTGAACGTATGGCCAAGTGGAACGAATGCTTGAGAATTGAAGAAGCGCTGGGCTCCAAGGCCCGTTTCGCCGGTAGAGACGGACTTGTTTTTGCGGAAAACTCTGCAAAAATTAAAATGGGAGGTTGATGCGTGAAGGCTCTGCTTCAATTCTCTGCCAGTGACCGCCTGCGAGATCGCTTTTCAACGGTTAAAGGGCTGGATATTGCCATTGTTAATGAGACTGATGAGGAAAGTTTCGCTCGAGAGATCAGCGATACGGAAGTATTCCTTCATGTCTTAAAGCCGGTAACAGCCGCAATGATTGCAATGGCCCCCAAATTAAAACTCATTCAAAAAATTGGCGTTGGCGTCAACACGATTGATCTTGACGCCGCACGAAAGGCTGGCGTGACCGTTGCCAATATGCCAGGCACGAACACTGCCGCCGTCGCGGAACACACACTTGCACTGATGCTTGCAACGCTTCGTCGTATCGCTGAATTTGACAACGCGACACGAGGTGGCAAAGGTTGGCAACTTTTACCAAATCAGATGGAAGCCCTTGGCGAAATTAATGGAAGTACTGTCGGGCTCATCGGTTACGGAGCCGTTGCTGAACGGCTTGCATTCCAACTTTCCGCGCTTGACGCCAAAGTACAATATTGGAGCCGCACTAAACGTCCTGACGCGATTGCCACTTCAGTTTCGTTTGAACAGTTACTGCAAAGTAGCGATATACTTTCGCTTCATATACCTTCAACCCCTGAAACACGACATTTACTTAATCGTGCCGCAATCAAGAAAATGAAACCCGGCGCCATCTTGATCAACACAGCGAGGGGCGATCTTATTGATGAAATTGCGCTGACAGATGCGCTATTGTCTGGACGGCTCGCTGGAGCCGGGCTAGATGTCTTCGAACAAGAACCCTTAAAAGCCGGGAACGTTCTGGCAAGCTGTCCGAATGTCGTGATGACACCGCATATTGCCTGGCTCACGCCACAGACAATTGATCGAAGCCTTGAGATAATTGAAGAAAACTGCCGGCGTGTTGCCCATAATCAGCCCGTCTTGCATAAAGTGCCGTGACAGAAAACCGTGATCAGGAGAATGAAATTAAATCCGCTATACTGTCTCAGGCCATTTTTTGATAGATGCCTGCATTGGAAGGCTAGAAATAGGGGACCTGACGGAGGTCCTCTTGATAATATATTGTGGGGAACATGACGCAATCCTATAAAATGGTGACCGCACGAGATGTAGCAGAACTAGCTGACGTATCTGTTTCAACAGTCGGCCGCGCTTTGGCGGATGATCCGCGCATTAGTGCCAAGACAATATCGCGGGTCAAGGAAGTCGCCAGTCGTCTAGGATATGTTGGCAACCTCCCTGCCCGGCAAATGCGCGGCGCAAAAAGCAATCTCATTGGACTAATGCTGCCTGATATCCGCAACTATTTCTATGCGACAATTGCCGAAGCCTTGTCAGACTGCTGCAGTGCCAACGGCTATCAGTTGGCGCTCTCAATTGCGAATGATCCTGAAACAGAAGCACGCCATGTCACGGAGCTCATCAGTGCCAGAGCTGCAGGGATCGTTATTGTGCCAACAGCACAGCCAAAGCGGGAAACCCGCGATCTACTGAATAATTTTCCCCATGTCCAACTGCTACGCCGCGTAGATACTTATAATTCAGCATGGTTCGGTATCAATGATGAAGAGAGTTTATGCGAAGGCACAAAGCATCTTCTCAATCTCGGTCACCGCCGAATTGCCTATGTCGGCGGGTCCCTTGAATTATCAACCGGTAACGCCCGCAGGGCCGGCTTTCGCCGCGCTTTCGCGGAAAGCGGTATTGAGCCCGACGAAGCCATCGAAATTTTTGGCCCGCCTTCATCTGCGCAATTTGGTGCTAACGCAGTTACTGAACTGCTAAACCGTCCCAATCCGCCAACAGCATTGATCACAGGAACTATTCGCGTCACCCAGGCCATATTGGAGATTTTGCACCAAATGAAAATTTCCGTCCCGGAAGATCTTTCCGTTGTCGGGTTCGGCGACGCTCCTGAATTCAAATGGTGGGGGTCTGGATTGACAACCTTGCGTATGCCGATTGAAGATTTGGCAACAACCTGTGGATTGTGGTTCCTTCATCATATTGCGTCCGAAAGGCCAACTAACCAACAGCACTCCTCTGTCGCTACTGCCACGCTAGTCGTTCGCGGCAGTACAGCTCCGTTATCCCATTAATGCGAACTGATCTCTGTATGGCGCAATACGACAGAAATTGCCTCTACTATGCCGCTCCAAATTTTAGAAGCAAAGACTTCCAGCACTTCGTCCTCTTGGTCGACTGCCCGCCAGAGATAGCGTGCTTCACCATTGATCTTTACGAAGACCTCATCGAGATACCATTTTCAATTTGAATAATTGTGAGATGGTTGGATTCGCTTCTTTCGTATCTCACTCGCGAACATCGGCCAAATTTATTTCGCCAATAGCGCAAAGTCTCTTGGCAAATATCTATGCCGCGCTCATAAGGTAAATCTTCGACAATACGAAGCGAAAGCGGAATCCGGACCTACATCATCAACGCAAGACGGATAATATCAGGCGATGCCTTGAATAACGGAAGGGATTAAAAATCCTCGTTCAAGGAGAGTAGAAAATGACAAATAGAACGACAAGCCATTATCCTCTGACGATGCCTGAGAGTAAGAAGCGCCGGATTGGGAGACAACTACCTTCTTCTGACAGCCCCTGCCGATCAGTCAGTTTCGACTGGCAATGAAACGTCGTTTGCCCACTCGCTCATAGAATTGTCGTAAACAGCAATATCACAATAGCCGAGTTCGTGTAACAGGAAGGCATCTAGAGTTGCCGCAATCCCTCCACCACAATAGACGATGATACGCTTGGTTGGGTCGGCTCCGATACCAGCGAATGCCTGAGCGACCGTGTCGATCGGCAGCAACTCTATTGTCTCGGGGTTGAACAATGTTGTCGCGGGGACATTAACGCTGCCGGGAACGCGGCCGGGACGACCATAGCGCGGATTCTCGCCGCTGTGCAGATCTGCTGCCAAAGCGTTAATCGTGCAGACCTCCCCCGCACCGATCGCGCTCTGAACGACATCTTTGCCGACGAATAACTCAGGTCTCAAATTGATGGATAACTGGTCAGCCTGGTACTTACACTGGCTGGTTGAGGTTATGCGTCCATCCGCAACCCACTTATCATAGCCGCCATCCAGAATTGCCACATTGTCGAACCCCAGCCACCGCAGCATCCACCAAAATCGCGTCGCCCATTGCAGGTTTTTACGGCTGTAGAGAACAACTCTCTTGCCATCGCTCACACCGTGCCGTGCAAAAGCAGCAGCAGTCTCCTGGGCCGGCGGTAGCGTAAAGCGGTAAGGACTGTCGGCCACAGAAAAATCTTTCTGTAGATCGAAATATCCGGCGCCAGGAATATGACCTGCGTCGTAATCTGCTTTGCCGCTTTGGATATCGTAAGGCCGGCTTGGGCCGTCATTTGGAACGAGATAAGTCGTACAATCGAATACAACCAGATCTAGGTCGTTCAAATGGGCCTCGAGCCAATCACACGTTACCAGTGCTTCAGAATATTGTGACAGTGTTTCGTTCATTGGATCGAGACCTTTTCTAGTTATATTTGTCGCACATAGTGGTCGATTGTGCAGTCATTCGCAAGGGCGTTGTCAGGTACTGTCAGGGTGCTGTCAGCCGAATGCGACCACGTCTCTGTTTGGCGTAAAATGGCGATAAGGTGCCCCTACTATGCCGCACTAAGTTGCTGCCACTCGGCCAGCGCAACATTTCTTTGAACCTTGAATGTTTCTCGGCTGGTTAGGTGGCGTTCATGGTTGAAGTGATTGTAGATTGAAGCATGGATTGAGACGAATTTTTGCAGACTACTCAGCCGCCTGAATTGCAACATTGCCCGCTCTCTTCGTCGAAATGGCAGGTGGGAGTTTTCACAGCGATTGTTCAACCAGCGCCCAGTTTCCTGACTCTTTTCATTTCCAATCAAGTTCATTGCAGCACGATACGAACGTAATCTGTCTGAGACAATGACATGAGGCTTCCCATACCGTTTCATTATTTTCTTAAGGAAAACCATTGCTGCCTTGCGATCGCGGCGTTTGGTAACAAAGGATTCCAGCACTTCGCCCTCGTGGTCAACGGCCCGCCACAGATAATGAGTTTCGCCATTGATTTTGACAAATACTTCGTCCAGGTGCCATCGCCAGTTGAAATAACTTTGAGACGGACGGATCCGTTTCTTACGGATTTCATTTGCGAACATTGGGCCAAATTTATTCCACCAATAGCGCACCGTCTCATGGCAAATATCGATGCCCCGTTCATGAAGTAAATCTTCAACGTTGCGAAGGGACAACGGAAATCTGACATACAACGCCACAGCGAAGCGGATAATTTCAGGCGATGTTTTGTTACATCAGGAGGGGTTGTTGATTTTTATTCCTGAAGAGTAGAAATCACAGAAATCCGACTAGTTATTTTCTTCTGTCAAAGCCGAATTCACTACGAAATTCGTGCTTCAACGGTTTGAATTGATGTTTCAACAACATCTATTGCTTTAGCTAATTCTTCTTGTGAAATAACGAGTGGAACTGACAAAGTCATTGATGATCCGCTTGGCAAAATAGGAATAACGCCACTGTCAATTGTTTCTCGATAGACTAGCTGTGCAAAATTTGCGGCGAATTCCCGGTCGCCATCCTCTGGGCCAAAATCTATCGCCGCCATCAGACCGACACAACGAATTTCCCTTACAGATGGGCAACGCGACGCCAAATCCTGCAACCGCATTTTTGCCCATGAACCAAGGTTAATCGTGCGGGATATCAAATCGTAATTTTGAATAATCTCTAGAACCGTAAGGGCTGCTCGTGCGCTCAGCAGATTTTTTTCATGTGTAAAATACCCCAAATTTGGCGCTTTCGGTATCGATACACTGGGTCCGACCATCACAGCTGCGACAGGCAGCACAGCGCCACCCAAAGCTTTTCCCACGACTGTTATGTCCGGGCGGACATCGAAGTGAGTGTGATTAAATAAAGCCCCTGTTTTACCAAGACCCGTTGGTATTTCGTCAAATACCAGGAGTGCACCATACTGATCGCAAAGGCTTCGGACTTCCGGCCAGTACCAATCCGGAGGTACATATGCCCCGTTACGTATAGGCTCGACAACAACAGCAGCAATGTCTGGCTCATATTTGAAAGCCGTTCGAATTGATTCAAGCGAATGAAGCGCATATGGCTCATGACCAAAGCCCAGCCCCTCATCACCGTGACGATGAAATGGCGGCACATGAATTGCGCCCGGAACCATTGGACCAAGCATAGTTTTATCGCTTGAGCGACCACCGAGGCTCAGTGCACCAAAACTACGTCCATGGTAGGCATCATAGAATGAAATCGTCTTGTATCGTTGGGTCGCGGCCTTGGCAATGGTGACAGCAATTTCAATCGCATCCGATCCACTTGGTGCTGTTGCAATTCTCGCGGATTTATTTCCCCAAAGACGCGCTAATGTTTCCCCCAATTTAACCGACGTTAGGTTTGTAAAGCCACGACCAGAAAATGTCGCTTTTCCCATTTGCTCAATTAAAGCGGCCAACAAATCAGGGTGTCGATAACCAATGTGATGACAATTATTTCCATACAGATCCATGAATTTTTGACCGGAAGCATTCTCAACATGGATACCGTCTTCACGTTCAATGACCATCACACTTGGATCGTTATTATTCCCCAAAATTGAAATTAATCGGTCGCGTTCCAGAATAGATATTTCTTTCCCCGAACGATGACTATGGACCCACTCTTGTCTGGATTGTTGTATTTCATTCATGATTTCTGGGACCTATTCTCTATTCCTTCAAATGTGAAGAATAACAACTAAACTGCGTCAGTGTTCACTTCACTTCTGCTGTATAGTTATGTCATGTGTTCTCTGGCTATCAATTCCCCGTGTGGAGTCGCCAACCAATAAACGTGTTGGAAAAACAGTCGTCTTATCCGGAAACCTGCCTTCAGCTATCCTATGCAACAAATACTCGCCAGCTTTCGTGCCCATGTCTCGCGCAGGGACTTCAACAGTAGTTATTCGATTATCTGAGTATTTCCAAAGATCAAAGGCGTTGAAGGCTGTTAGCATCACGTCATCAGGTACTGAAAACTCCATATTCTTCAAAACCGCAGATACAGAGAATGCCAATTGCTCGTTGGCGGCCATAACCGCGTCAGGCAATCCATTGTGATTGATATATGATTTAACGCATGCGTGAACGTCGTCATACGTTCCCGTATCAATTTGAATAATATCGAGCGTCATTTCTGGGTGTGATGCTTGAAAATCTCGAATTCCTCGAATACGCTCATCCATTGCAGGCCACGGTTCTGCTGGTTTTAAGAAGGCTACCTTGCGCGCCGACTGTTCATAGAGATGATTAGCCAGTAGGTAGCCCCCGCCAAAATCGTCCTGGCGCAAGTAAGCAACATCTTTTTCGGATGGTGGATCATTTGGTTCCTGAAGCGCTAATATCGGCCGCTGCAGTGTCAAAAATCGGTTTATTATTGCATTTCGTTTTGCATTTTCTCCCGAAACCATCAAACACAGCGCATCGGTATCAGCAAAGCGGCGTAGGTCGGCTTCACTAAGTTCATTCTCTCGACAATTGTGAAGCAAAAGACTGTAACTCTTTCTATTTACGTCACTTGCCATAGCCGAAACCAATCGACTAGTCCAAGGCGACGCAAGAAAGTCAGAATCATTTTCAAAGATAATAACTAGGCCAATTAACCAGCTTTGCGAAAGGCGCAATGCGCGGCCACGCAAATTGGGACGGTAATCCAGCCTCATTACAGCCTCTAGTACTCGTTTTCGTGTTTCTTCGCGTACTATATTTTTCCGTCCGTTTATCACATTGGAGACAGTCATTGGCGAGACATTTGCCATTCGAGCAACGTCAGCTACTGTAGGCCGCTTAAATCTTTCACTTTTCATGTCAAAATCTTTAATTCTTCTGAGTAAACACTTCCTTGACCCACCAACATATTCAACATTAACGAGCAAGATAGTTAGGCAACCACGTTACTATATCTGGATAGATGGCTAAGATAGCCAATACAAAAATATGGACCAGAAAGATTGGGGCGATAGAACGCGCAAGTGTCAATAATTCAATCCGGGATACAACGCTCGTCACAAACAATAGGCTGCCAACTGGCGGCGTCAACATGCCTATAGTTACATTCACGATAAAGATAATTGCAAAATGAGTCGGGTCTATTCCAAGTGAGTAAGCAATTGGGGCCAAGACCGGGCCGACAATCAGAATTGCCGGTGCAGGCTCAAGGAACATCCCTACAATCAACAGCAGCACCATTGTAGATAATAAGAACTCAAACTGATTGAGCGCTGCAAAGACTCCATATATTAACTGCGGGACCTGACTGATAGTCAAAACCCAGGAAAACAGCTGTGCTGTAGCCAATAGCATTAGAACGGATATTGATGCTATTGCTGCCGTCAATACGAGCTTTGGAATGTCAGAAAATCGGATTGTTTTATAGACAAACACACCAACTATCAAAGCATAAACGACAGCAATCACTGATGCTTCAGTCGGCGTCGCCAAGGTGCTGTCAGACTAATGCGACCTCGTCTCTATTTGACGCAATTTGCCAATAAAGCACCCCAATTATGCCACGCTAAGCTGCTGCCACTCGGCCAGCGCAGCATTTCGTTGAAGCTTGAATGTTTCTCTGTTGTTTAGGTGGCGCTCATGATTGAAGTGGTTATGGAATGATGCGTGAATAGAAACGAATTTCTGTAAACTTCGCAAGCGTCTGAATTTAAGCATTGCGTATTCTCGCCGTCGAAATGGGAGATGAGAATTTTCACAGCGATTGTTCTTCCAACGCCCAACCTCTTGTACCTCGGCATTTCCGAGCGTCTTCATGGCGGCGCGATAGGAATGTAATCTGTCCGTTACTATTTTATGCGGGCGTCCATACCGCTTCATAAGTTTCTTAAGAAAAACCAGGGCTGCCTTGCGATCACGGCGCTTAGAAACAAAGACTTCCAGCACTTCTCCCTCGAGGTCGACGGCGCGCCACAGGTAATGTGTTTCGCCATTGATCTTAACAAATACTTCGTCCAGATGCCATTTCCAGTTTGAATAATTCTGAGACGGATGAATCCGTTTCTTCCGGACCTCGCGCGCAAACAATGGACCAAATTTGTTCCACCAATAGCGAATGGTTTCGTGGCAGATATCGATGCCCCGTTCATGAAGAAGGTCTTCGACATTGCGAAGTGAAAGAGGAAATCTGACATACATCATCACCGCCAAGCGGATGATCTCGGGCGATGTCTTGAAATAGCGGAATGGATTATGATTTTTCATTCCAGAATTTTATGGAATAGCTAAGATATGGTCAAAGCCCAATTTTCCTCTGACAGTGCCCTGTTACGGGCGGTTGCGCCGCCAGGCAAGAACAGAGACAAATTATAAGGGGTGGGTGGCGGTGAGCGAGGGATTCGAACCCTCGATGGAGCTATAAACCCCATACTCCCTTAGCAGGGGAGCGCCTTCAGCCACTCGGCCAGCTCACCGGAGGCGGCAATATGGCAGATTTTGGCTGTCTGTCAAAGAGTTTAGTTGCAATTTTTTACAGGTTTTTATGGATTGCCCGGCTATCGGCCCATGATCCATTCGCGCGCCATTTTCTGTGCCTTGGAAATTTCCTGTGCCGACATGTCGAGGGAAATCTCCGCGCGGATTTCACGGGCTTCTTCAATGCCATTCATCGCGGCCAGATTAAACCATTTATGTGCCGTCACCAGATCCTGTGGCACGCCATTTCCGGTCGAGAAAAGCAAGCCGGCTCGAAACTGTTCGTCAGGTATGCCCTCATCGGCACTTTTCAGGTTCTTCTCTATAAAATTTACATCACGCTTAGCCATCTTCATATCCCCATATTCAATTGATTAGCTAGATAAGTAATTACACTCACGAGAAGAATTAGCTTCTTCTCAAGTCGCATGATGTAGGGGATTTAGTTAATATTTTGTTTCCACCGGAAATTTTTTAACCATGTTCATTAAAGCTTCACAAATAGCGACGCGGCGTGAAGCTATCCGGTGGCGGCTAAAACGGTGGAAAACTGCCACAAACAGGTGTCAAAGCGCAGCGCTTCAATCAATCCTTGGGAAAATCAAGGCCCATCTCACGGTAACGTTCCGGATCGTCGAGCCATTTCTCACGAACCTTAATGAAGAGAAATAAATGAACCCGCCGTTCGAGCATTTCTTCCAGATCTTCACGGGCGAGCGCCCCAACTTTCTTAATCGTCTGCCCGCCCTTACCCAGCACAATCGGCTTGTGGTTGGCACGCGACACATAGACCACCTGCTGGATCTTGACGGAGCCGTCTTTTCTCTCCTCCCAACTTTCGGTTTCTACGGTCAGTGAATAGGGAAGCTCCTGATTGAGACGCATGAATAGCTTTTCGCGGGTAACCTCCGCTGCAAGCTGGCGCATCGGCGCGATGGCAAGCTGATCCTCCGGGTAGAGCCACGGACCTTCCGGCATTTCGGTTGCGAGAGCGGCCCGCAAATCGGCGACCCCGTCACCGGTCAGCGCGGAGAGCATATATATCTCATCGAAGATGCCCCGCTCGGACAGAGATTGCGCGAGCGCAAGCAGACTATCCCGTTTCAGGATATCAATTTTGTTGAGGATGACGTGTGCGCGGCGTCCGCTTTTCTCAAGGCCCGCGATAATGCGCTCCACATCCGCAGAAATTCCTTTCACGGCATCTATGATCAGGACGACCCGGTCTGCATCCTCCGCTCCGCTCAAGGCGGCATCAACCATTGCCTTTTCCAACCGGCGGGATGGTTTGAAGATACCGGGTGTATCAACAAAGATAATCTGGCTGTTCCCTTCCAGGGCGATTGCCGTGACACGGGAGCGAGTTGTCTGCACCTTTGGCGTGACGATAGCGATTTTAGCGCCTACCAACTGATTGAGCAGGGTCGATTTACCGGCATTCGGTGCACCGACAAGAGCGACATAGCCGCACCGTGTTGGTTCCTTGCCCGTCTGTTGTTCACTCACCTTTTAGTTCCTTTAGCATTTTCGCGGCGGCCTTTTGTTCGGCCGCCCGTTTTGATGAAGCCGATCCCATCGCTGGCGGGAAATTGGGAACCTCGACCTTCACCTTGAAGTGACGGTCATGATCTGGTCCCATTTCCTCGACAATCGAATAACACGGCAATGGCTTTCCGGTCTTGGCCAGCCATTCCTGAAGGGCTGATTTCGCATCTTTCTTTGACGCATCCTTATGATCGAAGCGCGGCCACCATTTAGATTTTATGAATTTCCGCGCTGCCTGAAACCCTCCGTCAAGATATAGCGCGGCAATCACAGCCTCCATCACATCTTCCAGAATGGACGGATTTTCCCGCCCACCTGAAGCGGCAAGATCCCCGGCCATATGGATATAGTCCTGAAGGCACATATCCAAGGCAATTTCCGCCAATGTCTCGCGGCGAACTTGCGCATTGTAACGGCGGGAAAGCTGCCCGGCCTCCGCCGTTTCAAAGCGACGGAAAAGCTCCTCACTGATGACCAGACCAAGAACACGATCACCGAGAAATTCAAGACGGTCGTAATCCTCGCCCTCGGCTTTCCTTCCTTTTCCCTTAATCAAGGATGAATGCGTCACTGCCGCCTTTAGAAGGCCTAAATCCTTAAACTCATGCCCCAGCAGGACCGACAGTTCCTCAGGTTTTTTTGCCGGGCAAGACATCAGCTTAGGGAATTGAAAATCCGGTTCCAGCGGATGGCAGAAGGATACTTCCATATCTCGTACCATTCGGCAGAACCATCAAGCGACATAAAGATGATCTCGGCCCGTCCAACCAGATTTTCTACCGGCACATAACCGACATGGGTCAAAAACCGGCTATCTGTGGAATTATCGCGGTTGTCACCCATGGCAAACAGATGGTTTTCCGGCACTGTATAGATGTCCGTATTATCCATAATGCCCTGCACCGTCTCATCCAGCGTGAAGTAAGTCCGTCCACTCGGCAAAGTTTCGCGATATTGGGCAATGCGCCGGACGTTGCCGAAACGATCCCGATCAACAAAATCCTCCACCCGCTCGCGCTTGACGGCCGTGCCATTGATATGAAGGACTCCGTTGATCATCTGCAATTGATCCCCCGGCAACCCCATAATCCGTTTGATATAATCAACCTGTTCACCAATTGGTTTCTTGAACACCGCAACATCGCCGCGTTTGGGCAATTCTTCAAAAATGCGACCGGAAATCGGCGCAAGACTGAACGGGAAGGAATGTCGACTATAACCATATGAGTATTTGGAGACGAACAGGTAATCGCCGATCATCAGAGTCGGCAACATTGATTCAGAAGGAATCTTGAACGGCTCATAAGCGAAGGTTCGGATTACGACTGCAATCAGGACCGCATAGATAACCGTGCGGATAGTCTCTCCGATTCCGCCTTTGGCCTTTACCGCTTCTTCCTTCATCAAAACTCTTCCAAACAAATTGCCAATAAAAAACATTCAATTGCACGATCAAGGCGCGCAGGCAACCGATTTCCCGCGCTATTCCCGTGTTTATCCCTATTCCTCTTCCGGTATCGCCGTAATCAGGACAATGGCCTGCGCCTGCGGCGGCTCATCGGTGATCGTCAAATGAATTTCCGTTCGCATCCCCGCCGGTGTAATCCGCATGAGCTGCGCAAGCGCACCGCCGGTGAGCGCAATTGTCGGCTTCCCAGAGGGCAGGTTCACGACCCCCATGTCTTTCCAGAACACACCACGACGAAATCCCGTACCAAGCGCCTTTGAGCAGGCCTCCTTCGCGGCGTATCTTTTCGCATATGATTCCGCTCGATTAAGCCGCCGTTCAGACTTTTTGATCTCCACCTCGGTATAGATGCGATTGATAAAGCGCTCCCCGAACCGGTCCAGCGTTTTTTCTATGCGCCGAATATCGATGATATCATTGCCAATGCCGATAATCCGGGACATATCCCCTACTCCGCCCTAGGCTACGGCCTGACGGGCATCGTCCATCAGTTTGCGCATCTTTAACATGGCTGGTTCCAGACCGGAAAAAATCGCCTCGCCAATAAGGAAATGTCCGATATTCAACTCGACAATTGTCGGGATCGCGGCGATGGGGCTAACAGTGCCATAGGTCAGGCCGTGACCGGCATGGCATTCCAGCCCATACTCCTCCGCAAGAGCTGCCGCCTTCTGAATGCGTTCAAACTCGGCCTGCCGCTGCGCCGGGTCTTCTGCGTCGCAATATGCCCCTGTATGAATTTCAACAATGTCCGCGCCGATCTTTTTCGCGGCTCCAATCTGTCGTGGGTCCGCTTCAATAAAGAGGGAAACGCGTATATCCGATCCCTTGAGGCTCTCGACATAATATTGAAGCGTATTATGCCCACCCGCAACATCCAGGCCGCCTTCAGTTGTTCGTTCTTCGCGCTTTTCCGGCACCAAACAGCTTGCATGTGGCTTATGACTGAGTGCGATTTTCAGCATCTCTTCAGTCGCGGCCATTTCAAAATTGAGCGGGATCGTCAGTTCTTTTGCAAGGCGGGTTATATCACCATCGCTGATATGGCGACGATCTTCGCGCAAATGCGCGGTAATTCCGTCCGCACCTGCGGCCTCCGCAATACGGGCTGCCCGCAACGGGTCGGGATGAACCCCGCCACGCGCATTGCGGATGGTTGCCACATGATCGATATTTACGCCTAATCTTAATTTTTTCATTTCTCTGTTACTCCCAGCTTCTTCCCGCGCGCAATCTGTTTGTTCGCCTTTCGGGCGCGTGCCTTCAAAATTAGTTGCGCCCGTTTTTCCTGAAATCTACGGATCAATGCCTGCAATGGATAGAAAAATATTATCCAGACTAATATGGATATTGGAAGGAAAGAAACCAGCATCGGGTGAATAACTTCATAGAAGACATGCGAAACATGGGCCCAATGACCCGCAAGAACGCCATCAAAAAATGCTTTGAAGCTGGCATCGGAAAGCTCCGCATTCCCCGGCGCGTCCCCTAAAACCCAGCGCCCCGTCTGATACAGCATTGTCCAAATAAATGGGAAGGTCCATGGATTGCCAACTGCTGTTCCGAGAGCGGAGGCCAAAATGCTGGCCCGGAATATCCACGCAAGAAGCGCACTCAGCACAAAATGCAATCCTACAAAGGGAGTAAAGGAAACTGCCGCCCCGAAGGCAAAGCCCGCCGCCAAGCTATAGGGAGAGCCATTGAGACGAACAAGTCGGTAGCCTACATATTTTGACGAGCGTCGAAATCCGATCGCCGGCCAAACAAAATCAGTCAGTTTTTTTAGTATTGTTGGCTTTTGGCGACGGAGAAACATTCAAACGGCACTCACTCTCGACTTACTTGAGGTTGCGGCTACCCGGTTTTACGGCTGGTGTCGCGGCAAGCTCCGGCGGCAATTCATCAGCCTCATAGGTTTTTACGTCCATTTTCACCAATGAAATCAGCGGAACGCCCACATCGGCACTTCCGTTGGAACGATCTATCAGGCAAGTCGCGCCAACCACTTCCCCGCCCGCCACGCGAATTGCCTCAATACATTCGCGGCTGGATTTACCTGTAGTGACAATATCCTCCGACATGATGACCCGTGCACCCGGCTCAAGATGAAATCCGCGGCGCAACGTAAAAACTCCATTTTCCCGTTCAGTGAAAATGCCGGGAACGCCGAGTTGCCGTGCCAGTTCATATCCGACGATTATGCCGCCCATGGCAGGCGCCACAACGATATCGGCGGCCTTCTCGCCAAGGGCCTCATCGACCTTATCCGCCAGCGCCCGGCAGAGCGCCTCAGCGCGATCCGGATACATCAACACCTTAGCGCATTGCAGGTAACGATCAGAATGCAAGCCCGAGCTCAACAGGAAATGTCCTTCCAGCAAGGCATTCGTTTCCCTGAAATGGGACAGGATTTCTTCCTCTTTCATACTTCCCTCTTCTTTTTAGGCCTGGTTATACTAACCAGCTGATCTTTCCACGGAGCTGATCACCGGATCAGCCCGCAGTGCCGCGATTATATTGGTCAGATGACGAACATCCTTGACCTGAATATCGATCAGCATTTCAAAAAAATCCTGACTACGATTGACGATAGATAAATTGTTTATGTTGCCGTTATTAGACGCAATCGTCGATGTAACCCCGGAAAGTGCACCGGGCTCGTTCGCCATAATAATCGAAATGCGCCCAACGGGAAGTGCGGCTTGTTGATTTTCTTCATCCCAACTGACGTCGAGCCAGCGCTCCGGCACCTCGACGAACTGTTCGAGCGTATCGCAATCGATGGTATGGATCGTCACCCCGCGCCCCGTACTCACGATCCCAACGATGCGGTCACCGGGGAGCGGATGGCAACACCCCGCAAGATGCATGGCCATGCCGGGGATCAGACCGCGAATGGGAATCGAATGTGACTTATTCTTCGTGGCTGATTTGGATTTCCTCTGTGTGAGCGGAACGACATTGTCTTCCTCGGGCTTACGGACCTCCCCGGGAAAGATGACATCAATTAACTGCCTGCCGGTGCGAGATCCGTCGCCCAGCATGGAATAGACATCGGCTGTACTTTCCTGATTCCATACTTTAACAGCGGTCTGCAATGCCTTCTCCGCAAATCGTTTTCCTTCAACGCGAAAAGCCTTTTCCGCAATAGCCTTACCAAGCTCGATATACTGGCCGCGCTGCTTCATCCGGGTGAACCGACGAATGGCTGATCGTGCCTTACCACTGACAACAAAGCTTTCCCATGTTGGCGACGGCGTCTGGTTTTTGGATCGCAGTATTTCGACCTGGTCGCCGTTTCTGAGTGGCGTCCTGAGCGGCACCTGACGGCTGTTGATCTTGGCACCGACGCAAGTGTTGCCAACATCTGTATGAACCGCATAGGCAAAATCGACGGGGCTGCTGCCTGAAGGCAAGGAAATCAGGTCGCCCTTAGGGGTGAAGCAGAACACCTGATCCTGAAACATGCTGAGTTTGGTATGCTCCAGAAACTCGTCCGGATCGACCGTATTTTCCAGAATTTCCAGCAATTCGCGAAGCCAGCGATACTGCTTGCCTTCCTTCACATTCTGGAGGTTTTCCTTGTATTGCCAATGCGCTGCAACGCCATACTCGTTCGTCTCATGCATTTCTCTTGTACGGATCTGTATCTCGATACGCTGTTTTTCCGGCCCAATAACTGTCGTATGGAGGGAACGGTAGTTATTGCGCTTCGGGATGGAGATGTAGTCCTTGAAGCGACCCGGGACCATGGAATATTTAGCATGCAAGATGCCAAGCACATGATAACAATCTTCTACCGTTTCCACGACGACGCGAAAGGCGATGATATCGGCCAACTGCTCGAAGGAGACATTGTTTTTCTCCATCTTGCGCCAGATCGAGTAAAACCGTTTTTCCCGGCCGTAGATTTCAGCTTCGACCCCCTCCGACTTGACGTCCTGTTCCAGAGTATCGACGATCCGCTCGACCAGATCTTCACCTTCCGCGCGCAGATATTCGAGCCGTCGCTTAATCGAATTCCGCGCCTCGCTATTGAGTTCAATAAAGGCGAGATCTTCCAGATCATCCCGAAAGCCTTGCATACCAATCCGCTCTGCGAGTGGGGCATAAATCTCCATCGTCTCGGTGGCAATACGCTTGCGCTTCTCCGGATTTTTAATGAAATGCAGGGTCCGCATGTTATGCAGCCGGTCCGCCAGCTTAACCAAAAGCACGCGGATATCGTTAGACATCGCCAGAAGTAGCTTACGGAAATTCTCTCCCTGCTTGGTCTGATCCGACTGCAGTTCGATTTGGGAGAGCTTGGTCACTCCGTCGACGAGACCGGCAATCTCGCTGCCAAACATCTCCTCGATCTGCTCTTTCGTAGCAACTGTATCCTCAATCGTGTCATGCAAAAGGGCTGTCACGATGGTGGCGGTATCAAGCTTCAACTCGGTCAGAATACCGGCAACTTCAATGGGATGGGAAAAGTAGGGATCGCCCGAGGCTCGCACCTGGCTCCCATGGGTTTTGATAGTGAAAATATATGCCCGATTGAGAAGATCCTCATCGGCTTGCGGATCATAACTTAAAACGCGATCAACAAGTTCAACCTGACGAAGCATCAGCGATTACAGGATCGGCAACTGCCGCTCCCCTCCTGCTGACAAATAATACTGAAAAATCCAGTGCAATCTGCTTTGATACTCAAACTCGCCGATCCCGGCATTTCCGTCTCATATGCGAGTTGTAAATGCCGGGTTTTACCTGTGTTGTAATCAGTTCTCAGCTTGGGGTTCATCGGCATTCGTTTCTGCTGCCGGCGCGTCCCCGTCCGTTGCCCCAACTTCATCGGCTGAAAATGTATCAACGGCAGTGTTTTCCTGAATAACACCGGCCCATTCGTTACTGGCGCTCATCAAAGCGGCCATGTTGTCTTCTTCGGGCTCATCAACCTCAACGCGGCGTTGCAGCGAATGCACAAGATTTTCTTTCAATTCGTCCAGATCAATCGTGCCATCCCCGATTTCACGAAGGGAAACGACAGGGTTCTTGTCATTGTCCCGATCAACGGTCAGCATCGAGCCCGCAGCGATTTCCCGTGCCCGACGGGCCGCCAGCAGAACGATCTCAAAACGGTTCGGAACTCTTTCAACGCAATCTTCAACAGTGACGCGTGCCATTTACAGTAACTCCAATTGTCTGTGATTTGTTTATTACATATGCGTTTGCGTCGCGGATAGCAAGTTAAACTGACATAAAAAGTCGCCAGAATATGCCACTTTCAGGCCATTTAGTCGCTTTTTCGCATCAGCGAGATTTATCCTCCACGCCAATGACGTCAAACGCCTGCCCAGAGGGGAGCCTTTCAAGCAATTCCGAAGCCAGAAAACCACTCACCGGATGCCGCCATTTAGGGGCAATTTCATCGATCGGCGCAAGAACAAATGCCCGCTCCTGCATATAGGGATGCGGCAGAACGGGACCGACCTTCTGAACCTGATTTTCTGTCACTCTGTCATGATAGGCAAGGAGATCGAGGTCGAGCACCCTCGCCTCCCACCGGTCGCGGCGAATGCGGCCAAAATCACGCTCTGTTTTGTGCAGAGTTTGTAACAGCTCATTTTCGGACATTTCTGTCTCAATGGCGAGCACGGCATTCACAAACCACGGTTGATCAGACATCGGAACGGGGGCAGAGCGATACCAGCTGGACTGATGCGTAACACAAAGGATTTTGCGAAGTCGGCACACCACCTCGGTCAGCGTATTTAGCGGATCGCCATAGTCCGGATGTGGCATATTTGCCCCTAAACCAATCAATATCACTGAAAATTTTCCTCAAAAACCATGAAAACACCTTGGTTTTCGCATTATTTCATCACAATCACCACGAAGACATGAAATTCTTATCTAGAGAATTTCAAATAATTTTGCTATTGATGAAAGATTAGGGAGCGAAAGCGAACACCCAAAGAATAATTTATAATACTAAATGCGGATCTGGTAATGCCTTTTTATTCTGAAGAGCGAATAGCTCTTTTCATCGATGGTTCCAACTTGTATGCGGCAGCCCGTGCACTCGGTTTTGACATCGATTATAAAAGATTACTCGGCGAATTCGCCACTCAAGGTCGTCTGGTCCGTGCTTTGTACTATACCGCGCTGATTGAAGATCAGGAATATTCTCCCATTCGTCCCCTCGTCGATTGGCTCGACTATAACGGTTATACCATGGTCACCAAACCGACGAAGGAGTTCACGGATTCGACAGGTCGACGCAAATACAAAGGCAATATGGATATCGAGCTGGCCATCGACATGATGGAACTGGCGAAGCATATCGACCATGCGGTGCTCTTCTCTGGTGATGGCGATTTCCGGCGTCTGGTTGAATCAATCCAGCGTCAAGGCGTTCGTGTTACCGTCGTCAGCACGGTCAAGTCACAGCCGCCAATGATCGCCGATGAACTCCGTCGGCAGGCGGATTTCTTTATTGAGTTGAAAGACTTGGAGAAAAAAGTCGGCCGCGCCGCCGGGCAGAAACCCGACCGCGACTATGAAGAGTATCCGGGCGATTTTGAACCCTATGAAGACGCCGAGGAAATCGCCTGACCGGCGACTCCCTCAATGCAATCAATCCACTACTGAGATTTTTTTCAACTCTTCAGCGACTTTTACAGAAATTTCCCTCACACCTGTTACGGCACTTTCCTGCCAGTCATCATCGCAAATAACGCATTTTTTCGTGGAACGAAGCACCAGAATACGTTTACAATATAGTCGGCACTTTGGGCAGGGAGTGCCGCTATCTAACCAGTAAATGTATGATTTTGTTATGAGCAATAGCTATCAAGCCGCCCGTGACACTCGTTATACTATAATTGTCTGCCAATAAAAGGTAAGCGTATGGCTCGAAAACTTGTGGTCTTGAGTGACGGCAGCTGGATTGCCCCGCAATTCAGGAGCAAGAACCGACGCGTTCCCGGCAACGCCACCCTTGCTTTCCACTCAATCGCAGAGACCCATGAGAGTGGAGATGAGCAAATACGCTATCTCCATGACCTGGAGGCAAAGCCCGGCGCATTCAAAAGACTGATGCAGCGCACGTTTGGCCTTGGCATGAAGGCGGAAATATTCAATAGCTACACCTTCCTCTCACATAATTATCGCGGTGAGGAGGACGAGATTTATCTTTTCGGTGCCGGTCTTGGTGCCTGCAACATCCGACGGCTGACAGACCTGCTGGAAAAAGTTGGCATATTGCCACCCGAGAAACTCGACCTCCTGCCGGAGGCGTATGAGTACAGCCAAATCCCGGTGGAGGCCCTTGCGTCCCCGGGGGCCAAATCTCTTGCCGAGCATCTCCCTTCTCAGCCGGCACGGATCCGCTTTCTTGGCTGTTGGGATACAGTTGGCAGCCACGGTCTACCCTTGCCCGGTCTGCACGGTATATCGCAAAGCTGGATGACCTTTCACGATCACAAGATCAACGCCAATGTGGATAGCGCATTCCAGGCCCTCGCGCTTGATGAACGGCGTAGCCGGTTCAAGCCAGGCCTCTGGACCGGGATCCATTCGCGGGCAACAACCGCCGTTGAGCAAGTCTGGTTCCCCGGCTCTCATGAAAATATTGTTGGTGGCCGCCGTGACAGCCGCCTGTCGGATATCGCACTGCGCTGGATGCTGGACCGGGCTGCCGAACAGGGCCTTCATATTGATCTTGAAAAGCTGGAAGAGATGAGTGCGCCTGATATTTTGGGAAATATTGCCATGTACCGACGGAAGGTCTTTGGTGTTCGCGTCCCCTTCAAGAAGATGTTCAATCGACCTATCGGGTTGTCTGGAAAAGATTTCCCGCCTGGATACGAACCGGAAAAACTCCATGAATCCGTGCTAAAACGGCGGGAGCTCGACAAGAAATACAGCCCCCGACAACTGGCAAGCCTGTCCGACAGCGATATGCCGGTTTATCGGGAACAAATGGGCCCCACAGCCAACAAGCGGCGGCACGCACGCACAAAAATAGACTGGCCGGGGCATATAATAACCAACGAGACAAAGATGAACGTCAGCCTCGTGGATTATAGTCGTTCCGGCGCGAAAGTCTGGTATCAGGGGAATGTGCCCAAAGGCACAGAGCTGGTCCTGCAATCTTCCCGCGCCTTTTCCGACGGGTTAAAAAGCCGGGTAGTCTGGGTGCAAGACAATTTTCTTGGGCTTGAATTCGTGAGCCCGCTCCCGGCGGAGGCAACAGCCTAAAAGAGTCAAACGCTGCTTTTCAGCAACCGCTGTTTTTCGCGTCCCCAGTCGCGATCACGCTCCGTCGCACGCTTGTCATGCTGCTTCTTGCCCGACGCAAGACCGACTTTCACCTTTGCAATGCCGCGATCATTGAAATACATCGACAACGGCACAAGCGTCTTACCCGCCTTTTGAATCTGGCCCGAAATCTTCCTTATTTCTTTTTTATGCATCAAAAGCTGGCGCGGCCGAAGCGGATCGTGATTATTACGGTTGCCATGGCCATATTCAGAAATATGCGCATTAATCAGATACAGGCCATCATTTTCAAAAGATGCATAGGCATCCTGAATGTTTGCCCGCCCGGCGCGGAGGCTCTTCACCTCCGTCCCGAGCAGGATCATGCCCGCCTCGAACTCTTCATGAATGAAGTAGTTGTAGCGGGCCTTCCGGTTTTCCGCGATCGTGCGGCCCATAGCTATATCTGCCTTTGTTAGTTCAGGATGCCCGCATGGCGCATCGCTGCCTCAATTTCCCGCTTGGTTTCATCTTTCACCACCGGGATGATCGGCATACGAACATCCGGTTTGCACTTCCCAAGCAGTGACAACGCATATTTGGTGGGTGCCGGGCTTGATTCAAGGAACAGGGCCCGATGCAAAGGCATCAAGCGATCCTGCAGCTCTATCGCTTTCGCATTATCACCTGCAAGACTCGCTTCCTGCATCTGGGACGCCAACTCCGGCGCAACATTCGCAGACACCGAGATACAACCATTCCCGCCGTGGGCGTTAAACCCGATGGCCGAGCCGTCTTCACCAGAGAGCTGATTAAACTCCGTCCCGCAGTGCAACCGTTGCAAAGAGACACGCGAAACGTCACCGGTTGCATCCTTGACCCCGACGATATTTTTAAGTTTTGCCAGGCGCCCCATGGTCTCCGGCGTCATGTCAACGATCGACCGTCCTGGAATATTGTAAATGTAAATCGGGATATCGACTGCATCATTGATGGCCTTGTAATGGGCATACATGCCTTCCTGCGTCGGCTTATTGTAATAGGGCATGGCGATCAACGCGGCATCGGCGCCGGCGGCTTTGGCATGCTTCGTCAGGCGGATCGCTTCCAGCGTATTGTTGGAGCCTGCCCCAGCCATCACCGGCACACGGCCTTTCGCGACCTCAACACAAAGTTCCACCACGCGATCATGCTCAGGGTGGCTCAACGTCGGGGATCCCCTGTGGTGCCGACAGGCACAAGCGCCTTGGTTCCGGATTTTATTTGCCAGTCACAGAGGTCTTGAAACGATTTTTCGTCCAGACGCTCTCCATCAAAGGGAGTGACAAGCGCTGTAATCGATCCTCTAAACATGACAATAATCCTTAAGTAAGTTTCAGTAGTTGTATTCGCCTCGCATATCATTGCGCCCGTACCATTCGGGCATTCCTTTCATTATCGCGGCGAACCGCCTGATTTATAGGCATGATGCCCCCTAAGGCAAGCAGTAACTGCACTTCCGGTACGCTCGTATTCGCATTTTGACGATTTATCGCAACATTGCTTCATCATCGGCTCTTGATCAAAGTGATAAGGGGGTTATCTTAAATTCATTGTCTTTATTTCTGTAGAAGGTGTTCCCCTTGTCCAAACCTGCCTCTAAGCCCGCCACAATCTATCTTAAAGATTACAAGGAGCCGGACTTCCTGATCAAGACCGTCGATTTGACCGTCGAGCTAGGGGAGGATGATACTGTCATAACCTCGCGACTGGCGCTTCAGCGCAATGACAAGGACGCCACGAAACTCAGTCTGAATGGGGAGCATCTGGTCCTGCAATCCGTCAAAATGGACGGGCATATGCTGACGCCAGACGAATACAGCGTAACCGAGGAATGGCTTCACCTCCCGATTGCACCAGTAACTACCGATTTCACACTTGAAATCGTCAACCGGATCAAGCCGCAGGAAAATACCGCGTTGGAGGGGCTTTACAAATCCAGCGGAAATTTCTGCACCCAGTGCGAGGCAGAAGGTTTCCGCCGGATTACTTATTTCCTTGACCGGCCGGATGTTATGGCTGTCTTTTCCACCACCATCATCGGGGATGGGGACAAATACCCCGTCATGCTCTCCAACGGTAATCTGACAAACGAGAAAACGCTGTCCGACGGACGCAAGAGCGTCACCTGGGACGATCCGCATCCGAAACCCGCCTATCTCTTCGCGCTGGTTGCGGGCGATCTTGCGGTTGTGGAGGATAATTTCACAACCCTTTCGGGCCGTGACGTCAAACTGCAGATATTCGTCGAAAAGGGCAATGAGGATAAATGCGGCCACGCCATGACCTCATTAAAAAAATCCATGAAGTGGGATGAGGAGAAATACGGCCGCGAGTATGATCTCGATATCTTCATGATTGTTGCCGTCAGCGATTTCAACATGGGCGCGATGGAGAACAAGGGCCTCAACGTCTTCAACTCAAAATATGTACTGGCCTCGCCCGAGACGGCAACAGACGCTGATTTCGACGGTATTGAGAGCGTCATAGCCCATGAGTATTTCCACAACTGGACCGGCAATCGCATTACCTGCCGGGATTGGTTCCAGCTCACTCTGAAGGAAGGGCTCACCGTCTTCCGCGATCAACAGTTCTCCGCCGATATGAATTCCGCGTCGGTTCAGCGTATCAGCGATGTCCAGCGCCTGCGCGCAGCACAGTTCCCAGAGGATGGTGGCCCCCTCGCCCATCCCATACAGCCGCAAAGCTATGTGGAGATCAATAACTTCTATACCGCCACAGTCTATGAAAAGGGCGCGGAAGTCATCCGCATGATCCACACAATCCTGGGCGAAGAAAAATTCCGCAAAGGTATGGATCTATATTTCGAACGACATGACGGACAGGCGGTGACGACCGAGGAATTCGTCTCCGCACTTGAAGACGGTTCTGGCGTTGACCTCACACAGTTCCGCCGCTGGTACGTTACGCCAGGCACGCCGGAAATCAGCGTGGACGAACAATTCGATGCAAATACTGGTCAATACAAGCTGACGCTTGAACAGAAAAACGCTATAGCCGGGGAAGATTTTGAACCCCTGCATATCCCCCTTGAATTGGGCCTTCTAGATGAAGATGGCAAGCCAATTCCCTTTACCGATGGCCCCAGCAAGGGCAAGACGGAAGGTGTTTTTGACTTCACCAAGACACGCCAGAGCTTTGTTTTTCCTGGACTCACGAGCAAGCCGCAAGCGTCCCTGTTCAGGGGATTTTCCGCACCCGTTATAATCCGTCAGGATATGAGCGACGACGCCCTCGCCTTCTTCTTTGCAAAAGATGAAGACCTGTTTAATCGCTGGGACGCCGGGCAGCGACTCGCCAGCAATATTATCCTCAAAGAGATCGATGCTGATGGTGACGGCGGAACGCTGCCCGCGGCATACGTAAATGCCTATGCGGAAATTCTAGCTGACAAGAGCCTCGATCGCGCCTTTACCGCCTCAGCCCTCACCTTGCCGGGGGAGCAGGACATCGCACAGAAAATGCCGATCGTCGATGTGGATGCTATTCATAAGATCCGCGAGGCCGCAAGACAGCAAATCGGCCTTACCTTCGAGGATGATTGGCGCAAACTGTACAATGAGTGCGCAACTGCCCCGATACCTGCCAACCAACCTGAAAGCAGCTGCAGGAAACTCAAAAATACGGCGCTCAGCTACTTGATTGCTACAGGAAAGGAAGAATATATCACCCTCGCCGACACCCAGTACCGCAACAGCGCCAATATGACCGACAGCGTTGCGGCACTTGCTGGTCTTAAGGACATTACCAATCCGGTTCGTGATGCAATGTTTGCGGATTATTACCAGAAATGGCAAAAAGATGCCCTTATCGTCGATAAATGGTTCACATTGCAGGCGATGGCCGTGCGGGATAGCACAATTGACGATATCAAGGCTTTGATGGAGCATCCGGCCTTTACCTTGCGCAATCCGAACCGTCTACGCTCCCTGATCGGAGCGTTTGCATCGGGTAATCCTGTTTATTTCCATGAGAGATCTGGCGAAGGGTACCGGATTCTCTCCGGTGTCATTACGGCACTGAATAAAACAAATCCGCAAATTGCAGCGCGACTTGTCGCGCCATTGGGCCAATGGCGGCGTTACGATAAGGATCGGCAAAGCCTGATGATGGCAGAACTTGAGAAAATCCTGAAATTACCGGATTTATCTGATCATGTTTACGAAATGGCAAACAAAAGCCTGCATAATTAGTCAAATTATTCGAAAATCTGCTAATATGTCTTTATTGCCGTTACAGATTGAGGAGTTGCTTTTACATCGTCGTTTAAATGATCGGTTTGGGTAATGCGAAAAAGTTCGCCCTTGTGGCGCTGATGACCAGTACAATGCTTATCCCGCTGCCTGTGATTGCCGCAGGCAAGGCGACGCTGGGCGGCATCCCCTCTACTCCTCACGTAACGACGAACGGCTCTCTCCCTGTTGGTACTTTGCCAGAGGGCGAATTCGTTCCCCTGCCCCGATCCAAGCCTGAAATCGGGCCTGTGGCGCTTCTCATGACCGACTTGCCACCGATCCCGCTCAAACGCCCGATTGGTATTGAGCTGCCCCCACACCCACTCACAACCGGACTGTTGAGCGCGCGAGATCTAAAAATTTACAAGGAAGCCTTTGCCGCCGCCGATAACAGACAATGGAACAGCGCGCTCGAAATCGCCCGGCGCGCAACATACAAATTACCTGCAGAAGTCATCGAATGGCGCTATTTCAGGGCCTACCGCAACCACGCCAGTTTTGATCAGATCTCCCGCTTTATTGACGATCATCCAGACTGGCCCGGCCAGCGCACCCTGCGCCGTCGCGCAGAACAGGCTCTGGATGAGACGGTAAGTCGGGCACGTATCCTGAAATGGTTCGCACATTATGAACCGGTGACTGGTATTGGCATGTACCGCTACGGCGATGCCCTGATAAGCATTGGCAAGCAAGCTGACGGAACAAACTGGATCCGTAAAGCCTGGCTCCTTGGTGAATTTTCCAAGCAAACTGAAAGTGAAATTCTTAAAAAATATAACGGTCTCCTCACAACCTCGGATCATGAAAAACGCCTTGATCATCTCTTGTGGGAGCGGGAGACGGACGCCGCCGTTCGCCTCTTTCCTCTCCTCAGCGAGGATGCGAAAAAACTGGGAACTGCCCGCATACGCCTGATCCGGAACTCATGGAATGTGGACCAGGCCATCCGTGCCGTTCCTGCCGACCTTCAGAATGATCCGGGCCTGATTTTTGAGCGCGCGAAATGGCGGCGGCGCAAAGCCCTTGATGATGAATCCCGCGAGTTGCTACTTGAGATCGACGATACCGCCCCCCGTGCAGATATCTGGTGGCCCGAACGCCATCTCCATGCGCGCAAGCTGCTCTCCAAGGGTCATATTACAGAGGCCTACAATCTTGCGAGTCAGCATGGCCTCACCGACGGCGCAGACTTTGCCGCGGCAGAGTGGCTATCCGGCTGGATTATGCTTCGTTTTCTCAATGACGGGGAACAGGCGCTGCTACATTTCACCCGGCTTTACGAGAATGTGAGCTATCCCATCAGCCGGTCCCGTGGTGCCTATTGGATCGGCCGAGCGAAGGAAAATCTCGGCGAAAAAGTCATGGCCGAATATTGGTACAAAGTCGCCGCGCAATATTACACGACCTATTACGGTCAGATGGCCCTGCATGAATTGGGACAAAAAAACTACCGGCCATTCCGCGGATCGCTTCCGCCAGAAAACTGATCAGCAATGAGGGCAGCAAAGACGAGCAAATCCTGATCGTCCGTCATCTCGCTGAAATCGGCGCGGCAAAATGGACAAAGCCGTTCCTGCTGGCGATGACAGAGAAAGCGCAAAACGAATCAGAATATATCGCCGTGGCCGACCTCGCGACCGCCATCGGTCGCCCGGATTATGCCATTGCGATTGCCAAGCGCGCCTCTCAATTAGGCACGGAGCTTACGGAAATCAACTGGCCGACCCCGTCGCTCGCCATTCAAAATCCGCCGATTGAGCCTGCGCTGATGCTGGCCATTACGCGGCAGGAAAGTGCCTTTGCCAGCGACGCCGTTTCATGGGCGGGTGCGCGCGGGTTGATGCAACTAATGCCCGGCACCGCCAAACAGGTTTCGCGCAAGCTGAATGTCAACTATTCAAAGCCCCTTCTCACGGCGGACCCTTCCTATAATGCGATGCTCGGCAGCGCCTATCTCGCTAGCCTGATCGAGAAATTTAATGGCTCCTACGTGCTGGCGATTGCCTCCTATAACGCCGGGCCGGCAAATGTCAGCCGATGGTTGAAACAATGGGGCGATCCACGTTCCGGCGATATCGACATGGTTGACTGGATTGAACTTATTCCCTTTTCCGAGACCCGGAACTATGTCCAGCGAGTGATAGAAAATCTTCAGGTCTATCGTGAGCGATTAGCCGAGGAGGACGGCAGCGTCCTAAAAATTAGCTATGACATCAACCGGGGCATGGCGACTCACTAGCACCACAGAAATTCTTTACTTGCATTGACGCCCTACATCGCCAACATTGGCCGAGGCGCGCAATTGAGGAAGAATGACCCATGGCATCCCTTCACCTTAAAAATATCAGGGCTTGCGTTTTCGATGCTTACGGCACGCTATTTGATGTCAATGCAGCCGCCCGCGCGGAACAGGCAACTCTTGGTGATAAATGGCTGGAGATTGCCGATATCTGGCGATTGAAGCAGCTTCAATATACCTGGCTGCGCAGTTTACAGAAGCGTCATGCGGATTTCTGGCAGGTTACGGGAGAGGCTCTCGATTTCGCGTTGGCCAGCGTCGGCATGGAAGACCCGGAACTGCGGGAGCGGCTGATGAACCTCTATCTCACCCTCTCCGCTTATCCAGAGGTGAAACCGACATTGGAGCAATTGAAATCCGCCGGAATCAAATGTGCGATCCTGTCGAATGGCACACCCAAGATGCTTGCCGCTGCCGCAGATAATGCGGGCATTACCCCACTTCTTGACGGAATTTACTCGATCGAGGATGTCGGGATATACAAACCCGATCCGGCCACCTATCAAATGGCGGTTGATCGGCTTGACTTGACTTCCGCAGAAATTTCCTTCCAGTCGTCCAACGGCTGGGACGCTTATGGCGCAAAAGCCTTCGGATTTAATGTTGTCTGGTGTAACCGGTTCGGTCAGGCGGCTGAGCGGCTTCCCGGAACGCCGGATGGCCAGATAAAAACACTTGATGAACTCCCGGCCATTGTCGGTGCCAATTGATAGACAGGATATCTTTTACCTATGGCATTCAGTGAAAACTACTACCCGTCACAGGACGGCCTGAAATTATATTACAGGGAATACGGATCAGACGAGAGCGCTTGCCCGCTTATTTGCCTGTCCGGCCTGACCCGGTCATCCCTCGATTTTCACGACTTCGCAGAGCGGTATTCCAAGACGCGGAAAGTCTATACCCTCGACTATCGCGGGCGTGGCAAGTCCGCCTATGACACGGACTATAAAAACTATAATCCGCAAATATATCTTGGCGATATCTTTGCCTTCCTGACAGCAAAAGGCATTGAGAAGGCACTGTTTGTCGGAACATCCCTCGGCGGTTTGCTGACCATCGCCATGGCAGGCCTCGCCAAAAATTTCATCGCGGGCGCCATCCTGAACGACGTCGGACCGGAAGTCGATAAAGCTGGCAGCCGCCGTATCCTTGATTATGTTGGAAAAGATGTGCGATTTGCTTCCCTAGAAGAGGCCGCGGCCGAACAGAAAAGAATCTATGGCGGCGCTCTTCCGGACATCTCGGACAGTGATTGGTTGGGCCAGTCGAAGACGACCTTCATCTATGATGAGACGGCAAAGAACTATCGCTTCAACTATGACCTGAGCCTAGCCAAAGCGCTGGCTGAACAACTCAACTCCGATGAACAGGTCGATCTCTGGCCGTTCTTCAAGGAACTTGGTGATTTGCCTGTCCTCGCAATCCGCGGGGCGCTTTCGGATGTGTTAAGCGCAGAAGTTTTTGCGCGCATGAAGGCAGAAAATCCTGACATGGAAGCGGTGACCCTTGAAAACCGGGGACATGTGCCGCTCCTGAACGAACCGGAAGCCCTCGCAAAACTGGATGAGTTCATTGCTCGAATTCGATAAAACCCCGTCCTATCAGTCCGTCCGGGATGCAGCCGAGCATCTGCGCGGAATCGTCGTGCGAACACCACTTCTGAATCAAAGGCGCTTAACGAGCGACTGGGCGCACGGTTGTTTCTCAAATGCGAAACATTGCAGCATACAGGCTCCTTTAAGTTCCGGGGGCCTACAACACATTGAGCCGCCTCTCCTCGGCGCAGAAGTTAGCCGGAGTTATCGCCTATTCAAGCGGCAATCATGCGCAAGGCGTTGCCTTGTCGGCAAAGATGCTGAATATCCCCGCAACCATCCTGATGCCTGAAGACTCGCCCACCATCAAGCTAAACAATACCCGCGGCTATGGCGCGAAGGTTATCACCTATGACCGGTATCATCAGTCACGTGAGGAAATTGGCGAAAAAATTGCTAAAGACAACAACCTAACTCTCATCAAGCCCTATGATAATTACTTTGTCATTTCCGGGCAAGGCACCACGGGAGTTGAAATTGCCGAGCAATTGAAAGAGCAGAATACTCAGGCTGATATCTGCGCGGCACCGGCGGGCGGCGGCGGGTTAATTGCGGGCACTTCCCTCGCCCTTCGGGAACTCAGCCCCAGAACCAACATCTACGCAGCAGAACCGGAAAACTTCGACGATACCAGCCGCTCTCTTTCTGCGGGGAAGCGCGTTCAGAATGACGCGGGCAACCATAGTATTTGCGATGCCATCGTGACACCTATGCCCGGCGACATCACCTTCGGGATTAACAAACGTACTCTCTCGGGCGGCTTGGTAGTGACGGACGATGAGACCCGCGCGGCCATGCGCACGGCCTTTCATTATTTCAAATGCGTTATTGAACCGGGGGGCGCAGTTGCCCTCGCTGCGTTTCTTGAAGGGAAAATCGATATTCAGGGCAAGACGGTTGTGGCAATCGCTTCCGGCGGCAATGTCGACCCGGCACTCTACTGTGATATCCTGAAGGAAACTGGCTAAAACGCGGCCCAGAATTCACCATTTTCAAGCTTTTCGCGATAGCCCGCCATAAAAGATTCCAACTGGCCAACTCTGGCGATAACTGTTGCCCGCTCCCGAAATTCTGTTTCTGACGGATCATTCTGCTCCGTGATAAGATCAAAGGCGGCCTGATCGGGCGTCCCTTCCATCAAGCTGGCGTATTTCTGCCGCAAATTTCGGATGCCGTTCTTATCGTTGGAAAGATTATGGGCAACGGCCATCTGCATGACCCGCTGCCGATCAAGCCGAGTGGAGTCTTCACCCTTGCTGTCGCCATTGCCGATCAGCTTTTCAATTGCCGGGATAGCCCGGGCCCATTTACGCGATTTCCAGTGAATTTCGGCGCGAAGTTCGTCAGCCTCAATGCTGCCGTCACTCGCGATCAACTGCAGTGCCTCATCATAATTCTGTAGTCCCGCCTGTGCCCGTGCTTCAATATGGATACGCTCTTTCTTCTCCTCGGGCGACAGCTGGCGCCAACGTGTATCATAGAGAACTCGCATGGCCTCTTGCGGTTTGCCGTTCCATAGATGAACAATCGCCAGCTTCGTGCCTGCCTGAGCCTTGGCTAGCCCTTTGAGCCGGAAATTGACCTGATGCTCGAGTAACTGCGCGGCCTGCTCCAGAAGGTCTACCCGTGTCAGACGATCCGCCAGTATCTGGATCATTTTATCTCCGCGATCTCCGACGGGCGTCAGTTCACGATACTGATAATAGATCGCAAGCGCCTTGATCGGCGGAAGCTCATCGGCGGCACCATCCAGGAACAGCTCCGCAAACAGGTTATTCATCTTGCGGCCCAGATCGCGCGAATAGGGCGACTTCGGGAAATGCTGGACAATCCGCTTATACGTTTCAAGCCCGTTGCCAATTTGGCCCGTTGCCACATAGAGATCCCCAAGACGTTTCTGCACCTCAACCTCTTGTGCATCCCCACGCCATGAAAAATCGAGTTTTTCAAATTCAGCAATGGCCTGCTCTGGCGTGATCAGCTTGGCCACCAGATCGACATTGATCTTGTTAAAGCGCGCCTTCTCCGACACGGGCCGGTAATTGAGTTTCACTGCCTCGGTAAATTTCGCCGACGCCGTAGGAAAATCGCTAAGTTGCAATGCAAGGACACCTTCCAGATAGGCCTTTTCAGCTTTTTGTTTTTTCTCCTCGGGCGACTTCACCAGATCAAGCGCCTGTTTCGCCTTATTTACATCCACATTCTCGAGTGCCGCGCGCGCCTGAAGCAAGCGAAAATGATCGCGCTGCTCTTTCTCATACACATCAAAAGCTGGCGCGGAATAGTTGAGTTCCTGCGCCGCCCGTTTCCAATTCCCGAGGCTTGCCGAAACCACTCCGCGCCAGGGAGCCACCTCTACATCACCTTCAAAATCTTCATGATATAAGTTACGCGCCGCCGCCTCATAGCGATGCATCCCAAGATCCGCCAGTCCGGTCAGAAGCCGGTACTCACGGTCTTTCTCAATTTTTGGATAACTCCGGAGCAGCTCCGCCAGCACACCAGACGCTTCGGCAAATTGGTTATGCGCGATGAAAAATTTTGCAAGCGTCATTTTAGCAGCACGCTTGTCCTTTTTCTCCGCCGCGGCCGCTGCGTTCTGCAGTTCCTGCTTCCTGATCGTGAAAAGAAGCGGGTTTACCTGCTGCCACTCCTTCAGGCGAACAAACTGCGCTTTCCCGATTTCCGGTGTCGGATAGATTTCTTCGCCCGGCTTTTTGGGAACTTCCTTCGGTACGAGAGGGGCCGCGAATTCATTGGAGACAGCCGTGACCGCCAGTCCGTTCTGTTCATGACCAATCCGGATCTCGGCGGCCGTAGAATTAAGCGCGATCCCCTGCACCGTAGACAGGACGGTAATACTGTTAAAAATTTGCTCCGCTGCGATCCCCCAGCCCGAACCCCGCAGCGGCATCACCACAAGCTCCTCTTTACTGTCAGGAATATTGAAACGGACTTCTTTGCCATTATTCACGGCTGGAATAAAGGCCCGAAATTCAGAAGCAGAGATCCCTTGCGTCTGGACACCGAGCGGATGGGTTATCACCGGCGGCGCATCAAGCTGGAAATCCACATACCATTCTTCGTTTACCTTATGAACCTTGGGTGCATATCCAGCACGGAAATTGAAACGGAGCACTGTCGCGCCGTCATGATCTATCTGGCGAGCACTGGGAACAAGGAATTTGTATGGTCCAGAAAGATTCTCAAAATTCGCCTTGGATTTTTTGTCAAAAACGACCCAATGCGCACCACCGGCTTCAAACATAGCCATTGCAGATGGCTTATCCCACGGAAAAATAAGGCGAAAGCCGTCCTTCAAATTAGCAATTTTAACTTTTAGGCCGGGCCCTTCAGGCTCAGCAAGTGGCTCCGAGACAACCAGCTTCGCTTCTACCTTCTTAACAGGTTCTTCTTTGACATCCTTGATGACAAGAGGCGCCGCTTTTGGCACGTCAGCTTTCGCGACGTCCACTTCCTTAACGACCGGGTCAAGAATAATTGTCGGGCTGATGGCAACAATTGCCGAACCAGATCCCTTGCCAGAGGACAGAGAGACATTGTTTAGCGCCTCATCGCTCTCCAGTGTTTTTAGCTGAACCACATTAGAGCCGGCAATCGGTTTCGGCGCGGGTAGTTCTTGCGCCGTATCTTCTTTAAGCGCGACTTTTTCCAAAGCCTTTTTCGTCGGTGTCACCGTGGATGCAGGAGCCGTTTTTACCTTTTTCGATTCCAGATTGACTACTGGCAATTCTATGACCGGCGCTTTTTGGGCGGATTTTTCTTCTTGTGCAAGGTTTGTGGGTTTTACTGCCACCGTTGCGGCCTTGACAGGTTGCTCTTGCTTTACCGGGTCGCTGACTTTCGCAGCTTGAACTTTCGCAGGCGCAGGTGCCACTTTTTCAGGCGCAGGCTTCGCCGTCACCTTCCCCTTTTTAATATCAAAAACGATGCTGTTCTCATTGCGGAAATTGGACGTGACGCTACCGGGAGAGATCTGGACGGAAACTTCCGTCTTGCCATCCACATACGAAAGGGAGATAGATTTTGCAAAATTGAGCGGATCCTGGTTAAACGCTTTTACGTCCATCTTCGCCGGTGTATCGAAGGTAATGATCAAGCTATCTCCGCTTGTGCGGCTGCTATAGCCGGTTTTTGCTGTCGGCCAGTCAAACACGAGGCGGCTGAAATCTGCATGATCGCCGCTTCTCAGGCGAACAGCTGTGGTACCACTCTCAGTTTTCTTCTTTGCCGTCTCGGTGGTTTTCTTAAGTTCGACAATAATGGCGTTGGTTTCCTGCCGCGTGACAATGCTCAGAGCACCTTTGAGCGGAAAACGAAGCGACTGCTTTCCTTCCAGTATCTCCCCTTTGCCAACATACTGCGCAAGCGCAGCAGAGGCTGCAGAAAGATCCGTATCAAAAGGCTTCGTGAAGCGGATATAAAGATATCCCTCTTCCTGTTCTGTCGTGAATTCCGGCGCGGCCTCCCAGTTGAAAACAAGCCGACCGACATTTTCCTTATCTGCCGCCGTCACTGTCACCGGGGCGGCGGCCATCACATCGCTTATCAGAAACGCGATAACCAGCGTAGCCAGTAACAATGATTGTCCCAGACGATGCTTAAATCCATGATTGATAACGCGGTTCATAATCTTACTTCCCTCGACCCTCAGCTTCACGCACAACGATGTCCACACGTCGCGCCAAAGCATATTTTTTAACCTTGTCGTCCACAAAAATTAGTTCACTAAAGCGGGAATCCGCCATGCCGTAAACCCGGATCGGATAATCATATCCGGAGCGTTCCAACTCATTTGCCACCGACAGCGCACGGGCCAGCGACAGCGCCCAGTTATTCGAATATTTTGCCGTCGGAGAAGTGATCGGGTCCGGATCCGTATGCCCATAAACCTCGACCTGATTATTAACGTGATGGAGCGTACTACCGATCATGTCGATCACTTCAACAACCTCGCCGCCTTCCTTTTCGGTTCCCGGCTTGAAGAAATCCCAGCCGGCAAGAGAAATGATCAGACGATCGTCGGCACGAAAAATATCAACATTCGCGAGAAGCTCGCTCTGCTGCTTTTTACCGTTCAGAATATGCTCAAGATAGGCAAGATCAATAGCCTTGGGCTCATTGATCATCGACATGTTTTTTTCAGCTTCGCCTGTCTTGGTGACCAGATCAGTAACGTCGCTCATCTTGTTACCGAAAGTTTCGGTCAAGGTCTGCCATCGGTCGACCTTGATTTCACTCATCGAAAACATCAGCACGAAAAATGCGAGCAGCAGCGCCAACAAATCGGCGAGCGACGTCATCCATGCCGTGCTGGTGGTCGGTGATTTTTCATAACTCAGGCCGATAATAGTCATGGTGCACCTTCCTCCGGCCGGAACTGAAAGGTAAGCGACGGCCGCAGAAAAAAGCTGAAATGAATTAGCCCTGCATCCCCTGCGGCCACACCAATCGATATATTGCGAGAGGGCACCCCCGCCTCCATCAAAACCTGAGAAAGATGGCTGACCCGCTGCGCGGCGATGTCATCGGAAACATTCGCAAGCTTCGGCAGATCAACGCCGGAGCCGATAAGAATTTCAAGATCAGTCGAAACGTTATTGTTACGTGCAATCAATGTCGCGGCAACATCATCGAGAAAAGAGCCAAATGTGTCGCGCAACTCCAGACTGCGATAGCCAAACAGTTGACGAACGGGAACAGAGAATTGAAGCCGCGTGCCGCCCTTTGTAAAACGGGATTCAACAAGTGGGACCGCCGTTTCAAATACATTTTTGAGTTTTGCGTGAAAGTCTTGCGTGCCCTGTTCTTCGCCGGAAAGTTTCTTCTGCCGATCCGCCGGGGTATCACGGGACAAGCCTGCAAAGGCGATATTCACACTGCCAAGAACTGTCCGGACACGTTCTTCTTGCAGAACAGAGACGGAGTGCAGGAAAATGAAGAAGGCGAGCAACAGCAGATAGAGCGACACAAAGACGACGGCATTGGCGTTTTTCTCAATCGCCGGGCCTGTCATCGGCTCACCCATGTCGATTTCCACCGATATTTTATTGTCCGTTCCAGTCACCCGGTTTCCTGCCTATTCTTACGGCTGCGCATCATTAGCGCTTCAAGATAGGCAAATTTTACCCGGCAATGGTTAATCAGCGGTAAAGAGGAGAACTAATTCTCACGAATTTCAATAATGATAAAAAGTACTTAGCCGACGGATTAGCTCTTACCTTCTTCCTCCCCGGGAAGCTGGCGGCGGGTGGCCAGTTCAACGGTCAGCATATTCGCCCGTTTACTGTTCATCGCCGCAAGAATTGGCGCCATTTTTGATTCCTTGATGCTACTCGCAACATCAATGAGGATATCCATTTCAAGCTCGTTGAAAATGCGCGCTGCGTCTTTGGGCTTCATTTTCTCATAGATCTTGACCAGGCTCTCCATTTGGGCCTTTTCCTGCTCGTCATGCATTTGAAGAAGAGATTTAAGAGTTGTCTCCATCTCTTTCAATTCACTGATTTTTTCGTCAATGCGAGATTCTGTCGCCTTGAGCAGATTATCACGCATATCCAGTTCTTCACCGCGACGGTCCAACTCCGCCCGGCGGTCAACCAGACGCTCTAGAACCTCAATTTCACTCTTTGAAAACTGCTGTGAGCCGTTCGGGTCGGCTGAGGCAACCGTCGCCTCTTTCACAGGCTCGACGGTCGGTGCACTTTCTTCAGCCGCGTCCATTTTCTCATCTTCCACTGCGGCTGCTTCTTCTGGTTCAGCCTCCTCGGTCTTGTCACTGGCTTGAGCCGTTGCCACATCAACGTCGAAGAGAACGCCCTGCGCGCCCGTCCAGACAGCGCTCAGCTTGAGACCGAATATCAGAACCAGTGCAACGACTGTTATCGGCAATATGCGAATATGTTTCATCATGAAAAAACCCTGTCTCACTTCGACTTAGTCAGCATGTCAAAAAGCTCTTTTTCCGCCTCAGTGCGGAACTTCGCCGGTTCTTCTGCCGGACGCGCAGGCACGACATCTTCATCGTCGAAAAGGCCGGCGGGATCATCGTCATAAATGCCGGTTATTTCCCGCTTGGACGAGGATTCCACGCCCTTCTGAAGACGGTCCGCAATACGCGTGCTGGACGCATTGATAAGTTGTAATTCTTCTATGAGTTCCTTGGCCTGCTTGATTTCGGCATTAAACTGTTTCCCGGTTGTCGCCGCCAGCAGTTTCAGCTCATCCACGCCGCTTTTCGATCGAACAAGCGCTTTGTCAAACTCTTCCGTCAATTGACGCAATTCCGAATGGGCATCACGCATATTGGACAATCGCTTGTTCAACATGGCGCAGTAAGCGATTGTCGCCAGCAGCAAGCCGACAAGAAACAAGTTAAGCAGAAAATCGAGGGGCATATTATCCATCATTATTCTAACCCATAGGTCTGAGTGACTTATCAACCTTAACGGCGATATTTTGGCCGGATCGACCCATCTTGCCTGAGACCATCGAAATGCCACCGCATCGTAGGGTCGTCGGGCTGTCTGGCGACGCATTGAACATGACCGTATCGCCAATACCGAGATTCAAAACCTCACTGAGAGACATCTTTTTCTCATCAAGAACAGCCTGGATATCTACCTCGGTTGACCAAAGCTCGGTGGCCAGATGGTTTTCCCAAATGCTGTCACGGCCGAATTTCTCCCCCATAAACATCTGCAGAAGCAACTCACGAACCGGTTCAAGTGTGGCATAGGGCAAAAGCATTTCAATGCGTCCGCCGCGATCTTCCATATCAATACGGAGCTTGATCAGGATCGCTGCATTCGCCGGGCGCGCAATCGTCGCGAAGCGCGGGTTGGTCTCAATCCGCTCATGACGGAAGGTTACTGGGCTTAGAGGTTCAAACGCGCCGGTCATGTCGTTAAGAACAACAGATATCATCCGCTCGACCAGATTGCGCTCAATCGTCGTATAGGGGCGACCTTCAATCCGCATTGCCGCCGTACCTCGACGCCCGCCGAGCAGTACGTCAACGATTGAGTAAATCAGGGAGCTTTCGACCATGATCAGGCCAAAGTTATCCCACTCTTCGGCGCGGAAAACGCTCAAAATTGCGGGAAGCGGAATAGAGTTGAGATAATCACCAAACCGGATGGAGGTGATGTTATCAAGACTGACTTCCACGTTATCAGATGTAAAGTTGCGCAGCGACGTCGTCATCATCCGGACTAGACGATCAAACACAACCTCCAGCATGGGGAGACGTTCATAATTGACCAGCGCAGAGTTGATGATGGCCTTGATGCCAGAGTTTTCACCCCCCTCGCCGCCATCCATGTCAAAGCCAAGCAGGCTGTCGATTTCGTCCTGGTTAAGAACACGTGTGCTGTGGCCGCTCATTTCAGCGGCGGAGGAAGCGTCGTCGCCTCCCTCCATCGCAGCGGCCATATCATCATCACCGCCCATTGCCGCGGCCATATCCATTTCGCCGTCATCATCGGCGGCCATCGCGGCGGCCATGTCCATCTCACCGTCGTCTTCAGCGGCCATCGCGGCGGCCATGTCCATCTCACCGTCGTCTTCAGCGGCCATCGCAGCGGCCATATCCATTTCGTCGTCTTGATCAGACATAAATTTTCCTACTGCACCAGCATTTCTTTAAACAACACGTCGTTCACTTTGACAGGCGCGACCGAACTATTGATCCGCATCAGCAATTCTTCCTTCAGGCGGAATACGCCCTGAGAGCCGTTCAGGTCTTCTTTCCGGAGTTCACGCAGGTAAACCTGAAAATTATCCATGATCCGCGGAATCAAAAGTTCCAGATCCGGAATCGTGGTTTCATCTTCCAGTTCCAGCGAAACACCAAGCTTCAAAAAGCTGCTTGATGAATTAGCGGAGTTAAGATTGACAAGCATTTCTGGCAGATCGTAGAAAACCACTTTCTTGTTGACCTCAGCGGCCTCTGCGGCGATTTCCTCTTCCGTTGGTTCCGGCGTATCGAATACACCTGCGAAATAGGCACCACCCGCGCCGCCACCGACGACCAGCAAGGGAAGCAGAACAAACAGAACCAGAACCTTACCGCTAAATTTCTTCTTTTTCTTCGGCTCGCCGTCTTCTTCCTGATCGGCGTCCAGCGCCTCTTCTTCTGTCTCGTCAACCATTGTTCGTTTTTACCCTCAACGAATTAGACCTTTAATAACAGGTCACAGAGTAGGCCGCTTTGGTTAACAAGAGGTTGAGATTAGCCAAATCTTTTACGGAAAATCGCAATTTATATGGGAAAATGCCAATCCGGTGTGCCTCAACCTTATTTAGGGGGAAAAAATTGCCGATGGTGGTCGTATTTACACCCCAGACTGCCTGCCAATACCGCCAAACTCAAACTCAACATATTGTTTTTATTAGTATTTTTTTCTGGCATGGGGTCTGCATATAACTGGGCAGATCAATTTGTGCCAGAAAGGCAGAGATATGGAAAACGCAGTTTTTATTGGATTGTCACAGCAGATGGCGCTGAAACGGCGCCTCGACATGACCGCAAACAACCTTGCAAACGTCAATACGACGGCCTTCAAGAGTGAACATCCCCTTTTTGAGGAGTTCCTTGTAGAGCGCGCGAACCAGGACGACGTCTCTTATGTTCAGGATTACGGCAGCTATCGTGATTTGCGCGAAGGCGAGTTCACACATACTGGACGGCCGCTTGATCTTGCCATCAGCGGCGAGGGATATTTCTCCATCGAAACAGCTGAAGGCATTCGCTATACACGCAATGGCAGCTTCCGCCTTGATCCCGACGGAAATGTTGTCACCATCAATAATGAGGCCCTGCTGGATGAGAACAATCGTAAAATCACCATAGACCTCCAATTCCAGGAAGTTTCCATCGCACCGGATGGTACGGTCACGACAGCCCCAGGACAGACAGCAAAGATCGGTCTGGTCAATTTCGAAAATCCGCAAATTCTGAAACAGGTCGGTAACGGCCTTTATGATGCGGAAGATTTCCGGCCTGAGGCCGCGGTTGATGTCAACATCATGCAGCGCACATTGGAAAAGTCGAACGTCCAGCCCATTCTGGAAATGACCGCGATGATCGACATCATGCGTGCCTATCAGTCGGCCCAACAACTGCTGGATTCTGAACATGACCTGCAGATGAAAACCATCGAAGAAATGCCAACACTACAGTAAAGAAGGAAGACGATAATGCGAGCACTCGGTATTGCCGCCACAGGTATGTTGGCCCAGCAGCTTAACGTGGATGTTATCTCCAATAACATCGCCAACATGACCACTACCGCCTTTAAGCGCCAACGCGCGGAATTTCAGGACCTACTCTATCAGGACATGGAACGTGCCGGCGCGGCATCCTCCGACGCAGGAACGATTGTTCCCGCCGGTATCCAGATCGGTGTTGGCGTGAAAACTGCGTCGGTCTACCGCATCACCGAACAGGGCGGCCTGGAATCAACGGGCAATACTTATGATCTTGCGGTTCAGGGCGAAGGTTACTTTCGTGTCCTACTCCCGAGCGGAGATGAAGCCTATAGTCGTGCGGGTTCCTTTCAGCTGAGCCCCACAGGTGAAATCGTGACGCAGGATGGCTTTTCCGTCATTCCCAGTGTCACTATCCCGCAAGACGCCACCAGCGTGACCATTAACCCAAGCGGTGAAGTGGAAGTGCAGATCGACGGTCAGGTAAACCTGCAGACCGTAGGGCAGCTTGATCTCGCCATCTTCTTCAACGAAGGCGGTCTGCAACCTCTTGGTGATAGCCTTTATCAGGAAAGCACGGCCTCCGGCGCGCCGACAATTGGTGTTCCTGGCTCCACCGGTTTTGGCACCCTGCGTCAGGGATATCTTGAAATGTCCAACGTAAACGCGGTGCAGGAAATCACCCAGCTCATCAGTGCGCAGCGTGCCTATGAGATGAACTCGAAAACCATTACTGCCGCCGATGAAATGATGTCGGTTACCAACCAGCTTGGTCGATAGAAACTTTCTAGAATGAAAGAAATCGCTATGAAATACATTGCACTCATACTTACCTTGACGATCGCACTCACTGCTCCGGCCGTTTCAGTTGCCGGAGAGACGATCACCCTCCGCCGCGACATCGCGGTTGAAGGGGAACAGATTACCCTTGGCGATCTTTTCCTCGGCACCGGCGAAAAGGCCGACCAAGTTATCGCGCCCGCACCTGCGCCCGGAAAATCAACGGTGTTCAAGGCTATCTCGGTTGCACGTTATGTTCATGCAGAAGGACTTGAATGGCGCCCGGCAAATCCGATCCGTCGAATAACTGTCCGCCGCGTCGGCTCCAGCATTCCGCAACAGGTCATTTCCGATCAAATTCGTGCTGCACTTGAGTATGAACTGGATCTGGATCTTTTCGAAATGAACCTGGCAACACAAAATCTGAATATCCAGATTGCGGCGGATGAACAGCAGACGGTCTCAGTTGAGAATCTTTTCATCAATCGCGATAGCGGTCAGTTCGTAGTCGAAATCCTCGCGCCCGCCCATTCCGAGAACGGTCAGCGTATCCGGTTGAGCGGACAGGTGCATGCACAGATGATGGTACCGGTCCTCAAGCGTTTCAAATCCGCAGGTGAAGAAATCCGCGAAAGCGACATCGACTATAAAGCAGAGCGCAGCAGCAAAATAGGCCGACAAATTGTTACCGATGCCGCGCTGCTGATCGGTAAGAGTCCTCGGCGCTCCGTTCGCTCTGGCCTGCCCATTAGCATGAGCAACCTAGGTGATCCGGTGCTCGTGGAAAAAGGCAAGTTGGTTGCCGTCATCCTGCAACAGGGAGGCATGTATCTCACCGTTACAGGTCGCACCCTGGAATCCGGCGGGGAAGAGGACGTGATCCGAGTTGAAAACATTAACAGCCGCAAGGTTATTCAGGCCCAGGTGATAAGCGCACAGGAAGTACGTATCATCACCCGCCAGCCGCAGTTGGCCTCCGCCAGCAGCATCAAGAACTAGAGGAACGTTCCATGACGAACTATATGACAACGATTATTCGCCTCCTTATAGTGGTTGGTCTTGGGGTCGCTCTTTCGGGCTGTAACTTCTTTACTCGCCTCGCAAATATCGGCAGCGAGCCGCCGCTTTCCCAAATCGAGAACCCAGTCACCCAGAAAGGCTATCAGCCGGTCTCTATGCCGATGCCTCGCCCAGAACCCGTGTTGCAACAGGCCAACTCCCTCTGGCGGCCCGGCTCAAAGGCCTTCTTCAAGGACCAGCGGGCAAACCAGGTCGGCGATATCGTGACCGTGCTTGTTGAGATTGAGGACAAGGCCACGCTAAATAATTCCACTGATACGACGCGGGCAAGCTCTGAGGAAGCTGGTTTTGCCGGATTTCTCGGGTTAGAATCACAGGTGACCAAAATTCTTCCTGAAGGAACCGACGCCAGCGCCCTGATCGATCTTGGCAGTGATCATAGCGTTAGTGGATCCGGCGCTGTCAACCGGAACGAAACCATCAATATGGAGATTGCCGCCATCGTCACCCAAATTCTCCCCAACGGGAATATGGTCATTGTTGGCCGTCAGGAAGTTCGTGTGAACTTCGAAAGCCGTGATCTATCTGTGACAGGCGTTGTCCGGCCGGAGGATATTACATCTTCCAACACGATTGAGTCGGCGAAGATTGCTGAAGCCCGTATTGCCTACGGTGGCCGTGGTCATCTGACCGATGTCCAGCAGGGACGTTATGGTCAGCAACTCTTTGACATCATCTTCCCCTTCTAAGGAAGACCCTGAAACAGAAAAAGCCGGTTCATATCGAACCGGCTTTTTTGTTGTCTTATCCTGGCTGAAGGAGGCTTAGTCGTCGCGATAACTTTTCTCACGGCGTTCATGCCGCTCCTGTGCTTCCAGGCTGAGTGTTGCAACCGGACGGGCTTCCAGCCGTTTGAGGGAGATCGGCTCACCCGTCTCCACGCAATAGCCATACTGACCTTCGTCAATCCGCCTCAGCGCTGAATCAATCTTGCCGATAAGTTTTCGCTGCCGGTCACGAGTGCGTAGTTCCAGCGTCCGTTCCGACTCCGTAGAGGCGCGATCTGCGATATCTGGCTCTTTCACAGTTTCTTCCTGCAAACTCAGGATTGTCTGGTTCGCATCAGCAAGTATTTCATTCCGCCATTTCAATAATTTGGCGCGAAAATACTCTTGCTGGCGAGAATTCATGAAGGGCTCGTCCTCGGACGGGCGATAGTCATCAGGAATTTGAACGTTCATTAAGCGACTCCAGTTCCCATATATCAAATGTCTCAACACGGACATCTAAAAAATTAACGGCAATAAATATAAGATCGCGGCTTTATTAGCAACAACCTATTCGATAGTGATAAAATATTTATGAAGGGCTTATGAAAATCAATGGGTTATCAAATAAAAATACATCATCCGACTTGAAAAAAACCTCAATAGCCGAATTTGGCGAGTTCAACCGCGGCCCGCACCTCGATATCCTTGACAATCTGCTGCAATGCCGGATCGGCATCGGAGACATTATAACCGGACAGGGTTTCCTGCAGCTGCTTGAGTTTGTCCGCAGATAAAGTCCCCATCAGCAGTCCATCGCGAATGGATTCCAGTTTTTCAAGAAGATCATGCCCCTTGTCCAGCGCTCTCTTGTTCCCTTTCGGCAATCTGTCATCAACCCCTTGCAGGGCGACCAATGCGTCAATTGAGCCAATAGGAGAAGATGAAGAGACACCACCGCCAACCGCAGCTTCCACCGCGTCACTTTCAACCGAAAATTTTTCGCCGGATTTTTGCGACGCCTTGCCGCCTTTGCTGCCGGATGCCGCAGTTGCCCGACCTGATCCGCCCACTTTCATATTAGAACCGTTACCCCGTCACTTCTGAAATGACAAATATTGCCGAATTCCATTCTCAAGGGACATTCTTTCCCGGTCAAGGGGAAGATATTGCCCCGTTTTCCCGACTTTGCAAGAGTATTGTAATTTTATCCATATAAATCAACATATTAATCAACAAAGAAACTGGCACGTTTTTCGCTTTACTAATCCTGAAATTAGAAAATTTTGGATATCGAAGAACGGAATTTATTGATGGCCTTGAAATTAGTCCAACATATCTCAGCTCAGTTGAAGGTAAAATCACGGCATTTGACGGCCGTTTTTGTCGCACTTAGCTGCCTATTCTGGTCGTTTGACGCGGCCAATGCCGCTTCGCGCGTAAAAGATATCGCCGAATTCGAAGGTATTCGAGACAACATCCTGGTTGGTTACGGTCTAGTTGTCGGGCTGAACGGAACAGGAGACTCTCTGTCCAACTCACCGTTTACCGAGCAAAGCCTAACCGCCATGCTGGAGCGCCTCGGCGTAAACACAAGTGGTGAAACGCTAAAGACGAAGAACGTTGCGGCGGTGGTTGTAACGGCCACCCTGCCCCCGTTTCAGCGTCAGGGTACGAAAATCGATATCGTTGTCAGCTCCTTGGGCGACGCCACAAACCTGATGGGCGGAACGCTGGTCGTAACACCTCTGATGGCAGCTGATGGTGAAGTTTATGCGGTCGCGCAAGGCACGCTGACCGTTGCCGGATTTGCCGCCGGTGGCGCAGCGGAAAGCATTACCCGTGGTGTCCCGACGACAGCCCGCGTTGTAAACGGGGCGATCGTTGAACGCGAACTCGGCTTTGATCTCGCGTCTCTGACAAGCCTGCGTATTTCTCTTCGTAATCCGGATCTGACCACCTCCCGCCGGATCGCCGGCGCGATTAATAAATATATTGGCAAGCCGGTCGCGGAACCAACTGATCCGTCAACGGTTGTCCTTAATCTTGCGGGCAGTGAGCGCGATAATATGGTCGATTTGCTGGCGGATATTGAACAATTGCAGGTCAACCCCGACCAGACCGCCCGTGTCGTCATTGACGAACAATCCGGCATTATCGTGATCGGCAGCGAGGTCAAGGTAGATACAGTCGCTATCGCCCAGGGGAACCTGACGGTGCGTATTACCGAGACACCGCAAGTCTCGCAACCGGCCCCCTTCTCTGAAACAGGCGAAACTGTTGTTGTCCCGCGGACCAATATCGAGGTGGATGATGACAGTGACAAAAAGCTAACCATCCTGAAAGAAGGTGTTCGCCTTCAGGATCTTGTTGACGGACTGAACGCACTCGGCATTGGTCCGCGAGATATGATCTCCATCCTTCAGGCAATCAAGGCCGCAGGTGCTCTGCAGGCTGATATCGAGTTAATGTAATGACCAATATTCAAGCTACGAATCCGAACTTTATCGTCGATACCGGCGCGAACGGCAAAAATGGCGGCGCAGGAGAAAACGAGAAGATAAGGCAAACCGCCATCGAGTTTGAGGCCTTCTTTCTTAGTCAGGTTCTGAACTCCATGTCCTCAGGACTGGAGGTAGACAAGACCTTTGGTGGCGGCGAATCCGAAAAGATGTTCCGTTCCATGCTCAACGATGAACATGCCAAGTCCATGAGCCGCAATAGCAGCGTCGGCATTGCCGATGCTGTTTATCGCGAAATGCTGGCACTGCAGGAGGTATAAAAGATGACCGTAGACACCCAAACCAGCGGCCCAATTCTGATGAGCCCCGAAGCATTGGCCCGCCTAATCGCGCGGCTGAGTGACATTCTTGAGCAAGAGAACAAGCTCCTCCATGAGAATAATCCGGATGGCTTCAAGGCAACACTGAATGAAAAAACCCGCCTAATCGCGATCTATAACCAGCAGATGTCTCTCGTGAAAAAGAACCCGGATGCCTTCAAGGCGTTTCCCAAGGCAGACATCGACCACCTCAAGCAGACGAGCGAAATCTTCTATGGCATTCTTGATCGCCATTTCAGGAAACTCTCTACCGCCAGAACAGTCACGGAAGGTCTGGTTAAGTCAGTCGCGGATGAGGTGGCAAAGAAAAAAGCGCCGCCAAGCGCCTATACGTCCCGCGCAAGCGTTGCCAATCCTTTATCGAACAGGAACGCGCGCACAATAAACGGCGCGATTGCCATCAATCAGGTTATTTGAGAGGGAAATGGGGCGGCTTTCAGACTTCGCTGTTAACGGCGAGACCCTGCAATTCGCGATAATAGGCAACGCGTCGCAGCACGTAATCACCGGGGAACTGCTTCAACACTTCGTCCGTATTGCGATCGATAAGACGATAAACATATCTGCCGCTTTCTTTGTCCTGATCAATCGAAAAGCGACCGGAAGGGTAATTCGAATCAGCGAAGAAACCGCCAATGGCCTCTTCCGCACGCTTTACGGGGTCCGTAACGTTAGCATCTGACGCCAGCGACAGAGACCTATCATCGCGCGTAGACTTGGCCAAAGTATTATGGTTCGCAGCGGAAGCACCGGTCTGCGGCGTGGAAAGTATCGCGTTTTGTTTTCCGAATGGGGTTACGTCCATAACGCAACTCCTCTCCTTCAGGGCTTAAATAAACTCAAATATTCTATTCACGGCGAACCGTAAGTCACAAAGCTAGCTGAAATTTCTTAACAAAAAGTTAACGCCCACCACCCATCCCACCTTAGGTAGTTCTAATAGGAGAAAAATCGGGCGTTAATCGGTATTAAAATGGGAAGAGATGAGGCTGCTACTGGGCGCCATACTGTATATAATCCGTCCAGATTCTGCTCAATCTGCCGCAAATGCTTGCGGGTTTCGGCAATGTCGGGCGCCGGATTGGAACGCGCGAGAAGGTCCGACTGCTTCTGTTCCACCAAAGTTAGTTTTTCGACCATATCAAGCCCCTTTTCAGAGAGCTTAATCATTGTAGCGCGCCGGTCACGTTCCGATTTTTCCTGAAGAAGATAGCCCATTTCAACAAGCTTTTTCAGATTGTAGGACGCATTAGATCCCTGGTAATATCCGCGGGACATAAGCTCGCGGACATTGATTTCCTCATCGCCAATATTGGCAAGAAGCAGGGCCTGAACGGCGTTGATGTCCGTAATCTCCATAAGTGTCAGCTCTGTCCGTAAAACATCGAGAAAGCGGCGGTGGAGCCGCTCAATCAACCTGGTGAGCTCATGATATTCTTCAGTCACATTATTTCCTTAAATCAACGGGTATACGCATTATTGAAAAATTATGCTCTCGGAAATCTGGCTTATTCTGCCCTGACAATCTTAACGAATTGTAAAATGTTAAAAATTCTTGACGAACTAGAGGAGATATCGACATAAATCCTCCGAAAATCATCGTTTTTATGGTGATTTCAATCATTGCACAGCTTTCATCAATGCCAAAGTGAGATAGAATAATACTTCTGTTCACGGCAAAATTATGGAAACGTCACCACTTTTTGGCGGAATGGGTCGCGCAATTAACGGGAATTTAATGTCAATGCCGCATGTTGACACGTTAATATCGACTTGTACGGGCAAAAAAATCGTCCTGCCGGGTATGTCGGGCCTGCCTGAATTAACCCGTCTTGGACAAAACCGGTGATCACGATGGGCCGGTATCAAAAGATGGAAACGGAATTAACATGACTGAAGGTCACGATGATGAGCTCGCCAGATTGGTTGCTCTGTCGAAAGACAGTAGCAAGCGCGGCCGCCATCAGCTCTTCAATAACATCAGCGATCTGTTCATGCAGGACGAAGAGCGTTTGAGCGAGCAAGAACATGCGCTCATTGTCAGCATTCTGACAAAGCTTCTCACTGAGATTGAAACAACGCTGCGCCAGAATTTGGCAGAGGAACTGGCAGATCATGAGAATGTGCCCCATGGGTTGATTACGCTGCTAGCTAATGACGAAATTGAAGTTGCCCGCCCTATTCTGTTCAAGAGTCATCTCCTGGCGGAACCCGACCTGATCGAAATTATCCAGAACCGCGGGAAGGAGCATATGCTCGCCATTGCCGAGCGGGACGACCTGAACACGACGCTAAGCGATATGCTCATCAGCCACGGCGACGAGGATGTGATTTCTCATCTGATCGAAAATGGTGACGCCAAGATCTCCCGCGACAGCATGGAATATCTGGTCGAGGAATCCCGCCGTATTGACCGCTTTCAGGAACCGTTGATCGCGCGGCACGACATCCCCTCGGATCTTGCCCATAAGATGTTCTGGTGGGTATCGGCGGCGCTGCGCCGACATATCCTGGAGAATTTCGAGATTGACGAGTTGGAGCTCAATGAGAAGATCGTCGCGGCGGCGAAAACTGAATATCGCTATGATATCGATGAGAAAAGTTCCAACGCGGACAAACTGATTGCTGAACTATCGAAACGCAAAGAGCTGAACGAGAAATTTCTGGTGCAATCCTTGCGCGGTCGTCAGATACGGCTGTTTGTGATCGGCCTTGCAGAACTTTCCGGGCTGGATTACCGGAAAATCAGCCGATTTATCTATGATCCCAATGCCGAGGCTTTGATCGTCGTCCTCAAGGCGCTGGAGTTCAGCCGAAACTCTTTTTCCACTATTTACCTTCTAACCCGCAATATTTCCCACAATAAAACAATAAAAAAGTCAACACGACCGGAAGAAGTAGAGATTATTATGAAATTTTATGATAAAATTTCTACAAAGAACGCGAAAATGACGTTACGCTTCTGGCAGTTGGAGCGTGACTATACGGAAATTGTTGAACAACTCGATGCCGATCTTGATGACGACCGGGTTTACTTATGATTTTCGCGTGTGGTGTAAATGCGTACAAGGGAACATGTCGGATTGCATGTATTGAGTAAATGACGGAACGGGGGCAAGGAAGCGTTGTATCGCTTCATACCGATGCCAAAAACAACAACGGCTCAGATAACTCGTCGATGCAGGGTATTATCAGCCGGGAGTTTTTTGACGCTGTTTTCGAACAAGCCCCCCCGATGTATATGGCACGCCCGGATGGGACTGTTATATACGCCAACAGCGGATATCGTACACATTTTCGCCCCGGTGCCGCGCAGCGAGTAGAGGATAAAATCCTCCCGACCCTGCCGCAGGATCATCTCGACATCGTCATCCGTATCGCCGAGACGCATGAAACCGAAACCCGGCAGCTCGCGCTCATGACCGGGAAAGAACCTGAATATTTTCTTTCCCGTCATTTCCCGATTTTTGATGACGATGATCAATTGATCGCCATTTGCGGCAGCTTCATCAATTCCACCCGCCAGGTTAATGCGGAAGCCAAATTGAGAGAAGAAAAGCGACGGTTTCTTGACATTACCCGCGCGGCCTCTGACTGGATCTGGGAAACAAATGCGGATGGACAATTAACATTTGTTTCTGACCGGGCCGTACAGGCCGTGGGCCTGCCGCCGATGTTGCTGAAAGGCAAGAGCCTTGCCGATCTAGGCGTGTTCAAACCGGAGGCAGATGGTAGTAATCGGGCCGAGAGCGCCATGAAACAGCATGTGCCATTCCGCTCGATCCCGCTTGAAATTCAGGACACCAGCGGCGCTTACAAGATTTTCAATATGTCCGGTGTTCCCGTTTTCGATGACAAAGGTCGATTTGTCGGCTATCGCGGGACGAGCGACGATATCACTGCGCGCCTTCTCGCGGAGGACGAGGCTATGTCCTCGAAAGCCGACCTGGAACAGGCGATTAACGAAATTACCAAGAAAAACATGCAGTTGGAAGTAACTGCTAAGAAAGCACTAGAATCTGCAAAAGCCAAGGATACATTCCTTGCCAATATGAGTCATGAACTGCGCACGCCGCTCAACGCCATTATCGGTTTTGCCGAAGTCATTGGCCTTGAAACCTTTGGTCCGATCAGTGATAAATACCGGGAGTATGTCGGTGACATCCTGAATTCCGGTAAGCATCTGTTGAGCCTAATCGAAGACATTCTGGATATCGCCCGCATCGAGAGCGATAAAATCCCGATCGAGATTGTGCCTACCCCCTCGCCGGCATGGTGGCCGACGCCTATGTTCTGATACAAAATCATGCGCAAGAGAAGAATCTCGAGATGATCGGCACTCGAATCACGGAGGACATCAAACTCGCGGTTGATCCGACCCGCTGCCTGCAAATTCTTGTCAATATTATCGGCAATGCGGTGAAATTTACGCCGCGCGGCGGTACAATTGGTATCGAATATGACATTATTGATGATGCCTTTGTGGACATAACAGTTTGGGATACTGGGCCGGGCATTGCCGAGGAAGATCAGGAAAAAATCTTCGAAGCCTTTAAGCAGGCTCATGAAGGCGTTTACAGCCGAGGCACAGACGGTGTCGGCCTCGGCCTGACGCTTTCGCTAAAACTCGCGCGGCTCATGGGCGGGAACATTTCAGTGAAGAGCAGCTTGTCAGACGGCAGCCGCTTCAAGGTTCGCCTGCCCCTCGCCCATTAAGCCCCTCTTTATCTGATTCATATGTCATCTTAGCTCTCTAATTAACAGAGTTTTAACAATAACTACTTATCCTAAGGTTGTAATATCCTAATCTTTGGACAAGTTTTTATGGCCGCTTCTGCTCAGGAAAAAATCGAAACGTTAAATATGCTTGTCGACCTAGCAGAGACAAGCTCACGGCAGAAGCGCGAATTCCTGTACAATCGGATCAGTGAATTCCTCATTGAAGATCATCTGAAATTTTCCGACTCTGAAAAAGACATCATGGCCGATATCATCTGTCGGATAACCAGTGATGTCGAAAAATCGATCCGCGCAAAATTTGCGAAAACATTGGCCCCTAGGGAGGACATCCCGAAAAGCCTTCTGGTGTTTCTGGCCAATGACGAGATAGAGGTTGCGCTCCCGATCCTTCAGGGGTGCGGCCTGCTGGCAGAGCGTGATCTTCTGGATATTGTCAAACATCGTTCCAATCAGCATCGGCTCGCCGTTGCTGCGCGGGACAATATTGGAGAAGATCTCTGCACAGCGCTTTGCGAGATAAATGATCCGGACATAACCGTCACCCTGCTCAAGAATCACAGCGCGCAGATGCCGCTCCTTACGCTTAGCTATCTGGGAGAACAGTCAGAATTTATACCAGAATATCAGCGTCCACTTCTGGAGCGACCTTTCTTGCCCAAACCAATCGCTGAGAAAATGTACCGTTGGGTCTCTATGTCCTTACGAGAGTATATTGCCGAGAATTTTGACGTGGATGTCCGTGCCCTAGAGATTAATATCGATGACCGCAACGATACCATCGACGCCATCTCCAAGGATAGCGATCCCTCCTATCGCCTCGTCGAAAAACTCCACAGGTCCGGCGATCTCTCTCCTCGCTTTATGATCAAGTCACTGCATCAGGGGGAAATAGATCTATTTGAATTTTCCTTTGCAAAGCTGCTTGGTTTGGAAGGTGAAAGCGATGATATCCGTAATATTATCTATGCAGACAATCCGGAGATCCTCGCCGTTGCCAGCCGCAGCACTGGACATTGACCGGGTCATTTTCAAATCAATTTACGACCTTACCGCCTCCATTCGCGAACAAAATGCCTCCATTCTTTCGCCTGCTAAATCGGTGTCGATGGATTTCTACGATCTGCTGACACAAGAGTCCGCCAAAGCCGCCCTTAAAAATGCAGACTTCATGTCTGGAAAAATCAGATACGCCGAGATATCCTAGTCGGCATCGCTTCTTTTCCATGATTGCTTGCAAAACATATTTAAAAATATATTTTTAGATGAGAAGCTTCGCGTCTCTTCTTGACTGGAATATGAATGTGATTGATCCCTTTGGCAGAAAAATCGACTATCTCCGCGTATCGGTGACGGATCGGTGCGATTTCCGCTGCAAATACTGCATGTCGGAAAATATGACCTTCCTGCCAAAAAAGGACGTTCTCAGCCTGGAAGAACTGGAGATGGTCTCCGCCGCCTTTATCCGCAAGGGCGTGCGCAAAATCCGTATTACCGGCGGGGAGCCACTGGTCCGCAAGGGAATTATGGAGCTGTTCCGAAATTTGGGCCTCTATATTAAAAGTGGCGAACTGGATGAACTGACCCTCACCACCAACGGCAGCCAGCTTGGGAAGTATGCCGCGGAATTATATGATGCTGGCGTACGGCGGCTGAATGTCTCACTCGACACCCTTAATCCCTATCAATTTCAGGATATCACCCGCTGGGGCAACTTTGAAAAGGTGATGGAAAGTATCCGCATCGCCAAGAATGCCGGGCTTAAAATCAAGATCAACACGGTCGCGCTCAAGGGATTTAATGACAATGAATTCAATGATATGATCCAATGGGTTGGCGATGAGGGCATGGATATCACCTTTATCGAGACCATGCCCATGGGGACTATCGACGGACAACGCTCAGATCAGTATCTCCCCCTCTCGCAAGTGAAAAAACAGCTCGCAGAGCGTTGGACCCTGACGCCATCCACCTACCGCACCGGCGGCCCGTCTGACTATGTCGATGTGGCGGAGACCGGTGGCCGGATCGGCTTTATCACGCCGCTCACCCATAACTTCTGCGAAAGCTGCAACCGGGTCCGTCTGACCTGCACTGGCATGCTCTATATGTGTCTCGGGCAGGAGGATAGCGCGAACCTGAAAACTGTCCTGCGCGGCGAAAACGGCCTTAAAGCTCTGGACGCCGCAATTGATGAAGCCATTGGTCGCAAGCCCAAGGGCCATGATTTCGTTATCGACCGGCAATCCGATGATCGCCCGGCGGTTCCCCGCCATATGAGCGTGACGGGCGGCTAACGGCAGATGAAAATACATTTTACTGCGAGCAGAATCGGAAGATGCGCAAAGTGCCTGCGAAAGCCTGATAGCCCGCTATGGCGATATTCCTGCCAAAGATGCTGAAATTATTGTCGCTCTTGGCGGGGACGGGTTCATGTTGGAAACCATGCATGCGTTTATGGACTCCAATCTTGCCATCTACGGCATGAACAAGGGAACTGTCGGATTTCTACTCAATACCTACCGCGAAGAAGGCCTGATCGAACGGTTGAAGGCGGGTGAAATCACCAAGCTTCATCCCCTCCATATGGTCGCTGTTGATATGCATGGGAAAGAGACACAAGCCCTTGCCATCAATGAAGTATCCCTGCTGCGAGAGAGCCGCCAGACTGCTAAGATACGCATATCAATCGATGGGCATGTCAAGGTCGCGGAACTCACCTGTGACGGAGTGTTGGTGGCAACGCCAGCGGGCAGCACCGCCTATAACTATTCCGCCCATGGTCCGATCCTGCCGGTAAATGCCGGTGTTCTCGCCCTCACACCGATCAGCGCCTTTCGCCCCAGAAGGTGGCGTGGCGCCATTCTCCCGCGGGAAGCGCGGATTGAGTTGGAAGTTCTCGAAGCCGCAAAAAGGCCGGTCAGTGCCGTTGCGGACGCGGTGGAGGTACGGGATGTTTCAACAGTTACCGTTGAGGAAAAACGCGATATCACCATGCGTCTCCTGTTCGATCCGGAGCATAATCTGGAAAAGCGGATCCTCGACGAACAGTTCATTCTGTAACGGATAAGACGTGCGCCTTAACGCTTTATAAAATTTTACTAATTTTTGACTAAGATTTGGCGTAGTTCGTAAATCTTCCTTAATTTTTAATCGGTAATTTTTCTCCATGAGACAACAGCTGGAGCGAAAAACCGATTGTAAAAACCGGTTTCTTCCTCTCCAGTTTTAAAGAACCGTGCAGGAGAGTTCTGATGAAGGTTATTGCAGTTGCATCACAAAAGGGTGGTTCAGGTAAGACTACACTTGCCGGACATCTAGCTGTTCAGGCCGAAATGGCCGGCGGCGGCCCAGTGGCGCTTGTTGATACAGACCCCCAGGGTAGCCTGTCGGAATGGTGGAACGAACGCGAGGCGGAAACCCCGCTGTTCGCACGGACGACCGTAGAACGCCTTGAGGCGGATATTGGCCGGATGAAAAAGATGGGCATCAAATTGCTGTTTGTTGATACGCCGCCCGCCATCACCTCAACAATTGCCAATGTGATTGGGCTATCGGACTTGCTTATCATTCCAACCCGGCCCAGTCCGCATGACCTTCGGGCTGTCGGGGCGACAGTGGAACTGGCCGAAGGGCTGAATACCCCGTTGATTTTCGTCGTCAATGGCGCAACCCCACGCGCCCGGATCACCAGCGAGGCCGCAATTGCGCTTTCCCAGCATGGGACGCTTGCTCCGGCAATCATTCATCAGCGCGTCGATTTCGCCTCCAGCATGATCGATGGCCGAACGACCATGGAACTGAATCCCGGTTCACGATCAAGTGACGAGATCACCAAGCTCTGGGCCTATATCGATGAGCGTTTATCGCGCATGGAAACCAACCACGCGATGCCGACTGCACATCATATTTCCGCCTCTCCCGCTAGCAATCGTGCGGCATACAACTAATATCTGACGGCCATTTACAAGAAGAAGATTTGTCATGAAAGCTGCTTTTCTATCCAGTTCATTGATTGCCTCCAAGGGTAAGGCCGCCCCGGCTTCGCCGCGTCTGACGCCGAAAAACCTTCTCGACGACGACAAAAAAGACGGCAACAGCCATGTATCTCGCATCTATGACAGGGTGCGCGAGTATGCCGAACCGCATAATACAGAGCCAGAGCAGGAAGCATCGGATACACCGGAGCAGGACATCTCCGATACCATCACTGAGACACCCGAATTCGATTCTGACGATAGTGTCCCGGCCTTCATGACACGGGAAACCGCGACGCCGAAAAAGGCCGTGACAGACAGCAATGGCACGCCATCCTATCAACAGGCAAATATCTCCCGCCCCTCCACAAACGGAGTGTCTAGCCGTCGGGAAATCACGCCGATTGGGGATGAAAAGGTGCAGGAAATTGCTGCAGAAGTCTCAAAATTAAAGAAAGATGGCCTGGGCCGCATCCGGATTTCTGTTCGCATGACGCCCAAGGATCATTTGCAGCTCAAACTTATCGCGGCGCATACACAGATGTCTGCGCAGTCGATCTTTGAAACCGCTCTGGAAGAGTATGTCGCCAATCATGGAACGGCGATCCTCCCGCAATCCTGTAATTGTGTTTTGGACAAGTCGTCCCTCTGAGTGGAAGTATTCAGTCATGCGTGAAAATATTGATGAAAATAAGGAGCTGGAAATCGGCCTTAACGCAGCTTCACTGTCACGGATCAAGGTACGACGATCTACAGATAAAGCTGCATCTCCACGCAAGGTGAAATCCGGCGATATTACTGACCGTTTGCAGGCACTTTCAGAGGAATTGGAGGCCAGCAAGCCCTCCCCATCCGCATCCGAGGCTGTCTTCACGCAGAAAGTGGAAGAGGCCACCCCGCCGCCGTCTCGCAAAAAAGCAAAACCCCGCGCGACCTCCCCGAAAAAACAAGTAAAGGCGAAAAAGCCATCTCCTCCTGTAGCCGAGGAAGTCGTCGTTGAGCCCAAACCCGTTTCCGCCGTCCCGCCGCGTCGGGCGCATTGGGCCCGTCCCGCCGCCACCTCCGGATGGCAGAAGAAAAAGCCAGCCGCCCCGGATATTCTCTCTTATTGGATGGAGATACGCGACGGCAATCGATACCCAACCTGGCGGAAGCTGGACACAGCCAAGATCGGAAAATACTGGCCAAACTGTACCTTGGTTCATTGCGATCGGGTCGCCGGTCGTCTACAGCTGGAAAATGGTTTCGCAAGTGAAGTTCGGCAGGCTACGCAGGCAGAGAACCCACATCAGAAATACACCTCGGATATTGAGTTTACACCGATGGTGGTTGATTGGGTCTTGGGCCTTGCAAGGGATGTCGCCAATTCAGGCAAGCCAACCCACGGGACCGAACACTTCCCGTCCACCTTCGATGAAATTCCGCTCCGCGTGATCGCCCTGCCACTCAGTGAGAACCAGGTCGATGTCGATCATGTTCTTTGCTATGTACAAAAGTTGGATTAATCCACCCAGCTTTTCAGCGTTTCTTTCTCTGGCTCCTTGAAGCCGACCAGATATCGGCCGTTATCTGAAAAAATTGGTCGTTTCAGTAAGGTCGGTTGAGCGAGGATCGCCGTTGATGGATCATCACCTTCCAGTGCCGCTTTCGCCGCATCGTCAAGTTGACGATATGTCGTTCCGCGCTTGTTAATCAGGACATTGCGATCAATTGCGGCAAGCCACTGCGCCAGCTCATCCGGCGGCAGCCCATCAGCTCGCAAATCGTGAAACTTGCTGGCTATCCCCTCTTCCTGTAGCCATTTGAGCGCTTTTCTGCAGGTATCGCAGTTTTTAATCCCATACATAATCACGGTGCGCGTCTCCCTCAAAATCGATCTGGCCTCTTTGTAGCGTGCCACGGCAAAGCGGGGCAACCCTCCGGCGTGAATTCTTTTTCTTCGCCTAAAAAGCCACAAAAACAGGGATTTTCAGTCACAGGCCGCCATTCACTGTCGTCACAGCTAGGAAGGAGCGTTAAATGGGTCATTTCTCAAAAAATTCAGCAGCGGATGAGTCGCAGGATGGCGAAACGCCGGGGCAGACCCTCGCCTCAACCATCCTGCAGAAATCCCTCGTCGATTCCCAACTCTTGATGATGACGGCGGCAGAGCGTGGCATAGAAATTGATGAGGACGTGACCCGAACCATTCTGGAGACGAGCGACGCCTTCGACAAAGCCATTCTCACATCTGATGTTATCAATAGCTTCTGGCACGCCTACGAGACCCTCTCGCGCACGCTAAGTCCGATTACCATCGATAGTGTCCGCGCAACCCATGACATGCGCGGTTTGCGCTCCGGCATCTGGGGATATTTGCAAGGGCGTACATATGTGTCCTTTTCCAGAAAATCGGCCTTTCGCTACAAAATGCTATCGCTGACCACCTTGCTAAGCCTTATCGCGCTGCAGGTTTTCTGGGCCATCGGGAATACACTTGTCTTTGATATCAAATATCAGTCTGACCGGATCAATGAACTGGAATATCAACTATTCAATGAAAATGGCACTAATCGGTCGAGCAATCTCAGTAATCTCTCAAATAAGAATAAAATAGAGGCAGGAGGAAAGGCCCTGTCTGATAGTGATGCGGCGACTGGATCGACTGCAGGTATCACTGCGAAAACTTCGTCAAATCCCGTCGATATACAAACTCTCAATCGCCAGATCGACGAATATATCGCATGGCGCAGTGCGGAGATTATTGAACTTAAAAACTGGAATCGTTTCTGGGGACGGATCATCTTTTTCAGCGCGCAAACATGGGAAAAGCCCGGCTATAGTGAATTGTCGCCGGAATCAAAAATTCATGTTCATTATGTGTCCGCCCAATATGTGCTGCATGCCATTTCGGTTTACTTTTTGCCAATACTCTACGGCCTGCTGGGGGCGTCTTTCTATGTTCTGCGACAGTTGCCAAAGGATATCGAAAACCTGACTTTTTCGATGAATAGCCATATCGACTACAGCCTTCGGATTACGCAAGGCCCACTTGCCGGAATCATGGCCAGCTTCTTTTTTACCGAAGCGCCCAGCAAGCTATATTCCCTCACCTCTAACACCTCCGCCTTCGCGACGATCAAGCTCGGCTCGTCCAGCCTCGCAAATTTCAGTCCTCTCGCCATCGCTTTTCTTGCGGGCTATAGCGTAGAGCTTATTTTCTATGTGATTGATAAGATCATTTCCACAGTGACGACCTCCCGCTCGACCGCAACGGCCATCAAGCCACATCAACCGATGAAGATGTCTTCTTCTTCGAAACCCGCCAAACCCACAGGCACTTAAAGGTAGATTCCCATGACAAGAATCGCCTCGCATATATAGAAATCTCTTCCCGATCACGCCGTTTCGGGGTGGCTTTCATCCTAAAAACGTCAAAAAAACAGCTAAATTGCATAAAAAATCGACGAAAATCGTCATCTTTGCGGCCATTTGTCCGGCTCGGTAACTTGTTAACGCAATGTTAAGAGTTCGAGGCGGATGATAAAGCTGTCCAAGGTTGATCGAAGCTATTTTTGCCGATTCCACCCCTCCCCTCAAAGGCAGAGATGGCTTCGATTACCATCCTTCCCCGACGTATCAAAACTAGATCGGCTCGATATCGCCGGCCGCCTGCATGGCAAAGAAATCAAGCGCAAAATCCGCGAGAGCGCCTTCTTCAATTGCACCACGCATTCCGGCCATAACTTCTTGATAGTAATGCAGGTTATGCCAGGTGAGCAGCATAGATCCCAGCATCTCCTTCGCCTTGAACAAGTGATGGAGATATCCGCGGCTGTAATTCCGGCAAGCCGGGCAGCCGCAACGTTCATCCAGCGGGCGCGGATCATCCGCATGGCGGGCATTACGGATATTCACTGTGCCATAGCGCGTGAATCCTTGTGCGTTGCGCCCTGAGCGTGTTGGCAACACACAGTCAAACATATCAATCCCACGCATCACTGCCCCGACAAGATCATCAGGCTTGCCAACCCCCATAAGATATCGGGGCTTGTCCTGCGGCAGTGCTGGCGTCGTAAACTCCAGCGTGCGAAACATTTCCGCCTGCCCCTCGCCCACAGCCAAGCCGCCGACCGCGTATCCCTCAAACCCGATGCCGGTCAGCGCCGCAATGGATTCAAGGCGTAAGTCTTCATATGTCGAACCCTGCACAATGCCGAACAGGCCATAGCCGGACCGTTGCTCATAAGCCTCGCGGGAGCGTTCAGCCCAACGCATGGATCGGCGCATGGAACTTGCCGCCACATCCTCTGTCGCCGGATAAGGCGTGCATTCGTCGAAGGCCATGGTGATCGTAGCGTCGAGATCATTCTGGATCTGCATGGAACGTTCCGGCGTCAACTCGAACCGCTGCCCATCGATATGCGACTTGAAGGTTACGCCATTCTCGTCGATCTTGCGGAGTTCATTCAGAGACATCACCTGAAAGCCGCCGCTATCGGTCAGGATCGGCCGTTCCCAGTTCATGAATTTATGTAGGCCGCCGAGGCGCTTTACCCGTTCCGACCCCGGGCGCAGCATCAGGTGATAGGTGTTACCGAGCAGGATATCCGCCCCGGTCTCGCGCACCGCTTCGGGTGTCATCCCCTTCACCGTCGCCGCCGTCCCAACCGGCATGAAGGCCGGTGTGCGGATTTCCCCATGGGCGGTTTTCAGGGTCCCGCGCCGGGCTGCGCCATCGGTGGCGGAAATATTGAAGTCAAATGCGTTTGTCATGATTTCGGATATAGCAGCGAACAGTCGCCATAGGAATAAAAACGGTATTTTTCTGCGATCGCATGAGCATAGGCCCCCTGCATGGTCTCAAGGCCGGAAAAAGCCGAGACGAGCATAAACAACGTCGATTTCGGAAGATGGAAATTGGTGATCAGCAGATCAATCGCCTTGAAGCGATAGCCGGGCGTGATAAAGATATCCGTCTCCCCTTCAAAGGGATGTAGGACGCCTGCGTCATCTGCCGCGCTCTCAAGCAGGCGAAGGCTGGTTGTTCCGACCGCGACGATGCGGCCACCACGTCTACGTGTTTCATTTATTTTTTGAACTGTTTCCTCGTCCAGAAATCCGCGCTCTGCATGCATTTTATGATCATCGGTATCATCGACCTTAACGGGCAGAAAGGTTCCCGCTCCGACATGCAGGGTCGTTGTCACCATATCGATCTTTTTTGCGGCAAATTTCTTCAGAAGTGCTTCGGTGAAGTGAAGCCCCGCCGTTGGTGCCGCCACCGCGCCCTCGTCTTTCGCAAAGATTGTCTGGTAATCGCTCTTGTCCTGCTCATCAACAGCGCGCAGGCTGCTGATATAGGGCGGGAGTGGAATTTCCCCATGCTCCATAAGCTTTTCCATCAGCTGAGGACCAGAGGTAGAGAAGGCAAGTGCCACCTCCCCGCCATCAAATTTATCTGTCACCAGCGCCGTAAAACCATCGGCGAACTCTATGATATCGCTTGTCTTTAGCTTCTTCGCCGGTTTTGCAAAAGCATGCCAGCTATCGGCGGAAACATTCTTGTGCAGCGTCACCTCAATCTTTGCCGTGCGCCGCGTGCCCCGCAGACGCGCCGGGATCACCTTGGTGTCATTAAAGACAAGCAGATCCCCTTCGCGTAAGAGATCCGGCAGATCGGCGACAGTGAAATCGCTGAGCGTTTCCCCAACCACTAACAGCTTTGCCGCCTCACGCGGAACCGCCGGGCGATCGGCGATCAGCTCCGTCGGCAAGATAAAGTCAAATGCGTCAACTTTCATGATCTAAAACGCAAACGAACGACTTGGATACCCAAGCCGTTCGTGCCCAGAAATATTAAAATGTTACTCGACGTCAACCGCGACTTTAAGGCTGATGATCTTGTCCGGATCAGAAACAGAGCCATTGTCCATGCTGCTGCCCTTTTTTATCTTATGGACGGCATCCATGCCTTCGACTACCTGACCCCAGATAGAATATTGGCCATCCAGATGCGGCGCACGGTCGAACATAATGAAAAACTGGCTATCTGCACTATCGGGATGACCGGCGCGAGCCATTGAACATGTGCCTTCGATATGGTCTTCGTCGGAAAATTCGGATGAGAGATTCTGTCCCGATCCGCCCGTGCCAGTGCCTTGCGGACAGCCCGTCTGTGCCATGAAGCCATCAATCACCCGATGAAAGACAATGCCGTCATAAAAGCCTTCACGCGCCAGTTCCTTGATCCGTGCGACGTGGTTCGGCGCAAGATCGGGGCGCATCTCAATGATGACACGACCATCCTTTGTTTCAAGATAGAGGGTGTTTTCAAGGTCTCGTGCCATTATTTTCTCCTGTCTTCCGCGCACGAAGACGCACGCGGTTTAAAATTTCAACTATTTCGAATTTCTTTGAATAAGTTCGACCCGATCGACAATTTTCTGCGCCGTCGTCGCCGAAACAAATTTTGTGATATCACCATTCAGCAGGGCAATTTCCTTGACCAGGCTGGAGGCAATGAACTGATGCTGGTCAGAGGCCATCAGGAAAACCGTCTCAATCTCTGAATTCAGGCGCCGGTTCATACCAACCATCTGAAATTCATACTCAAAGTCGGATACCGCGCGCAGGCCACGGATAATGATGGCTGCGCCAACCTGCTCGGCGAAATGCATCAACAGGTTGTTGAAGGGTTTCACCACGAAATTGGTGCCTGGAAATTCCTCTGTCATTTTTTCAACCATCTCGACCCGTTCATCCACGGTAAAGAGAGGGTTTTTCCCGGGATTCATTGCCACACCGATCACCAATGTATCAACCAGCTTCGATGCGCGGCGGATAATGTCATAGTGACCCACCGTTATCGGATCAAAGGTCCCCGGATACAATCCTACGCGATTTTTGGACATGAATTTCCCTTTCTTTTCTTCGCTACTTCTATTTGTTAGCTTGATATTTTATGCGCACCGTTTTAGCCGTTCGCATCTTCATCTGTGGGCCCGGCATCATCCGCATTGTCATCAACTTCCCCATTCTCACCCTCGGACTTGTCATCGGCAAGCGCAGTCACAGAAACAACCTGCTCCCCTTTTGAGGTCTTGAAAAGGGTCACGCCCTGCGTATTCCGCCCGGCAATTCGGATATCCGTGACCGGTGTCCGGATGACCTTACCGCCATTGGTCACCAGCATGATCTGCTCATCTTCGGTGATTGGGAAAGTGGCAACCACATTGCCATTCCGATCGGAGGTTTCAATATTGATGATCCCTTGCCCACCACGATTGGTGACACGATATTCAAAGGCGTTCGTCCGCTTGCCATAGCCATTTTCGGTAATGGCAAGCAATACCTCCTCATCCTGCAGGAGAGCCTCATACTGTTCCGGCGAGAGAATGCCATATTCCGTGACGTTCCCGGCCTCATCGATGGATTTGCGCGCCCTGAGATACGCATCCCGGGTTTCCGTATCCGCCTCAACGGATTTGAGGATCGACATCCCAATAACACTGTCACCTTTGCCGAGCTTCATGCCACGGACACCGCTAGAATCCCGCCCCTTGAAGAGTCGCACATCGGTCGCGCGGAAGCGGATGCATTTACCGCCCTTGGCGGCTAGGAATACGTCAGAATCTGGCGTACAAATCCGGACATCGACAAGCTGATCATCCTCATCAAGCTTCATGGCGATCTTACCATTGGCCTTCACGTTAGAGAAATCACTGAGCAGGTTGCGGCGCACATTGCCCTTGGCTGTCGCGAACATTACTTCCAGTTCGGACCAGCTTTCCTCTTCCTCCGGCAGTGGCATCAGGGTGTAAATCACTTCCCCTTCTTCCAGTGGCAGAAGATTGATAATCGCCTTGCCGAGGCTTTGTGGTGACCCGAGCGGCAGACGATAGACCTTCATCTTATAAACCCGCCCAAAGGTCGAGAAGAACAGCACCGGTGTATGTGTATTCACGACAAATAGCTGCGTGACAAAATCCTCATCGCGGGTCTGCATGCCAGCACGTCCCTTACCGCCCCGGCGCTGTGGCTTGTAGGTCGAGAGCGGTACGCGCTTGATATAGCCCTTGTGACTGACCGTCAGCACCATATCCTCACGCTGGATCAAGTCCTCGATATCATGCTCGAACTCGCTTTCTTCGATCTGAGTCCGGCGCGGAACCGCATATTTTTCCTTCATCTCGAGAAGTTCGTCGCGGATGATGCTAATCAGGCGCGGACGGCTTGAAAGAATATCGAGATAATCGAGAATTTTCTCACCGAGATCTTTGAGTTCATCGCCGATTTCATTCTGGCCAAGCGCTGTCAGGCGTTGCAGACGAAGATCGAGGATCGCCCGGGCCTGTGCCTCCGAAAGGCGATAAGTGCCCTTCTCCGTAATTGCATATTCCGGATCATCCACCAGCCGGATCAGCGGTTCCACCGAGGAAGCATTCCAGTCACGCTCCATCAACTGGGCGCGCGCTGTCGCCGGATCTGGCGCGGCGCGGATCAGTTTGATCACTTCATCGATATTGGCGACCGCAATCGCTAGACCGATCAACACATGGGCCCGTTCGCGCGCCTTACTGAGCAGGAACTTGGTCCGCCGGGAGATCACTTCTTCGCGGAAATCCAGGAAGGCTTCCAGCAATTCCTTGACGTTCAGAAGTTCTGGCTTGCCGCGATTAAGCGCCAGCATATTCACACCAAAGGACGTCTGAAGAGACGTGAAACGGAAAAGCTGGTTCAACACCACCTCCGCCATCGCATCACGCTTGATCTCGATAACGACACGCACCCCATGGCGATCAGATTCATCGCGAAGATCACCGATCCCCTCAATTTTCTTGGCACGCACCAGGTCGGCAATCTGCTCCACAAGGCGGGCCTTGTTAATCTGGTAGGGAATTTCGGTCACGATCAGCGCTTGCCGGTCTTTGCGAATTTCCTCGATATCGACCTTGGCGCGCATAATGACCGAACCGCGCCCGGTGGTCAGGCCACTGATTGACCCGCTCCGACCGAGGATCGTGCCGCCTGTCGGGAAATCCGGTCCGGGAATAAAGTCGACCAGCTCTTCAACTGCCATTTCCGGCTTCTCAAGAAGCGCAAGCGCGCCATCAACTACTTCGCCGAGGTTATGCGGCGGGATATTAGTCGCCATGCCGACAGCAATACCACCGGCACCATTAACCAGAAGATTGGGATAACGCGCCGGCAAAACCGAAGGTTCGCGCTCGCTGTCATCATAGTTGTTAACAAAGTCGACGGTGTCCTTGTCGATATCATCGATCAGGCTCTCAGCGGCCTTTTGCAGACGCGCCTCGGTATAGCGCATGGCGGCAACTTTATCGCCGTCCATGGACCCAAAGTTACCCTGCCCTTCCACCAGCTTGAGGCTCATAGAGAAATCCTGCGCGAGACGCACCATGGCATCATAAATCGCGCTATCGCCATGGGGGTGATAACGGCCCATCACATCACCGACGACGCGGGCAGATTTCCGGAAAGCCTTGTCCGAAGTATAGCCATTTTCATACATGGCATAAATGATACGCCGGTGTACCGGCTTGAGCCCATCACGGGCATCGGGAAGTGCGCGAGAGACAATCACGCTCATGGCATAGTCGAGATACGACCGCCGCATTTCCTCTTCGATAGTGACCGGTACGATATGGTTATCGGAAGGAGGTATTGTTACATCATTCAAGGCAGGGGTTCCTGAATAAACTTGAGTATGCCAGACATTGGTCGGGCACAGAAAAAACCATTAAACTCCCCTGCCGATATCAGCGACCGTCAAGGTTGGCCTGTTCTACAAGATATCCGCCTCATAAGCAACCTTTAGCGGGCCAAAAACCGCGCCTTTTTAGCCAAGAAGCGCCCCTAAAGCGCCGCACTGTCAAGGGCCTGGTGAGCTAGAGACGCGGACACCGGCTTCGTCACCCGCCCCGCCACCATCCGCCGATGCAACCTTGTTATGATCCGGCTTCCCGTTTTCTCGAACAAGAAGGGGAGAACAGCGTGAACCGTCGCACAGAATCCGGCAACGAAAAGCCAGAAGGCAAAGGAGCCGGACATTTCCATATGCTCGACATAACTTTCATTCACGGACGCGGGATGATCAGTAAACAGTTTCTGAATAGTCATGGTCTTTTTCCGTCATCTATCTAAACCCATAGCTTTAGTATGGGATAATCATAACGGCAATTACCGGAATATTTGCCTTTTATTAACCCATAATTCCCATATAATGAAACATATGTTTCGATATTATCGTAAAATATGGGAAAAAATTCTATGGACGCCGTAGATCGAAAAATACTCGCCCATCTGCAGGAAGATAGTTCTATCGCCGTGGCGGAACTGGCTGAGAAAGTCGGCTGCTCCCGTACGGTCTGCTGGCGGCGCATCAAATCGCTAGAGGAGACAGGTGTCATCAGGGCACAGGTCACCCTGCTTGATCGGACCAAGCTCAACCTGCCGGTCACTGTTTTTGTCGCCATCAAGACCAGCCGCCATGATGCGGAATGGCTCCGCAAGTTTGCCGAGACAGTGGATAAATTCCCCGAGATTATGGAATTTTACCGGATGAGCGGCGATATCGATTATCTGCTGAAAGTGATCGTGCCGGACGTCGCCGCCTATGACAACTTCTATCATCGCCTGATCCGGGAGATTGACCTCTCCGATGTAAGTTCAAACTTCGCAATGGAGGAGATTAAATTCACCACCGCGCTACCGCTGCAAATGCCTTAGCGAGTGATACGCGGCCGGCCGAAAGCGGTGGCCTCCAGAACGCTCTCAATAAACATCTCTCGCCCGCCGATATGAGCGACATTGTCCTGTCGGACGAATTTCGTGTGTACCTCCGCCGCGCCCGACTCCGTCGCGAGGGTCCGAGCCTCGCTTTTCAGCAACTTTTCCGCTGCCGCCACCGCCGCGTCGATGCTCTCAAAATCCATCGGCTCCCCGCTGTGATAGAGGCGAAAGCCGTCATTATCTGTCGGCAGTATATTACCATGGGCACTCGTGCGAACCTGCCCCACCACCGCGCCCACCGCATTGGCGACGGCGGCATGATCGGGAATTATGGCAATGGTGCCGAGCTGCGTCGCGACATCCGGATAATAAATATGGGCGGAGGCACCAAGCCCGATCACCGGCAATTGAAGACCGATATCCAGCTTGATCAGCGGATGGGTGGCTTCTTGATGGGAAGCCCGAAGCATCGTCACCGCCTCCGCCGGGGTTAGTAGCGAGTCGTCCCCCAGCACCGCCGCGAGCAAGGTCTCACTGGAGATGTTAACCAGAGCGCTAAAAATCATCCGGCTCACCTCTTCTGCCGTATTGGACAGCGGCACACCGCGCGTATCCTTCTGCCGCCCAAAGAGAAGCGCCGCCTTTTCCGCCGCCTCTCTGTCCCAGCCCTCCTGTAACCCCAGAATATGTGCCGAGTCAGAGGGGGTCAGCCCGGCGATCATCACAAGACCGGTTGAGACCAATCTTTCGAGCGCCGAGAGTTGCCGCCGCCGCGTGATCAGTTTCTCCAACGGCTTTGGGCCGCTCTCCAACTCTGCGAAAAGTGCCGCCTCCAATTCGGACAGGCCCGCGAGATGCGCACTCTCCCGCCCAACGGCGAAAGCGAAGCGGCCAAAATTCTCCTGCCACCTGTCGCGCAACAACTGTGCGTCCAGCGCGTCATGCACAAGGCCGGGATGCTCCGTGGCGAGCAGACTAACCGGCACCAGTCGTCGCGGCCCGAGCGTGAGCGCAAGACCGAAGCCGGATTTAGCTGCTGTCACTTCGCTATCGCCGCCAAGGCCGACGGTATGGATTGCCACGGCCTCCACCATGGTTCGCCAACCGCCGACGGTTGCGCCATCCGCATCGAGACGCGGGCTGCCGTTTTCAAGTATCGCAATATCCGTTGTCGTGCCACCAATATCCGAGACGATGGCATCTTCCTCACCACTTAGATACGCCGCACCGACAAGACTTGCAGCCGGACCGGAGAGAATTGTCTCAATCGGTTTGAGTTTCGCAACCTCTGCCGAGATCAGCGCGCCATCTCCCTGCACGACCATGAGCGGCGCATCGATCTTCATATCCGCGAACAGCGTTTCACTGGAGGCAATCAGATGATGAATCAGGTTAATCAGCCGCGCATTGAGAACGGAGGTCAGCGCCCGGCGCGGCCCATCGAGCTTACTCGATAGTTCATGGCTGCAGGTCACACTGTTGTTTTCAGAGCGCGCGAGGATGACTTCCCGCGCGCGAAGTTCATGCTCCGGGTTGCGAATGGCAAAAAGGCCCGCGACGGCAAAGGCGGTGATAGTGCCTGCTGCATCTAACCCGGAATTGAGCGCCGCTTCATCGAGCGGGGCTTCCGCTTCCCCCTGCCCATTATGACCACCGGAGAGGAATATGACCGGATCACCCTTCAAGGCATCGCGCAGACCATTGCGCTCCAGCGCTGTCTCGTCGAAGCCAATCAGGATCAGGCAGATACGCCCGCCCTGCCCTTCCACCAGCGCGTTGGTCGCAAGTGTTGTTGAAAGGGAGACAAGACCGATATCGGAAGTGGAAACTTCAGCCGAGCCGATCACGGAAGCAACCGACTTACCGATGCCAATGGCATAATCACGCCGTGTCGTGAGGGATTTGGCGCTCGCGATCACGCCCTTTTCTTCATCGAACAACACTGCGTCCGTGTAGGTCCCGCCGGTATCAATCCCCAACAGTAACGACATTAAATTCCCACGCCCACTGGTTATTCTGTTTTGGGAAAGGTCACGATTTCGACCTTGTTGCCATCCGGATCCTTGAAAAAGGCACCGAAGTATGTCGTGAGTGCCGCCTGCCGCGCCCCCGGCAAACCTGCATCTGTACCGCCATTCGCAAGCGCCGCCTGATAACATTCAAGAACCGTATCTTCACTTCTGGCTCGGAGCGCGATATGAACGCCGGTATCGGCGGGCACCGGCGCCATGTCAGGACGCGCATTAATCCAGAATTCGGGAAATTTCTTGCCATACCCGACAGTTCCCGGGCGATCAGCAATCCGCGTCATACCCAAAAGCCCAAAGACAGCATCATAAAACTGCCCTGCTTTTTCAAGATCCTGTACAGCTATGGAAATGTGGTCTAGCGCCATTTTTCTTTCCTCCTCCGCCTTCAACCTCACTCCAATAAAAAAGGCCGCCCGCGACGGACAGCCTTTTTCTCATTTCACCGAGATGTTCACGCCCTTAGAAGGGAATGTCATCATCGAAATCGCCGCCCATGCCGCTTCCAGCCGGACCGCCATAACTGCGATCCCCACTCGGGGCACCGCCGCCGCCATAGTCATTGCCGCCCTTCTGTGCGCCACCGCCATAGCCGCCGGCACCCTGTCCCTGACCACCGCCAGCACTATCAAGCATGGTGAGGGCAGAGTTAAAGCCCTGCAGCACGATTTCTGTTGAATATTTGGTGATGCCGTCCTGCTCATACTGGCGGGTCTGCAATTGACCCTCCAAATAAACCTTCGAGCCTTTCTTGAGAAACTGCTCGGCTATCTTGCAAAGTCCTTCATTGAAAATCACAACCCGGTGCCACTCCGTGCGCTCACGCCGCTCTCCGCTGTCCCGGTCCTTCCAGGATTCGCTCGTCGCTATACGCAGGTTGCAGACGGGCTTGCCATTATTCATATAGCGAACCTCAGGATCCGCGCCCAGATTTCCAACAAGAATGACTTTATTAACGCTGCCCGCCATGGTGTGTTCCGCTTTCGATTCTGTATTCTCTTAAAAAATTCTGGCCAGACAATAACGTGCAATAGCGCCTCTGGCCAGTGCTTTTCGACCATAATGTCGACCGTGAACAAAATGAAAACACTTTTTGCCGATAAGTCTGGCCTTTTCCCATATTAACCTATAAATTCCGGCACAGTTTTAAGCACATGTCAGGTATAATATCCGAATGCAGAAAATTCTCAGCATCCGCGGCGCCCGCGAACACAACTTGCAGAATGTTAATATCGATATCCCCCGCGATCAATTGGTGGTGATCACCGGACTTTCGGGGTCAGGTAAGTCCTCGCTCGCCTTCGACACCATCTATGCGGAGGGGCAGCGTCGTTATGTCGAAAGCCTGTCGGCCTACGCGCGCCAATTCCTGGAAATGATGCAGAAGCCGGATGTGGACCATATCGACGGACTCAGCCCCGCCATCTCGATTGAGCAGAAGACAACGTCGAAAAACCCGCGCTCCACAGTCGGTACGGTGACAGAAATCTATGACTATCTGCGCCTGCTTTATGCGCGTGTCGGTGTGCCTTATTCTCCGGCAACAGGCTTACCCATCGCCAGCCAGACTGTCAGCCAGATGGTCGATCAGGTAATGGCTAAGGGTGAAGGCAAGCGCCTTTATCTGCTCGCCCCCATTGTACGCGGCCGCAAGGGCGAATATCGCAAGGAATTCCTCGATCTCCGCAAGCGCGGCTTTCAACGGGTCAAGGTCGATGGTGAGATTTACGACATTGAGGACACCCCCGAACTCGACAAGCAGATCAAGCACCATATCGACGTCGTCGTGGACCGCGTTGTATTGAATGAAGATATCCAGGGCCGCCTCGCTGATTCCATCGAGACCGCACTTGACCTGGCCGACGGTTTATTCGCCGTGGAAGACGCCGACACGCAGGAACGGACGATGTTTTCCTCCAAATTTGCCTGCCCTGTGTCGGGCTTCACGATTGAGGAAATCGAGCCGCGCATATTCTCCTTCAATAACCCCTATGGCGCCTGTACATCCTGCGGCGGATTGGGGACGGAAATGTTCTTCGATCCGGACCAGATTGTGCCCGATGTCACGCTATCCATGCGCGATGGCGCGATTGCCCCTTGGTCCCGCTCCCAGACGCCCGCGCCATACTATATGCAGACGCTGGAAGCCCTCGCCAAGCATTACGGCTTTACGACGACGGAGCCTTGGGAGGAAATCGATGAGGAGGCGCAAAAGGCTGTCCTGTTCGGCACAGGAGAAACCAAAATCCAGATCACCTTCGATGATGGCTTGCGCACCTATAAGACCAACAAGCCGTTCGAAGGGGTTATTCCGAATATCGAGCGGCGCTGGCGCGAAACTGATAGCAGTTGGGTCCGCGAAGATCTGGAAAAATATCAGGATAAAACCGCCTGCAGTAAATGCGGTGGTCACCGGCTCAAGGAAGAAAGCCTCGCCATCCGCATCAATGGCCATCATATCGGCGAGGTGTGCGCAAAATCCATCCTCGATGCCCGCAAATGGTTCGAAGAACTTTCCGGAGCCCTGTCGAAAAAAGACAATTCCATCGCCGAGCGGGTCCTCAAGGAAATCAATGAACGGCTCGGCTTCCTTGTCGATGTCGGGCTTGAATATCTGACATTATCACGTGGCTCCGGCACGCTCTCGGGCGGGGAAAGCCAGCGTATCCGCCTCGCCTCCCAGATCGGCTCGGGCCTGACCGGTGTACTCTATGTGCTGGACGAGCCCTCCATCGGATTGCATCAACGGGACAACGCAAGGCTTCTTAAAACTCTCGTTAATCTGCGTGATCAGGGCAATTCCGTGATCGTGGTCGAGCATGACGAAGAAGCGATTATGACAGCCGATCATGTGGTCGATATGGGCCCGCGCGCCGGTCGCCATGGTGGTCGCCTGATCGCGCAAGGCTCTCCGGACGATATTATGAAGGAGCCGGAAAGCATCACCGGCAAGTATCTGTCCGGCGAAATGGAGGTTCCGCTTCCCAAGCAGCGCCGCCGTATCCAGGAATCGCGCCAGATTCATATCATCGGTGCGCGCCATAACAATCTGAAGCGTGTGAATGTCAACATCCCGCTTGGCACCTTTACCTGCGTGACCGGTGTTTCAGGTGGCGGCAAGTCGTCGTTAATTATCGAGACGCTGTACAAGGCCATCGCGAAGAAACTCAACAACAACCGCAACCACCCGGGGCCGCATGACCGGATCGAGGGGATTGAGTGGCTCGACAAGATCGTCGATATCGACCAGTCTCCCATCGGGCGGACACCGCGGTCCAACCCCGCGACCTATACCGGCGCTTTCACGCCAATCCGCGAATGGTTTGCGGGCCTGCCTGAAGCGAAAGCCCGCGGCTATAAATCCGGGCGATTCTCCTTCAACGTCAAGGGCGGCCGTTGCGAGGCCTGCAAGGGCGACGGCGTCATTAAAATCGAGATGCATTTCCTGCCCGACGTCTATGTGCAATGCGACGTCTGCAAGGGGGAGCGTTATAACCGCGAGACGCTGGAGATTAAGTTCAAGGACAAATCCATCTCCGACGTGCTGAACATGACCGTCGATGATGCGGCGGTCTTCTTCAAGGCCGTACCGAACGTCCGCGAGAAATTCGAAACCCTGCAACAGGTCGGTCTCGGCTATATCCATGTGGGGCAGCAGGCGACGACCCTGTCGGGCGGTGAGGCGCAGCGTGTCAAGCTGGCCAAGGAACTCTCCCGCCGGGCGACGGGTCGCACGCTCTATATCCTCGACGAACCGACAACCGGCCTCCATTTCGAGGATGTGCGCAAATTGATGGAAGTGCTGCAGGCCCTTGTCGATGCGGGCAACAGCGTCCTCGTGATCGAGCATAACCTTGAGGTTATCAAGACGGCCGACTGGGTTGTCGATATGGGCCCAGATGGCGGCGATGCAGGCGGCTATCTGGTGGCCGAAGGGACACCGGAAGAGGTTGCCAAGGTACCGGAAAGCTATACCGGACGGTATCTGAAAGACATTCTCGCCAAACGACCCGCGGTCAAGCCGGCCGAAGGCAAGGCGAAAAAGACCAAGAAAACGAAGGCTGCGTAATATCCATGAGTGCAGATCAAAAACCCGTACATGTTATCGGCGGCGGTCTTGCCGGAAGCGAAGCCACCTGGCAGCTCGTTACGGCGGGTGTACCCGTCATCCTCCATGAAATGCGCCCCGTTCGCGGGACCGATGCGCATTTGACCGATGGTCTCGCGGAACTTGTCTGCTCCAACTCATTCCGCTCTGATGATGCGGAAAATAATGCTGTTGGACTCCTTCATCGGGAAATGCGAGATATGGGCTCGCTGATCATGGAGAGTGCCGATATCAACCGGGTTCCGGCGGGTGGCGCACTTGCGGTCGACCGGGATGGTTTCTCCGCCTATGTACAGGATAAAATCGAGACTCATCCCCTGGTCACGCTGGAACGGGAAGAAGTCACGGACCTGCCCCCCGCCGACTGGGAACAGGTAATAATCGCCACGGGCCCCCTCACCTCCGGTGCGCTCGCCGAAAAAATCCATGCGGCAACTGGCGCCGATGCCCTCGCCTTTTTTGATGCGATTGCCCCGATTGTCTATAAAGACAGTATTAATTTTGATATCGCCTGGTTCCAGTCCCGCTATGACAAGGGCGACGGGTCGGATTATATCAACTGCCCGATGACCGAGACGCAGTACCGGGAGTTCATTCAAGCGCTGAATGAGGGCGGCAAGACGGAGTTCAAGGAATGGGAAAAGAACACTCCCTATTTCGATGGATGCCTGCCGATCGAAGTAATGGCGGAACGCGGACCGGAAACCCTGCGATTCGGGCCAATGAAACCCGTTGGCCTGACCAACCCGAATTCCGACGAGAAGCCCTACGCCGTTGTCCAGCTCCGGCAAGATAACAAGCTCGGCACGCTTTACAATATGGTCGGCTTCCAGACCAAGCTCACCTATGGCGAGCAGAAGCGGATTTTCCAGACCATCCCCGGGCTGGAGAAGGCTGAATTCGCCCGCCTTGGCGGTCTGCACCGAAATACCTTTATCAACAGCCCGGAAGTCCTGGACGAACAACTCCGCCTCAAGAATCATCCTCATATCCGCTTTGCGGGTCAGATAACCGGGGTCGAGGGATATGTGGAAAGCACCGCGATCGGGCTGATCGCCGGACGGTTCGCCGCCGCTGATGTCGCGGGGAGCGCTTTCGCCCTGCCGCCGGTCACCACGGCCATGGGTGCGATCCTGAGCCATATCACAGGCGGGGCCGACGCCAAGTCATTCCAGCCGATGAATGTCAACTTCGGCCTGTTCCCGCCCCCGGAAGGCCGGATCAAGAAAAAGGAGCGCAAACAGGCCTATACATCCCGCGCAGCGCAGGACTTCTCCGGCTGGCTTCAAAAGTCGCTACCTTAAAGAGCCGGAAAACTGCGTGATCTGGTAACCATTTGTATACGATGTTTATTTATTATCTGACGCAGGCATTTATTTTGACTGCCCCGATCTGCAACGATGACGGAAAATCGGGGGAACGGACAGGGTATATGCGGTTGGATCAGAATAACTTAATGCATAAGGTACAGCGGACATTTCTATGGAAGAAAAGCAGGATCCAAGCGTCTTTTTCGCATTTGACCATAAAATCTTCACCGTCGAGGGGGCTTATTTCAGCCTGACTCACGACACGAAAGAACCCTGTTTTTTTGTCAAAATTGGTGATGTTAAGGGTGCAATCCCAACGAAATCCCTTTGCCGGGAATTCGGTATCGATGACGAAAGCTCGGATTCTGATCTACTGTCCACCATTGGGCGTGCACTTAAATATGTCGAAGAAATCCGGCCTAATGATTCGATCCCGAAAGAACTGCTTGATGGTTCCGCTTCCTGGTCGATAGACGACTCGCACAAAGAAATCGCGCGCGGTCGTATTACGGCACAAATCATATCGTGGCTGCAAGGGGACGAGGAAATTGTCCTGAATATCAGCGAACTCGAAGCGATTGCCAATGACCCGGATACCAAGGAAAAAGTTCAGGAGGCTTTCCGCGAAATTGCTGAAAAGCTTGGTGTGCAGCGCGATGATGTGGTGGCAAAGATCGATGAAATTATTCGCGAACTCGCTTATATTGAAGCCTTGCGCGACCATTATTCAAAGATCAAGAAAATTAGCACTAATCTCGGTCGGATTGCCAATATTTACAAGCGTGATCGGGCGACATCCGAAGAAATAAACCGGATGCAGATTCTCATCGATCCTGTCATTCGAAGATTCGACAGGGAATTTATCGATATCGATGCGCAGACATGCGAAGTTATGGTCATCCTCAAAAATTTCCAGCCGACTGTCGATATTATCCGCAAAACACGGGACGAGTTGCATCAGCATTTCATGGTTTGGCGAAATATGGTGGAAAAATGGGATGGGATGATTATCGACGAAAGCTCCGAGATTGAACGGCTTTTACGGGATACATACCAGTTTCTTGCCCGCAATTATATGCAGTCACAAAGCTGGCGGTTGGGCGGCGTTTAGCCAACCCTCTTCAGCGCCCGAAGAAAAGCGCAGAAATTTTACGCAATCCCCCGATATCCATTTTCTCATGCGCCGGATCAAACCCCGACTTACGGAGCCGACTGAGGTAAAGCGTGCTAAGCGCGGAAAGGCGATAGACATTTTTTTCCGATTTAGGCCGACCTGTTATCAATTTTCGCGCGGCACTCTGTTCGCTCTCGGCAAGGTCCGTCAACTCTTGCATAAGTCCGAAAAATACTTCCCGGTTTTTTGACGTAAAGAGCGTATCAGCGTTAAGGCCATGCGCGTCAATCATCTCGGACGGAATACGCAACACATCTTGCGCAACGTGATAGGGCACGGCTCGAAGAATACCTACGAGCGCGTAGGCCTTGCCGACCTGACGTGCGGCGGCAAGACCGCCCGCATCTGTCACGCCCATTATTCGCATGAAAAGGCTGTTCAATATGCCTCCCGTCTGATCCGCATAGGAGAGCAGTTCTGATATGCGTTGAAACGGCTGTGGATCAAGATCATAAGCCCGGGCATCGATAATATTCTGAAAATCACCGACATCAAGACCATGAGCCGGGATAGTGTGCGCCAGCGCTTCCGCCACAGGATGGGCAGGCACTTTTCCGGCGGCAATCGAATTCAGCGCATCGCGCCACCATTGAAGGCGGATGTCACCGAGCATTGGCTCGCTCACCGTTTCGCGTATCCGCGCAATTTCCGCATGAAAGGCCAACAGGGCGAACACCCCGTCCCGAGCGGTGGGCGGCGCGAACAGAACCGTCAGCCAGCGATCATAGTCATACCGCTTCACTTCATCGGATAGATAGCTATTCTGGCCTTCTTCACTCACCAACTGTCTCAACTTTTATGTAGAATCATTATAAAAAACTGGAAGCGCACATAATTTGGTATATATCTGTATGCGTAGAGATATGCGAGTTCTTTCCCCGATCAGGGGCTTGAATTTTCACGGAATTAAGAACTGAAAAATTGACCACAAAAATGGCAAGAGGATAATTATGGCTTTTGAACTTCCCCCCTTCCTTACGCAAAAGATGCTTTGGCCCCCCATATTTCGGAAAATACTCTCGATTTTCACTATGGAAAGCATCACAACGCCTATGTGACGAATTTGAATGGTCTCCTGGATGACGCCGACAGCCGCTCACTGGAAGAGATTATGAAAGATACTGCTGGCGACGCGAGCAAAGCCGGTGTTTTCAACAATGCCGCGCAGGTCTGGAACCACACTTTCTACTGGCACTCCATGAAGCCGAACGGCGGCGGCAAGCCAACAGGTGCCATTGCGGCAAAGATTGATGAAGACTTTGGCTCCTACGAGAAATTCGCCGAAGAATTCAAGACTGCCGGCGCAACCCAATTTGGCAGCGGCTGGGCCTGGCTGGTTCTCGACGGCGGCAAGCTGAAGGTCACAAAGACCCCTAACGCGGCCTGCCCGCTCACTGACGGCGCAAAGCCGATCCTGACCATGGATGTCTGGGAACACGCTTACTATCTCGACTATCAGAATGCGCGCCCAAAATATATGGAGACATTTCTGGCAAGCCTTGTGAACTGGGATTTCGCGAACGAAAATCTCGGCTAACGGCTAGCATATACATCAAAAAAAGGCGCTTCTTTCGGGAAGCGCCTTTTTTGTATCTAGAATAAATTCTGCGCCGAAACCATTGCGTAAAGCATTGGGAACGATAGCATCGTATTCGTCCGGGAAAAGAGCATTGCCGTCCGGGCCGACGCCGCCTTGGCTTCCGCATTCGCATCGACAATGCCCAGTGCTTTCTTCTGGTTGGGCCAGATCACGAACCATACATTGAACCACATAATGATGCCGAGCCACATGCCAATCCCGATGGCAAAGCTCTTGTCGACGGCGAACCCCTCTTTCGCACCTAGGGTTAAGGCATCCACGATATAGCCGTTCATCCATGCCAACAGCAGGCCGGTAACGATGGTCGCCATTGCGGCCCAGCGGAACCACCAAAGCGCAGCGGGTGCAATCACCTTACCGATCGCAGGCTTCTGCTCATCCGGGATATTGGGCATGTTCGGAATTTGCACAAAGTTGAAATAATACAAAAGACCCACCCACATCACTCCGCTCAACACATGAAACCAGCGCATGACAAAACTGCTATAGGCATGACCGCCCATGTCGAAGCCGCCGCCTGTAACCGCGGTGACAATCACAACCATAATGATGGTCAGGACAATCCCGGCGATAACAGTATTTCTGAGATTTGATAAGATACTGGACATGACTTTCCCTCCCCTTGAGGATAATCCTGCCCGGCTCCGTTATAAGTTTTCTACGCCGGGAGGATATGTGCGCGAATCATAAAGCCGGAAAGCCATTCATGTAAAGTCTGTAATATATAAGGGTAGTTCAAATAGCGATCAGCGCCGCGGCTACCCGACGCCGCTCCAGCAGCAGGACATTATAGGTCCGGACCGCTGCGCCTGTGCCCATGGCGTCGATGACAATGCCTTTTTCTCTGAGAGCGTTACGGATATCATCCTCGATATAGTCCATCCCGTCGCCACATCCGATCAGCAGGATTTCAATCTCATCGCTCTTCTCAATCAGACTGGCGAGACTGTCGAGGCTGATCCCGTCGATATCCGCAAGAGACCAGTTCTCCGTCTTTTCAGGCAGGATCAGGACAGATCCCTCATACCGCACACCGCTCACCCGGAAGCCGCCATCGCCGTAGCCATTGATGAGCTGCTGTCCTTCCTGGGGTAGGCCGGATATGTCCTGCATGACGTCTCCTGTTGTTGGATCGCGAAGCGTTAGCTTTTTTCTTCTGCATCCCCATCGGCACGTTCCGCGCCAGCGAAACCGTCTTCTTCCTCTTTCTGATGCGTCAGGCCGATATGAAGTAGAACCGGTGCGGCAACAAAGATCGACGAATAAGTACCGACAATGACACCAAAAATCATGGCCGTCGCGAAGCCGCGGATCACTTCGCCCCCGAAAATATAAAGGGCAACTAGGGCCAGTAACGTCGTGACCGAGGTCATGACCGTCCGGGTCAGGGTTTCGTTGATGGAAAGATTGATCAGCTCCGCGACCGACAGCTTCTTGTAACGGCGGAAGTTCTCGCGAATCCGGTCATAGACCACCACGGTATCGTTGATTGAATAGCCGACAATCGTCAGGATAGCCGCAACGGAGGCGAGATTAAACTCGATCCGTGTAATGGCGAACATGCCGATGGTCAGAATAACGTCATGGACCAGCGCGATAACTGCACCGACAGAATAATGCCACTCAAACCGCAGCCAGATATAAACCAGCATGGCCAGCACGGCGACGACGACCGCCTCCGTCGCGGCGATAACCAATTCTTCCGAGACCGTCGGCCCGACGAATTCCACGCGACGGTAGGAAATTTCATCACCGAAATCTGATGCCAACTGCTGTTTGATCACGGTCACCGCTTCCTGCTGGGCGGAGGCATCACCTTCCTGTCGCTGTACGCGGATCAGGATATCTGTATCGCTGCCGAAAGTCTGAAGCGCCACCTGGCCCAAGCCCAGCCCGCCGAGAGAGCCACGCATATCACCGAGATCCGGCGCGGTTTCCGTCCCGACCTCAATCAGGATACCACCTTCGAAATCGATACCCTTGTTAAACCCGATTGTCAGGAAGGCCCCGATTGATCCAAGGATCAACACCGCCGACAGAATAAAGGCGATCATCCGGTATTTCAGGAAGGGGATGGCGGTATTATCCGGCACAAGCTTGATTTTATACATGTTTCCGGTCCCCTAAATCTCGAGTGTCTTCGGGCGCTTGCGCTGCATCCAGAAGGAAATAAGCATGCGCGAGAGCATAATCGCCGTGAACATGGAACTGATAATCCCGATCAGCAGCGTCACCGCAAAGCCCTTGACCGGCCCGGAGCCCATCACGAACAGGATAACGGCGGCAATACCGGTGGTGACGTTGGCGTCGATAATCGTTGTAAAAGCCCGCGCAAATCCGGAATTAACCGCATTCAACGGCGTCTTACCCACTCTAATTTCTTCGCGGATACGCTCAAAAATCAGGACGTTAGCATCTACCGCCATACCGATGGTAAGAACGATACCCGCAATACCGGGCAGCGTCAGCGTTGCTCCCAGAACAGAAAGAACCGCCATGATCAGGAATATATTCATTGCCAGCGCCACATTGGCAAAAATGCCGAACAGGCCATAGCTTGCGATCATGAAGACCGCGACAGCGATAATACCGATAATACCGGCGATCTCACCGGCGGCAATACTGTCCGCGCCCAAGTCAGGCCCAACGGAACGTTCTTCCAGAATATCAAGCGGCGCCGGAAGCGCGCCCGCCCGGAGGAGCAACGCAAGGTCCTGCGCGCCCGCTACATTGAAACCACCACTGATGACAGCGGAGCCACCCAAAATCGGCTCATTAATGCGCGGTGCACTGACGACCTTGTTATCGAGAACAATTGCGAAAGGCTTGCCGACATTATCGGTCGTTGCCCGGCCAAACTGCTTCGCCCCCAGCCCGTCAAAACGGATAGAGACGACCGGCTGACCCTGCTGAAAAGTGGCCTGCGCATCTTCCAGATTCTCACCAGAGACCATGGTCCGGCTCTTGATAATGTATGTCCGGCCATCTTCTTGAATCGACGGAAGCCGTTTGGAGCCCGGCGGCACTCGACCAGCCGCGCCAACATCGGAAGTCAGGTCAACTAGGTGAAAGGTAAGCTGCGCCGTTTCGCCCAGAAGGCGCTTGATCCGGTCCGGATCATCGATCCCCGGCAATTGCACCAGAATACGATCGGTTCCTTGTCGCTGGATTGCGGGCTCATTCACGCCCGTCTCATCGACACGGCGGCGGACAATCTCGATAGACTGATCAACAGCAGCACTGAGCCGCGCGGTAATCGCCGATTCACTTGGCGTCAGGGTAACGCGGCCTTCATCGGAGGCGATCACGACATCGCGCTGTCCGTTCGCCATGATATTCGATAAATCCGAAAGCCGTTCTCGCGCTTTTTCCTCATCCGCCGGATCCCGAAGGGTGAAGGACACCACTTCGCCGTCATGCCCAAGATCGCGATACCCGACATTATCGCCCTGTTGTCGCAAGCTGTCGCGCACGCCATCGACAAGGCTATCCATCATCTTGGTTTTTACGGTGTCGGCATCAATCTGCAACAGAAGGTGGGACCCCCCTTGCAGATCAAGCCCGAGATTAACCTGTTTCGTCGGCATCCAGTCCGGCAATCCACTGAGTGCCGATTTACCAACGAAATTAGGAAGCGTGTAGAGTATCCCGAAGGCGCAAACGATCGCCACAACGATAATCTTCCACGTGGGGAAACGGTTCATGAGGGTTGGCCGTTATTTCTTGAAAAACTTGCTAACCGGATTGCCGCCCGCGGGCTTATCCCCTTCGGCCTTATCGTCACCACCATCTTTCGGCGCGGCAGGCGCAGGCTCACCCTTGGTCTTGACTTCCGTCAGGGTCGATTTCACAACATCGATGCGAACTTCCGGTGCAACTTCAATCTGGACGACATTATCGTCACGCACTTTGGTCACTTTACCCATGATGCCACCGGCGGTGACAACATTGTCGCCGCGGCGAACCGCCTCAATCATGGCGCGGTGTTCCTTTGCCCGTTTCTGCTGCGGACGAATAAGAAGAAAGTAAAACACGACACCGATCAGTACGAGCGGCAAAAGTTGGGTTAGTCCTTGGTCCATCGTAATAGGTCCTTTGGTACAATTCGTGACGAAGGGATGACAGCGCTCTGCCCTCCCCGTGGAAATACTGAACGACTTTTATATTGTTCCTGCCGCGCAATGCAAGCCGCAATCGGAAATCTCCGTTAATTGGAGGATCCTTGGGGCTGCCTGACGAACGGGCGCTTGAACATTCCGCCGTATGGTGGCATTTATGTTGCCTGTCCCGTAAATTGGGGTCTGCCCCTTCTGATTTCAATTGGTGAATATGAGTAACGATAAAATCCTCACGCAGCTGACGCGCATCGCCGACAGCCTTGACCGTCTGGCGCCACCCGCAACGACTCCTGTTGATCTCGACAGCGGCGACGCTTTTGTCTGGGAAGCCGAAAGCAATCACTTGCGTGTTATTCCAAAGGTCAACCATGTGGATATGTCGATCCTGCATGGGATCGACCGGGTCCGCGACATTCTCTATGACAACACCCTACGCTTCGCCAAGGGCCTGCCCGCCAATAACGCGCTGCTCTGGGGCGCGCGCGGCATGGGGAAAAGCTCCCTCGTCAAGGCATCCCACGCGCAAGTGAATGAGGAAATGGAGAACACGCTCGCATTGATCGAGATTCATCGGGAGGATATCCCTTCCCTCCCCACCCTGATGCAACAGCTTCAGAAAACAGATCGGCGCTCTGTCATCTTCTGCGATGATCTGTCATTCGACAGCGACGATTCCACTTATAAATCCCTCAAAACCGTGCTCGATGGTGGGCTGGAGGGTCGGCCCGCGAATGTGATCTTCTACGCCACATCAAACCGCCGCCATATGATGCGCAGGGACATGATCGAAAATGAGCGTTCCACCGCCATCATGCCGTCGGAAGCGATTGAGGAAAAAGTTTCGCTCTCTGATCGGTTCGGCCTCTGGCTCGGCTTCCATAGCTGTTCGCAGGATGAATATCTCGAGATGATTCGCAGATACCTCAAACATTACAACATCCCGATCAGCGAGGAAGAGTTCACGCGAGAGGCGATCGAATGGACCCGCACCCGCGGCAGCCGATCGGGCCGTGTCGCCTGGCAATATATTCAGGACGTCGCCGGACGAACCGGCACCGTCATCGAGTGATCGATAAAGTAATATAAAAAACGAAAGACGGCGATATGGAAGCAAGTTTCTGGCACGACAGATGGAACGCCAACGAAATCGGGTTTCACCAACCCAAACCCAATGCCCTGCTTGAAAGAAATTTCGCGGTGCTGGCTCTCCCGAAAGGAAGCCGTATTTTTCTGCCGCTCTGTGGCAAAACGCTTGATATCGGTTGGCTTCTTGCGAACGGATATCGGGTTGCCGGCGCAGAACTCAGCGAAAATGCCGTTAAACAGCTATTTGAAGAATTGGGCGTCACCCCTGACATTACGCCAACGGGCAAGCTCACCCGCTATAGCGCGTCGGATATCGATATCTTTGTTGGTGATATCTTTGAATTGTCTGCCGACCTGCTGGGTACGGTTGATGCTGTTTATGACCGGGCTGCCCTGATCGCCCTGCCCGACGAGATGCGCAGACGATACGCGGGACATCTGCGGGAAATCGCCGGCACGGTCTCACAACTGCTAATCACAATCGAGTATGATCAGAGCAAAATGCCGGGCCCACCCTTCTCTGTTGACGGCGAAACAGTGAAAAGCCTCTATAACGGCAGCTACCGCATTACCTCGCTTGAAGAGAAAGAAATACGCGGCGGGTTTAAAGGGCAGATCCCCGCGAGTGAGGTCGTTTGGCATCTCGACAAGGCCTGACCTTGTTCAGGCCGCTTTACCTCAGGCGTAATTGATTATCCTACGGGAGTGAGTCAGGATGGGGTTTCCTTTAATTTACAAGAAGCGCTCCGATGACGAAAACTGACCTTACCGCCTATATCCGTGACAGAATGCCCCTCTGTGCGACCCTCGGGATGAAAGCCGAGAAAATAGCCGCCGATGAAGTAATCCTGACCCTCGATTGGGCGACGGGCCTTTGTACCAGTGCGGGCATCCTCCACGGTGGGGCCATAATGGCGCTTGCCGATAGTGCCGGTGGTGCGGCCGCCTTTGCCAACCTGCCCGAAGGCGCGAGCGGAACATCCACCATTGAATCGAAGACCAACTTTCTCGGTGCCGTGCGGAAGGGGCGCGTCACAGCGACAGCCAAACCACTCCATGTCGGTGGCTCGACAATTGTCATCGAGACGGAAGTCAGGAATTCGGATGGGAAGCTGATCGGCAAGGTCACCCAGACACAGACTGTGCTGCGCCCGAGAGGCTGATCAAATTATTGCAGCATCGCTACGGGATTGATCGCGCGGCCCTTTTTGCGAATTTCGAAATGCAACTGGCTGCGCGTTACGCTCCCCGACGATCCGGCATAGGCGATGACCTCACCCTTTTTAACCGCATCGCCCTTGGCAACCTCAGCCCGCTCCGTATGGCCATAGGCGGTGACATAGCCGTCCGCATGGGACACCAGGATGAGGTTCCCGAAGGAGCGCATTTCATTTCCAACATAGGAAACCACTCCATTTTCCGCCGCGCGGATGGGCGTCCCCTCCTTCACGGCGATATTGAGACCGTCATTGTGAAAGCCGGTCTTCTTTTTGCCAAAGCCGGAAATAATCTGACCCTTCACGGGCCAGCTGAAGGATTTACCGCTCCGTTTGGGCGGCGCTTTCGTTGTATATTGGCGCGTCGGTACGGGCGGAATATCCAGCTTCGCCATCTGATAGCTGGTTTCAGACTTGGCCGGTGCCGGAGTTGCCTTCGGAACTGATTTAGGCGCTGCGGCCTTAGTCGTCATGACCGCCGGGTTCGCCTTTGGCGACGCTTGCGGGGCGGAGACGACCTGCGGCAGGGAATTGATCACGACCCGTTTCACGGGTTGCGTCGACGTATTTATAGCAGCAGGTTTTGGTGCGGGCCAAGCGGACATATCGGCGGAGGCAACCCGAACCTCCCCTTTGTCTTCAGTGGAATTTTCAATTTCGTTCCCGGCATCAGCGTATAAGGCGCATCGAGAAAGTTAAAATGCGCCACTTCCGACATTTCCACATCATACACACGAGAGATTGCGTAAAGGGTTTCCCCGGCCGCACGGAATGAGTATGGAACGCGGGCACTTTCAATTGCTGACCGGGGTAAATCAAGTATGGATCACGCATATTATTCATGGCGATCACCGATTTGACCGGCACATTGCTGCGCGCCGCCAGCTTAGAGAGCGTATCCCCGCCGCGCACGGTCACATACTGATAGGAAAGATCCTGATAATAGGGCGAGAAATCAGCAGGCATAACGACTTTGGCGGTCACCAGCTGCGGTTTCGGCGCACGCACGATCTTGGCGCTTTTGTAGCGCGGAAGATAGTCGTCATAAAGGCAGCCCGCCAACATCGGGAGCAGCAGGCTTACGCAGGCAACGCGACTGAAAAAGATACATACCTCGCCATAATGCTCCAATATTAAGCATATTTGGCTCCGAATCACAACAAATTTAACCACATACAAGATGTAGTGTTAATTTAAGATTATTCAGCAACCCCTTGAACCATGGGAACGAATCGAACAGGCAACATGACCTCTTCCGAGACATTGCCCTGCTGGTCCTTAATTAACCGCAAGATATGCTGGTTTGCGGAATCCCGTCCCACCGGGAGCACCATAACCCCATCTGGCCCGAGTTGATCAAGCAAGGCCTCGGGCACTTCTTCCGCTGCGGCGGTTACGATAATCCGATCAAAAGGCGCCTGCTCCGGCCAGCCCTTATATCCATCACCGAGCCGCGTGGTAATATTGGTGATTTTGAGTTCCTCGAATACAGCCTCCGCCTGCTCCAGCAGGTTTCGGTACCGTTCGATTGAATAGACACGACGGCACAGGCGGGCAAGGATCGCCGTCTGGTATCCGGATCCGGTCCCGATTTCCAGTACCTTGCGCCGCTTGTCGAGGTTAAGCAACTGGGTCATATAGGCAACCACATAGGGTTGGCTGATAGTTTGGCCACTGGCGATGGGAAGGGCAATATTCTCATACGCCCGGTCCCGGAAGGTCTTCGGCACGAAAGCATCGCGCGATACCCGCTCAATCGCCGAGAGGACCTCCGTATTGCTGATCCCCTGCCGACGAAGTTCCATAATCAGGCGGATTTTCTGAGCAGGATTGTCAATCACGCAAATGCCTTCTTGATCTTGTCGGCAAGTGCAACTTTCGTCAGGTTCAGCTTGAGCGGTGTGACGGAAACTTTTTTGTTGATAACGGCCCATAGATCCGTGCCCTTCGGCGGGTCGCCGAGTGATGGCCGGTAGCCAAGCCAGAAATATTCCCGCCCGCGCGCATCGACCCGGTCATCAATGGAAAGATTGGATAAATCGCGCTTTCCTTGCCGCGTTACATCAATGCCCTCAACCTCTTCGGTTGTGATAGCGGGAAAGTTGATGTTGATCAGGACGTCCGGACCCCATTCCAACTTGATCAGCTTGCGAATAATATCAGGCGCAAGTTCGGCTGCCGTATCCCAATGAAAGATATCACTCCCGAGAATGCACTGGCTGATCGCGATAGAAGGAACTCCCAGAAGGCACCCTTCACTTGCGGCCGCGACCGTGCCCGAATAGAGGACATCTTCGCCAAGATTGCCGCCCCGGTTGACGCCGGAAAGGATCAAGTCAGGGCGTTTATCCTTGAACAGATAATTCATCGCCATCATAACGCAGTCCGTCGGTGTCCCCTCTACCGAGTATTCCCGGTCACTGTATTTATTAATACGGATGGGGTCATGCAGGGTAAGAGACCGCGAGGCGCCGCTCTGTTCTTTTTCGGGGGCGACCACATAGATATCATCCGACAGTTCGGCCGCAATTCGCCGAAGAGTTTCCATTCCGGGTGCGTTATACCCGTCATCATTACTCAGTAAAATTCGCAAAATCTTTAATCCTTATTCTTCTTTGTTTTAGGCCCGGATTTCCGTCACTCCGCCCATATAAGGCACGAGTACTTCCGGTATCTTGATTGATCCATCCGCCTGTTGATAGTTTTCCATCACCGCGATCAACGTCCGCCCAACAGCAAGGCCGGAGCCATTTAGCGTATGTACGAATTGCGTTCCCTTCTCTCCTTCGGGACGATAGCGTGCCTTCATACGGCGAGCCTGGAAATCGCCGCAGGTTGAGCAGCTTGAAATCTCCCGGTAGCTATCCTGCCCCGGCAGCCAGACTTCAATGTCATATGTCTTGCGCGCGCCGAAACCGGTATCGCCGCTACAGAGCACGACAACCCGGTACGGCAGGTCGAGGCGCTTGAGGATATCTTCTGCGCAAGCCGTCATACGCTCATGCTCGTCGTCAGACTGCTCCGGCGTGGTGATTGAGACCATTTCGACCTTCGCGAACTGATGCTGGCGCAGCATGCCGGCGGTATCCTTGCCCGCAGATCCCGCCTCGGACCGGAAGCAGAGTGTATGGGCGGTAAAACGCTTCGGCAGTTCATCTTCACTCAGGATGCTCTCACGCACGAGGTTGGTCAGCGGCACTTCCGAAGTCGGGATCATATATTGATCTTCCCCCGTCCTGTACGCATCTTCTGCAAACTTCGGGAGCTGCCCGGTGCCAAACATGGCATCTGCTCGCACCATCACCGGCGGGGAGACTTCAAGATAGCCTTTTTCCAGCGTATGCACATCAACCATAAAGGCCGCCAACGCCCGTTCCAGCCGGGCAATCTGGCCGCTGGTGACGACGAAACGCGAGCCGGAGAGTTTCGCCGCCGTCTCGAAATCCATCATGCCAAGGGCTTCGCCAAGCTCGTAATGCTCTTTCGGGTCGAAATCAAAAGTCGGAATATCACCGACACGGCGAAGCTCGACATTGTCGTCCTCACTCGCGCCATCCGGCACTTCGTCTTTCATGATATTGGGAAGTACACTGAGCGCTGTATCAAGCCTCTCCTGCAATTCCCGCTCAAGTTCTGTATTTCTCTGGGCCTCATCTTTGAGGTCTGCCACCTCGCGGATCAACGCATCGGCATCGGCACCGGACGCTTTTGCCTTGCCGATTTCTTTTGCTGCTGCGTTACGCCGCGCCTGCAGCTCCTGCATTTCTGTCTGGACACTCCGTCGATAGACATCAACCTTGAGCAGCTCCTCGGATTGCGGCGGCAAGCCGCGCCGCTTCATGGCCGCGTCAAAAGCTTCCGGATTTTCCCTGATCCATTTTAAATCGAGCATAGATACGTCATTTCAGTTTCTGAAGGATGGATGTTCTGTGTATAAGGGCGCGGTCGCCCGACGTCCAGAGGGCTTTGCGCCGTCCTTCAAATTTATCTCAAAAATGTGGTGACCAGCCCACAGGCGGCGATGAAAGATCAGTCTTCGTCTTCCAATGCTTCCCGCGCTTCGCGTTTTTTCTCGACCATACGGACGCTGACGATTGAAATCGCGTAGAGGACGATGATCGGGATGGCGAGGGTGATCTGGCTCAAGGGATCGGGTGGTGTCAGGATTGCCGCCGCGATAAAGGCAAAAACGATAGAATATTTGAATTTCGCCTTCAGCCCCGCAGAAGAGACAATGCCAACACGCCCAAGCAGCGTCAGCAAAACCGGAAGCTGGAAGCAAAGACCAAAGGCGAAGATCAGCTTCATGGAGAGGCTGAGATACTCGCTGACCCGCGTCTCCGACTGGATCGGCAGGGCCATCGGCTCGGACGGCGTGGGCAGGTAATTCACCATTGTCGGGTAATGCTCGACAATTGCGGCAACAGCCCGCGCATAGAGGCTGGCCTGGCCGTTACTTTCAAAGCTGAGCAGGAATTTCCACGCCAGTGGCATAACGATTTCATAGGCCAATGCGCCACCTAAGAAAAACAGGATCGGCGTCACCACAAGAAAGGGCAGAAACGCGCTCTTTTCATTCTTGTAAAGGCCTGGTGCCACAAAAATCCAGATCTGAGTTGCAATAATCGGGAAAGAGACAAACATCGCCGTGAAGAAGGCAATCTTGATATAAGTGAAGAAGGCCTCGTGCAGGCCGGTGAAAATCATCCGGCGGCCTTCGATATCATCGCCCATCGCCTCCACTAACGGTCGGACGAGAAAGGCAAACAGATCCTCCGCCACGACGTAGCAAAGGATAAACGCGACGAGAAGCGCAATGACCGAGTAAACCAGCCGATTGCGGAACTCGATCAGATGCTCCATCAGGGGAGCCTTGCTCTCGTCAATCTCCGTTTCGTTCACGACGCTTTGGTTTCCGATTTAGGCACTGGCGGAGCATCCGCTGTCTTGACAGGGGCAGGCTCAGCGGGTTTGGCGGGGGCGGTCTTCTCTGCGACCGATGGTGCGTCGGCCTTGGCGGGGCTTTGCGTCCCCTCCCCGCTTTTTACTGGAGGGGTAGAATAGTTATTGGCGCTGTCGCGCGGATCCCGGATCTGCGGCTTGATATCGTTGAACATATTCTCTTTGGAACCGGTTGGGTCGACTGCATCCTCGATCTGCTTCTTGATATTGAAATCCGTCCCCTTCTGAATATCCTTCTTGATTTCATCCAGTTCCGTCTCCCGGGCAAGATCATCGATGCCGGACTGAAAGTCCCGCGCCATGGAGCGGGCCTTACGAACATATTTTCCGATGGTCGAGATTGCCTTTGGCAGGTCTTTTGGTCCGATGACCAGCACAGCGATCACCAGCACAAAGGCCATTTCTGTCCAGCCAATATCAAACATGGCTATTCACTTCGTCCAGGTTGAAGGGTTTCACGAATGAGGCCGCGTAAGGCTTAGCCTTGCGCCGCCTTGTCCTTGCTATCGGCCTTGTCATTATTGCTGGCGGATTCAAGCACTTCAGGCTTGCTCTCCTCGGCCTTCTCCGGCTTGTCGTCTTCGTTCATCCCGCTTTTGAAATTCTTGATGCCCTTTGCCAGATCACCGGCAACGCGCGGCAGCTTGCCGGCACCAAAAATAATGAGCACGATGACAAGAATTAGAATAATTTGCCACGGACCAATACTCATGTTCTATGCTCCTGTTCTCATCTCGAGAATATCTTAAATCTATATGACGACCGCAAACACCGAAAAGTTTCCAACCCTGGACTTTTTCAAGGAACTCTGCGGCTCTCCCTTCGTTTTATATAAAGGTCTATAGGCGTTTATACGACATTTAATTTGCGTTTGATATGTGTTTATCGACGTATGTGCCATTTCCAGGCTCCGGAAAAATGAAAACGCCGCCTAAATTTAGCGAGAAAGAGCAGCTTTCCCCCACCTTCGGCTGATACATCGACGCGACGCGCGCTGTCGCCCGAAAACCGCTCTCAAACTGGATATCGATCAGGCTATAGGCCCCAAGATTACGCGATAGCACCACTTTCCCCGTCGGCGCGTTAACGTCGACCACGGGCAGGAATCGGATCGCCTCCGGGCGGATCAGGATCTCGGCCGCCTTGTCACCTGTCGCAGCAGCAGTAATGGGTATCGGCCCGAGGTCAGTTTCGAAAAAATCACCATTCCGGCGCGCAGGAACCCGGTTTACATCGCCGAGGAAGGACGCCACGAATGCATCAACCGGACGATCATAAAGCTCACCGCCGGGGCCTTGCTGCACGATTTTACCGGCGCGCATCAACACAATTTCGTCAGCCATGCGCAAAGCCTCTTCTGGATCATGGGTGACCATCAACACGGTCGTGCCCATTTCCTTCAAGAGGGCCAGCGTCTCATCCCGCACCCGATTACGCAAAACTGCGTCGAGGCCGGAGAATGGCTCATCCATCAGCATGATACGAGGGCTTGGGGCGAGTGCCCGGGCAAGCGCCACGCGCTGCTGCTCCCCACCGGAGAGCATATGCGGGTATTTCTGTGCCGAGGACGCCATGCCGACGGTCTCCAACATCGCATGCGCCCGCGCGCGCCTTTCCTCCCCGCTGAGGTGCGAGAGGCCGAAAGCAACATTATCCGCCACAGTCAGATGCGGAAACAGGGCGTAATCCTGAAACATCAGCCCGACGCGGCGATCCTCGGGTCCGACAAAGACGCGGTCATCGGCCATCACCTCGCCTTCAATGCTGATTTCACCGCTCATCGGGCTTTCAAGCCCCGCGGCAAGGCGTAACGTCGTCGATTTACCGCAGCCTGACGGCCCGAGCAGGCAGACAAGCTTGCCCGCCCCCACTTCCAGATGCTCGATATCGACGGAATTTACCCCGTCATACTGATGACGGACATTCCTGAAAACCAGATTACTCATTAAAAATCGTTTCTCGAAGCTGTATGCTGTCCCGGCCGGGATTTAGCGATTGCCCGGCTGAGGATAATAACCGGCAGGATACCGACAATAACTATGGCCAACGATGGTCCCGCCGCATCAGCGAGCCGCTCGTCACTCGCCATTTCATAAGCACGGATCGCCAATGTGTCAAAGCCAAAGGGCCGCAAAACGAGGGTCGCCGGTAACTCCTTCATCACATCAACAAAGACAAGCAGGACCGCCGTCATCAGGCTGCCCGAAATTATCGGGACATGCACCCGGAACATCTTTTTCAGTCCCGTAACACCGAGGGTTCGTGCGGCACGATCCATATTGGGCGTAACTGTATCCACCCCGGCCTCCACCGTATTGAGGGAAATTGCAAGGAACCGCACAATATAGGCAAACAAGAGCGCAACCATGGTGCCACTTAAAATCAACCCGGTCGAGATACCAAACGCGTCACGCATCCAGCTATCGACCGCGTTATCGACAAATCCGAAGGGGAGCATGATCCCGACGGCGAGCACAGGGCCTGGCACCGCGTAGCCCATTGAGGCAACGCGCAGCGCCCCCTGCTCCAGCCGGGACGGCGCACGGCTTTCCCGCCGCAGACCGTAGATCAAGAACAATGCGAGCAATAGCGACAGCCCCGCCGCGATCAGGGCCACGGTCACGCTGTTCAGCACCAACTGCGGAAAATGGGCGTTAAAGGCGCTGCTGGAATGCGATATACTGTCTTTCAGGAGCCATCCGGTCGGCAGCAGAAAACCGAGAATAATCGGAAGCGCGCAGGCCAGCATGGCAAACCCTTGCCGCCCCTTGGGGAGAGAATAGCGGGTGATTTTCTGATATCGCCCGGTCGTGTGATGGAATTTCCGTTTTCCCCGATTAAATCGCTCGATCAGGATCAGGGTAAAGACAAAGAGCATCAGGATCGCCGCGAGTTGCGCCGCTGCCGCCGGCTCCCCCAGGCCAAACCAGGTCCGGTAGATGCCGGTGGTAAAGGTATCAACGGCGAAATACTCAACAGTGCCGAAATCACTCAACGTCTCCATCAGCGCCAACGCAAGGCCTGTGACAATGGCCGGACGGGCGAGCGGAAGCGCAATCGAGAAGAAACCGCGCCACGGCCCGCGCCCCAATGTCCGCCCCACTTCCAGCGCACAGATCGATTGCTCCAGAAAGGCTGCGCGGCTGACCAGATAGACATATGGATAGAGCACAAGACCGAGCATGGTGATGGCACCACCAAGGCTCCGGATCGACGGGAACCAGTAATCTGCCCGGCTCCAGCCAAACGTCTCACGGAGTGCTGTCTGGATAGGCCCCGCAAAATCGAACATGCCGGTATAAGTATAGGCAATGATATAGGCGGGCATGGCAAGCGGCAGGAACAGTGCCCATGAGAATATCCTTCGCCCTGGAAATTCACACATGGTGACCAGCCAAGCTGTCCCCACTCCGATCACTAACACCATGGCCGCAACGCCGAGCGTCAACAGGAGCGTGTTATAGAGATAGGTCGGCAGAACCGTACTGGCGAGATGAGCCCATATGTCCTGCGCGGGCACAAAGACATAGCCGAGGACAGCTAGTACCGGGATCGACAGGATGAGCGCAATCAGCAACACAAAGCCCGTCGCAAGGGACGCGCCCTTGCGCCGCCGCCCCTGCCGCGCAAGCGGTTGCTGATTTTCAAACTCCAGTACTGCCAATGATATCCCTCATTCCAGTTCACGCGAAGGGGCTTATCTAAGCCACCCGGCGCAATCGGTAAATAATAATCATTTGCAAGGGATAAGAAAAGGCGGATGTTAGCGGCAAATCGCCGCGTTTTGCCGTATCAGCCGACCGAAACGGGTCTGAACCTCAAATGTTCAACAGAATCTCGCCAAGTTCATCCGGCATTGAGGCAAAAGGCGAGTGACTGCTTTCGAGGGTATGGACGGTTGTTTTCGACCGCACGTTGGCATCAACGGCCTGGATCATAAACCGCTGCCGATAAATGGGAATCGCGTTATCTTCCAAACATTCAATGTAATGTCTCGGAACAGTTCCGAAATTCCCAGCCGTAATGGGTGACGGCTCTATCCGCACCCCTGCCGGTTCGTCGCAATGCAGGCTTTTACTCACTCTATCAAACGTCTCCTGATCGACATCGCCATAGAAACATTCCTTCATCCGCGCGCGATAGCCTTCGTCCTCACTTCTGGTATTCAGGCGCATCGCCCCAACAACAGACGGATTTGCACATATCAGGGACGGGAGCATTTCATCCGGTTTCGCGTCGCGTTTCGATACTTCCAGTGCGGACATTCCGTTCGGAAGCATCATGGCCGTTAAATAAACTACCGCTCCGATTTCCTCTGGAATTTCTTCTGCCACATGCGACACCGTCAAGCCGCCAAGCGAATGCCCAACCAGAATGGTCTTGCCGCCGGTTTGGCTATTGATGTCGCGAACCACCTTGATAACGGCATCTGTTCGTTCCCGTTGCGTGACATCTGCATTTGGAGAAGGTTCCGTTGCAAAAGCGTCGGCGTCGAAAGGTCGCCGTGTCAGCGAGGCCGGTTCGGACGCATTTGGCCCGGCCCCGGTAAATCAACTGCCTGCACGAGATGCCCTTGCCTTTCAAGGCGAGGCTTTATTTCGGCCCATGTCTCACTGTTATGCCAAGCCCCATGAATAAAGACATATCCCTTGCGTGTTGACATCCCCACTCCCTCGTTTTGTCACCTTGTGATGGCTTGTTCTTGTTATTCGTGATGGCGACGATGCCCGCCTAGAGTTCCTCTTCCTCCGGATCCTCAACTTCATCCAGTTCTTCGCCTGGGTGGGCAAGATCGTTGAAAATACCAGTGGGCTCCGTACTCAAAAGCCCCGCAGCTTTCATCTCGTCAAAGCCCGGAAGGTCCTTGATATCGTCAAGTCCGAAATGAATAAGAAAATCTTCTGTCACGCCGTAGGTGACCGGCCGCCCCGGCGTACGGCGGCGGCCACGCGGGCGTATCCAGCCCGCATCGAACAACACATCCATGGTGCCACGACTGAGGCCAACTCCGCGAATTTCCTCAATCTCGGCGCGGGTCGCTGGTTGATGATAGGCGATAATCGCCAATGTCTCCAACGCGGCGCGGCTGAGACGGCGGGTTGTCTCTCGTTCCTCCTCCAGCAACCAGGAAAGATCCGGTGCCGTCAAGAAAGTCCATTTCCCGGCGAGACGAGTGAGGTTAACGCCTTTATGGCGGTATTGCTCCTCAATTGTCGAAAGGATAGCCGGAATATCCGCGCCGTCGGGCAGACGTTCAGCCAGCGCTGCCTCGTCCAGCGGTTCTTTCGAAGCGAACAATAACGCCTCCGCCATTCTGACATGCTCGGGATCGAGACTCATTTCTCGCTCTTCCTCTTTTTCACCTGAATAGGGCCGAACGTTGCGCCCTGTCGCAACTCCAATTGCCCCTCTTTCGCCATCTGCAGACTTGCCAGCAAGGTCGAGGCCTGAGCCGAACGGCGACTGAAAGGATCTGAGATATTTTCTGGCAGATAGGCCATCAAATCCGTCCATTCCGGCAGCGTGCCGAGCATCTTTTCAAGCCGATCCAGCGCTTCCTCCACCGAGAAGACGGCGTCCCGCATCAGCCGGAGTGGGTTGATAATGCCCTTGCGTTCCTTCTGTGCAGCATAGGCCTGCAACAACTCACGCAGCGTACATTCATATTTCGAATGGCGGGTGATCCGGATGGCTTCCGGACGGCCCCGCTGCAACTGATCCCGCCCAACAACCGTGCCGTTCATCAGCTTTTCCGCCGCCTCTCGCATCGCCTCCAGCTTTTTCAATAGAAAGGCGAGCCGGTCGGCCAGTTCCTCCCCGCTTGGGCCATCATCCTCTTCCGCCGGGAGAAGCAGACGCGATTTCAGATAGGCTAGCCAGGCCGCCATGACCAGATAATCTGCCGCCACCTCAAGCCGTAGCGCGCGGGCCTGCTCGATAAAGGCGAGATATTGCTCGGCCAGTTGCAAAATGGAAATTTTAAGGAGATCGACCTTCTGGTCCCGCGCCAGCACAAGCAACACATCCAGCGGACCTTCGTAGCCGTCGAGATCGACTAGCAGTGCATGAGTGGGAAGCGGAATAACATCGGGGTTTTTCTGTCCCGCATCGTCGAAGGATCCCTTATCCACGGCGCGCCGCCTCTATTGCAAATTGTGAGCCTGTCAGCATTGCAAAAGCCTATCCCAGACCGGCCAGATTGGCAATCAGATTGACCACATAGCTGATGGGCCCGGTGAACAGCCAGTTCAGCAAATCGACCTCCATGCCGAGCTGACGCGTGATCATGGGTAGAAGAAAAATCACGCCGATCAGGATGAAGAAGCCATAGCGTTCCAGCCGGGCGAGTGGCAGGGCAAGACTATCCGGCAGGATTCCAACCGCGACCCGCCCGCCATCGAGCGGCGGCAGCGGAAGTAGGTTAAAAACGCCCAATACAACATTGAGAATAATACCATTTTTACAGTTATGTGCGAGCCATTGAGCGACTTCTCCCGGAAAAAGCGGCAGAAGATGAATCCCAAGTGCAAAGAGGAAGGCGAGCAGAAAATTCATCCCCGGCCCGGCCAGCGCCACCCAGATCATATCACGGCGTGGATTACCCAAGCGGCCGAAGTTCACCGGCACCGGCTTCGCATAACCAAACAGGAACGGAGCCTTGATCAACAACAGGAATCCCGGAATGATGATCGTTCCCATAAGATCGATATGTTTGAATGGATTGAAAGTCACCCGTCCCTGCCGCTTCGCCGTATCATCGCCGAGTTTCCAGGCAACAAAGCCATGCGCAGCCTCATGCAGAGTGATGGCGGTAAGCGCCGGGATAATCCAGACAGAAATCTGGTAGAGAATATTGCCAAAATCCATCAGGCGACGTCCGTTTCAAGAAGTTTGTTTAGCTGTGCTAGGTCCGCCATTGCATCTAACTTGTCAGCTGCGTGATCGAACACACGGTTGCCAAGGGCAATGCGAGTTTGCGTTTCCTCCGTCAAAGGCGGGCAAACGGCCGCGACGTCCTGCATTTCCGCGAGTACGCCCGAACAATGCAGCACGATATCCACTCCGGCCTCCAGCGCGGCAGTAGCCCGTTCTGGCAGACTGCCCGACAGAGCCTCCATATTGAGGTCATCGGTTAGCAACAGGCCATTGAAACCTATCTCGCCCCGGATAATATCCTTGATAATCTTCGCTGACTGGGTCGCAGGATGGTCCGCGTCAATGGCCTCAAACACGATATGGCTGGTCATTCCCCACGGTAACACAGAAAGCGCCTTGAAAGGGAGGAAATCGGTTTCCTGCAAAGTCTCAGGTGCTGTCTCGACATGGGGTAGCGTGTGATGACTATCCACCGTTGCGCGGCCATGGCCCGGCATATGCTTGATCACCGGAATGATCCCGGCGGTCAGCATTTCTTCCGCGACTACCGCACCGAGGCGGGCAACAACTTGCGGATCCTCCGCAAAAGCGCGGTTCCCGATAGCATCCACCGTTTCCGGCAGGGAAAGATCTAGACAAGGCGTGCAATCAACAGTGATCCCCGCCTCTTGCAAGTCCGCCGCGATCAACCGCGTCGTAAGGCGCAGGGTCTCAATCGCCTTCTCCGGGTTGTTCTGATAGAGTTCGCCGAAATACCCAAAGGGCTTCGCCTCGAACCAGTGGGGGCCGCGCAAGCGCTGCACCCGCCCCCTTCTTGATCGATCAGGACCGGCGCATCGGGTCGGCCAACCGCCGTACGCAGGGCTTTCACCAGTTTCCTGAGCTGCTTCGGCGTTTCCACATTGCGGGCAAAAAGGATAAATCCGAAAGGCTGCTCCGCCTTGAAAAATTTCTTCTCCGCCGCGGAAAGTTTAGTCCCCTCGCAGCCAAAAATGACAGAGCGGCATTTTGATAGATCAGCCGCTGACAACGAGACAATCCTGCTTTTGCGCCTTTAAATCATTACAGAGCTTGTTCGCACTATCCCGGCTGCCATAAGCCCCGAGTTGCAGACGGTAATATGTGCCTTTGTCCTTCACATCGACATCCTGCACCCGATAGCTAAGGCCGGAGAGAAGTGATTTATGCTTGGAAGAAAGCATTGACCATTGTTTCTCCGCCGCGTCGGCAGAGCGAAAAGAGCCAACCTGCACCCGATAGCGAGGGCCGCTTGCTTTAGGCTCCTCAACCTTTTTAGGAACCGGAGCGGCCACCACTTCGACCTTTTTCTCTTCCACTTCAGGGGCAACTTTCTCGACAACAACTTCCGGCTTTTTGACCGCAACTGTCGCGCTCTCGCTTGCTCCTGACGTGTTCGCCGCCTTCGAAGCTGCCTCCGCTGCCGACGGAGCGTCTTTCGTCGCCTTCTCGATCAGGGTTTCAAGCTTACTGTCGTCGGCGGCCTTTTCTGCCGTACTCACCGCGGCATCGGCCGCTTGTTCGGCCACGTCATCCTTGATCGCGTCTTCCGGCGGCGGCATCAGCTTCTCCACCTTTTCCGGTGCGTCACCAGACTGGAGAACGCTGAAAACCTCTTTATCCTGATTGGGAATGTCCATCCCGCCCGGATCGTCGGGCTTGACCTTGACGGGCGATGTGTCGGCGCTGATGATCGGCGGGGCAAGTTGAACGCCTTTTTTCACACCTTGATCATAAGCGTACCAGATACCAACACCGAAACCGCCGACAATCAGAATGGCTAGAATACCGCCGATCCATTTCTTGCGGCTGAAGCGGGGTTCGTCATCACCATCGTAGAAGTCGTCGTCCAAGTAGTCATCTTCGCCAGTCACTTAACCATACTCCCTTACTGTATCAACGCCGAGAAGCCCCACGCCGCCGCTTAAAATTCTGTCGAGCGCGCCCAACAAGCAATGCCGCGCCGATCCCTCCGCCTCCGCCATCAGATAGTTTGACGATATGGGATGCACTCGCTCTACAAGACGGAAAAATAGCAAGGAAAGCTCATGGAGGAAAGAGGCGAGATAAAAAGCATCTCGCTTACCTAAAGCCTGTTCGAGCGCGAGTGGCCAGTCATTCAGCCGCCGCGCCAGCATCACTTCCTCCGGCAATACTAAAACTGACATATCCACCCCATCACTCACCCCGGTTTCCGCTGCCTCCGTCGTCGCGCCGAGCCGTTGCAGCAGCAGGCGCGTGTAAGGTATCGCGAAAACAGGATTATCATAACGCCGGTCTATGGCCAAAATAGGGCTGAACGCGTCGATAAACCCGGGCGGATTGGCCAGAACGGCAAAGCGCGCCTTTGCCTCGGTGCATTTTGCTATTGCCGTGGTATGGGGAAATCCCTCAGCTTCCCGCGCAGGCCTGGTTTCTCGTTCAACATATGCGCCCACCGTTGTTGCGATCCGCGACAAGGCCTCGAAATTCACCTGCTGACGGTAACTCGCAAGATCGACAACTTCTTCCGGCGCTGGAAAAGTGTATTTTTTCGACGCCATCCCCCCAATACCAAATTCCGGCCCTTCTTCAAAAACCGGTATTATATTATTTAACCAGTAAATAATATTGTATTTAAGATTGAGATAGCCATTATCCTCCAGTCGGACATCGGCAATACCGTCCAATTTCTCAAAGGCGTCACGGAGTTTTTGTGAGAGTAAATTAAAGTCAATATTTTCTATTGATTTCAATACTATAAATGAATTTGATGATAAATCACCATAGGATTTTTCTTTCGGCGGTCGTAAGGTTATCTGCCGCCTCAACGCCGCATCGGGAAACTCAACCGTATCAAGGACGGCATTCAGCGCCGCGCGGGCCTGGGTTATATAACTCATGGACATAATACAGTTTACTTTTCCGGACCGTCGATTGACAAACAAGCTTAGGATTAATACATCATTTGCTATATAGTCTCTATAACGAAGGCCAGTTGCCTTTGTAAGTTGGGAATTTAAGTACAATGTCTGTCATGGATAATATGGAGCCTCCCGTCAAGTTGTCGGAATCGGCGGCGGACCGGATCAATGCCATTGTCGAGGAAATGAACTCCGACAAGAAAATGCTGCGTGTCGCAGTTAATGGCGGCGGCTGCTCCGGCTTTCAATACAGCTTCGATCTGGAGGATACGCAAAATCCGGACGATGTGGCGGTCATCAACAAGGGCGCGACCCTGCTGGTGGACCAAATGTCGCTGTTGTATCTCGCCGGATCAGAAATCGATTTCGTCGAGGATATGATCGGTGCGTCATTCCAGATCAAGAACCCCAACGCGACGGCTTCCTGCTCCTGCGGATCGTCATTTGCCATTTGATTGACTCCCTAAAAATGTTAGAAAAAGGGCCCGGCGGAATACCGGGCTTTTTTGTGGGGTAAGAGATGAAGATAGCCAGCTGGAATGTCAATTCGGTGAAAGCCCGCCTGCCGCGGCTTGTCGATTATCTCAAAAACTATGCCCCGGATGTACTCTGCCTGCAGGAATTGAAGGTCATTGACGATGCCTTCCCCCGGCTTGAGGTGGAGGACCTTGGCTATAATGTCGAGACCCATGGCCAGAAGACCTATAATGGAGTGGCGATCCTTTCCAAATCCCCGATCGAGGATGTGATGCGCGGCCTTCCGGGCGATGACGCGGACGAGCAGGCCCGCTATATCGAGGCAACTATCGAGAATGTCCGCATTGCCTCTATCTATCTGCCGAACGGAAATCCAACGGATACGGAGAAATTTCCCTATAAGCTTGGCTGGATGGACCGATTGATAACCCGTGCGAATTACCTCCTCACGCTGGAGGAACCCACTGTGCTTGGCGGTGACTATAACGTCATCCCACAGGATGAGGATTGCTACGATCCTAAAGCCTGGGAAGGCGACGCCCTCACCCGTCCGGAGAGCCGTAACCGCTTCCGCCAGATCCTCAATCTCGGCTACACCGACGCCTATCGCGCCTTTACGAGTGAGGTGAACTACACCTATTGGGACTATCAGCGCGGCGCGTGGCAGAAGGATAACGGCATCCGCATTGATCATCTCCTCCTCTCCCCACAGGCTGCCGACCGAATGACGGAGGTTGGCATCGACAAGGGCCCACGCGGGCAGGAAAAGCCCTCCGACCATACGCCGATCTGGGTCAATCTTGCGGACTAGATCAGAAAAATATTAAGGATTTCCGGCTATGCTGCGCCTTTCGATGCCTGAAGAGGTGGGATTATGGGCCGGCATGCAAATATTGAACTGATCACCGAGGCAGAAGCGCGGCAAAACCCAGCGCTCCTGACTGCAAAAATGTCCTGGAAAAGGCATTTCATCGTCGCGCTGTTCCTCTTGGGCTGGAGCATCGGATTTCCTGCATTCCTTGGGATCAACAGCCTCTTCAACATCGGGGGCTCGCTTTTCAGCCTCCTTTTCGGTGTCTTTATCTGGTTCTTTTGCAGCATCACGGTGCTGACCTGCGCCCTGATCGGCCTTGTCTTTCTCTCCTCCGCGCTTGCCGCCATGCGGGACAGCAACTGGACGCTCCGTGCCACGCCGGAGGGGGTCTATCTCAAGCTTCGCAATTACGGCGATTACCGCTTGAATGCCACCGATCCCATCGTCGCCTTTATTCCGAAGCGGGAGATCCGAGCGCTTCACTTCATGGGGCAGAAAACCCGCATGGTAACCGATCCAGACATCCCGGAGGATAAGCATCTTCACAAGGAAGAATGGCTTGAAATTGCGCTCTACGGGACCGATCTTACCCTGATCGACGACGCCCTTGGAAAAGAACGTACCCGCAAGGGTCCGACATGGATCAAGGGGGTTACCACCCATGCCAAGGGCGCGGACATCAAGCTAAGCGCGGAGACCGGCATCATCCGCGTCGACTGGAATACCCGCAAGACCCGCTTCACCCCTCCCTTGAAAGAGGTCGAAACTATTCTGGGCGGGCTTTACCTGACGGAAAAGGAGGAAGCGGCGGAGGAAGCCCCGCTCCTCACCCTCTCACAGGAGCGCCAGGAAGATCGCCTGCGCGAGATGGTCCGCCGCGGCGACGCCATCGGTGCCACCGCGCTCGTGCGTGAAATCCATGGCTTTTCGCTCACCGAAGCGCATCAGTATTTAAAGAGTTTGTGAGGGGTGGAAATCCCATCACTGGTTCAATGCCTTATGAAAGTTAGAAAATCTCTCAACCATTTTTTGCATTTCTAGGCAGTTTGCTATCTTGACCACAGCACCATGGCCTCTCGGGTTCACCCAGAAGGCCGTACGCGATCGCAAAGTCAGCATCCTCCCGATAGATGTCCTTATATAGCTTAAGTGCGGTTTCGCTTATGCCTGTATGATGATATTCATTGCATATCTCGCTATAGCGGACAGCCACACCATACATCCAGGCATCCGATTTCTCGTGTAACTTATTGGGTTGTAAGAGAAAAGGACGATTGCCCTGCGAAGGATCATAGAGGCTATCCAGAACGGCCCAGTAAACCTGATTTCCTTCTTCATTTTCAAGGACCAGACTTTCATCAACCCATAGCGCTCCATAGCATCCGGATATTTCCTGGCTCTGACGATATAGTTTCAGGCTGCCACACACCTTATCTGGCTCCTCAGTCCACCAGAACCCCTCACTCTTGCGCATCGTCAACCAGCTTTCATCATAAAAGGTGGCGAGCAGTTTCTTCTTTTCTCCCCCTCTTCCGTCAAGGAAAAGGCAACCCTCTGCCCGTCTCTCGTAATCCCGATGATATTGGCACCCTGCACGAATAACTTTATTTGTTCCACATCAAGGAACTGCCCCTCGAATTTGTTTTGCCGCAGCGAGATCACAATTTCATTCAGTTTTACGGCACTGACCTGATCTGAAATGGCATTTGCATTCGTCTGCTCTTCACCCTCGCAGGAAGTCAGAAGCGATATCATAAGAAACGCTAGAAAAAATTCGAAGAGGAAAAATTTTGCAAGCAATTTATTTTCGCCTACGAGGTAAGCCATTCCTGCGCTTTTAGGAGTCTGTCTTTAAATTCATCACAGCGCTTGAAACCAATCACGCCATCATGGCCTGTGAAATTCTCAAACCGTGCGTATCCTCGTTTAAAATCGGGGTCATCTTCGAGGGCTTGCTTGATTTCCAATGCCGTCAGATTATCAAGTCCGGTTCCGCGAAATTGGGTGCAAACCTCACTATAACTAAGCATATATCCAATATTATATTTCTGGACCTTACTAAGTGTCGCTTTACGGACAAGCTCCGTATTTCCTATTTCGCCAAGAACGGTAAATCTGGAAAACACTTCGTTCTTGTTACCAACCAGAAGATACCCGTCTCCCTCACGGTAAACGAAAAAACACTCATCATCCGCCGTGAAAAAACTACTTAGCTTGTGACAATATCGATTATTCTCTATCCACCATCTACCTTGATCTGTTGGATTTCTTTTCTGTCCAGGACCATAAAGCTCAACACCAAGCCCGTGGTTCTTATTCAAAGTTGCGAGGTATTTTCTGCCACGGAAAGTCTCCCCGTTGACGATCATCCCGGAAAAATTTGCTTCTATTTCCTCTGCGCCAACTTTTTCTCCCAAATCACCACCCGCCAATATCACGGGCGTCACGCTATTTTCATATTCCGACACGGCTTTACTTAGGAAATCAGGGCCTTTCCCATAGACAATTGTATCTCCGACAGCAAAAATCTCGCAGTCATCAGATTGCTTGGCGCATTCCTTCCGGGCGCGTTCAATCGCTTCTTCAACCGAGTAATAACCATAGGAATAACCATAAGCATCTTTCGATTTGCTATAAAAAAACGCTAGGAAATCGGCATAACCGTTCTTTCGGGAGCGGTCAGTAAAAACTTTATAGGCGCCCTTGGAAATTCCACCCGTCTCTGATGAAATATCATGCGGTGAACTCTGACAGGACACTAGCACAAGCATACCTAAAAATATTAGTAGAGAAAAACGCATTGATACCTCAATAATTATTAAAAACTGCGGTTAATAGAGGACCCGAACTTTACGACCCCTGATAAACATTTTCTCGGCCAACAGATTTGTATGGAAGCCTGTAGCCGTTACCACACAATTGGCCACTGCGGTCTCCACCTGCGCTTGGGCCGACAGGAAATCTGTGGAAGTTATCTCCTCTTCTCCAATAATAATTTTTGCATATTTCAACCATTCCACATTGATGTCCTCTTTTATGCCTTCCGATTTCACGTAAAAGCCGCAAATTCTAAGATTAGCTCCCTCTTTCATGCGTTTGAGATAAACAAGCGTTTTACTGCCGGAGTAGGTCCCACTCCATCTTATCGTGTGCACATCAAAACTATTGTCATACGCCCGATGGGTAACTGGTCCAACCCTGTCCGGTGTTGCACATCCTGCTACTGACAGGGTTATAATCAACAAAAGAATCCAACGCAGAAACATATGATCCCCTCAAATGAATGAACGCGCAAAATTCGCGTATTTTTTCAACTATTAAAGGTGTAGTGCCGCTTGAGGTCAAGGGAATTTGGAAAAACTTTTACGAGAATTGCGTGTTAACCATAAAAAAGCCCGCCGGGGTTTCCGGCGGGCTTTTTCTGTTGGGTGTGCGCTTATTGGCTAGCGCTTGAGCTGATCAACGTCGCGGACGGCGCCTCTTGCGGCGCTGGTGGTGAGGGCGGCGTAGGCGCGGAGCGCGGTGGTGATTTTGCGGGCACGTGGTTTCGTCGGCGCCCATCCGGCATCGCCCTTCGCATCCATCCTGATCCGCCGGTCCGCCATTTCCTCATCGGAAATTCGCAGGTTTATGGTCCGGTTCGGGATGTCGATATCGATGATATCCCCTTCCTCCACTAAGCCGATTGCCCCGCCTTCCGCCGCTTCCGGAGAGACATGGCCGATAGAGAGGCCGGACGTGCCGCCGGAAAAACGTCCGTCGGTCAGCAGCGCGCATTGCTTGCCGAGCCCCTTCGATTTGAGGTAGGAGGTCGGGTACAGCATTTCCTGCATACCTGGGCCGCCCTTCGGCCCTTCATAGACGATAACCACAACATCGCCCGCCTTGATCTCATCACCAAGGATGCCCTCAACCGCCGCGTCCTGACTTTCGAAAACACGGACCGGACCGGAGAAAACAAGACTGCCCTCATCAACACCCGCTGTCTTGACTATACAACCATCCAGCGCAATATTCCCGTAAAGAACGGCAAGCCCGCCATCCTGTGAATAGGCATGCTCCTTCGCACGGATACAACCATTTTCCCGGTCTACATCAAGGCTGGGATAACGCTTAGACTGGCTGAACGCCTCCGTCGTGCGGATCCCGCCGGGGCCGGCGCGGTAAAACTCCTGCACTGTGTTACTGCGAGTTTTGACAACATCCCAAAGCTCAATCGCCTCCGCCATTGTCGGCGAATGCACCGTCGGCACATCGGTATGCAAAAGCTCTGCCCGGGACAGCTCCCCCAACAGGCCCATGATCCCGCCAGCGCGATGCACATCCTCCATATGATAGGTTTGGATACTTGGCGCGACTTTACATAGATGCGGCACACCGCGGCTTAGGCGGTCAATATCCTCCATCTTGAAATCGACCTCCCCTTCCTGCGCGGCAGCAAGAAGATGAAGGACGGTATTGGTCGAACCGCCCATGGCGATATCCAGCGTCATTGCATTTTCGAACGCCTCGAAACTGGCGATTTCGCGCGGCAGCAAGCCCGGTTCATCCATTTCATAGTGGCGGCGCGTAATATCAACAATGGTCCGCGCCGCATCAAGAAAGAGCTGCTTGCGGTCCGCATGGGTCGCGAGCATGCTACCGTTCCCGGGAAGCGCAAGGCCAAGTGCTTCTGTCAGGCAGTTCATGGAATTGGCAGTGAACATGCCCGAGCAGGACCCGCAGGTCGGACAGGCAGAGCGTTCTACTTCCGCAACTTCCGCATCGCTCACATTCGGATCCGCCGCCTGGATCATCGCATCAATGAGATCAAGGCCGATTTCCTTGCCGTCGGCCATTCCCTTCCCGGCCTCCATCGGGCCGCCGGAAACGAACACCACCGGGATATTGAGCCGCATCGCCGCCATTAACATACCGGGTGTGATCTTGTCACAGTTGGAAATGCAGACTAACGCATCGGCGCAATGGCCATTGACCATATATTCCACGGCATCGGCGATCACCTCCCGCGACGGCAGGCTGTAAAGCATTCCGTCATGGCCCATTGCGATCCCGTCATCGACAGCGATGGTGTTGAATTCCTTGGCGACACCACCGCATTTTTCGATTTCCCGCGCAACCATCTGGCCGAGGTCCTTCAGATGCACATGACCGGGGACAAACTGGGTGAAACTGTTGGCAATCGCAATAATCGGCTTGTCGAAATCGCCGTCCGTCATGCCGGTGGCGCGCCAGAGCGCGCGGGCACCTGCCATGTTACGTCCCTGCGTGGTGGTCTTCGATCGATACTGGGGCATATTCTTCTCTTTCTTGAAATCTATTCCCTCTAGTTAATACGATCGGCGAGCAAGGACAAGCGCAAGCCCGGATTTACAAGGGTCACAAGGATATTTTTCACGCAAATACTCCTTATACTTGTTTATAATATTTTATTTACTATTTTTAAGATTATTTACTTCTTAAACCAAGAGGCGTTGAAACAATGCAATGCGAAGGAATAACGCGCGCCGGGCAGCGCTGTCGAAATAACGCCCTGGATGATGAAATCTTCTGCGAGATACATATGCGGATCAACCGCACCTATAACCTCGCCCTGCTGGTCCCGTTTCTGACCACGCTGTTGCTCTGCTATTTCTTTGTCTTCGGGTTATTTTTTGAAACGCTGCACTACGGCGTGTTCGACATCCAGTATCTGAAGTTTGCAGGGCTTGATGATTTTTTCATCAGCGCACTCAGGAACGGCGGTGTGTTGACGGTTATTATCCTGAAATCCTGGATTTTTTATACGATTATTCTTGCCGTTATTTTCGGTATCTGGCTTTTGATCAAGGTCACTTTGTCCACCTCGCACAAGCATCTGAAACCCGTCCGGCGACTCAAAATCATCGGCCTCAGCCTCGGAATTTTCATCCTAAACGTCCTGCATATGTTCGTGTTCCTCCTGCCCAAGCGCAACCGCAAGAACCCGTCCCAAATTCTAATCGGGAGGGAGCATCTGGCACTTTCCCTTCATCGCCATAAGAAAGCGCTCCACCCGGCCGCCGGTCCCGAAGCGGTCAATACTGCGCGCACCGTCTATCGCCGGTTTCTGGCAGTGTGTACTTTCAACAATCACCGTTTCTTCGTGACCATCCTGCTTCTCGTACTGGCCTCCACCGGCTCAATCCTCTATGCTGGTCATCAGGCGCAGGATTTACGCGAATGTATTATCATGGTGGCCGACAAGAAGATCGTCCCTGCCGCAACAGAGACTGAAACTCTCTATCCGGCACTTAATATTTCAAACCTTTGTCATAGCGATTTGGCCGACTTACCCGAAGAGGTCGACGTGTCGAAAAAATTCCAACGCAGCCTGACCAATTTTTTCAGCTTCCCTGTCGTGCAGTTGAACCAGAAAGATAGCGCGGAGCCGGTTCTCTACCTTGGTTCGACCTCCCGGTTTGAGCTGTTCTTTAACGGCAGCACCCGCCTGCCCTTCGCCGTGCCGGTGCAAAATCTCGGGCCCCTCTATGAGCAGGACCGGGGCGAGAAAGAAATCAATTTTGCCGAAATTGAGAGCAAGATCGATACAGTCGAAAAGCTGGCGCGGGCAAACTCCGAAGATATCGCAACCCTCACCAAGTCAACACAGCAACGCGAACAGACTGACACTGCGAACCTCAAATTGAAACTCGACTCACTGGAACGGAGCGCCGCAAAATCCGAGATGGCGCTCAACACGCTTGAAAAAAGCCTTGGCCGGATCTCTTACGCGCTTAACGAAGTGGAACTCGATCACACTAAACGCATTGTGGCCACCATACCAGACTACTGCTGGAATCAATCTCCGCATATGGTGGTCACCTTCAAAATCGGCTCCACAGCCGTTTCCGGCGCGAAAACAAAAAAGCTGATCCGCGAACTCGCGGGTCGCTATCTTGACAGCGGTGCCCATTTCATTGTCATTTCGGGTCATTCAGACCCCAGCGGTTCAAGCTTTGATAATTATCGCCTGTCCCGCCAGCGCGCGGCAGCGGTAACCGATCTGATGACGGATGTCGGCCTCAACAAGACCGCGCTCTATATGATAGGCCGGGGCGAGGATACCAGTAATAACCTGCCCCAACGACGGGTGGAAATCAGGGATTGCTCACGTCGAGGGTAAAACCCTCGGCGGTCAACTCACCTGTTTTTCCTTGTCCGACCAATAGGGCTTGCGCAGCTCGGTTTTTAGGATTTTCCCAGCCCCGGAAAGAGGCAGCGGGTCTTCCACAAAACCGATGCTGCGCGGGCATTTAAAACCGGCGATCAGGGTATGACTGAACTCGATGATCTCGGCATCCGTCGCCTCCTGCCCCTCATGCAGGCGGACGATGGCATGGACCTGCTCACCCCAGGTTTCATGCGGGATGCCGATCACCGCGCATTCAGCGACCGCCGGATGCTGATAGACCGCATTTTCCACCTCAGCAGAATAGACATTCTCCCCGCCGGAGATGATCATGTCCTTCACCCGGTCAACAATATAGACAAAACCCTGCTCATCCATATAGCCACCGTCGCCGGAATGCATCCAGCCACCGCGAAGCGCTTCCGCTGTTTGTTCGGGCTTGTTCCAATATCCAAGCATGACATTGGCGCCGCGCACGCAAACCTGCCCGACGGTGCCATAGGGCACCTCTTCATCGTTGGCATCCAGGATCCGTACCTCGCTGGAATAGACCGCCCGGCCCGCCGATTTGAAGCGCCCCGCATTCGGCCCCTCCAGCACATGGAATTCAGGCCCGGTAAAAGTGACCAGCGGTGCACATTCGGTCTGGCCATAGGCATGGGTAAAGCCCGCGTCAGGCAAAACTTCCAGCGCCTTCTTGATGACCGCTTCCGGCATGGGCGACGCGCCATAAATAATATCTTTCAGGCTCGACATGTCATAGTTAGGAAGCGCCGGGTCATTGACCACCATATTGACCATTGTCGGTACCAGCAGCGTGTTGGTGATTTTGTATTTCTCCACTGCCTCCATTGTGCCCTGCGGCGTAAACCCCGGAATAAAGACATGCGTGCCCATGCCCATGGTCGTCCCGAAGACCGCAGCGCCATCGGCGATATGAAACATCGGCGCCACATGCAGCCATCGGGCGTTTTCCTCGAAACTGAAGCAAGGCATTGCGTTCAACGTATTGACAACAAAGTTCGTGTGGCTCAGCATCACCCCCTTGGAGACGCCTGTCGTCCCGCCGGTATAGAAAAGCCCGGCAATGTCGTCGTAGCCTCGCCCCGCGTCCGCTACCGGTTCATGGCGCTCAATCAGGGCTTCGTAGTTAAGCATCCCTTCCGGCGTATCCCCATCACCGATATAGATAATTTCCCGCAGGCTCGCGACCCGCTTTTTCAGCTCTGGCACAGCCGGTGCAAAAGCATCATCGACGAGCAGCACTTCCGAGCCGGAATCATCCAGCCAGTAGGCAAATTCCGGCACCGCGAGGCGCGTATTGACCGGAACGAACACCCCCCCGCCCATGGTGTCGCATAATAGAACTCCAGATATCGGTCGGAGTTATGGGCAAGAATGGCCACCCGCTCCCCCTTTGTAATCCCTAGTTCGCGTAGCGCACCTGCAAATTTCTGCACCCGCCCCCCAAATTCACTATAGGTCCTCTCCCGACCGGCGCAAATTGTGGCTAGGCAATCACCCTTGGTCTGGACGGCCCGTGACAATAACTGTGATATAAACATTCCCTGCTCCCTTTTTATTTTTCGAAGTATTAGAGAATTCGGGAGGAAGGTAAAGAGAAAGGATGCCATCGCAGGAAATGGGCGAATACATTGCATATTGCCCACCGCCGAAACTTGCGCCATTGTGGTTTTGGCAGAAATCTAACAATAAAGGGCCGCATGTCTGAAATCACCCTGACAGAAGCACGAGACTTCTTCGACAACAGCTTCGCCGACTGGATCAAGGATCTGGACATCACCATCACCGACATTACGAAGGACAGCGCAACGATGCGCATTCCGGCAACTGACAGGATCAATCGCCTCGGCGGAATGATCTGCGGTCAGGCGATCATGGCGCTTGCCGATACGGCAATGGTCTTTGCTGTCGCCGCCAATGCGGGATCATTTGTCTCCATGACCTCGGTCAATATGCAGACGACCTTCCTGCGTCCGGCGGAAGGGGAAGAACTTTACGCCGTGGCGCAAATCGTGAAATCTGGAAAGCGGCTCGTTTATGGGGATGTGAATTTACATATGGGAGATGCGGCAAAACCGGTCGCCCATGTGACGACCAGCGTCATGCTGCTATAACGCGTCGGTTATTTCTTCAGGAATGATCCCTGCCGATGATCATCGATCAATCGGTCGGATAGTTTCGGCGACGCCAGTCGGATCCGCTGTCTCTGCGGGGCTTCCCCGGTGTCATAAATATCTTCATTATCCTGAAAGCTTGGTGGAACGCGAACGAATTCTTCCGTATCCGCGCCGTAACTCTCCCGCGCCGGACGATAGCCCCGCGACAACAGAGAGTGATAATGCCAGGCGTTATAGACGAAAATAAAGACCGGCATGGAAAAGCCAAGCGTCGCCAAATTGACCAGCGACATGCCGACAAAGCCGAGAATATGGCCCCGGTACAGTGCCGGGAACGGCCCGAAAAACAAGCACGTCCAAGAGATCCCCGTATAGGCAATCGCCCGCTTACGGGTCTGCGACTCGATCATCGGAATGGCGTAGGCCATTTTTTGCCTCCAAAGCAGAAGTTCTGCCGTCACCCCGATCCATAATTGTCGCCCTGATCGGTGTGTTTCGGCGCTTTTCTCCTGCGACAAGAGGTAGCAAGAATTTCTTTACAAAGTCTTGCTATCTGTCTGCATTTTTACGAAAACTTTATCGTCCGGTCGCCCGGAAAATCATTTCTCGTTTAAATACAACATCTTATAAAAGCCCGTCGAAATTATGACATTTTCGGGGAGTTTTCGAGGATATGGCAGCCCCTGCCTATTCATAGCCGGGAGGTGGCGTAAAGCCGCCAAACGCCTCCTCAATCAGCTGACACAGCTTGAGGGAGGTTTTATCCTCACCATAGGCCGCGACAGCCTGCAACCCGACGGGAAGACCGGCTGGCGTAATTCCGGCCGGCACAACGGTGGAGGGCAGGTCGACCATATTCGGGTAGCCCGCCCAAAACATCTGATCCGTGCTCGGCTGCAGATTGCCATTGATATCAATCATCCGATCCTGCCGCTCTCCCTTCTGGTTTTGTGGGAAGGCGGGCCCGGCGGCGGCGGGGCAGATAAGGATATCCCATTCCTCAAAGAACGACGCCCATTTCCGCGCCATCAAATGCCGCTCGTTATTGATGCGTAACCATTCCTTATGCGGCAGTGTCCCCGCCCGCGCCATCAGGGTGAGATAGCTTTTATCGTCAGGATCGGCTTCGGCAACGATTTTACGGAACCGTTCCTGTTGCTCATCGGAAAGCGCGCCGGAGGTTGCCGCCCGCAGCAGCAGGATATAGGTCTCATAGGCCGCAGCAATCGGGATATCCGGCCGCGCGGTGCGGCTCACGCGGGCACCCGCCGCCTCCAGCTTGTCGGCAATGCCATTTAACGCCGCCTGATAGTCATTGTCCACATCGAAGCCCTCCGCACTTGTCATCACGGCAACGCGGAAGTCTTTAAGGTGCCGATGACGCGCGGGCTTCAGATCAAGGGCCCATGCCGAATTCTGCGGGCTTCCCGCCCCCGCCATCACATCAAGCGCGATCTCCAGGTCGAACGCGGAGCGAGCAAGTGGCCCTAGCACGGCTATATCGCTGTCGGCGACAATCCCCGGTGGCTTCTGGCCGTGCCCCGGAATAACGCCGTAGGTCGGCTTATGGCCACACACACCACAATAATGGGCGGGATTACGGATGGACGCACCAATGTCAGAGCCGGTCTCGATCCCGGAAAGCCCCGCTGCCAGCGCCGCCGCCGAGCCGCCCGAGGACCCCCCGGTGTCAGGCTCATATCCCAAGGGTTGTTCGTTGTACCGTAGATATCGTTAAAGCTCTGCCAGTCGGCGAGCATGAAGGGCACATTGGTCTTGCCGAAGATATTCGCACCCGCATCGAGGAGCCTCTGCACACTTAAGGCATTCTTCTCCGGGAAATGATCCTTCCACGCCGGGTTGCCCCATGTCGACGGGCTGCCAACAAGATTATAGCTTTCCTTGATCGTCATCGGCACACCATGGAGCGGGCCAAGTCGGTCGCCTCTGCTGCGCGCTTCATCCGCATCCCGTGCGCGTTTCCGCGCTGTCTTCTCATCCATCCAGATCACGGCGTTGAGATCGCCGTTATATTTCCCGATCCGCGCAAGATAATGATCAAGCAGTTCTTCCGCGCCGATTTCCCCTTGAGCGATTTTCGCCGCCTGTTCATGGGCGGACGCAAAATGAATATCTGTCATGGATGTGTTCCCTCTTTGCTGATGCCGGGTATTCCCGACTTTTCATTTCCTGAAATTATAAGTTGAAGTGTAAGTCTATTTTCCCTCCCGTCTCAATGACAAAGTGAAAAGCCCGCATTGACATGCGCATTTCCCTCGCTACAAAAAGCAGATAGTATGACATTTTTGTTGCTATATCAGAGTAAGATTGATCGCCATGTCCCCTTCCCCTTCCCCTTCCCCTTCTCCCGTGAAGACTCCGCTGCGCAACCGCGTTGTCTTGATGATCGTCTGTACGCTGTTGGCGGCGCTCCTACTCGCGTCCAATTTGACCGAGTTTTATGACGTCATTTGGAAAAGCCTTGATACGCGGGTATTCCGCAGCCTGAACAGCACGGTGACGCCAGATGGTTTCCTCACCCAGTTCTGGGCCTGGACGAACAGCAAGACCTTCGATCAGGGAACCTTTGTCGCCATGCTGCTTATCTGTGTTTACATAGTGCTATCAACGGAGCGGAAAGACCGAATAGAGGTCATGGCCAAGATCGGATCGATCACCTTTCTAATCCTGATTGCCTTGCTGGTGTCAAAAAAGGGGGTTGGCGAGTTTATTCACCCAAGCCCCGGTCTCGCCCTCACCCCGTTTAACAACATAAACGACTATATCACCGGCTATACGGTCAAAACTTCGACCGACAACTCCTTCCCCGGCGATCATGCCATGACCAGCGCATTGTTTGCGGGCGGGGTTATTATGCTGTTTCGGAATCGTCCCTATATTGCGACGTTAAGCGTTCTGCTGATGGTATTCGTCAGCGTCCCACGCCTCGCGGGTGGCGGACACTGGGTGACAGACGTGATCGTCGGTGGCGGTGCGGCCTGCCTGATCCTGCTGCCGTGGCTGAAAATCTGCCCGCTTGTCCGCTGGATGGACAGCCTTCTTAACTGGGGATGGAGAAAAGTCCCTGCCTTTATGCAGAGTTGGGCCGGACGCCCGTAAGCGTCCGGTAAGCCCTAAAGTTCCGCGAGGCGGGCCGCCGCGTCATTCAACTTGGCGAGTTGGGTTTCAGCATCCGCAAGCTTCGCCTTCTCCCCCTCGACGACATCAGCCGGGGCATTGGCGACGAACTTCTCATTGCCGAGCTTCTTATTGAGGCCCGTCATATAGCCAGAAAGCTTACCGATTTCCTTTTGAAGCCGTGCTTTTTCCGCATCGAGATCCATGGCGCCTGCAAGATATAGGATAACTGTGGCACCTTTATAAACAATCTGCAATGCACCCTTCGGTACTGGTGCATTCGTTTTAGTCGAACCGCCCGGGCGCTCCTCTAACCTCGCTAAACGATCCACCATATTCTGATTTCCTTTATACCATATCCTCTGTTCAACATTTACATCGTTAAACTGCATCGGGATTTTCGCGCCCGCCGGAATATTCATTTCACTGCGCACTCCACGAATGCTGGTAATTAGGCCCTGCACCCATTCCATTTCTTCCGCCGCTTTCGCAAATATATCGACTGCATCCGCCGGATAGACAGGCCAGTCGGCAATGATCAGGTCGGTATCCCGCGTGGCGGCAACACTGCCCCAAAGCTCCTCGGTGACAAACGGCATGAAGGGATGCAGGATTTTCAGGATCTGGTCCAATGTCCAAGCCGCGGTTGCCATGGTTTCCTGGTCTTGTTGGTTTCCGAACTGAAGCTTCGCGAATTCCAGATACCAGTCGCAGAAGACATTCCAGGTGAAGGCGTATATGGCATTGGATGCATCGTTGAAGCGATATCCCTCCAGCGCAGCACGAACCGCCGCCTCGCATTTGACCGTCTCGCCAACTATCCATTGATTGATGGTTTCCTTGACCGTAAAGGGATCGAAGCCGTCCGGCACCTTGCACTCATTCATCTCGCAGAAGCGTGCCGCATTCCATAGCTTGGTCGCAAAATTGCGGTACCCCTCGACCCGCTGTTCGGAGAGGCGGACATCGCGGCCCTGCGCCGCACTGGTGGAGAGGAAGAACCGCAGCGCATCGGCGCCGTATTTATCCATCAGCTCCAGCGGATCGACCACATTGCCCTTGGATTTCGACATCTTCGCACCATGTTCGTCACGGACCAGCGCATGAATATAGACCGTGTGGAACGGCACCTCGTCCATGAAATGCAGGCCCATCATCATCATCCGGGCGACCCAGAAGAAGATGATATCGAAGCCGGTGACCAGCACATCCGTCGGATAGTATCGCGCAAGTTCCGGCGTCTTGTCGGGCCAGCCGAGAGTCGAGAACGGCCAGAGCGCGGAGGAGAACCAGGTGTCCAACACGTCCGTATCGCGGGTGATTTCCTCTTTCTTGCCGTAATGCGCTTCGGCGGCGGCAAAGGCCGCCTCTTCCGTTTCCTCAACGAAGATCATCCCGTCCGGGCCAAACCAGGCGGGAATACGATGGCCCCACCAGAGCTGACGCGAGATGCACCAGGGCTGGATATTGCGCATCCAGTCGTAATAGGTGTTCGTCCATTTCTCGGGCACAAATTTCGTCTTGCCGCTTTCCACCGCGCGAATGGCGGGCTGGGCCAGCGTTGCTGCATCGGCGAACCACTGATCGGTGAGCAAGGGCTCAATGATCACACCGGAGCGGTCGCCATAAGGCACCGTATGCGGATGATCATCGATCTTTTCGAGAAGCCCGAGGTTTTCCATCTCGGCGACGACTTTCTTGCGCGCCTCGAACCGTTCCATGCCCCGATAGGCTTCGGGCACCGTGTCGTTCAGATGCGCGTTCTCGTCCATGATATTGATGACATCGAGACCGGCTCGCTTGCCAACCTCAAAGTCGTTGAAATCATGGGCAGGCGTGATTTTCACCGCGCCGGACCCCTGTTCCGGGTCCGCATAGTCATCGGCGACAATCGGGATACGCCGCCCAACGATTGGCAGGATGGCAAACTTGCCGACAAGATCCTTGTAACGCTCATCCTCCGGGTGAACCGCAATGCCCGTATCGCCAAGCATGGTTTCGGGGCGTGTGGTCGCAACGGTGATAAAGCGCCCCTCTTCCCCCTCGACCGGATAGCGGAAGTGCCACATATGGCCGTTGACTTCCTTCTGCTCAACCTCAAGGTCGGAAATCGCCGTATGGAATTTCGGGTCCCAGTTGACCAGCCGCTTGTCGCGATAGATCAGGCCTTCCTTATAGAGCTGGACGAACACCTTGCGCACGGCCTTGGAGAGGCCTTCATCCATGGTGAAGCGTTCGCGATCCCAGTCACAGGTCGCGCCAAGGCGCTGAAGCTGTTCGAAAATCTGGCCCCCGGACTGGTCTTTCCATTCCCAGACCTTGTCGATGAATTTCTCGCGGCCGAGATCATGGCGGGTCATCCCCTGTTCGCCAAGCTGGCGCTCCACGACCATCTGGGTGGCGATACCGGCGTGGTCCATGCCCGGCTGCCAGAGCGTATCCTTGCCCCGCATCCGCTCGAACCGGATCAGCACATCCTGCAACGTGTTATTGAGCGCATGGCCCATATGCAGGCTGCCCGTCACGTTCGGCGGCGGGATCACAATCGTGTAGCTATCGTCGGATTTGGCGCGGCCGCAAGCAAACGCCCCTTGCTCCATCCATTTTGAATAGAGCTTTCCTTCGACCTCATCGGGTCGATAAGACTTGTCCAGCATTGCTGAACCTTTCTTTATTTATTCTTCGGCAAAAAATTCGGGAGTAATATAGTCGGCTCACATCCCGGGAGGAAGGACTTTATTCGTCGTCATCCGCCCGGTCCGCGAGCTTGCTCACTTCGCGCTCGACAATGCGCTGCACGATCTGAGGGAGGTTGTGATCGAGCCAGTCCTTCAATATCGGACGAAGCATATCTTTGACCATGTCTTCCAAAGTTGCATTCTTACCCATTTGCAATCCTCGTGATGAAGCAACAGCACCGGCCAGGCTGGCGAAGGCGGTCGTCGTTGCGGCGATGGTGGGGTCAGCCAACAGGCTGTTTGTTGTGATGGCGGGCGCTTCTTCCGCCACATCGTTATCAGGTTCAGCTTCTTCCTCAGCCTCAAATGCGACTTCGGGTTCCGCCTCTTCTTCAGCCTCAGCCTCTTCTTCGGCTTCAACTTCTGGCTCATCAAAAGCCTCAACATCAAGTTCGACTTCTTCTTCCTCGACTTCCTCGTCAAGGGTAAGGACGTCTTCTTCCTCAACCTCGTCCGTCAATTCCAAAAAATCGTCCTCAGCGTCAGCTTCGGCTTCGCCTTCTGGCTCAGGCTCAGGTTCGGGCTCAGCTTCGGCCATTGCTTCCGGTTCAGCTTCTGTCTCTGTGTCCGCAGCAGCATCAAGCTCGATGGCGTCGTCCGCTTCGTCAGCGCCAGCCTCGGCTGCGGCGCCCTCCTCCTGGCCCTCTTCGTCCCCATCTTCGGAGATGATACGCCGAATGGAGGCAAGAATCTCTTCCATCGTTGGTTCTTGTTCTGTCGTTGGATCGCTCATAGTCAATTCACCATTGAATCCGGGGGCCTAGTTCACGACGAGCATCCACCTCATCGTTGTTTATCGCTCATTCAGTCAACTATGGCCGGTTTAATTTAATTATTTCTTAATCCAATCCACCATCTGTACCGAACCACTTATTCCGAACCCTGTCGTAGTTCGATGTCGGATCATAGTAGTCAACATCAAGATTTAGATCACGGGCATTCAGCCTACCGATCGCGGAAAGGACCGTATAAATAGCCACATACTGGTCACGTCGCGCCGTCACAAGATCAACCTTACTCTGCAGGAGTTCCTGCTCCGCGTTCAACACATCCAGCGTGGTGCGGGAACCAACCTGGGCTTCCTGCTCAACACCTTCCAGCGCGATAGTATTGGCACGCACTGCCTCTTCGTTCGCACCGATCCGAGAGCGGGAGGTTTCCAGAAGCTCCCACGACTGAATAACAGATTCACGAACGAAACGAACCGTTTCTTCAATCTCCTGCATTCGCTGACTGTTTACCTGCCGGGCCTGACGGACCTGACTGTAAACCGAGCCGGACTGATAAAGCGGCACAGTCAAAACGGCACCGATCCGCGCTGTATCGTTATTTGTGTTGGCACCGGCAAGTTCACGACCTGTAGACAGGCTGCCATTCACGTCAACAGACGGGAGCAATTGTCCGGATGTTGCACGAATCGTATGACGGGAGCTTTCCTCGTTGAACCTTGCTACTTCTATATCGGGGTGGTTTTCAAGGGCGATCTCCAGCGCCGCCTCTTCTGACTCCGGGAAATCGGAAGGTACCAAAGGGTCTTCAAGGCTCTCCGGCGGGCGACCGACAATGCGTTCGAAATTGGCGCGAGTAGAGCGAAGATTACCCTCTGCCTGGATCAGGTTGGAAATGGAGTCCGCCAAGCGGGCTTCCGCCTGCGCGACATCGGTACGGGTGATTTCGCCGACCTGGAAACGATCATTCGCCGCCTCCAGCTGACGCCGCAGCACCACGGAGTTATTCCGGTTCAGTTCGACCAGCGCTTCATCGCGAAGCACGTTCATATAAGCTTCGACAGCGGACTGGAAAATACTCTGCTCGGTCGAGAGCAATCCGGCCCGCGCCGCATTAACGTCCGCTTCTGCTGATTTGGTCAATGCCGTCGTCTGCCCACCTGTGTAAACCGGCTGCGACACGATCAATGAGGCTTCCCGTGGATTGGTATCCTTATTTCCCCCAGCGCCCAATGTATTTGATGAGTTATGCTGCGCGGCAACTTCCCCGGTTGCGTAAACTTCCGGGCGCCAGCCGGACAAGGCCTGAGGCACATTCTCATCAACTCCGCGAACACTGGCCCGCGCAGCCATCAAGCTCGGGTTATTCTGATAAGTTGATGCCAATGCATCGCTCAGCGTCTCGGCATTTACCAAAGAAACTGGCATTGTAACCGCCAATACGGATGCAACGGTCAAAGCTACTTTTTTCATCAAACTCGCCTCTCGAACCCAAAATTAGGCCGCTAACAAATTAACCATAGCCGAATTTAGTCCCGATACCGGTTTCAATCAACAATTTTAAATAAATCGCCCTTATGAAACCCGGCACCTAAATCAATCGGCGCTGTGTCATACGTCCCGTTATTCCCGGTAAGCATGACGAAATTGTGACTGCCGCCCCCTGCGATCAGAACTCGAAGGACTCCGCGCTCATCAAATCTGGCAGGGCCGGAACCGACGCATCAAACGCCGCCCGCGGGAAAAACCTGTCTCCCTGACGACGGTAAATAGTTGCAACACCCGGGTTTGAGCCGAGCACACAGACCAGTCTGCCACCTTCGGCGAGTTGGTCCAGCAAGCTTTGCGGCGCACTTGAAATCGCGCCATTAATATGGATGACATTATAGGGCCCCTGCTTGGCGTTCCCATCGGCCAGCGACCCTTCAACAACAGCTACATTGTCGCATTCCAGTCGGCTCAGGGTTTCGCTAGCGGTTTCCACCAGTGCCGGATCACTTTCGATTGCGACCACAGCTTGCGCCAGAAACCCGAGAACGGCAGAGGAATATCCCGTGCCACACCCGATATCGAGCACGACATCCGTGGACTGAATATCGGCTTCCTGCAGGAGACGTCCAAAAACCCTCGGCTCAACAACAAATCGGCCCGGGGCAACTTCCAGATCTTCATCCAGATAGGCCACACCGCGCAATTCTTTCGGCACGAACTCCTCACGTGGGACCGTATCCATAGCCTCAGCCACCCGATCGTTCGTTACCCGGTTCGGCCGTAATTGACTGAGCACCATATGATGGCGCGCTTCAGCGAATTTTTCAGAGATCATGTTTTCCGATCACCCCCTAATGGAACTTTCCGTGGTTATACTTAATTACCGCCCTCTTACGCAAGCCATAAGGTAACCACGGCAGGCTTCTTCACATTATCCGGCGCGCCTTAAAATTTTATTGATCCGGTCCGGAAAATTCAAAATCGGGCAAGGAACGGAACGCTTCCCGCAAAGCATCGCCCCACCCGGTGGAAATCTGGTTGAAATACGGATCGTCCAGCGGGATACGCCGCTCCTTACCAATCTCGAAGCTATCATTCTCATAGACCTGAAGATCGAGCGGCAGACCCACCGAAAGATTGGCCTTGATAGTCGAATCAAAGGACACCAACATCAGCTTGACCGCCTCTTCAAAACTCATGTCCGGATCATAGGCCCGGACGAGGATCGGCCGACCGTATTTGGTTTCACCAACCTGGAAGAAAGGAGTCTCGGCGGAGGCCTCGATAAAGTTGCCTTCCGGGTAGATGAGAAACAGACGCGGCTCGCTCCCCTTGATCTGACCACCGAGAATAAGGGTTGCATTGAAAGCGGAATCCGCTTCCTGCCCTTCTATGGTAGCCCCATGAATTTCCCCGCGAATGGTTTCGCCGACCAGACGGGCGACCTGAAACATGGACGGCGCCTCCAATATTGACGGATTACGATTCTCCGGCGCCTTGGAGCGTTCGTCGAGCGTGCTGATGATGGCCTGTGTCGTCGCAAGATTGCCCGCGGTCATCATGGTAATAACGCGCTCTCCGGGGATGACCCAGCTATGCATTTTCTTGAAGACAGAAACATTATCGACACCCGCATTCGTGCGAGTGTCCGACATAAAAACGAGGCCCTTATTGAGCCTCAATCCAATACAATATGTCATTCTGGTTCTCTATTCCCTAACCCTGGAATCCCTTACTGTTGCACCTGTAAGGTTACGTCCATATGTTCACCGCCCGCGCCCATCCGCAAGCCTGAAATCGGCGCCGCGTCCTTGTAATCCAGCCCGGTCGCAACCCGAATATAGCGATCATCCGGCGAAATCCCGTTGGAGACATCAAACCCCACCCAGCCGAGATCGGGCAGATAGGCTTCAGCCCAAGCGTGGGTTGCGTCCTGCTCAATGCGATCATCCATCATCAGATAGCCGCTAACGTACCGGGCGGGAAATCCCATCTGCCGAACCGCCGTGACAAAGATATGTGCATGATCCTGGCACACGCCACTGGCGGAGGTCAGCGCTTCCTCGGCAGTGGTTTCAGAGTGGGTTTCGCCTGTCTGATAGGGCACCACCTCACCAATAAGGCGCGAGAGCGTATGCATCATGGTCACTTCGGTTTCATGATCCTTACCTAACCGCTTGATCAGATTCTGTATCTGGCTTCCCGGCTGTGTCAGAGGTGTTGATCGGAGGAAAAACCACAGCGGCGCAAAGCCATTATTCTGCCCGATGACACCATGCAGATTGGTCGTATCGACCTCCCCTTCACAGAGGATGGAAACCTCTTTTTCACCAGGGTTGATATTGACGAGCATGACATTGTTATTGAACTGATCATCAAATTCCAGTTCCTTCACGCCACCATTCACCGTCACATCCCAATAGACCACATTCTGGCCAACACCGGATTTCGGCAAAAGCCGGAGCTGCTGCAACGCATAATGCACAGGCTCCTCGAAATAGTATTTGGTAGAATGCGAAATTTTCAGAATCATATAGTCATCCGATAAAGCGATAATCCTGTTCAATCTGACTGCCCAGCGCCATGTTGTCCTGGATGAAAGCCGTGATAAATTCGTGCAATCCCTCATCAACGATGGAATTGATTGTGCTGCTTTTTAATCTGTCAAGTATAGGGGTCGCCATCTCGTGGCTTTGAAGCCGGAGGCCGTAATCATCGGCGAGATAGCCAAGATTATCAACTATTTTCGCATAGCAGAAGGTTAATGACCGAGGCAGCCGCCGGTCGAGAATGATAAATTCGGCAATGCTTATCGGGTTGATTTCCCGGGGTTGAGCCAACGGAAGGCCCGCTGCGCGGAGACAGAACGCAGGATCGATTCCCACTGCACATTATCAAGTGAGGAACCGATGAAGGAGGCAGAGGGCAGCAAGACGTAATATTTCACGTCAAGGATTCGCGCCGTATTGTCCGCCCGCTCCAGAAAGGTGCCGAGACGGGCAAAGTTGAAAATATCATTACGCAGCATCGTCCCATGCAGCGCGCCGCGCACGAGCGCACTTTGCTGACGGATCGTGGCCAGCACTTCCGGCAAGTCTCGCTGTGACACTGGTTGGGCGAGAAGGTCCTTCAGCGTGATCCAGCATTCATTCGTCGCTTCCCACACCTCGCGGGTGAGCGCCGTGCGGACCATCCGGGCATTGTTGCGGGCGCCTTCAATAACAGACCAGACGCTGGATGAATTACTTTTGTCACGGAGCAGAAAATCGATCACATTGCTGGCGGTAAACTGGTCATACTTGGCCCTGTAAGCGTCTGTCACCCCTGTGGCGGCAACCACGGATGACCATTCATTTTCCGCCGCCGTGGATCGCGTCAGGGCAATATGAAACCCCGCGTCAAGCATCCGGGCCGTATTCTCGCTGCGTTCGAGAAAGCGGAACATCCAGAACAGTCCCCCTGCGGTTTTGCCTAGCATTGCCCGATCACTCCTCCAACACCCATGTGTCTTTTGTACCGCCGCCCTGGCTTGAATTCACGACAAGCGACCCGGCCTTCAACGCCACACGTGTCAGGCCTCCGGGCGTGATATTTACACTGCGCGGGGACACAAGAACGAAGGGGCGCAGGTCCACATGCCTCGGCGCAAGACCTTTTTTGGTCAGGATCGGCACCGTGGAAAGGGCAAGAGTTGGCTGCGCAATATAATTTCCGGGCTTAGCTTTCAGTTTTCGGCGGAAAGCGGAAATTTCCCGCTTGCTCGCCGCCGGGCCGACCAGCATACCATAGCCACCGGAACCATGTACTTCCTTCACCACCAGCTCTTCCAGATTATCAAGGACGTAAGAGAGTGCCTCCGGCTCTGCGCAGCGCCATGTCGGCACATTCTTCAATATCGCGCTTTCGCCGGTGTAGAATTCAACAATCTCCGGAATATAGGAATAAATCGCCTTATCATCGGCAATGCCGGTGCCCGGCGCATTCGCAATCGTAATCCCGCCCGCCCGATAGACATCCATAATCCCGGCAACGCCTAGCTGTGATCCGGGATTGAAGTTCAATGGATCAAGATATTCGTCATCGACGCGCCGATAGAGCACATCGATCGGGTCAAAGCCCTGCGTCGTTCGCATGGCAACACGCCCGTCAATTACGCGCAGATCATGACCTTCCACCAGCTCTGCGCCCATCTGATCGGCCAGAAACGAATGTTCGAAATAGGCGGAGTTATGAATGCCGGGAGTCAGCACAGCAATAACCGGTTTGCCGTCACAGGCCGGCGGCGCGCAGTCGCCAAGGGAGCGGCGCAGGTTTTTCGGGTAATTGCTAACCGACCGGACTCGCACCTGCGAGAACAGCTCGGGAAACATATGCAGCATCGTTTCGCGGTTTTCCAGCATATAGGACACGCCGGAGGGGGTGCGCGCATTGTCCTCAAGGACGTAGAACTCATCCTCGCCCGTCCTGACAAGGTCGGTGCCGACGATATGCGTATAAACATTTCCTGGTGGCGAGACGCCAATCATCTGCGGAAGAAAAGCGTCATTATTGGCGATCAGCTCTTTCGGAATACGCCCTGCCCGGAGGATTTCCTGCCGGTGGTAGATATCATGGAGAAAGGCATTGATCGCCCGCACCCGCTGTTCTATGCCCCGCTCCAGCCGAGCCCATTCCCGCGCCGATATGACCCGGGGAATAACATCAAATGGGATCAGCCGTTCTGCGGCCTCTTCGCGTCCATAAACATTGAAGGTGATGCCGGTGCGGCGGAAGAATGTTTCTGCGTCGGTTGACTTTCGGCGGAGCCGTGCCGGGTCTTCACTCGACAGCCATTTCTGGTATTCTTCATAGGGATAGCGAACGTCGCCCGCCTCCCCATTCATTTCATCGAAAACAGTCTGGGTCTTCTCCATAAGAATAGAGTAGAGAATTTATGCTGCGGTGCAACTACAAAATGAAGGGACCTATGCTAATCTTCACAGAGAGGCAAAAGCTGTCCTAGTCATTCTCCTGATCAGGTGGCCCCTCCGGCCCGCCGGTTGAAATTTGAGTCAGAACCTTTTGAAGCAGCGCCTCCGTCTTACGCCGCACAGTCGGGGTCATATTCTTCAAATCGATATCCAAACGAATATTTTGCAGTTCTTCAGGAGTGGCTACCCCCTCTCCTGACGCTGTATCACTTTCTGCCATCGCGACATAGGTGTTGATCGGAAGATGGAACCCCTTGACCGTGATTTCCTTCCGCTTGCCGCAAACGACATCATCCTTCACATTGGCATAGGTTTCATGGGAAATGCGGATTTCGCCCGTCGCCGCGGTCGATTCCAGGCGGGAGGCAAGATTGACGCCGTTGCCTATGGCCGTGTAATCCATCCGTTCGCTGCTGCCGAAATTGCCGACCGTGCAATAGCCGGTGTTGATCCCCACCCGGCATTGTAATGGTTTCTCGATGCCCATTTCAGACCATAGCTCGTTCAACTCCTCCAACCTCTTTTTCATCGCCAGCGCCATCTTCACACAAGCGATGGCATCTTCCTTCACGCCCTTGCTTTCCGGATCACCGAAAAAGATAACGATGGCATCGCCGACAAATTTATCGATGGTCGCCCCGTAGTCGAGTGCAATCTCCGACATCTCGGTCAGATACTGATTGAGGATGCGGGTCAGGTCCTCCGCCTCCATCTGCTCTGTTATTTCTGTAAAACCGACAATATCGGAGAAAAATACCGTCAGCTTCTTACGCCGACTAGCAATATCCCCGCTATTGCGGCCCTCAAAGATAGAGGCATAGACCTGAGGCGAAAGATATTTCGCAAGCTGGTTGGAAAGCCGCTCCAGCGCCTGCGACTGCTCCGAGATTGCCTGCTCCTGCTGCTTGATCTGGGTGATATCGGAATAAACGGCAACGGTGCTGCCGTCCTCCGTCTTGCGTTCATTGATCAGGATCCAGCGATCATCGGCCCGCCGCTGCATATCTGTGTTGAGCCGCTTACGGTGATTTTGAAGGCGTTCACGCAGCCAGACCTCTTCATGGTCCCACGCATCCTTGATCAGCCCCTGCTTCGTCGCCTGTCTCATAATCTCCTCGAAACTCTTGCCAATTTCGCTCTCAATAATCTTTTTCGGGAAGAACAGATCGCGATAAACGCTGTTGCAAACGACCAACTTGTCATTGGCATCATATAGTGAAAAGCCTTCGGAGATATTCTCGATTGCGCTGATCAGGCGACGACGACCCTCCTCTATCTCACGGTGATTAGACTCCTGTATCTCGATGGCCGTATCACGGAACACGGCGAGGGCATTGGCCATGTCCCCCACCTCGTCGTTCCGGCCACGATAGGGAATATCAACGCCGGTATCCCCTTCCGCCAGACTGGTCATCGCATCGGTTATATTTTCAAGCGGACGAATAATGCGCGGGCGGATATAAAACAGCATGACAAGGAGTGCGGTTGCGAGACTGGCTAACGCCACAAGCACCAAAAGATAGCGACCGAGCTCAATCACTTCGGCGGAATGCCCTTCGGCCGTGACACCGCGATCGCGCGCGGCGGCGACCAGTTTTGCGACCTCCGCCTGCAGACTTTCTGCATGTTCACGGCTGGCGGCCAGGGCCGACACGGCCCGCGCGCTGCTTTCCAGCTCCGCCTGATGTATTTCAAACAGGTTATTCTCCCCTGTCCCGATATTCAGCAAGCTCAGGGTAATATTCCGAAGTTCCGTCTTTTCCCGTGCGGTCCCGAGATCGGCCAGCATATCCTTGATCCGCGCCTCCGACGCCTCGAACCGCTCGGCAAAGGGGCCGATATTAGCAACATCCGGCACATTCGACATTTCTCCAAGAATGCTCGCCACCAGATTTCCCTCCGCCCGGAGCGACAACAGGAGATGCAGTGTGTTTGCGCCATCAAGAATAAGATCGCCAAGCTCGCTGCCCGACTGTCGGGTTTCACTCTGTGATCTTGTTTCAAGATTCTTCACCACATCGACCAAAGCATTTGAATAGACCGTGTGAAAGCTCTCATGGGCGAGCCTGAGGAGGTTTCCCTTCTGAACGAGCCTCGGTGAAAGCGTCGGACTTTGCCCCGGTGGCGTCTGCCAGAGCTCCTTCTCTTTCAGGATGAAAACATTATCGAGGCCCCGCCCAAAATCGAGGATATTCTGCGCAAGATCAACAAAGGCGGGCTCTCCCGTTTCAGCTGCCCATAGCGCGACATTTTCCTCAATCTCTGCCTCAAGCGCGCTGTAGCGTATCTGAAGAGGTCCGAAGCTGTCGAGATCGGGCGCCAGAATGACCGCCGATAGTACCCCTTCCAGTTCGTCTAGTGTCTCCCCGAACTTCAGAAACTCGCCAACCTTCTGGGTCGATTTTTCAATCAAATCTGCGATATAGACATTGCTCTTGGCAGAGAGCCATTCCCCCTGCATGACAAAATCAAACACCGCATCATCGATTAAAGGTTCCATCCGAAGCAGGAAAGTCTGGTGCAGGCGGGTGAGCTGCTCGGCACCCTCCTGCCGCTCCTCCCGCTCCGTCAGCCGGGTTTCCACTTCGTTTTTAAGGGTGCCAAGACTGAGCACAAGTTCATGCTCAATTTCCTTAAGCTTCCGCCAATTCTCCGACTCTCCAAAAACATCGCGCGACCGGTCTGTCAGTTCGGAGAGCCGAAAGGCCCGCTGGTTGAGCGCCTCGACGGTCTTTTTGTGATCATCCAGCGCTGTATTTGCCATCAAGTCCGGGGCAGAGGCGGCAATCTCTGCGCTGATCTGCGCGAGTTGCAACGCTACCTCAATCTCGGGGATGCTGCCGCGCGTAATTTTCTCGGTCGATTGCGACACATGATCGAAGGAATACCAGGCGATGACCCCGGCAACAACGCTCATCGCCGCGAGAAAGCCGAGCGCGAGGACTAGCTTGCCATTGATCTTAAGGCCGCGCAGCTGATTGCTGTCTATACGTTGATCCGTCATTTTGTCATCCGATCAATGGCGCGGAAACTGCCATCACCGAGAATTTCGGTAAGAAACACTTTATCCAATCCCTGATTATCGCCGGGACCGAAGATCAGTTCGAACCCATCGATATCGAAACGGCGGATTGATTTGACGGCGGCGAGAAATTTCTCCCGCGTCGGCTCCGGCCCGAGTTCCTCCAATACTGCCATCACAAACCGCCCGACCAGATATCCTTCCAACGAGACAAAACCGGGATCGAGTGCCGGATTATAGGCCGTCAGCGCCTTGCGATAGGCATCGACGACGGGAATAGTCCTGTCGTCAGGAAAAGGCACAACTTGTGTGACAAAAACGCCCCGGCCATCGCCATCAAGTTCCGCTGAGAGCGCTTTCGATCCAACAAAAGAGATATTCATGAAAATCACATTGAGGCCGAGATCACGCGCCAACCGGATAAAGGCCGCACTCGCCTTATAGGCGCCGATCATGGCAATGGCCTCCGGCTCACTGTCGCGGATCGAGAGTAGCGCCCGTTTCACCGCCGTGGTGTTGCGCATATAGCGCCCCTCCCCAACGATATCGAGACCCCGGCGCGCCAGCGCGTCCCGCACACCGGCGAGGCCCGCGCGGCCAAAGCTGTCATCCTGATAGAAGACCGCCACGCGTTTGATACCCAGATCCTCTGTCAGATGCTGGATCCATGCTTCCGTCTCCTGCTCGTAGGAAGCACGGAGATTGACCACATTAGACTGATCGGAATCCCGCAGGAATTTCGCGCCTGTGAACGGACCAATCAAGGGAACGTTCGCCGCCGCCGTAATCGGGGCAATGGCCTTGCTGGTGGGTGTTCCGACGCAGCCGACCAGCGCGAAAACCTTGTCATGACTGATCAGCCGATTGACATTCTCGATAGCCAAGGCGGGCTTGTATCCATCGTCATAGGAAAGCAGGCGGATCTTACGACCATGAATGCCCCCGTCACGATTTGCCTCCTCAAATGCGGCGAGGATGCCATCGCGCATCCCCTCTCCCAGTGCCGCTGATTGGCCCTCAAACGCAGCGCTCTGGCCAAACAGGATTTCGCCATTATGGATCCCCTCCGCAGCGCTAGCGGGCAGCAACGGTTGCAGTAATAAAAGAAGAACCAGGGAAAGGCGAAGGGTTGGAACTATACGAAGGAAGTTTGTCACCGGCACCAGATTTCCCCAGCGGGGTGCGCCCCCGACAGCACAAATTGAGTTTACAGGGCAAGGCCCCAACTTTGGCGGGCTATGCTACTCAATTCATGCGTCGAATAGAAGAAATTTCTGATTTATGTCTCTGCGAGCGCAGCAATATCCCCGATCACCCTCACCCGTGCGCGGATGGCATGGCCGGGAAGATAGGCGATGGGCAGGTCTTCCATCTCGATGGTTTTCAGCGTATCCGCTGCCGCGCCGGAGCTGATCGCCTTCTCCTCGGCGATCTTCAGGGCTTCCGCCAACGCCTCATCGCGGCTGAGCCCCTGAAACACTTGGTCCGCCTCGCCGCTGATCTGGGCGATGGCCGCCCCGACCGCATTGGCAACGGAGTAATTCTCGACATGATGCACCCGCGAAATACCCGGGATTTCGGTCGGGATCAGCGGTGCACCACCCCCTACCGCAATCAGCGGCACTTCCGTCGCCTCGGTCTTTATCCGGTCCACATTGCTGGCGATCCGCTCATGCACGATGGCGAGGATATCATCCACATAGCCGGCCTCGAGATCGGCAATTCTGGACGCGTCCCCGGCCTCCATCAACCCTTTGGAGACCGCCGCATCAGTGAGCGTCATCTGCGCGCCGCCAAAGACCCGCGCATCCTTCGTCAGGCGGAAGCCGACGCTGTCCGGGCCGACATCAAGCGGATCGTCATGCACCCGCGTGCCGCCACCGATGCCGATGGAGATCAGGTCCGGCATCCGGAACAGGGTGCGGACCCCGCCGACGGTAACCGTGCTGTTGGCCTCCCGCGGGAAGCCGTTGACGAGGGAGCCGATATCCGTCGTTGTGCCGCCGACATCGCAGACGATGGCATTCTCGATTTTTGAGAGGAACGCTGCGCCGCGCATGCTGTTGGTCGCGCCCGACGCAAAGCAGTAGACCGGGAATTTCCGCGTCATTTCCGCGTTCGTCACCGTCCCGTCATTGAGCGCAATATAAAGCGGCGCAGTGATGCCAAGCTGCTCAAGCGCGTCCTGAAAGGCGCTGGTCGCCTCCTCCGCAAGATCCAGCAGTGCGGCATTGAGAAGCGTTGCATTTTCCCGTTCCAGCAGGCCAAGCCGACCAAGGCTGTGCGAGCAGGTCACCCGCACGCTGGGGCATTCAGCCTCAATAATTTCTCTTGCCCGTTCCTCGAACTCGGCATTGAGCGGCGAGAAAACCGCGCTGATCGCCACAGAAGTGATCCCCGCCTCCCGGATTTCACGGCCAACGCGCGCGAGTTCCTCCTCATCCAGCGGGACAATCTCCCGCCCGTCATATTCATGCCCGCCGCGCACCATGTAATAGCCACCGTTGGCGATCGCCGCCACATCCTCTGGCCAGTCGACAAAGGGCGGCAGGCTCGCCGACGCCGGCAAGGAAATCCGCACCGCAGCCACCTTGTTCAGTCGGCGCCGCTCGACCACGGCGTTCAAGAAATGCGTTGTCCCGACCGTCACCGAGCTCGCGTTCTTCGCCTCCGGCCCGACCAGCGAGATCAGGTCTTCCAGCGCCGTGGCGACACCCCCGGTCACGTCGCGTGTGGTCGGGGTCTTGACCGCGCCAACCACCTTGTCCTGATCGACCAGAACCGCGTCCGTATTGGTCCCACCAACATCAATGCCAATGCGTTGCATGAAATTAATTCCTTAAAATACTGATTTATAATCGAAATCGAACCCAAAGGCGCGCGGCCCAACAAGCTCAAGCCCACGCGGGGTCAGGAAGATATCCGGCGCGGGCAGCGCCAGAACCGTTACCCGCTGACCATAGCGAATGGTCTCTGTCGCGATCCCGTCCCCATTGACGCTGTCGACCACACAGATCAGGTCTGGCGTCATCACCACGGGCTCACCATTCTGCGATCCGACGGAAAATTCATTCTGGAAATCGAGGGTGAACTGCATGCCCTGATCCTCATCCATGCCTTCCAGCTCGGCCCGACCGCGCAGGAAGCCTTCCGTCGCGCGTCGCTCGATATCCGTAATCTTGCCCTTGAACAGCTTGAGCCCGGCGCAATTCTCGACGATCGCCGCCACTGGATCCGTATGATTTTTACGCGCCTCGAACACGGCGCGGCCGAGACTGATTGCCTTTGTTGTCGTGCGCAGCACGCCGAATTTCTTGACCTCGGCGCCGGAGCGCGGAGCCTTGCAGGTAGAGGCGGTAGATCCCATCTCGGTGCAGATCTTGCGACTGATCCGTTCCATCCATTTCCAGCTATCGGCCTTCTTGATCAGGATTTCATTGTCGCGCACATCGGCCATCGCCAGCGGGAAGCATTGCAATCCGGCGGCGGAGAAGCTGGTCATCTGGGCTTCCGGATAGGCCCGCCCCATGCTGTCTGCATCGATAGTCGGCAGGCCGGAAATGGCCGAGACCATGAGCGGCATGACGCCATTACCGCCGCCGATCTCCACCGGCATCACAGCGTCGAACTTGCGTCCGAGATAGTCTTCGAGAATGCGCAACGGCTTCAGGGAGTTTTCCGGATCGGCCAAGCGTTCCATGCCGACAACCGGCGCACCCTGTGTGGAAAGAACGGCGACCAGCGCGTCATCGGGCAAGGTCATCGGGTCTTTCAGGACAACTTTATGCCCCTGCTTGTACAGTTCCCGCACGTTCAGGAGGTTGAGGTAGGGCGAACCACCGCCGCCGGTCCCGAGGATCCAAGCGCCCAGCGCAAGCGCCTCGACTTCCTCGGCGGTGATATAGCGTTCTCCCGGCCCGAGCGGGCGTTCTTCGTCTTGCGCCCTGACGGCGGCACCTAACTGTTCAGCCATTTTCTTCTCACATGTTTCTTTCTGCATTGAGTGTTCAGCCTATCGCGAAGAAAACGTCGCTAAAATACGTACCGATACCTAGACTTGCCCACTCTCTTTAGGCTGGCGCAGGTCGATCAGCGCGATATAGTATGGCGGAAACGGTTGCGCCGCGCGAAAGAGGAAACCTGTTTGCAACGACTGACTTTTATTACGGCTGGGCAATCACCCCGGCAGGACATGATCGACGAAATCCTCGCCCATCTGCCCGAAGATGTCGAGATTGTCGAGCGGGGCGCGCTTGACGATCTTAGTCCCCCAGAAATCATGGAGTTGGAACCACGACCCGACGAAGCTGGAATTGCCACCACGCTCAGGGACGGGTCCATCGTCGCCATCTCCGAAAGCTGGCTGCGGCAGAAAATACTAGAGATGTGTGAAGGGCGCGGCAAGACGGTCAATGATCTCACCGTGATTGCCTCCACCGGAGTATTCGATCTTGGCACCACCAATCCGTATGTTATCCATGCACAGAACGCCCTCGATAAATTCACGGAATCGATCCTGATCGCAGGGCAGAAGGTCGGCCAGATACGCCCATTGAAAGGTCAACTCACCCGGGGCAAGGAAATCCGGGATTCCCGCGTCAAATCGGTCTACGCCCCCGCCTATAATCAGGACGCCCTGCTCCACGCGGCGAAGGAACTTCAGGATCAGGACATGATTGTCCTCAACTCCATGGGGTATGACCAGCAAGTGATTGATCTCGTCCGGGACGCCTCTGGCCGGCCCGTGGTGCAAATGAGGCGGATCATTGCTGGCACCGTCGCCAAGATGATCAAGCAAAGCCGCAATACCGCAAGCGGGGCAGACCTTCTGGAGGGAAGCGCACTCAGCCTGCGCCTTGAAAAACTGACCAAGCGGGAGCATGAAGTGTTCGAGTTACTGATCAAGGGGCTCGCCAATAAGGAGATCGCGGCAGAACTCGGCATCAGCCCCCGCACGGTCGAAATCCATCGCGCCCGCATGCTCGCAAAAATGGGGGTATCCACGGGCGGCGAGTTGATGCGACTGATCGTCCGAAATATCTCGAACGCGCGGATTTAGGGAAGCTCAGGCCGTCTGGCGTTGTAAGTCCGGATCATACAGAACGCAGCGCACTTCTCGCCCGTTCTCCACGGTGAAATTCGGGACCGGTGCGACATCGCAGACCCCGGCTATCGCCTTTTCGCAGCGGTTGTTGAAAAAGCACCCTTTCGGCAGGTCGAGCGGGCTCGGGATATCGCCCACCAACGGCTTGCCCCGCCGGGGCTGGCCCGGTTCGGGCAGCGGCACCGCCTCCAGCAGGGCCTTTGTATAGGGATGCTTGGGGTTGTTGAAGATTTCCTCCGTCTCCCCCTGCTCGACGATCTGGCCCAAATACATCACCGCGATACGGTTGCAGACATAACGGATCACCGCGAGGTTATGGGAGATGAACAGATATGTGAGATCGAGTTCCTTCTGGATCGACTTCAGGAATTCGAGGATTTGCGCCTGCACCGACACGTCAAGCGCCGACGTCGGCTCGTCCAGCACCAGAAGCTCCGGGTTGAGCGCAATAGCGCGGGCGATGCAGACGCGCTGTTTCTGACCGCCGGAAAGCTCATGCGGATAGCGATAAAGGAACTGCTTTTGCAGGCCGACAATCTCCAAGAGCGAGCCGACTTTCTCCCGCAGAGGCGCACCGCGAAGTTTGGTATGCAGGATCAATGGCTCCGCGACCGAGCGCATGATCGTCATGCGCGGGTTGAGCGCCGAATGAGGATCCTGAAACACCATCTGCGCCCGTCGGCGAAGGATTTTCTCATCCGCCGCTTTCAGATGCGTGATATCCTGCCCGTCGAGGATAACATTGCCACCAGACGATTTGTTGAGATGCAGGATCGTCCGCCCCACAGTGGACTTGCCAGACCCGGATTCGCCCACCAAGCCCAGCGCATCGCCCTTCTCAATATGAAGGTTGACGTGGTTTACTGCCGTCAAAAGGGCCTTCTTGCCACCGGATTTAACCGGGAAATTTACCGTAAGATCGCGGGTTTCAAGCATCCTCAAATCCTTCCTCATAGAGGTGGCAGAGCACAGTCCTGTCATGCGCCGCGTTGTTCCGGTCCGGGGGTGGCGTACCGCAGATATCCATCGCCTTTGTGCAGCGTTCCTGAAACCGGCAGCCCGCCGGCGGGGTCAGAAGGTTGGGTAGGAAGCCCGGAATGCCGTAGAGTTCCTCCGGTGGTTTGCCCGGATGCGGAATGGATTTCAAAAGTCCTTCCGTATAAGGATGCTTGGGTCGCCCGAACACCTCCTCAATCGTGCCGTATTCGACCACCTGCCCCGCATACATCACCGCGACATTATCGCAGACTTTCGCGACCACACCGAGATCATGAGTAATGATGACGACAGAAAGGCCCATATCTTCCACCAGCTCGGCGATGAGATCGAGGATTTGCGCCTGGATCGTCACATCGAGCGCGGTCGTCGGCTCATCCGCGATCAGCAATTTTGGCGAGCCCGAGAGCGCCATTGCGATCAAAACCCGTTGCCGCATTCCGCCCGACAGCTCATGCGGATAGCGGTCGATCTGGCTTTCCGGATTCGGCAGATGGACTTTTCGCAGCATCTTGATGGCATGGGCCCGGGCTTCCTTTTTGTTCTTACGGGCGTGCCTGTCGAGCGCCTTCTGATGGGCAAGGATGACATCAATCATCTGCGTGCCGATGGTGAACACCGGGTTGAGATAGGTCATCGGATCCTGAAAGATCATCGCAATCTCGATCCCGCGGATTTTCTGCATCTCGGCCGGCGTGACCTTCAGCATATCCAAGCCGTTATAGAGTATCTCGCCAGAGATCACTTCGGCGGGCGGCGATGGCAACAGGCCGAGCACATTGCGCACCGTCACCGATTTGCCGCAGCCCGTCTCCCCCACGATGCCGAGAGACTGGCCCTTCCCGACCGCGAGATTAACCCCGTCCAGCGCATGATAAACGCCGTCAAACGTATTGAAATTCAAGCGATAATCGCGAATCTCCAAAACCGGAAGTTCCGTCATTATTCTCTCCCCTTTGGATCAAGGATATCGCGCAGGCCATCGCCCAGCAGGTTAAAGCCAAGCACCGTCAGAAAAATCGCAAGGCCCGGGAAGAAAGAATACCACCACCAATCTGGCAGATAGTTCCGCCCGACGCTGATCATCGCCCCCCATTCGGGAAATGGTGGCTGTGCGCCAAGGCCAAGAAAACCAAGGCTGGCCGCATAAAGAATGGCCATACCCATATCCATGCTGACCTTCACGATAATCGGCGACAGGCAGTTGGGCAGGATATGCACAAAGACAATCCGCATCTTGCTCGCCCCCATGGAGCGAGCAGCATCCACATAGATCGCGCTTTTTAACGAGAGTGTTTTCGCCTGCACCAACCGGACATAGCCCGGCCACCAGACCAGCGAGATGGCGAGCATGGCATTTCCGATCCCCGGCCCCAGCACGCCGACAATCGCAATGGCGAGGATCAGCCCGGGGATAGAGAGAAAAATATCGGTGATGCGCATGATACTTTCTTCGACCCAACCGCCGACATACCCCGCGATAATCCCAAGCGGTACGCCGATCAACATCGAAATGCCGGTAATGATCAGCCCGATTTGGAGCGAGACGCGAGCGCCGATGACGACGCGGGTGAAGACGTCATTGCCGACCTCATCGGTGCCGAACCAGTGTTTTTCGCTCGGCGGCTGTAGCTTTTGTTCGATATGCGTCGCGCCGAGGGCGTCCTCCGGATAGGGCACAATGGAGGGACCAAAAATCACCAGGAACATAAACCCGACAATAATGAACAGGCCGATCATTGCCGCACCGTTATTGCGGAACGTTCGTGCATAGAGTCGCATCGTGCGAATGGAACTGGCGTGCCGTTCTCGGAACGTCGGCTCGACGGGGTTTTCTAGAATATCTGTCATCTGCCCTGCCCCTATGCCCTGCCGCGTACGCGAGGGTCGAGTACACCGTAAATAATATCAATGAGAAAATTGGTCAGCATGAACCAGGCCCCAAGGATCAGCGTTACAGCCATCACCGGCTCAAAATCTGAGGCGGTGACCGCCTGCAGCGCATAAAGCCCGACGCCGGGCCAATCAAAAACGCTTTCGATCAGGACCGTGCCGCCCAGCATCCAACCGAAACGCAAGCCGATAATCGCTAACGTCGGCAGCATCGCGTTTTTAAGCGCATAGACCGCGATCATGCGAAACTTCGAGATTCCTTGCGCGCGGGCGTTGGTCACATAATCGAGACTAAGTGTCTCTATCATCTCCGCGCGGTTGACCCGGACGATGGAGGCCAGCGCCGGAAAGCTCAAGGCAACCGCAGGCAACACAAGATAGTTCAGCGCCTCGAAGAAAACACCGAAGCGAAGCGTCAGCAGCGCGTCGATCGTATACATGCCGGTGATCGTCGTCGGCGGATCGGTCATCAGGTCCAGACGTCCCCCTAGAGGAAACCATCCGAGCTTAAGGCCGAAATATAATTGCAGCATCAGACCAAGCCAGAACATCGGCAACCCGACACCGGAGGAGGAAATAATACGAACAAGATTATCCACCCAGCCGTTCTGCTTGACAGCGGAGATGACACCCATGGGAATGCCAAGAACGATCGCGAACAGGATCGAATAGATCACCAGTTCCAGCGTCGCCGGGAAGTAAACCATCAAGTCCTGTGCCACCGGCCGCGTGGTATAGACGGAGCGGCCGAGGTTCCCCTCGAAAATGCCCCCAACATAGATAAAGAACTGTTCCACCAGCGGCTTGTCGAAGCCGTATTCTTCCCGGACCTGGTCGATCATCTCCTGCGTGGCATCCGGTCCAGCCGCAAGGGCAGCGGGATCACCGGGCGCTATATGGGAGATGGAGAAGGTGATCACCAGCAATCCCAACAGCATGCCCAGCATCAGGATACTGCGCTTGCCAATCATCTGCAGCATAACATCTCCTATGGATTGAAGGGTTCTGCCGGATCAGTATAGACCCGGCAGAACAGTTTCGACGTTATTTTCCGATACCGAGGCCGTAATAATCAACCTCAGACGTCATCCGGACCGGAGTATAGGAGAAACCCGTCACATAATCGCGGTAGGCGATGAGACGCTTACGCATCATGCCGAAGATTTCCGGCTGATCCTCAACGATCATTTTCTGGATTTCCGCATACATCGGGGCGCGTTCTTCCCAATCAGTGGTGTAGCGGGCCTTCTCGATCAGTTCCGTAACCTTCGGATTGTCGTAGAAATGCGAGCCATAGTATTTACCCCAAGATTCGGGGTGATACTGATAGGCCACTGCATCCGGGTCGGTAGAAACCGGCGTTGCAAAAATCGCCATCATGTCTGCCGATGTTTCCGGCTTCGATCCACGGGCAACCAGGTTCGGCCAGGTCAGCGGCACCATTTTCACGGTGATATTGAGCGGCTTCAGATTATCGATCAGCACGAGACCCATCAAACGCTCAATCTCGAGACCCTGAACATAGACGTATTCAAGTTCAATTCCGCCTTCAGGCCACTGGGATTTCGCCAGATATTCCTTGGCTTTTTCCATGTCATGGCGCGCAATGCCCGGCACCTCGATCTTGCCCTTGATATCATCGGTAAAGGGGCTCGTCTGCAGAACCGCCTTGCCGTTGAAGATAGCAATCAACGCATCATAATCGAAGGCATAGGCCACCGCTTTGCGCAGGTTTTTGTCGGACATATATTTGCCCTTGGTGTTGAACTTCAGGCCAAACGCAGTCAAAGCCGGTTCGGTCGAGGTTTTGATGCCCTTGGCTTTGGCCACCTGATCAAATTCATCAGGAGAAAGGTCAAGCACGATATCCGCTTTGCCGGTCATCAGGGCCGCGCGCTGGGCGGAAGTTTCCCGCATCAGCTTGTAAACGATCCCCTCGATATTGGAGCCGCCATCGCCTTTCCAGTAATCCTTGACCCGTTCCACCTCATAGAGCGTGCCCTGATCGAAGCGTTTCAGCTTGTAGGGGCCGCTTCCGGCTTCATTTTCGGTCATCCATTTCTGGCCATAGTCATCATCCTCAACATGAGCATTCACAACCGCCGGGTCCATGATGTACCACCAAGGCAGGAAGGACAGAAACGCCGCATAAGGCTTTTCAAGATTGAATTTTACAGTGTAGTCGTCAACCACCTCAATCCCTTCGGGCTTCAGGAAGTCGGACAGCATCCAGGCAGGACCCTTGTTAAGTTCCAGCGTCCGGGTGAAGCTGTATTTGATCGCTTCCGCGTTAACCGGATTACCGCTATGGAACTTGGCATCTTTGACCAGATTGAAGGTCCATGTCTTGCCATCTTCACTGGATTCCCAGCTCTCGGCGAGCCAGGGCTTCACCGTCGGCGGGGTGTCTTCATATTTTACCAGCGCATCATAAAGTGCCTGTTGCAGGCTGCGAATGGACGCGTTGTATTTAATGCTCGGGTCCAAGGTGGACACCGGCTGCCGACCGGCAATAACGAGAATCTTGCCCCCGTCCACGCGCTCAAAGGCAGTCGCCGGTTCCATCGCCGCGCCCAGGCTGGCAACGGCCAGTCCCGCAACGGCGCAGGCTTTCACCAGCCGGCCAAAACTACGTCTGCTTAAGTCTTTCATTCTTTCTTCCTCCAGGTTGAATTCTTGCACAGTATTCCCGTTATTATTATGGATCACGCGGGCGACGGCGTTCAGGCCGCAGCATCCTTCGATAGCGCCCGTTCGATATGCTTCATGAAAATCTGCCGAACGGTCAGCGTTGGCACGGCGGCGGCCTTTTCAACCTTCGCGGCCATCTCGCTATCAAAGCCCATGCAGTTCATGATAATGACGTCGGTGTCGTTAAGCGCCTCGCCCACCGTCTCGAATTCACCGCCGCCATAGGGCGATACATGAGCGAAACGCGCCTCTTCAGGCTTGTCGAACAGGGACTCATTTTTCTCCATCTGCTCAGCCAGCGGGGAGATCATGCCGATCACGTCACCGCGCGCGCGGCTTTCGGCAATTTCGGTATTCAGTGTATCATAAGGTGAAAAGACGGGTAGCTTATGGCTCGCCTCAGTCAGCTTGCCCGAACACAGCATCAGGATTGCATCGAACTCATCCGCATCAATACGAGCGAACAGATCGGCAAGCCGAGCCTCAATCGCAGCGTGGGAGCAGACAACCTCCTCCCCATCGACCATACGACTTACCAGCCGTTCCTCCCCGTCCTTCGGGGCGAGCGCGGCCACTTCTTCCCGGGTCATGCCGTCAAGGGCGCCAAACTCGGTAATATCGTAAGTATCTTCGAAGCCGCGCATCATGTCCGGGGTAATATCAACCCGGGGCGCCTGTCCGATGGTTACCAGTGCCAGCCTTTTGCCTCGTATCTGTTCCATGCGTATTGACTCGCCCCCTGATTTTTCTGAAAATCGCTTTATCCAGTGTGAGAAGTTTGAACCTTGTGACAGTTTCGTTAAATACGTAAAAGCCCTTACACATGTTGGACGCCATGAATTCCGCGCGCCGGGGCGTATATAACAATGTTTTCCATGAAGGGTTAAAGATGGCACGGCTGCCGAGAATTGCTTTTGTCACCATCGGTCAGGCGCCGCGTCCGGACATCGTGCCACAGCTCATTCGGCAACTCGACACCCAGATCATTGTCGAGGAGTTCGGCGCCCTTGACGGGATCGACCCGGCCGAGTTTGACGGCCTTCCTCAGGCGCCCAACCAGATAACGCTGCATACGCGCTTCGCCAACGGGGAATACAAGATCGTCTCTGCGGATATTGTGGAGCGGCGGATTGCGGCACTCTGCGAGCGGCTGGACAAGGAAAATTACGATTTCATCGTTGTCGTCAGTACGGGCCTGCGCAATGAAATCACGACCAAGACCCCCTTGCTCAACGCGCAAACCATTGTAGAATCCTGGGTTCAATCCCTCACCATGGTGGGCTGCCGCGTCGGCATCATCTATTCCGTCGATCTGCAGGGAACCGAGAATATCTTCACCCATGGTTCAGCGATCCGCCAGTCGGTCAGCTATACCCTGCCCGGCCCGAGCGGGAATATCGACGACATAACGCGTAACCTCAAGAACTGCGACTTCATCGTCATGTACAGTATGGCCTATTCAGGGGAGATGGCCCGGAAAGTCAGCGCCCAGAGCGGAAAACCCGTTGCCACCGCACGCAATATCCTCAGTAGTTCCCTGCGGATGCAGCTCAACTCCATGACCGATACCCGTCCGCGCGAGAAGAAGAATCTCGCCGTGCGGATGGCGCAAGCCTATCCGCAGCTGACCCGCCGTGAACTTGAAGTTGCGGAGAATGTGGTCGCTGGCCTCTCCAACAAGGAAATCGCCCGCACCCTCGATATCAGCCATCGGACCGTGGAAATCCACCGCAGCCGGGTGATGAAAAAGCTCGGCGTTACCACAGTCTCAGGCCTCATCCGTCAGGTGCTGATGCTCTAGTCAACATTTCGCAGGTACGTAGTCACCCTCATATTCAACCTTCGCGCACGCGGTTTAAATTTCAGGCTGGGATTTAGTAACAAAAAGAATATGAGACATGCTGAAACAAATCATTGATATTTTTGAACTTCTGGATGCACCATCGGCCAGTGGTGCTGTGGTGCGGGACTATCTCATAGAAACCGGGAAGGTCGAGTGCGAGATCAAGCGCGCCACTTCCGACAAGGGGGCGACGGACTTCATCCGCATTACTATCCCCGGCACAAACGGACGCGCAGGCGGCGGAGATGCCCCGACATTCGGCATTATCGGTCGACTCGGCGGCATCGGCGCCCGCCCGGAACGGATCGGCTTTGTCTCTGACGGCGATGGTGCCCTCGCGGTGCTGGCAGCGGCAGCGAAACTTGGCAAGATGGCGGCGCAGGGCGATCGGGTGGCGGGCGATGTTATTATCACCACCCATATCTGCCCCAACGCCCCAACCCGACCGCACAAGCCGGTGCCATTTATGGATTCGCCCATCCCGATGGAAATCAAGAACGAGTGGGAAGTCTCCAAGGAGATGGACGCGATCCTCTCCGTTGATACGACCAAGGGCAACAAGATCCTCAATCACCGCGGCTTTGCAATCTCCCCGACCGTGAAGTCGGGCTATATCCTGAAGACCAGCGACGACCTGCTTGATCTCATGGCGCAGGTGACGGGCAAGATGCCGCATGTATTTGCACTCACCCAGCAGGACATCACCCCCTATGGGAACGGCCTCTATCACCTGAACAGCATTCTGCAGCCCTCCACCGCGACGGAAGCCCCGGTTGTTGGTGTCGCCATCACGACGGAAGTGCCGGTAGCAGGCTGTGCAACGGGTGCGACCCATCTCACCGATGTCGAGGCTGCGGCGCGCTTCACGCTGGAGGTTGCGAAAAGCTTCACCGAGGGCACGTGCGCCTTCTTCGACCAGGATGAATTCGCCGAAATCACAAAGCTTTATGGCCCGATGGATCATTTCCAAGGGAATGGAAAAGGTACCTCCTGAACCCCTGTTCCGCTGCAGCCAGCCGCGCCGATTGTTGCGCTTGACACTCCCTTGCCGAAAGCCTTACAACGCCAAGGCTTTCGAGCAACACACCACATATTTAGAGGCCTGGTGGCGGAGTGGTGACGCAGCGGATTGCAAATCCGTGTACACCGGTTCGATTCCGGTCCAGGCCTCCAATTTTTCCCGAATTTTACGCTGAATATCTCACAGATGCGCGGCTTTCCGCGTCCTGATTGTGGTGCCGCCAGATGCGCTGCACCGCCGCAAGCCGAAGGCCGCCAAGCCCGGAAAATTACTACTTTCCCCGCCGCCTTCATTTGCCAAGCAGCACGATGTTGGGTAAGCTGCGCTGCAGTATTATTATTCAAGGGAGTTGTCATGAGACTGATTATCGCGCTTATCTTGCCGTTTCTGGTTTTCTTCACCATTGGCAAGCCGTTTCAGGGGATTATCTGTCTGATCCTGCAAATCACATTGATCGGCTGGATTCCGCTGCGATCTGGGCTGTCTATGCGCTGAGCCAGTATAATACGGACAAGAAAATCTCCGCCGCGCACGGACAGGATTAACGCTGGCCTACTCTCAGACCGGATATAGGCAAATTTTTTGCCGATTTGGTAAATCAAGGCTTGGCAGGGGTAATCGCAATTGCTATAAGCCGCCAACCCGATATAATTCGGGCCCTGATCCCCGATAGCTCAGTTGGTAGAGCAGCTGACTGTTAATCAGCCTGTCGCAGGTTCGAGTCCTGCTCGGGGAGCCAATTCAAAAGCCTTCGGAAGAAATTCCGGAGGCTTTTTTTGTGTTGAGGCTGGCCGCCACCATCTCCAGCATAACCTCAGCGGCGGGAGTTAGCTGCCAGTTGCAGCGGGTGATAATTCCGACGGGACGCGGGATATTTGGTTTTGTAAGCGGGATCGCAACAAGGCCGTCCATCTGCACCGCAGTCAGGTAAGAGGAGAGAATAACGCCAAGCCCCGCCCCCGCCACGACCAGCGCCGCCGCCGTCTGCACGAGCGCCGGCTCCATAATCGGATTAAGCGTTATCCCGGTGCCCATAAGGGCGGCATCGATGCTCTGGCGAACACCCGTGTCCGCCGAGAGGACGACGATCTCTTCCCCGTCAATCTCCTGCCAGTGAAGGCTTTTCCTGCCTGCGAGCGGGTGGTCCTTCTTGGCAAGCAGCATAATCTCGTCATCATAGATTTTCTGAAATGAGAGATTCTCCATCTCCGGTGGCTCGGACCCGACACCGAAATCGGCAATGCCGGCGCGCACTGTATCGACAACCGTTCCCCATATCCCATCGACAACCTGCACCTTCACCTTCGGATATTGCCGGTGGTATGCCACTAGGATCGGTGGAAGCTGGTTCGCCGCGACTGAGGGGAAGGCCGCGACGGTCACCTTACCCGCCTGAAGATCGGAGAGGTCCTTCATATGTCGGACGGCAGACTCAAGGTCACTCACCGCATTTTCGGCAAGCGGCAGAAAGGTCTTGCCCATCTCGGTCAGGGCGACCTGCCGTGTGCTGCGCGTGATCAACTTGACGTTCAGCCTTTCTTCCAACTGCCGGATCAGCAGCGAGAGCGACGGCTGGGTGATATGAATTTCCTCTGCCGCGCGGGTGAAATGCAGATGCCGCGCCACCGCGACAAAGGCCTGAAAATGCCGATACATCCCACCTCCTATATTTATACAGAATTCATATCAATAAGCATGAAATTATTATTTATCATATTAATAGAAGCGATGTAGTCTTTTTGTTGCAAGCGATATGAGGGAACTATGACAATAATAAAAAAAACAATGCTGCTTGCCGGGAAAGAGATGCAGGGAGCGGGAGGAATACTCGCTGTAACGAACCCGGCGGACGGTTCCCTCATTACCGAGATCAGGATGGCATCGACCGAACAGGTTGACCTTGCCGTCACTCAGGCGATGGCGGCACTTTCAAAAAATAACTGGTTTGCCCGCCCGCCCCATGAACGGGCCAGCGTCCTGTTCAAGGCCGCCGAGTTAATGCTGGAACGCAAAGAGACACTCGCCGGGTTGCAGACATCCGAGAATGGCAAAACACTGAAAGAATCTCTAGGGCAGGTAAGCGCGGCGGCGGGGATTGTCCGTTATTTCGCCTCCGTCTGCGAAACGGTGGAGGCAGAGGCCCCGCCCCCCGCGGCCCGTATCTCTCCGTTACGACCCATGAACCCTTGGGCGTCGTCGCGGCGATTACGCCGTGGAATTCCCCCTCACTATGGCGGCGCAAAAAATTGCCCCGGCGCTGGCGGCCGGCAATGCCGTCATTCTGAAACCGTCGGAACTCACAACATTGGTTTCTATCGAGCTTGCCCGCGCCTTTATCGATGCAGGTCTGCCAGAGGGGCTTTTAAGCGTGCTCCCCGGTGATCACACGGTTGGCGAAGCGATTATCAATCACCCCGATCTCGCCATGGTCTCCTTCACCGGCGGCACCAATGCGGGCCGCGCGATTGCCGAAGCAGTAGCGGGCCGCTTTATCCCGACCATATTGGAGCTTGGTGGCAAATCGCCGACCGTTGTCTTCGCCGATGCCGATCTCGACAAGGCCGCTGCCGATGTTTCTTCGGCCATATTCGGCTCCGGCGGGCAGTCCTGCGTTGCCGGGTCCCGCCTCTTCGTCGAGCAAAGCATATATGATGAGTTTATGGACCGTCTCGTCGCGGTCTCGAAAAAACTGAAAGTCGGGCCGCCGCTCGATGAGGAGAGCAATATCGGCCCCATGGCGTCAGACACGCAGCGATCGCGGATCGAAAGATATGTGGAGATAGCAAAAAAAGACGGCGGACGAGTTGTCCTGGGCGGCACGCGCCCTGATGGACCAGAATATAGCGACGGTGCCTATTACCTGCCAACAATCATTGATGGGTTGGATCATAGTTCCCCCGTTTGTCAGGAGGAAATCTTCGGCAACGTCCTCGTCGTCCTGCCCTTCACGTCAGAAGAGAATCTCATTGAACAGGCGAACGATACAGTCTTCGGTCTCGCCTGCGGGATCTGGAGCCAGGATCTCACGAAAGCCTGGCGGGTGGCGGGCGAGATCAAGGCGGGAACCGTCTGGATCAATACCTACAAGCAGCTCAGCATCGCTTCGCCCTTCGGTGGCTATAAAGAAAGTGGTCTTGGGCGAGAGAAAGGCATTCAAGGCCTCCGCGCCTATCAGCAGACCAAGAGCATCTATCTTGGTGGCCTCGGAACTTAAGACAAACACCCGACGATAAGGAAACAAGATGACGGACAACAACGCACTCGGATTTGTCGGCCTTGGGGTCATGGGCGAGCCCATGTGCCGCAATATGACGAAAGCAGACCTCGGCACCATGACCGTGTTCGATATCTCCGAGGGGCCTGTCGCGCGGCTGGAAGCAGATGGCGCAACCCGAGCGCCATCCTTGGCGGAGCTTGCGAAATCTGCCGATATCATTTTCCTCTCCCTCCCCGGCGGAACGGAGGTGGAAAAAATCATTCTGGGGCCAGACGGCCTTCTTGAGAATGGGAGCAAAGGCCAGATCATCGTCGATATGAGCACCTGCCCTGTCGCCATCGCGCGAAAGGTGGCGGCCGCCCTCGAAGAAAAGGGTATGATTTTTGCCGATGCACCGGTCGCCCGCACCCGGCAGGCTGCCATTGACGGCACCTTGAGCATTATGGTCGGCAGCGATGAGGATACCTTCGAGACAATCCAACCCTATCTCGCCGCCGCCGCAACCGATATCACCCATTGCGGCGATGTGGGGACGGGTCAGGTGGTCAAGCTCCTGAACAATATGCTGCTGATCCAGTCCGTCGTCGCGCTCGGCGAGGCGCTGACCATCGGGGAGCGCGCAGGAGTGGACCGCGAACTGCTGGTCGAGACGCTCTCGAAAGGATCTGCGGACAGCTTCGCGCTCCGCAACCATGTAAAGAAGGCGATGCTGCCGCGCACCTTCCCGGTTGGCGCGTTTGGCACGGATTATGCCACCAAGGATATTACCTATGCGCTTGAACTGGCGGCAGATGCAGGCATCAAATCACCCGCCGGAGAGCTTGCGAAAGAAATGCTGGAAAAAACAAGCGCGGCCGGATACGGCGCGGAATATTTCCCGGTGCTGCTGAAAATGATTGAAGGGGAAAGATAATGGCGGACAGCCAATATGATGTCGTGGTTGTGGGCGCGGGAAACGCCGCCCTTTGCGCCGCGCTAAGCGCCGAAGAAAACGGTGCACGCGTGCTCGTCCTGGAATGCGCTCCAGAGGACGTGAGCGGCGGCAACTCGCGCTTTACCGCCGGCGCAATCCGCTTCGCCTATAACGGCCTTGAGGATTTACAGGCCGTGATGCCAGACCTCACGGAAAACGAGATCGCCACCACCGATTTCGGCACCTATACCGAAGATCAGTTCTTCGATGATATGTTCCGCGTGACGCAGCACCGCACCGACCCGGACCTTTGCGAAACCCTTGTACGGCAAAGCTTTTCCACCATCCGCTGGATGCGCGAGAAGGGCGTGCGCTTCGTGCCGATCTACGGGCGGCAGGCGTTCAAGGTGGACGGGAAGTTCAAATTCTGGGGCGGGCTTACCGTGGAGGCCTGGGGCGGTGGTCCTGGCCTGGTGGAGGCACTGATAAGCTCTGCCAAAAAACGCGGCATCGATGTTTGGTATGAGGCGCGCGCACTGGAACTGCTCACCGATGGCGCGGGCGTCACCGGCGTGAAAATACGCCGCAACGGCAAGATCGAGGAGGTTTCCGCAAAATCCGTTATCCTTGCCGCTGGTGGTTTTCAGGCGAATACCGAAATGCGCACGCGGTATCTCGGGCCGAACTGGGATCTCGCAAAAGTTCGCGGCACCCCCTATAACACCGGCGACGGCATTCGCATGGCGATGGACATCGGCGCCAGCAGCGCCGGCAACTGGTCCGGTTGTCATGCTGTCGGATGGGAACGGAACGCGCCGGAGTTTGGCGACCTCGCCGTCGGTGACGGATTCCAGAAACATTCTTACCCTTTTGGTATTATCGTGAATGCAAAGGGGGAGCGGTTCGTTGATGAGGGGGCGGATTTCCGCAACTACACTTACGCAAAATATGGCCGCGAAGTGCTGGCTCAGCCCGGTCATTTTGCCTGGCAGATTTTCGATCAGAAAACGCTCCATCTCCTGCGCGATGAATACCGCATTCGGGAGGTGACCAAAGTCACCGCCGACACAATTGAGGACCTTGCCCAAAAACTGGAAGGCGTTGACCCGGAAGGTTTTATTGCAACGGTGAAGGCCTATAACGACGCCGTCCAGACCGATATTCCCTTTAATCCAAATGTGAAAGATGGTCGCGCAACGAAAGGCCTCGCGCTGCCCAAAAGCAATTGGGCCAACCAGCTGACCGAGGGGCCATTCGAAGCCTATGCCATCACCTGCGGGATTACGTTCACCTTCGGCGGCCTCCGCATCGATACGGCGGCAAAGGTCCAGAGCACGGACTATCACCCCATTCCCGGCCTGTTCGCGGCAGGGGAACTTGTTGGCGGGATATTCTATAACAACTATCCCGGCGGCACCGGCCTGATGAACGGCGCCGTTTTCGGCAAGATCGCGGGCAAATCCGCAGCGGATTATGTGAGCGGGAAAGGGTAAGTTGACGGCGCCAAACGCCTGTGGTTGAGTGGCATAAACCATCGCATATGGAGAATGATATGAAAGCCTTCGCCGCCTTTTTCGGCCTCACCCTCCTCGCTGCCTGCACGATCAATGAGCCGCCGATAGATTATTCGAACCTGCGCGAGAGTGACAAAACAGCGAGCTGTCAGGATTTGAATGTTGAATATACGGCGAATACGGACCGTGCGACGGAGCTTGCGGGAAAGACGGCCACCTCCGGTCAGGCCAACGATCTGATCGACCGGAATATCTCGGTGAAGGAGCTGGCGGAGCGTAAAGGCTGCAACACCGTGCTCTGGCCGGAGCAGCCGGAAAAGGCGTTTTAGGCGGGAAAATCTGATGGAATAATAAAGGGAGGCCGGTGAGAGCCTCCCTTTTCGTTTGGATCAGCCGTTCTTTTCAAGCGCGGCGTCGATAACACGGCGGAGGTCGCTCGCCTCCTCCCCCACATGGTTGAGGATGGCGTCAATTTCAGCTTGGCTAAGCTCGCCCTTTTGAGCGCGGAGGGCGGTGTTCACGAGGAACGCGCCGCCCTCGATCAGGGCAATGATGGAGGCGGATGTGATTTCCATGGGCTAACTCCTCTCCTCGATTTCAGTCTCGGCGGCAAGCCGCGCTTCCAGCAAAATCACCGATTGCGCCGCAAGACGGTTCAAGGCCGACATATAGTCAGTGTCGCGGGTGCAGCTTTGCTCGACAATCACCGAAGCCCCGCGAATATCTCGGAGCGTCCTCGGGTCATCAATCGTGCCATCAAGGATAAAATTCTTCACGATCCCCATGGTGGTGGCGAGGCCGTCACAGGTGACGAGCAGCTGATCGCGCGCTGAGAGCTGGCCCAGCGGAGCGGCGCAGGCCGCCAGCCCCAGCAGGAGCGCTGCAATGATTATCCGTCTCATTTGGTGGCCTCCGTTTTGATGGCGGCGCGGATGGTCATCGCAGTCAGCGCCGCGAAAATCGCCTCGATCATATCCTGCGTCGGAATTTCATCGAGCAGATAACTGCCCACCGCCGCGATAATGGCGAGGGCCGCCGTGACATAGGTTTTCTTACCCTGCAAATAGGTCTTCATGAGGTTATTCCTTCTGTTAAGGGATGGGCGCTTTCCAGGTATTTTTCCACCGTGCCACGCCCGAGCGCGGTGTTGTAATGGCACTTCCAATAGGCCGCCTGCCCCTCCAGATTATCGGGGATCGCGCCGGGTTTGCGCCAGTAATGGATGCGGCAGATCGCGGTCGCGAATTTGAGGTTCCAGACAAGCTGGGTAACTTTCGGCACCCCTTCCCCCGCCATGAGAAGCCGGAGCCGCCGAAGCAGCGCGGGGCGGCGCCCGAGATAGTGAAGGATATCGTCATAGGTCGCGGGTTCGCATTGATAGAAGCCGAGTGCGGGCCCGCGTATTTGCCGGAGATGCCTGAAGCCGCTCTCTACCAATCCGGTACCGAGGATGAGATTTTCGGCATTCACACCGCCCATATGAAGTGCGTTCAATGTCGGACGGACAATAAGCTCGCGTAAGTCCTGAATAATCATTACCTTGCTCCTTAGGGGCCGCAAACTGGCCTTGGGTATCAGAAAACCGATAAGGGTCCCGATGCGCACACCAACCCACCCAAAAGGCCCGTTCGCCCGCTTTATCCACGGCACGACGACGCCGCTCGCCTCCATCTTCGGAAGCGGGTTTTTGGTGATCATTTCACTTCTGGCGGATACGACAGGGCCCTTTTCCCTGTTCGCGATGGCGGCGATCTGCGCGATCGCCTATGCGGTTGGCATGGTCATTCGCCACAATATCGCCAAGGCGGAACCGGCGTTGAAATCCGGGCGCGGCCCCCGGCTTCTCACCCTGTTCGAGCGGGTGTCCGATATCGCCCTGATCCCGGCCTATATCATCTCGGTGACGCTTTATCTGCGGATACTCGCGTCCTACGGCCTTGGCTTTTTCGGGGTCAATACAGAGTATAACGAACGGATGATGACCACCGCGATCATCGCCTTTATCCTGTTTATCGGGTTCGCCAAGGGCCTCAAGATGCTGGAGGGGCTGGAGCGCTGGTCACTGATTACGACCATTGCCATAATCTTCTTGGTGATCGGCAGCTTCGCTTGGTATGACGCAGGCGTTGTCTCCGCCGGGTCGGTCACCCTGCCGCCCCTTCCCGATCATTCGGCCTGGGAGATTGTGACGGTCCTCGCGGGCACCCTGATCGTCGTTCAGGGGTTCGAGACAACCCGCTATCTCGGCGATGAGTTCAGCGCCGAAATCCGCATTAAGGCCAGCCGGAATTCGCAACTTATCTCCACCGCGGTTTATATTCTGTTTGTCGCGGTCTCTCTGCCGCTAATGCATATTCTGGGCGGTGATGTCTCCGGCAATGCGCTGATCGAGCTCGCTCAGGAGGCCGCCTTCTGGCTTGCCCCGCCACTCGTACTCGCGGCCGTGTTCAGCCAGTTCAGCGCCGCCACCGCCGACGCCATCAGTGCGTCGGGCAATCTGCTGGAAATGACTGGGCACCGGCTCCCGGTCCGGCTTACCTATGTAATTATCTGCGGCTTCGCCATTCTGCTCACCTGGACGGCAGATACCTTCCAGATCCTCGCCCTCGCCTCGCGCGCCTTCGCCTTCTATTACTTCCTGCAATGCCTTGTCGGGCTGGAGGTTGCGGAAAAGGCAGGCCACAGGGTCGCGCTCGCCCTACTCGCGGCGGTACTCCTCTTCGTGACGTTCTTTGCGGTGCCTGTGGGTTAGGTTGTCGGTCTTCCGTCCTTATGGGCGAGCAGAAGCGCATAGGCCATATCATGGATCGGGCTTTCAAGACCGAGTTTTTTGCTCTCGCGGCAGACCCAGCCAACAATGCTTTCCAGCTCCAGCGGCTTGCCCCGCTCCAGATCCTCCAGCATCGACGCCTTGGTTTTCGGGTTGGCGGTGGTCTTGACGAAATGCACCTGCTTCTCGGCGATTGTATCAGGCACATCGGCGCCTTTGGCCCGGCCAAGCGCGCAAATTTCCTTCATCGCGCGCAGGAAAAGATCCTGCATTTCCTCCGTCCCGATCCAGCCGCCAACCGGCAACCGGGTCAGGCATCCAATCAGATGAAAGGGCGCCAGAACGACATATTTCGTCCAGATTTCCTTCATCGGCTCTTTGAGAGCAATGGCATCGGTTCCGTGTTTTTGAAGTGCCGCGGCCAGTTCATCATGGATCGCCATGTCACGCGGATGGAGGGGACCGAAAACTGTCCGCGTCAGGCTGCCCGTTCGCAACACCTGCCCCGGTGCCTCAACCACCGCCGGAATATACGTAATGCCCGGCGAGAGCTGACCCTCATCATATTTAGCGGCCAGCCGCTCAATCCCGTAAAGGCCGTTTTGCAGGCTGATAATGTCGGTTTTGGGGCCGATCATGGGGCGCATATCCTCCGCCGCCTGATCTGTTGACTGCCCCTTTACCGTGAACAGTACCACATCGCAAACACCAAGCTCCGCCGGACTGTCAGAGACGGCCGCGAATTTCACAGTGAGAACGCCTTTTTCCGACGTGAGGGTAAGCCCGTCGCTCTCAAGCACCTCGCGGTTCTTTCCGCGCGCCAGCACCACAACCTCATATCCCGCCTCAACCAGCTGGGCCGCAAAATATCCGCCAATGGCACCTGCGCCGACAATTCCGATTTTCACTGTTTTTTCCTTATTTTTTAATTGCGTGACGCCGGGCGAGCCTGTCCGCCGGCCAGACTTCCTTCATATCATAATAGACCCGGAACGCCGGTACATCTTCCGGCAGGGTGACCCAGGGAAGTTTGGAGCGTGTAAAAATATGAACATCCGGCGGAAGCTTCGCAGGATCATCCAGCGTACCGACGCGCAAAAATCGCATCCCGGAACGCCGTCCATAGTCACTCCAGAGGGCTGTCTGGCAGCGCGCGCAATGATATATGTCATGCGGGCCCCCGCTGTTGGTGGGCACGGAAATAGCAACAAGCTCGCCGCTGAAATGATCAATCCGGTCCGTCTCAACCAAGGCATTGATGACAAAAGCGCTGCCCGAATGGGTCTGGCATTCGCGACAATGGCAGCAATGCACAAATAACGGCGGTATCTGCAGCTTGTAGCGAACATCGCCGCAAGCACATCCCCCCTCAATAATCTCGCTCATGATCATTTTCCTCTGCGTTACAGGAACGTTAGAAAAATTATCCGCCCTCGGCAAGCCTCAATAAGGAGCGCCGTAATTAATTGGCCGAATGCCGATAGTTTCCCGAAAGAGGATCGAAAGGAATGAGATAAATACAGCCATGATAAAGGGCATGATCAGGAAGCTGGACAACACAAAGAATACAATTCCCGCCAGATCCGGCTTGTTCATCAGGATCAGCAGCAGCATCGGCATATATATCAGGACATAAAGCCCGATCACCGCCACCAGTCCCAGCAGTAACGTGCCGAGGAGCGGCAGGAACATATCGATTATCGTTCTGGCAAATTCTTTGAGCGCCAACGGCTGATCGAGAGCGATGGCCGGAAAGACGAACATCAGCGGCATAAAGCAAAGACAGAGCAGCGCCACAAACAGCACGATCGACGCGCTGGAGGCATCCCCCCCGCTCACCACATAGAGGCGCGCCAGCAGGTAAGTAATGACCACATAGATCAGCATCGATCCGGCGAACTTGATCTCCCGAAGGCCGAAATGCAACCCGAAGGACGGATTGCGTCGTTCAAACTTGAATACTGTAAAGCGATGCCAATAGACGGCAAAGATGGCGTAGAAAATTTCATTCACGACAAGGCGGAAATATTCCGCAGCCGCCAGAATATTGGTTTCCAACCAGGCAATCAGCCCCGTCATCATCACCACCGGCACCGCCCGGAACAGGCAGGACCAGCGATGCCCGATCACGAAGCGGAAAGCTTCAAGAAGACAAGCCGTCGGCTTAACTGTATGCGTCATTTCCATGGCAGGCAGACTAGCGCGGAGACCCTAAGTAAAGCTTAAATTTCGCGTATTTCGTTGAAAAAGCCGGCAATTATTCAAGCCCATCGCCTAACCGCCTCACTCGGTCGAGGCTAGTTTCTGCGAAACCGCATCTTTCTTCGGCGGCCAAGAAAAGCGATGCCCGCAAGGGCGGCCATAAAAAGGATGAATGCTTCACACTGGCAAGCCGCTAGTGGAAACTCCGCTTTCCTCCGTGCCACTCACGCTTACAGATTTGATGCCATCGTTCGCCACTTTCGATTGCTGGGGCGGCAGGAGCCAAGCTGTTGAGGCCGCTTTCACAAATGTGGCGCCGGCCACTCCGTCCTCACATGATTGCACCTGTCCGGACAACACCTTGCCGCAGTCCACCGACGTGGTGGCCGCGCTCGCTTGCTCATTAGCACCAAGAAGTGATGATGTTGCCAAAACAACGATAAGACCCAGCGCAATAACGCTGAGCTTTATATTCAAATATTTGAATGTCATGGGCGGTCTCCATTCAAAATGAATTTTGTCCAATCAACTGACCGTCGGAAAAGCGACTGTTGAAAATACAACAAACTACAAATTTTTCGATGATTAATAGGCAAATTCTACCAATTTTTTGACTAAAATCCAGAAAATTCTCAAATATAGTTAATTATTCCAACATAAAACCAAAATTTCCCTCGTTATCCCCTTTTCCTTCCCTGATTACGGAATCGGTTGGGGACTATTTAACCCCGAAGCCATACTGAAACCCTGTGACAGCTTTATGAAAATGCGATTGTCCGCACCCTGATTTATGGTATTTTATGCAAATGGATTCGCTTTTAGCTCTCGTCCTGATCACCTTCGGCCTCGTCGCCATACCAGGACCGAATGTCGCGCTGACGGTCGCAAACTCCTTGCGGTATGGGGCATTATATGGCCTTTGCACGGTAGTCGGGACAACGGCTGGCGTCGGCATACAGTTATTGCTTGTCGTGTTTGGAATCGGCACTCTGCTGCAAATTGCCGCCGATATCCTGTTTTGGCTGAAATGGGTGGGTGTCGCCTATCTCCTCTGGCTTGGCATCAAAAGCTGGGTGACCCCGGTGGAGGATCTCTCCGCCGTTCGCGCCGTCCCGGCCCCAGTCTGGACGCTCTTCTGGCGCGGACTGTTGGTGGCGATACTGAACCCCAAAACCCTGGTCTTCAACGCGGCGCTGCTGCCGCAGTTTGTCGCACCGGAGGGAAACTATATAGCGCAACTCTCACTGGTCGCTTTCGTCTTTTTGTCGGTTGTCACCCTCGGTGATGCGCTCTGGGCGTTATTCGCGGGCGCGCTTCGGCCCTTGATGCTCCGCTATCAGAATATCCGCAACCGGATCACAGGCGGCTTCCTGTTTGCCGCCGGGATCGGCCTTGCACTCGCGGACCGGAAATAGCGCCCATGCGCTTCAGTTCTTAAATAGATGCGCTTCAATCGTCCGCCGCAACCTCGTCATCCAGAAAGCCACGCACGCGCCGCCGGTCATCAGAAAAATCAAGCTCCCGTCCACTGATCATTTCCTCTGCGTGGTCAGCAATACCCCCCTCTTCCTGCAGGCCGATACGCTGCTGTGAACTTTCCGTATCCCGCCAGATACAGCCCTGCAAAATCTCATGGTCAGGGAAGTTGTCGTTCGCTTCCTCTTCCTCGCCGGAATAATGAAGATAAGGGTCTTCGGCGTTCCGCTCGATCAGCAACTCTTCCTCTGTCTCCATTTGATCCATTTTATACTCCCTGCTCATTGAAATCATTCTTCGCTCCCTTCCTGTTATTGCTGGTTGAACACATATTTTCCGTGGCGCCGCATCCGGATGCCGGTGAGATAGGCATTGATCGAATGGCCGAGCCCCGGCAGGCGGACGGTCCGACCGACATGCCAGTATGACTCTCGCGTCAGTGGATCACTCCCTTGCACGTCACCGGAAAGCGGCAACCGGGCCAGCACATCGCAACGATTGACGAAGCGCGTCACCCGAATATCTCGCGAAAAGCCATCGGCGAAGGCGCGATTCCCGAGACGCGGGCAGGCAAAGGCATAAACCCGGTCAGCCTCCAGCAGCATCGCCGCCAGCGTCGCCAGTGCCGCACCCATCGAATGGCCAGTGAGAATGATCTCCCTATCACCCTTCAGTTCACGCCGGATCGCCGCGAGCAACTGCCAAAGCGCCTGATAATATCCTTCATGGACCAGACCGGCGCCCGCCCAGGGGATCATGTCGGTGGAAAGGTTACTGCGATAGCTTCGTTTCTCCCTCCCGAACAGAGCCGTCCCGCGAAAACCGACAATGGTGATCCCTCTCTTGCGGCCGATCCACGCAAAATGATCCCGTCCTGCGATCGGATGGAATGTATAGCCGAGCCGTGCGGCCCACTCCGGCCCTTTCGGGTCATAGGCAATCTTCGCGCATATGGCGGCTTCAAACGGGCTCATCTGTCGTCCGCATTTCGGTTATGACCGACATTGCCGGCGATCAGGTTGAGGATCTGAAACAACCGGTCGAGAGGTTCCGCGCGCCAGCGCGTCGGAGTCATTACGGTAACGACAGTCGTTAGAGTAACCAGAGAGGCCAATCCCAAAAATGCTAGCCAGAGGATCTGCAGCACGTCGCCGATTGTGACGAAAGCTCCCAATTCGCTCTCCTTCATGATTTACAGATTAAACGGCCGGAAGGCCTGCCCGATCCAGGCGGCAAAGGTGGTTAACGCCGCGATGGCCGTCCCTGTGATGCCGATAACTTTTAGCGCGCCGCGCCCCATGCTGACCTGAAGCGTCAGGCTTTTGACGTCGTCGCGTAGTTCCACCATATCGAGATGGAGATTTTCGATGCGGACGCGCATGGCGCCCATTTCCTGTTCAAGGTTATTCATGGCGATGCTCTCTCGGCTGTCTTTGGAGGTAGATCGAACGCTGCCGGTTGTCGCGCCGCAGTGGGGCGCAGACCCAGCGAATTCCAGTATTCTCCCGCTGCAATCAGGCAGGCGCGACCGCTCGCGTCGGTTTCCGAGAGGGTCCAGCGGTCCCGCGATTTCGTGGTGAAAACCTCGATCAATGCGCCGCGATTATTGAGCCCTTGCGCGATCAGAACTTCGCCGTAATTCTCCGCGAGATGCACGGCGAGTTCACTGCGCGACAGACAGGTTGGCGCGGCCCCAGCGACCATATTGGTCATAAAAAAAGCGGCCCCAAGGACTTCGGAAATTATCAGCTTTTTCATAGTTCCTCCCTATTCGATGGCCTGAATGCTGAACCAGGTGGCGACATGACTTTCGATGTCCCGGCTGGCGCCGCTGTCCTGCCAGGCGACCATCTCGAAATAGTCCCCCGGCGTCACGGCCAGCACCGGCGAGACGAAGCTCTGCATGGTGCGGTCCGTCTGCGCCTCGATATGCTCGAACGGACGGCCATCGAAGCTATTCGACCCGTTCTTCTCTAATAAGATTTCGCGCGTGCCGGTCCCATTATTGTCCCACCGGACCTGCCCGCTCACGATCACCTTGGAGACCCCACTCGGCACGGTCAGGCGGCTGTTGTTGGTGGAGTTGTCGTGATAGCTGTCGGTATCGTAGCTTTCGCTCGCCCAGTTGAGCGTGATGTTGGTGTTATTGGCAATGCTCTGGTTGGCACTCATCTTGACCAGCGTCCCCGCGTGGGTTCCACCGCCCCCACCGCCCGAGGTGCTGTCCGTCAGGCCGATGACATCCGTCCCGTCGCAATAGAAGAGCCGGGTTTCCCCGTCCAGCACCTGCCCCGCCGAACCGGAGGCGGTCTTGACCGTTGCCGTCTCCCCGCTTCCGTTGGTGACCATGAAAGGGCGCTTGATCTCCGGTACGATAAAATTAAATCCCGTTGCCGGGGTACCCCCGATAACATGATGCCAGGTCTCGCGAAACTCGGCGTCGGTTAGCGTCACGTCGCCGGCTGTCGGATCATGGCTGGCAATTTCATCGCAGAGTGCGGATTCCAACTTTGCGTCCGCGTCGTTGGAGGTGACATAGGCGAGCGCCTGGCTCTCTGCGATCTGCGGTAAATCAAGTTCTGACATGCTAGATAATCTCCGTTGCCGGAAAGCCCCGGCCTATGGTTTCAGAAAGTTGATAAAGGGTAAGGGAAAGCTCCGGCACCGCGACTTCGGAAGCACCGAAATCCGCATTAAAGTCGGCCAGCTCATAGGTATATTCCGTGACGTCATACACGAATTTGGAGACACTCTCCCCGTCATAGGTAAAGACCAGCTCATACCGCTCCGACGCTTCGGAGAGCGGGACGCCGCCGCTCAAACTGCCGCCGCCGATCCGCGTACGCCGCTGCCAACTCATGGAGAGATCCCCGCCGTCACGCTCTCCCGTAATATGGACCGGTGCGTAAGGTTTGAGGTCATTGCCGGTCAGGGCCTTGATGGTTGGCGAAACCTCCTCAATCAGGCGGCCCGCCCCCACCGCTTTCCAGCGGCGCGGCACGTCGATTGTATTGATCGCGGCAAAGCCACCCCCGATATCGCCGGAGCGGAGCAGGATTGCCCGCTCCCCCACCTTATGCGAGCCGGTCGCCCCTTCCGTGCCGCGGCGACCGCGCAGAAGGGTCGAGAGGCGATAACTGCCGTCCGCGTTCTCCGACACATTAGCGAACTGGATAATCTCCTCGCCGACAAGCAGGGCATTCCCGCCGTTCAACAATGCGGATGTGGTAATGCTTTCGAGTTCGTCCCCACCGCTCACAAAGCGGATATCGAGGCTGTTGGTTTCATCCGTCTGAAACGGCGCCGTCGTATCACCAAGGGCGGTTAGCGTCACGCCCCAGACAGCCTCGTTGCTGATTGCGCCCTCCACCTGATAGCTGTCCTCATCGAAGGCGGAATAGAGGGTGCCGCCGGTCCAGCCGGACTGATAGCCATCCATGGCGAAATAGAAGCGGCTTCCGTTCCCCGCCGTTGCATCCTGATCCCGGAGCAACGGCAGATCGAGGAGGAACAACTCCGCATAGCTTCCCTTGCGGATCAGCACCTGTTCATAGCCCGAACCCGCATCGCCAACTTCCGCCGCGTCATAGCTCAAGGGGGAAAGGGTCACGGCCTCGGTCTCAATCGTCATATCCGCGCCGAAATGGGACTGCATCAGCCGGGCGCTGCTGGTCGCTCCGTTGATCTCAAGGCTCAGCACATCGGCCGGGTCGAGCGCAAGGTATTTCAGCGGCAGCGACGCGCTCACCGTCTGTCGCTCGGCCCAGGCGGAATAGAGAGTTTTCGCCGCCGCCTGCCGCGCGAGATCAGCGGTCAGCGCCATCGGCAGATCCCGCGCGATCTGGTTGCGCCCGAACATGGTGGCGACGGGACGGAAGGCGCGCTTCTCCGACTGGGTGCCGATCTGGTAACCCGCATCGGACGCAAGATAGGAGAGCGATATCTTCTCCGGCAGTTCGCTTTCCTGCAATCGGCGCAAGGTGGGCGGCGCGATCATCTCCTCATCTTTGATGGTCACGCCGCTGTTGGCCTGGTTGCGGGGGATGAATTTCAGCATATCGCCGCTTTCCACCGCATCAAAGAAGGCATAGTCACTGAGCGGAGTCAGCGCCTCGGCAATCGACATCGGGCGGCTCACCAGATAGCCCGGTATGCTGCCCGAAAGGGCGGAGACATCGACATCCGCTTCCGTCAGACGCCCACGCGCACAGAGGTCACTGACGATATCGGCAAGCTCGGCCCCCGCACCGCTCGCGCGGCGCAAGAAAAGCCGTTTCACCCCGAAGGAACTGTTGAAAACGAACAGGCTGTCCGTCGCCGCGTCATAGACGCCATTGACGGACGCCTCCACCCCGTCGAAATCGTAAAGATCGACCCGCTCCAGCTCCTCGAGCGTGTCAGCGCTCAAATAAACCGCATTGCGCCCGGCGCTGATAAAGACGATCTCGCTACCGTTATGCGTATGGACGAGGGAGAGGTTGCCGCTCAAATCGCTCACATCGCGGCTGGCGGTGATGGCCTGCGTGACCGTCGACCATTTGAAAATACGGCAATCATTCTGGAACAGAAGCTCATCGCTCGCGGGCAGATAGGCGACCAGACGGGTGATATTGTTGGTTTCGCTCCCCGTCCCGCCAAGTGGCGTGAGATCAGCCGTGGCGATGGTAAAAATCTCGCTCTCGACGGAATAGTCCGTGCCTGATGCACTGGGGCTGCCAAAGACCGACACGCGGACGATCTCAAGGTCGCTGAACACCGGGCCGGTTGCCCAGCCGGACAGGACGACCCAGGCGACTTCCTCTGCGTCTGTCACCGCACCCGTGCAAACGCGCGAGCTTGTCGTGATGGTATCGACTACCTCCAGCGCCTCATCGAAGATCACCACCTGATAGCTCTGCTGCGATCCGGCGACCTGGAACTGCGCGCCGGTAAGCGGGTTGATGATATCGGTCGAATGGGTGATGGCACCCACGCCACTCGGCAGATCGGCGCTGTCGTTGAGTTGCATTGTCTCGCCGTTCACATAGTGGATTTGCCGTCCGGCGAGCAGGGCCGCGCCCGTGCCGATCCAGAAATTGCCCTTGCGATCCCGCGAAAACCCGATCGCCGCATCGGGCAGGCGCGGAAATTCCGTCTCCACCTCGGCTGTCGCGAGTTCCTCCAGCGTCAGGGCATCGATCTTGCGAACCGTATCGACACCGCCCACCACCTCATAGCTGTAGACAAGGCCCCGCTCCGCGTCATAGGCAAAGCTGCCCGCATCGACGGCGGCAATTTCACTATCCGTGACCGGATAGGCGCCGACGCCCTCAGTGGTGACCAGCACTTCGATATTCGGGATGCGATTGCCGAAAGAGGAAAGCGGCAGATCATCAAACACCAGATAACAGAGCCCACGATAGGCCGGTGTGTTGTCCTCCCCTTCCGCCGCCTCGATAATGCTGTCGGGGAGCTGTTCCTCATCTCCGGGGTAGAAGCGGAACCGCACATCGGAGGCGATCACGTCCCCCTCCGCGCCCGCATCATAGATGACCTCCCCATCGGCCCAGATTTTAAGGAGGTTCGATACCTCTCCCTCGCAGATAGCGACAGCGAAACTGGTGTAATAATTGTAACCGGTTACCTGTGAGGAACCGCCCGCGCCGCCCTTGCCGCCGCCGCTGCTGCTGGTCACGGCCTCGCTCCGGAGATCGCCCGCCCAGATAATATTCCCGGCGAGGCGCATGGTGCCATAAAGACGCGGGATCGCCGCGCCATAGCTCGCACCAGTGACATTAAGGTCGGTGAGCCGCGTCGCAGAGGACGCGCCGCCCTTCTCGGGGAACATAACACGGCCCAGCGTGGTGCCGAGAAGCCAACCGGCCCCGGCGCCGACACCGGTTACCGCACCGATACCGGCGCCCGCGAGCCCAAGTGCTAAAGTCGCCATTAGAGAACCTCCGGAAATGAGAAAACGGCAAACGGAGTACCGTAAGGATCAAGCGCCTCCTCGATCACCTGCCTTCTCCGGGCATGGGCATGGATGACCGTCGACACTCCATCGCGTTCGCTTAAAAACCCGACATGGATGGGAAAAGCGCTTTCCTTGAAAACACCGATATTTCCTATTTTCCAGTCAGTTGATGGTTGCAACTCAAGTTGTTTGTGAAGATGACGTAGAAGCGCCCGGCCATCCTGCCGCCGCGCATATCCGGTCACATCCTCGGGCTTGAGACCGAGAGTGTGCGCCACCAGAACGACCAGCCCGACGCAATCGACGCCCGCCCGGCTTCGTCCCTGATGCCGCCAGCGGCGTGCCGACCCAGCGCCGCGCCTCGGTGATGATATCCTCGCGCTCAAGCATCGCCGGTCTCCAGCAGGGCATCAGTGCCCGGAATATGCGGAAAACCCCGGAAATTGTGATGGTTCGAGAAGCTATCGCGGCAGGTCGCATAGCGCTTGTCGCAACCGGGAAAGAAGGAAACCTCATCCCCCGCCTGAACCTCGTACGGCATTTCCAGATAGAGGGTCAGCGTCTTACCCGTTTGCATCCAGTCACGGATTTCGCAAGAGAGCCCGGCGTTCGCACCACTGGTAAAGGTCAGCACCCCGCCGTTCAGCACATCGTCCGCGCCGGTGTAGTCGGTGAGCGCGAACTGATCGCGGGAGGTGACGCTTGCCACCACGTCAGTTGCAGTCAGTGCGTCCACATCGACACCGCAGCGGCTATCGCCGAGGTCCGCGCCGCAAAGGGGAGAATAAACCTCCCCCACCTCATAAAGAAGTGCCTGGGCAAGGCCGCGCAGCTCCGCCGTGAAGGCACCGTCCTGCGCCGAAACCTCCCCGATCCAGCCGCGCCGAAGCGGGAGAGTGCCTTGGGAAAGATCCTGCCAGTTGACCATGAAAATCCGCACCTCGGCGAAGTCATAGAGCCCCGCGAAAAGATCCTCTTCGCGGATGATATCGCTGGTGAGATTGCCAATGATATCAAGGTTATCGACGCTGAAGCTGCTGGAATTCGCAATAGCCGAGCGGGAATAACCGCTGGCCGCCAGATAGATGTCGCCATCGATTTCCAGATCCTCATCGAAATCGGTGAAGAACATTTCCGTCCCGTCCTGCCGGGTCAGCGCCCAACAGGTCGCGAGTGTGGTCACCTCCCCGGCGATATGGCTGTTCAGGGCCGCACTGAGAGACTTCATATCCGTATCTCCACCAGTTTAACGCTCTGCCAGTGATGGATGTCCGGCCCCGGAATGGCGGCCTGCATCAGGTCCGTATCGAAGCGGACCGGCACATCGAACTCGCAAGCCACCGCGATATCCGCGTCCGTCGCGGGCGCGCTATCAAAGCTGAGGATGCCGGTCGTTTCATCCACGCTCCAACCGCTCGCCATGGGTGCGCCGCCGACGGAGACCTCGACCGTGCCGGAGACGATCTTCTTCAGCTCCCGGTCATAGGGCGGGGCCAGTTCATCATCGTCGATGTAGCGCTTGACAATCTGAAATTCTGTGGTGCTGTTATCGCCGGTGCCGATAGATTGTTCAGCCATTTCAAAATCTGAAAAATCCTTCAGGCGAAAGCCATAGGCCCGGCCGCGCCGCGCGTGAAAGAAATCAAGCACGGCGGTCCATTCCGCGCCCCGGCTCGGGCTGATATCGACGGTGTATTCACGCCGTGCCTGCGCCCAGTTGATATTGCGCTGCTCATACCCGGAGTTCAAAATCTGCACCGTGGTCGAGAAGCGGGGCCCGCCCACCGCGCCATAAGAGACACGGGTCGGGAATCTGACGTCATGAAAGCTCATGGTTTATCCGTTCCTTCTAAGACTGCGTTGCGCCTGACGGAGTGCTTCGCCCTGGATCTGCGTCTGGCTGAGGCGAAAGCTTGCTGCGTCGGGCGTCGAGATGTTGAACGCCATATTGATAACCGGCGTCGGACTGGCAGCGGCGTTATTTCCCCGCTGCTGCGCCGGGGTCTCGATCGTCACCCGTTCGCCCCGCGTCAGACGAAGGGGGACAAGATTCTGGTCCACCCCGGACGCGCCGCCGACGGTGAACTGCCCGCCGGTGGAGAAACCGGGGATCAGGCTGGCGAGCGACGAACCGCCACCGCCGAAAAACGCGCCCGCAAGTTCACCAAACAGTTCGCCGGAACCGCCAAGGCTCTGCCCCGTTGCCGAGGTGAATGTCTTTGTGCCGAGACGAATGAGATCGGCCTCCAGCCCTTTCAGAACCGACTTGAAATCCTTCCCCGAGATCAGCAGCTTCTCGAACGCGCTTTCAAAGGCATTTCCGATGCTTGCCGCCACCTTGCCGGAAATCTCCGCAAAGCCGTTCATTTCCTCCATCGCGGTGGCAAGCCCGGTATTCAAGTCATCGACGAAGCCGTTTCTGCCGGAGCCTGCAAGATCGCTTTTCAGCCCGTCGAATTGGCGGGTGAGAAGCTGTGCTTCCCTTTCTGCCTTTCGGGTCTTGTCGCTGAGCGCATCGAGACCTTTGAGCGCCGTATCGATACCGCCAAAGGCGGATAAATCTGTATTTTTTACCATTATCCTTATCCTTGTTCTGCGTCTCTGGGCCGTAGCCGTCGCCAGAGAGTGAAGAGATCGAGGAGAAGCCCGACCTCAAACCCTGTGGGGCGGAGGCCGAAGCGCGCCTCGATATCCGCCGCAATCAGTGCCGGGCGCGACAGAGGCCCCTCTGCATAGAGCGGCAGAAGCACCAAAAACCAGCCCCAGACATGGGCGATGCAGGACGGTGGCGGCGCAGCCATTGCTATATCGGCGATTTCCCGGCCTGTTGTTTTTGCAAGCTGACGGTTGGCGGCGGCACGGGTGATACCCGGGCCCACCTCCTCCGCCAGATGGAATTGATGCGCCGCCCAGTCTTTCAATCGGGCGGCGGTCAGGGCAAAAAATTGGCCCGGTCCTCCACGAAGGCGGCGACCTGCTCGCGGATCCAGAGATGCTCCCGATAGAGCCTCAAGATATTCTCCGGCGTGGTGTCGTAACTCACACCGTCGAATTCGATATTCTCGAACCGCAGCGTAATCGCGGTAAGCCGTTCGACCAGCCGTTCCTCCAACTCTGCAGCCGTCAGTTCCAGCTTGCGTTCCATGATCTGCCGGTCGATCTGCGCCCGGAGGCACTTGCGGTAATTCTCCGCATCCTCCCCCTGCAGCCAGATAACGGCGGGGAGGTCTTCGCCCGTCTTCGGATGACGGAGGGTGAGCGGCGCGCCCGCCTCAGACCGAGCCTTTAAATCAAACGCCGCCACATCAAATACATTCTTATGCATATTGTTTCCCTTTAAGCCGCTGTCCGGGTGATCTTGAGGTTGCTCTCTTCCGTTTCGTCATAGAGCGCGGTGAAGGGCAGCGAGAGGGTGATCGGTCCCGCGCCAAGCGTCGGGTTCTCCGCCCCGGTATAAACAATACGCGGGAGATCAAATTCAAGACTGCCCCCTACCCCGCTGCAAGTAAGAGTGAGGCTGCTCTCGGTGCGGGCGGCAAATTTATTCAGGAGTGCCGCATCCTCGAAGTAGGTGGTTATCTCCCCCGTGATACGTGAAGAACCGGCAAGGAGGCTACTTGCTTCATCCTCGCCAATCACAAACGCTTGCTCCAGCCCATTATCAATATTGAGCTGTAGCCCGACAACAATACCGATGCTACTGCCCCCCTCTTCCAGCGACCCGGAGAAGCTGTCCATAGGGTCATTGGCGGCGGCGGCCGTCGGACTTCCGTCAACGGAGGTTGAATTGATCGCAGAAGATTTGCCGATTACGCCAAAGGTGCCGGTGATCAACCGGTCCGGCCGGACGGAGAGGCGCAGGCGATCGATCACGCAGCCGGTCAGCAGCTGATACTGGCCAATGTCAGCGAAGCCCCGCTCAAAAGTGAAGCTCGGCTGGCTCGCGCCCGCTTTCAACACATTGGACGACCAACTTGATTGCATCACCGCCGCAAGCATGTCATCAAACGCGCCGTAAGAAAGCTCCATATCTATATTGCCCGAGACGGTCTTCTGCCCGTGCAGGAGATGGGCGATCTGGCGGTCGCTGCGGATTTCCGCCGTCTCCAGCGTCGTCTTGGAAAGACCGAGGCTGCAGGCCGTATGACGACATGACGTCATCTCCGGCGAGGCCGGCGTCGTGCCGAAGACACTTTCAGTAATATAGGTCAGCCCATGCTGGGCTCCGGTAGCAAAGGTCATGGCAGTGGCTCCTTAAAAATAGCTGCGCCAGGAAACGAGAAGCGGGATGGCGATTTTCTTGAGGTCGCCCTCATTGGCGCCCACAGTCGCACCGTCGAGATGAACATCAACGCTCTCGAACGTCAGCACGCGACCCTTGTTGAAATGCGACCGCAGGGCATCGATGCGGCTCTGCGCGGAGGCCATATCCGCGTCATGGACGGTGATGCGATAGTCGCCCGTATGCAGCTCCACCGCGCCGGAGCCGAGGAATATCCCCTCAGCCGGGGCTGGCAGGAACTGAACCTCCAGATATGAGGTGCCATGGGCGGGATAATAAGGCGTTCCCGGGAAGGCCACATCGTCAGACTCATAAGCATGAAGCCGTGCATCCAGCGCCGCCTGTATTTTGCGATAGCTCATTGGTAGCTCACCTCATACAGAATGCCTGCGCCGGTATCTGCCGCGACCACCTGCAACAGGGTGAAAGTCGAAGAGCCGATAATCAGGTCGTCATCGGCCTTCGGCATCACGTCCTCGCACTCGATCAGCGCATGATGAAGCGGAGGATCAATCGGCGTGCCGTCCGCATTCGCCGTATCAACGAGCCTTTTCTCCGTCCGCACCAAGCGGATCGCGGTATCGCTTGTGGTCTCCACCGTGCCGGTGCCGGGATCGTAATCCCCTTGTGCTTTCTGGCGGAGCGTTGCGCTCACCGCCACCTCTCCGATGGTATCGAAGAGATCGCGCACCATTCGCCGGATAGTTTCGTTCCGCATGGTTCACCCCCTCACCATCTGGCTGTCCTGGGCGCGCGCGCCGATCTGCTGCAGCAGGCGAAAGACGAAGCTCATGCGCTTCCTTCCCTCCTCATACGTCACCTCGATGGGGCCGATCTTCTGTCGCGTCACCTGCCGCTCATCGAGGCCCTCGGAATCACGCAGAAAGATATCCGCAAGCTCCAGCGTCGCGGTGCGCAATGCATGGGGGATGCCCGTCATGGCCCGACCGTCCCTATCATAGGCGCCACTCCTCGGCCATTTCAGGCCCTGATCCCAGTCAAGAACCGTGCCGGGATAAAGATAGCTGTCGATATGCAGGGCCGACCGGATCAGCGCCTGTTCACGCTGCCCGTCCGTGGCGCTGGTCCAGTCATCATTGGCAAGCGCAGTGAAATGGCTGTCCGCCTCCGCAAGCGACACGTAACTCGTCGCCCCGGTCACGCCGCTGCCGGTTTCGGTTATCAAGGTCATGGATTTTTTCCTGCTCAATCACATAAGAAAAAGGGGAGCGGTGATGTTTCGTACCGCTCCCCGCTCCGGTCAGCCGGCGAGACGGACCGCCAGCTCGGGCCGGACCAGCGCGACACCCCAGAGGATGTCAAACTCCCAGACGACCTGCTTATACTGGCGCGCCACCTCAAGGCGGAGCGAGATGCCGGTCATCGGATCGGTCATCGACAGGATCTGGCTGCCGAGTCCCATGTCCTGGGTGCTGTGGGCCAGCGGACGGTTGGCGAAGGCAAAGGCATCACGATTGAACACCAGATTGACCACATGATCCGCGACAAAGGTCATCGCCGCGTTATCCGACGGCGCAGAACTAATCGCCGGGGCGATGGTCAGGGTCGAGTCCGTGCCCGACAGGTCCGTTGCGGCCTGCACGACATATTGCTGCGTGTCGCCATCAATGGTGAAGATATCGCCGACGGAGGGTTTGGTCGTAAAGCCATCGGCGATCAGGCTGGTGCCGGTCTGGGATGCGCCCTTGACGAGCGGCGTTCCCTCCGCGCCGGTCACATGGGTAGCGACATGGTCATCGCTATACCAGTCGATCCCGTATTTGCGGCCGATCTCGCCTTCGATCTTGGCGGAGCTGCTGCCCGCGCGGTCCGCATCAGCGAAGGCCGCGAGGTCTAGCGCGTTGGATTCCGCATCGAAATCGAGCACGCCATAGCGGAATTCTTTCGGGGCCTTTTGCTCCAGCAGCAGCTTTCTGGCTGCCGTCGCATCGCTGGCATCCGACGCAAAGGGCGTCGTGCCTGCCGTGCCGACCAGACCATAGATGCCGGTATATTTCGCATGGATCGACTGGTTGACGGCATTGGCAAGCGCACGGATGGCCGCGCTCGCCTGTACGGGCATGAAATTCTCCCGCGCCTCGACCTCCATCATCTCCTTGTCGGTGAGGTAGAAATCCGCCTTCTTCCAGTTGTTCAGCTCAATCTGCACCTTCTCCAATGTCGAGCTGGTCGGAGTCGGCGGCGTTGTGCCGGGCGTCACGTCATCCGCCGTCAGGTCAGACGGCAGGATCACATCGATGGTGTCGCCCTTCTCAGCCGCATCGGCACTGAAATCGCCATTCACGAGGCGGGGCATCACGGTCTGTTCACGCAGGGCCATCAGGCCGCGCGCAAGGATCTTCGGCATGGCGGCCGAAATATCATTAGCCATTTTCTTTATCTCCAGAATAAGGAATTAAGGGGTTATTGCAGACCCGTCCCGGGCCCTGCCGCATCCCGCGGACTTGGGACTTTAAAGGGAGACCGACACCTTCCCGGCGGCGATATCCTCGATCCGGGCGTTGAGCGCCCATTGGTTCTGTCCATTGATGGTGGCGCGATTGACGGGCACCCCGCTCGGGTCCATGCCGCTGCCCTTGCTGCCGGTCGGGTTGAAGGCGCGGGCAAAGACGGGGGAGCTCCGCATTTCCGCCACCAGATCCTCGACGGTCAGGGGCACCCCTTCCGCCTTCTCGCGGAAGGAGCCGTCGGTATCGATAACACGAAGGGAGGGAGCGCCCTCTTCCTCCACCAACGTGATCGCGGCGCGAATATGCGGCATCAACAGCTCGACGCTACCGCCGGCTTTCAAAAGCGCCTCCGTCGCGCGGGTGGTGATCAGGAACTCGGCGTTCAGCTCCTTCAGGCGGGTAATCTCCACGTCCTTCGCCTCGATAATCGCATCGAACTGTTCCGTGAATTCCGCGCTGAGCGCCTTTTGTTTATCGGCCCAGGCGGTTTCCGGATCGGGGCCGAGTGCCTGCCAAGCCTTCAGCTCCTTCTCGAAGCCCTGTGCATTGCCCCGCTCCTTTTCAAGCGCCGAGAGCAGACCGGACACATCCAGCTTTTCGGCGAGCAGGGGATCGAGGGTGAACCCCTCCTCCTCCGGCTGGTAGAGCCCGTGGTACTGCTCCGGCACCTCGCTTAAGTCGGTCACGTCAATGGGAAATTCAAACATGGAAAACCTCAATAAAAAAGCCCCGAAACGGGGCTCTGTGGGTAAATAATTAAATGTTGGATGGGTTAGTCAGCAGCAGCGTTCACCTTGAGACTGTCACTTAGAAGTCCGCGCGTCTTCGCTTCGCGGATCAGTTCCTCCCCGCTCACGTCACCGAGGCGTCGCGCTTCCAATAGGAAATCGAGATCGCGCTCATTATTTTGCGCCGCGCCCGATTTGGTGCTGACGCCGATACTGCCGATAAGCGGCATTTCCAGCCAGTCCGCGAACAGCAACAGCATGGCATTCAGGCTGTCTTCCAGGTTCATCGCCATGGCGGAAAGCGGCGAGAGAGCATCGGCGGCGTCCAGCGCCCGGCCCGTAGCCGTCTCCATCTGCTTTGGCGTATCGAACTGCAGACCGAACATCAGCATGGCTTTTTCCAGCGCCTCCAGCTCCTTCGCGCCTGCCTCCAGCGCCGCGCCGGAGCTTTCGACATAATAATATTTGCCCTCGCTCTCGCTGGTGGTCAGCACCTTGTTGGGGCCCACCTCGATCGGGCCATCAATCTCCGGGTTGTAGCCGGAGGCCGCGAGGATCGGGAAGGACGCGACATTAAGCGCGTTCCGCTGATCGGAGCGGATCTGGTAATGCTCCAGATTGAGGAACGCGAGGTCTTCCAGCGGCGGCTCGGCCTGCAAATATCCTGTTCGCGCGGTGTAAAGGGTGACAAGCGGGATACGGCCCAGGGTATTCTCCCCGGCGTCCGCCTCCTGCCAGATGCCCTTCTTGTCCTGCCGGTAGACACGCCAGCGATCCGGCTCGATCACGCGGATCTGTTCCTCCTCCCGCTCATCGAACCCGTGATAACGCAACGCCTTCTCGCGAATGCGGATTTGCGTCAGCACCTTGTCACCGCCCCGGCTGTCCCATTGTGCGGCAATCAGCTGATCGGCGCGGACATGGACCGCATAGGGCCGCGCGCCCTGCTCCCGCTCCTCGGCAAGGGACTGCCCACCCGCCGACGCCGGGAAATCCACCAGCACATGAGAAAGACCGGAGACAAGCGCATCCTCGAACCAGTCGCGAGCGAAGACATTAAGGCCCCTCCCAACGAGATCGATATTGCGCAAAATCGCGACCAGTTCATCTGGCATATCCTCCGAGATGATGAGTGGTTCGGCAAAGATGCGACCAACGAGTTTGGTCACGGTGCGGCGGAAATGATTGCGCAACACTGATCGGCTCGCCCGCTCCGTATAGATGGCGCTATTCTCCGCCGGATGGCGCGGCAGATATCGTGTGCCCGCGGCCCGCATGGCCAGCGTGCCGCCCATCAGCGCCTTCGGCAAGTGCCCAGCGCGTCGCCATTAAATCATATAGCTGGGAGGAGATGGAAGGATCGTTCATGAGTACATATCCTGTTGTGATTTCTGTGAACCTTGGGTGAGAGCGTGAAACGCCTCGCAGACCGCGTCGACCTGATCATCATGACGACCGGTCGGAAAATTCTCGAGTTCATTGAGGAAATCCGCGTTCCACGGTCCCGCCACAAGACGGACATTGCCCGCCTCGGCCTGCGACGAGAATGGCATGGCACGGACGACCTTGCTGCCGGTGACAGGCTGGCTTTTTACCCGGAAGCCCGCGAGCAGCCGGACGAGCGCCTGGACTTGCGCCTTTCCCGCCTGCCCCGGATCCTGCGGCAGGGCGATTTGCGTCTCCCGCCCGTCACTCATGGCAAGATTGCGGATGGCGCGCTCGACCTCATTCGGCGTGCCCCGCAGCCGCTCTATATGTTCTACATAGAACACCCCACTGGCGTCCCGGGCGAGTCGCGCCCCAACGGTCCAGTCGGGAGAGGTCCCCGGTTCCATATGGCTGGCCGCCAAGTCCCAGCCGCGCACCCGTCGCGCCTCAACTGGTGCCATCGGCACCACCGAAAACCAGCTTCGGCGAAAATAGGCGCCCGCAGCAGGGCGGATTTTCCAGTTTCCCTTTAACAGCCGCTCCCGATCGATTGAGGAGAGCGCGGCAAGATTGGCGCGATAGCCCGGATCCCGTTCCATCAGGATCCGGTTATCGTCAATGGAGGCAGCGATAAAGGTGACAGACTTGGCCACCTGTCCCGGATGCGCCAGCTCCAATGCGCGTTTATCATCGCCCCAGATAAGACTATCTTCATCACGAACAAACCAACGGAGTTGGCCCGACCGTCCCGGAACCGGGTAGCCCGTTTCCGGATCAATCCACCAGCGGATAAAATCGGCAACCCAACTATCCGCGTCCGGATTGCAGGTTCCCCGCACATAGGGCCGCGCTCGACCGGTGGAGCGATTGCGGCTCAACAGGTAAAAAAACTGGGTCTCGGTGAAATGGGTCAGTTCGTCAAAACCGATGAAGGCAAGTTCCGATCCCTGCCAGTCGTACTTGTTCTTCTCATGCTCCAGATGACCGAAGCTGATCGACGCTCCACTCGGAAACTTCCAAGACAGCTCGCTTTCCTTCGCCCGACCGCCAATGGTCCCGTAGAGCGCGGCGGACGCATCCCAAAGCCCGCCCTCATTCTTTACCTGTTTCGAGGTGCGGCGGAAAATAACGGCCTTGAACTCCCCTTGCGCCATATGCCGGAGTGGCTCCATCAGCAGGGCAAAGCTCTTGCCGCCACCCGCCGCGCCGCCATAGATGGCGATGTCGGCGGGAGTGCCAAGGAACATCTCCTGCGGTCCCGGCTGCGGTTTAATCACGGCCATTTTCCGGCAGGTACAGGCGGGGTACGGGGAAGCTGCGCTTGCCCTTGTCATTCGCCGCGCCCTCGCCATATTGCGTCGGTGCGAAATGTGCCATCAGCCATTTCCGCGTATCGATCCGGAGCTTCGAGCGGGCAATATCCTCCCGTGCCTCTTTGTCTTCTCCGTTATCATTGACGCCGTCAGCGATTTCCAGAATTTCCCCGGCAAACACATCCGCGACAAAGCGGCGGACGGTCTCTTCCTCCTTCTTCAGAAAGACGGACCCCAATAGGGCAACGATATCATTGATCCTTCCTGCCTGCTTGATATCCTCTAGCAGTGGCAGGGCGACATTACGCCGCCATATCTTGTTATTCAGGGCAGATTTAATCAGCTCGATGGTCGACATTCCAGAAGCCTCAATTTATAGACAATAAGTATATTTTCTACTATTTAGTGTTCACTCAAATCATAATTATTCCGCCATGCGGCGTTCTCTGAGGAGGATAGATTTTCTCAGAGGTGCTATATTTTTAATTTGTTGGGTTTTTTATCGTTGTTTTTATTGATTTAATCTTCAATAAGAAAGGCCCACGGAAATTCTTCGATTTCCATGGGCCCAATTTCCGACTATGACAATCAGTATAAAGAAACGTTCCCCGATTGTCAATATTTTTCTATCATTAAGTGTTTTTATATTTTTTCATAAAGCGCCAAGGCATCATTCAACTGCGCCCGCGCATAGCCATTTCGCTTCTTTCGCGCTCGATCAACAGCCCGGCAACTCTTCCCAAATATAATGACATCAAGCACAGCAGAAAGCGACAAACCTGCTTCCTGTACCCGGACAGCCCAGAGCATAAATCGACGCATCAACTCAACCTGCCAATCCTCCGTATTCCCCGTTGATGAGGGTAATCGACTATAATTTTGCGTCCGCATACCGAGCCCCGCTGTACGCAAATGAAATCCGCGGGAAATTTTCTCCGCAATCCTTACCTGATCGTCCGTCAGCATGGAAAAGAGACGTGGCTCTCGCGCTTTCATATCTGTCTTTCTAAGTCTTCCCGAAGGATTAGCGCCGGGCCGGGATCGCAATTTTATGTTCCGGCCGCAGGCGGGTGATCTGACGCTGCGATCTGTCGTACGTGGCGCCAAAAGTGCTTCCCGCGCTGTGCGAGCGCCCGTCTGTTTGGATGTCATAGTTCCTCTCAATCATAGAATGTGATTTATTGCTTTGCTCATAATCCAGCTACGGAGGGCATTCTGCCGTTTCTGTAGGCCTTGGGAGTAGTCGGAAATATAAATGCGCACATTTTTTCGCATCGGAGGCCGACGCGTGCGCTTAAAAAAGAAGGGTAAAGTCGGTTGAGAAAAATGTTTAAAGTACAAACTCACACAACATTAAAATTATAAATGCAATTTTTTTGTAATATTAATAATATTTATATTATAACAACTTTCGACTTATTACGTCAAATGTTAGATTTCAAACATTATTTGCGTTGCACAAATAGACCCTGAAAATCAGTCGAAAATTTTATTCCTCCACAACGCTTGACGCTTCCGGGGTAAATCGCCAAATTAACATAAATACAATGGTAATAAGAAAGAACCACAGAGAATCCCATGGAAATTCGCAAAGACTTTATCGACAGCATCGGCAACACGCCGCTTATCCGCCTGACTGCCGCCTCGGAAGCTACGGGCTGCGATATATACGGCAAGGCCGAATTTCTCAATCCTGGTGGATCGGTGAAGGACCGCGCCGCCCTTGCCATCGTCAAGGATGCGGAGGCGAAGGGTCTGCTCAAGCCCGGCGGTCTGATCGTTGAAGGGACCGCGGGCAATACCGGCATCGGCCTCGCCCTTGTAGCGAACGCCAAGGGATACAAGACCGTCATCGTCATGCCTGAAACGCAGACGGATGAGAAGAAAGCGCTTCTAAGATATTGCGGTGCGGATCTCCGCCTTGTTCCGGCGAAACCCTATAAGGACGAGAATAATTACATCAAATATTCCGGCCGGCTGGCGGAGGAACTGGCGAAAACCCATCCGGGTGGCGCTATCTGGGCCAACCAGTTTGATAATGTCGCCAATCGTCAGGGACATATCGACACCACGGGCCCGGAAATCTGGAACCAGACCGACGGCAAGATCGACGGCTTTATCTGCGCGGTCGGTAGTGGTGGCACCCTCGCTGGCGTGGCGACGGCACTTCGGGCAAAAAACCCGAGCATCAAGATCGGCCTCGCCGATCCAATGGGCGCAGCGCTCTTTAATTACTACAAGAACGGCGAAATGAAGTCCGAAGGCAGTTCCATCACCGAAGGGATCGGCCAGGGCCGCATTACCGCCAACCTGGAGGGTCTCGATATCGACCTGCCGTTCCAGATCGACGATGTCGAGGCGCTCAACGTGCTTTATGACCTCAACATCCATGAGGGATTACAGATGGGCCTTTCCAGTGGCATCAATGTCGCCGGCGCCATCCGCATGGCGAAGGAAATGGGTCCCGGCCATACGATTGTCACGGTTCTTTGCGATACCGCGCAAAAATACTTTAGCAAATTGATGGACATTGATATGCTGAAAGAAAAGAACCTGCCGGTTGCTCCTTGGCTCTCCGGCGATAGCTGACCAACCGGAGAATATCATGACACTGCCCCTCTTTCGCGACGATGCCTATCTGACTCAAACGTCGGCGGTGGTGACAGGCGTGAATGAGCAGGGCGGCATCATTCTGGACCAGACAGTTTTCTATCCCACCGGCGGCGGCCAGCCGGGCGATAAGGGCAAGCTGATATTGGCCGACGGCACAAATATTGAAATCGCGACGGCTGTCAAAGGGAACACCCCCGACGAAATCGTCCATGTCCCGGCGGAGGGAAGCCCCCTCCCCGACATTGGCGCCACGATAACGGCCGAGATCGACTGGGATACGCGTCATCGCCTGATGCGCATGCATAGTTGCCTGCATCTTCTTTCCGCCGTGCTGCCCTACCCGGTGACCGGCGGACAGGTTTCCGACGGCAAGGGGCGGCTCGATTTCGATCTCCCTGAAGCAACCCTTGATAAGGAAGAAATCACAGTTGAGCTCAACCGGATTATCAATGAAAATCACGCGCTGACGAGTGACTGGATCAGCGAAGAAGAGCTCGACGCAAAGCCCGAACTGGTAAAAACCATGTCTGTCCAGCCGCCACGCGGTGCTGGTCGCATCCGCCTGATCAAAGTGGAAGGCGTGGATTTGCAGCCCTGCGGCGGCACCCATGTGCGTAATACTTCGGAGATCGGGGAAGTCAGGGTGAGAAAAATTGAAAAGAAGGGTCGGCAAAACCGGCGAGTATCGCTAGAATTTGTTGCGTGAAATCAAAGCCGGTACGACCGAATAAGGTGTAAGTAAAAATATGTCCTATGTAAATTCATCCTCGCTTGTTTCAACCGAATGGCTGACGGAGCATGCCGCCGCCCCTGATGTACGGATCGTCGATGCGTCTTGGCATATGCCCGCGACCGGGCGCAACCCACGCGCAGAATATGACGCGGAACATATTCCCGGCGCCGTCTTCTTCGATATTGACGAGATTGCCGACACTGATAACCCGCTCCCTCATATGGTGCCGAGCCCGGAAAAATTCTCAAGCCGGATGCGGAAACTTGGCCTCGGCGATGGGAACCGGATTGTTGTCTATGATACCATTGGGAATGTCAGCGCCGCACGTGCCTGGTGGCTGCTCCGCCTTTTCGGTCATCAGGATGTGGCCATTCTCGATGGCGGCCTGCCCAAATGGAAAGCAGAGGGACGCCCCGTCGATGATATGCCGGTAAAACCCGCCGAGCGGCATTTCACATCCCGCATCAACAGCTTCCTCCTGCGCGAAAAAGATCAGGTCGCGCGCAATATAAATCAGGGCCGCGAACAGGTGCTTGATGCCCGCTCCGCCGGTCGGTTTGAAGGGACGGAACCGGAACCCCGCGAAGGCTTGCGCAGCGGCCATATTCCCGGCGCAAAGAACCTGCCCTTCACAAATCTTCTAAAAGACGGTGATGGAACTTTCCGTCCTGCCGCTGAACTTTCTGCATCTTTTGAGAGTGCAGGAGTTGATTTAAAGAAACCGGTGATTACATCTTGTGGATCGGGAATAACCGCTTGCGTCCTGGCGTTCGGCCTGCATCTTCTGGGTCATCAACGTGTTGCCGTTTTTGACGGATCATGGACCGAATGGGCTCTCGATGAGGAATTGCCAGTCGAAACCGGAAAGTAAGAATGCCGATTAAACGCCCCCCGACACCGACCCACACGGGCAAATGGCCCGTTACCATCACTTTCCTTGAAATGACGGAACGGCAGAACGCCGCACCACCCCCGCCCCCGGCTATCCCCCACGCGATTATCCGCGCGGAGACGCCGACGGTATCCTTTTATCGTTATCTTTACAACACGGTCGGGCGAGACTGGGGATGGATTGATCGTCGTCTTGTCCCTGATGCGGAACTTGAAGAAATTCTTCAGGCGGAAACAACCGAAGTCTATGTGCTTTATATCAAAGGCGTGCCCGCGGGCTTTGTCGAACTGAACGCAGCCGAAATGCCCGATGCCGTCGATGTCGCCTATTTCGGGATCATGCCCGAATTTATCGGAATGCGGCTTGGCCCCTATTTTCTCAACTGGGCACTGGAAGAAGCCTGGGAAAAGGGACCGGAACGGGTAACCGTCAATACCTGCACGTTGGACCATCCGAAGGCGCTGCCGATGTATCAGCGCGCCGGGTTCGAACCGATCCGCCGCCGCGAGATCGAGATTGACCCCATAGAAGATATCTGATCGCCTGGAAGTGATCATCTCCGCGTTGACCGGTTAGGAATATAAGTTTATTCTGATGTATATGCCGGTTTCGTTACGCGCGGAGGTTTTCACATGGCGCCCCTGAACAAGAAACATCAGCCCTCCCTCTTTATTGCGGCTTCGCTGACCGCGGCCATAGCCGCCCTGCCAGCCCTTGCCGCACCACAGATCTTGGCCGTTGCGGCAACGGACCTGAAACTCCCCGTTACCTGCGAGGCCGGAGAATGCACGGTGGAGCTGACCACCATCTGCCTCCAGGAACATCGCGCCTCCCCTAATATTGGCGCGGGATACTATGTGCATGGAGAGACCTTCTTCGATCTTATGGGCCGGAACGCAGCGGGGCAAGAAATCTCCCTCGCCCATCTCCCGCTTGAGATTACCGCCGCGCGCGGCCATAACGCGGTGCGCCTCGCCTTTCAGGAAAGCCAGCTGACGAAATACGGCCCACTGGAGGTGAGCATTTCCGTGCCGAAAAATCTCTCCCTTGTCCCGCTGCCAATTGCCAATGACGTGAAGCCTCAGACGGAGGAGGATATCTTGCTCGCCACCGGACCGCTCCGGGCGGCGGCGACGCAGCTCGTCGATCTGGATGAGAACAAGCGCGACGCAGCAGAGCTTATCAATCAGGCGATCAACCGCCTGCCCTGGCGCGGCCGGGCCAGCGATGAAGATCGCGCCACCGTCCGCGCGAGCTATCAGGAAATCACCAAAAGCTCCGGCTTTGCGAGCGGTGCGAAGGACAATGCAAACGCTGTTGTTAAGGAATGCTATGACCGCACCATCGCCGGTAGCCTCAGCTTCCGTGGCTGCTTGGGCAGTTGGCACGACCGAATGATCGGCAAGCTCAATACCAAATACTGGAAATCCCTCGGCGCGGGGAGTTAAGTCCCTTTTCCCACAAAAAAGCCCGACAATTTATCGCCGGGCTTTTTCTTTCGATAGAATAGTTTATCAGCCGTTGTGCAGGATCTGGCTTAGGAAAAGCTGGGTCCGTTCGCTTTGCGGATTCTCGAAGAATTCCGTTGGTGGCGCCTGCTCGATAATCTCGCCGGCGTCCATGAAGATCACCCGATCGGCGACCGTCTTGGCGAAGCCCATTTCATGGGTCACACAGATCATGGTCATGCCCTCTTCGGCGAGACTGATCATGGTGTCCAACACCTCTGAAATCATTTCCGGGTCAAGCGCCGATGTCGGCTCATCAAACAGCATGATGCGCGGGTTCATGCAGAGCGAGCGGGCAATCGCCACACGCTGCTGCTGTCCGCCCGAGAGTTGCCCCGGATATTTCAGCGCCTGTTCGGGGATTTTCACCCGTTCAAGGAACTTCATCGCCGTTTCCTCGGCCTCCGCCTTCGGGGTCTTGCGGACCCAAATCGGCGCGAGCGTGCAGTTTTCCAGAACCGTCAGATGCGGAAACAGATTAAAATGCTGGAAGACCATCCCCACCTCACGGCGGATTTCATCGATCTTCTTTACATCGTTTGTGAGTTCAATCCCGTCCACAATGATCTGGCCCTGCTGATGCTCCTCCAGTCGGTTAATGCAGCGGATCATCGTTGACTTGCCTGAGCCAGACGGCCCGCAGACAACGATTTTCTCTCCCCGCTCCACTGTGAGGTTGATGTCTTTCAGGACATGGAACTCACCATACCATTTATGCATCCCGATCAGTTGAATCGCGACATCCATATCAGTTTGTGTCATGGCAGCTTCACTCATATTTCCGCCCTCCTATCTTTTGTGACCGGTGTGGAGTTTGTTCTCCAACCAGATGCTATAACGCGACATACCGAAACAGAAGACCCAGAAGACGGCCGCAACGAAGACATAGCCTTCGGTCGCCATCCCGACCCATTCCTTATCGGTGGTTCCAGCTTTAACAATGCTGAGCAAGTCCAGCAACCCGATGATCAGCACCAGCGTCGTGTCCTTAAACAGACCGATGAAGGTGTTGACGATTGAGGGAATTGCAATCTTAAGCGCCTGAGGCAGTATTATAAGCCCCATTGCCTGCCAATATCCAAGGCCGAGGCTTTTCGCGGCCTCCATCTGGCCTTTGGGGATCGCCTGCAATCCACCGCGCACCACCTCGGCCATATAGGCCGCGGAGAAAAGCGACATGCCGACGAGCGCCCGGATAAGCTTGTCGAAGTTCATACCTTCTGGCAGGAACAACGGCAACATGACCGAGGCCATGAACAGGACTGTGATCAACGGCACTCCGCGAACAAACTCAATAAAGCCAACGCAGAGCATCCGCACAATCGGCATGCTTGATCGCCGTCCAAGCGCAAGGACAATACCGAGCGGCAGCGCGACAAAGATCGACACTGACGCCAGCACCAGGGTCAGGAACAGTCCGCCCCACTGGGAAGTCTCTACGACTTCCAGACCGAAAGACCCTCCATAAAACAGGAAGTAACAAACGACCGGTACAAAGACGAACATATAGACCGCCGGCCATTTCTTGTTCTTGACCACGTCAGAGAGAACAAGGAACAGCCCGATTGCTGCAAGAACATACCCGATATCAACGCGCCAGCGTTCTTCAACCGGGTAAAAGCCGTACATGATCTGTCCGAACCGGGCCTTGATAAAGACCCAGCAGGCCCCTGTCCCGGTGCAATCTTCCCGGGTTTCCCCGACAAAATTAGCGTTGATGAAGGCGTAGGAGACTATTCCGCTCACTGCCCACCAGATCACATAGAGCGACACCACCGTTAGGAGTGCGTTCAACGGGCTGGAGAATAAATTCTCCCGCATCCATCCAATCACGCCGGTCTGGCTGGCGGGAGGTGGCAGATCTTCGTGGCGTTCTGTTTTAACTATTGCCATCTTATCTCTCCACCAATGCAATGCGTTTATTGTACCAGTTCATAAACATCGAAATCAGGAGGCTTATGGACAGGTAGAATATCATTGTGATCATAATGCACTCAATCGCCTGACCGGTCTGGTTAAGTGACGTTCCGGCAAAGAGGGCCGTAATGTCCGCATACCCAATGGCGGTGGCGAGCGACGAGTTCTTGACAAGGTTCAGATATTGACTCGTCAAGGGTGGAACGATGACACGGAGCGCCTGCGGCAAAACCACAAGTCGGGTCGTCTTGCCCGGGCTCAGGCCCAGGGAATGCGCCGCCTCTGTCTGGCCATGGCTCACCGCGTTGATGCCCGAGCGGACAATCTCGGCGATAAAGGCACCGGTATAGATCGATAATCCCAGCAATAGTGCGAGAAATTCCGGTTCTAGTGACCAGCCGCCAGTTATGCTGAACCGGCCATATTTCGGATAATTGATTTCGAACGGATTGCCCATAATCAGCGACGCGATCACCGGCAAAACGATAATCAGCCCGACGCTCGTCCAGAACACAGGGAAAATCTGCCCGGTCAGGTCTTGGCGTTTATGCGCCCAATTTTTGACAACAAAGCAAAGGACGATAGCCACGAGCAGCGCCACCGTAATAAGCCAGAATCCGCTTGAGGGGATAATGGCCGGGAAACTGACACCCCGGTTGTTGATCAGGAAATTATCGCCGATATGGATGCTGTCCTTCACCAGCGGCAGCACCGACAGGACCGCGAAATACCAGAACATCAGCTGCACCAGCAGCGGGATATTTCGGATCACCTCAATATAAACGGCGGCGATCTTGTTGACGACCCAGTTCTTGGACAGTCGCAGAACGCCGAAGATAAATCCGATAATGGTCGCGAGAAAAATGCCTGAGATCGATACGGCGAGGGTATTGATAATACCGATGATCAGAACATCAAGATGAGTTGATGTCTGGCTGCTATAGTCCATTAAGAGGACAATACCGATGCCAAAGCCCGCAGGCTGGCTTAAGAAACCAAATCCGGACGCGATGCCGCGTTTTTCCAGATTTACAGCTGTATTATGTCCAACATACCAGACAAACAGAGCGATAAGCACGACAACGACAATCTGATAAAAAATCGCTCGGTATCGCGGGTCGCGAAACTTGTTGATCTTGGCAACTTCAAGATCTGCTGCTTCTGCCGTCATAAACTACACCTCCCCAGGGATTGTTAAGATTACGGCTGCCAAAAGGCAAAAGGAGCGCATGTCCGATCGAAACAGGCCACACGCTCCCTCTAATTACATAATCTAGACCCTTAGCGCAGTGGCGGAGCGTAGAGAATGCCTCCCTTGTTCCACTGAGCGTTTAGTCCGCGCGCAATGTTAAGGGCGGTTCCTTCACCAAGGTTGCGGGCAAAGCTTTCGCCGTAGTTGCCGACATTCTTGATAATGTTGTAAGCCCATTCGTTGGTGAGGCCGAGCTGCTGTCCGAGGTCACCCGAAGTGCCGAGGATACGCTGGATGCTCGGGTTCTTGGTGTCCGCTTTCAATGTATCAACATTGGCAGAGGAGATATTCAGCTCTTCTGCTTCGACCATGGCGTTCAATGTCCAACGGGCAATATCACCCCACTGGTTGTCGCCGTGACGGACGAGCGGGCCGAGCGGCTCTTTCGAGATCACTTCCGGCAAAACGATATGTGCTTCAGGGTCGGCAATAACCGAACGCTGTGCATACAGGCCGGACTGGTCCGTCGTGTAAACGTCGCAGGTATCTTTCAGATACGCTTCACGAACTTCGTCTGCTGTGTCGAAAACGACTGAGTCGTATTTCATGCCATTGGCTGTGAAGTAGTCGGCAAGGTTCAGTTCGGTGGTTGTACCGGACTGCACGCAGATCCGGGCGCCATCAAGCTCAAGCGCGGATTTCACGCCGAGTGCCTTTTTGACCATGAAGCCCTGACCGTCATAATAGTTAACACCGACAAATTCGAATCCGAGGTTAACGTCGCGACTGAAGGTCCAGGTCGTGTTCCGGGCCAGCACGTCAATTTCGCCGGACTGCAGGGCGGTGAACCGCTCTTTTGCTGTCGTCGGCGTGTATTTGACTTTATCCGGAGTCCCGAAGACGGCGGCAGACATCGCGCGGCAGAAGTCCACGTCGAAGCCTTCCCATTTACCATCATTGTTAGGTGCGGCAAAACCTGCCAGACCCGTTGTTACGCCACATTGAATAAAGCCCTTTGCCTTGACATCATCCAGCGTCGCTGCGGTTGCCGCTGTCGCCATAAAAGTTGCTGCAGTAGCGACAGCAATAAAACTCGCTTTTCTCATGAAAATAACCTTCCTGTCCATTGATAAGTCTCAATATTCTCTCCGGTAAATCACATACTTCCATTAAGTACCGTACCCTTATCATGAGTACTTGAGTGAAATACGCGTGAAGATCATAATATATGTTATCATGACCCTCTAAGTCCTTGACGATAATATTTTTATAACATGCGTCAATGGAAAAATATGCTGCAAGTGCGAAATAATTTACTTTCCGTAGCGTCATTCCCGAAAAATTTTGCACTTTTAACTTAAGCGCCCATCCTATATGCAAATAGCAATTGCAAAAACAAATCAAAGGGCTGCTCCTTCCCATGAAAGATGAAACAAAAATTGTTACCGCCGGGCGCGATCCAGAATCCAATTTCGGCATCGTAAACGTACCAGTCTATCACGCTTCGACCGTTCTCTTTCCGTCATTGAAGGCGCGACAGGAAGCCCATGCCGCCCGTGCCGCAGGCGAACGGGTTGTCTCATACGGCCGTATTGGCACTCCAACAACCTGGTCGATGGAAGATGCGGTTGCGGAACTGGAAGGCGGCTATCGCGCACAGGTTTTCCCCTCCGGCATGGCGGCTTGCGCCAACGCGATCCTTGCTTTCGTAGAGGCCGGGGACCACATCCTCATGCTCGACACTGTCTACAGCCCTGTCCGGTCTTTCTGCGACGGATATCTGAAGCGTTTTGGGGTAGAAACAACCTATTATGATCCGCATGTCGGCGCGGGTATTGCAGACCTCATACGCCCCAATACCCGGCTTGTTTATGTCGAGTCACCCGGCTCCCTCACCTTCGAGATGCAGGATATCCCGGCCATCGCGGACGTAGCGCATTCAAGGGATGCACTGGTCGTGATGGATAACACCTGGGCCTCTCCGCTCTTCTATAAACCGTTCGATCATGGTGTAGATGTCTCGGTTCAGGCCGGCACGAAATATATCGTCGGCCATAGCGATGTGATGATCGGTCTTGTCACAACAACGAAGGACTGCTGGCCAACCCTCCAGAAAGGCGCAAACTTGCTCGGCCAAACGACGGGGCCGGACGATGTCTACTTGGCGCAGCGTGGTATCCGCACTCTATCTGTGCGTCTGAAACAGCATATGGAAAACGGTATAGCAATTGCCGAATGGCTGAAGGGTCGCAAGGAAGTGGCAGAGGTTTTTCACCCTGCCCTGTCGGATGATCCAGGCCACGCCCTGTGGAAGCGTGATTTTCTTGGCGCTTCCGGACTGTTCTCTTTCCGACTTCATGAAATTTCGAACGATGCGCTCGCCGCTTTTCTCGATCATCTGGAACTTTTCGGCATGGGATCGTCCTGGGGCGGGTATGAAAGTCTGATCCTTCCCGCTGACCCGACGAGTGTGCGTACTGCCACGAAATGGGACAATAAAAATCCGCTGATCCGGGTTCATGTTGGGCTGGAGTCGGTCGATGACCTGATAGCAGATTTAAAGAGCGGCTTCGATCGGCTAAACGCGGCAAAATAGTAAAATATGACGAATCGGAAAGTGATTCGATAAAATTGGATGCAAATTTTACATGGACAGCAACATACTTAACAATATTACCTTTGACGCGAATGGCCTGGTTCCCGCGATTGCGCAGCAGCATGACACAGGCGAAGTCCTGATGATGGCCTGGATGAATCGCGATGCCGTTCAGGAAACCCTCGAAAAAGGACAGGTTTGCTACTGGTCACGTTCGCGCGGAAAGCTCTGGCGTAAGGGGGAATCTTCTGGCCATGTGCAACGACTTGTAGATTTCCGCATCGATTGTGACGGCGATACGCTTCTGTTGCTGGTCGAACAGACCGGGGTTGCCTGCCATACCGGGCGTCATAACTGCTTCTTCCAGAGCGTACGCGACGGGAAGATCGAGATTATCAGCGAGGTGGAGATTTCCCCCGAGGAGATCTACGGGGACAAGACCCCCACAACATGAGTATCTCCCCGGCAGAGCTGGAGGTGATCCTGCTTTCCCTGAAAGTCGCGCTCTGGTGCGTCGGCATTTCATTGCTCCCCGCCCTTGTGATGGCGTGGCTGCTGGCGCGGCGGGAGTTTTACGGCAAGACGGCCCTTAACGTGCTGGTGCATCTCCCGATAGTTCTGCCGCCGGTGGTGGTTGGCTACTTCCTTTTGGTCCTGCTTGGCAATCGCGGACCGATCGGCGGCTGGCTGCTGGAGTATTTCGGCATTTCCCTGATTTTCAACTGGAAAGGTGTGGTCGCGGCCACTGCTGTGATGGCCTTTCCCTTCATCACCCGCGCCATCCGTCAGGCGATCGAGGCCGTGGACAGGACCCTTGAGGTTGCCGCCCTCACCCTCGGCCGGCCGCCCTTCATGGTTTTCCTAACCATCACACTGCCGCTCATTTTGCCGGGTATTCTGGCAGGGATAACCTTGGGCTTTGCGCGCGCGCTCGGGGAGTTTGGCGCAACCATTACTTTTGTTGCAAATATCCCGGGGGAGACACAGACCCTGCCACTCGCAATTTATACGCTCTTGCAGACCCCAAATGCAGAAACGGCAGTCTGGCGACTGGTCATTATATCTGTCGTGCTGGCCTTTGCCGCAATTGCCCTCTCCGAATGGCTGACCCGCCGTTCTGTCCGCCGGTTGGGAGGGGGAATCTGATGGCCTCTGATATCCGCCTTAAAAAATCCTTCGGCCGCTTTCACCTGAACGCGGAGTTCAACGCGGAAGATGGACTGACCGCCCTCTTCGGTCCATCGGGTGCAGGAAAAACCCTGCTCGCGCAGATGCTGGCTGGTCTGGTCACCCCCGATGAGGGCCATATCGAGATTGCCGGCCGCACGCTGTTCAGCAGCGCGAAGGGCATTAATGTCCCCGCGCATCAGCGACATATCGGCTTTGTTTTTCAGGAGCATCGCCTGTTCCCGCATTTTTCCGTGCGCGGCAACCTCACCTATGGCAGCGGTCGTCGCGCTGGAAAAGCCCCCCTGTTTCCTTTGATAAAGTCGTCGATATTCTTGGTCTCACTGCCCTACTGGAGCGCAAGCCCGCCTCTCTTTCGGGGGGCGAACGTCAGCGGGTCGCCATCGGTCGGGCAATCCTCAGCAATCCGAAAATCCTGGTCATGGATGAGCCGCTTTCCAGTCTTGATGACGCGCGCAAGGCAGAAATTCTCCCGCTGATCGAGGATTTGAAATCAGAATTCAACCTCACCACCCTCTATATCTCCCACTCGATTGAGGAAATTGCCCGTCTTGCCGATACACTACTGCTGCTCGACAAGGGGGAGATGAAGGCCGTCGGTCCGATCAGCAACATCCTGAACCGGCTCGATCTTATTCCCTTCGCGGGGGGATATGATGCGGGCACCTTGATCGAGGCGACAGTCACCGCCTACGAGCCCGGCCATCATATGCTCACTCTGAAAACAGAGAGCGGCGGCAAGCTCTATATCACGGGCAGCGCGAAGGAGATAGGCAGTCCTGTGCGCCTGCGTATCCGTGCGCGCGATGTCGCTCTGTCCGAAACTGAGCCAAAATCCATCTCAATCCTCAATCGTTTCAAGGGCCGCGTGATCGATCATTGCAGCGGCGCACAAGGGATGGAAGAATTGCTTCTTGATGTCGGCTTCCCCCTGACCGCGCGGATCACCCGCAAATCATTTGAGGAAATGAAGCTCAAAAAGGACAGCCCCGTCTGGGCACTGGTGAAAGCGGTCACGATCAGCCGATCCTGATTTACGGGAAAGCTTAGCGGTTACTCTGGCTCGGCGTCATGGCGAGGGTCTTGATATAATCCTCAATCGCGCCGCGATCTTTCAGGTAAAGCGTCTTCCCTTTTTTAAGGACCATCCCCTCATGGCCGAGTTGGCCGAGGACGCGGGCCACCGTCTCGCGCGTTGTCGAGACACGGCTGGCAATCACACTCTGGGTTGGCATCGGATAGATCAGCCAACTGTTCGGTGTCACCGGATCGGGCTCCGCCATGCGGAGCAGTTCCTGACAGACCCGCTGCACTGCGCCCAAGGTCGAAAGATCGAGGATACGATCGTCATTGATACGGATAATCCGCGCAAGCCGCTGCAGCACCGCCATCATGATTGCAGGGTTGCGCATCAAGAGATCACGAAACAGTTCCGGGCTGAGGCTCGCCAGCAGGCAGCGCGAACTCGCCACCACATTGGCCGAACGGGCGCGGCCGTCAATCGCCGACAGTTCACCGAAATACTGCCCCTCACCCACGGTGGCGTAAGTCACCTCCCGCCCGGAGACACCATAATTGACGATATTGACGCTTCCCGAGACGACGAAATACATATCGCGGCTGTCCGTGGACCGCTCCAGGATCTGCTCATTCGCGCCATAGGTCCGCCAGTTGCATTTCGCGGCAATGTCCATCCGTTCCTGAGGCGTGAGTTCGCTCAGCAGTTCTATCTTATCAAGATTTTGCATATCCCTGAAACAGAGCCCCTCTTGTCGCGTTGGATCGGAACAGACTATAAAGGATAATACGAAAAATAAAAACAGGAAGCTAAGAGCTAAAATTGGCGCATTCACGCGGGATCAGGGACCGGTATTATCATCCGGGCGGAAAGGGCAGTGCATGAACAAGCCTCTTGCCACCGATCCAATGATCACGCCGCTATTCAGCAAGCTCGATTTAAAGGCGAAATCTCTGCTCGTGACGGTCTGGGGCGACGCGGTTGCGCCGCATGGCGGCACGGTCTGGCTCGGTAGCTTGATCAATCTCGTCGCGCCGCTCGGCCTGAACGAGCGTGTGGTCCGCACTGCTGTCTTCCGTCTGCAGAAGGAAGGATTGCTCGCCTCCAACCAGATCGGACGGCGCAGCTTCTATCGCCTGACAGAGACCGGCGGCCATCGTTTTGCCGAGGCAACCCGCCGTATCTATGCATCGGGGGATATCTCATGGGACGGCAACTGGTTGTTCCTTTTCGCCCTCCGGCGGGAGCTTGCCGAGAAAGACCGCCGCAAGCTGGAGACGGAACTTGGCTGGCTCGGCTTTGGCAATCTCGGCGGCGGCATTTATGCCCATCCGACGGCAAGCGCCGAAAGCGTCGATAGTCTGCTCAGCGATCTTGATCTTGCGGGAAAAGTCACGGCCTTACGCGCGACTGGCACCGGGGCTGCGCCATTCGACGCGCCGGAAATCCTCGTAGCAAAGGGCTGGGCCCTCAAGGAGCTGGAGGCCGACTACGCCCGCTTTATCCATCATTTCGGCCGCTTCGCCGATGGTGAGGGACGGGCCCCAAGTCTTGACGAAAAAAAATGTTTTATCATTCGTAGCCTCTTGGTGCATGATTACCGTCGGGTGCTCTTGCGAGACCCGATGTTACCTGCGGAATTACTGCCGAAGGGATGGAACGGAAATCAGGCACGCAGCCTGTTTCGGACCATCTATGATCTGGTCTGGGAGGGAGCAGAGACATATTTGATGACGATACTTGAAAATGAGACAGGGAGACTACCGCCCGCCTCGGAAGAATTTTACCGGCGCTTTGGTGGATTGAAAAAACGCTAATTCCGTATAACGATATTTCAAAAACAAGAATGAGCTTGGGAAAATGTCTGCAGGGAAATTGAAGATTTGTATCGTCGGCTCCGGTCCGGCGGGTATGTACACGGCGGGTGCCATCGTCAAGAAAAATCCCGAAAGCCAGATCGATATCATCGACAAGCTGGCCACGCCTTACGGGCTGGTGCGGGCCGGGGTCGCCCCGGATCACCAGACCACCAAGAATGTCACCCGCGCCTATGACAAGATCATGGAAAATGACAATGTCCGCTTCGTTGGCAATGTTGGCCTTTCCGCCGATATCCCGCTGGAAAAGCTGCGGGAGATTTATGACGTGGTGGTCATCGCAACCGGTACGCCGAAGGATCGCAATCTCGGCATCCCCGGTGAAGACAAGGAAGGCGTTTTCGGCGCGCAGACCTTCGTCTATTGGTACAATGGTCATCCGGAATATCGCGATGCGGTGCCCAACCTTGAAATCGAAACGGCGGTCGTGATCGGCAATGGCAACGTTGCCCTTGATGTCGCGCGCATCCTGATGCGGACGGAGGATGAAATGGTCACCTCCGATCTCGCCGAACATGCCGCCAGCGAGATATTCAGAAGCCCGCTCAAACGGGTCCATGTGGTAGGACGACGAGCGCCGGAAAATGCACAGTTCTCATCAAAGGAACTGGGCGAGTTTGCCGAGCTGACCTCCGCCAAAACCTATACGGACAAGACCGCCCTGCCCGAGGGGTTCACTTCCGAGGATAAAAAGGAAGAGAAAGTCGTCAACACCAATCTTGACCTCCTTCGTAGTTTCGAGCAGATCCGCCCAAGAATAGAAGGCCGCTCCATCCATCTCGATTTTCTGGCAAGCCCCGTCGAGATTCTGGGCGATGAGGCGATCACCGGTGTCCGTTTCGAACGGAATAAAATTGTCGATGGCAAGGCCGTCGGCACCGGCGAGACCTATGAGATAGACTGCCAGCTTCTCGTCTCCTGCATTGGCTATGAGATGGGTATTCTTGAAGGACTGCCCGTTGAAAAAGGCATCATCAAGAATGATGAAGGACGCGTCGCCGAGGGGCTTTATGTGGTCGGCTGGGCGAAGCGCGGCCCATCTGGCACCATCGGCACCAACCGTATCGACAGTCAGAATGTGGTTGACCGAATGCTCGCCGATTTTGACGACGGCTGTGATCCCGCGAAGCCGGGTCCCGCAGGGCTGGATGCCTGGTGCCGGGAGAAAGATATCCACACTGTCTCTTTTGACGACTGGAAGAAAATAGACGAAGCAGAAGTGGCTCGCGGCGGCGGCACATCTCCGAGGAAGAAATTTGTCCGGACCCGTGATATGCTCTCTATTGTGAAGGAAGAAGGATAGGATATGCTGGTTGCTCAACTCAGCGATTGCCATGTCGTGGTGCCGGAAGACGAGTTTAATGAACTCTATCATCCCGCCGATAAACTGATTGATGCCGCACGACACGTCAACAACAGTGTCAACCGTCCCGATATTGTCTTCCTCACCGGAGATTTGGTGAACACCGCCAAGCGGGAAGAATATGAAGTCCTGCGTGATATCCTTCCCACCTTCGAGATGCCGGTGTATCTCTTGCCCGGCAATCATGATGACTGCTCGCTTTTGCGGGAAATGTTCCCCGAGCATGATTACTTGCCGAAAGAGGGCAAGCTGAATTACGTGGTGGACGGCTGGCCGCTTAAATTTATCTGTCTCGACACCAATATCCACGGGAAACCACAAGGTCGCCTCGGCGAGGAGCAACTTGACTGGCTGGATCAGGAACTAAAGGCCGAAACCGCGCGGCCCGTGGTTGTCATGCTCCATCACCCGCCGTTCAAGACCGGCCTTACCAGTATGGATGAGATGGGCCTTCTCGATATGGCGGCGTTTGCAGAAGTCGTTGCGCGTCATGATCATATCGAACGCGTCCTCTGTGGCCATCTGCATCGCGCTATCCAGAAGCTGGTCGGCGGTACACTGGTGCAGACCTGCCCGTCTACTTCACATCAGGTGCGGCTGCTGCTGGGCGAAAATAACGCCCTCGGCACCACCTTCGAGCCGCCTGAATATCTGCTGCACTACTGGACGGAGGCTGGCGGCCTCGTCACCCATAGCGACTATGTAAAGGATTATGACGTCGCCTGGACCCTCGACGGCGAGATGTAATCAGGCGATTAGCACCCTACCCCGCATTAAGACCCATCTGCCAGAAGTCGGCCTCAAGCCGGGTGGCGGTGGCGAAGGTTTTGGAGAGATCGGCAAAGCGCGCCTTGGTAAAGCGCTTGGCGGCCAGCGTATCAATCTCCGCCATCATATCCACGACAAGCGCCTGATATTCATCGCCTGCATACATCTCGATCCAGGTGATATAGGGGTTGCCCTCGATCTTGGTCTCGCGTGATTTTGAAAGTCGCGCGCCAATCTCCCCATATCCGATGGCGCAAGGGCTGAGCGCGACCATCAGGTCAAGCAAATCACCGGCCATACCGCGTTCCAGCACGAAGCGGGTATAGGCGATATTCTCGGGCGCCTCCTCCAGCGTCTCCAATTCCGCCGCCGCGATGCCCCAGTCGGCGCAATAGCCGACATGCAACTCCATCTCCATCTCGAGGATGGCCTTAACCCCGGCCAGTGCCGAGCGCATCTCGGTCAGGTTATCGGCCTTGTAAATGGCCAGCGCATAGGCGCGCGCAAACTGTATCAGGAAGAGATAATCCTGTTTCAGATAATGCTGAAAGGCAGCTTTGGGAAGGTCCCCGCTCTGCATGCCGGCGACAAAATCATGATGGGTATAGGCCTGCCAAGCCTCCGCGTTATCGCCCTTGAGCTGGTTAAAAAGAGCAAGGGTCATCAGATCATCATGTTGTTCGACCCGCCGGGCAGGCTCACCACGAGATCGTCAAGTTCCTCAGTGATTTCAATCTGGCAGCCGAGGCGCGAGGTGCGCGTGAGGCCGTAGGCGAGATCGAGCATATCTTCCTCATCCTCGGTCGGTTCGGGAAGTCGTTCGAAATCTTCCTCCGAGACGATGATATGGCAAGTCGAACAGGCAAGGCTCCCCTCACAGGCGCCTTCAAGATCGATGTTATTCTGATGGGCAATTTCAAGAATTGTCCTGCCAAGCGGCGCATCGACTTCCTGACGGGTGCCATCGGGCTTGATAAAGGTCATTTTCGGCATACGGGCGTAAACTCCTGAATACTCTTCCTATTTTACCTATCCTGCCCGTCGCCGCCTGTCCAGAGGTTAGGCTGCATATTTCGGCGATTTCCGACGGAACAACCGGCTCCAGCTTTCGACAAGGGCGTCGACATCCGCCCCCGTCGTCGTCCAGCCGAGGCTGATGCGAATGGCAGAGCCCGCCTCCTCCTCGTTCGCGCCCATGGCCGTCAGCACATGGCTGGCCTTGACCTTGCCGGATGAACAGGCCGAACCCGCACTCACGGCAATACCATCGAGATCAAGGGACATGACCTGCAACTCCGACGCAACGCCCGGCATGGAAATCGTCGTCGTGTTGGGAATTCGCGGGGCCCCTTTTCCATAGACCTGGCTTTCTGGCGACATAACAAGCAGCCGTTCCTCCATGGAATCGCGCAGATGAGCGACCGCCTGATAACTCTCAAGACCCTCCATCGCTGATCGTGCCGCTACGCCCATGCCGACGATCCCGGCGACATTCTCCGTGCCCGCACGCCGGCCCAGTTCCTGCCCGCCGCCTTTCAGCAGAGGCGGTACGGCAAGACCATCCCGCACAACAAGCGCGCCAATCCCCTGCGGCCCGCCGAATTTATGCGCGGAAACGGACATCATATCCGCGCCCAGCTCAGAAAAATAAAGGGGAATTTTACCAACAGCCTGAATCGCGTCGCAATGCAGGATGCCGCCTTTCTCATGAACGAGAGCGGCAATATCGGCAATCGGCTGGATCACCCCGGTCTCGTTATTGGCAAGCATGACGGAGACAAACGCCGGTTCGTCCGCCGCTTCCAAAAGATCGGCCAGCGCGGCCATTTCCAGCAGACCGTCACTGTTAAGCGGGAGAAACGTTGCTTCCCCTGCCGCAGCGAGGACCGAATCATGTTCCCCGGCAGAGATAAAAAGCGGCCGAGCCGGGAAAGCTGTAAGGGCGAAGTTATTTGCCTCTGTCCCTCCGGAAGTAAAGACAATCTCCGGCGGTTTGGATCCCAGAAGATCGGCAAGCGACGCCCGCGCCTCCTCCACCCGGTTTCTCGCTGTACGGCCCGCCTGATGAACGGAGGATGGATTGCCCCCCGCCTCCATCATGGCAACCATAGCGGTCACCACCTCCGGCCGGATTGGGGCAGTCGCGTTAAAATCGAGATAAACGGTTTTCGCCATAAGCACAATCAGGCCCGCCGGGGCGGTCATTCGTTGAGATCAAGTGTCCGTCTTCGCCTTGCTGGCGGCGCGGGTGGTGGGCTTCTTCTTGGGTTTCAGCGCAATCGGCGCATCGGCCTCTGCTCGGCGCTCATTTTCCAACTCCTCCACGCGCATGGACAGCGACTGCACTTTATCAAGTAAGCCGTCCATCACCTTGAAGACCGGATCGGGCAAGTCATGATTCCCGACGCCATAGGCAGCGAATCTCTCATCCAGAGGTGTTTTCTTGCTGGCATTCACTGCGCGGGCCGGTACACCGACGACCGTGGTATTTTCCGGCACGTCCTTGAGGACGACCGAGTTTGCGCCAACGCGGGAGCATCTTCCGATGGTGATCGGGCCAATGATCTGCGCACCGGAGGCGATGATCACACCATCCCCTAACGTCGGATGACGCTTAACGCCGCGCTGTGCATCGGAATCAATCGACGGCGCGACACCGCCTAATGTTACATCATGGTAAAGGGTCACATTGTCGCCGATTTCTGACGTTTCCCCGACGACAACGCCCATGCCATGGTCGATAAAGAACTTGCGGCCAATCTTTGCACCGGGATGAATTTCGATGCCGGTGAGGAAGCGGCTGAACTGCGACAAGAGCCGTGCAAGCAAGCGCCATTTTCGCTCCCACAGCCAATTGGCAAGGCGATGCAGGACGATGGCGTGGAAGCCCTGATACAGCAGCGCAACCTCAAATCGGCTCCGTGCCGCGGGGTCGCGTTCCATCACGCAGCTAATTTCTTCGCTAATATGCTTGAACATTTGCCCTTACCTTCTGTATTGTGCCGCTCTTGTAGCGGAATTCACCTGAGGTTTAAAGCGCCCTTAATAAACAGATATATGCATATCGGGAGGACCGTCAAGGATACCATTCGTATTCCTTTGACAGGTCGTTCGCGGCGGCAGGCTGAAAAATGGGTCATATTCAGGTTTTTTTCGGCTCGATATTGAAGCTGTTGTAGGAATTAAAAAAGAAATGCCCGACGTTATTTTTAATGGACCCGAAGGACGCCTGGAAGGGCGCTATCACCATTCCGATGATCCGAACGCTCCGCTCGCCCTGATCCTCCATCCCCATCCTCAATATGGGGGCGCGATGAATAACAAGGTCGTCTATAACCTTTTTACCACCTTCAAAAAGCGCGGTTTCTCGGTTCTTCGCTTCAATTTCCGGGGCGTCGGCCGCAGCCAGGGCGATTATGATCATGGTGTGGGAGAGCTTTCCGATGCCGCCGCCGCGCTCGACTGGATGCAGACCCATAACCCGAATGCGCCCGCTGTCTGGATCGCCGGCTTTTCTTTCGGCGCCTGGATCTCGATGCAGCTTCTGATGCGCCGACCGGAAGTTGCCGGGTTTATTTCCGTCGCGCCGCCCGCGAATATGTATGACTTCTCCTTCCTTGCCCCCTGCCCGTCATCCGGCATTATCATTCATGGCGATCAGGATGTTCTGGTCCCGCGCAAAGATATCAAGAAGCTGGTTGAAAAGCTGAAGGCGCAGAAGGGCATCACGATCGATTATGATGAAATCGCCGACGCCGACCATTTCTTCGAAAACACCCTCGATAAACTGATGGTGTCCGTCGATGACTATCTCGACATGCGCCTTAATGGCGAAGATAAAGAAGAAGGCTGACTTTAAGCCCTTACACGTTCCTTTGACGGCGCGGCGTAAAATCGCCCGCCCGTCATCGGTTCTGGCACGCCCGTCGTCGTTGGCAGGCTGAGCGGCAGTCCCCGCACAGACCGCACGGCGAGAAAGGCAAAGGCTTCGGCCTCCAGATCATCGCCGCGCCAACCAACCGCCTCCACCGGTTCCACCGGAACCTGGGTGACTATTTCAATCGCCTGCACTAGGGCCGGGTTCTTGCGGCCACCGCCTGTCAACAGCCACCGTGCGGGTTTTCCGGGCAAATGAGGCAGCGCGCGGCGGATGCTCTCACTCGTGAAATGCAGCAAGGTCGCCGCCCCTTCCTCAAGACCGAGGCCGTTGATGGCCGCCGCCACCGGAAATTCATCACGGTCGAGGCTTTTGGGTGGTTTCAGATCGAAATAGGGATTATCGAGCAGTTGTGCGAGAACTGCCTCATTCACCTGCCCCGTCGCCGCGATCTTGCCGCCCTCATCGAAGGGTTGGCCCGTATGGGTCAAAACCCAGTCATCAAGGAGCGCATTCGCCGGTCCGGTATCGAAGGCCAGCACTGTCTCCCCCTCGATATAGGTGACATTGCCAACCCCACCGAGATTAAGTACTGCGAGCGGGCCCTCAAGCTCCGTCGCCAGCGCCCGATGATAGAGCGGCGCAAACGGGGCCCCTTCCCCACCTGAGGCAACATCCGCATGACGGAATTCGGCGACCGTATCGATGCCGGTCAGCTCCGCCATCAACACACCATCGCCAATCTGCACAGTGAGACGGTTGGCGGGATCGTGAAAAATCGTCTGGCCGTGAAAGCCAATCAGGTCGATATCGGCGGGCGAAAGGTTATTCGCTTCCAGCAATGCAAGCACAAAATCCGCCTGCACCTTCGTAAATTCCACGATAAGTTCGGCGGGAGCCGACTCTTTCCCCAGAACCTCACGCAGGCGGGCGCGGAATGCCGGATCGTAAGGGGTGGAACGAACAGGACCATGATCGAAAACCTCAATGCCATCGGTTTCGATGATTGCCGCATCCACCCCGTCGAGCGACGTTCCACTCATCAGTCCAAGGGCACGAACCGGCGCGTTTTCACCGTGATTTTGCTTAATTGTCGTCATATGCTATCCCGCACTTTTAAAATGCGCACCATATGTGCTAAACGATGGCGCTCTTGATCCTCATTAGAACAGAATTACGTCCCATGACCGAATTACGCTCCGACTTCCTTAAAGTCTTCACTGAACGCGGCTACTTGCATCAATGTACAGATATTGACGCGCTGGATAAAGCCTTTGCTGACGAGATCGTCACGGCTTATATCGGGTTTGACTGCACAGCAAAGAGCCTCCATGCGGGCAGCCTGATGCAAATCATGATTTTGCGTCGTCTTCAGAAGGCCGGACACAAGCCAATCGTGCTGATGGGCGGCGGGACGACGAAAGTCGGTGACCCGACGGGGCGTGATGAAAGTCGCCCGCTGATCACCGACGAAGTGATCCAGGAAAATATGGATGGCATCAAGAAGGTATTCGAGAAATTTCTCACCTTCGGGGATGGTCCGACCGACGCGATCATGGTCAATAACGCCGACTGGCTCGATAATATCCAGTACATCCAGTTCCTGCGCGATTATGGCCCCCATTTCTCCATCAACCGGATGTTGTCGTTTGATAGCGTGAAGCTCCGGCTGGAACGCGAGGAATCCATGACCTTCCTCGAGTTCAACTACATGATCCTGCAAGCCTATGATTTCGTCGAACTCAAGAAGAAATACAATTGCAGCCTGCAGCTTGGCGGCTCAGATCAGTGGGGCAATATTGTTAATGGCGTCGAACTTGGCCGGCGAACGAATGGATTCTCCCTGTTCGGCCTGACTTCCCCGCTGCTCACCACCTCCTCTGGTGCGAAGATGGGCAAGACCGCGGGCGGTGCCGTCTGGCTTAACGAAGACATGTTGAGCGCCTATGATTACTGGCAGTTCTGGCGCAACACCGAAGACGCTGACGTCGGCAAGTTCCTCCGGCTGTTCACCGAAATCCCGATGGATGAAGTGGCGCGTCTGGAAAATCTCGACGGAGCGGAGCTGAACGAGGCGAAGAAAATCCTCGCCGATGCCTGCACCGAAATGGCCCATGGCAAGTCGGCCGCCGAGGCCGCGGCCGAAACCGCCCGGCAGACGTTCGAAATGGGACAGACCGCGGAAGGCCTTCCGACATTGGAAATCCCGAAAGCGGAGCTTGAAGAGGGTGTTCTCGCCGCCGCCTTATTTCAGCGGACAGGTCTCGCCAATTCCAACTCCGAGGCGCGGAAATTGATCAAGGGTGGAGGCGCCCGGCTGAATGATGAGAAAATCTCTGACGAGAAAGCGATCGTCAGTCTTGATAATCTTGATGCGGACGGCCGGATTAAGCTTTCGGCGGGCAAGAAGCGGCACTACCTGATCCAGCCGGTCTGACGCTCACTTAAGGGCTCGGGCGGTTGTCCGGCTTGTTGGTTGATGGCGGCTGAATATCATCCTGATCCCAAGGTTCGAAGAACATCCGGCGGAGGATGCCCGGTGCCAGCGCTGAAACGGCATTGACGTCAATATCCGGATCTTTCAGTCCGCCTGTTACCTTGTAGGAAAAGCCGAAGATCCCTTCTCCCTTCTTGCCAACAAGAAGAGTACCCAGGATTGGTATATTTCCCAGCATGGAATTCAGGGTATAGGATGGAATAACAGTTCCGAACATGTCGATCTTGTCGGCTGGCTGATCCACAGAACCAGTCAGGGTGATCCCGATAGAGCCGATAGCGCGAAAATCCTTCGTTTTGAAAATCCCGTTCTCATAGGTGAAGGGCCCCTCCACCGTGGCAAAGACCATCCCATCACCCCGCAGCAGGTCAACAATACCACCAAGGGAGCCGAGGGTCAGTATCTTGCCCAGCACCGGCGCGTTCACCACCCGCACATCCTTGATATTAATTGCTCCCGTAGCCGGGCGGGATGGCAGGCTATCGTCGATCTCGGCGGTCAGTTTCAGATTGCCGTCACGGAAATCGTCATAAAGGTCCAGCCCCCGAAAGAGAGACCCCGCATCGTCGGAAATGAAACTTACCTGCCGCCCCTTTGCAGAAGGCCTGATTGTGAATTCGAAGCTCTTGTCGCCCTCGAACTTGCCCTTGGCCATGCCCGTTGTAATCAGGTTTCCGTCAATGCGCATATCGGAGCTAACATTATCAAGAGTGAGATCCTGATCGAGCAACACCCGGTCGAAATCGACATGAATATCTATCTGGCGGCTCTTTTCCGGGCCGTCAATATCCACTTCGTTCAGGTCATAAGTCGCCACCACAAAGGGTTTCAGGTCGAACTGAGTCCCCCGCACCCTGATTTTCATGTCGCCCGCCGTCGCCTGGGTGAAGGAGACATTGAAGTCATTTTCGCCATAACGGACACTCGGCATTGTCAGGTCGGTCAGCAGGCCACCCGTCAGCTTCGCCGTACCTGCCGCCGTCAGGTCCCCGACCGCAACCGCGACATTGGAAAGCGTCGTCACATCCGCCGCATCAGAATTGATCTCCGCCGTGAATGTTCCGGCCACACCCGCCGCTTTTGACCAGTGAAGGGAATCCACATGGATTTCTGTCTCCGTGACATCCAGCTTGATCTCTCCGCTGGCGCTACCGTCAGGGATGGTTTCAAGGGTGATATCCGCCGTCATCGGGCCCGCAAGATAGGACGTCTCCAGATGGAGCGCCTTGCGATCCGCGTCATTGGGAGTGGCGGTCAAGACATAGCGGCGATGGCCTTTTTTCGCACCCGAGAACCAGCTTTCCGCCTTGATGTCGGCGGGCACATCATTGAGCGCAGCCGATCCTGTCACCTGCACTCCCTTCGGATCAACCGCGACTTTCAGCGCACCATCCGTGAGGGTCACATTCTCCGCCACGTCCGGGATGGTCGCATCGGTAAAATCGCCCTTCGCCCAATATTCGACCTTTTCAAGCGTCAAATCAAAGCGCAGCGGGAATTTAAACGACGCATCAACCGTTCCCGTCCCCGTCATGGCGGAAGGAACAATGCCGTAGGGCGACGCGAGGCCGAGTGGTTCCAGATCGAGGAAGGTAAAGATTTCCTGGCTGCTGCCCGTCACGCGGATGACGATATCGGCAAGCTGGTCATATTTATCAAATTCGTTGATGATCACCTTATCAGAGGTTACATCAAGGCTGCCAAGCTTACCGGTTAAGCCGGTAATTGTGACCCCGGTTTCCGTCAGCACCCCGCTGCCATCAATATCGGTCACCTTGGGAAGCGGCGCGTAATAATCGGCCGAACCGCCCTTCAAATCGAATTTAAGGACGACGGAATCTTTCGGGATATTCCCACTCGAAAGCGCGCCGGGCGGCAGGTCAATGGTAAAGCTCGCCTTCGGCACCGTACCGTCGCGGATATTCTTCGTCACCCAGTCATAGCCATTGCTCGCCATGGAATAGGGCCAAAATCGCCCAAGGTCATTGACGGTTAAGTTTGCCAGATCCCCTTTGATCGAGAGGCCCACCCCCTCTTCGGCAATATCAACGGCCCCCGTCATATCAACCTTCGCGCCTAAAGTTTCGGCCTTCACACTATCGATTGTGACCTTCGTGAAATCGCCTGTCACCTCCCCCGAAACCGAAACAGAATCAATTGGCAAAGGCTGTTTATACAAGTCAGGCAGATCGACGGCACCGGCGCCCGCCTTTACATCGAACCCTAACATATCGAAGCTGAATTTTTCATCCAGGTCGAGATTGACATGTCCAGACAAGATGAGATTAATGCCTTTCAGCATCTCCAGCTCTGCCACCTGCGCGCCAACCAGCGGGAGTGGCAAGTCATTAAACTGCCCATCAATCTGTGTGCGTTTGAGTTCCCGATCATAGTCGCCGAACGCCACCACAGAGACATTCTCGTTCCCGACCTTGATGGTACCGCTGGCTTGGCCGCTCAGGCCCCGTTCTTCGCGCCATACAAAGACATCCGCACCAGTCACCCGCCAAAACCGGCCCAGTATCTCATCTTCGATAAAGACAGCGGAATCATAGAGCTCCAGCCGTTCGAGATAACCAGTCAGGCTCTCAGGGTCTGGCTCCTTACTGAGTTCCTTCAGGATATCAAGATAGCCTTCCTCCAGGGCAACTTCTTCCGAGTTCTCATCGGGGTTGGTTGTCTTTACTCCACTGGTGCCTGCTTCGGCCATCAGGCTATGCTCATAACCGAACTTGATCTCGCCATTCTTGTTGCGGGTAAGGCGTATTTTAAGTCCGGTAAATTCAAGTTCCGCCGGAGCAATCCGCCCGCGCAGGAGCGCCGCACCGCTGAACACCATCGTCACATCCGGGATGGAGACAACCCGGCGTTTCTCTTCCGCTATTTCCAGATTATCGATCGCCACCATCAGGTTTTTGTCACGACCGTTCCATTCCAGTTCAAGTTTACGGAAGGAAAAATCAACCTCTGGATACTGTGCCTCCAGAATCTGCACGACATAAGGTTCGATAAAGGATAGTGACATCGGCCCGCGCGACAGTCCCGCCACCAACGCGAGCGCCACGAGGAAGACAAGAACAACGGCCCCCATCAAGGTCCGGTACAATAATCTGGAAGTAGTTCTGACCAACTTAAAAATTCGCTTTTAATAGTGCTTGTATAAAAAAAGTCTGTCCCGATAATTGACGTTTGTATCGTAACGCATGCAACCCGGATTAGGAATGCAGGATATCGCAGAAATTAAAAAAATTCCGTTCCTCGATGTGATGGCGGAACTACCCTCTCCCGGCGATGCCGAATTGCTCGTGGTCGGGCTTGAAAGCTGGCAGGAGGTCACCGCCAATGACCCCGAGCTGGCGGCCTTCGCCGTACGTCTTGCCGAAACCGACGCCGGCCCGAAAATCCTTGCCAGTGTTTTTGGCAACAGCCCGTTTCTATCGAGCTGCCTGCTGGCGGAGCCATATCTCCTCCGGCATCTGGTCGAGGAAGGTGCCGACCGGACACATCAATGGATATATAATAAGCTTCACGCGGATTGCGAGTTGGACGCGGATCGTGACGCGGTAATGGCCGCGCTGCGTGTCGCGAAACGGCGCATTGCCTTGCTCACGGCGCTCTGCGATATGGGCGAAGTCTGGGAATTGATGAATATCACCGGCGTTCTGTCCACCTTTGCCGACACGGCGGTGGAAATCTGCTGCCGACATCTTCTCAAATCCGCGAGCGACAAGGGCGAATTGACCCTGCCCTACCCGGACGATCCGACAAAGGACAGCGGCCTGATTATCATTGGCATGGGCAAGCTCGGTGCGGGGGAGCTTAATTATTCCTCCGATATCGATCTCATTATTCTCTTTGATGCGGCGAAGACTACCTATACCGGTCGCCGCTCGGTTCAGGACTGCTTCGTCCGCATCGCCCGAAACCTCGTCACCATGATGCAGGAACGCACCCGCGACGGCTATGTCTTCCGGACCGATCTGCGGCTCCGGCCTGATCCCGGCGCGACGCCCATCGCGCTTTCCATCGGCGCGGCCCATGTCTATTACGAAAGCCAGGGCCAGAACTGGGAACGTGCCGCCATGATCAAGGCCCGCGCCATCGCCGGGGACCTCACCGCCGGGCGGGAGTTTGTCTCATTTCTGACGCCCTTCATCTGGCGCAAATCGATGGATTTTGCCGCGATTGAGGATATTCAGGCAATCAAGTCGCAGATTCATACCCATAAGGGATTTTCGAAAATCTCGCTGGAAGGGCATAACATCAAGATCGGCCGGGGTGGCATTCGAGAGATCGAGTTTTTCTGCCAGACCCAGCAGCTGATCGAGGGCGGGCGCAACCCTCTCTTGCGCGAGGTGACGACGCTTGGCACCCTCTCCCAACTCGCCGCCGCGGGCAAGATCGGCACCAGCGTGCGCGAAGAATTGCAAGAGGCTTATGTTTATTTGCGCGAGTTGGAACACCGCCTGCAGATGACCCATGACGAGCAGACCCAGCTCCTGCCCGACGACCCGGAAGATTTTCGCAAACTCGGTGTCTTCTTCGGCTTCGACGACGCGGAGGAATTTCGCAAAAGCCTCCGCGCCACGCTTGAAACCGTGCAGGGCCATTACGATGAGCTTTTCGCGTTTGAGGAGACGACAGACCGTAAAGCGGGCCGACTGGTCTTTACCGGGGCGGACGATGATCCGGAAACGCTTGTCTCCCTCGGCGAACTTGGGTTTGAGAATACCAGCGCCATCTCTCAGAAAATCCGCGAATGGCACCATGGCCGATACCGTGCGACGCGCAATGTCCGCTCTCAGCAAATCCTGACCAGCCTGATGCCGAACATCCTTGAGGCCCTTGGTGATACCAGTAACCCGGACGCCGCCTTCACCCGTTTCGATGTGTTCTTGCAAAAGCTGCCCGCCGGGGTTCAGCTTTTCACCATGTTCAAGGCGCACCCGAGTTTGCTGAAATTGCTGGCGAAGGTGATGGGCATGGCGCCGGAACTTGCGGAAACCCTTTCCGGCAATCCGATGCTGCTCGATGGTGTGCTGGATAGTGAATTCATGGCGCCGCTGCCGCCGAAGGATTATCTCGCCGCCGATCTCGAATTAATCCTCTCCACCGCGCGGGATTTTCAGGATATCCTCGACTACACCCGCCGCTGGGCGAATGACCGCAAGTTTCGCCTGGGCGTGCAGATCCTCGATCATGAGGATCATGGCACCGGCCTCGGCGCGACCGTTGCTGCCGGTCCCGCCTTCTCCGATGTTGCGGACGTGATTCTGGAGGCGATGCTGATCAAGGTGCGCGACGAATTCGCCCGCACCCATGGCGTCGTGCCGGGCGGTGAATTCGCCGTGATTGCCATGGGCAAGCTTGGCAGTCGACAGATGACCCCGGCCTCCGATGCGGACCTGATCTTTGTCTTTGACACACCGGAGGAAGATATGGTCACCGACGGCAAGAAGCCGATCTCTGCCGGTCTTTATTTTACCCGCTTCTGCCAACGCTATATTAATGCGCTTAGCGTCCACACCGGGGAGGGCCAGCTCTATGAGGTGGATATGCGCCTTCGTCCGCATGGTAAATCCGGCCCCATCGCTCTCCCCCTTGCCAGCATCCACAAATATTACGAGGACGAGGCATGGACGTGGGAGCATCTGGCCCTCACCCGTGCGCGGGTGGTGGCAGGCGATGCTGCGCTTTGCGAGAAAACCGAAAAAATGCTGCGCGAGATTGCGCTCACCAAGCGTGACGCGGAGAAAATCCGCGAAGATACCCTCAGTATGCGCGCGCGGGTGCTGAAACAGCATGGCAGCGACAACCCGCTCGCCATCAAACATGCGAAAGGTGGGCTGATGGACCTGGAATTCCTCTGCCAGTATCTCCGTCTCAAATACGGGCCGGAGCATCCAGACATCCTCCATCCCAATTCCATGGACAGCCTGAAAGAGATGAAGGCATCAGGGATCCTGCCAGAAGAAACAGCCGACAGGCTGATGGATATTCTCAAGCTCTATCTTAATATCAGCGGGCTCAAGCAGCTTTGCCTCGGCGGGCGGAAAATCGACGAGAGCATCCCTCTCGCCCTTAAAAATGCGCTCGCCAAAGCCGGAGAGGTTGATAATTTCGACGCGCTTGCTAAAAAGCTCAAAACCGCACAGGACGATATCGACCGGCTTCTGAATGACCATCTCGCCGGTGATTAACAAAGGAGTAACCCATGCCCGACGTTGGAGAGAAAGCCCCGAAATTCAATATGCCCACCGATGGCGGGGAGGATGTGAGCCTCGCTTCGCTGAAAGGCACGTCGTTCGTCATCTATTTCTACCCCAAGGACAACACACCGGGATGCACAACCGAGGCCATCGAATTTTCGGAAAAACTTGAAGAGTTCGACAAGCTTGGCGTGAAAATCATCGGGGTTTCGAAGGATTCTCTCAAAAAGCATGCAAATTTCCGCGAAAAGCACGGGCTCAAAGTGATCCTTGCCGCCGATGAAGACGGCGCGACGTGTGAGGCCTTCGGCGTCTGGGTCATGAAGAAAAATTACGGGCGCGAATATATGGGCATTGAGCGGTCCACCTTCCTGATCGATGGCGACGGCGTTATCCGCAATGTCTGGCGCAAGGTGCGGGTGAAGGGCCATGTGGACGCGGTGCTGGAAGCTGCGGGCGACCTTTGACAACAACCCTCTCTGATCTTGCCGTTGCCATCCTGAATGAGCCGGACGCCGCGCAGAAGGCTGTCAAAAGCCGGAGCGCGGCGATCGCCTGGCGCGCATCGAACGGCATGATGGAAGTTGGCATCACCGCCCCGCCCGACCGGCCCGCAAGGCCCGCGCGGCCCGAACTTCTCCCCGGCGGAGATGCCGCGTCGGCGAGGTCAGTCCGATACGGCGCGGGCGACGTTACTCCATGCAGTACAGCATATCGAACTCAACGCCATTGATCTCGCCTGGGACATGGTCGCGCGCTTCACGAATGAGAGCCTTCCCCGCGATTTCTATGATGACTGGGTGCGCGTCGGGGATGAAGAGGCAAAGCATTTCAATTTGCTCGCTGATCGGATTGCCGAACTTGGGTTTAGTTACGGAGACTTTCCCGCCCATGACGGGTTATGGGAAGCGGCAATGGCGACGCGCGAAAACCTCGCCGCCCGGCTTGCCGTCGTGCCGATGGTACTGGAGGCGCGAGGCCTGGATGTGACGCCGGCGATGATTACCCGATTCGGCAAAATCGGTGACGAAAAGAGCGTCAACGTCCTTAATGTTATCTTAAAAGACGAAATTGGTCACGTCGCGATCGGCAGCCGCTGGTTCCACCATTTTTGCGAAAAAAGCGGCCTTGATGCACAAAAGACATGGCAGGATCTTGTGCAGAAATTCTTTAAAGGCCTTTTAAAACCTCCGTTTAACGATACCGCACGCGAGATTGCAGGATTGCCCGCCAATTACTACCACCCCTTGTCTACACCTCTCCCTCAAAAACAGACAAAATAGGGCAAATTTTAGGCGCCTCTGACAGCGGTTGATGTTAACAGAAAAATCAGTATCTATTATCCATTATTCCCGTAATTATTGATACGAAACGAAGAAGCAGGATGAGCAAATGAGGCTGAAGGCCGTCATAGATAAACTCTTTACGGACCGTCAGGTGATCATCTCCACCCGGGGTGAGCTCAAATATCTCAAGCTTTCCGTTGCAGCGCAGGCGATGGGCTTTGCCACCGCCGTCGGCTTTGGCGGTGTATTTACCTATCTTATGGTATCGGGGGCGCTGCAATACCGCGAAATAACAATACAACAAGCGACCCTCCTCTCCTTACAATCTGACTTCAACTCAGTCTCCTCCGATTTCGAATTGGCGCAATCGAAAATCATTGCGACCCAAAACGAGCTGGATCAGCAATATGCCCGCCTTGAGGATGTGCTGGCCGACCGTCAGATCGTTGAGCAGGCACTGGAATTTGCCTCAAGTAAAGCAGGCGACAAAACACAAAAGAAATCGCTGGAAGATCGCATCCGCACCCTCGGTGAGAGCCTGCACAGCACTAACGCCCGGCGCGAACAGCTTGAACTGGAGATAATGCAGCTGAACAAGGCGCTGTTCCAGACCGCCCGTCAGCGCGATGAGGCCGATACTGACCGCGAGAAGACCCATTCACGGATCGCCTCCCTCCGGGGGCTGGTCAATCTCTATGCCTCGACAAAGGACGAGATTTACAAGGAGCTGGAGCACACCCGCACTGAATTTGCCAGCCTGAAAAATGAATTCAACAGCCGCGTTCACTCCGAAGGTAAACTGAACGCCGAAGTGAGCGAGCTGCGCTCCCGCCTGACAAAAATTTCGAGCGAGAACAAGGACCTGATCGGCCGCATTCACGACCGCACGAATGAAAGCGTGATGGCACTGCGCGAGATTATTGTCCTCACGGGCCTTGACCCCGAAAAACTCCTCGGCCACAACGATGCAGAGGCCGGCCTAGGCGGGCCATTTGTGGCCGCTGTGCCCGGCGTCAAGCTACTGGAAACGGAGCAGGACTTCTACGCCCAGACCCAGAAGATGGAGGCGAGCCTCGCCCGCTGGGAATCCCTGCAGACTTTGCTCAAGCAACTCCCCCTCGCCCGGCCTGTGGATGTCGGCTATATCACATCGAGCTTCGGCAAGCGGCGGGATCCGATGACCAAGCGCACCGCCTTTCATTCCGGCGTTGATATCGCGGGGCCGAAAAATTCAAAAATTCTGGCCACCGCACCAGGTGTTGTCACCTTCGCGGGCAAGAACGGCGCCTATGGCACCATGGTCACCATCGACCACGGGCTCGGTTTCAAGACGCGCTATGGCCATTTGAAGAAGGCGCTCGTCAAGAAGGGCGACAAGATCGAATACCGAACCGAAATTGGCGTGATGGGATCAACCGGTCGAAGCACCGGCCGTCATGTCCATTATGAAGTCATCTATGAAGGCGAGCATCAGGACCCGGCAAACTTTATCAAGGCCGGTCGATATGCGTTCAAAGCAACGCCGAAGCTTGAGAAAGCCGCCGCCGACTAATTCTGCGAAAGAGGTTATTCCATGTTTTCCGGTAACAGCAAAACCGATACGAAATCCGCCAAATCCAACGCCATGCCCTCGATCATCGCGGAAAACCTCAATATTGAGGGGAACCTCTTTTCCGAAGGGGAAATCCAGATCGATGGACAGGTCAGTGGCAATGTGCAGGCAAAGACCCTGACTATCGGCCAGAATGCCGAGATTAACGGAGATATCAACGCAGGCACCCTGATCATTCGCGGTGCGGTGAACGGAAGCTTGCGCGGAGAGGAAATCACCGTGACCTCAACCGCAACAATCCGGGGCGACATTGTCCATGCCTCCCTCAGCATTGAGCCCGGCGCGAAGATCGACGGCCATCTCAAGCATAGCGAGAACCCGCGCGATTTGCCCGACACCGTCACCTTCCTCGAGAAATCCGAGGCAGTCAGCGGCGAGAAATAACGGCCAGTATACAGACGCAAAAAAGGCCCGCTGATCAGCGGGCCTTTTCTTTGGGTTGGTGTCTCGCTTAAGCGTGGATTTCGGAGCCAGAGAAGAAATAGGAAATCTCAATCGCGGCGTTGGCATGGCTGTCGGAGCCATGCACGGAGTTGGCTTCGATGCTTTCGGCGAATTCCTTGCGGATTGTGCCTTCATCCGCATCGGCGGGGTTCGTTGCACCCATGACTTCGCGGTTCTTCATGATGGCGTTTTCACCTTCCAGAACCTGAACAACAACCGGGCCGGACACCATGAAATCGCACAGCTCACCAAAAAACGGACGCTCTTTATGAACGCTGTAGAAAGTCTCGGCATTTTCGCGGGTCATGCGAATGCGCTTCTGCGCGACGATCTTAAGGCCGGCTTCTTCCAGCTTGGCGTTGATCTTGCCGGTCAGGTTGCGGCGGGTTGCATCGGGTTTAATGATGGAGAAAGTACGTTCAATAGCCATTGGGTCACTCACCTTAAATATAGGGGACGAAGGAATATTTCCGCGCCTTATAGCGCTCCCGCGCGCAGGCGGCAAGGCGTTTGATGGGTTTTGCCGTATTTTACCTGTCCGGTGGGGTCCAGTCGCTTTCCACGGATTTGCGTCGACTAAACCGCAGGGCCAGGCCGATGGAGACCCCGGCGCCAATGGCCACAGTCAAATCGACGACAACGGTCAGGATAAGGGTCAGAAACAAAAGAAAGATGTCACTCTTTCGCCCGCGCAAATACTCGCCCCATTTATGCGGCTCGGTCATGTTCCAGGCGGTAACGATCAAAAGCGCGGCAAGAGCTGGCATCGCAAGATAGCTTGCAAGCGGCGCCGCGAGCAGCATCACCAGCAATATGACGGCCGCATGGATGATCCCCGCCACTGGCGTTTTACCGCCCGCCTTGATATTCGTTGCCGTCCGCGCAATCGCGCCGGTTGCCGGAAGGCCCGTGAACAGCGCCGACGCAATATTGGCGGCACCCTGCGCGGAGAGCTCGGCATTCGGCCTGTGATGTCCCTCGATCATTTTGTCCGCAACCATGGCGGAGAGCAGCGATTCAACCGCCGCCAGAAAGGCAATGATAAAGGCAGAGGGAAGCAGTTCGATAATCCGCGAGACGGAAAAATCCGGTAATTCCGGCCAGGGCAACTGGCTTGGCAACTCCCCAAAGCGGGAGCCGAGCGTATCCACCGGTAAATTCATGAACACCACCAGAGCCGAGCCAACCCCCACGGCGACGATCAGCCCCGGAAAACGCGGCGCAACCCGGCGCAGAAAAACAATCAGAACAAGCGTCACGATCGCGACGGCAAAGGTCGCCAGACTGAATGTCTCCCGCACTTCCCAGAGTGCCGGGATTTTCTCCAGAAAGTCAGCCGGATCTTCTACCACCGACAAACCCAGGAAATCCTTGAGCTGGCTCGTAGCGATAATAACGCCGATCCCGATGGTAAAGCCGTTCACCACCGCCTCCGGCACGAACGCAATCAGGTTTCCGGCTCGAAAGTAACCCGCTATGAGCAGAATTATGCCCGCCATAAAGGTCGCCAGAACGAGGCCGTCATAACCATGCTCGGCAATCACCCCAAAAACTACGACGATAAAGGCACCTGTCGGCCCACCGATCTGCACCCGGCTCCCGCCCAGTAGAGATATCAGGAACCCCGCAACGATGGCGGTCACAATGCCCTTCGCCGGGTCCGCCCCGGATGCGATTGCAATCGCAAGGCTGAGCGGCAAGGCAACCATGGCAACGGTCGCGCCCGCAAGTAAATCGGATACAAATATGGACCAGCTATAGGACTGGATTGTCGTCAGGATCTTTGGTTGGCGCATCAGGAGAACTTATAGACGGAGTGAAATGATATGCTTTATTTATATACACAATTCCAGTCAGTCGTACAGTAAATAGAGAGAACCGGACGGAATTCCCTCTCCCGTCCGGCCCTGATTGCAGCGCTATGACGTCACCCAGTCGCCCAGCATCCGCCATTCCGCCATCTTCCCTCCGAGTTGAACCGCGCTGCGGTCCGGGAAGTTCAGGAGGGAACTGTGCCCCGTCCCGCTACCGCGTTGACAATGATGGCATTGGCAATGAAGTTCAAATACCGGGGCGCTGTCGGTTTCGTAGCGCACCGCCCCGCAGGCGCAGCCGCCGGAATAGTGTTTTTTCCGTCATGATATAATCCGTTCAGAATGACGGCCTTACGCCGCCGCACCGGTGGCGCAGGGCTCAGCGAAGACATCGATCGGCTCATCTGTTTCCAGATAGGACTTGAGGCTGGAGAGCACGAGCGGCCAGCCCTTGCTGATTCCGGCTGCCATGCCGCTGCCGGCTTCCAGTTCGTCATGGGTGACGGTCAGCTTCACCATATCCTCATACGGCACCAGGTCGAAGGTGACGCGGCTGTGTTTCTCCGGGAGGTCATATTCGGACGGGTCCGACCAGCTGATTACGAGGCGGTTGGGCGCGTCGACCTCAAGCACGTTGCCCGCAATATTGACCTTGCGCTCGTCATTGTCGCGGACATGCTCCCATTTGGAGCCGACCTTCCAGTCGGAGACATTCTCATGGCCCCAGTAGCGGGCGGCAATCTCGGGCCGGGTAATCGCCTCGAATATCTTTTCGGGCGTCGCGCGGATAAAAGTCACATATACAAAAGTCGTCTTTTCCTTAGTCATCAGTCTCTCCTTCCAGTTCGGTTTTCAGGTCATGCAGCAGGGCGAGGCGCTGCTGCTCGAATTTTCGTATCCAGCGTTCATAGATGGTCTGCAGCGGCACCGGGTTGAGGAAATGAAGCTTCTCCCGCCCCCGCTTTACCGTTGAGACAAGATTAGCCTCCTCCAGCAGCCCGATATGCTGCGTCACCGACTGGCGTTTCATGTCCATATGCTCGCACAGCTGCCCGAGTGTCTGGCCATTCTTCTCGCAGAGCAGATCCAGCAGTTTCCTGCGGGATGGATCGCCCAGCGCCTTGAATGTCTTGTCATCATCCATACTCTACTCCTTGGGATGAATAATATGCAGGTATTTACCTGCATGTCAAGAAGAACGCTCCGAATTCGCGTCTATAGGCGATTTTCCGGCTTTCGGGCGGGCGCGCTTTCTGTTAGAGAGTGCCCCATGCTTCAAATCAAAGATCTGACATACCGCATCGCCGGACGTACACTGCTGGAAAATGCCTCGCTGCATATTCCGGTCGGGCATAAATTTGGCCTGATCGGACGCAACGGCACCGGCAAGTCAACGCTGCTCAAGATGATCACCCATGAAATCCAGCAGGATGGCGGCACGATAGAGCTGCGCAATGGTGCGCGCCTTGGTGTCCTGCCGCAGGAAGCGCCGGGCGGTCCGGAAAGCCTGATCGAGGCCGTACTCGCCGCCGATGTCGAGCGGGCGCGCCTGATGAAGGAGGCGGAGACCGCCACCGATGGCATGCGCATCGCCGAGATCCACACCCGCCTTGCCGATATCGACGCCCACACGGCGGAGGCACGGGCGGCAAAAATCCTCGCTGGCCTTGGCTTCGATCATGAGGCGCAGCAGCGCTCCTGCTCCTCCTTCTCCGGCGGTTGGCGGACGCGTGTCGCGCTCGCGGGCACGCTGTTTGCGGAACCCGACCTGCTCCTCCTTGATGAGCCGAGCAACTATCTCGATTTGGAGGCCACCCTGTGGCTGGAGAATTTCCTCCGCGGGTATCAGCGCACCCTCGTCATCATCAGTCATGACAAGGACTTGCTCAATAACGTGGTGACGGAGATTGCCCATCTCGACCAGATGAAGCTCGTTAAATATACCGGCAACTACGACTTCTTCGAGAAAACCCGCCGCGAGCAGATGGAGCTCCTCGCCGGCATGGCCCGCAAGCAGGAAACGCAGCGCAAGCACCTGCAGAGCTTTGTTGATCGCTTCCGCGCCAAGGCGTCAAAGGCACGACAGGCGCAGAGCCGCGTGAAGATGCTGGAGAAGATGAAGCCCGTCGTCGGCATTGTCGATGAACATACGGCAAGCCTGACCTTCCACGCGCCGGAGCCACTTTCCTCCCCCATTATCACGATGGAGCATTGCGCCGTCGGTTATGAGCCCGGAAAGCCAGTCCTGCGCGGCCTTGACCTGCGCATCGACATGGATGACCGCATCGCGCTGCTGGGCTCCAACGGCAACGGCAAGTCGACCTTCGCGAAATTGCTCGCCAACCGGCTGCAACCCGAAACCGGGATTATGCAGAAATCGAACAAGCTGAAAATCGGCTTCTTCGCGCAGCATCAGCTCGACGAAATGCATGAGAATGAGACCGCCTACCAGCATCTCGCCGCGAAGATGGAGAATGCGCAAGAGTCAAAGGTGCGCGCCCGTCTCGGCCAGTTCGGCTTTTCGCGTCAGAAGACCGACACCGCGGTAAAGCAGCTTTCGGGCGGCGAGAAGGCACGGCTCAACTTCTGCCTGATCGCGGAGGAAAAGCCGCATCTGCTTATCCTCGACGAGCCGACCAACCATCTTGACGTCGATAGTCGGGAGGCGCTGATCCAGGGCCTCAATGAATATGAGGGCGCGGTCCTGCTCATCAGCCATGACCCGCATCTCGTCAGCCTCGTCGCCGACCGGCTCTGGCTGGTGAAGGATGGCGGCGTGCATGCCTATGATGGCGATATCGAGGATTACAAGAAGGAAGTGCTCGACGCCGCGCGCGGTGGCAGCAACGGCCGCAAGAATGACACCGCGCCGGGCCAGCCGAAGCTATCCGGGAAAGAGGCGCGAAAGGCGCGCGCCGCTGCCCGTGCCGCCCTCGCGCCGAAGCGAAAAGAAGTTACCCGCCTTGAAAAGGCGATGCAGGAGCTGAACACGCAGCAGAAAAAGCTCGAAGCCGAACTCGCCGACCCCGCCACCTACGACAAGGGCCCGGCGCATCAGGCCAAACTCACCGACCAGATCGGCCGCCTGAAATCAGACCTCGCCCAAACCGAGGAAAAATGGCTCGCCCTCACCGAAGAACTTGAGGCAGAAGGCGCGGCTTGAGGGCGGTTATCGTTGGCGGCGGAGCCGATAAGGCTGTCCTCCTCGCCGAAGGGCAAGAAGCTCGCATCCCAGACAAGGCTCCGGTCCGCATCCGTCATCTTCTGCGGCGCGCCCAGATGATCGGCATGGACATAAGCAACATCCTCCCCATCGTTGGTGACCAGCTTAATGGAATCCGCAAACACCGAGGGCAGATCGTCGATCACCTCAAACCAGATCGCATCCACCAACATAGTCTATTTAGAATGACTTCCATAAAACGTGATTATTTAACTACCGTCTAATTCCAGACAACCGAATCCTTACTTTTATTTTCAATAAATTCCATAGCTTCCGGTCCGACATAATCGTTGTCATTCATGCCAACTGACAACTCACACCCATTGTCAAATAATAATCGAATTCTATCAGCAAGCTCTTCAGCAGACTTAATTTTTGCGCCTTGCAACGAAGTCAAATCACCTCCTTGAGTACTATAATTATTGTAAATATTAAGAATTCCATCATCTGTGAAATATATCTGAATGTAATCGTGAATTTTTAAAGTTTTTTTCACCGTCAGGTTTTCCAAAATCGGTAAGTGCGCCATGATAATAATATTCTCCTAATTAATTGGAAAATGAACAGATTTATTTGGAAGCGTTCTGCCCGTGTAAGGGTCGACGCCTTGTCCTTGCTTGTTGGCATATTTAACATAGCCTTTTGGATATCCGGGGCTTCGTCCTCGTGCTGGCGTCGGGTTCATTATTCGCATTGTTTCCACCTGCCCATTTGAGCCATCTTTGCCACCAGTATATTTAATGCCCGTCAAATCTCCGCTTTTATTAAAACTTGGCTTTGGCCCTCTAGCGCCTTTTGGAACTGGAAACGCTGTTCCATCCGAAGAAACGACAAAATCAGGAGCCTTTTCCGCATTTGGCTGTTCAGTCGTTTTCTTGATGGACTGGTACATTTTATGCGTGCGATTGACGGCCGCCGCATAACTCACGTTATATAGTTCTGCTGCAACTCCAGAAATACCCACAGTCGCTCCGAAAGCTCCCCAGTAGGCAACATCATACCAGTTTACGCAATCCCAATTGCCATCGTTGATATAGAGCTGAACCGCCAGGTTTGATCCGGCCCCGACCAATCCAAGGACAACAGGTACCGGAATTTCCCCCGTCGGATCGACATAATTCACCGGATTACCGCTGACGTAGCCGTAGGTATTGATACCGCCTTTAAGGCCGATGGGGTCGGATTGCAGGTAGCGGCCTGTCGTGGGATCATAGTCGCGGAAGTAGTTGTAATGCAGGCCCGTCTCCGCCTCCAGACGCTGGCCTTTACCCCCTCACTCCCCCTAAATCTGTCCCTTAATCCCCAGTGAGGAAATAAGCTCGAAATAGGCGAAGAAGGCGAAGAGGACGAGTTCGTGCTTGAAATGGTGGGAGGGGGAGAATTTCCGCTGCGCGCTCGCGTCAACGCCCTCGGTGGCGCACCCAAGGGGCAGGAAGCTGTCGGATGGCCGCAGAGCGAAAGTGCTTCCATCAGTGCCTGAGTTGACCTATGTTTGAATATTATTAGAAGAGCATATGAGAAATATCAAATTAGATGTAACTATATTTACGGGAGATACGGACGATGCAAAAGGTAGCTGCTGTCGCAATTGTGCTTTCCGGGTTGGCGGCGGGTCCGGCATCCGCTGCATGCCTATATCAGGGCGGGTATTACCCGCAGGGAACAACTATGTGCTTTGACGGGTGGCTGCAGGAATGCACGGTCGCCGACTATTGGAAAGCGATCGGCATGTGCCATGCTCCGGACGCCAAGGAACCGTTTGTAAAGTATCAGAAACCCGATGCTCAGACGCTGATGGCAGAGATTCTCGCCGGTAGTACGCGCCAGTTGCCCCATTCGGTACCGACGGACGATTGATTAGGCGATCATGATCCTGCCAAAGGCTGCCAGAAACGGCGCTTATGGCAGGCTCAGAGTAAGTTCGTGCTTGAAATGATGGGAGTGGAATTTTTAAGCGGCTCTATCATGTCATCAATGCCCCCTCACGCCTTTTTCTCCCACCCCGCCTCTGTCTGCTGATAGTAGCTGACAGGAATGTCGCCCTCCTTGAAGGCTTTCCAGCGGGTGCGGGCCGCCGTTAGCGCGAACTCGTCATTGCCGTCGAACATATAGAGGCAACGCTCAAATTTTGTGAGGTCGTCCGCCGCGGCATCCTCGGTCAGGACGAGGACGGTGGCGGCATTGGCATTCCCCTCGCCCGAGAGGGTGAGCAGGATCGGCTGCGCCGCGGGATCGAGGCCGGACTCGTCGCGCGCATGGGGCAGGAAACTCTCGCCCCGGTAGGTCCAGAGGCTCTCATCCAGTATCTCCAGCCGTTCCTCCGTCACCCCGCGCACAATCACACGAAAGCCGCGCTCCGTCACCTTTTCGAGCAGACGCGGGAGCGCCCGCTCGATCGGGTCCGATTGCAGGTGATAGAAGCTGACCTCGGTCACGGAGCTCTATTTGCCCTCGTAATTATCCCGCACGAACTTGTCGAGCAGGCGGACGCCATAGCCCGTGCCGCCCTTTGGCACCGTCGGCTTGTCGGCCTTCGACCAGGCCATGCCGGCGATATCGAGATGGACCCACGGCACGTCGTTGACGAATTTTTGCAGGAACTCGGCGGCGACGATGGAGCCCGCGCCGCGCCCGCCGGTACCGATATTCTGCAAATCCGCAATCGGCGATTTCGTCTGTTTGGCATAGGCGTCGGATAGAGGAAAGCGCCAGACCCCTCGCCCACGGCCTTGCCGGCCTCAAAAATCTGCTCGGAAAGCTCGTCACTGTTGGAGAACAACCCGGCGTTTTCATGGCCGAGCGCGATGATGATGGCGCCGGTCAGCGTCGCAAGATCAACCATGAATTCCGGCTTGAACCGGTCCTGCGTGTACCAGAGCGCATCGGCAAGCACGAGGCGGCCCTCCGCGTCGGTGTTCAAAATCTCGATCGTCTGCCCGGACATGGAGGTGACGATATCGCCCGGCCGCTGAGCATTGCCGTCTGGCATATTCTCGACGAGGCCGATGACACCGACCACGTTGACCTTGGCCTTACGACCCGCCAGCGCCTTCATCAGGCCGGTGACCGTGCCCGCGCCGCCCATATCCCACTTCATTTCTTCCATGCCGGGGCCGGGTTTCAGCGAGATGCCGCCAGTATCAAAGCAAACACCCTTGCCGACGAAGGCGAGCGGCTTGCGGTTGGCTTTCTTGCCGGTTGCGCCATTCCACTGCATGATGACCATGCGGCTGTCGCGGCGGGAGCCCTGCCCCACACCGAGCAGCGCGCCCATGCCGAGCCGCTCCATCTTCGCCTCATCGAGAATTTCCACATGAACGCCCATGTCGGTAAGCTCAAGGCAGCGATCGGCGAAGCTTTGCGGATAGAGCGTGTTCGCCGGCTCGCTCACCAGATCGCGGGTGAGAAAGACCCCCTCGACCAGCGCTTCCTGATCGGCGAAGGCTTTACGCGCGGTCGCCGAGCCCTTGCAGGACACAGTCATTCGCGTGAGCGTCGGCTCCTTCGCGTCATCGATATCGGTCTTGTATTTCTGGAACCGATAGGAACCCATCATTGCGCCCGCCGCGACAGAGGCCGCCGCCTCGTTCGTCTTGATCTCATCGGCGTTCAACTCATCAAGGATGACCGTCACACTCCGTGCGCCGGACGTGTTCAGACGCTTCACCAGCGATCCGCCCAATGCTTCCATATCGGTCTGACCCAGCTTTTCCACCTCGCCAAGGCCGAACAGGATCACGCGGGAAACTTCCAGACCGTTCGGTGCCATGATTTCCAGAAAGTCGCCTTTCTTGCCCTTGAACCGGCTGGTTTCCAGCGCCCGGGTGAGCGCGCCGCCTGTTTTCTTGTCCACATCCTCTGCCGTTGGGGAGAAGGCATTGTCGGCATAAATCGCGACGGCGAGTGACCCGCGTTTGGGGAGGGAGATTTCAGAAAATGCGAACTTCATGGAAAATTCCTATTGTTTTTAGAATTTGACTCAGCAATACCGAGCGTCATCAACTATGTATGCGTAATATTTTTCATAGCGCGTCCTTTCCTGACTGGCAACAAGCAAAACTATCGCTATACTCCCCCCATGAAAAATATTAACCGTTATATTATGAAGCAATTGGCCGTTCCCATGCTCTTCATAACCTTTTCGTTGACCGGGGTGATTTGGCTGTCTCAGTCGCTCAAGTTCGTCGAAAAGCTGATTAACGGTTTGCCGGTTTCGACCTTCCTCTATCTCTCGCTGCTGCTGCTGCCGGAGATCCTCCGTTACACCTTGCTGCTCGGCCTTTTCTTCGGAACCCTGTTCGCCTTTAATAAGCTGTATTCAGACAGCGAATTGATCGTGATGTGGGCGGCGGGCCTCAGCAAATCGGCACTCATAAAGCCCGCGATTTATCTCGCGCTGATTGTTGCGCTGGTGATGTATTTTCTTGGGTTTATCCTTGTGCCCTACGGCAACCGGACAGTGACTGAACTGCGGGTTGCCTGGCAGGACAGCCTTGCCGCTGTGGTGCTGCGCGAGGGCGTGTTCAACACCCTCACCGATGGCGTAACCGTCTATATCCGTGAAAAAACACCTGCGGGCGAGATGCTGGGTATTCTGGTGCATGACGAGCGGGTACCGGAAAAACCCGTGACCTATATGGCCGAGCGCGGGGCCTTCGTGAAGACCGAGGAAGGTCCGCGTTTTATCATGAACGCCGGGAACTTGCAGGAAGTCTCGAAAGAGGATGCCAAGCTCAGCCTGCTCTATTTCGATCAATATACCCTCGATATCAGCCAGTTCGAGAAGAAGAGCGGCGCCCGCTGGCTCTCGCCGGAACATCGCTATATCTGGGAGCTGGTTAAACCGGAAGACAGTGAGCGAGTTACGCAGGAAATGCACAAGCTGACGGCGGAACTTAACCAGCGCATCGTGCTGCCACTCTATGCAGTGGCGCTTGTCATGATTGCGCTTGCCGGGGTGATGGGCGGGGAATTTACCCGCCGGGGCCGGGCGACACGCATGACCATTGCCGCCGCTGTCGGGGTGCTGCTGTTGATCGGGGCGATGGCGCTGTTCCGGGCGACCGTGCAGCCGGTACTGGTCACAACCACCCTCTATTTGCTCCCCGTTATTGTCTCGCTCGGGGCGGCCTATCTCGCCAGCGGCGGGCGGGTGCCATTCCTTGACAGCAAAGCGCCGCCGGATAGCTTGCCCAGTGGGGAGCCCGGTTGATGTTGTTACCTGAAACGCTTTCCATCTACCTTGCCAAGCAGTTCATCAAGAATGTCGCCGTTATTTTCGGCCTGCTGATGACTATTGTGTTCCTCGCCGATTTTATCGAGGCATTGCGCCGGGGCGGTGATCGCGGCGATATCACGATCTTCATCCTGCTGGAGATGGTGCTGCTGCGCATTCCGACATTGGCGCTGAAACTGCTGCCTTTTATCGCGCTGTTCGGAGGTATGCTGACCTTCTTCCGTCTGTCGAAATCCAGCGAACTCACCGTCATCCGCGCAACCGGGGTGTCCGTCTGGCAGTTTCTCTTCCCCTCCCTCTTCATTGCCTTCATCGTCGGTTTGCTGGTCCTGACCGTGATCAATCCCATCGCCGCCGAGATGCAAGCCCGTAACGACCGGATGGAGGCGAAGTATTTCGAGACGAAATCGAACCTGCTGACCCTCTCCACCAACGATCTCTGGCTCAGGCAGTTGGACGAGGACGGCTTGTCGGTCATTCATGCGCGCGGAGCCATCAACCGCGGTCTCGACCTGACGGACGTCATCATTTTCGAATATGACCCAGAAGACCAGTTTACCGGCCGGATCGATGCCGATCAGGCACGGCTCCATCCGGGATACTGGGAACTCGATAATGTCGTGATCACCGGCCCCAACAAACCGGCGGAGCGGCGCGACAAACTGGAACTGCCGACAACACTTACGGTCCTGCAAATTCAGGAAAGCTTTGCCTCCCCGGCGACGCTCTCGTTCTGGGACCTCCCCGGTTTTATCGAGACATTGGAACTCGCCGGTTTTTCTGGTGATCGCCACCGTCTGCATTGGTACAGCCTGATGGCGGGACCGATCCTGATGCTGGCCATGGTGCTGGTCGCCGCGACCTTCTCGTTGCGTACCTTGCGGCAGGGTCGCACCGTGCTGATGGTGCTCGGCGGCATTACCACCGGCTTTGTATTTTATTTCATGACGGATATTATCTATGCGTTGGGATTGTCGGGGAGTCTGCCAATCATTTTCTCCGCCTGGATTCCCGCCGTGGCCATCACCTTGTTCGGGCTGGCCATGATGTTTCACCTGGAGGATGGCTAGAAAATGCGGCGGATGATGCCTCTTTCCCTTGCAGCGCTTCTGCTGCTACCCGCCCCGATCAGCGTCGCCGTCGGGCAGGAAGCGCCGTCGGACGAGCTCGATCTTTCCAAGGAAGCCCTCCTCAGCGCGGATGAGGTGACGTATTTCAACGCCGAGCAACGGGTCGAAGCCACCGGCAACGTCGAGATTGTGCAGGGTGATCGCATTTTGAAATCCGACAGACTGATTTATGACATTGCCACTGATACGGTCCGGGCAGACGGGAATGTCGTTCTGGTGGACCCGACGGGCAACGTCCTGTTTGCGGATAATATGGAGCTTGAGAACGAACTCAAAACCGGGGCGATCCGGGATTTCAAGCTCCTCTTCACCGATAATTCCCGCCTCGCCGCCCATGACGCGGTGCGTGAGAATGAAAACCGAACAGTCATGACAAAGGCTGTTTTTACAAGCTGTGAGCCCTGCCGCGAGGATCCGGAGCGCGCGCCGATCTGGCAGATCAAATCCGAAAAGGTTATTCATGACCGGTCGGAAAAAACCATCACCTATCGCAACGCTTTTCTGGAATTCTTCGGCGTACCGATTGCCTATACCCCCTATTTCTCGCATCCCGATCCGACAGTCGATCGCGAGAGCGGCTTCCTCGCGCCCACAGTGTTTGATTCATCCACCCTCGGCTATGGCATCAGCATTCCCTATTACTATGTCATTTCCGAAGACAAAGACCTGACCGTTACGCCGACACTGACCACCAAGGAAGGGTTGCAGATGGCGGCGGAATATCGTCAGGCGGTCGAGAGCGGCAACTTCAAGATTGACGGCTCCCTCACCTATGTCGAGGAAGTGGACGATAACAATATTGAGACCGGGGATGACGAGTTTCAGGGACATATTCGCGGCGACGGCCAGTTCAAAATTGATGATGCCTGGATTTGGGGCTTCGATGTTTTCCGTACGACTAACGATACCTATCTCGATAAATACGACATCAGCGATAATGACACCTTGACCTCCACCGTCTATCTGCAAGGACAACGGGGCCGAAATTTCTCGCTCCTTAGCGCCTATAGTTTTCAGGGGCTGACTGAAGAAGATGTCTCGGGCGAGACCCCGGTTGTGCCCGCCTGGTGGAACTATTCCTATGTTGGTGAGCCTAATTCCTTTGGTGGCCGGTTCAGCGCCGATGCCGATGCCCTTGCGATATACCGGACCGATGGGCAAGACACTGACCGCTTCTCGCTGGAGGGCGGATATCACGTTCCCTACACCACGGCGAACGGCCATGGTCATCACCTTCGATACGTCGCTCCGCGGTGATCTTTATTATGCTCATGATATCCTCGCCAATCCGGATGATCCCTCCAGCGCGACGGACCAGAATGACTTCTATGGCCGCGTTGTCCCCTCCGCCTCAATTGAATGGCGCTATCCCTTTGTCCGCCAGTCCGGCTCCATTCGCCAACTGGTCGAACCAATTGTCGAGGCAGTCTGGTCCGATGTAATTGGGGATAAAGACACCCCGAACGAGGATAGCCTCAGCTTTGAATTTGACGATACCAACCTGTTCGGCTCCAACCGTTATGCTGGTCTCGACGAAGTAGAAACCGGTGGCCGTGTTAACTACGGCATCAACATGGGGGTCTATGGGGCCTCCGGTGGGTACACCACCTTCCTGTTCGGGCAGAGCTATAATTTCAGCGACAACACCGGCTTTGCCAACGGCACCGGTCTGGAAGATCAGTTCTCAGATTATGTCGCCCGTCTTGAAATCCGCCCCGCCGATTATCTGCAATTCGTGAACCGTGTACGTCTCGATCATGACAGCCTCTATCTTGCCCGGAACGAGGTGACCATGGCGTTGGGCACAACGGACAACTGGTTCAACCTTGGCTATGTTTACCTGCGCGATGATCCCAATGGTCTGACACAGGACAAACGCGAGGAAATCTATGTCGAAGGCAAGACAAAAGTCGCCGATTTCTGGAGCGTTTATGGCAGCTATCGGCGCAATCTCGTCAACAGCGGTAATTCCATTGACGGGACACTCGGTTTTGAATATCTGGATGAATGTTTCGGGTTTGCACTGGAAGCAAAACGTTCTTTCACACGTGACCGGGATGTCGAGCCGGAAACCCGGGTCAGCGTCAAATTCAGACTGCTGCCTTTCAACTAGGGTCGGAACAGGTTATTCTATGTCCTAGCTGCATAAAGTGGCGGAATATTTTTGTAAGAACACGTAAAGATTTTTAAGAATGCTAATCCGTCAAATGTTGAAAAGCTCCCTGCTCGCAGGCATGGCTATGTTGTTTGTCATGACGACAGTTCTGGCGCAGGATGTGCAGAAAATTGTCGCTATCGTTAATGACGAGATCATTTCCGGCTATGACCTGAACCAGCGAATTGCGCTTACAATTTTGCTCTCCGGCTTTCCCGACACACAAGAAACCCGCCAGCAGCTCATCAACCCGACCGTGGCGCGGCTGATTGACGACCGGTTGAAGATGCAGGAAGCCGCGCGGTTCAATATTTCCGTTAGCGATGAACAGGTGTTTGAAGCGATTTCTTTCCTTGAGAAAAACAATGGCATGGAACCGGGCCAGATAGACCGGATGCTCCAGCAGGGCAATGTTGATATCGAGACCATTCTGGCGCAGGTTCGCGCCAACCTGACATGGAACCGGGTAATCCAGGAACGGATCATGACCCGCATTACCATTTCGGATGAGGAAGTGGAGTCCGTGCAACAGCGGCTGGAAAATAACAAGGGCAAGAGCGAATATCTGCTCAGCGAGATATATCTGCCTGTTGAGTCCAACACGCCCGAAACTCAGGTCCGCAATGCGGTTGCCGACCTTGTTTCTCAGCTTCGGTCCGGCGCCTCGTTTCAGCGCGCCGCCGCTCAGATCAGTCAGGGCGCAACAGCCGCCTCCGGGGGGTCGATCGGATGGGTGCTGGAAGATGAAGTCCCACCAGAAATTGCAGCTGTTCTTCCCAGCTTACGCCCGGGGGAAGTCTCTGATCCGATACGCACGACCGATGGATATTATATCCTGCTGGTACAGCAATCCCGCAAAATTCTGGATACCGACCCTGATGACGTGACCTTCGATATCACGCAAATCGTCGTTCCGGCTGGCAGCGGAGAAAATTCGGACGCCGCAACGCAGAAAAATCTCGCCTCCGCCATCAGCAACGTGATCGAAGGATGCGAGCAGCTCCCTGATCTGCTGACGGAATTGAACAGTTCTGATAGCGGGAATATCGGTCGCTTGCGCCTCGGTGACATGCCGGATCATATCAAGGAAATCCTGAAAGACATGGATACAGGGGATGTCAGTGAACCTTATCAGGACGAAGATCTTTATCGCATTTTCGTTGTTTGTGACCGCGATGATCCGCAGGCACGCAGCAACGACCCCAACGAGATCCGAAAGGAAATCCTGATCCGCCGGGCCGAGAACCGGGCACGCGGCTATCTGCAGGATATCCATAATGCCGCGACCATTGAGACCCGCTAGGCGCGCGACGGTGAGATCATGACCGATGTGCCTCTCCTTGCCGTCACCATGGGCGACCCCAACGGGATCGGCATCGAGGTTACGGCGAAAGCCTGGTCTCTCCGCAAGGAAGAACGGCTCTCGCCCTTTTTCCTGATCGGCGGACGGGAGGTTATCGCGGCGCAGCTTGAAACGTTCGAGCCTAAAGTGCCGCTGGCCGAGATCACATCACCGGAGGAAGCGCGCGGCGTTTTTTCGGGTGCACTCCCGCTCCTCCCGCTTGATCCGACACTCAATGACGCGGAGCAAACGATTGAGGCCATTCGCCTCGGCACCGAGCTTTGCAGGAACCGGCAAGTCCATGCCCTCGTCACCAACCCGATCCATAAAAAGCGACTGTATGAGGCAGGCTTTACCCATCCGGGCCATACGGAATATCTCGCCGCACTTGATGAGCGGCCGGGCCAGTCGGTGATGATGCTCGCCTGTCCGAAGCTGAAAGTCGTGCCCGCGACAGTCCATATCCCGATCCGGGAGGTGCCCGCGAAGCTAAGCGCCGATCTGCTCACCCGTGTGATCGAAACCACCCATGCGGACCTAAAAAGTCGTTTCGGGCTTGAAAATCCGCGCCTTGCGATTGCCGGGCTAAACCCCCATGCAGGGGAGGATGGCAGCATCGGAGACGAGGAGGAAATGCTTCTCCGCCCCCTGATAGATAAGCTCTGCACGAACGGGATGAATATTACCGGGCCTTATGCGGCGGACAGCATGTTCCATGCAGCAGCGAGGGAAAAATATGACGCGGCGATCTGCATGTATCATGATCAGGCGCTGATCCCGATCAAGACCCTCGATTTCGATGGCGGGGTCAATGTCACGCTTGGCCTGTCCTTCATCCGCACCTCGCCCGACCATGGCACCGCGGAGGATATCGCCGGCAAAGGCCTTGCAAATCCGGCAAGCCTGATCGCGGCAATGCATATGGCGGCGGCGATGACCGACAAAAATAATGACTGAGGGCGACGCCCTCCCCCGCTGCGTGAAGTGATCGCGCGATATGGCCTCAATGCGGAGAAATCACTCGGGCAGAATTTCCTGCTCGACCTCAATCTCACCGGACGCATTGCCCGCTGCGCCGGGAAACTAGAGGGAAAGACGGTGATCGAGATTGGTCCCGGCCCCGGCGGCCTGACCCGCGCCATATTGGACGCGGGCGCAAAACGCCTCATCGCCATCGAGAAGGATACCCGCTGCCTCCCCGCCTTGGCCGATATCTCAAACGCCTATCCCGGCCGTCTGGAAGTGGTGAATGACGATGCATTGGAAATTGAAGAGACCGCACTGTTTGACGGCAAGGCGAAGATCATTGCCAACCTGCCCTATAATGTGGCGACGCCGCTGCTGATCAAATGGCTGGGAAAACGGGATCGGTTCTCAAGTCTCACCTTAATGTTCCAAAAGGAAGTCTCCGACCGTATCACGGCGGTGCCAAGTACAAAGGCCTATGGTCGCCTCAGCATCCTCTGCCAATGGCTGTGCGAGACAAAGCGGGAGTTTGATATCTCGCCGCGTGCCTTCACTCCACCTCCGAAGGTGACCAGCACCGTCGTCACCTTGCGCCCGCGTGACACGCCCGCCTTCCCCGCCGACCAAAAGATATTGGAGAAGGTGGTGGCCGCCGCCTTTGGTCAGCGCCGCAAGATGCTGCGCGCCAGCCTCAAACCCCTCGGCAAGCCGACGGAAGACATGCTGGAAAAAGCCGGGATCACCCCGACCCGCCGGGCTGAGGAACTCACCGTGGAGGAATTCTGCGCGCTGGCGCGGGTCTACGCCGATCAGTAACCCTCGCGCAGGCGACTGACGAAATCGATGAGGCCCGCCCGGCGCTGGGTGCGGAGCCGTTCCGCCTTCAAGATCGCCTTCACCTCGGCAAGGCATTGATCGACATCCTTATTGACGACCACATAGTCATACTCCCGCCAATGACTGATCTCTTCCGATGCCTTGGACATCCGCTGTGCAATCACTTCCGCAGAGTCCTGCGCCCGGGTCTTGAGCCGCTTTTCCAGCGCGGCGGTGGACGGCGGCAGGATGAAAATGCTCACCAGATCATCGCCTGATTTCTGGGCGAGCTGCTGCGTGCCCTGCCAGTCGATATCGAACAGGATGTCATGCCCCTCTGACAGAGCCTTCTCAACAGGAGCGCGCGGCGTGCCATAATAATGGTTAAACACCTTTGCGTATTCCAAGAGTTCGTCGCGATTAATCATCAGGTTGAAATCGACAGGCTCGACAAAATAATAGTCCCGGCCCTCATCTTCGCCGGGACGGCGCGCGCGAGTGGTCGCAGAGACGGACATGACCAGCCCCTCATCCTCTTCCAGCAGCGCGCGGGAAATGGTGGTTTTCCCAGCTCCCGATGGAGAGGACAGTACCAGCATCAACCCCCGCCGCGTCAGCGCCTCTGTCTCAACTTCAGGTGACATCTTTAACTCTTCCTACTCAATATTCTGAACCTGCTCGCGCATTTTATCCACCAGCACCTTGAGATCGAGACCGATCTGCGTGAGATCTTTGTCATGGGCCTTTGAACACAGAGTGTTGGCCTCGCGGTTGAATTCCTGGCAGATAAAGTCAAGCCGTCGCCCCACGCTGCCTTTCGTGCTACCTTCCAGCAATTCGCGCGTTGCCGCGATATGGCCCGCAAGCCTGTCAATCTCCTCCGAGATGTCCGCCTTGGTGGTGAGCAGCGCGAGTTCCTGTTCCAGCCGTCCCGCATCCAACTCCGCCGCCTCCAGGATCAGGGCCATCTGCGCCTTGATCTTGGCGCGGGCCCGCTCGGGCCAGCTTTTAGTGATCTCGCCTGCGCGACCGACCAGCGTCTCAATCTCATCGAGCTGCGCAAGCAGGACCGGGAAAAGCTGTGCCCCCTCTTCTGCGCGTGCAGCAGCCAGACTCTCCATCAGTTCCTCCGCCGAGGTGAGCAGCGACGCCGTGAAGGCATCGGTATCAACATCAGCGGCGGGATCCTCCTTCGGCTCGATCACACCGCGCAGCGCGAGCATGCCATCCATCCGGGGGCGACGCGCCTGATCATCATCGACATAATGCCCGGCGAGGGTGAGCAGCTCTTCGAGAAATCCCCGATTGACCTGATAAGCCACACCTGCCGTTCTGCTTTCAAGCTGGAGATGAACATTAATATTGCCGCGCTCAAATCGCGCTTTGACCAGCTTGCGTAGCTTGTCCTCAAGGTGGTCGAAGCCCGACGGTAAGCGGCAGCGTGCCTCAAGCCCCCGGCCATTGACGCTTTTCACTTCCCAAAGCCAGCCAACCCCGTCGAAGGAGCCGCTCGCCCGGGCAAAGCCGGTCATACTGTTTATGGTCAAATTGGCCTCATGCGCAAGGGACAGGATATGCGTTCCTGTATATCCGCTTCCGCGGGAGGCGACAAGCGCGCGGCGCTATTTTTTAACGATCTTGACGGGTGTCGCGGGTTCAATCCAGCCCGTGATGGCATTGATCATCCGTTGCAAGGCGACGAACAGGATCGCGGAAAGCATCCCGCCCGCAAAGGCAATCGCATCAAGGGCGAAATCTGCCGTCGCGTCACTCATAGGGAGCCAAATCTCGGCGATCATGAACGCCACCGCCCCGATCAGCCCGCCAAGAGCGCCGCGCAAGGCGGGTGATCTTCGCCCCCCGCCATCGAAGCGGCGGCGATACACCAACCGCGCGATATTAAGCGCGAGCAACGTAAGCGCCCCCACCACGCCCCAGAGAAAAGCGGCGGCAAGCCCGAAGGACCAGATGAGGTCGACGGCGAAATCATTGGTGAACATCTCCCCGACCAGATGCCGGGCGAGCAGCAAAAGCGGAAAGACGATAAGGATCAGGAGGGAAATTGCAAAAGGGATCGTCCAGAGGAGCGGTGCCCCCGCCGCGCTATCCTGCAGTGTTGTGCCGCTTATGCCGGAGGCCGCAAAAGTTGCCGCCGAAATCTTGCGATAGGCCGCCTGCAAAGTATGATAGCAGGCTTTCTTCTCCGCCGGGGTATTGGCCGCCTCACTCACCGTGATGGCGGCATCAAGCGCCCCCAGCTCCGCCGCAGGGAGTTTGGATGGGTGATCGAGCAAATAGTCCGATAAAGCCCGCGCCTTTTCCAACAACTCCGTTAGATCATCGTGATCCCCCTCTTCTTCCTTTGGCGGATCGTCGGGCACATCCGATTTTTCGGCCGACTCCTTTTTGGCCTCTTCTTTCGGGGCAGATTGCTGATCCTCATCCGTCGCCAGCTTCGGTGTAGCCTCAGGCTTCTTTTGTGGCGCGGCAGTTGGCGCCGTCAACACAGGCTCCTTGCGGGTCGGGGCCTCTGGCGATATCGTATTTTTTTCCAACGCGGGAGCCACCGTTCCGGTTTGTTGTTCAGGCTCAGACGGCGGTTCAGGCGTCTCCTTGGACGGAATTTCCGCGGCAGCAGGTTTGACTGCAAGCGAGGGCGCGGGCTGAGCCGCCACAGTCGGCGGGGCGGAGGTCTTTATATTCTTGTTCACCAGATCAAGGGAGGAGGCATCGAGAGTCGCAATCTCTTTACGCAAGTTAAGCAGGGCCTCCCGCAGGTCCTGACGCTGCCGGAGCAACGTCTGTATAGTATCCGTACTCACCGCCATGGGGCCCGCTCCTTACCTAATCATTTTCGGCAATGACGTCTGGCAGCGATTATTTGTGTCAAATCAGGCGGTGGAGAGGTTTTACTTGTTTTTGTTGAGCTTGCGCCATTTGCGGACATTGTCGTTATGCCTGTCCAACGTGGTGGAAAAAGCATGCCCGCCCGTCCCATCAGCCACGAAATAAAGATATTTTGTCTCTTCGGGCTGCAACACGGCGCTCAGGCTTTCAAGACCCGGATTGGCAATCGGTCCCTTGGGCAGCCCCATCATCTGATAGGTGTTATATTCGGTCGGTGTGGCGAGATCCTTCTTACTGAGCGGACGACCAAGATCGCGCTTGCCCAGCGTGACACCATAGACCACCGTTGGGTCCGATTGCAGCATCATCCCCTTACGCAATCGATTGAGAAACACCCCGGCGACGCGCGGCCGCTCTTCGGGAACTGCGGTTTCCTTCTCGACGATGGAGGCAAGTATGACCAGATCTTCCGGGGTTTTTATTTCCTTCGGAAGCGGTGTTGTCGCGATGACCGACGCAATCGCGCCTTGCATCGCCGCCGCCATGCGCCCAACCAGTTCATCCCGGCTATCCCCAAGGCGATATTGGTAAGTCTCAGGCAGGAACGCCCCTTCGGGCATCTCCCGCGTAATCTCCCCCTCCAGCCCAGGGGCGGCCTCTACCAGCGCTTTTATCTCGCGGCTTTGCAGGCCTTCGGGGATTGTCAGCCGTCGCTCGATCACCTTGCCCGAGACAAACAGCGCCATCAGGTCAATGCCGGAAATCGCGGCCGGAACAAGATATTCCCCAGCCTGAAGCCGCGCCGCATTTTCTTCAATTCTTACACCAAGAATGAACGACAAATCATTATTTATAATGGAATTTTTCTCAAGTTCCGTGGCCAGAGCACGAAGACCTGTTCCCTTTTTAAGGACATAGACGGTCTCCGTTTCCAGCGGCCCAGGCGACTTGAAAAGATGCCAGCCGTAGCCCAGCGCCCCGCCGAGGGCGAGGCCCGCGCCAACGATAAGCGCAATCAGGGTATAAAGGACTGGCCTCATCGCATCCGCACCCGAGCCGGGTCAGACGCGCTTCATGACGAGGCAGGCGTTGGTGCCGCCAAATCCGAAGGAGTTGGAAAGAACCGCATCAACTTTACGTTCCTGCGCCTTGTTCGGCACAAGATCGATCTCGCAGTCTTCCGCCGGGTCGTTCAGGTTGATCGTCGGCGGGACAATCCCTTCATTCATCGCGAGGATGGAGAAGATCGCCTCGACACCACCCGCCGCACCAAGCAGATGGCCAATCGCGGATTTTGTGGAAGACATGGCGACATTCTTCGCACGCGCACCGAGCAGGCGTTCCACCGCGCCGACTTCGATAAAGTCCGCCATGGTGGAGGTGCCATGCGCGTTGACATAATCGATATCTTCAACATTCAGGCCGGATTTGCGAAGAGCCATCTGCATTGCACGATACCCGCCGTCGCCATCGGAGGATGGTGCGGTGATATGGTAAGCATCGCCGGAGAGGCCATAGCCCAGCACTTCGGCGTAGATTTTCGCGCCGCGCTTTTTGGCATGCTCATATTCTTCGACAACAACAACGCCCGCGCCCTCTCCCATCACGAAGCCGTCGCGGCTCTTGTCATAGGGGCGAGAGGCCGTTTCCGGCGTGTCATGGAAGGAACTGGAGAGCGCCTTGGCGGAGGCAAAACCGGAAATACCGAGGCGGCAGATCGCGCCTTCCGCACCGCCCGCCACCATGACGTCGGCATCGTCATCGGCAATCATCCGCGCCGCATCGCCAATGGCATGGGCACCAGTGGAACAGGCGGTAACAACCGCATGGTTCGGGCCTTTATAGCCATGACGGATAGAAACCTGACCAGAGACCAGATTGATCAGCGCGCCGGGAATAAAGAACGGTCCGATGCGCCGGGGTCCGCGTTCATGGAGGATGATGGCATTCGCCTCGATCGAAGGTAGACCGCCGATACCGGAACCGATGGTCACACCGGTGCGGCAGAATTCTTCTTCCGTTTGGGGCTTCCATCCGCTGTCCGCAATTGCCTCATCTGCGGCGGCAATTCCGAACTGGATAAAGCTGTCGACTTTCCGCTGCTCTTTCGGCGCCAGATAGTCGTCCGCGATAAAAGAATCCGGTTGATCGGGATCGATCGGCACTTCGCAGCCGTAGCGAACAGGCAAATCCGTCGTGTCGATCTTGGTGAGCATCGCTGCCCCAGATTCACCGGCTATCAGCTTCTTCCAAGTCGGCCTAACTCCGTTCGCCAGCGGGGTCACAAGCCCCAATCCGGTTACCACCACTCGTCGCATGCGTCACCCACTGTTAGTTTCAGGAAAAGAAGTTCGGGGCCATCGGCCCCGACCAGTTACGCAGCGTCGATATGCGTGATGGCGTCTTTTACTGTCAGAATTTTTTCAGCGGCATCGTCCGGAATTTCAATACCGAACTCTTCTTCAAACGCCATAACAAGTTCAACCGTATCCAGGCTGTCTGCGCCCAGATCGTCAATGAAGCTTGCTTCGTCTGTTACTTTGCCTTCATCTACTCCGAGATGCTCAACGACGATTTTTTTAACGCGCCCTGCGATATCACTCATATCTGTATCCTTAGAAAATCCGACAGTTCAAAAAGTATGTGCTCTTTCCTTACCCCCAAGGTACTAAAAATTCAAGCACCATTGGCGGTCAATTTGGTGCGGTTTCCTAACATACTTTGATCATCTTGCAAAGAAAACCTCACCGTGATTTGATTTTTATATGGGGGCCTTGCCACCGTAATCAAATCATTGCCATGCCGCCGTTCACATGCAGCGTCTGGCCGGTCATATAGGCCGCCTCGTCCGACGATAGATAAACCACGGCGGCCGAGATATCGGCGGGGTCACCCAGTTTTCCGGCGGGAACAGCCGTCAAAAGCGCCTCTTTCTGGGCATCGGGAAGCGCATCCGTCATTGCCGTCTCAATAAAGCCGGGGGCCACACAATTCACCGTGATACCACGCGTCGCCACTTCCTGCGCGAGGGACTTCGACATGCCGATCATCCCTGCTTTCGAGGCGGCGTAGTTCATCTGGCCCGGATTGCCCGTCACCCCGACGATGGAGGTAATGCCGATAATCCGCCCGAAGCGCCGCTTCATCATGCCGCGCAGGGCATTGCGCGACAGCTTGAATGCCGCTTTCAGATTGACATCCATCACCAGATCCCAGTCCTCGTCCTTCATCCGCATGGCAAGGCCATCACGGGTAAGGCCTGCGTTATTAACCAGGATATCGACCTGGCCCATCGCCTCTTCGGCCTGCTTGATCAAGCCATCAACCGCCTCCATGTCGGAGAGATTGCACGGCAGCACATGAACGCGGTCTTTAAGCTGCGCCGCCACCACATTCAGCGCATCCTCCCGCGTGCCGGAAAGGGCCACTGTCGCACCCTGCGCATGCAGGTCCCGTGCGATTACCGCCCCAAGACCACCGGATGCGCCGGTGACCAGCGCACATTTTCCTGTAAGATCAAACATTCTTTTCTACTCCCGCTTCCCCTAGAGTTTCGCCAAAAAGGCGTCGATATCCGCTGGCGTTCCAACGGCAGAGCCGGTCATCTCGCGATTGATCCGCCGGACCATGCCGGTCAGGATCTTGCCTGCGCCAAGCTCCACCAGCTCGGAAACCCCCTGCTCACCCATATAAAGGACACTCTCGCGCCAGCGCACCCGCCCCGTCACCTGTTCCACCAGCAAACGGCGGATGGTATCGGGATCACTCACCTCGCTCGCGGTGACATTGGCAATCAGTGGGACACGCGGCGGCGCAATCACCACCTCTTTCAGACGTTCCGCCATCTCGTCGGCGGCGGGCTGCATCAGCGGACAATGGAATGGCGCACTCACGGGGAGCAGCATCGCCTTCTTCGCACCCTTTTCCTTTGCAATCTCGATGGCGACCTCGACCGCGCCCTTATGACCGGAGAGAACCACCTGCCCGTCCGCATTATCATTGGCGGCGGCGACAACCTCTCCGGGAGCCGCCTTTTCGCGCGCTTCCGCGACGACTTCCTCGACCGGCTCGATATTAAGACCAAGCAGCGCGGCCATCGCGCCAACGCCAACCGGCACCGCCTGCTGCATCGCCTGCCCGCGGGCTTTCAGCAATCGCGCTGCATCCGAGAGATCCAGCGCCCCCGCAGCCGTCAGGGCGGAATATTCACCCAGCGAATGGCCAGCGACATATTTGGCGGTTTTGGCGAAATCCATATTGCCGTCTTTTTCCAGGATGCGGACCACCGCCATGCTGACCGCCATCAGGGCGGGTTGTGCATTCTCAGTCAGGGTCAGCTCCTCGATCGGGCCTTCGAACATTAACCGGCTGAGATTCTGGCCCAGGGCCTCATCCACCTCTTCGAAGACTTCGCGGGCAGCGGCGTGGCTCTGCGCCAGCTCCTGCCCCATACCGACAGCCTGGCTGCCCTGGCCGGGAAATACAAATGCACGTGTCATGATTTTGGGTCCAATTCTGATCAAGTTACTGCCACAGTCATATTGCAGCAAAATTTCCTGTCAAGCCCACTTGCATATAGCGGTAAAATCTGTATAGTCCGCCGCCTCAATACTCCTTGCCGACGGAGGTCGGCTAAGTCTGTTCGGTTACATGTCGTAACTCCAGACACCCAAGAGCCATAAGGAGCTTTATATATGCCTCTCTATGAGACAGTTATTATTGCACGTCAGGATATCTCCACCCAGCAGGTGGAAACACTGACCGAAAATATGTCCAGCTTTATCACCGATGGTGGCGGAACCGTCGCCAAGGTCGAAAACTGGGGCCTTCGCAATCTTGCTTACAAAATCAAGAAAAACCGTAAGGGCCATTACGTTCTCCTCAACCTCGACACTCCGGTCGATGCCATGAAGGAAATGGAACGCAACCTGCTTCTGAATGAAGACGTGCTGCGCCACATGACCATCAAGGTCGAAGAGCTGGAAGAAGGCGACAGCGTGATGCTGCAGAGCCGCAGCGCCCGTCCGGAACGCCGTCGTGATTCTGATGATGATGCCGACAGCAAGCCTGCTGCAAAATCCTCTGATGAGGACGACGCCGCAGATAAAACTGAAGATAAAACTGACGAAGGGGAAGAATAATGGCTGACGCACAACGCCGCCCGTTTTTCCGCCGCCGCAAAACCTGCCCGTTCACGGGAGACGGCGCGCCGAAGATCGACTATAAAGATGTCAAACTTCTGCAGCGCTATGTTTCAGAGCGCGGAAAAATCATGCCAAGCCGGATCACCGCCGTTTCTGCAAAGAAACAGCGCGAACTGGCCACGGCCATCAAACGGGCAAGAAACCTTGCGCTATTGCCGTTTCTTGTAAAATAGAAAGCCGGGGACGGCGCGTTTTTGCCGACCCCGTATGATAGACAATGGTCAAGGAACTGGCAGTTGCCGTTGCGCTCGGCGTTCTGAACACGGCGCTCGTCATGCTTTCCATCGTTGGAAATGCGGGCGGCACCACGTTAGGGACGGCGCTGCAGACCCTGATCTTCTGGATATTGTCACTGGTCCCGCTGTTTGTGTCCGGGCTGGGATTTGGCGTTAGAAGCGCCGTTATCTCCGTCCTCACCAGTGTGGTGGTCGCCGCCTTTGCGATCAACAAGGACTTCGCGCTTGCCTATGCGGCGGTTTCCGGAATTCCGGTGATCCTGCTGGTTCGTCAGGCGCTGCTCTGGCAAGAGAGTGACGGCGTAAAATACTGGTACCCCGCCGACCGCCTGTTGATGTGGTGGGCGGGTATCTGCATCGGACTGACGTTGCTGGCCATGGGCCTGCTCCAATGGGACGATGCGCTGCGGCAAAGGGCTGATCGAGGGGTTCGATCAGATGCTGGTGCAGATGACGGAAATACAAGGTGTCGCCCCGGCACTGACTGGCGTTGAATTTGTGGCGATGTTGCCGCAGTTTATGGGCCCGATGTGGGGAATGTTTATTCTGTTAAGCGGCTGTCTGGCCCAAGGGCTTCTGGTCCGCTTCAACAGGAACCTCCGGCCGACACCGGAACTGACGAAGATGGCGCTACCCAACTGGTTGGCGCTGGCCTTCATCGCAGCGACTGCGTTAAGCGTCATTCTCGACGCGAGCCTGCCGCTGCTGGGGGCCGTAGTGATCACGCTGGAGATACTGTTCTTCCTGCAGGGAATGGCAGTCATCCATGTGGTGTCACATAGATGGAACGGCCGCCCGTTTATTCTGGGCGCAATTTATGTGGCGACGGTTATGATGTTATGGCTGGCCCTGATAATCACAATATTGGGGCTGATGGAAAATTGGGTCGGGTTCAGGCGTCGCTTTGCGCCCGCCCCCGCCATAGGAGGAAGACTGATGGAAGTAGTATTACTGGAAAGAATTGAGAAACTCGGTCAGATGGGGGACGTCGTTTCGGTCAAAAACGGTTATGCCCGCAATTACCTGTTGCCGCAGAAAAAGGCGCTCCGGGCGAGCAAGGAAAATCTCTCGGTTTTCGAAGCCCAGCGGGCCCAGCTCGAAGCGGACAATCTGAAACGCCGCGAAGAAGCGGAAAAAGTCGGCGAGAAGCTCAACGGCGAAGCCGTTGTCCTGATCCGGGCCGCCTCCGAATCCCAGCAGCTGTACGGCTCTGTCAGCACGCAGGATATCGCCAAGGCGGTCACCGAGGCTGGTTTCACCGTAACCCGCAAGCAGATCGAGCTGGACATGGTCCTGAAAACACTCGGCCTGCACGACATCAAGGTGCGTCTGCATCCGGAAGTCGCAGTCTCGGTCACGGTCAACATTGCCCGCTCAAACGAGGAAGCGGAAATTCAGGCACGTGGCGAATCTGTTGAGGAAGCTGCCGAAGCCAAGCTCGATGGTCGCGACGAAGCGGTTGTCAATGTTTTCGAATCCACCGCTGATGTGGACGTTGAAGAACTTGAGCAGGTTGCTGCCGGCGTCGATGTTGATGCAGAAGAAACCAAGGACGACGCGTAACCCGCCTCCCCTTTTTACGACACTAGAAAAACGGTGCCATCGCGGCGCCGTTTTTTTTATCCCCGAAGTTCACAGGCTATGAATAACCCTTATCCACAGCTTTTTTTAAAAACGATCATCACGCGTGCATTCGAAAGTATGCTAATATCTTCCCATGGAAACCGTATCGCTTAATGACGACCGTCCTGACGAGGATAAATCCGGCCCGGCCTACCGCGCGGCCCCGCATAATATTGAGGCGGAGCAGGATCTGCTCGGCGCGATCCTTGTCAATAACGATGCCGCCTCAAAAGTTTCCGGCTTCCTGAAGGCCGAGCATTTTGCCGAAGATGTACACCGACGCATTTATGATGCCGCCACCTTGCTGATCGAGCGCGGGGAAATCGCCGATCCGGTCACGCTTAAATCCTATTTCGACCGCGACGAAGGCCTTGCCGACATTGGTGGATCGCAGTATCTGGCCCGCCTCGCGGCCTCCGCCACCACCATCATCAATGCAGAAAACTATGGTCGGCTGATCTACGACACTGGCCATGCGGCGGGAATTGATCCTGCTGGGCGAAGAAATCGTCAACACTGCCTATGATTCGGATTTGGAAGAAACTTCCCAGTCGCAGATCGAGAATGCGGAGCAGAAACTCTTCTCCCTCGCGGAAAACGGTGCGCATGAAGGCGCCCTGATGCCCATCCGCCTGGCGGTGGACGAGGCCCTCAAATCCATCGAAGAGGCCTTCCAGCGCGAGGGTAATCTTGTTGGCGTGACGACGGGCCTGAAAGACATGGACGGAAAGCTCGGCGGTTTACATAAGTCCGACCTTCTCATCCTTGCCGGGCGCCCCTCCATGGGGAAAACGTCGCTGGCCACCAATATCGCCTATAACGCGGCGAAGGCCTATCACGCGAGTGGCGGCGAAGAGGGCGCGGTCGTCGGCTTCTTCTCTCTTGAAATGTCCGCCGAGCAGCTCGTCGGCCGTGTCCTTGCAGAAGCGACCGAGATCAGCTCCGAGAAACTCCGGCGCGGTGACCTGACTGATGAGGAGTTCGCCAACAGGCTGGTGCCGGAAACGGCGCGCCTCTCGGAACTGCCGCTTTATATTGACGATACGCCTGCCCTTTCCATCGCCGCACTCCGGACCCGGGCACGGCGGTTGAAGCGAAGCCACGGTCTGGGCCTAGTCGTGGTCGACTATTTACAGCTCATGAAAGGCTCCGGCCGCCGCTCCGATAACCGGGTGCAGGAAATATCCGAGGTGACGCAGGGCCTGAAAGCGATCGCCAAGGAACTCGATATTCCCGTGATCGCCTTGTCGCAGTTGTCTAGACAGGTCGAGAACCGCGATGACAAACGCCCTCAGCTATCGGATTTGCGCAGATCCGGCTCGATCGAGCAGGACGCCGACGTGGTCATGTTCGTCTATCGCGAAGGCTATTACGAGGAACGTAAGGCGCCGTCGGAAGGCACGCCCGAGCATGCCGACTGGCAGGACCGCATGTCCCGTCTGCACAACCTCGCGGAAGTCATCATCGGCAAGCAGCGGCATGGCCCAATCGGCATCATCAAGCTGCATTTCAAGCCCGAGTTCACCCGCTTTGGCGACTATGTCTCCGACGAGTATCTGCCGGAACATCATTAGGTAGGAGCGTAGCGTGTATGGAGCGTAAATTGGCGGGGGCGCATCTGACGATTAACCTGGGTGCCCTGAAAGAAAATTACCGATTGCTCGCGGATCAGGCCGCGCCCGCCGAATGTGCGGCGTCGGTCAAGGCAAATGCCTATGGTCTTGGGATCGAACAGGTCGGCCCGGCGCTCTATGCCGCGGGATGCCGCCGCTTTTTCGTCGCCCTGCCCGGCGAAGGCGTGACTCTCAGAAAACTGCTGCCCGACGCGACCATCCATATTCTTGGCGGCATACTGCCCGAGACCGAGGAAATATACCTGGAATATAACCTCGTTCCGGTCCTCAATTCCCTGCATGACATTCGGCAATGGGCGAACTTTGCGAAAACGCGCGGCGGTTTGCATGCCCTTCTCCATCTGGATACAGGGATGACGCGGCTCGGCCTACTGGAAGCGGAAATCCGGGAGCTGGCGGCGACACCGGACCTCCTCGATCATATCAAGATTGACTTCGTGATGAGCCATCTTTCCTGTGGCGATGTCCCCAGCGATCCGATGAACCGCGAACAGCTTGAAAAGCTTCTCTTTTTCCGCACCATCCTGCCCGAAGCCTTGCGCGAGACGCCGGTCTCGTTCGCCAATTCCGCCGGGATATTTTTAGGACCTGATTTCCATTTCGACATGGTCCGACCCGGCATCGCGCTTTTTGGCGGCAACCCCCATGCGGGCGGTCCCAATCCGATGCATGAAGTGGTGCGGTTGCGCGGGCGCATCCTGCAGGTGCAGGACGTTGACAGCGAAATTCCCGTTGGCTATGGTGCGTCATTCCGAACTGAAGGATCAAGCCGGATTGCGACCGTTTCGGTGGGTTACGCAGACGGCTATTTCCGCGCCCTGGGTAATAAGGCTGAATGTGCGGTTAAGAATATCAAGGTTCCAGTAGTAGGGCGCGTTTCCATGGATATAATCACCGTCGATGTCAGTAAGGTTCCCGAGGGTGACTGTGCGCCCGGCGCCTTTGTCGATCTGATCGGCGGCGCGGTTCCGCTTGATGAAGTGGCCGCCCATGCGGAAACAATCCCGTACGAAATCCTGACCTCTCTCGGCAGCCGCTATTACCGTGAGTATCTGGACGCGGCGGTTTAGGGGATGGAAAAGAATTTTCTAGCCACAATCGGGCGGGTCTTTTTGTCCTTCATGGCGGCGGTCGGCCGGATCGCTATCTTCACCGCCCATAGCCTGCGTCATTGCATCGTGCCGCCCTATTATCTCCGCCTGCTCGGCAAGCAGATGATGGATATCGGCTATTACTCCCTCCCCGTTGTGGGGATGACGGCGCTGTTCACCGGGATGGTGCTGGCGCTGCAAATTTATGTTGGTTCCTCACGCTTCAATGCGGAGAGTGCCGTCGCGACCATCGTTGTCATCGGCCTGACCCGCGAACTGGCGCCGGTGCTGTCCGGCTTGATGATCGCGGGCCGTGTTGGCGCGGCCATCGCCGCCGAGATTGGCACCATGCGGGTAACGGAGCAGATCGACGCCCTTGTCACCCTCTCCACCAACCCGTTTAAATATCTCGTCGCGCCGCGGCTAATCGCCGGGCTGGTAACGCTCCCCTTCCTCGTGCTGATCGGCGATATCATCGGTGTCTCGGGCGGCTTTCTGGTGGCAACGGAAAAGCTCGGCTTCAATGCCAGCAACTATCTTAACAACACCTTTGAATTCCTCGAAATCCGCGACGTGGTGTCTGGCCTGATCAAGGCCAGCGTGTTCGGCTTTATCGTCACACTGATGGGCTGCTATCATGGCTTTAACTCCACCGGCGGCGCGCAAGGGGTCGGCAAGGCGACGACAAATGCGGTTGTCTCCTCCTTCGTGCTGATCTTGATCAGCGACTATTTCCTTACCGTCCTGCTGATCGATTGAGGTCATGAGCGAAACGCCGAAAATCGAGCTTCGCAACGTCTGCAAGTCCTTCGGTAAGAAGGTCATTCTCGATAACCTCAACCTCTCCGTTGCCAAAGGGGAATCGCTGGTGGTGATCGGCGGGTCCGGCACCGGGAAATCAGTCATGCTGAAATGCATTCTCGGGCTTTTGAAACCCGAAAGCGGCGAAATTCTCATCGATGGGGAGGACATCACCAATTCCAGCGGCCATAAGCGCGAGCAGATTTTGCTCAAAACCGGGATGCTGTTCCAGTATGCCGCCCTGTTCGACAGCCTGACCGTATGGGAGAATGTCGCCTTCGGCCTGATCCAGGCCCATGGCATGAAGCGCAAAGAGGCGAAGGTCATCGCGATCGAGAAGCTCGCCCTTGTGGGTCTCGGCCCCGATCTCGCGGACAAGACCCCGGCGGAACTTTCCGTTGGTATGCAAAAACGCGTCGGCCTCGCGCGGGCCATCGCGGCGGAACCGGAAATTATCTTCTTCGATGAACCGACGACCGGCCTCGATCCGATCATGGGCGATGTGATCGATAACCTGATCCGCGATTGTACGCAGGATCTCGGGGCGACGACACTCACCATTTCCCACGATATGGAGAGCGCGCAAAAAATTGCAGACCGCATCGCCCTCCTTTATAAGGGGAATGTGGTTTGGGCGGGTCTCGCCTCGGAGATTCATACCTGCGGCGACCCTTATGTGGAGCAATTTGTCCATGGCGATGTGGATGGACCGATCAAACTGGATATTTTAAAACCCTGACTTTCAGGGCAAGCCGCCATTTTTACGACGGCGACCGAAACAGATTTAAACGGAAAGCTGAATGGCGCGACCCAGCGAACAATTCACCTGTCAGAGCTGCGGCGAAACCTATCGCAAATGGCAGGGACGCTGCGATTCCTGCGGAGAATGGAATTCGCTGCTTCAAAGCACCGCCGATGTCGCGGTGCCGAGTGGACTGACCACCGGCAAGGGGCGCGACCTCACCTTCACCGCGCTCAATGCGGATATCTCCGAATATAAACGCTCCATCAGCCATATCGGGGAGTTGGACCGGGTGCTGGGCGGCGGCTTCGTTCCGGGCTCCTCCATCCTGATCGGCGGCGATCCCGGTATCGGCAAATCAACGTTGCTGCTTCAGGCGGTCGCGAAGATGGCTATGGCGGGCGCGCCCTGTATTTACATCTCCGGGGAGGAGGCAACGCAGCAAATCTCCATGCGCGCCCAACGGCTCGGCCTTGCGGAGGCACCGGTGCAGCTTGCCTCCGCCAACTCGATCCGCGACATTATCACCAGTGTCGAAAAGACGAGCCCGGTGCCGAAACTTCTGGTCATCGATTCGATTCAGACCGTCTTTGCCGACAACCTGCCGAGTGCGCCGGGAACGGTGGCACAAGTCCGGGCCTCCGCACAGGAACTGATCCGGTTGGCGCGAAAAACCGGCACCAGCGTTATATTAGTTGGCCATGTCACCAAGGACGGACAGATCGCCGGCCCCCGCGTGCTGGAGCATATGGTTGATACGGTGCTTTACTTCGAAGGCGACCGCGGCCATCAGTTCCGGATTTTGCGCGCAGTGAAGAATCGCTTCGGCGCAACGGATGAAATTGGCGTGTTCGAAATGTCAGATGCGGGATTGAAGGAGGTAGCCAACCCTTCATCCCTCTTCATCAGCAGTCCTGACAAGACAATTAGCGGCGCCTCTGTCTTTGCCGGGATGGAAGGCACCCGCCCTCTCCTCGTTGAAATTCAAGGGCTGGTCGCCGCCACAGCGCAGGCCACCCCGCGCCGCGCCGTCGTCGGATGGGATAACGCCCGCCTCGCCATGATCCTCGCCGTGCTGGATACGCGCTGCGACCTTTCCTTTTCAGGCAGCGAGGTGTATCTCAATGTCGCCGGGGGGTTGCGGGTGCAGGAACCCGCGGCGGATCTGGCCGTCGCGGCGGCGCTTGTCTCTTCCGTCTCCGATATTCCGGTGCCGCCGGGCAGTCTCTTTCTAGGGGAAATCGGCCTTTCCGGGGAGGTAAGACCCGTCGGCCAGACTGATGCCCGGTTGAAGGAGGCCGCGAAACTCGGCTTCACCACCGCCATCATCCCGGCGGGCAGCAAGGTGAAAAGCGGGTCCATGAAGATTATTGAAATTGAGCATTTACGGGAAATCGTCTCGCTCTTCACGGAGACAAAGCCGATGACCCGGGCAGTATAGAGAGTAGGAGTACCCATGGAAAACATGCCCATCCAAGGCGCCGATGCCGTTATACTGGTGATCCTGCTGATCTCGGCAATCTTCGGTTTCGTCCGTGGTTTCGTAAAGGAAACGCTTTCGGTGGCGGGCTGGGTCGGCGCGGTTTTCCTTAGTCTTTACCTCTTCCCGCTGCTGCAACCGATCGCGCGGGAGTTCATTCTGAACCTCTTGATTGCAGATATTTTGACCGGGGCGGTGATTTTTATTCTCTCTCTCGTCATTTTGTCCTATATCAGCCATGCAATATCGGAAAAGGTCAAGGCGTCGAGCCTTGGAGCGCTGGATCGCTCGCTCGGTATTTTTTTCGGCATCGCACGCGGTGCCATACTGCTCGGGATAGCCTGGCTGATTTTTGTTCAGTTCATCCCCGAGAAGGACCGGCCCGACTGGGTATTGCAGGCGAGGATGCTGCCGATTATTGAGGGCAGCGGCGAGTTTATAGCCCGACTGTTGCCACCGGATATGCAGGAGAACCTGAATATTTCGAAGGAAAGCGACAAGAACACCATGGATCGCCTGAAAGAGAAATATGAAGAACTGCCCGACGGCGTAAAGGACGGGCTGAAAGACGGTGTCGATGGGGCCAAGAATCTCCTCGACAAGGGCTATGATGACAAGGCCAGACAGCAGATGGAAAACCTAACCAAGAGCTCACAGGAAAAACCCTAATGACTGAGACTTCCGCCGACCACGTTTCGTGCAATCCGTTTGACGATGACAAGCTGCATGAGGAATGCGGGGTATTCGGAATTTACGGCCATCCGGAGGCGGCGGCCCTTGCCGCCCTTGGTCTCCATGCGCTGCAACATCGCGGGCAGGAAGCCGCCGGGATTGTCAGCCATGACGGCAAGCATTTCCATTCCCACAAGGCAATGGGCAAGGTCGGCGATAATTTCTCGACCGAGGAAGTGATCAACAGCCTGAAGGGCAGCACCGCCCTCGGCCATAACCGCTACGCCACGACGGGCGGCACCGTCCTTCGCAACGTCCAGCCAATCTTCGCCGATCTCGCCAATGGCGGCCTCGCCGTGGCCCATAACGGCAACCTCACCAACGCCTCTACCCTGCATCGCCGCCTCGTCATGGAGGGTAGTATCTTCCAGTCGACCATGGACACCGAAGTCATCATCCATCTCGTCGCCAACAGCAAGAAAACCCGCATTGTCGATTGCCTGGTCGATGCGATGTCGAAAATCACCGGCGCCTATTCCCTGGTCGCGCTGACCAGCAAGAAGATGATTGGCATGCGCGACCCCCACGGCGTGCGCCCGCTGGTCCTTGGCAAGCTCGAAAACGCCTACATCCTGACCTCGGAAAGTTGCGCCCTTGATATCATCGGCGCGGAATTCATCCGCGATGTGTCCCCCGGCGAGGTTGTTGTGGTGGATGACAGCGGGATCAGTTCCCACTTCCCCTTCTCCGCCCCGCCCAAGCGCTTCTGTATTTTCGAGCATATCTATTTCTCCCGCCCCGATAGCGTGGTGGAGGGCCGCTCGGTCTATGACGTCCGTAAATCCATCGGCAGCCAGTTGGCCACGGAAAACCCGGTCGACGCCGATCTCGTGATCCCCGTGCCGGATAGTGGCACCCCCGCCGCCATCGGTTATTCCGAGAAATCGGGCATCCCCTTTGATCTTGGCATCATCCGCAACCATTATGTCGGCCGTACCTTTATCGAGCCGACGGACCAGATCCGCCATCTCGGCGTCAAGCTCAAGCATAACGCCAACCGCGCCCTGATCAACGGCAAGAAGGTTATTCTCGTCGATGACAGTATCGTCCGCGGCACTACCTCCACCAAGATCGTGCAGATGGTGAGGGAGGCCGGCGCGACGGAGGTGCATATGCGCATCGCCAGCCCGCCAACCACCCATAGCTGCTTTTATGGTGTGGATACGCCAAGCCGGGCGAAGCTGCTCGCCGCGCAGTATGAACTTGCCGAGATGTGCGCCTTTATCGGCGCGGACAGCCTCAATTTCATCTCCCTCGACGGGCTCTATAAGGCGATGGGCGAAGACGGGCGCAACCCGAAACAGCCGCAATATTGCGATGCCTGCTTCACCGGCGACTACCCGATCGAGCTCGTGGATAACGAGAGCGGCGTGGATAAGGAACTCACCCTGCTCACAGAGCGTTACTAATATTTCAGGTTAAAGAAGGCTTTTATGTCCGGTAAACTACAAGATAAAGTGGCGCTGATCACCGGCGCCTCCAGTGGCATTGGCGCGGCCGTCGCGAAGAGGTTCGCGGCCGAAGGCGCGCATGTCATCCTCGTCGCGCGCTCTGTTGGCGGGCTCGAAGAAGTCGATGATGAAATCCAGAATGCGGGCGGCAACGCCACGCTCGTCCCGCTTGATCTCTTGGACACCGCCGCCATTGACGGCCTCGCCATGCCGCTCTTCGAGCGCTGGAAAAAGCTCGATATCCTCGTCGGCAACGCGGGCATGGTCGGCAAGCTGATGCCGACGCAGCAATATGTGCCGGAATTGTGGGAGGACGTCTTCCGCCTCAATGTCCATGCGAACCAGCGGCTGCTCCGCGCTCTCGATCCCCTGCTCCGCCAGAGCGAGGCGGGCCGCGCGCTCTTCGTCACCTCCAGCATCGCCCATGAGAACAAACAGTTCTGGAGCGCCTATGCCGCCAGCAAGACCGCGCTTGAGACGATTGCCAAAACCTACGCCCACGAGGTCGCCAAAACCAACGTCAAAGTGAACCTGATCGACCCCGGCCCGACCCGCACCCGCCTCCGCGCCGTCGCCTACCCCGCCGAAAACCCCAAGGACCACCCCTCCCCGAGACCAAGGCGCAGATGTTCCTCGACGCCGTGCTGAGTGAGGAAAATGGCGTGCTGTTTGGGGGGTAGTTTACTGGATGGTTAATTTGCTCTAGACCAAAAGTAATCCCAAGTAGTACGATCATCAAAAAGCTGATTTTGGGTAGTAACAATAGGTTCATTGCAGTTGGAATTACTTACCGGCATTCTAAACATATTAAATGAAAACGCTGGAGCCGTTACAGCTTTAGCAACTGTCGCAATCGCCGCGCTGACATTCATGCTGGCGTGGGAAAATAAAAAGCTACGCAAAGCGGGCACTGAACCTGAAATTGTCGCATACTTAGCGCCACATCCTGACGGAAATGGAGCAGTCAATTTTGTTTTAGCAAATATAGGCCAAGGGCCTGCTTTAAATGTAAAATTCTATTTTGAATATGACGAGAACGATTTCCAAAATCACGACGTGAAAATTCAAAATTCATCCGATAGGTCTGCGTTATCTATTATCCCGCAAGGCGAAAAAATTTCAGTATTATTCGGCGTTTCATATGTTTTATACGGAAAAAATAATCCGAATAGCAATCAATTGCTTAAGCCGTTTGAAGTGATAATCACTTATACAGATTTAAGAGGCAAACCACGAAATTCGAATATGAAATTGAACATTTCTCAATTTCACGGTATGGCGGGTTTACTAAGTGAGCCGCCCAACATTAAGACAGCACGGTCTCTGAACAATATAGATAAACATCTGGCCGCAATTTCAAAGCAAGTCGGACCAGTCGTAGATTTCGTAAATGCAAGCACTCTTACTGATCCAGTTGTGCAAAAACTGGCTGGAAAGAATATTCATAAAGATGACGAGGATGACGCTGACAAATAATTATTTGGATGGCTAATTCTTAAACGCCATCCACACCCTCACCCCTTATCCGCATAGGGGTTCTTCCCCGTGCGTGGGAAAAGGCGGATGGGGACGGCGGGGAGTTTGAAATCCTCGCGCAGGCCATTGATCAGATAGCGGATATAGCTTTCCGGCAGTTCGCCACGGGATGACATAAACAGCGAGAAGGTCGGCGGGCGGGCCTTGACCTGCGTCATATAACGGATTTTAAGGCGGCGCCCCTTGGCCATGGGCGGCGGATGCTGTTCCAGCATAATCTCCAGCCAGCGATTGAGCCGCGCGGTCGAGATGCGCGTATTCCAGAGCTCATAGACCTCCAGCACCGCCGGGATCAACTTTTCCACCCCACGCCCCGAGAGCGCCGAGAGAGTCACCACCGGCACGCCGCGCACCTGTGGCAGCGAGATGGAGAGCCGGTCGCGGATGAGTTTCAGCGTGCCCTGCCGGTCCTTCACCGTGTCCCATTTATTGACCGCGATGACGAGGGCGCGCCCCTCCTCGATCACATGGGCGGCGATGGTCAGGTCCTGTTTCTCGAAGGTTTCCTCCGCATCGACGAGGAGGACAACCACCTCGGCCATGCGGATCACCCGGAGGCTGTCGGCAACGGAGAGTTTTTCGAGCTTCTTCTGCACCCGCGCCTTTTTGCGCAGGCCCGCCGTATCAACCAGCTTGATCGCGCGGCCTTCATAGTTCCATTCAACGGCGATGGCGTCGCGCGTGACCCCGGCCTCCGGCCCGGTCAGCATGCGTTCCTCTCCGATGAGATGATTGACGAGGGTCGATTTCCCGGCGTTCGGGCGGCCGACGATGGCGAGTTGCAAGGGTTTTTCGTCGTCGTCCTCGCCCTCCTCACCGCCTTGATCTTCGAACGGGAGCAGCACGTCGAACAGCTCCGCCAGCCCCTCGCCATGCTCGGCGGAGAGCGCGATCGGCTCCCCAAGTCCGAGTGAGAAACTCTCCATCAGGCCCGGCATCCCGGCCTTACCCTCACATTTATTGGCAACGAGAATGACCGGCGTTTCCGACTTTCTGAGCCAGCCTGCGAAATGCTTGTCCAGCGGCGTGATCCCGGTGCGCGCATCGATCAGCATCAGCGCGACATCGGCTTCTTCGAGGGCGATTTCCGTCTGGCGGCGCATCCGCCCTTCCAGGCTGTCGTCGAACTTTTCTTCCAGCCCCGCCGTGTCGATCACGCGGAAATGCAGGTTGCTGATGCTGGCCTCACCTTCGCGACGGTCGCGGGTGACGCCGGGCGTGTCATCGACAAGCGCCAGCTTCTTGCCCACCAGACGGTTGAACAAGGTCGACTTGCCGACATTCGGACGGCCAATGATCGCAACGGTAAAGGACATAATCTATTCTTCGCTTGAGCCGCGCAACGCCACCAGATCGGCGTTGTCCGTCAGGATATAAAGGGTGTTTCCGGCCACCACTGGTGGGATCGAGGCCTTGTCAGAGAGTTCTATCTGGCCAAGGATCTTCCCGTCATAGGGGGAGACCGAGACCGCCACCCCATAGTTCGAGACCAGAATCAGTCGGTCGCTTGCCAATATCGGGCCGGTCCAGATGATGAGATCGCGCTTTTCCTCCGGATCCTCATACTTCCCCAGCGGGCGGACCCAGCGGATCAGGCCATTGCGCCGCGACATGCAGACAAGATCGCCATCGGTCGTGACCACAAACAGGAAGTCGCCCGCGATCCATGGGGTCTGCAGCGTTGAAATCTCCTGATCCCAGAGCCGGTTGCCCGACCGGAGATCGACGGCGATCATGCGGCCGGAATAGCTGGCAGCATAGACGACGCCCCGGTCGATCACGGGGAAGGCGTTGATATCGGTGAGCGAGGTGAGCGAGCTGTAAAAACGGCGACGAACGAGCTGCTCACTCCAGGCCTGCTGCCCATTGGCGGCACGAAGGGCGAATACCTCCCCACTGGCGAAGGGAACAACGACGGTGCCACTTGCGAAAGCCGGGCTGGCCGCTCCCAGAAGGCCGGTGGTTTCCACGCCGCCCTCAAAGTTCCAGTTGATCTCCCCCGTCGCCGCGTCAAAGGCAAAAATCCGGCTATCGAAGGTAATGGCAAAAACCTGCATATCCGCAATGGTTGGCGCGGCCCGGAGCGGCACACCGAGGCTGGTTCTCCAAAGTTCCTCCCCGGTTTCCCCGTCCAAGGAAACAATATCACCATAAGACGTCGTGACAAAGACACGGCCATATTCGTAACTTACGCCGCCGCCAATGCTGCCCTCGTCTTCATCTTCGGGTGTGAGGTTTTTCTCCCACAGCTTTTTGCCGTCCTCCGCCGAATAGGCGGTGACGGTGGTGCTGCTGTCCATGGTATAAACCTTGCCGGCCGCAATCACGGGGAGGAGAACATGCGGTTCTCATCATCCGACCCATCGCCAATATCAACCCGCCAGATTTCCTTCAGGTTATCGCCAAGCTCAAGGTGATAGAGCGCGTGTGTCGGAATGCCGCCAGCCTGCGGCCAGTTGGCATTCTCATACGGCGCCGGAAGACGCACTTCCAGATCGGCGAGGCCCGCATCTGCCTCCAGCGTTTGTTCCAGCGAGAGGATGGAAATCCGGTCGCCGGGAAGCGGCGGCGGTTCATCATTGCCGAACCAGCTACAGGCGGCCAGCGTCAGCAGCGCCGATCCTGCGAGGGCTGGTCGCATGGACTGCCGGATCATGTCAAACTGCGGGCGCATCAGCATCCGATTACATACCCTCAATCGCGGCGAGAAGCTGGGTCACCCGAGCCTTGACATCTTCGGGCGCAGCGGCGTCATTCTGGACCAGGGCCAGAACCTCTTTCGCCTTCGCACTGTCGCCATCCTTGATATAGGAAAGCGCGAGTAATTCGTTGGCCGACGCACTCCAAAGACTGCCCGGTTCCGTCAGCGGGGCAATCCGTTCGCGGACCTGCTCCGTTGTTCCGGCATCAAGCAGATAATATCCTGCAAGCAGGTTGGCGAGAGATGAGAATTCCGCATCGACAGAACTGTCGGCCGCAATCTGTTCATAAACGAGGAGAGCTTTCTCCCCCTCTCCTGCCGCGATCATCGCCTCGGCTTCGCGAAGGGCGGCGAGCGGACGATATCCGGCATTCCCCGATTCTGCGAGGCCCGCAAAGGCGGCGGCCCCTTCCCCAAGCTTTTCACTGGTCACCAGCGCAGCTGCAGCTTCAAACTCCGCGCCTTGGGTGCGGGACTGGCTCTGGGTGTAATTCTGCCAACCGACGTAGGCCGCGGTACCCGCGACGATCAGGACCGCCAGGGCTATGACATAATTTCCATAGGTCTTCCACAGCGCCAGGGATTTATCCTTGCGGACATCCTCATCCACTTCGTTAAAAATATCGGCCACAAATAACTCCCGTTCCGCCGTCAAAATTCGGTGCAAAATAAACTGCCAGACGAATTTAAGCAAATGTTGTCTCGCGCACAGGCAAAAATTTGATATTTTGGCCGAATACGCCCGTAAAACAATATAGTATGGCGGGGTATATAACCATTCGGATATGGAATTGCATGAGCGAAGGGCAAATTTTACAACTGGTGGCGATGGTGGCGGTCCTTTTCCTGGTGCTGCCGGGCTTTCTTTACTACACGCGACGCGCCGGCAAAGCGGCGTTATTGCGCAACATCGCGATCTGGCTCGCGCTGGCGCTGGTCATCGCTATCCTCTACAAGACCTTCGGCGGCGGATAGAGGCGCGAGGGGCCGGACGGTGCGGGGCTCTCCCCTCCAGTGCATCCGGGTTATGGTTGAAGAAAAGACGCCGGTTCCCATCCGCATCAAGACGTAAGGCTCTGGCCGGGAGCCGGGCAATCTATCAATCGGAGAAGTCCCTGTCGGTGACACGCGGCGGACGATTGCACGCCGCCATTTGCGCCAAAAAGAAAGGCTGACAAACAGAGGTCGCGGCAAATTTCGTCCGAGGGGTCCCACCTAGGCGTCCAAGAAACTGACGAGGATACCGATAAGCACATTCATGGTTTGAATAAGCGCCGGTCCTCGCCGCTCACGACGATATCAATTTTTATCCGGCACAGGACGTCCTATTTATCCGCAAGGCGCCATTCAAAAAAAGCGTCCCTTGAAATTCGTCCCAATTCCGGCGATACCAGTTCGCAGAGGGTCTCTTCTTCTTGGTATCATCGACATCGCTATATATCGGGGATTTGGTATCCAAACTGTCCTTAAACCTCCTTTAAATTCCCCCGGAAAAAGGGGCGAAGTGGCAGTGAAATCCAATTCCTTCCAACAGATGAATTATATCACAATCACATTGCATATGCAATAACTCTAATAATTAAGTTTTGGCTTTTTCATGGTGCTTTCGCCTCTTTACCGTAATTTCATGATTTGGCCTTAATCTGTTCCTAAATGCAGCGTTCTTAAATGAAGAACCGGAGTTTAGAGTAGATGGCCAGTCAATCCCTCGACAAGCGCAAACGGGCAATTGCGCAGAACCTCATTGATACCTGCGGGTTACAGCGTGCCGTCCATGCGGCGAAGCAATATGGCTGGAACGATATCGCAGAGGAAATTGAAAGCGAGATCGAGAAGAGCAGCCAACTTGGCCGCCGCCGCACCGATCCCCCCATCCACCACTAGGCCTTCGCGCCCTCCCCTTCTCCTCCGTTATTGACAATGCCGGCCCCGCGCGGGCATGGTTCTGGAAAAACACGGAAGGACGAGAGATGAAGATTTACTGGATACATGCACAGGCACCGCTGCGCGTTCTCGCGCTTATCAAGCATCTGGGTGTGGAGGCGGAGCTGATCCGCATCGATCCGGTAACCGGCGGCCTTCATACGCCCGAATATAAAGCACTCAATCCCAACCGGAAGGCGCCGACGATGGTCGATGGCGACGTCACCCTCTTCGAATCCTCGGCAATCATGGCTCATATCTGTATCAAGGCGGGCTCCGATATGTGGCCGACGGAAAACCTCGCGGAGCAGGTCGAGGTGCTACGCTGGCTCACCTGGAATGAAGGGCATTGGGTCGGCGCCGTTGGCCCTTATTATATCGAGCATATCGTGAAGAAAACCTTCAACATGGGCCCGCCCGACGCGGCTGTGCTGGAGAAAAGCGCTAAGAACTTCGTGAAATACGCGAAAGTGCTGGAGGCGCATCTGGAGGGGCGTGACTTCGTCGCAGCGGACCGCCTGACCATCGCCGACTTTTCACTAGCCTCCATGGCGCGCTATTGGCGGGAGGCGGAAATGCCACTCGCGGATTTCCCGAACATCACCCGCTGGCTCGCCAGACTTGAGCAAGTCCCCGCCTGGAAGAACCCCTGGCCAGAAGAAGACGCGGCGTGACGGAAAGGGCTTATTCCGCTTTTTTCACGTCATCAATCAGCTTGTAGCTTTTCGGCGGATCGGCGCAGACGGTGGGGCCGCATTCGATCAGGGTGCTCACCGCATTCCCCGCCGCCAGCAGCACCATCAACCCAAAGGCCACGATGGCGAGACGGCTGCCGCCAAATTTCTTCGCGGGCGCTGGCTTGGGCGATTTGCTGAACTGCCCCTCGAACAAAAGCATGAAAGCGGTGCCAAGAATGATCAGGAAGAAACAGATCCCCGCCCAGCTATAATAATGCAGCCCCCAGACCGGGGACCCATAATGCCCGGTGCCGGGCACGATATGCAGGAGTATCTGGCGGATAGAGACGCTGCCGCCGTAGATCGCTGCGATCAGCATGATACCGTAGTGATGCGGCTTTGGCCCCCGCACCAGATTGAGGCAGAGCCCATATCCCACCGCGACCAGCCCGACCCGCTGCAGCAGGCAAAGCGGACAGGGCAGTTCATCAAGGGTGAATTGCATGGCATAGGCCGCGATCAGCACACCGCAAATGGCAAAAAGGCCGATGGCGTTCAAATTGCGCGACGCGCGGGCATCTAACATCATCGCGCTGCCCCCTTATAGCTGAATGGTGAGCGGCGTAGTCGCATGGAACCTCAGCCAGTAGATGCTGAGCCCCATGGTCACGGCAAAGAGGCCGTAGGACACCCCCCATTTATCCCGCCATGCAGCGAGCATCGCCAGGGTGAGCAACAGAAACAGAAGTGCAATCATCTCTCCCCTCCCCTTAATCAGATGAGATAGGTATAGAGCAACCAGAGGCTGGCGATCAGCAGGGCAAGAAAGGTGAACACCATGCCGATTTTACGGAACTGGAAGTTCGGCGGCGTGCGGCTGACCCCAACCGCATGCAGGCAGCGCCCGACGAACAGCAGGCCCCCCAGCACAATGATCACATAGATGCTGACCGCGCGCATCTCCAAAAACAGCATCATCAAGAGGGTGATCGGCACATATTCGATGAAATTTGCATGGGCGCGGATCGCCTTCTGCAACGGCTCGTCCCCACCATCGCCGAGGGAGACTTGCGCCTTGCGCCGGGCGTTGACAGTGCGGATGCTGAGAAAGACAAATATCAGCCCGAGCAGGGCTGCGAAAATAGGCGTTACCGTCACATGCATAGTTATTTTCTCCATTGATCCGCGCTCTTATCGCGGCGCATCCACATCATGCACCTATTCTGGGGCCTCAGACAAGCTTGAAGGAGGCATTGGCCCGCGCGATCAGCTTTTCTTCCCCGTCCTTTGTCGCCACCACCTTCATCTCGGTAAAGCCGATGGAGCGGCCAATTTTCAACACGCTCGCGCGGAACTCCAGCCAGTCACCGATTTGGGCGCTGTCGATATAGTCGGTGGTCATGCTGAGGGTCACGGCGCTTAACTTATCATTCGCGAATTTCTCCCGCGCCATCAGAACAAGGGACATGCCCATGGTGTTATCGGAAAGCGAGGCGATCAGCCCGCCATGGGCGAAGCCACGGCCATTGCAATGGGCCTCCCGCACCTCTATGCCAAGAATACCGCCCTCAGTTGCCATTTTTATATAGATCGGCTCCCACGGATCGGTGAGCGGACTCTTGCGCGGGCTTTTCGTAAAACCGTCGGGTATGGTGCTCATTTTTCTTATCCCGTTTTGTTTTTATTCTCCCCTGCTCAGGCGGCGTCAACCGGCTTGCGTTGCGGGGAGGCAGATATTCTTTCCGGCAGGTACGGCGTGATATTTTGCTGGGCGCGTTTGAGAAATCCGTCCTTCTCCCCCACCGGCGCAAAATAATAAAGCGCCGTTGAGGCCGTCTCGATCCCGTCCAGCATGGCGATGGTCCAGCCGGTGAGATAGGCAGAGCCGAGACAGCCGCCCGCCGTCGCCACATTGCCATGGGCGACAAGCGGCTGGTTCAGAACCTCGACCCCCGCCTCCCGCACCCATTCCTTGGTGGCGCTGTCCGTGCAGGCCGGCACACCACCGAGCAATCCGAGCTTTGCCGCCATCAAGGTGCCGGAGCATTGCGCGGCAATCACCTGACGCGCAGGGTTAAGTTTAATGCGGTTCATGATGCTCTCATCCTCGACAATCTGGCGTGTCATTGATCCGTTGCCGATCATGACCGCGTCGGCGTCGCTCGCGTCCTCAAGGGCCGATTGGGCGCGGATGGTAAGACCGCCCATGGACGTCACCTCCGCCTCCGGGCAGCAGACGGTAATCTCCCAGTCCGGCTTTTGCAGCCAGTGCAGCATGCGGTAGGCAACAAGGGAATCAATTTCGTTAAAGCCCTGAAAGGTGAGGATCGCGATTTTCATCTATTTGCTCCGCTTCAGCCAGAGGATCAATCTATCCCGAGGGGCGAAGAATGCGCAACCCAAAGCTGATGCGGAAACAGGCCGGGGCCTACTCTGCCAGGAAACTCAGCTGGGCAATTTTAACGGGATCGCCGAATAATGTGACGGAAACGATTAAAGCCGCCACTGCAACCAAAGATATATAAAACGGCTTGGGCGTAACGAGCTTGCGGTTTCGAAAAGGCTGTTCGATGCAGAAATAGGAAATTATCGCGAACAGGAACGACAGGATGATCCAGCCGACCTTGTCTAAATTCGTGGCATCCGGCTGGGTTATTTCAAAATAGGTATAAACGGGATAATGCCAGAGATAGAGGGAATAGGATATCAGCCCGATGCCGACGATCGGCTTAAAGCTCAAAATCCGCCCCACAAGATCCTCCTGGGAGGCGAAAGCGATGATGAGCACGGTTCCAAGCACTGGGACCAAGGTCGTCAGGCTTGGATGCTCCGGACCCGGATCGAACAGCAGGAGAAACCAGAGGATCGAGGCCATACCGACCACCGGCATCACCGCATTCAGAAGCGGGCGCCGGATTTTTCCATACTCCTGCTCCAAATGAGCAAGGAGCGCCCCCGCCAGCAGCTCCCAGAAGCGGGACGGCAGCATAAAATAGTTAAACTCACCATGTCTGTTTGTGTTGAACTCCGCAAAAAGCAGGCTGAGCGAGAACAGGACCAATAAAATCGATAGGGTAAATCTTTTAAAATACCTTGCGCACAGCAGCAGGATTACCGGGAAAACCAGATAGAACTGCTCCTCAATCGCCAGACTCCAAGTGTGGAGAAAGGGTTCAAAAAGATACTGCTCTTCTCCACCAAAACCAACGTGGTTCTGATAAAAGAAATAGTTCGAGACGAAGAAAACGATGTAGAGAAGGCTGTCCAGATAGGTCGCCAGATCGAGCGGCGGCAAAACATGGATCGCCACCGGAAAACTCGCCAGGATGATGAAAAACAACGCCGGCAATATACGCCGTGCCCGTCGTTCATAGAATTTCCGGAAACTGAAAGTTCCGGTTTCGCTCATTTCCTTTAGGATAATCTTCGTAATCAGATATCCGCTGATGACGAAAAAGATATCGACGCCGATATCTCCCGCGCCGAACAGGTCATGGCGACCAAAAACGCCAAATGCCGCGTGATACAGGAGGACAAGCATAACGGCAACGGCGCGCAGGCCATCTATTTCCGGCCGATATTTCACTCATGACCTCCTGATACGAATACTGATACTGATACTACAGGAAGTCTAGCGCGTTAACCTTAACGAATGCTGAAGGGTCCGCGCATATAATATTATTATCTAATTGACTACATTGATTAATTACTGATTTCCGCCCGCCATTGGCTTTTCTTGACGTGTGGCTATCCATTTTGAATACTATACTACTCCCACTCAATCGTTCCGGGTGGCTTGGAGGTGGTGTCGTAGACGACGCGGTTGATGCCCTTCACCTGATTGATGATGCGGGTTGAGACGCGGCCCAGAAACTCATGGGTGAAGGGGTAGTAATCCGCCGTCATGCCGTCGGTGGAGGTGACGGCCCGGAGCGCGCAGACATAGTCATAGGTGCGGTTATCGCCCATCACACCGACGGTCCGCACAGGCAGCAGCACCGCGAAGGCCTGCCAAATCTCGTTATAAAGGCCCGCTTTGCGGATCTCGTCGAGATAGATGGTATCGGCTTTACGCAATATTTCCAGCCGGTCGCGAGTAATCATGCCCGGAATGCGGATGGCGAGGCCCGGCCCCGGGAAGGGATGCCGATCGACCAGTTCTGGAGCCATGCCAAGCTCCCGTCCAAGATCACGAACCTCGTCCTTGAACAGCTCACGGAGCGGCTCGACAAGTTTCATATTCATCCGTTCAGGAAGCCCGCCAACATTATGATGCGACTTGATGGTGACGGATGGCCCGCCCGCAAACGACACACTCTCGATCACGTCCGGATAAAGCGTGCCTTGGGCGAGGAACTCCGCACCGCCGACCTTGCTCGCCTCCTCATCGAAGACATCAATAAAAATGCGGCCAATGGTTTTGCGCTTTGTTTCGGGATCATCGACACCCTCAAGTTCGCCGAGGAACAAATCGGACGCGTCGCGATGAATAAGCGGGATGTTGTATTTATCGCGGAACAGGCTCACCACCTGCTCCGATTCGCCCGCGCGCATCAGGCCGGTATCGACATAGACGCAGGTGAGCTGATCGCCAATCGCCTCATGGATCAGGACGGCCACGACGGAGCTATCCACCCCACCCGAAAGCCCGCAAATGACCTTGCCGTCGCCGACCTGACGGCGGATGGCATCAATCGCCTGATCCTTGAAGGCGGCCATCGTCCAGTCACCGGCGAGGCCGCAGATACGATGCACGAAATTAGACAGAAGCGCGGCACCGCGCGGGGTATGGACCACTTCGGGATGGAACTGAACGCCATAGAACTTCTTCGCGTCATTGGCGATGCCCGCAAAGGGCGCGCCGCTCGACGTTGCGACGACGGAGAACCCGTCGGGGATATGAACCACATGATCGCCATGGCTCATCCACACCTGATCCTGTGCGCCCGCCTCCCACACGCCATTGAAAAGATCACAATCTGCGACCACGTTAATATCGGCGCGACCAAATTCGCGATGATCCGGCGCCTCTACCTTACCGCCGAGTTGATCGACCATGGTCTGCTGCCCGTAACAGATGCCGAGGATAGGCACACCCATCTCGAACACCGCGTCGGGTGCCCGCGGCGTCTCGTCACCGATGACAGAGGCCGGACCGCCCGAGAGAATAATCCCGGCGGGGTCAAAGTCGCTCAGCCGTTCGGCCGCAGAATTGAAAGGAATGATTTCGCTGTAAACCCCAGCCTCCCGGACGCGCCGCGCGATCAGCTGGGTGACCTGACTGCCAAAGTCAATGATCAGAATACTGTTTTTCATAAACGGGGTTTAGACAGTTTGGGGGTGCCTGTCCAGCCCGTTTATGCGGAGAAACGGCGTTTTTTCGCCACCTTAGCTTTGCTTGGCCTTATAGTCCTCAACCGCGCGTTTCAGCATGGTATATTCCGGGCAGCCGAAGAAGCAGAGCGCATCGAGTTTGAGGAGATGTTCCTCCGCCATTTTAAGGTTGCCGGTCTGCAAATAGGCTTCACCGATATACTCATTCGCGCCCTTGTGATCGGGATCGATTGTGAGGGCCTTGTTATAGTTGGCGAAAGCCGCATCGTAGTTTTTCATCTTGCGGTTGGCGAAGCCAAGATAGTTATAGGCATCGGCGTTTTTGGGCTCGTCCACAGTCACCTTCGTGAAGGCGGCAATGGCCACCTCCCATTGCTCAGCATCAATGGCGGCCTTACCGGCGGCGAAATCCGCACTCTTCGGGGCCTCAGCCTCGGTTGTGCTGCTACTGCTACTGCTACCTGCCGAAAAAACAATCTGCGCGGCCAGAAGCTGCGCCGCAAAGACAGTGAAAATTGCCAGAATAAATTTGCGAAATGTCATCGTCCCCATCCACTCCCATTTGTTTCCGCGCTTTTTAAAGCTATACGCCCCGTCCGCAACATTGGATCACTAGTATAACGCAACCGGGCGGCAATTCCGTTCACGAGATGGTGATTATTTTCCGGTATATTTCAACTATGACTACGGTGCGCCTTTTTCAAGAACGGCAGTGAAGAAACCATCGCTTCCGCCTTCAGTCGGCGTCACCGCGAAAGTCTTGCCAGCCCAACTGCCATCAAGGCCCACCGTTTCCCAAATTTCACTCACGGGAAGAAGCGTAAACTCCGGATGTGACGATAAGAAGGCATCGATCTGCGTGGCATTTTCCTCGGCAAGGATCGAGCAGGTCGCGTAAATGAGACGACCGCCGGACGCAACCAGCGGCGCAGCACGCTCGAGAATTTCCGACTGCAACGCGGTGAGTTCCGCCAGCCGTTCCTCGGTTAATTTCCATTTCTGGTCCGGTTGCCGTCGCCATGTGCCGGAACCGGAACAGGGCGCATCGACAAACACCCGGTCCATATGCCCCACGAGGGAGGCGAAAATTTCATCATCGCTGTCATCACCTGCAATCGCGAGCGGTTCAATCAGTGTAACCCCTGCCCGTTTGGCCCGGGCCGCGATATCGCGCATCCGCCGCGCATTGGTATCAAAGGCGTAGATCTTGCCCGCGTAGTCCATTGTCGCAGCCATGGCGAGAGACTTGCCGCCCCCGCCTGCGCAGTAATCCACAATTGTCATGCCCGGACGCGCATCCGCGAGACGAGAGGCGACCTGCGCCGCCTCGTCCTGCAATTCTATGCGGCCGTTTTCCAGAAGCGGATGACGGCTCAAGTTCAACCGCCCCTCAATAATCAGCCCATCCGGGGACAACGCCGTTGGTGTGACATCAATCCCTTCATTTTTCAGGAAATACTGGATATCACTCCGTGCGCCTTTTTGCACATTCACCCGGAGCGTGACAGGTGCGCGGGAGCCATAGGCGCGCATGATCTCTATGGCCTGATCGCCATATTGCGCGGTGATCTTTTCGGTGAGCCATGCCAGGAAGTTCCCTGCAGCTTCAACGGGCATGGTGGAAAGATCTAGCGTCGAGGTCTTTGCCAGCGCTGCCGTTTCCTCCGCTGTTAATTCGGAGAGGCCATGCGGCCCGCCAAACCAGCTCGCGGGCAAATCCTCAGGCGAGATGTCTTCAAACAGGATCAAGCTTAAAAAAGAACGGATTCGGTGCGTTTGTTCAAGTCCTGTCTCGACCGCAACCCAGTCCAATTCTCCCTGACGGCGCAGGGCGCGATAGACGAATTCCGTGACCCATCGGCGATCCTTCGATCCGGCATAACGGCGGTTTCGAAAGTAAGTTCCGATATGCTGCTCGGCGGGGGTTGTGGCCGCGCCGATCATCTCCAGGAGTTCAGCGGCGGCGGCAAGCCGGGCGGCCGGGGTCATCCGTTCTGCCGGTAATTCGGCGCCTCACGTGTGATGGAGACGTCATGTACATGGCTCTCGGTCAGGCCCGCGTTGGTGATCCGGACGAAGGAAGCGCGTTCCTGCAAGCTTTCGATCGTCTCCGATCCGGTATAGCCCATGGCTGCCTTCAACCCGCCGACGAGTTGGTGAATAACCGCATTGGCCGGCCCGCGATGCGGCACCCGCCCCTCGATCCCCTCGGGTACGAGCTTGAGGTTATCGGAAACTTCCTGCTGGAAATAACGATCAGCGGAGCCGCGAGCCATGGCGCCCAAGGACCCCATCCCGCGATAGGATTTGAACGACCGTCCCTGATAGAGGAAGACCTCCCCCGGGCTTTCGTCGGTGCCAGCGAGCAACGAGCCTATCATGGCGGAACTTGCCCCGCCCGCAAGCGCTTTTGCAAGGTCGCCCGATGTCTTGATACCGCCATCGGCAATGACGGGAACGCCGGTGCCTTTCGCCGCCGCCGCTGCATCCATAATCGCGGTCAATTGCGGTGTGCCAACACCGGCAACGATCCGTGTCGTGCAGATAGAACCGGGGCCAATACCAATTTTCACGGCGTCCACGCCCGCATCGATCAACGCCCTGGTGCCGTCCGCGGTGGAGACATTGCCGCCGATTACCTGCGTCCGGTTACTCAGCTTCTTGATCCTTGTAACTGCCTCCAGCACCCGGCTGGAATGGCCATGCGCCGTATCAACGATCAGCACATCAACATCGGCGGCGAGCAATGCTTCCGCGCGGGCAAAGCCGTCATCGCCAATACCCACGGCGGCGGCGACGCGGAGCCGCCCCTGCTCATCCTTCGATGCGTTAGGGAAGAGGGTCGAGCGTTCGATATCCTTCACCGTGATCAAGCCGATGCAGCGATAGTCATCATCAACAACCAGCAGCTTTTCAATCCGATGCTTATGCAGGAGACGTTTTGCTTCGTCCTGCGTTGCGACTTCACGCACCGTCACCAGATTTTCATGGGTCATCAATTCGCTGACCGGTTGGCGACTGTCGGTGGCAAAACGGACATCGCGGTTGGTAAGAATGCCGACCAGCTTACCGCTGTTCCGCTCCGTCACCGGAATACCGGAAATCTTGTTGGCCTGCATCAGGAAGAGTGCTTCGGAGAGGGGCTCATCCGGCGCGATGGTGACCGGGTTGACGACCATGCCGGCCTCAAACTTTTTCACCCGGCGGACTTCATTCGCCTGCTCTTCGAGGTCGAGGTTCTTGTGGACCACGCCGATACCGCCGGCCTGCGCCATGGCAATGGCCATCGGTGCCTCGGTCACGGTGTCCATCGCGCTGGAGATGAGCGGAATGCCAAGAGTGATCTCCCGGGTCAGCCGGGTTGTCGTATTGACCTGCGTGGGGAGGATTTCGGAGGCCGCCGGTTGCAGCAGCACATCGTCAAAGGTAAATGCTTCGCGGATATTCATGACAACTCCAGGCGCATAGACGCACTATATATGGTGGAGATCATTCCCTGCCGGTATAGATATATACAGCTACCGTCAGTTTGATCTATGGAATTGCCGCGCAATCATACAGGCAGTTTTCAAAATTCATAGGGCGAATTTTGCATAGCACCCATTTTTTATTCGCAGGGCAAAAGGAGGGCTATTCGTCCGCGTCCGCGTCGTCTTTTCCGCGAAAGCCGGTGGCAACGACATAGGCCTCCCGGGAATCGGCACGGCTGGCTTCGGGCTTGGCATGGCGGACATGGGAGAAGTTCTTCTTCATCCGCTCCAGAAGCTCGTTTTCCGTGCCGCCCTTCAGGACCTTGGCGATAAACACCCCGCCGGGCGCCAGCACGTCAATGGCGAATTCGAGTGCGAGGTCGCACATCATGACAATGCGCAAGTGATCGGTCTGCTTATGACCTGTCGTCGGCGCGGCCATGTCGGAGATAACGGCATCCGCCGGACCGCCGAGCACGGCTTTTACTTTTTCGTCGGCGTCCTCTTCGGTGAAATCAAGCTGCATCACCTCCGCGCCGGAGATTGGTTCCATCTCCAGAATATCAACCGCAACGACCTTGCCCTTGCCCTTTTCGGCCCCGACACGCCCCACCGCCACCTGTGTCCAGCCGCCAGGCGCGGCGCCGAGATCAACAACGAAATCGCCGGATTTAAGGAGGTTATACCGCTCATCAAGCTGCATCAATTTGAACGCCGCACGAGAGCGCAGGCCCCTTGTTCGCGCCTCCGCCACGTAAGGGTCATTCAATTGGCGCTGCAACCAGTTGGTGGAGGAGGTTTTGCGCCCCCGTGCCGATTTCACCTTGGTATGGAGCAGCCGTCCAGTCATGCCGGTGGCGCTTTTGCCGCTCGGGCGTTTCGGTCCATTACTCATGTTGCTGCCTTCGGTTCAGTTGCCGCCTTCTGCTGTCGCCGCCGTGTGGCGGCCTCCTGCGCCTGTCGGCGGTCCCTTTTGCGCCGCGCATCATCCCGAGCAGCATCCCCTCTCGCAGGCCCCGATCAGCAACACGCAGTTTCTTGACTGGCCAGCGGCTGTGCATCGCCTCGACAATCGCGCAGCCGGAAACAACAAGATCAGCCCGCTCCGCCCCGATGCAGGGTTCATTCCGCCGTGTCTCATAATCACTGGCCGCGAGACGATGGCAAATATCCAGCATTGCATTGGTATTCAGCCAGGCCCCATCCACGCGGCGGCGACTATAGCGTTCCAATCCGAAATGCACGCCCGCGAGCGTCGTCACCGTACCGGAAGTGCCAAGCATCTGGACATTCCCCTCGCGGATCTGCCCGGCGATGCCGTGCTCCGCCTCAAACTCATCCACATGATGGCGGACATCGGTAATCATCGCGGCATAGGCCCCTTCGGAGACCTGCATCCCGCCATGCCGTTCGGTCAGGGTGACCACGCCGACGGGGATCGACATCCAGCCCAGAACCTCGCTCTGTTTGCGACCGGAAAGACCGAGCCAGACCAGCTCCGTACTGCCGCCGCCAATATCGAAAACAAGCGCGTTCCGATGGCGGTAATCAATGAGCGGGGCGCAGCCTTCGGCGGCGAGCGCCGCCTCCTCTGCCGTGGTGATAATGTCGAGATTTATACCGCAATTAAGGCGCACCCGATCGAGGAAATCATCGCTGTTGTCCGCCTTGCGGCAGACTTCCGTCGCGACGCAGCGCATATGGGTGACGCCTGCGCGGCGCATTTTATCCGCACAAATGCCGAGCGCCTCGACCGTTCTCTCAATCGCATCCTCAGACAATTTGCCGGTCAGGCTGACGCCTTCGCCCAGCCGCACAATGCGCGAGAAGCTATCAATGACGCGAAATCCCTTGCCCTGCTGCTTCGCGATCAACAGCCGGCAGTTGTTGGTCCCAAGATCAAGGGCGCCGAACACGTCGGGCGCATATCCCCTGTTGTTGTGAAGTTTGCGTCGATATCCTCTGCGGTCACTCTTGTCTGTTCTCCGGGGTTGTGATGTTGCCACCCAGGACTACCTCCAGTGTAAAAGTTCTGCGGGTGCGACGATGAACGCCGCGATCCCTTTCCCCCATGCTAACAGTTTTCCGCGAAAGGTTCATATATATATTTTTGCGAGGGCGAGTGTTGAAGGAGCGTTGACAGGTCCTCGCGGAATTGCTAGTAAGCCGCCTGCCCCGCGCATCGCGGGCGCACCGCCGACATGGTGGGGAATCGTCTAATGGTAGGACAGCGGACTCTGACTCCGTCAATCCTGGTTCGAGTCCAGGTTCCCCAGCCATCCGCCTTCGCTGATTTTGCCAAAGGCAAAATCTAGCTTCGGCGAGATTGGGTGAAACCCAATCAGCGACGGAGCGTGCGAAGCGGATGCCTCGCCGAAGTGGATGCGTCGCAGCGCAAGCGAAGACGAAGCAACGAAGGCGGGCTTTATGCATTACGTCTATATTCTTCAAAGCATCGATTATCCAGAACGGTTTTACGTCGGCCTTACGACAGACCTGAACAAACGTCTGGCGCAGCACAATAACGGCGAGTCAGTCCATACAAACAAGTTCAAACCATGGAAAATCCAGACGGTTATCCGATTTGAGGATGCATCAAAGGCGGAGGACTTCGAAAAATATCTAAAATCCGGTTCCGGCCGCGCCTTCGCAAAGAAACATTTTTAGTAACTAACCTTTGCTGATTTTCCAAAGATCATTAAGTGGAAGAATTTCTGAGCCATCAGCCGTTATCCTGACGATCTCGTTTCCGGCCTCGATAAAAATTGCATCAAAAGCGAAATCTGCATGCCATGTCTGGTGAATACGCGGTCTTAGATATTTAATACAAATATCCATTTCCGGCATCGGTAAGTATAGATTGTCGTATATCGAAAGCCATTTCTTATCGAGGTTCAAACAGGTGAAATTCTTAATCTTGGATCTCTTTTTCTCAATGAGATCTGCCATATAGAATGCCCAATCACACTCAACTTCATCACCACTATATCCCGGCGAAGGCGCAACATTCCCCGTACGCAAATTTCTTAAATATTCTCTGCCGTACTTCTGACCATAACGGAAACGTCCGCTTTCAATATATTCTTCTGGCTTATGCTCATTCAACCATGCATCGAGCTTAGCGTCATGCTCATCGACAGATTCAGTGACCTCAATACCTATTTCTTTCCCCTCCGCAGACAGTAGAAAATCTGGCTTATCATCATGAGTAATTTTCAACGGAAAACGGAAATGATTGGTTGCTGCCAAAGTGGATATGAGACGGCAAGCTGTATAAATCTCAACATGTTCCTTCTCCCGGCCCATGCCGCGTAAAGGAACTGTCATCTCCTGCCGCCGCAACAAGCCAAGCAATTCTTCAATAGAAAAGGCTTGAATAGGGTTCATTTTGGGATGCGCCAAGGCAGAACTCCAATTCGCTAGAGTTGAGAGTTAAGCTACCTTATGTTGAATATAAATACGCTTCAATCAACATTTGCAATATTTTTCCGCCCCGCTCCCTATATCTCCACATCACCTTTCAGCAGTCTCTGCGCGATGGTCTTGTTCAGGATCTCGTTGGAGCCGTCGGCGATATTGATGATGCGGAGGTACTGCCACGCCTCGGCGAGGCCGACCTCGTTGGTGAGGCCCATGGCGCCGTGGGCCTGCATCGCCTGGTCGACGGCGCGCAATCCCACCTGCACCGAATAGGCCTTGGTCATGGAAAGTTCCTTGATCGCCGCCTCCCCCTGATCGAGGAGTTTCGTCGCGTTCAGCCCCATCAGATGGGCGGCATGCAGCTCCGTTGCGGCGGTGGCGAGCGGAAAGCTCACCCCCTGATATTCCGCAATCGGCTTGCCAAAGGCGATGCGTTGTTTGGCGTATTCAAGGGCCAGTTCCACCGACCAGCGGCCAAGCCCGACGGCGCGGGCCGAGTTGTAAATCCGCCCGAGCGACACCCCGTAGAGCGCCGCGCCGAAGCCGTTATCCAGCTCGCCGACAACCTGCCAGGGCTCGACACGCAACCCCTCAAACACCAGTTCCGCCTCGTCCCCGCCGATATGGCCGAACAGCTTGACGACGCGCTGCACCTCGAAACCCGGCGCATCCGTCGGCACGAGGAAGGCGGAAATACCGCCCTTTTTCGCGGCCGCCTTCTCGGCATCGGTTACCGCGAACAGCACGCAGTAATCGGCGATCGGCGCGTTGGAGGTCCAGATCTTGCGCCCGTCGATGACCCAGCCGTCCCCGTCCTTGCGGGCGCGTGTCTTGATCATGGAGGCGTCCGACCCCGCGCCCGGTTCGGAGAGGCCGAAGCACATGGATTTCTCCCCGCTCATGAGAGGGCCCAGAATCTCGTCCCGCGCGCGATCCGTCACCTTTTCAAGCAGCCGGCTCGGCCCGAAGGCCCAGTGCGACAGCGCGTAGAGCATCATCCAGTTGTGCGGCCCGCAGCTGTGGAACAGCTCCTCCCAGCAGACATAATAGGCCTGCATCCCGAAACCGCCACCGCCGAGCGCCTCCGGCACGCACATATGGTAATAGCCCGCCTCAGCCGAGGCCATGCGGATTTCCTTGATCAACGCCCGTACCGGCGCGGAAAGACGGCCATCCTCGTCATATTTGCGGCGCGGATCCTCCAGAAGGTCGCGATTTTTCTCATGGCGGGGGATCACCTCCTGCTCGGCGAAGGCGCGAATCCCGTCGCGTACCTGTTCAACTGTATCGGGGAGATCGAACGCAATGGCAGCCATTTTTCCTGCTCCTTCTTATGGGGATGTTATCCGGGCTCGGCCGCTATTCCCGCCGCCGGACATTCTTCTTAGTTATTGTTTTTTATCTCTTTTTGGGATCAGCCGCGCGGCAACCCAAGGCCGACCCGGCAAAATTCTGCACAATAAGGCGCCCCAAGTAAAGCGCGAACTGATAGCAGAAAGGCGCGCCCTATGTCCGGAGGGCGTCGCTTTCGTCTGTCGTCTCGCTCGGGGGGGCGAGGAGGGTTTGGCCGCGCGCGTTAAGGCGGGAGGGGAGCTGCAAAAGCTGCGTTGGCACGCGGATTTCTTTGGGCAGATACGACCAGAGAAGCAACGTCAGCAGCACAGTGAACGGGGAGAGCAACAGGCTCAGCATCGCCCAAGTGATCACCGCCGCGCCAAGACTGATAATATTCTCAGACCCTTCAAGCTGCGAAATCACAACGATCAGCACGGCAAAGGCATGGGGGAGATAAAGCCCGATGAAAAGCGCATCCATAAAGCGCCGTTCCTTCCGGCGGTGCCAGATGCGGTTATAAAGCCGGACGGAGACAAAGGTGAGCGGTGCAAAGAAGACGAGCAGCAGACCTGCCGTGCCGAGGAGCGAGAAAATCCACCCCAGCCCCGTCATGTCGCGCAGGAAGATATCCAGCAGCAGCGTCACTCCGGCAAAGAATAGCGCCGCCAGAAACGGCGCCGCAAATATTAACCGCTCCGTTCGGGAACTGGTCTTTGCGCGCTTGATCATGGCCTGCCGGAGCAGCGTCAGTTTTGCTTTAAGATCAGATAAATGCGGCATCTTCTACACAACAACATCTCTTGGGAACGCGACAGGGGCCGACCATCCGGGATATGTCCCCAGATGTACCACATCCCTCATATTTGCCAAGTCTGATTTTAGAGTGTGCCCCGCCGAAGCTGTGACGGGTTTGACGGCGTTAGCGCGGGCCGAGGCCAGTGATAATGCCGGAGATATCCTTGAATTCATGTGACAGTGCCTTAAGGGTTTTCGCCTGCTCCTGGCGGCTCGCCCCCTCCTGCTCAGTGTCCGTGGTCTCAAGTATCAGGTCCAGCGCGGCAAGGTTCGCACCATTGGCCCGGTCCGCGATCGATTTGCGGTTCAGCCGAGGCGCTTTGTCGAATTCGGACTTCAATCCCTCTACGAGGGAGGCGAGTTCCTGTTGCTGCATGACGGACCCTTTCCTGTTAATGACCCACCAAGAATAAAGCGAGAGGGTGAACGAAAGGTTAATAGATGACCTCCTAACGCCAGTTTATGGCGATTTATGGGCATTGCAAACGACTTCTTAACCAATCTTCACCAGACTGCGTCTTTAACACCGACGGAGCCGGTAACGCCAGCCCTCACCCTCAGGAGCAAAGATGACGACGACCACAGCAGAGAACCGCCGCGCGCATCGCCGCATTGTGATGGCCGGGGAAACAGAGGTTGCCCATGTCGGTGGCCGCCTGCCTGCGCGCATCCTGAATATTTCTCTTGGCGGGGCCGGATTGCAGATGGACATGCGCCTGCCGGACGCGACAGAAATCAGCGTCGAGATTGAGAATATTGGCCTCATCCCGGCACGCATCGTCCGCCAGATGGAGGACGGAGTCGGGATCAAGTTTGAATTTTCGGAAGAAAAAGAACAGGCCCTGATCCGGCAGATCGCCAATCTGGTGGCGAGAAAGCGCCGGGCACAGTTCTACGTGGTGAGTTAATCTCAGCCGGAGTTTTAGCCGCCCTGACGTCCGGCATGGAGCACTTGCTTGGCGTCTTTATGAAACATTTCCGCCAGTTCATATTCTTTACGCAAATCGAAAATTGATTTTTTCAGGTCGTCCGAGTTGAGGCCGCCATCGACCGAGAAGTCGACCAGCGCGCTTGCGCCCGAATTTGCCGCCAAATGAAATCCCATGCGCAAATAGGCTTCGCGACGGTTCCGCACCCAAACTTCCAACGCATCAACCTGTTCCTGGGTAACTTCAAACATTTCTTCTCGTCCTCGGCGTTGTTTCATCAATTAACGGCAGAAAGCAACTAACTGTTAACCTTGTCTGTTTATAAAATCAGATAGCAGTTATTTACTGCCCCGAAGTATGTGAGATAAATGTTAATCTAGTCTTATCAAAACCAAGACAAGGTTCCGGCAAAGAGAGTACCGCATGACATCAATGACGCCGCAAGATATAATGGGAATGCTAGCCGAGCACGGAAAATGGCTGGTGAATCCTAAAAAAGGCGCCCAAGCAAACTTCAAACATGCCGACTTCACCGGGGCGAATTTCGCCGGGGCAAAGCTTCAGAAATCCTGCCTGTCGGGTTGCAAACTCTCGCGGAGCATCTTTCGCGGTGCCAATCTTATCTCCGCCGATCTGTATGCCGCCGACCTGACCAAAGCTGATTTGCGCGACAGCCTTCTTATCCGCGCGGATTTGCGCGGCGCAGAGCTGAAGGGCGCGAAACTCAATGGCGCGAACCTGCAGGAAGCAGACTTCCGGGGTGGTTCCCTCATCCTGTCGGGTGGCGAGACGGTCACCTTCCCCGCAAGCGATCTATCCAATGCCGAAATGGAAAAAGTTGTCGCGGAAAAAGCCAACCTGAACGGCGCCAACCTTTCTGGCGCGGCGCTCGGGAATGCGAATTTCGCTTTCTCCCAGCTGCGCGGGGCCAACCTTTCCAACGCGGATCTGCATGGCACGGGCTTTATGGGCTCCGATATGGCGGGCTGCGATCTGACAAATGCCGATCTTGCCGGCGCTGATCTTTCCAATGTTGATCTCACGGGTGCCAAAGTCGAAGGATGTAATTTCGAGAATGTGAAACTCGACGGGGCAAAAACGGAAAATGTCGATTTCTCCAAATCCAAGGCGGTCGCCGCGCATCTGGTTCCGGAGCAGGAAGAATCAACCCCGCTCCCACCGAACCTGCAGGCGCTATTGAAAACACATTTCCTCTGGGTGGAGACAAATGGCCTGAAGGGCGAGCGTGCTGATCTCTCTGGCATGGACCTCTCGGGCATGGATCTTTCCGGCTGCGCCATGAGCGGCGCAACGATGAAGGGCGCCAACCTAAAGGGTACCAACCTTCGTGGCGCACAGGCCGTGATGAGCGATTTGTCCCAATGCATCATGGAGGAAGTGGACCTCACCGATGCGATGATGGAGGGGGTCAATCTCTCCCGCTCCAACCTCAAGAATGCCAAGATGAAAGGCGCCATTCTCACCGCGGTGGACCTTAAGGGCCCGAACGGGGAGCCATTGGGCAAAAAATGGCCCGCCAACCTCTCTGCGGCGAGCTTTGCCGGTGCGGACCTTGAAGGCGCGGATATGACCGACGCCAATCTGATCGACGCGAATTTCAAAGGCGCAAAACTGAACGGCGCCATTTTCGACGGCGCAGATCTGGAAGACGCCCATTTCGACACCAAAGTCAGCGCCTGAGGCTCAGCCCTTCTTCCGATCAGTGATCGACTTAGTTGATTTTCCGGTCGCCGTCGCCGCTATTGACCTCATACACATGCACGAAATAGCCGGCCATCGGGTTGCGATCCAGATATTCGACGAGGTAATCGCGGGCAGCCTGGCTCGCATCCTCAATCACATACTGCCAGAGCGGTTCCATCGGGTTGGTGTTTGTATCATGGTGGGGAATACTGATCGTGCCCGCCCATTTCACATCGAACCCGCTCAGGTAATTCTCCGCGTAATGGCGAAAGACGGCGGCTTCGTCGATATTCACTCCGGCTTTATTCTCAAAACAAAGGCGCAAATTCATAAAATTCTCCCGTCGCTAGGCATTACGGCAATCGTCATGGGTATATGTAGGGGAAAGAGATGGAAATTGAAAGAGATGGGAACACAGCCAGTAATCGCCGGTGGTATCCCCTAGGAGAATCGAACTCCTCTTTCCAGAATGAGAATCTGGCGTCCTAACCGATAGACGAAGGGGACGCATCGAGAAATGGCACCGGTAACAGGATGGTATCCCCTAGGAGAATCGAACTCCTCTTTCCAGAATGAAAATCTGGCGTCCTAACCGATAGACGAAGGGGACATATATCCTGTCGCAGGGGCAGGATTTACCTATTCTATCCCCACATATCAAGTAAAAAATGTGAAATATCTCAAATTCAGTACTTCTGTTGCCTATGCAAGGCGAAAGGCGTCCTCGATCAGCAGCTGTGCGGAGACTTTTCCCTGCCAACTGTTCTTTCTCAGATGCCCGGCAATATGAAAACTACCGCCGTTATGGCCCAGTAGCGCATCACCAAGCGGCGTCTCCAGTGCGCGGAAGGCTATCCCTGCCAGACGCCCGCGCCCGGCCGTACCGGTGAGGATACAGCGCACATGATTTTCGCCGACAATGCTGGCCTGGACCAGTCGAACGTTGGGCAGCGCGAATCTCGGCTCCGGGTTGCCCGCCCCGTAAGGACCCGCCTGATCCATTAGCGCGATCAGCTCCGTCGTTGCGCCATCCACCGACAGCGCGCCGTCCAGACCGAGGCTGGCCGTCTTTGCCGCCTCGCTCACATCTTTTGCGAGCCGGTCATTGAGAAAGGCGCGAAATTCATCGATCCGGTCGGTCGCGAGGGTCAACCCCGCCGCCATCATATGGCCACCGCCCGCGATGATCAGTTCCTTATGCCGAGCGGCACCCACAGCCGCGCCCATATCCACACCGGGAACAGAGCGGCCGGAGCCTTTGCCGGTGCCGCCTTCCAGGGCGATAACCACCGCCGGACGCTGATAGGCGTCCTTAATACGGCTGGCGACGATGCCGATAACACCCGGATGCCATCCCTCCCCTGCGACGACAATTACCGAATCATTCTTGAGATCGCTTTTCTCCACCATCAGCATGGCTTCCGCCTGCACCCCGGCCTCAATCTCTTTGCGTTCCTTGTTATAGCGATCGAGATAACCCGCCAGTTCCCGGCATTTTTCCGGGCTGTCGCTGGAGAGAAGCTCCGGGCCATATTCAGGGCGACCGACGCGACCGCCTGCATTGACCCGCGGCCCCAGCAGAAAACCCGCGTGATAGGTACCCGGCGTCTCGTCAAGGCCCGCCACATCGGCAAGCGCCGCAAGGCCCGCATTGCCACGCCGCGCCATAACTTTCAGCCCTTGCGCGACAAACGCACGATTAAGCCCGATCAGCGGCACCACATCACAGACAGTGCCGAGTGCCACCAGATCAAGCCAATGACGCGGGTCCGGCTCAGGTCGGGACTCACTATACCAGCCCGCCTTGCGCAGCGCGCGGTTGATGGCGACCACCAGCAGGAAAGTTACCCCCACAGCGGCGAGATAGGTATAGTTCTGGCTCTCGTCATGGCGCTTGGGGTTGATGACGGCCACTGCCTCGGGCAGGCGTGTTTCCGCCTGATGATGATCAACAACAATCACCTCCAACCCGATCTCATTCGCATGTGCCAGCACATCGAAGGAGACGATCCCGCAATCAACCGTAACGATCAGATCAATTCCCCGCGCCTTCAGCGTATCCATTGCCGCCGCATTCGGGCCATAACCCTCTTTCATGCGGTCGGGGATATAAATATCAAGGGGTTGCCGAATGGCATTAAAGAATCGCTTGAGCAGTCCCGAAGACGTTGCGCCATCCACGTCATAATCGCCAAAGACGGCAATTCGCTCCCCCGCCTCGATGGCGGCGGCAATGCGCATCGCACCCGTATCCATATCCTTGAAGCTGGACGGATCAGGCAGCAAATGGCGAAGCTGCGGCGTGAGGTACTGTTCCGCCTCCTCCAGCGGAACACCGCGCCCGGCCATGACGCGACCGACGATTTCCGGTACATCAAGACGTTGCGCAATGGCAAGGCCGAGACGCTCATTTTCAGAACGCAACCGCCAGCGCCGGGCTGTCAGCGAATTTTCAACATCCAGAAAGGCCGGCGCTTGGGGCGCGTCCATCAATCAGATCCCGTTATTTGGCTTTGTGATCGCCCCGGATATAGCGCACAGTGCCGGAATAGGACCGCATCACGATGGTTTCCGTATAGACCCGGTCGCCTTTCTGGCGCACACCCTTCAGCATGGAACCGTCAGTGACACCTGACGCGGCGAAGATGACTTCCCCAGCGGCAAGTTCTTCAAGGTTATAGACGCGGTTTAGGTCAGTAATGCCCCATTTTGCGGCGCGTGCTTTCTCGTCATCATTGCGGAAGACAAGCCGTCCCTGCATCTGCCCGCCGATACAACGAAGCGCCGCAGCAGCCAGAACACCTTCCGGTGCCCCGCCCGTACCGATATACATGTCGATACCTGTATCGGGGTTTGCCGTTGCCATCACACCGGCAACGTCACCGTCAGAGATAAGCTGGATACGGGCACCGGTTTTGCGAATATCGGCGATGATCTCCGCATGGCGCGGCCGATCAAGAACGCACGCCATGGTCTGACTGACCGGCACGCCCTTTGCTTTCGCGATCGCGCGGAGATTCTCACCCGCCCCCTTGTTAATATCAATAATCCCGTCTGGGTACCCGCCGCCAACGGCGATCTTTTCCATATAGGTGTCCGGCGCATTTAGGAATTTACCGGATTCAGCAAACGCGATCACGGCAAGCGCATTCGGCCCGCCCTTCGCGGTCAATGTCGTGCCTTCCAGCGGATCGAGCGCAATGTCGATCTTCGGGCCTTTGCCTGTGCCGACCTTTTCGCCGATATAAAGCATCGGTGCTTCGTCCCGCTCGCCCTCGCCGATGACGATCGTGCCATCGATATTGAGTAAATTCAGCGCGGTGCGCATGGCATCAACAGCGGCCTGATCAGCGGCCTTCTCATCGCCGAGACCCACGAGGTTACAGGCGGCGCGTGCGGCGGCTTCTGTCACACGAACAATTTCCAGAGTGAGATTTCTATCCAGCTTCGAGGATTTAGTCATGTTTTCTCTTCCATTACTTTAATAAAGCTTACTGTTTTTTAAAGCGAGACGATGCGAATCATACGCGGTTTCGCCACACTATGGGTGAATTTTTCGATTTTTCCAAGGGCGCGCAGCAGTGCCGCCTCCTGCACCTCATGGGTGACAAGGATAACGGAAACCGCCTCCTGTTTAGAGCGGCCGCGCTGTAACAGGCTCTCGATGGAAATATTCTCGTCGCGAAATACCGCCGAGACATCGGCGATGACGCCCGGCTGGTCATAGACCGTCAGGCAGACATAATAGGCGCCCACATGGTCCGCGACAGGAACTTTCGGGATATCCGTCATCTTCTCGACCGGAATACCAAAAGTCGGCGTATGACGGCCCAGCGCGATATCAACAATATCGGCAACCACAGCGGAGGCTGTTGGTCCCTCGCCTGCGCCGCGCCCGACGTAAGACGTCTCATCGACGAAATCACCATCAACGACGACCGCGTTAAAGACACCATTTACATTGGCGATGGTGGTATCACGGCGGACCATGCAGGGATGCACCCGCTGCTCGATTCCCGCATCTGTCCGCCGGGCAACGCCAAGAAGCTTGATGCGATACCCAAGCTCACTCGCAGCTTTGATATCGGCGGCGGTGACATTTCTAATCCCCTCGATATAGACACTGGCGAAATCGACAGGCGTGCCAAAGGCAACGCTGGTCAGAATGGCAAGCTTATGCGCCGCATCGACGCCATCAATATCAAAACCGGGGTCGGCCTCGGCATAACCAAGATCCTGCGCGTCTTTCAGGATCGCGTCGAATTCACCGCCCGTCTCTTCCATCTCAGTCAGGATGTAGTTGCAGGTGCCGTTGAGAATGCCATAAACCCGGGAGATCGCGTTGCCCGCCAGCCCTTCGCGCAGGGCCTTGATGATCGGGATACCGCCGGCAACCGCCGCCTCATAGGCGAGCTGGGCGTTATGTTCCTCGGCGAGTTTGGCGAGCGCGTTGCCATGCTCTGCGAGCAGGGCCTTGTTCGCGGTCACCACCGGCTTGCCGTTCAGGAGCGACTTCACGCAGAGATCCTTGGCCACGCCATCACTGCCGCCAATGAGTTCCAGCACGATATCCACTTCGGGATCATCGGCGAGCGCCCGCGCATCATCATACCAGGTCAGCCCATCGAGGGAGACGCCCCGGTCTTTGGTTTTATCGCGCCCGGAAACGGCCGTGACAGTCAGATGCGCGCCTGAGCGCGCCTCCAGCAGATCGCCATGTTCCCGGATAATCTTTAATACGCCCGCGCCGACAGTGCCCAGCCCGGCAATCCCTATTTTCACGTTGGTACTCACTTTCAGGAAGCCTCTTTCCGTCCAAGATGCGCATCTGCATTGGACATGAATTTCTTGATATTGCGGCTTGCCTGCCGGATCCGCTGTTCATTCTCAACCATGGCGACACGGACAAAGCTGTCCCCATGCTCTCCAAAACCAAGTCCCGGGGCAACAGCGACCTGCGCTTCCTGCAACAATAGCTTCGAAAACTCAAGACTGCCAAGATGCCTGAAGGGTTCCGGTATTGGTGCCCAGGCGAACATGGTCGCATCCGGTGAGGGCACGTCCCAGCCAGCCGCAGCAAAGCCGGAGATCAGCACATCACGCCGATGTTTATAAAGCTGGCGGAATTCCTCGACGCAGTCCTGCGGGCCGTTGAGCGCCGCCGTCGCCGCCACCTGAATGGGTGTAAAGGCGCCGTAATCGAGATAGGACTTGATCCGCGCCAGCGCGCCGATCAAACGCTTGTTGCCCGTTGCGAAGCCCATGCGCCAACCGGGCATGGAATAGGTTTTAGACAGAGACGTAAACTCGACCGCGATATCGCGCGCACCTTCGACCTGCAGGATCGAGGGCGGCTTCACATCGCCGAAGTAAATCTCCGCATAGGCCAGGTCCGAGAGAATATACATCTCGTGATCCTTGGCGAATTTCACAACTTCCTTATAGAAATCAAGATCGACCGTCATTGCCGTCGGGTTTGACGGAAAATTCAGGATCAGGCAAGTCGGCGTCGGAATACAATGGCGCACGGCGCGTTCCAGCCCCGCAAAGAAATTAATCCCCGGCCCGACTTCAAAATGCCGAACAACAGCGCCCGCAATAATAAAGCCGTAAGGGTGGATCGGGTAACTCGGGTTCGGCGAGAGGATCACATCGCCCGGCGTCGTAATCGCCATGGCAAGGTTAGCAAGCCCCTCCTTCGATCCCAGTGTTGCAATGGTTTCCGTCTCCGGGTCAATCTCGACATCGAAGCGGCGCGCATAATAGGCGGCGTTGGCGCGGCGCAGGCCCGGGATGCCCCGGCTTGTCGAATACCGATGGGTGCGGCCATCGCGGACCGTTTCCACCAATTTATCAACAATATGCTGCGGCGTCGGGCTGTCCGGATTACCCATGCCAAGATCGATGATATCCTCTCCGGCCGCTCGCGCTGCTGCTTTCATCCGATTGACTTCTTCGAAGACATAGGGTGGCAAGCGTTTTATGCGGTGAAAATCCGGGTCCATCGGCCTCTTCCAGTTAGTTGTAATAATGCGGTTCCCGGCGCGCGTGGACGGCGATCCGGGTTCCTGAGTTAAATTCTATGCGGGTATTTAAACGACTTTTAGTTAATTTAGAAGAAAGATTTCTGCGCGGCGGTTCACGGCTTCCGCACTCGGCATCGGCTCGGCGATCCGGGGTTCCGTATCGCTGACGGATTCAACCAGCAGATTGGAGGGTTCTACCCCCGCCTTGATGAAATATTCCGCAATCGCCGATGCTCGCGCTTGCGAGACATTCAGGTTGACGATCATATGCTTTTCTTCCGCCATCTGCCGCGTCCGGCTGGAGGCATGACCGACAATTTTGAGCGTGCCGCCCGCGGCCATCTGTGTGCGTGCAATACGGTCGAGTTTATCCTTGTCCGACCCGTTGATCCGGTGGGAGCCTTGCGCGAAATAAATCGTCTCGATCGGCGTCGTGCCATCGGATGCCGCATAGTTTGGAATGGTGCGCCCGCCATCATTGAGCGGCGGGGTCAGGGTCACCGATCCGCTGGAAGAGGCTGAGATAGTTGAAGACGAAGATACGGCAGGCGCAACAGATGAGGCTGACGTAGCAGTAGAACTATCGGAACTCATCGTGGTTGGCAGACGTGTGACACCGGACGCTGCGAGCTGCTGCTCAAACACGCTTTCAATAGCGGGTTTGGGTGCTGTCTCTCCGCTGATAATTTGCTCACGCATAGGTGCGGGTTCAGGCGCCGGTGTCTCCGGTGCGGAATCAACGACTGAGGGCGCGGGCAACGGGGTTTCTGTCACTTCCTCTTGCGCCACGGCAGCAACGACGGGCGCCGCCTCGACCGTCTTTTCTTCAACAACTTCCGTGACGGTCTCTTTCACCGTCTCGGAACCATCGGCTGTCACTGTTTCCGTTACTTCTGTAACAGTCTCGGTCTTGACCTCCTCGACCACCGGTTTCGGCGGTGCGGCCAGTGGCGGCTGCAAAGAAGTATCGGCACGCAGGGTCTCATCGGTATAGCGGGCATTCTCGCGGTCGGCGCGCAAGCCTTCCTCGATTTCCTCTGCCTCCGTCAATGTCGCAACGGTTTCCGGTTGTTCCGGCACCTTGTTCACATTCGGGTATTCCGCCGCGTCCTGTTCTTCCGTATTATCCGTAGAGCAGGCAGTGCCCGCCAACACAGCGAGCAGAAGGGCACCCCCCAGCAGAAGGCGCGAGGCACATAAAAAGCGATTTTCGAAAGTGTTTGGCGTCATGGTCATCGATGCGTCCGTCCTGCCAGTTCCTGCTGCGGCGGAGGGCCGCATTGAGATTGGCAAGTTTTTTGATATACTCTTAAAAAAACAAGGTTATCATAAAACATATGAGGGGAAAATTCGCAATGTTTTCTGACGACTTCAAGGCAGCGAGGAAATTTCATGTAGCCTGAAATATGTTGGTTTGCATAGAAGACAACAACTCTGGGAGAATGAGTCGATATGACAAGTAAAGAGCCGCTTGAAAGCAGCCAGGAAGCCCTTGAAGCTTCCAAGGAGTTCGCTGAGAATTTCGCCAAGATTGCCGCACAGAGTCAGGAGGTTGTTACCGAGTTCCTGAACAGTCAGCAGCCGACCCATATCGATCCGGACCCGGCGACCGTCAGCAAGACCTTTATGGAACTGATGAATAAGATGATGGCGGACCCGGCCAAAATCGTCGAGGCACAGGCCGCGCTCTGGAAGAATTACATGAACCTCTGGCAGAACGCTGCGATGCGCGCGAGCGGAGAGGAAACGCCGCCGCTGGTGACGCCGCAAGCGGGCGACAAGCGCTTCAAGTCCGACGAATGGAGCGAGAACCAGATCTTCGACTATATCAAGCAATCCTACCTGATGACCGCCAACTGGATTCAGGAGACCGTCTCCGAAGTTGAGGGGTTGGACAAGCAAACCAAGACAAAAGCAGATTTCTACACCAAGCTCTATACCGACGCCATGTCGCCGTCGAATTTCTTCTGGTCCAACCCGGACGTCCTGAAAAAGACCATAGAGAGCAAGGGCGAAAACCTCGTTCATGGCCTTGAAAATATGCTCGATGATCTCAAGCGGACCAAAGGGCAACTTATCCCGAAGATGACGGATGAAGATGCGTTCGAGGTCGGACGCAATATCGCGGTGACGCCCGGCAAGGTGATTTATGAAAATGACCTGATGCAGCTCATTCAGTATGCGCCGGCAACGAAAGAGGTGTATAAGCGCCCGCTGCTGATCACCCCGCCCTGGATCAACAAGTTTTATATTCTCGACCTGAAATCGGAAAATTCCTTCATCAAATGGTGCACCGAGCAGGGCTACACCGTTTTTGTGATCTCCTGGGTCAACCCCGACGAGCGGCATGTGGAGAAGACGTTCGAAAGCTATATGGCGGAAGGTATTCTTGCCGCGCTCGACGCGATCGAAACCTCCACCGGGGAAAGGGAAGTCACTACCATCGGCTATTGCATCGGCGGCACCCTGATGGCGACGACGCTGGCCTATCTCGCCGCGATTGGAGAGGAAGACCGGATCAAGGCCACCACCTTCTTCGCCGCCCAACTCGATTTTGAGGACGCGGGCGACCTCCTTGTCTTCACCGACGAGGATCATATACAGCTGGTCGAAAGCAAGATGAAGGGAGGTTATCTTGAAGGCAAGGAAATGGCGAACACCTTCAACCTTCTCCGTTCCAACGACCTGATCTGGTCCTTCGTGATTAATAACTACATGATGGGCAAGTCACCCTTTCCGTTCGACCTGCTCTACTGGAATACCGATGCGACAAACATGCCGCATCTGATGCACAGCTTCTATTTGCGTAATATGTATCAGAAAAACCTCCTTCGGCAGCCGGGCGCACTCACTTTCGGTGGGCAGCCCATTGATCTTTCGAAGGTGAAAACGCCAATCTTTATCCAGGCGAGTAAGGAAGACCATATCGCACCGTTCAAGTCGGTCTTCAAGAATACCCAGCTGTTCAGCGGCCCGACGGAATTGATGCTGGCGGGTTCAGGCCATATCGCCGGGGTGATCAACCATCCGGACGCAAATAAATATCAGTACTGGACCAACACGAAGAAGAAAAAGAAATACGAGACGGCCGAGGAATGGTTTGCCGATGCGAAAGAGCATCCCGGCTCCTGGTGGCCCTATTGGGACAAATGGCTATCCAAGAAATCTGGCCCCAAGGTCCCGGCGCGCGATCCGGCGAAAGGCAAACTAAAACCGATCGAGGATGCGCCCGGAAGCTATGTGAAGGTCAAGGCCAAGCCTTACACGGGAGACGGCGGCGGCGGCGAATAGCCAACCGCCGCTGCTCCTCAGGAGAAATTATTTTACGCGAAGCTCTTCTGGGAGGAAGAACAGGCTGTCCGTATCCTCCATGACCATGTGGCATTCGTAACAGAAGACCATATTCTCTGAGCCCTTGCCGTTGGTGACCCCGGCGACGGCGCCGTTCGGCAGGATCATGGAATATTTCCAGTCTCCGCTCGCCTCGTTAAAGCCAGCCGCCATTTTCTCCATCAGGAAGAGCGGCCCGACAGCGGCATGCCCGTCAGTTTGAACAACGAAGCTGTCTTTCGCTAGGATCGAACCGACCGGCATCTTGCCGACCTCCTCATATTTGCCATAGGCTTCCTTGGCCACGTCATTGGCGTAGTTCATGACATGCCGCCCGCCATGGGTGGCGGAAGCGTAAGGCGCACTTGAAAAGGCTTTCCAGTCAAGATAATGCGCGGCCTCGGGCACGCCAGATCCGGCATAGGCCGCCTTCATATCTGCGTTCAGGCACTCATAGGCGGCGGTGGCTTCGGCGGGCTCCAGTTCAACTTCCGCAACGCCTCCGGCACTGCAAGGATTGCACGGGTTACAGGGATTGCAGGGATTACTCGCCGCACATGGATTTTTCTTTGCGGCGCAAGGATTACAAGGGTTACAGGCCTTTTTCGCAGCGCATGGATTACAAGGGTTGCAGGCATTGGCAGGCTTCTTCGCCGCACAAGGATTACAGGCCGCCGCTTTTTGAACCGAGGGCACAACACAGCCGGAGGCAGTTGCCTTGGCCGCCGCGCAAGGATTACAGGGGTTACACGCCTTTTTTGCCGCGCAAGGATTGCTCGCAGCGCAGGGGTTTTTCTTGGCCGCGCATGGATTGCACGGGTTGCAGGCGTTAGCGGGCTTCTTCGCGGCGCACGGATTACAGGCTGCAGCCGCTGGCTTGACGGTTATGGCGGTGATCGGCACCGCCACCGTAGCGACAGCGACAACGCCGCCCACACCGATCAGGGCTGCCACGAAGGTGGATGACAGAAGTTTCGAATTTAGTGCGGACATATACTTTCTCCTGGTTTTTTGAATGCTTTGGGAGGAGCATATGTCGGTGTCAGCGAGAAATAATCTCAACTCTCATCACGATGGAGTGAATATTGCGCGGAGGAACCACCCGGCGCACGAGGGTTACTCGATCCGAATCGCCGAAAACTGTTCGGGCAGCATTTTCTTCAATAACCGGTCGATACGGCCTGCGTTCGGTTGGTAAAAAGGACGACGTGGATAAATACGATCATTCACCCAGTAACTCGACCAGCCACTGGTCATGTCGATACATTGCGTCAGAAAATCGTCATCCTCCGCAGCAGATTGATTGGACAACTCAATACAACCGCTCAGGAAAATATCGACATAGGACTGAATTATGGGAAATTTCTCGTCTGGCGGCCGTATATGCTCCGCCTCGAGCACATAAATCCATATGGTGCCGTCCTTAGGCGCAGCGGAATTATCGAGCGGATGTATCCGTTCCGAGGGAACAGGCACCCGACAATAGATGGATTCACGCGCATCGCCTGTCTTGAAGTCATTGAGATCTTCCACCCTGAACAGCGCGGCCATCATCTCTGCCCCCGCCGACGGAGTCACACCAAGAAAAGTCGTGCTGAAACCAATGTCGAGGCCGCGTGCTTTCCAGCCATGAGCATATCCCTCAACCCGCACCGGCACACTTGTGTTCGCATTTGGCCAAGCCCGAAGCCGGGATGCAGTCTCCATCAGGCTACCATAGCCGAGAACGTACTGCGCCTTGTCCGGCTCGAGCGCGGGATGGCAGGCTATGTCCGTACCCGCACGTGCCATGCCGTGTAAGGAAAAGAGAAGAACCAGAGCGCCAATCAGCGTCGGAAATAAGGAAAGTTTTCGCGAAAACCCCATGACCTCGACCACCCGTCTCTAACCCTGCTCCGCGCGATAGACTTGCGCCAGTTCCGCGTAATGGTGCGCCCCGCTCGTGAGGTCCGCTTTTTGCTCATCAGTCAGCTTCCGCAGGCATTTCGCAGGCGAGCCACCCCAAAGTTCACCGCTGGGCACGCGCTTGCCCGGTGTGACCAGCGCGCCAGCCGCGACCATCGCGCCTGTCTCCACCACGGCGCCATCCAGTACAATCGCGCCCATCCCGACGAAGTTGCCGTTTTCCAGCGTGCAACCATGGATCAGGCAGTTATGGCCGACCAGCACATCATCACCGATTGTCGTCGAATGAGTGCCGCCCGAAACATGGATCACCGTGCCGTCCTGGATATTGGTGCGCTTGCCGATACGGATTGAATGGACATCACCGCGCACCACGCAATTAAACCAAATGCTGGATCCCTCCCCGATCACCGTGTCCCCAATGACAAAGGCGGAGGGCGCGATAAAGGCGTCCTTGGCAATGGTAGGAGAGGTCCCCTTGAAGGGAATAATATTTCTGAGCATGGTTTGTATCTCTTCTTCTTGTTGTATTTAAGGGAACAGGGGCGCCTGCTCCAGACCGAGGGTTTCTTCAAATCCGAACATCAGGTTCATATTCTGAACCGCCTGCCCGCTCGATCCCTTAACCAGATTGTCGATCGCCGCGATCACAGTGGCCCGGCCGGGAATCCGGTCCTCGAACACATTGATCACACAGTTGTTAGAGCCCCGGACCATTTGAGTCTGCGGGATTGCGCCCTCTTTCAGCAGCCGGACAAAAGGCTCATCCTTGTAGGCTTTTGCAAATTCGTCCCGGAGGTCATCGACCGTCTTGCCCTCACTCAGCCGCACATGGGCGGTGATCAACTCGCCCCGGCTCATAGGGACAAGATGCGGTACAAAATTGACCCGCATATCCGCCGCCGGCCGGCCGATGGCCTTGGCGATTTCCTGTTCAATCTCCGGCGCGTGCCGATGTTTCGAAATACTGTAGGGGCTAAGACCCTCCCCTGCTTCGCTGAACAGGGTGTTCTGCTTCAACCCCCGGCCCGCACCGGTCACGCCCGATTTCGCATCGATCACCAGATCATCTGTATCGACCAAGCCTGCCGCAGCCAGTGGGACCAACGCGAGAAGCACCGCCGTCGGGTAACAGCCCGGACAGGCAACCAGCCGGGAAGAACTGATCTTTTCCCGGTTCAGTTCCGTCAGGCCGTAAGCCGCTTTTTTCTGCAGGTCCAGCGCCCGATGCTCATGGCCGTACCATTCGGCGTAGGTATCGGGGTCCTCAATCCGGAAGTCGGCGGAAAGATCGACCACCTTCACGTTTGCGGGCAGGGTGGCGATAATTTCCTGCGTTGTGCCATGCGGCAGCCCACAGAAAACGACGTCGACATCGTTCCAGTCAGCCTCCTCCACTGCGATCATATCGGGCAGACCATAGCCACCGAGATGGGGATAGACGTCCTCTACCGGCTGGCCCGCCTTACGGTCAGCGGTCAAGAGTTTGATCTCGACATTCGGATGCCGAAGAAGGAGCCGCATGGCCTCCGCCCCCGTATAGCCGCTGGCGCCGAGAATACCGGCGTTGATTTTATGTGTTGTGTTCGTCATGTTCTTATTCCGGGCGGGATCGCGCCGGACTCCTAAAAGCGTTATTTTGTCAAATAGCTCTGGTGCTCGCCCTTCAGGGCCTTATCCGCAAACCAGATCAAAATATTCAGATCAAAAGCCTCTTGGGCTTCCTCGCCTAATCGGAGCCGGCCTTTTTTCAGGCCTGCGAGAATATCCTTATTCGCTTTTCTCAGGAGAGCGCCACGCACTGAACTCCGAACATCGAGTTGGTCGCGCATTTCCGCCACGAGTTCCTCGCCGGTCAGACGCTGGACATGGTCCTTCACCTTAATCGCAAAAGCGCCCTCTGCATCGAGAGGGATGCCGAGCGTTTCAATATCGATATCGTCCGCGTTTTTAATCGGATAGTTCATTCGCTTAAACCTTGTCGCCAGCAGTGGCGCGTATCAGCGGCGTTTTTTGCATGAAAATCCGTTATTTGCAACGGTTTCTCATCGAAACCTTTGTTTTTTAGCCACAAAAAAAGGCGGCAAACGCCGCCTTTTCTCTATCGTATCGGAACCTTTATCTCAGTCCAGCAGCACGAGTTCTTCAGCGGATGCTTTGCCGTTACGCCCTTCAACAAGCTCAAACTGAACTTTTGCGTTTTCCTGAAGGGTCGTCAAACCGGCTCGTTCAACAGCCGAAATATGCACGAAAGCGTCTGACCCGCCATCCTCTGGAGCAATGAAACCATATCCCTTGGTTGGGTTAAACCACTTTACTGTACCTTTTGCCATGTTTAGTCTCCTGGACACTCATTCTATATATCAGGTCGATAGCGCTGTCGAAGTGCCCAAATAGCAGCGACAGATCAACCTTGGAAGCAATGTCGCCAGCAGCAAATTAACCGAAAAACAAGGACTCCCGACGACTCGCGTAATTGATAATGAGAGTTTTTGCAAGAAAGATTTCAGTAAAATCAAATTTTTGTGACTCTCCATATGGAACAATGCAACAGAGTTAGGCAAAGCGCATATTTTCTAGGCAGAATCCAGGCAAAGCGCCGTTTGCCGCGAATTTTACGGGTATTTCATCCAACCACTCCGACGAGCCTTTTTAAAGGCTGACGCAACACATAAGCCGGGCTATTCTTTCGCGGCATAATTCAGATGAATCGAGGAAAGGCTCAAATATGGAGAATAAAGCCATTAAAACGGGTGGATGCCTTTGCGGCGCCGTTCGGTATGAAATCGACGGGCCTTTGCGCGATATTATTTCCTGCCATTGCGGTCAGTGCCAAAAGACCAGCGGCCATTATTTCGCGGCCACTGCCACGCCAAAGGAAAATTTCCATCTGGTCAAGGATGACGGCCTTAAATGGTACAGCTCATCTGACTGGGGCGAGCGAGGCTTCTGCGCGGAATGCGGCAGCACCCTCTTTTGGCGGCTGAAAGACGAAAGCCATCAAAGCATTCTCGCCGGCAGCCTCGATGGGGAAACCGGCCTTAAAACCAGCCATCATATTTATGTCGCCGACAAGAAGGATTATTACGAAATTACCGACGGCGTGCCCCAATATGATACCTATCCGGAAGAACTGAAAAACGGTTAAGCGTAACCGACCAGAAATTTTGCAGAGGAAGAGCATATGAAACTAGATGGGTCCTGTCATTGCGGCGCGGTGACTTTCTCACTCAACTCCACCCATCCCTACCCCTATAATTACTGCTTCTGTTCGATCTGTCGCAAGACGCAGGGCGGTGGCGGCTTCGCGATTAATCTTGGGGGGGACGCCAACAGCCTGAAAGTCGAAGGCGAAGAGAATATTTCCGTTTATCAAGCGAAACTTGAAGGCGAAGACGGATTAAGCCCTGCCCGGCGACATTTCTGTAAATCCTGCGGGAGCGCGCTTTGGGTCTATGATCCACGCTGGCCCGAACTGCTTCACCCCTTTGCCTCCGCCATCGATAGCGAGCTTCCCGCCGCACCAGAGCGGACCTATCTCATGGTCGGATCGAAGAAGGCATGGGTGCCGCTGGAGCCCGGACCGAATGACAAGGTTTTCGAGGAATATCCGGACGAATCCATCGCCGACTGGCACCGGAGACTTGGTGTTGAAAAATAAGGCCCCTAGACCCACTTTCTTGTCATACTATGTCCATGCGAGACTGATACATCGCGGATCTTCAGGGAAATGGGAAAGACAGATTCATGCGTAAACTGACCTTGCTTCGCCATGCCAAATCAAGTTGGTCCGACCGGACCAAGGCCGATATTGACCGCCCCCTCTCTTTTCGCGGCCGTCGCGGGGCGCTGAAAATTGGCACTTACATCGAAAAGAACAAAATTTTTCCCGATCTCATCCTCTGCTCCCCTTCCCGGCGCACCCGTGAGACTCTCGCCCAGATCGACCCATTCCTGCCCGATGGAACCGAGGTGAAAATTGAGAAGTCCATCTATTCTGCCGGTACAGGTTCCGGTCTGATCGCCTATCTCAAAAGCTCGGCTATTGAGGAGGTGCATGTCATGATCATTGGCCATAACCCGACAATGCAGCAGATGGCCCTCGATCTTGCGGAGCGGACACCCGATAATGGCTATGACCGGATCGAGCGGAAATACCCCTCTGCCGCGCTCACGCAGATAAAATTTGATATTGATGACTGGCGCAATCTTGGCGAACGCGGCAAGTTGGCCCATTTCGTTACGCCTAAAATGTTGCCCGGGCCGGATGACGAGGATGAGGAATAAATATGAGCGAGACGGAGATCGACCTCGCGTCGTGGGATCGGCGGACGCATTACGAGATGTACCGTGCGAGTGAGTTACCACATTTCAGCCTCACCGCCTCCCTCACCGTCACCCGCCTGCTTGGTGCCGCACGGGATAGGAAACTCTCCCTCTTTAATGCGATGCTGTTCTGCGTCATGCAGGCCGCCAACGCGATTCCGGAGTTTCGCACTCGATTTCGCGGCCAGACAGTGGTCATGCATGACATCATCCATCCATCCTTCACGGTGCCGATAGAGGGCGAACGCTTCGCTTTTTGTCACGCGGGCTATCATGAGGACTGGCTTACATTCGACGCCACTTGCCGCGCAGCGATTGAGACGGCATCAAAACAGGCCACGCTTGATAGCGAGACCGAGGGAGAGGATCAGTGGATTTACCTAAGCTGTCTCCCCTGGCTCGATTTTACATCCATGACCCATCCGCTTCAGGATAAGGATGACTGTATCCCCCGCATCGCCTGGGGGAAAATCGTCGAAGAAGTGGGCCCCGCGCGCGTTTCCGTCAATCTACAGGCGCATCACGCCATCATGGACGGCCTGCATGCGGCCCGTTTTTTTGAAGAATTACAGAAAAATATCGACGTGTTCTAATTGTCGAGCTGAATGAAAATGGTTTGCTCAGCCTCGAGGGACTTAATACGATCTTCTTCCGGCACTCGGAAGCTATCTTCATCAAATCCAGAGGAATAAAACACCAGGCGATTACAAGTATCGTCCTGATCTAGCAGGGGAAACCCAACGGCCACGCTTGTTTCCACCCGCCCCTTATACGAGACGCCGGTTAGTCTGGAAAACATCCCGCAGGGTCTGGAGACGCATTCATACATCGCATCCGCCGCCTTTGCGCGCCGCTCACCTTCGAAGAAATCCAGAAAATTCTTTCCCGTCACTTCCATGCCGATCCGGTCGACCAGTGTGGTTCCGGCCAGACGGTAGAGAATCTCGTCCCGTGACTTGACCTCATAGATCGCAATACCGTGCAGTAATGGCGAAATCCGGCTCGGATCAAAACTTTGCCGCCTCGGAATAACGCGATCCCTGTCTAGGCTTCGCCAGTAATATGCAAATTCTTTTACGTCCGGTGTCACCCAGTCAATATTATCGAACTTTTCATAGGCCATACTTTCTTGGTTCCCGTATCCCCGATTATTGATTGAGCCCGGTTCCGACAGAACGAACCATCTTATTGTATATACCTTTATTATCGGCGGCGTGAAATATACTCATTTATTTAGTGCATGCCAATACGCATTTTTCGCGCACAGCGATCTTTATAAAGCACTAATAACAATCACAAGTATAACCATCTATATTTGTCGTGATTATTTAGATTTACTGCTGTAGCTTACTCCCATACCCGCACGGACATCATTCTGGATGCCATATTGCGCGATCGGATAGCGCAAACCGTTCTTTGACAGAGCGGCCAGCCCTTCTATCACCTTGGGCAGATAGGCGGGTGGAATGGCCATCAGCAGTTCATCTTCAAGCACACCGCCGTAGCGCCGCTCGGCGAAGCAGGGCAGCGACAGGCTCGGCTCCCCCGTAGAGAGAGCCCGGCCCCAACTATCGGCGCAGGAGGATTCGCCCACAACCGAGAAATCAAGCTTCTTATAGCCCGCCCATTGCAAGCCATTGATGAAGATGATCATCTGCGCCGGCGTCGCATAAATCAGGCAGATATCCGGCGGGTTGAGCCGTTTTGAGCTAAGCGGAGAGACCGCCATCGCCGTAAACTGACCCGACGGCACAACGGTCATGGCCGACTGATGGTTGCGCGCATCCTCTGGCGTTTCATACCAGACACCGGCGTAGCGTTCGCCCTTTTGCCATTCCTCATCCTGCGGATGCAGCCCCATCACCGCGCCGCATTGCGCGCCGACAAAGTCGTCCGCCGTCACGCCAACAGTCCAGCCTAGACGAGCGGCCTGCCCGACGATCTGATCCGCCGTGTGAATTGAATCCGGGCGGCGAATTTTTTCCACCGCCTCCATCTCCTCTTTCGTTTCGAACAGCTTCATGCCGATCGGCGTCGCGCGGATACGGAGGTATTTATTCAGACCGTCGAGGATTGAGTCCCAATCATAATATTCGTCGAGTTTTGTCAATTTTCGTCTCCCGTTCTTTTTTTATCAAGCGTGACATGAAGGCCTGCTCTTGTCGTCCTGTCCGTCTTCTGCGGAAATATCTCCCCGACAATGACCACCGCTTTTTATTCATCTGTTTTGGCGTTCACCCGGGTTTCGATTACCACAATACCGGCAAGGGCGCGAATGATCCAGATCAATAAATCAGGAAACAGGATCACAATGCAGCGCCGTGCGACGTCAGGGTGTGAGGCGCTTTATATATTTGCGGTGAAAGGCGATATAGCCCGTCTCGGTCACCTTCAAATGCGGCCGGGTCAACATGTGGAAATTCTCAAGCAAATGAAACGGCACCGCCGGAAAGGCATGATGCTCCGCATGAAAGGGCATGTTCCAGGCGAGTTTGCGGATGACAGGATTGGTGAGCGTCGTGCGGGTATTCTCAAAAATGTTTGTTCCCGCCTCCGGGCAGAGCCCATGCTCGGCCAGCAGAAAAAGCCGCAGGAAAGGCTGACCCAGAACCGCCGGGATTATCCAGACATAAAGCAGAAGCGTGGACCCTGCGGCGATCGATCCAACGAACAACACCGCGTAAATCAGGAGCATCCCTAGCGCCTCCCGCTGTATTGCCGCCCGGCCATGGGCGGGCACAAAGGCGTCATCGATGCGGCCCGTCGCGTTCTTGAGGATAGTTTTCACATGCGAGATCCAGATCGGGATGCCGGACACATGCCAGAGATATTGCGAAAGTGTCGTGATTTTCGGCGCGTGCAGCTCCGGGTCGCGCGTCGGGTCCTGCGTGAAACGGTGATGCTCTATATGGAAATAGCGGAACCACTCCGCCGGCAGAACCGTGATAACACCGCAGACCGAACTCACCAGCTTGTTGAGCCAGAGGCTTCTGAACGCCGTGCGGTGGGAGGTTTCATGTAGCGCAGGGAACAGAAAGACAATGAGTATCCCCTGCGGCAGCATCAACAAAGGCCAGCCCGGCCCTCTCAGCGCGATCAACGCCCCGATCAGCAGGATCAGCCCCACATGCCCGGCGAGATGCAGCAGCCCCTTCACATCCGAGCGGCGCGTCAACATCTCCCGCTGCCCCCGGGTCAGGGATTTAATAAAGTCACGACTTTCCATGAGCGGAGTTTACGGGAGTTTTTTCCGCATTGAAATGCGGCATTTTGGGTGCTGGCGGAGACTTAACTGCCTCCACACCCAAATAGTCTACATTTATTTGCCGACGCTCCGGTATATGCTATAGCTTGACAAGTTCACTTTGTACTTATTTTCCCGTCTGCCGAGTGTCGGCAAGACGATAGCTGCATGGAGTGTAAATGTGTTCTGTTTATGGATGACTTTCATCGGGCCGGTGATAGACGGTGAACTGCATTGATTTATAATTTTATTATTTCTTTGCTTTTCTTTCCCCCGATTTTGATCGTATGCGTCTCGATTTGTTGCGTGTTGATCTACATTTGGCTCAAAAAAACCGTCGTGTAAAGTTGATCAGTGCGTTGATTTTTATGTGTACTTTTGCTGGAACTTACGGTTTTATCAAATTGTACGTAAACATTTGGCCGACGATTAAATACAGGAATGTCATTCCGCAAATCCAGCAATGCCTTGCCGATATGGGGTATGTTGGGGAACCTGAATTTTGGGATGGTCATGACATCGCAACCAGAGAAAGAAGATTTATCTTTGTGTCGCCGATGGGTAGCATAAAGGAATTTATAAATAGCGGCTTTCCGACCGATAGTGGTGAAAAGCGACTCGGCTATATACAAATTTTACCGGACATAAATGGTTTTCAAAACGAGAAGCATCGTCCTGAAATTTCTTCACTGATTTCTGCGCGCTTTTACCTTAACGCCTCGTTTCCAAGGACTTTGGAGCAATATCAAAAGAGTTATTTCTCAGGGCGGGATTTCGACCCCGTTGACAACGTGAGAATTCGTAACCTTGATGGAGAATATGACGCTTACATCGGCCATGATTTTCAGGGAGACGAAAACGGCTTTTTTCTGGCGACAAAGAAAAGGCGGAAAACCTCCTCGCTGATTGACTGCAATAACAGATCGAAGGCTTGCCGCATAATAACTTATGCCGAAGAGGGCTTAATGATCACTTACAGGATATTGATCAGTGATCTATCAAAATTTGAGTCCATAAATTCGTTTGCTCGTTCGTATGTAAATTGCACCTTAAGACCACGCTGAAAGGCTAAGATCAGATGATGCCGGCGATGGCAGTATATTTTTTTACAAAGTTGGTATTTTTCTGGCGTTTGTAATAGTTCTTCTTCTGATTTTGATCAAGAAGTCTTGGTTCGGCGTTGAATTTAAAACGCTTTGGCGTGTACTTGCTGCAGCAGCAATTTTTGGCAGCTTATTCACATATGATCAGATTTTCAGGCAGGAACGTGAGCATCTTATAACGATAAATGGCGTGCCATTTCTCCTGCCGCCGTGGTCGGTTTCTTATGCGCCTTACGATGCAAAGGGTCCTGTCGCATTCATTTTTACATATGGTATTCTTCCGGACTTCAATACGTGGAGGGAAGAGTACAAACTTGTTCGCAATACATTAGATCCCAACTATGTTCAGATTTTAATCCGTCCCCCACTGTCAAATGGGAATGCAGTTGTAAACAATATAAAACAACGGACTGTAGCGGAAGTTTTCCCAAATCAAGCACCCGTAAATGTCGAAGAACTTAGCCTCCGAAAATATGAGAGTCCAACATATGACACCGCTTACTATGTGCCCACACAATCTTTTGGGGAGCCTCTCATATTAAATTGCCCAAAGCCAGATTTGGTTTCTCGACATCCCGGCTTAAGGTGCGAAGCAAATATAGATCGAGACAAGTATACATTAGAAATTCGATTTTTGCCGTCAGAGCTGCCGCGGTGGAAAGAAATTGTGACGAAAGTGCTGGCGCATGTTGAGGAGCTTCGCGCCCGGGGCGATGCGGCTCTGGCTGCAAAGAATTAAACACAAAAAAAGGGCCCGCCGAAGCAAGCCCTTTTCTTTGTCGTATATAGCTCTCGCGATTAACGCTTGGAGAACTGGAAGCTCCGGCGGGCTTTCGCGCGGCCGTATTTTTTCCGTTCCACAACGCGGCTGTCGCGGGTGAGGAAGCCTTCGGCCTTCAACGCCGGGCGCAGGGCCGGTTCGTAATAGGTCAACGCTTTCGAGATACCGTGGCGTACCGCACCGGCCATGGCCGGAGAGTCCCCCGCCCTTTACTGTGCAGATCACATCGAACTGGTCAACGCGGTCGGTCACTTCGAACGGCTGCAGCAGGATCATGCGGAGCACAGGACGCGCAAAATAGACTTCCTGATCACGGCCATTGACGGTGAACTTGCCCGAACCGGGCTTGATCCAGACGCGGGCAATGGCGTTTTTCCGCTTGCCGGTCGCGTAGGAACGACCGAGGCTGTCAATCACTGGATCGACATGGACAACTTCGATAACCTCGGCGGCCTCAATTACTTCAGTGCCTTCTTCAGCAGCCGGGGCATCCTTGGCGGCGCCTTCGGTCAGGTCTTTCAGATCCTCAAGGGAGTTTGCTTCATCGGCCATACTCAGGCGCTCCTTACGTTCTTAGCATTCATCGACGCAACATCGACCACTTCGGGGTTCTGCGCCGCATGCGGATGTTCGGAACCCGCATAGACGCGCAGGTTGCTGAACTGTTCGCGACCAAGGGCGCCGCGCGGGATCATCCGCTCAACTGCCTTCAGGATCAGCCGTTCCGGATGCGCGCTGGAGAGCGTTTTTTCCGCCGTCCGGCTCTTGATACCGCCCGGATGTCCGGTGTGCCAGTAGAACACCTTGTCTGTCAGCTTCTTGCCGGTCAGGGCGACTTTTTCCGCATTGATGACAATGACGTTGTCGCCGCAATCGATATGGGGTGTGAACATGGGTTTATGCTTGCCGCGCAGGCGGGTCGCAATAATCGAGGCAAGACGACCGAGAACGAGCCCTTCAGCATCGATCAGCAGCCATTTCTTCTCCACCTCGGATGGTTTCGCAGAATAGGTTTTCATTTAACTCAAGCCTTCGCGTAAAGCGTGCCACAACAAAATAAAGGGAGCAATTGGCCCCCCGATCTGGTGGCGGGTATAATCTCACTTCAAATCCAAGTCAACCGAAATAGCGGTTTATTTTCATTAATTTACGTTTGTGGTATTATAATACCGCAAAATCAGCCGGATATATGCAGAACCGAAAAGATATCACCTTTTCGGCGGGATCGCATAGGTCGCAGTGACATGGGCAACCGGTTCATCCGGATCACCGGCAAAAAGGCTGAACTCCCCGGTGGCGAGGGTTTTCCCGAGTTTTAGAAGACGCCCCTTCGCGATTAGCTCCCCCGGCTCCGGTTTGCGCAGGAAATTGATATTAAGACTGGTCGTCACCGCAAGCGCGACAGCGCCTATCTGTGCGAGCAGAAGAAGATACATCGCGGCATCGGCCAGTTCCATCATCGTCGGCCCCGAAACCGTCCCACCGGGACGCAAATGCCGCTCCCCGGTTTTCATGGTGACGGTAATGGAGTGATCGTCCACATGATCCACCTTCAGTCCGAGATGATCGACTTGGGGGAAGTGCTCCCGATTGAAGGCTTCAAGGTCCTTGGCGGTCATCATGGGCATGGGCGGTTTCTCCTCTTTGTGATGCGGGCAAGATAATCGCCCTCCCCCGCCGCGGCAAGCCCTTCGCGCAACGAGCAGAAAATTACCGCTATAGCATTGATCCGCCGCCAGAAAGGATTATGGTATCTGTCAAAAGACGAATTTACGAGGAATACCCGAATGTCTAGCAGAGAAATAACGAACAAGGACAACGAGGACATCATCCGGTTCAACGTGGCTGATCACATCGCCACAATAACGCTCAACGATCCGACAAGCCGCAACTCCCTCTCGCGCAAGATGATGGGGCGGATGCAGGAGTTGCTCGATGAGATTGCGGCATCAACAGACATTCATGTCGTGATCATCGAGGCGACGGGTCCGGTTTTCAGTTCCGGGCATAATCTCAAGGAAGTCATCGCCTCCCATGAGGAGGGGACGGACGGCGATCTCTTAAAACAATGCTGTACCATGATGCAGGGTGTCGTCACCCTGCCGCAGCCGGTGATCGCCCGCATCGATGGCGCGGTGACGGCGGCGGGAACGCAGCTTGTTGCGTCCTGCGATTTGGCTTACGCGTCGGCAAATTCGAAATTCGCCACCTCGGGCGTTAATTTCGGGCTGTTCTGCTCCACCCCCATGGTCGCCCTCAGCCGCAATGTCGCGCCAAAACAGGCGATGGAAATGCTGGTCAGTGGTGACTTTATTGACGCCGGGCGCGCGATGGAAATTGGCCTGATCAATGCCGCCCTGCCCGAAGGCGAACTGGACGATCATCTACAGGCAATGGCGAAGAATATCGCATCGAAATCGCCGCTGGTCCTGAAACTCGGCAAATCGGCCTTTTACAAGCAGCTTAATATGCCCCTTGATGAAGCCTACAAATTCACGTCCGGTGTTATGCAGGAAAACATCGCCTCCGAGGATGGGCAGGAAGGCATGACCGCTTTCAAGGAGAAGCGCGCACCTGTCTGGCGGGGAAAATAGGCTCCATGGATCACGACGCATACGCCGATGATTATATCGGCGGGATCCTCAACGAGGTGAAGACTGTTGCCGTGGTCGGCGCGAGCAGTAACCCCTCGCGACCGAGCTACTACGTCATGAAATATATGAAGCGCAAGGGATATCGCTGTATTCCGGTCAATCCGGGCCTCGCGGGACAGGAACTCTTAGGCGAGATGGCCTATGCGTCGCTGTCCGATATCCCTGACCCGATCGATATGGTTGATTGTTTTCGCAGCTCCGACGCCATTCCGCCGATCGTGGACGAGGCCATCAAGATCGGCGCGAAGGTCATCTGGATGCAACTTGGTGTTCGCCATGACGAAGCGGCGAAGGTGGCGGAGGCCGCAGGCCTGAAAGTCGTCATGAACCGCTGTCCCAAAATCGAATTCGGACGACTGTCCGGGGAAATTGCCTTTATGGGTGGTCGATCCGGCGTTATTTCATCAAAAAGATCAAAACTAGTAGGGAAAAAATAACATGAGCACCCCAAAATTCGAGACTCTCTCCATCCATGCCGGCGCGACGCCGGACCCGACCACTGGCGCCCGCGTCACCCCGATCTATCAGACCTCCGGCTTTGTGTTTGACGATGCGGATCACGCGGCGGAACTGTTCAACCTTCAGGCCTTCGGCAATATCTATTCCCGCCTGACCAATCCGACCAATGCAGTGCTGGAGGAACGGGTGGCGACTCTGGAAGGCGGCGCGACCGGCCTTGCGGTCTCCTCCGGTCATGCCGCGCAGCTGATCGTCTTTCATACATTAATGCAGCCGGGCGATGAATTCCTCGCCTCCACCCGTTTATATGGCGGCTCCATCACCCAGTTCGGCCAGTCGTTCAAGAAATTCGACTGGAACGCCATCTTCGTAGACCCGAAAGACCCGGAAGATTTCAAGAAGGCCCTGACTCCAAAATGCAAGGCCATCTTTATCGAGAGCCTCGCCAACCCCGGCGGCGTGATGACCGATATCGACGCGATTGCCAAGATCGCCCATGACGCGGGCATCCCACTTATTGTCGATAATACGCTCGCCACGCCGTACCATTGCCGCCCGATTGAATGGGGTGCCGATATCGTCGTTCATTCAGCGACGAAATTCCTCTGCGGCCACGGCAATTCCATGGGCGGCATAATCGTCGATAGCGGCAAGTTCGACTGGAGCGCGTCCGACAAGTTCCCGACCCTGAGTCAGCCGAACGAGTCCTATCACGGCCTCAAATTCCATGAGACTTTCGGCCAGCTTGGTTTCGGCATCGCTTGCCGCGCCCTGGGCCTGCGCGATTTGGGCCCCGCCCTCTCCCCGTTCAACGCCTTCATGATCCTGACCGGGATCGAGACCCTGCCCCTTCGCATGGAACGGCACAGCGAGAATGCCCTCAAGGTTGCCGAGTATCTAAAGAACCATGACAAGGTCAGCTGGGTTTCCTATGCCGGTCTGAAAGGCGATCCTTATTTTGAGCTTGGCCAGAAATATCTGAACGGCGGCGCGGGCGCCGTCCTCACCTTCGGGATCAAGGGCGGCTATGACGCAGGCGTGAAGGTCGTGGAATCGGTGGAGCTGTTCTCCCATCTTGCCAATATCGGCGATACCCGGAGCCTGATCATTCACCCAAGCTCCACCACCCATCGCCAGCTGACCGAGGAACAGCAGGTCGCGGCGGGTGCCGGGCCGGATGTCGTCCGTCTTTCCATCGGGATCGAGAATGTCGATGACATCATCGCCGATCTGGAACAGGCGATCAGCGCCAGCTAACCCTGTCCGTCATAGACGGATAGCTCTATCAGGTTGAGATCGGGGTCGCGCACGTAAATTGACGTGATCGACCCCCTCGCCCCTGTCCGGGCCACCGGCCCTTCGAGAATGGCAATCCCGGCCGCAACCAGCCGGGCCTGCATCTCCTCCAGCTCCCCCTCGATAATAAAGCAGAGATCCGCCGTGCCGGGTTTCGCCAGATGCGCCTTTGGTTCGAACTCCTGCCCGACCAAATGCAGGTTTATTTTCGACGTCCCAAACTTCAGCGCGCGCCTCCCTTCCCCGAACTCTTCATAAGTCATTTCCAATAATTCACAATAAAAATACTTGGTTCTCTCAACATTCGAAACAGTTAAAACAATATGATCTATATTTTTAATCATTTTAATTACATATTATTATTGAAAAATATTTATTTACTATCATTTAAATAAATATCCATAGATAAAACAAAATAACCATGAAATATTTATTCATCATTTCGACAATATTCCTATCTATTTGTCCGACAATAGTCGCGGCCAAAGACGGCAGCATTTCCGCCGCAGAAGGCTGGAATAACAGTGCCGGTTTTCAATCATCTTATGACAAGCTGGTCAAGCTGACCACAGCTGAAGCCATTGAACGACAAAATGGTGGATATTACGACCAGTGGTCGCAAAACAATCTCTATGTTTCGAATGTTACCATCGGTGCCCAGACTGTTTTCTCAGAAAGCTCACTTGAAAACGTGCAGATCAGTACCGGAAATTGTGGGGCGGTCGGCGGGTTGACCAATGTTGAGTCTCCCGGAAAAACCGGCAACACAATTGATGGCGCCCCTTGCCAAGTTGAAAATTCCAATGCAACACAGCATTAGTGCCACATTATTGATCTCTCTTCTCTTGACCGGTTGCATTGGCTTCGGTGACAAAAATATTAGTCAGGAAAAAGGGCCGCCGGTTCAATCGCTGATCACACCTTATGATCGTCTGATAGCCTGCATCGCAGAAAAGAACGTAATGCCTGGCGTCTGGGCAGTCGGCGAAATCATAGACGCGACCGGAAAATTCAGCTCCGAATATGCAGGCACGGGTAAGTATGTCAGCCAGGGCGCAGGCGACATGATGCAAACCTCACTGATGCAGGCGAAGGCGGAAACTGTCGTGAACCGGCGCGACCCGCGGCCCATCATTTCGGAAATCCAGCTTGGGATCCGGGATACGAAACAGTTCGTCCGGATGGATTATTATATTACCGGATCGATCAACACGCTGGACTTTATCCCAGGTGCCGCAGCGGAGGTGACCATTGCAGGGATCGGCCCGCGCTATCGGCAGAACCGCGCAATTATCGGGCTGGATTTGCATCTGACTGATGCGCGCACATCAAAGGTATTGGCGGCGGTCAATATATCCAAGCAGATTTTTGCCGACGAGGCTGGATTCGGGATCGGACGCTTCTTTGGCGACACGCTGGTCGATCTTGATGTCAATGTCCAGAACCGTGAGCCATTGCAGCTCTCTCTTCGCTCCATGCTGCAGTTCGGGCTCTATGAGATGCTGTCTGAGCGGAGCCCCGAATTACGGGATAGCTGTCAGCAAATCGTCGACTCTGTTGAGGGGGTCGAGGATACAACCACCGAAACCTTAAAAATATTTCATCCAACAGGTTAGCGTCATTTTTAATTTATTTTCGCGAAAGGAATTTATTATGAAAAAACTTATTATTGCGGCTTTTACTCTTTCACTCTTTGCCAGTCCCGCTATCGCAGGGAGTATTACTGGCGTAACTCCGCCCGTTAGCAGTGGCAGTGACGGGCAAATCGGCACATATGGCAACAGCGCTCTGGATATCAGCGTCACTGGCGCGACTGGAAACATCGTAAATAACGGGAACTATGCCGCTTTCTTTGGGTCTTCTAACACCGGCAGCATCGCTGGAACGGTCAATATCAATAATGCCAAACTGATGGCCCCGACTTTCCCGTCAAAAATTAATACCGGCAAAGGCGGCTTTAGCTATACAACTGTCAGCGGCGCCACAATCGGTGCCAATACCTACTATGAATCTAAAGCTGTACGTTTTGAAGCGCTGCAATATGAGGACGGCCTGATAAACCTGCTCGAATCCCTGGTAGATGATTAATCAAAGCTCGTTACAGAGCGACGTAACGACCTCACAGAGATAACTAGCCAGCCCTGGGGTCCCTGGGGCTGTTTTTGATTGCGCCAATACGGCGTCCAACGATTTTTTTATCCTAATTTTCTATCTGGAGTTTATTATGAATAATATATTTAACTTATTAATAGTATTTTCGCTTCTTTCCGGCCTTATGCTGGCCGGCTGTAGCTTCGATGGACCGTCAGGAGATCCACAGAACGATGACCGGAGAGATGGCGGTGACGTTACCAATGACACGCCCGACGACGGAGTAGGCGGCGAAGATACTATTGGCACGCCAGGCGGGTTAGATGAAGATGGAAATCCAACTTAACTCTGATGACGGCGAATAACACGGCAGTATATTGGCTCCGCACCCTATGCGATTTCCCGTAAGGGAAAGCTTTATACCATGTCCTCCGACCGGTCAGCATCCGCTGGCCGGTTTTATTGTGCCCGCTCCGCCCGGATTTCATGCACCACGAAGAGCGCGGCGGCGAGCACCAGCATCCCGCCCGCCTGATGCGCCGCGCCAAGGGCGACCGGCACCACATGAAGCAGCGTCACGATCCCGAGGAACACCTGCGCGAAAACCAGGCTGACCAGCAGCGACACACCAAGGCGCAGCCGTGCGCTAATGCTTCCGCTCCGGCTCGTGAGATAGAGCCAGATGGCGACGAGCGCGATAATATAGGCAATCATACGGTGGACAAACTGGACCGTCCCCGGATTTTCGAGGAAGTTGTGATAGAGCGGCTGCATATAAAGGAAATCCTCGGGGATGAAGCTGCCGCCCATCAGCGGCCAGTCCGTATAGACAAAGCCCGCACTGAGCCCGGCGACGAACCCGCCGATCAATATCTGAAGCGCGATCAGGAACAGCAGGAAATACCCGGTCTGCCGAACCATAGCGCTCGCGGGCACGGCCCTTTCAATCACGGGCCGGGTGAGGTCGAAAATCGTCCACAGCAGCACGGAGAATATCAGGCTGGCGAGCGCGAGATGCGCAGTCAGGCGGTAATGGCTGACGTCCGGTTGATCGACCAGGCCGCTCTTGACCATAAACCAGCCCATGCCGCCCTGCGCCGCGCCGAGCAGAAAGAGCAGCGCGAGCCGGGGCGCCATTTGTCTCGGAATTTTTCGGAACAACAATAGCAGGACGAACGGCACAAAAAACGCGAGGCCGATCACCCGGCCCAACACCCGATGCGCAAACTCGAAAGCGTAGATGCCCTGAAACTCGGAAAGGCTCATGCCCTTGTTGATTTTCTGGTATTCGGGGAACGCCTTGTAGCGTTCGAACTCCGCCATCCAGGCCTCATGGCTCAAGGGCGGCAGCCAGCCCGTCACCGGCTTCCAGTCGGTCATCGACAGGCCCGAATTGGTCAGCCGCGTCACCCCGCCCAGCACGATCATCGCAAACACCAGCACCGCCACCAGCGCCAGCCAGCCAATCACCAGTTTGCGACCATCCGCCGCGGGCGCGCCTGCGCCTGTATGTACGTCCATCGTCATGGCCCGCAACATAGCCCAATCGCCGGCAAAAGCAATATAGCGAAAAGGGTATTGCGACACCCCGCCGCAGGGGGCGGCCCGGCCGCCTGCGGGATTGATTGACTGGAGAAACTAACAGTCTAAACTTCTCTTAATACGTGCTTTGTGATCAATTGAGGGGGAAAGGCGATGGCTAATCAAGAGCTTGTAAAAAAATTCGGGATGGAACTTGGAGAAACCCAGAATTACAAGGTGCAGACCTATCTCATGCTGACTTACAAAACATGGATCTCCAAGGCGCCGATTTGCTGAGTGCAGATCTCCAAGACGCCAAAATGCGAGGAACCAACTTGCAAGGGGCTAATTTGAAAAGCGCCAATTTGCAGAATGCCGGTATGCGGAGAGCAAAATTAACCCGAGCTAATTTGCAAAGCGCCGCATTACAGGGCGCTGATATTAGATCAGCTACCTTAGAAACTGCTAACTTGCAAAGCGCCAACTTGAACGGTGCGACATTACATGACGCATTAATGGAGAAATGCAATCTACAAGGCTCTAAACTTCATAACACTGTTTTAAAGGGTGCAGATTTAAGATCTTCTATCCTCCGGGGTGCAGACTTTCGAAATGCCAATTTGGAAGGATGTGACTTAAATTGGGCTGAAGTTGATGATCAAACTAATATAGATTTACCTGAAAATTTTGAAATTCTTGTTGATATTATACGTCGCGTAGATCGTCCACACGTCGCATCGAGTGAAACACCTGAAGATTTAAAAGCCGAAGAAAGAAACAAGCTCCTAGACACTGAAAAATCCAAGTTTGAAAAAGCGACTGATAATACAACCAATCCTGCATCATCGCTCAGGGCCAACCCAGAAGATCGAATAAGCATTCCTGTAGGAAAGACCCCGACTGGCGGAGCAAAAACGATCAAGAACGAAAGCCTTTTAAAACTCGAAAAGCTCCGTGACGAACTCGAAAAATTTCATGGGAATAATGAAGAATTCAAATCGATCCCAAATACGGAAGAAATGCCTCTTTCGCAAGACGATCTGGAAGTACTAAAGCAAGCAGTCAACGTCTCAATAACCCTCCAAAAACTTCCAAATTTTCCTCCCGAAATCGTCAACACTCTTAGAGAGCTTGTCGCCTATTTAAAGTCCATAGCAAGCTATTTCGCAGGTATAAGAATTGAAAAATATGCGGCTGTAGTGGCACTGATAAATCAATCTTGGGAACTAATAGAAAAATTCCTGCTTATGTTGGTTGGATTATAAAATACCCACTAAAAAAGCCCCGAAACCGTGAGGTTTCGAGGCTTTCAATTTGGTCGGGCAGAGAGGATTCGAACCTCCGACCCCTTCGCCCCCAGCGAAGTGCGCTACCAGGCTGCGCTACTGCCCGCCAGATCCTGGCGACCGGGCCGTGTGTTACCGGCCCAAGGCTGGCGCACTATACTGACGCCCGCGCGCGATGGCAACGCCCGTTATGGCACCAAACCCACTTTTTTATCCTGCAAAAATCTCCCGCAAGAGCGCCTAGGCGAGCATCTCTTTCAGCTCTTTCAGATCACTCAACACACCGCGGAGCTGCGCCTTCGCATCACCGGAAAGAGGATCACCGCCGCCGTCACCGGCCGACTGGCTGAGCGCCGGGTTCCCCTCCGCCCGCGCGGCGGAGACCATGGCATCGACATTATCGATGCGCCCCCCTGCTCTTTCAGGAGCTTCTGCGCCCCGCGAATCGTAAAGCCATGTTTATAGAGAAGGTCGCGAATGCCGCGGATCAGCTCCACATCGGAGGGGCGGTAGTACCGCCGACCGCCACCGCGTTTCAGCGGCTTGACGACCTTGAACTTGGTTTCCCAAAAACGCAGGACATGCTGCGGAACTTCCAGCTCCGCCGAGACTTCACTGATGGTGCGGAAGGCATCAGGCGATTTTTGCAGTTTCTGTGCTTCTCTCGCCACCTTATGCGCCACCGTTGCCCTTATTGATCTTGTCCTTCAGGACATGCGACGCGCGAAAGACGAGTACCCGGCGCGGGTTAATCGGCACTTCCTCCCCCGTTTTCGGGTTACGGCCGATCCGTCCGGTTTTCTGCCGCACCTGCAGGCTGCCGAAGGAAGAAATCTTTACAGTCTCGCCAGCGACAAGCCGGTCCGAAATTTCTGACAGAATAGCCTCGACATGATCCGCGGATTCATTGCGGGACAGGCCGACCTGCTGATAAACAGCCTCTGCCAAATTTGCTCTGGTTAAAGTATTTTTCGTCATGTTATCACCCCATTAGACTTTACAGGATTATCAATGCGACGGGCCTCGTCAATCATAAAGGTGTAATTATCGGCTGTTACCCGCCGAAAAGCCCTGTTTTTGGCAAAAAGACACGATAACTGATTGAAATTGATCGCGGATTTGACGGCCTATAGAAGTTGCCGAAAAAGAGATTCGCGAGACGCGACTACCAGCGGACCAGCGCAGAGCCCCAAGTAAAGCCCCCGCCCATAGCCTCCAGCAGCAGCAAATCGCCGCGCTTGATGCGCCCATCCCGCACCGCCTCATCCAAGGCAAGCGGCACAGATGCGGCGGAAGTATTACCGTGTTTATCGACAGTTAAAACAACTTTCTTAGGATCAAGTTTAAGTTTTCGACCGGTCCCGTCGATGATCCGCTTGTTCGCCTGATGCGGCACCAGCCAGTCGATATCCTCGGTGGTCAGGCCCGTTGCCTCCATCGCCTCATGGACGACGCTGGCAAGGTTATTCACTGCATGTCGGAAAACCTCCCGCCCCTCCATCCGGAGGAAACCGGTCGTCTGGGTCGAGGACGGGCCGCCATCGACATAGAGAAGATCATGCTTGTCGCCGTCTGAATGCAGATGGCTGGTGAGAATGCCGCGGTCATCCGATGTGCCTGCGCCGTCCTCCGCCTCCAGAATAACCGCGCCCGCGCCATCCGCAAAGAGAACGCAGGTCGTGCGGTCTTCCCAATCGAGAATGCGCGAGAATGTCTCCGCCCCTATAACCAGAGCGCGATTAACCTGACCGGATTTGACGAAATTATCCGCCGTCGCCAGCGCGAAGAGAAAACCTGTACAGACAGCCTGAACGTCGAAAGCAAAACCGCGCGTCATGCCGAGGTTCTTCTGCACCACCGTTGCAGACGCGGGGAATGTCTCATCAGGCGTCGCGGTGGCAAGGATTACCAGGTCGATGTCATCGGGCGTCAGCCCCGCCATCTCCAGCGCCGCTTTCGCCGCATGGGTTGCCAGATCGGAGGTTAGCTCGTCATCCGCTGCGATATGTCGCTGCTTGATGCCGGAACGGGCGACAATCCATTCGTCCGTCGTATCGACTCTCTTGGACAACTCGTCATTCGTGACAATACGTTTGGGAAGGTAGGATCCGGTGGCGGTAATAACTGAGCGACGCATGTACTTCCTGTTCTATCCGGCATCTTCTACGGTGCTGGAAGCTTTATTTGTGTTTTTGATGGGCCGGGATGCCGAAGCGGCAGATTGCTGTTCTTCCGCGTCTTCGTCAGGCGTGACAGCATTATTACTCATTTTCGCGGCCATATCAAAGGTCTCGAAATTATTCCGCATTTTATCGATCATGTCATCGGAAACCATCTCGATGGCAACCCCGATGGCATTGGCGAAACCCATCTCATCGGTCCCGCCATGGCTTTTCACGCAGAGACCATTGAGACCGAGAAGAACGCCGCCATTATACATACGCGGATCGAGCCGCTCTTTCAGGATGTTCAAGCCCCCCGAGAGAAGACATAGCCTATTTTAGCGAAAATCGAGCTTTTGAAACCGGCGCGGAGGAAATCGGTAAAGAGCCGCACCACTCCTTCTGCGGTTTTCAGCGCGACATTACCGGTAAAGCCATCGGTAACGATGACGTCAACAACGCCGCGGGTGATATCATCGCCCTCAACAAAACCCTGATATTCAAAGGGCGGGTGCTCGATCGATTTAAGGCGCTCTCCCGCCTCCTTGATCGTATCGTTGCCCTTGAGTTCCTCAATCCCGACATTGAGAAGTGCGACGCGAGGCGGAACACGGCCCAACACTGCGCGCGCAAATTCGGCGCCCATAAAGGCAAACTGCACGAGGTTATCGGCATCACACTCGACATTGGCGCCGAGATCAAGCATCACCGTCTCTCCCCTTGGGGAGGGTAGGACTGAGGCAATCGCCGGCCGGTCAATCCCCGCCATCATTCGGAGCGAGACTTTCGCCATCGCCATCAGAGCTCCGGTATTACCGGCAGACACAATCGCCCCGGCCTCTCCTGAACGCACAGAATCGATCGCAAGACGCATACTGCTCTTACGCCCCTTCCGCAGCGCCTGGCTGGGCTTATCTTCTGATTTAACGGCCTCATCCGTGTGGCGCAGCTCACAAGCATCGCGCACCCCGGGATACGCTTTCAAGAGCGGCTCCAATCGCGCCTCATCGCCGAACAATAGGAAACGGGCCTTTGGAAATTGCACACGGACAATGTCGATGCCCTTAATCACGATGTCAGGAGCATCATCTCCTCCCATCGCATCAAGAGCAATGACAATATTCTCAGGCATATTTCTGTCCGGTTCCGGCCATCCTAATCAGCAATCGCCGATTAGAGGATGTCGCTCGTTTCCAGGATTTCGCGGTCGCCATAATGGCCACATGAACCGCAAATATGGTGGGCGCGCTTCATTTCGCCGCAATTCGGGCATTCCTGCGTCTGGGTGCCGACAAGCGCGTCATGCGACCGGCGCATGTTGCGTTTGGATTTGGTGGTCTTTCTCTTTGGTACTGCCATTTTTCCAGTCTCTCACTTCAGATGCCCTTCGCCAGGGCGACAATATAAATTACATTGATATGAGATAGCGTTATGCCTTCATATCACTTCTTGCTCATCAAGTCCTTCAAATTTGCAAAGGGTTGGTGTGTCCCCTGCTCCTTCTTGACCTGATCCAGGTCTAAATCTTCTTCTTCCACCGGCTCCGGCAGGTCCGCCCGTCGCGGATAAGGCTCCAGCGCCAGCGCGATCTGCTCCATCACCATGGTCAGCAGGTCGATCCGGTTATTTACGATCAACTCCGGCGGATCCGGCTCTTCCAGCCCCACCACCTTGTCCATATCCTCGACAACGAGATCTTCCGGATCAAAGGTGTATAACACCGTAAATTCTTCGTCAATCGCTTGTGCCACCGGGTCCAGCGACACGACACAGGCCTGAACCGCCGCAGCCTGCAAGCGCCCCGTCAGCAACACCTGACCGTTTGCTCCCTGACGAACCAACGATCCGCGCGCCGTTACATCGGAAAGACCAAGGATATCCAGCGACTTCGCCAGAGCCTCACATTCCTCTGTCGTCGCCTGAATATTGAACTTCAGGGGCTCTCGCCCAAGACGCTCGACATTGATCAACCGAGCGACATCACCCCCGGTATCTTTCATGGCGATAGTTCCTTCTAAATTCAGCACAAGCATAACCTGCCGGCGTCATTCCGTCGGGCACGCGATTCGAAGGCGCGAAAATACTGTTTTAGATGCCTGCGGTCAACGGATTTTGTCATTTCCCGCAAATGGCATCCCCCACCCCGTCAAACAAGGGTGAAATTTAGCAATTTCGCTGCCTGTCAGCATGCGCCAAACCCGCCGAAATCTGCATTTCCCTTCATCAGCATATCGACCCCCTGCCCCGCAAGCCGCTGATCCGCCGCCCGCAGATAACGCGCGAGTGACGCGACGGCCTCTTCCGGAACCTCATCGACCGTACCGTAATGGTTCCGCCGCAGCGCTTCTGCGAGAGATTCCTCGCCCTCCCCATCAAGGGCAGAATCATAGGCCGCGACGCGGCCATAAAAGGCCTTGGCCATTTTCTTGATGTGCTTGCCAATGCTGAGGTCGCCAATACCAATTTCGCGTAAGGATTGGTCCATATCAGCGAACATCTCATCGAACAGGGCCTGTGAAAGTTTTTGTGCCTTGTCCCCGCCGCCTTTCAACTGCCGCATAATCAGGAAGGCATGCAGCGAAATCATTTCGAACCGGCCATCGACTGTGTCGGGGACCGCCGCGTCCTCGTAAAAAGCCGGAATGCGCGACTGACGGACGATTTCCGCATAAAGGTCGGCCGCTGGGCGTTCCAGCGGGTTGCGGCGAAATAAATCAGCTATTCCCACGCGATTTCCCCGTAAATCCGGCATCTATGCGGTTTTTCATCAACATCGGCGTCCTGTTTCCAAGAAAATTTGACAATTGCCAATAGGCAAGTCATTTAGTACCCTTGAGTTACGCATTTCGCGGCGGTTAGTCAACCGAAAGACACGCCGGAGCAAGGAACCATGAAACGATTGAAGACCGGGATTTCTATTGCCGTTCTTGGCCTCGCGCTCACCGCGTGTGATCCGATCAAGACGAACCAGGGTTATCGCCTGGACCCTGAGCAGCTTGCCCAGATCGAGGCGGGCGTCACCAATAAGGATTCGGTGCAGGCAATCATGGGCTCTCCTTCCAGCATTGCGACCTTCCAGACCGAAGGCGACACCTGGTACTATATCAGCAGCAAGACGGAACATCTGGCCTTCTTCGCAAAGGAAGTGACCGAGCGCGATATTGTCATTGTCAAGTTTGACATCAATGACACAGTGGCCGAGATCCGGGACCTCAAGAAGGAAGACGGTCAGGAGATTGAGGTTGTCGAGCGGGAAACCCCGACCGGCGGACGCAAGCTTGGCCTGCTGGAGCAGCTGTTCGGAAACCTTGGCCGGTTTAACAGCGCAGGAGAAGGGCAATAATTCCTCCCCATTGTTTTCACGCAAGAAAAAAACCCCCGGCCAAAACCGGGGGTTTTCTTTTAGGCTTTGACTGCTTTGGCTTAATGCGCCATCGCCGCCAATAAGAGGAGTGCGATGATGTTCGTGATCTTGATCATCGGGTTCACGGCTGGACCAGCTGTATCCTTGTAAGGATCGCCAACCGTATCACCGGTCACCGCCGCCGCATGAGCATCTGTGCCCTTGCCGCCGTGGTTCCCATCCTCGATATACTTCTTGGCATTATCCCAGGCACCGCCGCCCGCCGTCATGGAGACAGCGACGAAGAGACCGGTGATAATCACACCCAGAAGCATGGCACCAAGGGTCGCGAAGGCGGCTGATTTATCCGCAATAAGCAATATCACGAAGAAGACGACAATCGGCGCCAACAAAGGCAGCAAGGACGGTATGATCATTTCCTTGATCGCCGCTTTGGTCAGCAAATCCACCGCACGCCCATAATCAGGCTTGCCAGTGCCTTCCATGATGCCGGGGATTTCCTTGAACTGCCGACGCACCTCACGCACAACGGAACCCGCCGCCCGGCCCACGGCCATCATGCCCATGGCCCCGAACAAATAAGGCAATAATCCACCCAAAATCAGGCCAACAACGATATACGGATTTTGCAGGCTGAAATCGAGGGTGACGCCCTGGAAGAACGGAAATTTGGTCGGGCTCGCCAGACTGATAAAATGCTTGAGATCCTCCGTATAGGCGGCAAACAGCACCAATGCCCCCAGCCCGGCAGAACCAATAGCATATCCCTTGGTGACGGCTTTCGTTGTATTCCCAACGGCATCGAGCGCATCCGTGGTTTTACGCACATCCTCATCCATCTCTGCCATTTCCGCGATACCACCTGCGTTATCCGTTACCGGACCATAGGCATCGAGGGCGACGATCATACCGGCCAGCGCCAACATCGTTGTCACCGCAATCGCGATGCCGAACAATGCCGCCAGATTATAGGACACGATAATACCGGCACAGATAATAATTGCCGGAACGGCTGTCGCTTCCATCGAGACCGCAAGGCCCTGAATAACATTGGTGCCGTGACCCGTTTCCGAGGCCGCGGCAATGCTGCGTACCGGACGATATTCAGTCGAGGTATAATATTCCGTGATCCAGATCAGCAGGCCCGTCACCACGAGACCAACAAGACCACAGAAGAACAGGCTCATCCCCGTGAATTCCTTATCGCCAATCGTATAGACCGTGTCCATGCCGATGGTAAAGGAAGTGACCGGCCAAAGCGCGATCGCAGAGAGGACTGTTGTCACGAGGAAGCCCTTATAAAGAGCGCCCATGATGCTGTTATTGGCGCCAAGTTTGACGAAAAACGTACCGACAATGGAGGTCAGGATACAAACTGCGCCGATCATCAGCGGATAGCTCATCAAGGCGGCATCATTCGCGAAATAGATGGAGCCCAGAACCATGGTCGCAACAACTGTCACTGCATAGGTTTCGAACAAGTCAGCGGCCATACCGGCGCAGTCACCGACATTGTCGCCCACGTTATCGGCGATAACCGCAGGGTTCCGAGGATCATCCTCAGGAATACCGGCTTCGACCTTACCGACGAGGTCAGCGCCAACATCAGCACCTTTGGTGAAGATACCGCCGCCAAGACGGGCGAAGATGGAAATAAGGGACGCGCCCATGCTGAGAGCGACAAGGCTGTTGACCATATCCCGGCCATCAACGCCCGCGCTTGTCAGATAAGCGTAATAGCCGGCAACCGCCAGCAAGGCGAGGCCGACAACCAACATACCCGTGATCGCGCCCGCCTTGAATGAAACGTCAAGACCGTCGCTCAGGCTCTTGGAGGCTGCGGCGGCTGTGCGCACATTAGCGCGGACAGACACATGCATGCCAATAAAGCCCGCCGCGCCGGACAGAACCGCGCCGATGAGGAAGCCAATGGCGACCTTGAGACCAAATATAAAGAACAGAATAACAAATATGACGATCCCAACGAGACCGATGGTCATATACTGGCGGTTCAGATAGGCAGATGCCCCTTCCTGAATTGCCGCCGAAATCTGCTGCATTTTTTCCGTTCCGGCATCACGCGAAAGAACCGACTTACCTGCATACACACCGTAGCCCAAGGCTATCAGTCCGCAGACAATCGGAATCCATAATTCTACTGACATTCTTTCATCCCCATCAAAGTTACAAGCTGGCCGTTACATGGCCATACGTTTTTTGTTGATTATTGTGCGAAGTATTCCCCCATAAATGTGAAACCGGGCTCTCTCAAGTACCGGTCGAATAGTAGAATGCCAGATTACCTTATTTTGCGCAAGGATTGGAAATACCTAATTTAGCCAGCCCTTTCCAAGCATTTTGTCATATGCTTTTTACTTGATTTTTTTTGATTAGCCGGTGGCAAAATCTTCCGGAACATGCTATCGCAGCGCCAGTATTTCCCAGGAGACAATGAGTCATGGATCTTTCAAAAATTCCGGCGGGCAAAGATGTACCGCGGGACGTCAATGTCGTGATCGAAATCCCTCTTGGCGGTGTCCCCGTCAAATATGAGGTGGATAAGGAAAGCGGCGCGATGTTTGTCGACCGGTTCCTGCATACGGCGATGTTCTATCCCTGCAACTACGGCTTCATTCCCCAAACCCTCGCCGATGATGGCGATCCGGTCGACGTTCTGGTGGCGGGCCCCATCCCGGTCATGCCCGGTGCCATCATCCGCGCACGTCCCGTTGGCGTATTAATCATGGAGGATGAGGCTGGTCAGGACGAGAAAATCCTGAGCGTACCGGTCGATGAGTTGCACCCCTATTATTCCAACATCGCCAACTATTCCGATCTGCGCGGCATCCTGCTCGACCAGATCTCCCACTTCTTTGAGCATTATAAAGATCTGGAAGAAAATAAATGGGTCCGGATCAAGCGCTGGGGCGATGCCGAGGAAGCCGGAGAAATGATCCGCAAGTCCCTCGTCTGAATTAACCAACTGAGGTATGAGGCGGGCTCAGGCCCGCCTGCCCAACTACTACTTAGCGGCGACGCGCCGCCGCTGTCCGCGCATGCTCCAGAGTGCGAGCAGGATTACGAAGCCGAGCAATGGCAACGCCCCCAGATTGACGACTTCCCAGCCGAACCGCTCCTGCAGCTGACCGCTCATCAAGGATGCGGTCGCCACCGTACCAAACACCATAAAATCATTCAGCCCCTGGACTTTCGCAGTCTCTGACGGCCGATATGTTGTGGCGACCAGTGTCGTGCCTCCGATAAACATGAAGTTCCACGAGAGGCCGAGCAGGACCAGAGCAATATAGAAGTTCGCAAGTTCCAGTCCGATCAAAGAAACGATTACGCTTCCCAGACCCAGCAGGGCGCCCAGAATAATGATCCTGTATTCCCCATAGCGCGAAATCAGGGATCCCGTGAAAAAGCTGGGGCCGAACATGGCGACCACATGCCAACTAATGACATTGAAGGAATCACTCGGCGCGTGACCGCAACCGACCATAGCGAGCGGCGTCGCCGTCATTATCAGGCTCATTACACCATAACCAATCATGGCGCTTAAGACCGCAACGATGAAGGTCGGCTGCTTGACAATCTCCGAAAGTGGACGCTGGCTCGTTTCATGATCAGGAATAACCATTTTCGGTATCCTGACAAAGCTCAGTAATATGAGGGAGATAGCCCCCAAAATTATGATTGAGAGATAAGAGCCGAGATACATAAATGGCGCGAACAGGTCTTTGCTGTGGCTTGCGATCTGCGGCCCGAGAAAACCGGCGATCACCCCGCCCGCCAAGACATAAGAGACGGCCTTGCTACGGTTCTTGTTGCCAGCAATGTCGATCGCGGCGAAACGATAGTAGTTTCCGAATGCCGTCGACATGCCGACAAATATGGCCCCGAATGCGAACAGCCAGAAGCTGCTGATCCAAATGGCATAGCTGCAGATCGCCGCGCCTGTGATGCCGATCATCACGCCGAAGAGAAATCCGGGCTTGCGCCCGACCTTCCGCATAAAGAAAGAGGCCGGAATGGTTGCAATCGCCGTTCCCGTCACAACGGCCGTTACCGGCACGGTCGCAAGAGATTTGTCATCGCCGAGCAAAACAAGACTTGCGAGCGCCGCCGAGGAAATCATGATGGAGGTGGTGCTGTTCATCAGCGCCTGACACCCGGACATCAATAAAATACTTAACTTCGTCCGGCGGTCCATCATTTCCCGTCCTTCTCGTTTGCTTATAAAATACGCGCGCTAATTATGCAGCGCCCTGCATTTTCCGATAGCTTTCCAAAACCGCATAGTCACTGACGCAATCCGCCTTGACGGGCACGGCCTGCTCCCTCGATTGCCAAAGACTGTAGAGCCCCTTCTCCCAGCGATCCGGATCCAGCAGAACCATATGTGCAAAGAGCCCCGGTGTCTTCAGAAGACTTTGGTGATGCTCCTTCTCTGCCTGCATCAGCGCACCGACAGGACTGCCGGAAGGCACCTTGTCCACAGCACTACACATATATTTGGGGTCGCCCTTGGCCGGACCATAATCAAATGCAATCACTTGCCAGCTTCGAACGCGCGGGCGACCGAAAGTTTCAGTCACGCCATTAAACAGGTTGTTGAGAAGGAAGTCCTGGGCGAACTGGGCGTTCTCCCAAATATAGAAAGGCGCATAAACATGCTCTTCGGCATCATACAGATAAAATTTATGACGCAGCCCGGGGCATCCCTCGAACAGTTGACTTCTGGCCGCGACATGCTCTTGTATTTGCTTATCGTCAAAATCTTCCGGCAAGCGCACCGTGTATTGCATCGCCAGCATACATGTCTCCCGAATGTACATAAAAATCTCGTGAAATATGTCAAGATTAAGACAAAAGCACAACCCACACAAACGCATAGCTATTATGCATTATCGCTAAAGCAGTTCAAAAATGCTGCCATCCACGGGCGGAAAGCGACATCTCTGTCCCATCTTCCTTAGTCACACGGACCCCTTTTTCACCCTCTACCGTCTCCCCGATGATGGTCAGCGGGACGCCGCCCTTTTTTGCGATTTTTACCAGATCATTCCGCCGCTCAACCGGAAAAGTAAAGGCAAGTTCATAATCGTCACCGCCTGTAAGCACCTTCTCGATCAAGGATTTATCAGATTGCACCGCCGACTCTGCGGCGTCGGAAAGAGGAACCTTCGCCCATTCAATGACGGCGCCCACGCCGGATTCCTTCGTGATATGCCCAATATCGGCGATAAGACCATCGGAAATATCGATGCAACTTGTCGCCCGTTCGACCAGCGCCTGCCCGAGTGCCAATCGCGGATCCGGCAGATGATAGCGATCCATGAGATATTCCTGATGCGTAGTATCCAGATCGGGGAGCCTGTCCCCTGCAGCAAGAAGACCGAGTGCGCCATCCCCAATCGTACCGGAGACAACGATCAGATCGCCTGCCGCGGCGCCATTGCGACGGAGGGCCTTCCCCTCTTCTACCTCACCGATTGCCGTGAGGGAGAGCGACAGCGGCCCCGCTGTGCGCACCGTATCGCCGCCCAGCAGCCCGACTTGGAATTCGTCCTGATCGAGAGACAGCCCCTCGGCAAAGCGCTCAATCCAGATATGCGGGAGATCCTCCGGCCAAAAAGTTGCGAGAAGATAGCCGACCGGCGCCGCCCCCATTGCCGCGAGATCAGAAAGGTTAACCCGCAGCAGCTTGCGCGCCACATCACCCGGCAGATCGGACTCGCGAAAATGCACACCAGCAACCATCGCATCTTTGGTCAACACGAGGTCTTTCCCCTTGGTCGGACTAAGAACCGCTGCATCGTCTGTCAGACCGAGCGACGCGGGTGTATTGGCAGCGAGAGGTTTCAACACCCTCTCGATCAGTGCGAATTCACCTTCCTCGGTATCTCGCGTATCGTCTGACATATCAGTCAAATTCGCCAGCGCGCAGCTCTTTTGCGATCTTGTCCAGAACACCATTGACCAGCGCTGGCTCCTTCCCCGTAAAGAAGGTCCGCGCAATGCCGATATACTCCTTGATCAGTACTTTCGCGGGCATATCGACGCGGGCAAGAAATTCATAGGTCGCAGCGCGAAGCAAGCAAAGCAACACGACTTCCAACCTGTCCGTCGTCCGGTCTTTCTCTAGACGATCACCGATCAGCTTGTCGATCTCTTCCTGCCGCGCATCTGTGTTGAGCACGATATCCTCAAACAGCGGCTTGTCGCTATCCTTGAATTGATCGCCATCCAATTCCGCACCAACACGATGCTGAAGAAATTCTTCCACCACCTCTTGCGCAGACTTGTTGTCATCATGCGCCAACTGGTAAAGAGCCTGCACCGCGTTCAGCCGCGCAAGGGTGCGGCGACTGTGCTTGTCGCCCCGTTTTTCACTGCGGGCGTTCATCGAGGGAACATTCCAAATTTTTCCTTGAGTTTAAGCATTTGAAGCGCCGCTTCCGCCGCGCCGCCGCCCTTGTTCTTTTCGTTTTTGCGGGCACGTGCCCAAGCCTGCTCATCATTTTCGCAAGTGATAATGCCATTGCCTATAGCAATACAATAATCTGTCGAGATATCCATCAGCGCCCGCGCGCTTTCCTCCGACACCGTGTCATAGTGAGAGGTTTCGCCGCGGACCACGCAGCCGAGCGCAACATAAGCATCATAACGCCTGCGGCCGCCCATGAACTCCATCGACTTGATGGCAAAGCGGATCGCGGCCGGAATTTCAAGACAACCCGGCACCTGCACGATTTCATAGGTTGCGCCCGCCGCGTCCAGCGTCTCTTTTGCGCCGTCAAGCAAGGCATCGGAAATATCGCGGTAAAAATCCGCTTCGACGATCAGCACATGTATATCATTGGTCATGGCTTACCCCTTTTGCTCGATCAGGCGCGTTTCCGTGATCGCAAGACCATAGCCATCGAGTCCGACAACCGTCCGCGTATGATTGGAGAGCAGGATCATGTTCTTGATTCCGAGATCAATGAGGATTTGCGCACCGATACCGTAGTCGCGCAGTTCATGCTGCTCTTTCAGCGGCTCGCCAAGCTTGCGCCGCACCCGATCGGAGAGCGCCATGGCGCGCGGCTCGCGAATAAGAACAACAACGCCCTTGCCCGCCGCATTAATCTGTTCCATCGCACTGTGCAGCGTATCAGGATTCTCATCCAATTCGCCAAGGACATCGCCGAGCAGATTCAGCGCATGCATACGCACCATCACCGGATCGTCGCCGGAAACTTCGCCCTTCACCAGCGCCACATGCTCCGCATATTCCGGGCGGTTGGAGAAGACGATCATTTTCCAGTCGCCGCCGTATTTGCTGGAAATGTCGGCCTCGACCTCCCGTGTGATCAGGCTGTCATGACGACGGCGATAGGCGATTAGATCGGCAATGGTGCCGACTTTCAGGCCATGGAACTGAGCAAATTTCACCAGATCGGGAAGGCGTGCCATAGTCCCGTCATCATTCATGATCTCGCAGATCACACCCGCCGGCATTAACCCGGCAAGACGAGAGATATCAACCGCCGCCTCCGTATGGCCCGCGCGGCGCAAGACCCCGCCTTCGCGCGCGACCAGTGGAAAGACATGCCCCGGCGAAACGATATCCTGCGCATTCTTGGTCGGATCAATGGCAACAGCAATCGTACGGGCGCGGTCCGCGGCGGAAATGCCTGTGGTGACGCCTTCGCGCGCCTCGATCGAGACGGTGAAGTTGGTTGTCAGGCGGGAGGCGTTATCCTGCGCCATAAGCGGTAAACCAAGATGGTTGATCCTATCCTCCGACATTGACAGACAAATCAGCCCGCGACCAAATTTCGCCATGAAATTGATCACATCCGGGGTCGCCATCTGCGCCGGGATTACCAGATCGCCTTCATTTTCCCGGTCCTCCGCATCGACAAGCACGAACATCTTGCCATTGCGGGCATCCTCAATGATTTCCTCTGTTGAGGCGAGGTACTCTTTATAGCTCATTTTTTCTTATTTACCTCTGTCATGCGGGCAACATAGCGCGCCAGTACATCGATTTCGAAATTGATACGCCGCCCGACGGTCAGCGTTCCAAAGGTGGTATGTTCCTGCGTATGCGGAATAATATTGACGGTGAAATGATCGTCACCGACCTCATTCACTGTCAAGGATACGCCGTCGAGACAGATGGAGCCCTTTGCCGCGACCAGCCCCGCAAACTTTTCCGGCAGGGAGAAGACAAGCTTCGTTGAATCTCCCACAGTTTCCATAAGCAGCAGCGAGACCACCGCATCGACATGGCCGGTGACAACATGGCCGCCAAGTTCATCACCGATTTTAAGCGCCCGTTCGAGGTTAATCTTCGTGCCCTCTATCCAGTCGCCAAGGTTGGTGCAGGAAAGGGTTTCATCCGACGCATCGACAGCAAACCACCCCTCCCCTTTCTCGATCACGGTGAGGCACGGGCCGGAACAGGCGATGGAGGCGCCGATATCGATCGTGTCGGTGTCGTAGGAGGTTTCAATCTCATATCGGGTATCGCCGGTTTTCTCAATGGCGCGAACCCGTCCGACATCAGTAATTATGCCTGTAAACATTCCACTCAATTCCGAAGAAAATAACTTTCCAATAAATCATCACCCAACCGACGTTCCTCGATCAGGTGAAGTTCTGGCGCCTCGCTTATCCGTTCCAGCCCGATGGACTCAAGGGCCGGAATGCCGTCCCCGCCGATAATCCGACCGGCGCGAAACCACATCAGGCGATCCGCCAACTCATCTTTTATCAGCGTTGCCAGAAGATGGGAACCACCCTCGACAAGTATTCGCGTTATTCCGCGTTTCGCGAGAGCCTCGAGACCGAGCCCCATGTCGGGCAGCCCCGATTCATTGGCCGGCACCTCGATCACCTGGGCTCCCAGATCTTCCAGAGCCTGCAACCGGTCCTTATCGTTGCCAAGCACGGTGACAATCCAGAGCGGCACCTCCCGCGCCTTCGCCACTAGGTTCGATGTTAGCGGCAGGCGCAACCGCGGATCCGCAACGATGCGGATCGGGGAATACTGTTCGAGGCCGTCAATGCGGCAGGTCAGGTCCGGGTTATCGACCAACGCCGTGCCGACACCGATCATGATCGCGTCATTCTGTGCCCGCAGCATATGTCCATAACGTCTAGCAGCAACGCCTGTGATCCATTTGCTGTCGCCGGTCGCCGTCGCGATCCGTCCGTCGAGACTAGTCGCCATTTTAAGGGTGACCAGCGGCCGTCCGTGCAGCCGGGTGGTGATAAAGCCCGCGTTCAGCTCCGATGCCTCGTTGGCAAGCAGACCCTCGACAACCTCGATCCCGGCCTTTTGCAAAATCTCGATACCGGCGCCATTGACCCGTTCATCCGGATCGCGCAACGCAACCACGACACGGGCAACCCCGGCCGCGACGAGGGCCTCCGCACAGGGCGGTGTCTTACCGTGATGGGCGCACGGCTCAAGTGTGACATAAACAGTCGCGCCCTCTGCCCGCGGGCCTGCCATCTCGAGCGCCATGGTCTCCGCATGGGGCCGTCCGCCGTCCTGCGTCCAGCCGCGCCCGATGACATTCCCATTCTGCACGATTACGCAGCCAACCGCCGGGTTGGGCGCCACCCGGCCGAGACCGCGCGCGGCAAGGCGCAAGGCGGCCTGCATATGGAATTCGTCCCGTTGAGTATCAGAGGCAGTCATGGGTACCGGTATATCTGGGGGCGGGTTTCAGCACTCAGCTCGTGACGTTGGTGCTGAGCTCGCCGATGAATTCTTCAAAATCCTTGGCTTCCCGGAAATCCTTGTAGACGGAGGCGAAGCGCACATAGGACACGCTGTCGAGCGCGGCCAGCCCCTCCATCACCAATTCGCCGATCTTGTCGGACGGAATTTCCTGATCACCGCTGCTCTCAAGCTGACGGACAATGCCATTTATCATGCGATCGATCCGGTCCGGATCCACAGGGCGCTTGCGGGTGGCGATGCTGACGGACCGTTCCAGCTTCTCGCGCTCGAACGGCGTCCGCTGTCCGTCTTTCTTGACCACTGTCAATTCGCGCAGCTGCACTCGCTCAAAGGTGGTGAAGCGGGCGCCGCAGGTAGCACAGGCCCGCCGTCGCCGGATTGCGGTATTATCCTCTGTCGGCCGACTATCCTTAACCTGCGTTTCGTCACTGCTACAAAATGGACAGCGCATCCGATCGTTCCCTTCCTGTCATATCTTCTCCCGCTGCCCCTTTGTTGGTCATTCTGCCTACATTTCCGGGTAAAGAGGGAAAGCGTCGCAGAGTTTCTTCACATCTGCGCGGACCTTTTCCTCTACAGCACCGTTATCCTCCGGATTTGCAGCCAGTCCGTCAAGGACTTCGGCAATCAGGTCGCCGACTTTCGTGAATTCTGCCGTGCCGAAGCCGCGCGTTGTCGCTGCCGGAGTTCCCAAACGCACGCCCGACGTGACCATCGGTTTTTCCGGGTCAAACGGGATACCGTTCTTGTTGCAGGTGATATTGGCATTCTCGAGCGCCCGCTCGGCAATATTGCCGGTCAGCTTTTTCGGCCGGAGATCGACCAGCATGACATGGGTATCGGTGCCACCGGAGACGATATCAAAGCCATGCCCGACAAGCGTCGCCGCCAGAACTTCCGCATTCTTGACGACCTGCGCCGCGTAAGTCTTGAACGCCGGGGTGAGCGCTTCGCCAAAGGCCACGGCCTTCGCCGCGATTACATGCATCAGCGGGCCGCCCTGCATCCCCGGGAAGATCGCCGAGTTCACTTTCTTGGCGATCGCCTCGTCATTTGTCAGGATCATGCCGCCGCGCGGACCGCGGAGAGTCTTGTGGGTGGTGGTGGTTGCGATATGCGCATGCGGGAACGGGCTCGGGTGCACGCCCGCCGCGACAAGGCCGGCGAAATGCGCCATGTCGACCATCAGAAAGGCCCCGACTTCATCGGCGATCTGGCGGAAGGTGGCGAAATCGATATGCCGCGGATAGGCCGAGCCACCGGCAATAATCAACTTGGGCTGATGTTCCTTCGCAAGGGCGCGGACTTCATCAAAATCAATCTGGTGCGTTTCCTTGTCCACGCCATAGTGAACGGCGTTAAACCATTTACCGGATTGGTTCGGCGCGGCACCATGAGTGAGATGACCACCAGCGGCCAGTGACAGGCCGAGAATAGTGTCGCCGGGCTTGATCAGCGCCATGAAAGCGCCCTGGTTCGCCTGTGATCCGGAGTTGGGCTGGACATTAGCGAAACCGCAGCCAAAAAGTTCCTTTGCGCGGTCAATCGCCAGTTCCTCAACAATATCGACATACTCACAACCGCCGTAATAGCGGCGGCCGGGGTAACCTTCCGCATATTTATTAGTGAGCACGGAGCCTTGAGCCGCCATGACAGCCGGGCTGACGATATTTTCAGATGCGATCAGTTCGATCTGATCCCGTTGCCGACCGAGTTCCAATCCAACCGCGCGAAAAACATCAGGATCATTCCGCTCAAGATCGGCTTTGAAAAAATTAGCCAGATCAGCACTTTGAATCGTCATCTATTGAACTCCTTTTCGGACCGGCCCAGCCTACCCCGGGTGAACCGTTTAAGACAGATAAAACACCTCTCCGCCTGACCTTGCAGGACCCATTCAATGGAGCCCAGCGCTTATCCTGAACGGCCGAAATTGACCGACGGAAGGGTAGTTGAATATGCGTATCCCGCGCACGCGCAAATACTGCGCCGGATGGATAGCACAGGTGACAGGGAGTTCCTAGAAAAACTCTGCCGTTATCGTTCTTTTTTTTCGCATGCAAATAGTCTTCGCGCCGCCCAAGAAAAGACTGACAAAATTAATACGAACAACTCAGTATTGAAAATAATTAAAAGGACTTATCTTCATAGATATCTAATCATATAGATGGTATATGATATCTAATGCTCACATTTACAGTATTTAATAATGATTACTAATGCGAATTTTCTAGATCTGGCTCCAGATCGCTTAACAAGACATTTCGGCATTATGATATATATAAGTCATTACTCAAAATTTGACGTAATTAAACTACTTTTATATGCGATTTTTTGTAATTTCGAATATTCGAATAGAGCCGTAGAATTAGAAATCAAAAAAAAGCAATGATTTGACACAATTTTTAGATCAGGCATTTGCATTATTTATAGTTTGCTGGTACTTAGTCACGGCTTTGTCTGTTAATCGCCTCACGATGTATTGACATTCTTAGACACTTCGTAACAAGTAGAGAAATATTACAGTCCCCTTAAAACGAATGAAATAAAAGCAAATGACACAATCTTTTTCGAAAGAGGGTAACCCCCAAACTCAATCTGAACGTGAAGAATTGCTCCGCATGACGGCGGACATCACCGCAGCATATGTCAGCAATAACCAGATTGAAAACTCCGAATTGATCGAAGTGATCAAGTCAATTTATGGCTCACTGTCGTCGCTTGACATGGATACAGAGTCAGAACAGGCAGAGCTGAAACCCGCAGTTCCCATCAAACGCTCTATCCAGAACGACTATCTAATCTGTCTGGAAGATGGCAAACAGTTAAAAATGCTGAAGCGCTATCTACGGTCCAATTATGATATGACACCGGAAGAGTACCGCGCCAAATGGAACCTCCCGCCAGATTATCCCATGGTCGCGCCAGCTTATGCAAAACGGCGTTCGCAATTTGCGAAGGAATTCGGTCTCGGGCGTAAGAAAAAGACGGCATAGCTGAGGACATAACCGCCACATTTTTCGGAAAGACAATGCCAAAAACCTACATGGTTTCTGGCAGACGCGTCATAATGCCGCTAACGCAGTTCTTGTATAGCCCCCATATATCCGGTTAGTAGATACTTCAGGGTTCGTAGCCAATCGGCTGCGGACCTGACTCGGCCTTTTTGGCAATGTATCTATATCGCGGATGTCTCAGATTAATGAAACCACGTTTTGCTCTTAGCCCTGGCATTTTGCTATGGATCATATCCTTGTTCCTGCTGGCAACGGCAAACCTGCAGTATTTCGAACAAACCATTGCCGTCTACGGGATTGATCAATACCTTCCCTTTCTGATCTCCCAGGGGTCGTTCTCCTCTGTGCGATCATGCTGGTAGCGACAGTTTTTTCATTCTTTCTGCCCGTTCGGATTGTTGCCGTGCTTTTCCTGATGATTGGCGCGGTGGTTGGCTTTTTCAGTGACAATCTCGGAATCCCTATCGATCAGGATATGATCCGCAATGTTTTCGCGACGGATATAAATGAAGCCGGTGATCTACTGAACTGGGGATTGGTTCTTCGAGTTGGCTTTCTTGGTCTTCTTCCCTCCATCCTCCTGTTCCTGATCCCCATTAAACCAGCCTCCTTGTTTACGCGACAAAGGCGCCTTGCCGGAGCCGCAGTCATCTCTGTTCTGGTCGCGGCGGTTTCCATGGCACCTTTCGGTAATTCCTACGCCAGCCTTTTTCGCGAACATAAACCACTTAGGTATTTCACAGAATCCCGTTCATCCAATCTATTCCGCGATCAAGCTGGCCATCGATATCGGCGGCGGTACTGTTGATACAACGTTCCGACCTCGTATCAAAACAGCGATCATCCCGTCTGATGATGCGGAGCATGAACTAGTGATTGTTGTCGTTGGCGAGACGGCCCGCGCCGACCATTTCGGGCTGAATGGATACACACGGCAAACAACCCCGAAGCTTGCCAAGCGAGAAAATATTCTCTCCTTCACTGATATGCGATCTTGCGGCACATCGACCGCAGTTTCCCTGCCCTGCATGTTTTCTCTTGATAACCGATCAGATTTTGCCATCAATCAGGCGAGCTTCACGGAAAATACACTCGATGTTCTGGTAAAGGCTGGCGTGTCCGTTCTCTGGCGAGATAACAACACAGGTTCGCAAGGGGTGGCGAGCCGGGTCACCTACGAATACTTCCAGGACCCGGACATAAACCGTCAGTGTGACGCCGAAGAATGCCGCGACATCGGAATGCTGGATGGGTTGGAAGACTATGTCGCGCAGCAGGATGGCGATATCCTGATCGTCCTGCATCAGTTGGGAAGTCATGGTCCCGCCTATTTCAAACGCTATCCCGATGACTACGCTGTCTTTGAACCGGATTGTCAGTCAAAAGAGCTTGGCTCCTGCACCGAAGCCGAAATCATCAACGCCTATGACAATACTATTTTATATACCGACAACTTCCTGGATGCCGCCATTAACTTTCTCGAAAGCAAGCAGGGTCGATACGAAACATCACTGATCTATTTAAGCGATCACGGAGAATCTCTGGGTGAGATGGGCGTTTATCTGCATGGAATGCCCTATTTTGTTGCCCCGGAAACCCAGACACATGTGCCCTTTGTCATCTGGGCCAGTGACACATCGGATATCGACAAGAATCAGCTTCAAGCCCGCCTCAATGATCCCATGACCCATGATGATTTCAGCAAGCTACTTCTCGAGATGTTCGAAATTATTGTGGATGAGAACAAGATCGCCAACGGGTCGGGCATCCTGCCCATGAAACCAGAGAGTTACCACCAGTAAGCCGCCGGGTTAAACAATAATCCCCGGCTTCTTTGGTATATCCGGCGCGGAACTGTTTTCCGTGACAACGCGTCCGTCCTTCTTGTTCATTACATAGTGCAGTTTTTGAAGCGCGGTGCGTTTAAGTTCCTCCTGCCCGATGGAACTCGGCCCAACGATGGAAACCTCTGTCATCGTTACCGGATCAATCGCAGAAACCTTGACGGAAGCGCCATGCTGCTGGAACTCAACGATATACTCGCCTTTTACATTGTCAGGTGCCATACCCATTTGCCTGAATATTTGAAAGCTACTGCGTTAAGCATATCATATATTGTTTTAAAGACTATGAAGCATATTGATGTTGCATCGCAAAACGGCTAAACAATCGACTATATGCCGCCTGCCCGGCCAAATAATATAATTATATAAACGGAGATATCCCTATGAGCAGCGCCTCTTCCAAACCCGTCTTTGATCCTGTCGACCCTTTCTTGCTGGATGATCAGCTGACCGAAGAAGAACGGCTGGTCCGCGATACAGCCCGCGATTACTGTCAGGAAAAACTGATGAGCCGGGTGCTGGAAGCGAACCGCCACGAAACATTCGATCGGGCGATCTTCACCGAGATGGGCGAACTGGGCCTCCTCGGCTCCACGATCGAAGGTTATGGCTGCGCCGGCCTCGGCTATGTCTCCTACGGTCTTGTCGCGCGCGAGGTTGAGCGGGTCGACAGCGGCTACCGCTCGATGATGAGCGTGCAGTCCAGCCTCGTCATGCATCCGATCAACGCCTATGGCACAGAAGAGCAGAAACAGAAATACCTGCCGAAACTTGCGACCGGTGAATGGATTGGCTGCTTCGGCCTGACCGAACCCGACCATGGCTCCGACCCCGGCTCCATGGTAACGCGGGCGAAATCCGTCGATGGCGGTTACCACCTGAACGGCGCGAAGATGTGGATCACCAACGCCCCGGTCGCCGATGTCTTTGTCGTCTGGGCAAAAACTGACGATGGCGTGATCCGCGGCTTTGTTCTTGAAAAAGGCATGGAAGGGCTTTCCGCGCCGAAGATCGAAGGGAAATTCTCCCTTCGCGCTTCCATCACCGGGGAGATTGTCATGGACAATGTTTTCGTCCCGGAAGAAAATCTGCTGCCGGGCGTCCAGGGCCTCGGCGGTCCGTTCGGCTGCCTCAACAGCGCCCGGTTCGGCATCGCCTGGGGCGCGCTTGGCGCTGCGGAATTCTGCTGGCAAGCCGCGCTTAATTACACGTTGGAGCGCAAGCAGTTTGGCCGCCCCCTTGCCGCCAATCAGCTGATCCAGAAAAAGCTCGCCGATATGCAGACAGAAATCTCCCTCGGCCTGCAAAGCTGCCTGCGCGTTGGACGCCTGCGCGATGAAAACCGCGCCGCACCGGAAATGATCTCGCTGATCAAGCGCAACAGCTGCGGCAAGGCACTCGATATTGCGCGCATGGCCCGCGACATGCATGGCGGTAACGGCATCTCGGATGAATATCACGTCATCCGCCATGTCATGAATCTGGAGGCCGTCAATACATATGAGGGCACCCATGACGTCCATGCGCTGATTTTGGGTCGGGCCCAGACGGGCATTCAGTCCTTTACCGGCGCGTGAAATAACTCCACAATCAGCCCTATAAACCAATAAAACAGCATAAAGCTGCGGGAGGAAGAACATGAAAATAGCGGGCAAAAATGTTGTCATCACAGGCGGGGCAAGCGGCATCGGAAAGGCGCTTGCGGAACGCTTCCATGCGGAGGGGGCGAAGGGTATCACCGTTGCCGACCTGCAGGAAGGACCGCTGAAAGAGGTTGCGGCCTCTGTCAACGGTCTTGCGGTTCCCTGCAATGTGGGCAAGGAATCCGATATCCAGAATCTGGTGGCGAAGGCGGAGGAGGCTTATGGCCCCATCGATATCTTTGTCTCCAACGCCGGGCTCGCCCGCTATGGCTGGGAAGAAACGTCGGACGAAAACTGGCAGCTTAACTGGGATGTCCATGTGATGGCCCATGTTTATGCGGCCCGCGCGGTGGTCGATAAGATGATCGCCAATGGCGGCGGCTATCTGGTGAACACCGCCTCTGCCGCCGGCCTCCTCTCTCAAGTCGACAGCGCGACCTACGCCACCACGAAACATGCGGCCATCGCCTTCGCGGAGACCATGTCAATCCGCTACGGTGACAAGGGCGTGCGGGTTTCCGTTCTCTGCCCGCAGCAGGTCCGCACCGCGATGACGGAAAACCGCCTCGACGGGGTTGCCTCCGTCGATGGGACGATGGAACCCGAGGAACTCGCCGATTGCGTGGTCGAGACGATGGACAAGGAAGAATTCCTCATCCTCCCCCATGCGCAGGTGCGTGAATATATGCTGCGCAAGGCCACTGACTATGACCGCTGGCTGAAAGGCATGCGCAAACTCCGCGACGCCTATGTGAAGTAAAACAGCGCCCCGCGCTATTGATCGGCGGCCAGCGCTTTGTCGAAAAAGCTGGTCGCCATTTTCATATCGCCATAACGGCCGAGGTTGTTATGCCCCGCGCCCTCAATCTTGATAAACTCGGTGCCTGCGGGCGCAAGGGCGGCGAGCTTCTTCCCCTCCTCAAACGGGATCACCTTGTCCTCTGTGCCATGAATGATCAGGATCGGGGCGGTTACCCCGCCAATCCGTTCGTCATTCCGGAACGGGTATTTCAGCATAAAATGAAACGGCGGCATCACGCTCACGCGGTAGCGCGCGATATCGAGCAGCGACGTAAACGGGCTTTCCAGCACCACCGCGAAGACGGGCCGCGCCGCCGCGACCGGGATCGCCGCCCCGGTGCCGAGCGAATGGGCGAGGATACCGATGGGGCCATCCTTCTCACTTTCGAGAAAATCATAGGACGCAAGGCCATCGGTGATCACCCCCGCCTCTGAGGGTTCGCCCGTGCTGCCGCCATAGCCGCGGTACTCCACGAGCAACACACCAAAGCCCGCTTGCGCCAGCGCCGCGCCGCGGCCGATCTGGTTGGCGGCCGTCTCCGCATTACCATGAAAGACGAGGATGCTGGCCGCACGCTCTCCGGGCGGATGATAGAAGGCACGGAGTTTCTCTCCATCCGGCGTTGCGATCACGACCGGGTCGAACCCGCTGGCCGGATTAACCGCCGCCTCCCCTCCGGCACCGGAAACACAAACGCCCCTTGCACAAAATAAATCCCCACAAAGGGGAACACACCAAAGAGCAGGACAAGGGCAACAAGCCAGAGGGATATTTTACGACGTTTAGCCATAGATATATACAACTGCCGCAATTACCGGCGGCGCTATTAAAAATACCAAATATAGCCAGAAATCCGCGACCCAGTACCAAATAAGTAAAATTCTTGTGATTAATAATTTCAGCAACAAGTTGGAGACACCAAAAAACTCAAATTCTGGTTCCGCGTATTTTCTCGCTTTAAAGATATAATACGAACGTTCTTCATGGTTTGGGTATTTTCGCAGCACTTCGTCATATTTTTCGAGTAATGATTTTCTTAATTCGTCCGTGTCGTTCTCAGTGCCAATTACACGCGTTAATTCATGATATATAGTTTGAATTTCTAACGCACACAAATGCATTTTCTCGGCGTCTAAAAGATAATTCCTAGAATTTTCAATTAGCGAAATTACAAGAACAAAAACCGACAATAAGGTAACTATTACAAATGAAAAATTTCTGTCGAAGATGTTAAATAGTGATAATCCAATCATATCTGTAATTGATATTGAAATCAGATAGATCGAGAGCATCGCCAACGAAAATATCGACAATTGATGTTTTTTCCTCAGACGCTGCTCGGCTGTAAACCTGACACTCTTTGTCTGCCACGTTTTTGAGACAAATTGATCATATTTCATATCTTGTTTTGCCATTACTACTCTTGATTATGCGGGTGAGAGCTAGACACAACTTTGATAAGCATTTAACGCAAATATTTTGCTAACGGTCCTTTGACGGACAAAAATTAAGAAATCCCTTAGAATCATAAATTCCAAAGGCATAAGCCTAGCCCTCAAGACGTGTCTCCTATATCTTGTTCCATTTTGTCAACTTCTTTCTGCACCTCTAAAGAGAAAATGCGCTCCAATTCAGATTCTGACAACCTATTTACATCATCCAAATTCATATCTAATGCTCTCATCAGATATGATCTCTTTTCTTCTTCGTTGTATCTATCAAAATTCGTTATATATTCTCCCCACTTACCTTTTTTTATTCTCCAATAACTATTCGTAAATTTTTTAATGTCTTTTGTTTCAATATTATTTTTCTCAATTAGTCCGAGAACTATACTATCAAATCGTTTCAACATCGTATGGTCATTTAAACCAGAAAAGTAGAACAGCCAACCATACCGTTTCCCCCTCCATATTACACCAGAAATTCTTCTGTTTAGACGATCAAGATGTTTTAAGTTTTGGGAAAACTTATATGAGGTTATTAATCCGCAAACACTTTCAATTAATTTTTGTTGCGAACTCTTCCTGACACCTACTTGAATCGCGGCATCTGACGGACTAGTTTTCATATTATAGCCCAAATAGTCCAAGCCTTCATCGAAGTGCCCGGCATGCGATTTTCCACTATTCAGTTTTAATCTATGGCTCCACAGCCAGCATCCTAGAAAAAATCTTGCCTTATATATTTGGACTTTTTTACCCGCCAAAATCACATCGTCTACAAAGCGTGCATAAAAAAGATCGGGCTTTTCGAGTCTATTGTCCAACTCAATTAAATAAATATCGGCGAGAATATTAGAAATTGATAGCCCTTGAGGAACACCTTCTTGTTGTACGCTAGTTCCTCCGGATATTGGCGTTGTTGGAGTTATAAGAGCACTATTAACAATTTTTAAAAACGGTTGGTGGTCAAATTTTTGTTTTAACTTTTTTATTAATTTTTCCCTAGGAATCGAAGGGTAAAAGTCTTTTAGGTCACCACGATAATATTCTTTTACGGAACTATTATTTTTCAGAAACTTATATAAATGAGCGACATGCTCACTTGCATGCACCTTGGTCAATTCTCTATCAAATAAATATTGCAGAAAATCCTTTAAGCAAAACAGTGTAAGTTTATCTCTAATTGTGGGGGTTGATAGAATTCTCGGAGGTTTTCCTCTTCCTTTAGATTTTAAGACCTCGAGGTAAGTAGTGAATTTATAAGTACCGTCTTTAACCTTCCTCTCAATCAAAGCATATTCTTCTTCTTTTTTACTTTCAAAAACAGAACTCGTAACACCGTCTTTGCCACGACCTCTTTGTTTCACTCCAACAAAATTTTCATACGCATACGACAAATAGTCTCTTGAAAAAGCGAGATTAAAAGCGTCAACCGCATTCTTTTTGCGAAGTAAAACAAAGACACCTCCAAATAGCTCCAGTTGCTGTTGCGGATTATTGTTTAGTCCGAGCAATTTCAAAGACATCACATTTTCCTAGGTATTATGTAAAACTTTTTAATTAACGCTCCCTACCTAATAACTTTATCACAAAGACAAACACACACAACCTATACTAAAACAAATTCCCTTCAACTACCTCCCCTTAAACACCGGGTCGCGTTTGTCCAGAAACGCCTGTATCCCCTCGGCGTGGTCTTCGGAGGTGATGGCGACGGTGTATTGGTCCATGTCCATATAGCTCACGGCGTGGTTGAGGGCGTTGGCAGCGACAGAGGCGCCCTGCTTGATCATGCGCACGGGGAGCGGCGGCATGGCGGCGATTTTCTTTGCGAATTCCAGCGCGAGCTCATAGGCGCCGCCCTCTTCCGCCACTTCCTCAATGAGGCCCCATTGCATGGCTTTATCGGCGCTGATCTTGTCGGCAATGATGCAGAGCTGCTTGGTGCGGGCCGGGCCCATCAGGTTGACCATGCGCGGCACGGACTGCCAGCTCATATTCATGCCGTTGCGGATTTCCGGCACCCAGAAGGTCGCGCCCTTTGACGCAACGCGCATGTCGCAGGCGACAGAGAGGGCGACGCCCCCGCCGATGCAATAGCCATCCACGGCGACGATGGTCATGGGCTCCAGATCCTCCCACGCCTTGCTCATCCGCGGGCCGACTTTCAGCATCTCCCGCCGCTCCATCACGCCGGCGTCGATCCGCGCTTTCACGGCGGGGTCTTTCAGATCGAACCCGACGGTGAAGTTTTTCCCGTTCCCGGTAAGGATGATCGCGCTTGTCTCCGTATCCCCCTCGAATGAATGAGCGACATCGGTCAGTTCCTTCATCGCGTCGATGGAGAGCGGGTTGACGTCATTGCCGCGATCGAACCGGACGGTGGCGATGCGTCCCTCCCGTGTGACTGTTACATACTTGTAGCTCATGCCATTCCCCCTTATTGTTTTTATTAATTGGATCGCAGAAAAGGACCGTAAAATGCCCGCTTATATGATCGCCCGGATCGATGTCACCGACCCGGAGCAGTATGAAGTCTATAAATCCCTCGCGCCAATCGCCATCAAAAAATACGGCGGGCGCTATTTAACGCGCGGCGGGGCGATGGAAACGCTGGAAGGGCCGGAGGAAACCCGGCGGGTAGTGATCGTCGAATATCCGGATATGGCGGCCGTCAAGGCCTTCTATGACAGCCCCGAATACAAGAAAGCGCGCGACGCCCGAAAGGATGCCGCCAAGGGGCAGTTTGTCATCCTCGAAGGGCTCGACAAACCGCTTTGGTAGGCGGCTAGAACAGTTCCCCGTCCGGCAACGGCTCGAAATAGGCCGCGATGTCCGCGTCGCTCACCTCGTCCAGCGTCGCCGGGGTCCATTTCGGGGACTGATCCTTGTCGATGACGGCGGCGCGGGTCCCCTCGTAGAAATCAACACCCTTGATCACGCGATTGACCATGCGGAACTCCTGTCGCATGCAGTCATCGAAGTCGAGCGTTTTACCGCGGCGAAGCTGTTCAAAGGTGAGCTTCATGCTGGTTGGTGACTTGGTGAGCAGGCTGTCCGCCGTCTTCGCCGCGAACGCATCGCCGTCGGGCTGCAGGCTCTCGATAATGGCCGGGACCGAGCTTTTCGCGAAATGCCGGTTGATCGCGGGCAATGTCTCCGCAATCGGTGCATCGCCGGGATCGGCGGCGAACCCAGCCAAAAGCTTGCCCACCTCCGCGCTGGCATCGCCCGCAAACTCATGCGCCGCGAGGGCGTCTTTCAACGCAGGCAGCTTCTCGGACGGGATATAACTCTGGGCGATCCCGGCAAAGACGGAATCCGCTGTTTTAAGCCGCGCGCCGGTCAGGCCGAGATACATGCCCAGCTCCCCCTCCAGACGCGGCAGGAAATACGTCCCGCCCACATCGGGGAAGAGGCCGATGCCGCTTTCGGGCATGGCGAACAGGGTCCGCTCTGTCGCAATGCGATGGCTGCCATGGACCGAAACACCTACCCCGCCGCCCATGACGATCCCGTCGATCAGCGCAATATAGGGCTTCGTGAAATGCTTGATCCGGGCGTTGAGAAGATATTCATCGCGGTAGAAATGAAGCGGATAATCACCGCCAGCGCGTCCCTCATTATAAAGCTTGACGATATCACCGCCGGCGCAGAAGGCTCTCTCGCCTGCCCCTTCGATCAACACGGCACGCACGCTGTCGTCCGTTTCCCACACCTTCAACTTCGCATCCAATGCGAGGCACATTTCGTGGGTGAGCGCGTTCAGCGCCTTTGGCCGGTTCAGCGTGACAAGGCCGAGCGCGCCTTCACGTGCAAACAGGATTTCTTCTTCCGAACTCATACCCTAACTTCTCCCCTGCCCTTCGCTCAGCTTGCGCGAGATGACAACGCGCATGATCTCGTTCGTGCCCTCCAGGATCTGGTGCACGCGGGTATCGCGCACGAAGCGTTCCAGCGGGAAATCGCGTAAATAGCCGTAGCCGCCATGAAGCTGCAGCGCCTCGTTACAGACATTAAACCCAACATCAGTCGCAGATCTCTTGGCCATGGCGCAATAGAGCGTTGCTTCCGGGTCTTTCGCATCAAGTTTCGCTGCCGCCTGCCGGATCATAAGGCGCGCCGCCTCCAGCTCTGTTGCCATATCCGCAAGCTTGAACTGCACAGCTTGAAAACTGCCGACGGGTTTGCCGAACTGCTTGCGATCGGCGGTGTAGCTTTGCGCAAGCTCAAGACAGGCCCGCGCCGCACCAATGGAGCACGCCCCTATATTAAGCCGCCCGCCATCGAGACCCATCATCGCAATTTTGAAGCCGTCTCCTTCGTTGCCGATCAAATTTTCAACCGGTACGCGGCAGTCATCGAACAGGACCTGCGCCGTCGGCTGGGAGTTCCAGCCCATCTTGCGTTCCTGTGCGCCAAAGCTGATACCCGGCGCATCCGCGGGCACCGCAATACAGCTGATCCCTTTCGGGCCATCATCACCGGTGCGAACCATCGTGACATAGAGATCCGCCTTACCTCCGCCGGAGATAAAGGCCTTGCCGCCGTTGATGACATAATGATCGCCATCGCGCACCGCTTTCGTGCGAAGTGCTGCCGCATCGGAACCCGAGCCCGGCTCGGTCAGGCAATAGCTCGCGAATTCTTCCATGGTGGTGAGTTTCGGAAGATACTTGGCCCGCACCACATCAGAGCCAAAACGGTCGATCATCCAGCTCGCCATATTATGGATGGAGATGAAGGCTGCGGTCGAGGCACAGCCAGATGCCAGTTCCTCAAAAATGATCGCTGCATCAAGGCGGGTCAAGGCAGAGCCGCCATGCTCCTCCCCCACATAGATACCCGCGAAGCCAAGTTCGGCGGCTTTACGCATTTCCATGACAGGGAATGTTCTTTCCTCGTCCCACTTTTCGGCGTTGGGCGCAAAAACCTCGGCAACAAAACTTCGCGCCATATCACGAAAAGCCACCTGATCTTCAGATAAATTAAAGTCCATGGGTATCGACCTCTTTTTCTGCTTTGCCATGTTGATACGATCTTGCGCGATGGCTGTCAATAAATTACCAAACGACCGTTAGGTTTAGGATTGAAGCCCTAAACGTTTGCGACCCGACGCGCATAAGGATATTATGCCGCGAAATACTATCATCTATGCGACAGAAGCAGGAATCCTTTCATGAAAACCCTTGCGCCCCATTTTCCCCGCACCCGCATGCGCCGGGTCCGCAGAACCGATTGGTCCCGTCGTCTAGTGGCGGAAAACGCCCTGACCCCCAATGATCTGATCTGGCCGGTCTTCGTGCATGAAGGTGAGGATCTTGCCATCGATATCCCGTCGATGCCGGGGGTAAAGCGGCTCAGCCTTGATCTTCTGAAAGTCGCCGCGAAGGAAGCCCATGACCTTGGCATCCCGGCAATCGCGCTTTTCCCGGCGATTGAACATGACCTGAAAACCGACGACGGGCGGGAGGCTCTGAACAAGGACAATATTATCTGCAAAGCGATCAAGGCGATCAAGGACGCGGTGCCGGAGATGGGCGTGCTTTGCGACGTTGCCCTCGATCCCTTCACGACCCATGGGCAAGACGGGCTTGTACAGGATGGGTATGTCGTCAATGACCCGACCCTTGATGTGCTGGTCGGCCAGGCGCTCAATCAGGTGGAAGCCGGTTGCGACATTATCGCACCGTCTGACATGATGGACGGACGCATCGGCGCTATCCGGGATGCGCTGGAACAGGAAGGCCATCGCGATACGCTGATTATGTCTTACGCGGCGAAATATGCCTCCGGCTTTTACGGGCCCTTCCGTGATGCGGTGGGATCAACCGGTAATCTTGGTACAGGGGACAAGCGCACCTATCAGATGAATGCGGCCAACAGCGACGAGGCGATCCGCGAAGTGGCCCTTGATATCAATGAGGGCGCGGATATGGTCATGGTCAAGCCGGGCATGCCCTATCTTGATATCTGTCGCCGGGTGAAGGACGAATTCGGCGTCCCGACCTATGCCTATCAGGTGTCAGGCGAGTATGCGATGCTCGCAGGCGCGGGGCTGAACGGCTGGCTGGACCGTGAAAAAGTCGTGATGGAGAGCCTGCTCTGCTTCAAGCGCGCGGGCTGCGACGGCATCCTCACCTATTTCGCGATCGAGGCTGCGAAGAACCTGCAGGGTTAGGCTTATCGCCCGCCGGACACGTCGATTAGGGAACCGGTGACATAGCTCGATTTATCAGACAATAACCAGAGGGTTGCGTCGGCAATTTCCTCCGCCGTCCCGCCGCGCTGCATCGGCACCATGGATTTCACCCGATCGACCCGACCCGGCTCCCCGCCGCTTGCATGGATATCGGTGTAGACAACGCCAGGGCGCACGGCATTTACGCGTATACCCTCTGCGGCGACTTCCTTCGCAAGACCTATCGTCATAGTATCAATTGCCGCCTTGGATGCGGCGTAATCCACATATTCGCCGGGACTGCCCAGCTTGGCCGCGACGGAGGAAATATTGACGATCCCGCCCCCCTTCCCGCCGTGGACTGTTGACATGCGTTTCACCGCTTCCCCCGCGCAGAGAAATGGACCGGTGATATTAGTGGTGAACATGCGTTCCAGCCGCTCAAGGCTCATCTCCGAGACCTTCGCCGCTTTATCGACAATCCCAGCGTTATTCACCAGCGCGCCGAGCGGCGCCAATTCCTGATCGACAGTTTCGAACATCCGGAGGATATCAGCTTCTTTCGTCATATCGGCCTGCACCGGAATCGCCGTGCCACCTGCCGCCTCGATCAGGGAAATAACCTCCTCCGCCGCCTCTGCGTTGTGGGCATAATTGACGCAGACCTGATAGCCTTCCGTCGCCGCACCGAGAGCGATGGCGCGGCCGATTCCCCGGCTGCTGCCGGTCACAATGATTGATTTTTCCATTAGCTGTTCCTCCCCTCCAGTGCCTGTTCGATATCCGCAATCAGATCGTCGACATTCTCAATCCCGACAGAAAGTCGCAATAAATCCTTCGGGCAGGGCGTGCCCTCTCCCTCAATGCTGGCGCGATGCTCGACCAGGCTTTCGATCCCGCCGAGGGACGTTGCCCGCTTGAATATATTGAGCCGAGCCGCGACCGCCATCGCGGCCTCCTCTCCGCCATTGATACAAAGACTGAGCATCCCGCTAAAGCCGCCGCTCATCTGCTTCGCCGCGATGTCATGGCCGGGATGAGATTCAAGCCCCGGATAAAGCACCGCACGGATGCCTTTCGCGCCGTCGAAATGCCTAGCGATGGCCATGGCACTCGAACAGGCGCGTTCAACCCGCAAATGCAGAGTGCGCATCCCGCGCAGCAAGAGCCACGCCTCGAACGGGCCCATAACCGTGCCGTTGGTCCGGCGGTTGGTGATAATCCTGTCCCAGAAGTCATCTTCGGTCGCGGTAATCAGCGCGCCCGCCAGCACATCGGAGTGGCCATTCAGATATTTCGTTGCCGAATGCATGACAATATCCGCGCCGAGCTTCAAGGGGTTGGTGAGTAAGGGTGTTGCCACCGTGTTATCAACGGCAAGACGAGCTCCCGTCTTCTTGGCCACCGCGGCCCAGACGGCGATATCATCCACCTCCCATGTCGGGTTCGCGGGGGTTTCCATCCAGAGGAGTTTCGTCTTGCCCGGAATGACAGCTTTTTCCAACGCCGCAAGATCACCATTCGGAACGGTGGTAATCTCGATCCCCCAATCCTTGGCGAAGGACAGCATCCAAGCGCGCAGACCCCAATACATGACACGCGGAATAACCATATGATCACCGGATTTAAGCGCCTGCACCACCGCAACACCGGCGGACATGCCAGAGGAGAAAAGAAGTGCATCGCTCCCCCTTCAAGCGTTTTTAGAAGTTGTTCCGGCTGCTCATAGTTCGGGTTATCCGGACGGCTATAGATGCGCCCTGAAGGATAGCTGCCGTTCCCTTCCCGCTCATAGGTGGTGGCAGGGTAAATACCGGGCGCGAGTGATTTATGCTCCGGCTCCATCCAGCCCAGTCCCTGCGCAATCAGGGTGTCGCGGTTTAGCGGTTTATTTTCGTCCGTCATGGTGGAAATTCCTCACAAAATGACCGGTAGTCACGTTCTGATAGTGATCATGCATATTTTTGGTTTTGACAACAGGGGAATTCCAATGAGCCTGATAACAGATGTCATCGACGGCCTGAATGCTGAACGCGGGAAGGTTAATCTTGCACCACTTATCCCAAACGACCTACTGATGCAAACCGCACAGCAGCATGCGGAATTCATGGACCGAAAACAAGCGCTCTCACATCTGGGCGCGGGCCAAACAACATTCGATCAGCGAATTCACAGCGTCGGTTATCGCTTCTCCACCGCCGCCGAGAATGTCGCCCTCGGCGCGGTGGATGCGGCTGGCGTGGTCAGAATGTGGATGGACAGCCCACCGCACCGCGCCAATATCCTGAATGACAAGGTCACAGATGTTGGCCTCGGCATCTCGCCCGCCACGCCGGAGACGCCAGAAATCGCGCGATACTGGTCTCTCTCCCTCGCCGCACCGCTTTAATCTATTTGTTCAGCTTGCGAAGTCGCGTGATCAGGCTGGACGTGTCCCAACGATTGCCGCCCATGTTCTGAACATCGCTATAATATTGATCGACGAGCGCGGTATTCGGTAGGCTCGCGCCAATCTGGTCACCGGTCTTGAGGCAAATCCCAAGATCTTTGCGCATCCAGTCCACGGCAAAACCATAATCGAATTTATCGGCGATCATTGTTTTGTAGCGGTTTTCCATTTGCCAGCTTTGCGCCGCACCCTTGGAGATCACCTCAATCACCTTCTCCGCATCCAGCCCCGCCTTTTCGGCAAAGTGAATCCCCTCCGAAAGACCCTGAACCACGCCGGCAATACATATCTGATTAACCATCTTGGTGAGCTGTCCCGCCCCCACGTCTCCGAGCAACTTGCAAGCTTGGGAATAGGCGTCGATCGGCTTGCTGGCACGGTCAAAATCTTCTTGGGAGCCGCCACACATGACAGTGAGCACTCCATTTTCCGCACCCGCTTGCCCGCCGGAGACTGGCGCATCGACAAAGCCTATGCCCTTTTCCTTGGCGAGGGCGCCAAGTTCACGCGCCACCTCAGATGAAGCAGTGGTGTGATCCACAAAAATCGATCCCGCCTTCATAGTGGAGAGAATACCAGTCTCGCCGAGAACAACGCTGCGCAGATCGTCATCATTGCCGACACAGACCATAACGAAATCAGCGCCTTCCGCTGCCTTCGCCGGGGTCTTCGCGAAGGAGCCACCATATTCCGCCACCCATTTTTCCGCCTTAGCGGTGGTGCGATTATAGACGGTCATCTCGTAGCCGGCCTTTTGCAAGAATCCCGCCATCGGATATCCCATAACGCCAAGCCCGATAAATGCTGCTTTTTCACCCATGTTCACCCGTCTCCTGATCCAATTATTCTGAGTCAGTTGTAGCGGGTCCCGGCCTTGGTTGAAAGACCCGAGAGGGAATTTTTCGATAGATGGAAATCTGAAGGTTCAGAGCGTGTGGTACTGTCCTTTATGAAAGAGGAGTGCCTCTTCCTTATCCGCCATGATGACATTCGTTACCTTGCAGATAAATACCGCATGATCTCCGGCCTCATGCACCGCATGTGTCTCACATTCAAAAACAGCGAGACTGCTTTCAAACACCGGGCTACCATTCTCCCCGACGAGATGATCAATCCCTTCAAATCGGTTATCACGGTTCATGGAAAAGCGATCAGAAAGATGGCGCTGATCCGGCGTGAGAATATTCACGGCAAACTTCCCGCTGGAAAGAAATTCCTGACAATGGCCGCCGACATGGGCAAGGCTGAACAGGACCAACGGCGGGTCGAGGGAGACGGAACTGAAAGAGTTTACCGTCACACCAAGGGGTTCGCCCGACGCGCCTTTCGACGTGACAACCGTTATCCCCGTGGCGAAACACCCCAGTGCATTTCTAAATTCTCTGGCGTCAAAGCTCATGCGCAACCGGCACCTATATTATAATCCGCGCTTGATTTGCGAGTGATTTGCAAACTGGCGGCACTTTCCCATAAATTGCATCCGAAATCACCCATTTTTTTACACCATCTTTTAGCGACGAATATTGACCAACTCTTTGTGCATACAGGGCTATCTTTAAAAACTTCCTAAAATTACACACTGTTTATTAACCATTCTCGGGGCAAAATCAGCATCCAACTCCTTGGAAGCCATCGTGTAAGGACATCTGTGTAAGAATGTTTTGGATTATTGGTATCGTAGTGACATTCGGCTCCGTCGCCGGTGGTTATGCCCCCCACGGCAGCTTTGCCGTGTTGTTTCAACCGCTAGAGTATTTGATTATTCTCGGCGCAGGTGTTGGCGCCTTCCTGCAGTCCAACCCGAAATGGGTGATTTTCGGATTTCTAAAGTCATTCGGCAAGCTGATGAAAGGTGCGCCTCATGACAAGAAATCCTATACCGAGCTGCTGACCCTTCTCTACGCCTTATTCAAGCTTTCCAAGACCAAAGGAATGATCGCGCTGGAACCGCATATCGAAAATCCGCATGAAAGTGAGCTTTTTCAACATTTTCCAGCCTTTTCCAAGAACCATCACGCAGTCGATTTTGTCTGCGACTATCTCCGGCTGATGACCATGGGGACTGAAAATCCACATGAACTGGAAGACCTGATGGATCAGGATATCGAAACCCATCATAACGAGGGACATGCCATTTCCGGTGCGGTAACTGCGCTGGGTGAAGCCCTTCCCGCCTTCGGTATCGTTGCGGCCGTGCTGGGTGTGATTATTACTATGGGTTCTATTGCTGAACCGCCGGAAGTGCTCGGCGGTCTTATTGCGGCAGCGCTTGTGGGTACTTTCTTTGGTATTTTCGTGGCCTACGGCCTGTTTTCTCCCATGGGTAAAAACCTTGAGCAATTCACTGATGCCGACAGCAAATATTTCGAATGCATCAAGCAGGGATTGCTCGCTCATCTACAGGGGTATGCCCCGGCTGTCTCGGTCGAGTTCGCCCGCAAGACCCTTTATAGTCATGAACGTCCGACCTTCATAGAGCTGGAAGAAGCCTGCAATGAAGCGCCAACTGTCTGATATTTTACGCCCAAAAGTAAGAGTGTCCTATGGCGGATGATCTCGCCCCAATTATCGTCAAGAAAATCAAGAAAGGCGGCCATGGCGCGCATGGCGGCGCCTGGAAAGTTGCCTATGCTGACTTCGTGACGGCGATGATGGCGTTCTTCTTGCTACTTTGGCTTTTGAACGTGACAACGACCGAACAGAAAGAAGGCCTGGCCGACTATTTTGCACCGACAACCGCCAGCCTGAGTCAGTCCGGCGCGGGCGGTGTTATGGGCGGAACCAGTATGCAGACCGAGGGGGCACAGATTTCAAATCTTGGTGTTCCGTCCGCTGTTTCCAGCATCAGCCCGCCGGACAACGGCCGCAAGGGCGAGAGTGAAGACGCCCGCAAAACCCGTGAAATGGAAGAAGCGGAACTTCTTGAAAAGCTGCGCAAGATTGAGGAGGCCAGCTTCGAGCAAGCTCGCGACCAGATCCGTCAGGCGATCAACAAGGACCCGGAGCTTTCCGGCCTAAAGGACAATATCATTATCGACATGACACCCGAGGGCTTGCGCATTCAGATTGTCGATCAATTCAACGAAAGTATGTTCGAAAGTGGCAGCTCCAACATCACACCGCGCATCCAAAGCCTGGTAGGAAAGATTGCCAAGTCGATTGAAGAACTGCCCAACAGTCTTTCTATAAGTGGACATACGGACAGTTCCTCCTTCAATGGTGGCGACTATTCAAACTGGGAACTATCGTCGGATCGTGCAAATGCCAGCCGCCGCGCCCTTCTGGATGCCGGACTGAAACCGGATCGGATTGAAAAAGTCGCCGGTCGGGCGGATACGGATCCGCTGATTGCCGACGACCCATCCAACCCCGGAAACCGCCGGATCAGTATTATTCTCCTGCGGGAGACACCGGTCCTTCCGCCTAACTTGAAATAAATTACATCTTCCAGATCAGCAATTTTGTCTGACGTCGGTCATCCACCTTGACCGTCCTATTGGGTTTATGGCCCGGCACCACAAAGCTGTTACTGATGAAAAGACTGCCGGGTTTCATTTCCTTTTTTGCTTTTTCGAACAAGTCCGGCATCGGCACCGGGGAGAGAAAGCAATAGACCACATCAAATTCGCTTAAATCAGCCTTGAAAATATCCTGAAAACGAAACTCCAGGTTCTTTATGCCGCTCAAGCGACCCAACAACCAGGAAAGTGCGAACGGCAGCGGTGCCGTTTCAAGCCCAGAAAACTGAGCATCCAGCCGATTTCTCGAAAGGTGACGAAGCGTACCGCCAAGCCCACTCCCAAGATCGGCCATATAAAATCCGTTCTTTTTCGGGAGCAACTTGAGAATTGCCTCTGATGTGGTGCGGTTGGTCAGGAACAGGGGCACCCGCCCCACTGCCACGTTCCAGAACACCAGAACCAGCAGAATAAGGATAACCGGGAAAATCCAGCTCGGCAGGTCGAGCGCGAGCGCAAACAATAAAAGCGGTGGTGCGATCACCTGCCCGATTACCCATGGGATGGAAAAACCAAATCCTCTTGTCACAATCCCGGCAATAAGGCCTTGCGCCAACACCAGCCAGAGCATCGGAACCGGCCTGTCTATCCCTTCCTCCACAACCGGACGCAGCAGGTAAAGCCCGACAAAAATCGCTGCCTGAATGGCAAGGGCCGCAAGGACCGGTGATATTTTCTTCCCCCGCAAGTTCCCGCTACCCTCGTCTAGCCACCAACCGCCTGGGCTGGACGAGTTGCCATCCCCTCCCGGATCGGCCAATGAATAAGCCCGGAAATAATGCCGAGGGCTACACTCATCCACCAGACAATATCGTAGGAGCCATATAAATCGAACGCTACACCCCCGATCCATGCTCCGAGAAACGCCCCAATCTGATGGCCGAAAAAGACAAACCCAAAGAGGGTCGTCATATATTTCGGCCCGAACATGACCGCCACCAAACCGGAGGTTAGCGGCACGGTCGAGAGCCACAAAAGACCGAGCGCGCCTGCGAAGACGATAATCGTCAGCGGGCTGATCGGAATGAGGATAAAGGCAACAAACAGCGCGGCGCGGAGGAAATAAAGCGCACTCAGCAGGTATTTCTTGGAATATTTACCGCCGAGATAGCCGGACGCCAGCGAACCGATCACATTGAACAAACCGACCACGGAAAGGGCAATCGCACCATATTTCGGCGCAACATTCATATCCACGATATAGGCGGGCAGATGCACGGCCACAAAAGTCACATGGAAACCACACACGAAAAATCCGAAGAAAAGCAACCAGTAGCTGCCATTGCCCGCGGCCTCCCGCACGGCGGAGGAGAGATTGGCCGCGCCGGCGGCGGCGCTGTCTTCCGCCTTGCCCCTCACAAAGGCAGAGGCCGGGATCATCAACAGCGCGCAACAGCCAATCAGCACCAGCGCCATCGACCAACCATAGTTTGCCAGGAATGCCTGACCCAGCGGAACCATCAAAAACTGACCGAGACTACCCGACGCGCCAACAATCCCAAGCGCCATTGAACGTTTTTCCTCTGGTACCGCACGTCCGACAGAACCGATGACCACACCAAAGCCGGTCCCGGAGAGACCAAGGCCAATCATTAGCCCGGCGGAGAGATGCAGTTCTGTCGCATTGCCTGTCTGCGACATCAGGAATAACCCTGCCGCATAGACAATTCCGGAGACGACCAGCGTGCGGCCCGAGCCGTATTTATCGGCAATGGCGGAGGCGAAGGGCTGGGACAATCCCCAGACGATATTCTGGATTGCAAGGGCGAGGCCGAAAACCTCCCGCCCCCAGCCGAAATCTGATGAAACAGGCTCCAGAAACAGGCCGAAGGCCGCGCGCGACCCCATGGCGATCAGGCTGATCAATCCGCCAGCCAGAATTAAGATAAGTATCGGCCGTGACTGCATTTTCTTTCCTTTTCATGCCATCCTGCCGCGCCCGGAAACAGCAATGGAGCATTGTATTTCAATCGACAAGTACCATTTACAAAAAAAATGCGATACCAATTGTTTCTCATGCGAAAGGATTTCGCGCACTATGAAAAATCAGAACGGCCCGTTGATTGAGTTGTCGCCGCTGGAGGAAAATGGCCCCAGAAGCAAGCCCGCGAGCGGCACATTCAATCCCGATGATTATGAATCGATCCGCCTCCGCCGTGTCTTTGCATATGCGATCGACGTGCTTTGCATCGCGGTTATTTCCATTGCTGCGACCATTGCCGCAACGCTGATCGGGGTGATTACCTTTGGCGTGCTGACCCCGCTCCTCGTGCTTATTCTGGCGGCGATCCCGATTCTTTATCATACTCTTCTTGTCGGTGGACCCGGGAATGCAACGATCGGGATGCGGTTTATGAATGTCCGGATGGAGCGCATGAATGGCGACGCGCCGGATTACCTGATCGCGCTCATTCATGCGGCGTTATTCTATTTCACCATGGCTGCGACATCATCCCTGATCCTGCTGGTCTCGCTGTTTAACCCACGTGGACGGCTGCTCCATGACTATCTGGTCGACACGGTAATCCGGCGCGTGCCGATCCGTTCATAAGGCATCCCTCAATTCATAATAAAGCCGGGCGATGGAGAGCAGCGGCACGCGAAGTGCTGTTCCGCCCGGAAAAGCCTTGTGCGGAATGCGCGCAAATACGTCAAATCTGCCGGCATCCCCCTGGATTGCCTCGGCGATGAGGCGGCCAGCAATACCCGAAAGCGGCACTCCCTGCCCGGAATAACCTTGGGCGTAGTAAATATTGCCGTCCATCCGCCCCACATCGGGAAGAAGATTGCGCGTTACCGCGACTTTGCCACCCCAGATATAGTCAATCTTCACATCTTCCAATTCGGGGAAAGTCGCCAGCATATTTTCCCTAAGCGCCGCCCCCGCCATCGTTCGCTTGCTGATCAGCTTATCCTGCCCGCCATAGAGCAAGCGGTGATCCGACGACATTCGGAAGTAGTCGAGATTGAAGTTGGTATCAGAAACGCAGATATTCGCTGGCATCAAAGCCTTCGCACGCACCTCCCCTAATGGTTCTGTCGCGATGATACAGGCATCGACAGGGATTATTTTCGCGGCGAGCGAGTGATCCAGATCTGCAAGATAGGCATTGCCCGCTAAAACCACATAACGCGCGGTGACCGAGCCTTCTTCCGTAGTGACAACAGCAGTTTTGCCTTTCTTGACGTCCTCTACACGGGAGTCTTCGAAAATCTGCACCCCGGCATCATGGGCCGCCCTGCCAAGACCAAGTGCATAATTCAGCGGATGCAGATGCCCGCCGGATGAATCCAGCAACCCACCGCAGAAGCGCTCGGAATTTATATAGTCGCCCAGTTCTTCCTGCTCCAACCAGCGGTAATCGCGATAGCCATAGTTTTTCTCGCAATGTTCCTGCTCTTCCAGCAACCAGTCGCGATGACGCGGTTTAACGGCGGCATAAAGCTCTCCCGCTTCCAAATCACAGGCAATATTATGATGCGCGATGCGTTCTTTCTGAAGCCGGATCGCCTCTGCCGAGAGATCCCAGAGACGGCGTGCGTCTTCCGGCCCGACCAACGCCTCCGTATCGATCATTCCCGGGGAGTAACCTGTCGCGATCTGGCCGCCATTTCGGCCCGACGCACCGAAGCCAATCCGCTCTGATTCCAGCACGATTACCGATAAACCGGCCGCAGCCAGATCCAGCGCTGCACACAGGCCGGTGTAGCCTGCGCCAACAATACATACATCAGCAGTTTGCGCACCCTTCAGTCGTGGATACCCGGCACGCGCCAACGCCGAGGCATCATAATATGAAATGTTCATCTTGGTTTTTCTTCAAAGGTTTATGGCCATTCGGCGATAACAACAGGCTTGCAAGATCAGAGACAATCCTCATGATGGAGGTGTCGGTATATCTGCCAACGCGAAGCTTTTACTCCGACTCGTAAAAACAGCAAGGAAATTATTGCGGCCAATGGAAATAGTTGGGTCAGTGTATCATATCTGGGCGGTTTTCGCCCTTATTGCCGTTGCGATTTTTGCCTTCGCCAATGAGCAGGTGGAGCTGGAAATCTCCTCAATCGGAGTAATCGCGGCCCTGCTTCTGCTGTTTCACTTCTATCCGCTGGTTGATGAATCGGGCAAGAATCTGCTCACCCCAACGCAAATTCTCGCCGGGATTGCCGATCCTGCGCTGATTACTGTTCTTTCCCTGCTCGTTGTCGGGCAAGGCATTGTGCGCACCGGCGCACTGGAACAGCCGATCCGTCGTCTCGTGACCTTGCGCCGTCATCACCCGATCCTTGCCATTGCTGTCGTGCTTGCCTCCGTGCTGGTGATTAGCGCTTTTATGAATAACACGCCGGTCGTCGTGATCTTCATCCCTTTGATGACCGCACTGGCCGAACGAATGCACCGCTCCACCTCGACCCTGATGATCCCGCTGAGCTACGCCTCCATTCTCGGTGGCATGACCACGCTCATCGGTTCTTCCACTAATTTGCTTGTGATGGCCGCAGCGACGCAAGCGGGGCAGCCAAAAATTGGATTCTTTGATTTCACGATCCCCGGCGCAGTTCTAGCGTTTTTCGGGCTGATTTATGCGCTTATAGTCATCCCGCGCATTCTGCCTAACCGGACATCGATGAAGGGGGAGGTTGTCGACATTTCGGGCAAGCAGTTCATCGTACAGATGGAAGTTGCCCCCGACAGCCCTCTCGTGGGAGAGGAAGCTGTCGCCGGTCAGTTCCCGAGCTTACGCAATATTACCATCCGCTTTATACAGCGCGGCGAGCATGTGCTGCTACCACCATTTGACGGCATTACCCTGAAACCTGCCGACGCAGTGGTATTCGCCGGCACCCGTAAATCCATAACCGAAGCCTTTTCTGACAATCCACAAATATTGCAGGGATTTCTGGAGCCGGACAGCCCGAATGCGGAAGCAACAGAAGAGCTTGGGAATGTGCAGGAACAGACGCTGGCCGAGGCCGTCGTCGCCCCGGCGTCCCGCATGATCGGGCGGGCACTCTATCAGATCAGTTTCCATTATCGTACCCGCTGTGTTGTGGTGGGTATCCAGCGCCGCTCCCGCATGATTCTGGACCAGCCGGATGACGGATATCCGCCTTGAGGCCGGTGATGTACTGCTCATCCTCGGGAATCGGTCGGATATAATGCGGCTCCGCAATAATCCGGATGTGCTTTTGATGGAATGGTCGACACGCGAGTTACCGGCGACGGCGCTTGCCTGGCAGGCGCGCATAATTTTTGGTGCCGTTGTTGTTTGCGCCGCGACCGGATTACTCCCCATCGTGGTGGCCGCCGTCTGCGGGGCGGTGGCAATGGTGGTAAGCGGCTGCCTCAATGTCTATCAGGCGAGCCGGTCGATAGACCGACGCATCCTGCTGCTGATCGGTGCGGCCCTAGGCCTGGGCGCAGCTATGCAGGCGACCGGCGGCGCGAGCTACCTCGCTCATGGGATACTCGGGATTATGGCCGGTGCTGGTCCGAGTGTTATTCTTTCGGCCTTCTTCCTGCTGGTTGCCGTCTTTACAAACATTCTCAGCAATAACGCGACGGCCGTCCTGTTCACCCCTATCGGGATCAGCATCGCGCAGGAGTTGGGCGTCGATCCAATGATCTTCGTCTTTGCTGTAATCTTTGCCGCGAACTGTTCTTTCGCCACACCGATGGGTTATCAAACGAATCTTCTCGTAATGGGCCCCGGGCACTATAAATTTGCTGATTTTTTCAAGGCGGGTGCGCCACTGGTGTTGCTGCTTTGGATCATATTCTCCCTTTTCGCGCCTTTTTATTATGGATTAATGTAAAATCGCGACATTTATTTGTGCGCGCTATTTGCGAACTCAGTAATTCGCGTTACCTTTATCATATGGGAAATAAAATGGGACATATGGCAAGATGAAACGCGTGGAAATCCCATCGCGGTTTTTCTTCTCGACCCCGCCCGCCCCCTGCCCGTATCTTGATGATCGGTTGGAGCGCAAGGTGGTAACCCTGCTTGCCGGGGATGACCCCGATGGATTGCATAACACGCTCAGCCATGCGGGCTTTCGGCGCAGTCAGGATCTTGCCTACCGGCCAGCATGTGACGGCTGCGACGCCTGCATTCCTATCCGTGTCAGAGCCGCTGATTTCCGGTTGAAAAAGTCATTTCGGCGTACCTGGAAGGCGAATGAGGATATTTCCGCAAAAATTCTCCCCTCAGAGGCTTCACGCGAACATTTTGAATTATTCCATCGCTATCTGTCTTCACGTCATTCTGAAGGCGGTATGGTGGATATGGATTTCTCCGACTATCAGGCAATGGTTGAGGAGAGTCCTGTCCGCTCCAAACTCGCAGAGTTCCGAAAGCCCGACGGTAGTCTGTTCGCCGTCTGCCTGATCGACGAGATGGAAGACGGTCTGTCGCTTGTCTACAGTTTCTTCGATCCAGATGAGGACCATCGCAGTCCGGGCAGCTATTTGATTCTCTGGCATATAGCCGAATCCGAGCGGCAGAACCTCCCTTACGTTTATCTTGGCTACTGGATCGATCAAAGCCCAAAGATGGCATACAAAAAGCGCTTCTATCCCTCTGAAATATTGACCCGCGACGGCTGGAAACTGTTGCCAAAATAGCAACGCCGGGTCCAACCAACCTTTCAACAGCACACACAAAAGCGGCGGGCTTTTCTGCCCGCCGCTTCGTCATTTTTCTATCCCATCATCAGATATCAGAAGTAATGGGACACATCCCGGTGGCCAGACTGACACGCTGCCACAAAGATCGCCTGATCCTTATCCAGCTTGCGTTGCTCCCTCAGCCCCACAGTATCGCGAATAACCAGTTCATACTTCTCCAATGTCGGCAACAAATTGGTTCCAGCCTGATTTCGCCAGCCAACCTGTTCCTCATATTTCGCGAGAACCTTATCCATCTCTTCCGTTGCCTTTTCGAAATCAGGCGTATTGGCTTTCAGGCTGCGCCGGACTTTCGACAGTCCGGAGGAAACATCAGATGCCCCCTCTACTTCACTGACACGGCTGCTCAGATCCTCAATCGATGCAATCAAGGCCGCGGGGTCCTCCCCGGCGAAATCGTCCTTAATCTGATCCAGATCCGCCTTTAGATCGAAATACCCGCTGTTGCTTTGCAAGATAGCAATCAGTTCCGCAACCGGCTTATAAGCTTCCCCCGCGGCACGATTGTACTTACTCCGAAGCAGTGTTTCTGCCTTCAGCAGCTTATGAAAGCTGTCATAGGTTTCTTTCCAGTCTGATGGAATTTCCGCGGCCAGCTTCGCCCGTTTTGTTTCCAAAACCGCGACCTGATCCTCTAATTTCTTCTTGGCATCAGCCAAATCTTCAGAATACATCCGGCCAATGTCGACTTTGAGATCCTTGATCTCCAGATCCACATCCGCGATCTCAGCCTCAATGCCACGAACGACTTGTTGAATAGGCTTGAACGCGCCAACATTCTCATTGATGACGCCATCGGCCTGCCAAGCCTCCGCCATCAATGCCGGAGCAGAAGACGCCGCGTCAAAGCTTTTTTCGAGGCTAGTCTTCAACCGCTTCGGCAGGTAATCGAGATTAAGCTGACGTGCCTCCGCAATCGAAGCATTGATCGCAGCACCATTGGTTTGGAACTGATCGGCGATATAGCGATCAACGCAGTAATTCAGGCGCGGGTTCCTAGGTGGAGGCGCCGTCTCCGACGTCAAGGAAGAACGGTTCGGCAAATAGTTCACCAACTGTGGATATAGCCCGACGATGAGCAAAGCAATCAGCTGCAGCGAAATAAAGGCGATCACACCTTTATACATATCAACTGTCTTAACGATCGCCGGTGCCACACCGCGCAGGTAAAAGAGTGCAAAACCAAAGGGCGGCGTCAAGAAAGATGTCTGGATATTCAGCCCGATCATCACCCCGAGCCAAACCGCGGTAATATTCGCCGATGGATCGGCCAGCAGGATCGGCGCCACGATCGGCACAACAACCACCGCAATCTCGATAAAGTCGAGGAAGAAGCCAAGCACGAAAATCACCGCCATGACGATGATGAATTTTGACCAAAAACCACCCGGCATGCTGTTAAGGAAGTCACGGACGAGTTCCTCACCGCCAAACGCGCGGAACGCCGCGGTCAGCATCGCCGCGCCAAGCAGAATGATAAACACGAGAGACGTCGTTTTCGCCGTCTCGATCATCACTTCCTGCAGGGTATTCTCGATCTTGAGCGCCCGCATACTGCTCCAGCCGATGGCGATAATCAGGCCCACAGTCCCGATGGCACCAAGCGCAATGCCAATCGCATCCTTGGTCGTTTCAATAGATTTGACGTTGGGCTGGAATATCATCAACACGCCCAGAATGAGAACGAGAGATGCCAAGCCGAGCAGAACCGGCGTATAGGCCCCTCTCTCTTCACTTTTCAGGCGATATCCGGCCATCATAATGGCACCCACGGCCCCAATGGCACCCGCCTGGTTCACCGTTGCAATACCCGCAAGGATCGATCCGAGGACGAGAAAAATAAGCCCGAGCGGCGGAAAGAGTGCCAACGCCAACTTGCCGAAAAACGCTCTGTCGAAGGTTCCGCCATGAACGGCCGGGGCCACCTTTGGATTGATCAGGGCGTAGATCAAGATAAACAGCATATAGATGGCGACAAGTAGCAAGCCCGGCACAAACGCCCCAAGGAACATTTCTCCCGCACTGGTTGACACCACATCGAAGGAGGAAGGCATGGACAGCTCCCCCGTCGCGGATTTGAATAGTGCCTTACGCGTCGTTCCCGCCTGATCGACCGCGCTCGCGAGCTGGTCGGCGAGAATGATGAGAACGATCGACGGCGGAATAATCTGGCCCAACGTGCCCGAGGCGGCAATCGTGCCCGTTGCCAATGATTTCGAATAGTTGTTGCGCAACATCGCCGGCAGGGAAATCAGTCCCATCGCGACAACGGTCGCGCCAACAATACCTGTCGTCGCCGCCAGAAGCGCGCCCACGAAGACAACGGAAATTCCAAGGCCACCCGGTACCGGGCCAAACAACTGCGCCATTGTAACCAGCAGATCCTCGGCAATTTTGGAGCGCTGCAGCATAATGCCCATGAAAATGAACAGCGGAATCGCGATGAGCGTATCACGCTCTACCTCCCAATAGACGCCGCGCAGGTTGGTCACACCGGCACTCAGCCATTGCCAGGGACCGCCGTGCGAGAAATAAGCGTCCGGATTACCGGTTGCCGCATAGCCGACGATGGCCGCGAGGCTAACGGTGATAATCGCAGATCCGGGCAGCGCGAAGGCAACCGGATAGCCAGACCCAAGAGCCAGAGCCATCAGGAAGATAAGGAGAGCGAGAAAGACAAGTTCCATGATTTATACTCTATCCCGTCAATGACGCTTCATGGTCGTGATGACCCGGTTGCTCCAGATAATCGGCGACAGCCTCCATCAGGTAACTGACAAACTGGATTAACATGGTCACCGCAAATACGGCTAGAAATCCGGCCATGAGATATTTCACGTGCAGGCCGAACCCGGACTGGCTCACTTCAAAATTGGAGAGCGGGCTGTAGATAATGGACGCCTTGCTGCCCATACCGACAAACAAGATTGTCCAGCAGAGAGTAATCCCCATAAACAATGTGCCAACCGCATTCACAAAGCCCTTGGTCTTGTTGGTAAAGCCGGCATAGAACACATCGACGCGGACATGCCCCTCCTCTACCAGAGTATAGGCACTTGCAAACAGGAAAAGCGCGGCATACCAGAAACGCACCAGATCTCCCATGAACGCCTGTTCATAGGAGAAGATGAAGCGGGAAAGAACAATCGCCAATTCAGCAAAAACAACCAGCAGTGCCAACCACTGAAAGCCCAGCGTGCGGGAGCGAAGCGCAATCAGGAGTGACAGGAATATCAGGGGAATATGGATATAGGGCCCGCGAAAATGGGCGCGCCCCATCTCGACATTTAACTCATCCCCAATCAGATGCTGCAATAGCCCCTCGATCCGGAGAAAAGAGAGAGACATATCAACAATGCCGACCAGAAATACTGCCCAGAATGCTGCGCGGACAAGATAGGTATTAAAACGGGTGATCATCGCCGCCTCATCCCGCAAATGGCGGGTAGATGTCCGGCGGACTAGGACAATGGCAAATACAAGCCCGAGAATATATAAACTGAACTGTATCCAGGATTCTGTTAAAACCTCACCATCGCCAAACATAGGCGCGAGGCCCGGCCAGTCCTGAACAAAAATCAAATAGTTATTGAAAAAGTAGATTGGTAACCCAACCAACATGCACCAACCAAATACACGAACCGTCCACTGCAGCCCGCGGTTTGATGCATAAACATCCCCCGCCATCATCATCAGCGCCTCCCATAGGGGAAGGGGCGAGATTGTAATCCCGCCCCTGTCCGCATTAAATGCAACTTAAATACCCAGCACTCGGTTCCGCTGGTTAGAGAAGGCGACTTCCGCGATCTTCTGGTAACCGCCGATTTCCCGGAGGTTCATCTGAAAGGAATCGTCGATCTTCGTTGCAAGCGCACTATGAGCGCGTGTTTCTTCAAACACCGTTGCCGCAGCTTCGGCAAAGGCGTCATAGACATCGTCGTTGAATTCCTTCAAGACAACGCCATTTTCCGTGATCATCTTCTGAAGATACTCACCGTTAAGAGCCTGAGCTTCTTCGTACTGCGCAGCATGTTCTTCCATGCAGCAAGTCGTGATCAGTTCCTGCTCCCATTTGGTGAGGCTTTCCCACCATGCTTTGTTCATGCCGAAGGCAAGTCCCCCGCCCGGCTCATGCATGCCCGGATAGTAGTAATACTTGGCGGCTTCGTAGAATTTCAGGAAGTAGTCATTGTAAGGACCAACCCACTCCGTTGCGTCAATTGCGCCAGAAACGAGGTTTTCATAAATCTGACCGCCCGGAAGAGAAACAACGGATGCGCCAAGCTTGGCAATCACGTCACCGCCGAGGCCCGGCATACGGAATTTAAGGCCCTTGAAATCTTCAGCAGAATTCACTTCCTTGTTGAACCAACCGCCCATCTGGGTACCGGTCGCGCCGCAAGGCAGTGCTTTCAGGCCGAATTCACCGGACATTTCGTCCCAGAGAGCCTGACCGCCCTTGAACTTGATCCAGGCATTCCATTCTACTGTGGTCATTCCGAGAGGCACGGACGTGAAGTACGCAAAACCCGGATGCTTGCCTTTCCAGTAATAGTCAGCGCCGATGTACGCCTGAGCGTTACCGGAGGCAACTTCGTCAAACGAGTCAAATGCACCAACACGTTCACCAGCAGCGAAATAGTTCACTGTAAGGCGACCTTCACTGACTTCGGTGATACGAGCGCAAAGACGCTGTGCACTGATTCCGAGACCCGGGAAATCCCGTGGCCGCGTAGAGACAACCGTCATTTCCTTGCGTTCCTGTGCAAGGGCCGGTGCAGCAAACGGTGCCGCGGCAACCCCTGCACCAGCAAGTGCTGCGCCTGTTAAAAACTTGCGTCGTTCCATAAAATGATCCTCCCATTTTAAAACTGAAAGACGGATTGATCCGTCCCTCAAAATAGCGTTCATGTAACAGATTATTCGCGGGATTTCGGTGACCTGCTTTGGCGCAGATTTCTTATTAGTCTGGCATCTATGGCCAGTTATTTGATTTCGCGAATTCTCCCTGTTGATTGCATTTTGCAGGAAGATAGGTCAAATACAAGGCAAATTTTCATATTCAAAAAAATGCATATTATTGCCGTGTTCTAATACTTTAGATTAAATATAGTATATAATTATCTGTTTTTATTATATATATTATCAAATAAATCATATTTACAGACAGAGGTAATCTCGTCTTCATATTTTTTTGATGATGACTAGAAAAACAGTATAAATTATCGCGGTTTAGGGCAATTTCCTCCTTATTCAAGATGTAACTATTCGAATCCGTTCAAAATGCTGCATAGGGCGACCCCTAAAAATTCCCTTTAGTTGCCAAATTCCAGCCTCTCGCCTATAACGCCTTCAGTTCTGCTAGACAGGGGCGAAGACCCTGTAATATGGAAGAAATCTGCGTGACCCGCCTCACCTCACTTGCCGGATTACTTGATTCACTGAGCGCCACCGTCGGAAAATATATTTCCTGGCTCGCGCTGTTTATGGTGCTCACACAGTTTTTCCTCGTCCTCGCCCGCTATGTCTTTGGCATCGGCCTAATCGCAGTGCAGGAAAGCGTGATCTACAGTTTCGCCCTTTTGTTTATGCTTGGCGCCGCCGATACCCTGCGCCGCGACGGACATGTGCGCATCGATATTCTCTATGGCAAGCTCGGAGAAAAAGGCAAGGCCTTCATCAATCTTCTGGGTAACCTGTTCGTACTGATCCCGGTTTGCCTCGTGATCCTGATTATCAGCTGGCCCTATGTTGCCGGTTCCTGGACGATTATGGAAGGATCGCGCGAAAGCTCCGGCCTGCCGGTTCTCTTCCTTTTAAAATCTCTACTTTTGGCCTTTCCTGTCCTGATGATCCTGCAAGGGATCGCGAGCACCTGCCACGCGATTGTCCAAATTTTCGCGAAGGGACAGCCATGACGATCGCGGACACTTTCGCTTTTGCCTTATTCGCGGTTACCATCCTCAGTCTGATGGCGGGATACCCGGTGGCTTTCACGCTTGCGGGCAGCGCGCTTTTTGTGGGCGGCGTCGGCTGGCTGTTTGGCGTTTTTGACCTTTCATTGCTGGGGGCAATCCCGTCGCGCATCTTCGGCGTCGCTATGTGGAATGAGACGCTGCTCGCCGTGCCGCTCTTTATCTTTATGGGAATCATGCTGGAAAAATCCCGCGTGGCGGAAGAACTGCTCGCCGCCATGGGCGCCCTATTCGGGAATTTGCGCGGTGGTCTTGGCATTTCCGTGATCGTTGTTGGCGCACTGCTTGCCGCCTCCACCGGCATTGTCGGCGCGGCCGTCGTCACCATGGGGCTCATGTCTTTGCCGACCATGCTGAACAAGGGGTATGATCCGCGCCTTGCCGCCGGATCAATCTGCGCCGCCGGTACCCTCGGACAAATAATCCCACCCTCTATCGTATTGATTATTTTAGCGGAACAGGTTTCGAATGCTTATGTCGCCGCCCAGTCGCTGCAGGGCAACTGGTCGCCGGAGCCTGTCTCGGTTGGTGATCTTTTTGCAGGAGCTCTGTTTCCGGGATTGATTCTCGTCGGGCTCTATATTTTCTATCAGTTCGCCATAGCCTTGGCTGAAGCCAGAAAGCTCCCCGGCGGTCCCGATGGAGACCACAACAGGCTCCGGGATTAAACTGTTTCCACTCCTCCTCCGTTCACTTTTGCCGCCAGTTATCCTGATCATTGCGGTGCTGGGCTCGATCCTGCTCGGTATTGCCACCCCGACAGAGGCCGCGTCCGTCGGCGCTATTGGCGCGATCCTGCTCGCCTCCCTGCGTCGTGGGGGACGCGAGACTTGGCTGCTCTATGCCGCAGGGATCAGCGTATTTGCGTTACTCATACTCGCCAACTTCGTTGATTTGAAAGGCATCGCCACGGAGGGGATTGGCCTCGCGGCCGTCTTTGCATTTCTCCTCCTCACGCTAATAATCGCAGGGCTGATGCTCGCCCTTCTCCGGCTTTACCAAAGTCGCATCCTGAGCGAGGTGTGCCAGTCGACCATGGAAATGTCGGCTATGGTTTTTGTTATCCTGATCGGCGCAACAATTTTCAGTCTCGTCTTTCGGGGCCTCGGCGGGGATGACCTCGTCTACCGCCTGCTGAGCGATCTGCCGGGCGGACGTTTCGGCGCTTTGCTCGCCGTCATGATCGTGATATTCCTGCTCGGCTTTTTCCTCGATTTCGTAGAGATTACATTCGTTGTAGTCCCCGTGGTTGCGCCGGTGCTGCTGCTGATGGATATCAGCCCCATCTGGCTCGGCATCATGATCGCGATGAACCTGCAGACATCCTTCTTAACCCCGCCGTTCGGTTTTGCACTCTTTTATCTTCGCGGTGTTGCCCCGCCGGAAGTGACGACAGGCGTTATTTATCGCGGCGCAATTCCCTTTGTGTTGCTACAGCTTGCGGCGCTCGGCCTGCTTGCTGCTTTTCCCGCGCTTGCAACCTGGCTACCTCATTATTTGAACGGCGGGGGTTAACAAAAAACGGGCGGGACGCCTTTCAACGCCCCGCCCGCCTGTCGCATAAAATTCTGTGAATTATTTACGGATTTTACCGACCAGCTTCCATGCCATCGGCAGAACAGCAACCGCCAGCGCGATCTTGACTACTGCGCCGACGAGGAACGGATACATCCCGACAACCAACGCCTTTTCAACGCCAGTGAATGTGGAGAGCCAGGCAACGCCGCCCGCGAAGATCACCGCTGTACCAATCGTCATGGCCAGCGTTGTTTTCGTGAGGGAGCGACCCCAGCCCTTCTCGACCAATGCGCCAACGAGGGCGGCGGCGGCAACAAAGGAAACCAAATAACCCGCCGTCGGGCCAACAAGGGAGGCAACGCTACCCGCATTTGCAAAGACCGGCAGGCCCATGGCCCCTTCGGCGAGATAAAGCGCCACCGTGGCACCACCAAGACGCCAGCCATAGGCCGCCCCGATCAGGACAACGGCAAATGTCTGCATGGTCATGGGCACGGGCCACATGGGAACAGAAATCTGTGCGGAAATCGCGAGAAGCGCGGTTCCGGCGAAGGCAAGAACGGCAATCCGGAATAGTTTTTCCACACGGGAGGCGTCCGCATCCACGCTCCACAATGCGCCGATCAGGGTTGAAGAAGTCTCAGATGAAGCCATTTGGGTTCCTTTTACTAACTTGCCCGAACGGGCGTAGGATAAAAAGTAAATCTACCAAACGTCTGTTTGGCAATCAATATAAAATATACGTTAAGCGCTTAAATTTATTCAGAAATCTACTTGGACTTTTTCTTAATGCTCCGAAAATCAACCGCCCCTTCTTCTGCACGGGGATCGACGTCAGACCCGAAAATTCTGGTTTTCTGAATTTTCTGGGTGCCAGTTGTTGGCAGGTCCTCCAGAAACAGGATCCAGCCCGGCGTCTTGAAGTAAGCAAGTGCTTCATTCGAATAATCGAAAATCTTCCGTGCAGTCTCTTCCGAAGAAACGACCCCTTCCATCAGAACAATGCAGGCCATGACTTCTTCTTCACGGATTTCATCCTTCACCGCGATCACTGCAACTTTGGCCACATCGTCATGCGCCTGTAGCACAGCCTCCACTTCGGCGGCGGCAATATTCTCTCCGGAGCGGCGGATGATGTTCTTCTTGCGGTCGACGAAATAAAGCATCCCGCTCTCGTCCTGGCGCACTGTGTCACCGGTATGGAACCAGCCGCCTTGCCAGGCTTCCTCTGTCGCCTCTTCATTCTTGAGATAACCGGCAAAAAAGCCTCGCCGTGGATCTTCGCCAGCGCAGTTCACCAGCAATTCGCCTTCTGCCCCGACGGGAACATCCTGATCCTTCTCGTCAACAACTCGCGCCTGCATTTCGCCCGGGCGACCGAAGGCGCGGGTATGGATTAGCCGCGGTTCAATGCTATCGGCGAAGATACGGCCGGTTTCAGTCATGCCCCACACCTCGACCAACGGGAAGCCGAAGCGCTTCTCGAAGATTTCATGTAGCTCCGGCTCTACGCCTGCACCAAGCCCGAAGCGCACGTTATGCGCGGTGTCCAGATCACTTTTCGGCCGATTCAGGAGAAGCGGTGGAACAACACCGAGATAATGGATGCCAGTCGCGCGTGTCTCGGCGATTTCCTGCCACCAAGTTGAGGGATGAAACCGGTCGGGGATCACCAGACAGCCTCCGGAGAGAATCATACAGACGAAAGACACCGCACCTGCGTTCATGTGAAAGAGCGGTAGCGGATTATAAACCCGTTCCTGCCCCTCACGAATGGTGGCAACGCCACCCAGTTCCATATAGGTCCGCCCGGCGGTCAGGAAGTAATCATTGGTCAGGACGCAGCCCTTTGGTCGCCCGGTCGTGCCGGAGGTATAAAGAAGGCTGACCTCGCTCATCAGTTCTGGCTCTTTTCCTGCGTGTGGCGCCGGACGAGGGCGCGGCATAGGGCCGCCAAATTTCTCGAACAGAACAACAGGAAGTGGACGAACCCGCTCCGATGCGGCGGCCTGCACATCTTTTGCTCGTTCTTCGATCGTGACGACAAGATCGACTTCCGAATGATCGAGCAGATAGGACATCTCATCATGCAGGTAGTCCGGATTGACGGGCACGCAGGAAACACCAAGGGAATTCGCCGCCAACAGATGCAGAAGGTAATCGGGACGATTCTCCAGTAGATAGGCAATCCGGTTGCCGTGGGAAAAGCCGTAACTCCGGTAAACTGACCTCAGTCGCTCAACCTCTTCCGCCGCTTCCGCATAGGTTATCTCGATACCGCCCGGATGATAGCTGCGCTTCGCGTAAGCAGGCACACAGAGAAATGGATTATCCGGATATTTCGCAAAGGTTGTGCGAAAAGCCTCATAAACAGTGTTCATTATCCCCTCGTTTCACTGACAATACTGGAATTAATCTAGCTGAATTTATTGCTCTTGTTGAAACCACGCGGCGGCAGACGACCTGCATTCCCGCGCCGTGTGTACCAACCGGTGAGGTCGGCCTCGGTCCGGGTGCGCTCCCCCGACTTCCAGGTGAGCCCTTCTTCCTTCGTAAAGGTTTTGATGTCCGATAGCCCGCCATCCTTATAGCGCTGCAACGTGACGCCGCGCCCGCGAGCCATTTCACCAAGTTCCTCAAGCGCGAAGCAGTTGAGCTTGCGGTTATCGCCGATCACAGCGACACTGTCGCCTTCTACATCGACACAGAAGGCCGCCTCGACATCGCCGGAAACATTCAGGACCTGTTTGCCGTTTCGGGTCTGGGCGATGACGCCATTTTCATCAATGACAAAACCGCGCCCGTCACTGGAAGCGACAAGCAATTTGCGGTCCGGCTTATGCACGAAGAGCGAAACTATATCCTGATCATTACCAAGATCAATCATCAGGCGCACCGGCTCTCCATGCCCGCGTCCGCGCGGAAGCTTGTCGCAGCCAATCGTGTAGAACCGTCCGTTGGTCGCAAACAGGACAAGCTTGTCCGTCGTCTCCGCCTTGATCCAGAACCGGCCCTTGTCTCCATCCTTGTATTTCTCGCTCCCGCCTTCATCAACATGGCCTTTCAGCGCACGGATCCAGCCCTTGTCGGAACAGATAACGGTAATCGGTTCTTTCTCAATCATCGCTTCAAGCGGGATATCGGGAAGCTCTTGTGCCTCGCCGATGCGGGTCCGCCGTTCGGAAATTGCGGGCACCTTTTGTAGGGCCTTCTTCATCTCGCGAATCTCGTCCGAGATGGCTTCCTTTCGGAGATCCTCGCTCTCCAGCAGGGCCTCAAGGCCAGCCTTTTCCGCGCTCAGAGTATCATGCTCGGTGCGCAGCTCCATTTCTTCCAGCTTGCGCAAAGACCGCAGCCGCATGTTGAGGATCGCTTCCGCCTGATTGTCTGTCAGCTTGAAGGTGTCGATCAGGCTTTGCTTAGGATGGTCCTCCTCGCGGATGATGCGGATCACCTCGTCAAGATTGAGGAAGACGATCAGATAGCCTTCCAGAACTTCCAGCCGTGCCTCAATCTTGCCAAGCCGGAATTTGGAGCGACGGACCAGTACCTCGAACCGGTGATCGAGGAAGGCAAGCAGCACATCTTTCAGGCTCATCACCCCGGGCGTCTGAGTTGCATCAAGCACATTCATATTGAGTGAGAAGCGTGTTTCCAGATCGCTGAGGCGGAAGAGACCCTGCATCAGCATCTCAGCCTCGACATTCTTGCTTCGTGGTTCCAGCACGAGCCGAACATCCTCCGCCGATTCATCGCGCACATCGGCGAGGAAGGGCAGCTTCCGGGTCTGGATCAGATCGGCAATCCGTTCGATCAGCTTGCTTTTCTGCACTTGATAAGGAATTTCCGTGACAACAATCTGATATGTGCCGCGCCCAAGGTCTTCCACTTCCCATGTCGCACGCTGACGGAAACTGCCGCGCCCTGTGAGATAGGCCTCGCGGATATTTTCCGGTTTCTCCACCAACTCCCCGCCAGTCGGGAAATCAGGACCCGGAATAAACTCCACCAGCTTGTCGATGCCGGCATTCGGATACTTGATCAAATGCAAAAGCGCATTCGCGAGTTCAATGGCGTTATGCGGCGGGATAGAGGTTGCCATACCGACAGCGATACCCGCTGAGCCATTGGCGAGCAGATTCGGAAAAGCCGCCGGGAGTACCATTGGCTCTTTATCTTCACCATCATAAGTCGGGCGAAAATCGACCGTGTCCTGATCGATATCACGAAGTAACATTTCGGCGATGATGGTAAGGCGCGCCTCCGTATAACGCATGGCAGCTGCGTTATCGCCATCGATATTCCCGAAATTTCCCTGCCCTTCCACCAGCGTATAACGCTGCGCAAATTCCTGCGCGAGACGGACCAGAGCGTCATAAACCGACTGGTCACCATGCGGGTGATATTTACCGATCACATCGCCGACAACACGGGCACATTTCTTGAAGCCCGACCCTGGATCGAGCTTGAGCAGCCGCATCGCATAAAGGAGACGCCGGTGAACTGGTTTCAGCCCGTCGCGCACATCGGGAAGAGAACGGGACATGATGGTGGACATCGCATAGGCGAGGTAACGCTCGCTTATGGCGTCTTTCAGCGAAGTAGGAACAATTTCGCCAGGTCTAATGGGGGAATGGTCACTCATGCCTCCTATATACCACCTGATTTTCGTTTGAGGAGGAAAAAATTAGGCCTCGTCATTTTCCGGTATTTTTTCCCCGGATTGAGGGGCGTGACGACGCCGGAGAGCACTCAGCATCCGCTCCCGCGCGGAGAGATGAACCCTCGGGTGATGCTCGCTGATAAATTTCCCGATGAAGTAGCCGGTAAGCTCCAGCCCGCCGAGAATATCTGCTGAAGGCGCCTCCTCTGCGGCGTCCGGATCTAGCGACCGGGCACCAAGAAAAGCCGGCAGGGGCAACAGTTTCTCCCGGTAGGGTGCGCCGGCGCCAGCACTGACAGCGCGCCCGGATTTGGGGGAAACATAGACAAGATCGCTCGTCACTCCCGTCGCGGCACAATGGGTCAAGTCAAGGCCGTAACCAATCTCAGTCAAGAGGCCGAGTTCCCAACGCGCCAGCAGAAGTGGCCATATTTCCGGCTGGTCGGCAAGTGCATCGAACAGTAAAAGCGTTGCATCAAAGAGCGCGCCATGCGCTTCCCGCTCGGGCAAGACAATATCCAGAAGCGCCAACGCGGAACTCGCGCCTGCGAGCGCATCCGGCATATCAAACAGGGCGCTTGCCCGGGATTTCTTAAGTTCGACTGTGAAAGACCCAAGTTGTTCGGAAAGGCGGCTCCGCCATTCAAGCTCAACTTCATTGCCCGGCTGCAAAATACCGCGTAATCGGCGGCCAACTCCGCCGCGCACCAGCCCGGAAGAACGCCCCTGCTTCCGGGTAAAGGCATGAATAATCACGCTATTTTCCCCGTGTTTGCGGACACTGAGGATAAGGCCACTATCGTTCCACTGCATTTAATGAGCCTACCAGATCATGCGGTTATTCCGAACAGAATTCGCACTCCTTTTTCTCACAAGGCGGAGCGGCTATGCGTCCCAAGGGGGACAAAAAAGGAAGGAAGAATGCCCTTGGAAACCCATATCGCCCTGATCAGCACTATCAACGATAAAAACCTCTACTATCAAAAGCTGGACACCGAGAGCGTGGAATGGCTGTCTCCCCCGCCGGAAATTCTCACCCCGTTCAAATATCACCGCTGCCGGTGCCGCGGGCCATCGTCTGGCTATCAGGTCGCATTGAAATATGACGGACTAATCTGCCGCATCGACGTGACAGCCTGGGGCGTTACCTACCGTAAATCAACGCCGACAAATCACGACATAGAGATTATCCAGATCACAAAGGACTCACCCTACCGGTTAGAAATTGTCTTGATCTAGCGACTTGCCGGAAAAATGTTGCGCTCGCGAAGTAAATCCGGCAAGCCATTGATTTAAATCAATGCTGCATATGCGAAACAACCACATTTTCTCGCACATAAGTTCAATTTCTTCATGTATTTCAAGGATAAATCATGTCTTCACGCAAAACCAAAGCCCGCAGTAAACGGCTCTCCAACCTCCGTGAAGTCGCCTATGTCTTGACCTTCCCGGCGTTAATGTTGATCTGGGCGGTGCAATCTTACGCATAAGATAAAGAAAATGCGGCTGCTCACGCGACCGCATTTTGTCTTTGCTATTTCGTCGAACTAACCGTCGAGTTTGGGTCGCAGGATTTCGGTGACAACGCCGGGGTTCGCCTTGCCCTGCGTCGCTTTCATCACCTGCCCCATGAAGAAGCCGAAAAGCTTGTCCTTGCCGCCGCGATATTCCGCAAGTTTATCGGGGTTAGCGGCAATCACTTCATCAATCGCAGCTTCAATTGCGCCGGTATCGGAAACCTGTTTCAGGCCTTTTTCCTCGACAATATCAGCCGCGGCCTTACCGGTATCGAACATCTCCTCAAAGACTTCCTTCGCGATACGGTTGGAGATCGTCCCATCTTTAATCAGGTCAATCAGTTCACCGAGCGCCTTCGCCTCGACCGGGCTGTCCGAAAGATCCTTCCCCGTCCGGTTGAGGTTGCCGAACAACTCGCCGATCACCCAGTTGGCGGCGAGCTTGGCATCGCGTCCCTCGGCCACCGCCTCGAAATAATCGGCGACTTCTTTTTCCGTAACCAGCACGCCCGCGTCATAAGCGGAAAGGCTAAGTTCACTGATAAAGCGCGCCTTTTTATCATCGGGTAATTCCGGCAGGGTTTCGCGAATGCGCTCGATAAACGCACCGTCGAATTCAAGCGGCAGCAAGTCCGGATCCGGGAAATAACGGTAGTCATGCGCCTCTTCCTTGGAGCGCATGGACCGGGTCTCGCCCTTGTCCGGATCGTAGAGCCGGGTTTCCTGATCGACCGTGCCGCCCGCCTCGATAATATCAACCTGGCGGTTGGCTTCATAGATGATCGCCTGCTGCATGAAACGGACGGAGTTGATATTCTTCATCTCGCAGCGCGTACCAAACTCATCACCCGGTTTGCGCACGGACACATTGACGTCGGCGCGCATGGAGCCCTCGTCCATATTGCCATCACATGTCCCAAGATAACGCACGATACTGCGTATTTTCTTCACATAGGCCGCCGCTTCCTCGGGCGAACGCATATCTGGCTCGGACACAATTTCCATCAACGGCACGCCGGAACGGTTAAGATCGACGAACGTTTGGCTCGGGTGCTGGTCATGCAGGCTTTTGCCCGCGTCCTGCTCCAGATGCAGGCGGGTAATCCCTATTTCCCGTGTCTCCCCGTCCTTCAGGTCGATGAGGATTTTTCCCTCTCCGACGATCGGCTGCAAGAACTGGCTAATCTGATAGCCCTGCGGCAGATCGGCGTAAAAATAGTTCTTCCGATCAAAGACAGAAAATTTATTTATCTTGGCATTGAGCCCGAGTCCCGTGCGCACCGCCTGCTCCACCGCCATCTCGTTGATCACGGGAAGCATGCCCGGCATCGCCGCGTCAACGAAGGAAACCTGGCTGTTCGGTTCTGCCCCATAGGCGGCGGATGCACCCGAAAAAAGCTTCGACTTGCTGGTGACCTGCGCATGGATTTCAAGGCCGATCACGACCTCCCAATCTCCGGTGGCACCCTGAATAATCATACCCATCGTTATCCCCTCCACCAGTCGGTCGGTGTGGCGGTAAAGCCGGCGGCCTCTTCGAGAACGCCGCCCACGCGGAAGACAGTTTCCTCATCGAACGGTTTGCCCAACAGTTGCAGGCCAAGCGGAAGACCTTCCTTGGAAAGACCTGCCGGAACCGAAATGCCGGGAAGACCGGCAAGGCTCGCCGGAACGGTAAAGACGTCATTGAGATACATCTCGAGCGGGTCATCCCCCTTCTCGCCGAAGCCAAAGGCGGCCGAGGGCGCCGTCGGGGTGAGGATTGCATCGACATTGAGATATGCCTGCTTGAAATCCTCGGCGATGCGGGCGCGGACTTTCTGCGCCTTCAGGTAATAGGCATCGTAATAACCGGCGGAGAGCGCATAGGTGCCGATCAACAGGCGGCGCTTCACTTCTGCACCGAAGCCTTCGGCGCGGGTGCTGGCATACATATCGTTGAGGTCTTCCCCCTCAACCCGGAGACCGAAGCGCACGCCGTCATAACGCGCGAGGTTGGAGGACGCCTCCGCCGGTGCAATAATATAATAAGCCGGGAGTGCGTACTTTGTATGTGGCAAACTGATATCGACAATCTCCGCCCCGGCATCTTTCAGCCAGTCGATGCCCTGCTGCCAGAGCGCGTCAATTTCATCACTCAAGCCGTCGATGCGGTATTCCTTCGGGATACCGATTTTGAGACCCTTGATATCGCCGGTCATAGCGTCCTCGAAATTCGGCACTGACATATTCACACTTGTGCTGTCTTTCGCATCGAACCCGGCCATGGCCTCCAGCATGATCGCTGTATCGCGCACGCTGCGGGCCATAGGTCCCGGCTGATCGAGACTGGAGGCAAAGGCTACCACGCCCCAACGGGAGCAACGCCCGTAGGTTGGCTTCATGCCGACAATCCCGGTGAAGGCCGCAGGCTGGCGGATCGATCCGCCGGTATCCGTTCCCGTTGCGCCCATGGCGCTGAAGGAGGCAACCGCACTGGCCGAACCACCGGACGAACCGCCCGGCACAAGCGCACTATCGTCGCCGTCGCGCCGCCAGGGGTTGACCACATTACCGTAATAGCTGGTCTCGTTGGAGGAGCCCATGGCGAATTCGTCAAGATTGACCTTGCCGAGCATCACCGCGCCCGCACCCCAGAGATTGGCCGTGACGGTACTTTCATAATGCGGAGTAAAGCCATCGAGAATATGGGAGGCTGCTGTGGTCAGCACGCCCTTGGTGCAAAAGAGGTCCTTGATGGCGATTGGAATACCCTCAAGCTTGCCCGCCTCCCCTTTCGCGCGGCGCGCATCCGACGCGGTTGCGGCATCGACCGCCTGCTCCGGCGTTTCGGTGATAAAGGCGTTCAGCGGTTTGGAGGCCGTCATCGCCGTGATATGGGCAGCTGTCAACTCACGCGAGGAAAAGTCGCCTTTCTCAAGGCCGCCCAGCGCCTCCGCAATTGTCAGTTTTGTCAGATCACTCATTATTCGATCACTTTCGGTACGGCGAAATACCCGTCTTCACTGCTCGGCGCGTTCGCGACAACATCCTCTGCATAACCGCCGTCGGTTACCTCATCGGCGCGCCAGCGCAGACTCATTTCGGCAACCGAGGTCATCGGCTCCACATTATCGGTATTCACCTCGCCAAGCTGTTCAACCCAGCCCAGGATATTATTCAATTCGGCCGCCATCGGTTCGAGGTCTTTTTCCTCGATCTTGATGCGGGCCAGGTTGGCTACTTTAGCCACAGTGGCTTTATCAAGCGACATCTGTCACCCTTTGCTATAAAAGAAGCTATCCGGAGGGTCGGCCCGGACTGTTTCCAACTTAAAACGAACGCCAAGCCGACATTGGCTGCAAATTAGCGTAACCAATGCTTCTCGACAACCCCACCCATTTGAAACATCTGTTGCCCATCGACAAGCGGCTACTCGGCATGGACCCCGGCACGAAAACCATCGGTCTGGCCATTTCCGACCCCGCCTTGAAAATAGGCACGCCTCTTATGACAATCAAGCGGACAAAGTTCAAGGTGGATGCGGAAGAAATCCGCAAAATTATCGAGAAATGGTCCATCGGCGGTTTCGTCATTGGTCTACCAGTCAATATGGACGGAAGCGAGGGGCCGCGCTGCCAGTCGATCTCGCCAATTTCAGAAAAATCTTGAGGAATATTTCGACCTGCCCATGTGTTTCTGGGATGAGCGCCTGTCCACCGTCGCCGTCACCCGCAGCATGATTGACGCCGACGCATCCCGCCAGAAACGGGCAAAAGCGGTCGATAAAATGGCCGCCGCCTTTATCCTTCAGGGCGCGCTCGATGCGATGAGATAAAAAATCAACTTGCGCTTGTCGCTTTTTGGGAAGGCCGCTATACAGTTGGCTTTTAATGACAAACTCAGATCCCATACGATTTGCCCATCGGCATCTCCTTGATATCGCACGGCTGAATGCAACCGATATCAATCAAATCCTTTCTTTGGCCGAACATTACGCAGAGATCGCCCGCACGCCAGATAAAAAGCGTGATCTCCTGCGCGGCAAGACCCAGATCAACCTCTTCTTTGAAAACTCCACTCGGACCCGAACCTCGTTCGAGCTGGCGGGCAAGCGCCTCGGTGCGGATGTCATCAATATGTCGGTCGGATCGAGCTCGGTGAAAAAAGGCGAAACCCTGATCGACACGGCGATGACGCTAAACGCCATGCACCCGGATGTGCTGGTGATCCGCCATGGTGATTCGGGCGCGCCGCATCTTCTTTCGCAAAAGGTCGATTGCGCGGTGATCAACGGCGGGGACGGTAGTCATGAACATCCGACACAGGCGTTACTTGACGCGCTCACCATCCGTCGGCGCAAAGGCCGACTGGAAGGGCTGATTGTTGCCATCTGCGGCGATATCCAGCATAGCCGCGTCGCCCGTTCCAACATTGCGCTTTTGAACATCATGGGCGCGCGGGTGCGGATCGTCGGGCCGACCACCCTGATCCCGTCCAACGCCGCGAAGATGGGTGTGGAAGTTTATAACAAAATGTCCGAAGGGCTGAAGGACGCCGATATTGTCATGATGCTGCGATTGCAGACCGAACGGATGCAAGGCTCCTTCGTGCCGTCGATCCGCGAATATTTCCATTTCTTTGGCTTGAACAAGGAAAAGCTGTCCGTCGCCAAGAAGGACGCTTTGATCATGCATCCGGGGCCGATGAACCGGGGCGTCGAGATTGACTCCGAGATTGCCGATGATCTGAACATCAGTGCCATATCGGAACAGGTGGAAATGGGGGTCGCCGTGCGCATGGCTTGCCTTGACCTTCTATCGCGGGAGATAGTGGAATGAGCAAACCGATCCGTGCCCTCATCAATGCCCGCCTGCTGGACCCGGCAACAAACACGGACACCCAAGGCGGCGTCCTGATTGAAAAGGGGAAAATTCTCGACTGGGGCACGCAAATCACCAAAGACACGTTGCCCGACGGCGCAAAAATAGAGGATTGCAACGGCTACTATCTTGCCCCCGGCCTTGTCGACGCCCATGCCTATCTGTGCGAGCCCGGCAAGGAACACCGCGAAACCATGGCGACCGCCGGGATGGCCGCCGCCGCGGGCGGGGTGACCACCATCAATGCCTTTCCTGCCACTGAACCGGTCATCGATGATCCGGCACTGGTTGAAATGGTGCAGCGACGCGCGAAAAACTCCTGTGCGGTCAAGGTATGTATTACCGGCGCGCTGACGAAAGGCCTGCTGGGCGAAGAAATGGCTGAGATGGGCCTTCTCTCCGAGGCAGGTGTCGTCGCCGTCAGTGATGGCCAGTTCGCCATTCAGAATATAAATCTGATGCGCCGGGCGCTTGCCTATTCCACCATGTTCGACCTTCCCGTCATCGTCCATGCAGAGGACCCCGCGCTCGCGGCGGGCGGTGTGATAACCGGCGGACGTACGGCCACTTTCATGGGTCTCAAATCCGTACCCACCTGCGCCGAAGCCATTCTGGTGGAACGCGATATCCGGCTGGTCAAGATGACCGGCGCGCGATGGCATGCGGCGCATTTGAGCACGAAAGACGCCCTCGACACTATGCGCCGGGCGAAGAATGACGGGTTGAATGTCACGGCCGGCACCGCCCCTCATTATCACGCGCTCAATGATCTGGAACTTGGCGAGTATCGTACCTTCGCCCGCGTCTCCCCTCCCTTCGTGAGGAGGAGGAACGCCTCGCCGTGATCGAGGGAATCAAGGACGGCACCATCGATATTATCTCATCCCAGCATCTGCCGCAAAGCGCGGACAGCAAGCGCGTGCCGTTTGCGCAAGCCAAGCCCGGCGTGATCGGGCTGGAGACCATGCTGCCGGTCAGCCTGCGACTCTATCACAACGGAGATGTTGACCTCCTCCGTCTGCTCCATACCATGACAGTCGCGCCTGCTAAGCTTCTCGGACTTGACGCCGGAGCACTCAAAAAAGGCGCGGATGCTGATCTTTTCCTTTTCGACACGGAAAAACCCTGGCAGGTGGATGGCGACGCCCTACTCTCCAAATCGAAGAACACCGCCTTTGACGGCCATCTGCTGCAGGGTCGCGTTCTTAAAACCTTTGTGCGCGGCAAAGCCGTTTTTGAGCTTTAGGAGGCCCGAATGCCTGATCCTTTAGGCGATTTCAGCTATACTTGGCCCTTTTATGCCGCCGCCGTCATCGGCTATTTGATTGGCTCCATCCCCTTTGGGCTGGTGCTCACAAAAATGGCCGGGCTTGGAGATGTGCGGAAAATTGGCTCTGGCAATATCGGTGCGACAAATGTTCTGCGCACTGGCAACAAGGGCCTCGCGCTTGCCACCTTGTTGCTTGACGGTGGCAAAGGGGCTCTTGTCGTCATTCTCGCCAATACATTCTTCACGCAGGATTATGCAGTGCTCGCGGGCGGTGGAGCTTTTCTCGGCCACCTCTACCCAATCTGGCTGAAATTCAAGGGTGGCAAGGGTGTCGCGACTTTTATCGGTGTGATGCTGGCGATAAGCTGGCCCGCCGGATTGGCCGTTGCGCTCACCTGGCTGGTGACCGCGCTGATTTTCCGGATTTCGTCGCTGTCGGCGCTGGTCGCAGCCGCGCTCGCCCCGCTTTACATCTATATCCTACAAGATCTCTCTCCGCTTGGCGGTACGTTTTATGGAGACACCCAACGGATTGAGTTCTCCGCGCTAATGGCCTTGCTGATATTTCTCCGTCACCGGGAAAATATCGGTCGCATAATGAAAGGTGAAGAGCCCCATATCGGCAAAAAGAAATCCTGATCATCGGTTGAACTATATTTTCTTTATACTTATTTAAAAGAGAATATTAACGCCTGAGAGATCAAGGACAAGCCGATGGAATCGGGTGCCACGCAGTTTATTGAGGATGTCAACGTCCTCCGCCTGCAACAATTGCAGGACGCGGCAGGGAATGCTTTTACGGCGCATGTCACGCGCCATAAAGCCGACATCGCCGAGCGTCACAGCTTTTTTCAGGATAAATTTGTCATCCTTCATAAAACGGTTCTGGATGATCAGCAAGAAGCACCATCGCCGACCATCGAAGAACCAGACACGCGCAGTTTTAGGGGCCCTGACCCAAAGGCAAAACGACGCGAGCTATGGCAGGATGACCGCCACCCCCGCAAGCTGAGGCGGCGACAGATGATCAAGCGAAATCCCCGGACTACCATGCAGACCCAATCCAATAAGAGAACGCCCGACGTTATGATGAAATCCCCAGTTCAACGACAGAAACTGCAGGACAACAACGTGGCGAAAGAAATGAAAGTTCTGGCGGAAATCGAAAAATTCGAGAATATGATGGAACGATTGGAAGCGGCGCCTGATCCCCTGATCATTCCCGCAGCAGAGCCATCGATAGGGTCTGTTTCCGCCAATCCAACACCAATTGAAGAAAGAAAATCGGACGCTTTGTCGTTTAAAAACCTTTTCAACATGTCGCCGCAGTTTCGCGACATAGAGACTGACGATGACAAGACCTAGGCAATATATAACGCGCATATGTCGTGGAAAAATTCAATTGACGCGATAATTGTTCTTCTGCCATCTTCCAAAAATGGAACAGCAAACAGAACTGTCAGCAGAAGAAAGACTGGCCTGGCTTCGCCTTATCCGGTCCGAGAATGTAGGCCCAATCACCTTTTTTCAGTTGCTGGGTCGTTTCGGCAGTGCGTCAAAAGCACTTGAGGCTCTGCCCGATCTCGCGCGAAAAGGGGGTCGCAAAACCGATCCGCGTCTGCCCAGCCGGGGAAGCCGCGCGGGAGATGGACGCCGTTTTGACCTTTGGCGGGCAAATGATCGCCGCATGCGAACCTGATTATCCGCATTCCCTGCGTATGATTGCCGATCCGCCGCCCGTCATTTCCATTCGCGGCCATGCCCATTTGTTAAATAAGGACATTCTGGCCGTTGTCGGCGCCCGCAACTCTTCCGCTGTCGCGCTGCGCCTGACTGGACAGATCGCTAGCGGCGTATCCGAGGCGAATATCATTATCGCGTCTGGCCTTGCGCGCGGCATCGATACGGCGGCGCATAAGGCTTCACTGGAGGGCGGAACCATCGCCGTGGTCGGTGGCGGCCTCGATTATCCGTATCCGCGCGAGAACAAGGCCCTGCAGGAGGAAATATACGAACGCGGCTGCGTCATCGCGGAGCAGCCCATGGGCATCGTCCCGCAAGCACGTCATTTTCCCCGCCGCAACCGGATTATTTCCGGCCTTGCACTTGGGGTACTGGTAATGGAGGCGTCTCCCCGCTCTGGCTCACTCATTACCGCGCGCATGGCTCTGGAACAGGGGCGCGAGGTGTTTGCTGTGCCGGGTTCCCCCATGGATCCGCGTGCAAAAGGAACAAACAACCTTATCCGGAACGGTGCTATGCTGATTGAAGAGGCAACAGATATCATCGATGCGTTGCAGAGCATTCGCCAGCGCCCCTTGAAAGAACCGGACCAACCGCTTCTACCATTCCTCGATCCTGTACAGCCAGCGGAACAGGAACTTGATCGGCTACGCCCGGATATTCTCTCTTATCTCAGTCCGACGCCGGTCGAAATCGATGAACTGATCCGCCTCACCGGACACTCCCCTGCAACGATTTTAACGATTTTACTTGAACTGGAACTGGCAGGCAGAATAGAACGCCATTTCGGAAACAGGGTTTCAATCGTCGAATAGCACCTTTATATATCACGGCATGACGTGCAAAAGAGAGACCTTGTATATAAGTAGAAAGTCTGCGGTATTGATATGAACGTTGTTGTTGTCGAATCCCCTGCAAAAGCCAAGACGATTAATAAGTATCTGGGCTCGGACTATACGGTTCTGGCATCCTACGGGCATATCCGCGACCTGCCGTCGAAGGATGGCTCAGTCGAGCCGGATCAGGATTTTGCCATGCATTATCAGAATGATGCGAAATCCGCAAAGCATATCAAGGCCATTGCCGATGCGCTTTCCGGCGCGGAAAATCTCTATCTCGCAACTGACCCGGATCGTGAAGGAGAGGCCATCGCCTGGCATGTGCTGAAGGTGATGGAAGAGAAGAAAAAACTGAAGGACGCGAAAGTCAGCCGCGTCGTCTTTAACGAGATCACCAAGCGCGCCGTGCTGGAGGGAATCGCTAATCCGCGTGAGCTGGATATGAACCTCGTGAATGCACAACAGGCGCGCCGAGCACTCGATTATCTTGTGGGTTTCACCCTATCGCCGGTTCTCTGGCGGAAATTGCCGGGCGCGAAATCTGCGGGCCGCGTTCAGTCCGTCGCGCTCCGCCTCATCTGCGAGCGGGAACTGGAGATCGAAGCCTTTACCGCAGAGGAATATTGGACGATCGATGCGGATTTCCTGACCGGCAAAAAGGACAAGATCACCGCACGGCTAACCCATCTTGCGAACAAGAAACTCGACAAATTTGCCCTGCCGAATGCAGAAACCGCGACGGCAGCCGCGGAAAAAGTCCGGGCTGGCAGCTTTTCAATTGCAGATGTCACGCAGAAACCCACAAAGCGTAACCCCTCCCCGCCCTTCACCACCTCGACCCTGCAGCAGGAAGCCTCTCGCAAGCTGGGTTATGGGGCGAAACGGACGATGATGGTCGCGCAAAAGCTCTATGAGGGGTTCAACCTCGGCGGTGAGACGCAGGGCCTGATTACCTATATGCGTACTGACGGTGTCAGCCTGGCGATGGAGGCTATGCATAGCGCCCGCGATGTGATCGCCAGCGAGTATGGCAAGGAATATGTGCCGGAGAAGCCGCGCTTCTATAAATCGAAATCCAAGAATGCGCAGGAGGCCCATGAGGCCATCCGCCCGACGGATCTGTCGCGCACGCCGGCAATGGTCGCTAAATATCTGGATCAGGAGCATTTGCGGCTCTATGAATTGATCTGGAAGCGGACAATTGCCAGCCAGATGGAAAGCGCGCAGCTTGAACGCACCACTATTGATTTCAGCGATGGCGAGGGCCAGATATTACGTGCCACCGGCAGCGTCGTCCGCTTTCCCGGCTTCCTCAAACTCTATGAAGAAGGCCGCGACGACGTGGCGGATGACGAAAATGGCAGCCGCCTGCCCGCCGTCAAGGCCGGAGAAGATGTCGCAACGGACAAAGTCCGTGAGGACCAGCATTTCACCGAGCCGCCACCCCGCTATTCGGAGGCAAGCCTGGTCAAGAAGCTGGAAGAACTCGGCATCGGCCGACCATCAACCTATGCCTCTATCATTTCTGTTTTGCAGGATCGCGATTACGTCCGGATCGACCAGAAGCGCTTTATCCCCGAAGACAAGGGGCAGCTCGTCACAGCCTTTCTCGCCTCCTTCTTCACGCGCTATGTGGAATATGATTTCACAGCGCAATTGGAAGAAAAGCTAGATGATGTGTCCGCCGCGAATATGGATTGGAAACAGGTTTTACGCGACTTCTGGTTTGACTTTAATACATTAGTAGAAGGCACTGCAGAACTTCGTGTTTCTGATGTTCTGGAGGAACTAAACCGGGTTCTAGCACCCCATGTTTTCCCCCCGACCGAGGATGGGAAAGATCCCCGTTCCTGTCCGAAATGCGACGATGGCCGCCTCAGCCTGAAGACTGGCCGTTTCGGGGCCTTTATTGGTTGCTCCAACTATCCCGACTGCCGCTTCACACGCAAGCTAGGCGAAAGTGCGGAAGACGCGGACAGCACAGCGGACGATGGCCCGAAAGAAATTGGCGTCGATCCCGCAAGCGAGCTGATGATCACTCTGCGAAAAGGTCCCTACGGACCCTATCTGCAGCTTGGTGAGCCGGAACCCAAGAAAAAGCCAAAACGCGTTTCGATCCCGAAAGATATCCCTCTGGAATCCATCGATTTCGATCTCGCAGTCCAACTCATCGGCCTGCCGCGCGACATCGGCCCACATCCGGAAACCGGCAAGATAATCACCGCAGGGCTCGGCCGTTATGGCCCTTATGTGGAAAGCGAACGAAAATACGGCAAGCTTTCAAACAGTATGGAAGTGCTGACCGTTGGTATGAACCGTGCGGTCGAACTACTGGCCGCAGCAAAAACACGCGGTGGCGGTCGCACGACAGCGCCGCTTCGGGTTGTCGGGCAGCATCCGGCAGATGAGGCGGATATCAACGTGAAAGACGGGCGCTACGGGGCCTATGTCACTCATGGCGGTATCAATGCGACCATCCCGAAGGATGCCGACCCCCTGACGATCACACTGGACGAAGCCGTCAAGCTGCTAGCCGAACGGGCGGAGAAGAGCGGTAAGAAGCCGAAGCTCGCCAAGAAAGCCGGCGCCACAAAGAAAAAGGCACCGGCGAAGAAAAAGGCGCCCGCAAAGAAGAAGGCGGCCCCTAAAAAGCCGGCGGCGGCGGCGGAATGAACTTATCGTTTAAAACAGAAAACCGGATATTTTGACGCCTAAAAAACCAACGCGCGACCATCTGCCGACCAAGGAACAGGTTCGCGCCTTTATCGATGAGAGTGAGACACCCGTCGGCAAACGGGAGATCGGTAGAGCCTTTAATATCAAGGGTGCCGACCGGATTTACCTGAAAAAAATCCTGAAGGAACTGGTCGAAGAAGGTCAACTGGAGCGTGGACGCAAACGGGAGCTTGCCCCGGCGGGCGCCTTGCCGTCTGTCACAGTGATCGAGGTGGATCGGATCGACAAGGACGGGGAGCCCATTGCCAAGCCCGTCAGTTGGCAAGAGGATAGCAAACCACCGCTTATTTATGTGCTGCATCCCGGACGAACACAGGCGCCGGGCGTAGGCGATCGCCTGCTTGCCCGTCTCGCGCGACAGAAAGACGGAACTTATGAAGCCCGCGTTATCCGCCGCCTGGAAGCCTCTGCAGGTCCCGTGCTCGGCGTTTATACCAAAATAGGCAAGGACGGCCGCGTACAGCCAACCAACCGCAAGCTCAAGAAAGAGGTTGTCGTCCGCGACGAAAACTCGATGGGAGCGCAAACAGGTGAAGTCGTGCTCTGCGATATCCTGCCGGGCAAAACCCACGCCCTGCCGGAAGGGAGGGTGACACAACGCGTTGGCCCCATGGGGGATGCGGCGTCCCTCAGCCTGATTGCAATCCACGCCCATGGCATCCCGGACAAGTTTAGTGACGATGCCATCAATGAAGCTCTGGCGGCGAAGCCGGTCACACTTGGTAAGCGCACCGATTTGCGCGGCCTGCCCCTGATCACAATCGATCCGGCGGATGCCCGCGATCGGGATGATGCGGTCTGGGCCGCACCGGATGACGACCCAAAGAACAAGGGCGGCTGGCAGGCGATTGTCGCCATTGCTGATGTCGCCCATTACGTGACCCATGGCTCCGCCCTCGACAGAACAGCGAAGGAGCGCGGCAACAGCGTCTATTTCCCGGACCGTGTGGTGCCGATGCTGCCGCACGAACTTTCCAGCGATCTCTGTTCCCTGCATGAGAACGTCGACCGACCGGTGATGGCAGTGCAAATGTGGTTCGATGCAGAGGGTAATAAGCTGCGGCATAAATTCATGCGCGGCCTGATCCGATCTGTTGCCTCCCTCACCTACCGACAAGCCCAGAACGCCCATGAGGGTGAATTCGACGACAAGACTGATATGCTCGCCGCCGAGGTGATTGAGCCGCTGTATGGGGCCTACGCTGCGCTTAAAAAAGCAAAGGCCCGGCGCCATCCCCTTAACCTTGACCTGCCTGAAAGGCAAATAGAGTTTGGCGATGACGGCTTTATCAAGGCCGTGCACAAGCGTGAACGGTTCGAGGCGCATATGCTGATCGAAGAATTCATGATCCAGGCCAATGTCTCGGCGGCGGAAACGCTGACTCAGATGAAGCGTCCTTGCATGTTCCGTGTGCATGAACCTCCGGCGACCGACAAAATGATCGGCCTGCATGAAACACTTGCGGAGATGAATATCAGCTTTGCGAAAGGGCAGGTTGTCACGACGGAAACATTCAATCGTATCCTCGCTCAAGCTGATAACGAGATCGACCGGGAACTGGTAAGCTCGTTGGTCCTGCGCAGCCAGTCGCAGGCGGTCTACAGCCCGGAGAACCTGCATCATTTTGGACTGCATCTCTCAAATTATGCACATTTCACCTCCCCCATCCGGCGCTATGCTGATTTGCTGGTTCACCGCAGCCTGATCGCGGCGCTCAAGCTCGGCGATGGCGGCCTGAAGGAAGAGGAAGCGCTGGAATTTACCGAGATCGGCACTTTGATTTCGGCAACCGAACGACGCGCCATGGTGGCTGAGCGTGAAACAACGGATCGGTTTACCGCCGTCTTCCTTGCCAACAAGGTGGGAGAGATTTTTCAAGCCAAAGTCTCCGGTGTTACCCGCGCCGGGCTGTTCCTATCTCTGGATGACACCGGCGCCGACGCACTGGCCCCCATATCGACCCTCGGCAGTGATTTTTTCAATTTCGACCCCGAAAAGCATATGCTGGTCGGCAAGCGAACGGGCCAAGTTTTCCGCCTCGCCGACCGTCTAGCCGTGCGCCTGCGCGAAGTGGATATCGTGACAGGCAGCATGATTGTCGAGATTGACGATGGACGAGAGGGCGCCCCTCCCCTCGCCGCCGTCCGGTGACAGACCGTAAAACCAGAGGCGGGGGAAAACCACCCACCCGAAAACCGGTTAAAAAGAAAAAACGTACGCTCCCCAAGGGGAAAAAGCGGGCAAAACGCCGTCAACAAAGCGATTGACCGCTGCGGCAGAGTGTCGCAAAGCCCTTTTCATAATACATTTCAAGCATATCTGATGCTAGTATGCAGCGTATTAGAGTGAGAAAAGTAGGGAAAAGATGGAAATAATGTCAGCTTCAAGATCGGTATGGCAGGCCATGATGAATGGTCTACGACAACGCTGCCCGGATTGCGGCAAAGGTCATGTTTTCGGAAAATATATCAAGGTCAATCATACCTGCGACGCTTGCGGACTGGAATTACATCACCAGCGCGCCGACGATGCACCGCCTTATTTCACCATGCTCATCGTGCTCCATTTTGTCCTCTCTGGCATGCTGACAGTTGAACAGGTCTACAGCCCGGCAACATGGATACAGCTTACCATCTGGCTCCCTGTTTCCCTAGTCTCGGCGCTGTGGTTGCTGCCCAGGATCAAGGGCGCACTGATCGGTATTCAATGGGCCCGCCAGATGCATGGTTTTGGCGGCGATTTCACTTAAACTTTCTGGACTTGCCCGGCTGGCAGGTGCATAGTTGGACGAAAAATGGAAGTCCAACGATTATGAGTACTGAGAAAAAAAGAAGCGTCGCCGAAAGCCGTACCGACGGTAGTAAAGCCCCTCGCCCCAAAGATGCCGCCACCCTGATCCTGTATCGGCAAAGCAGCAAAAATGTTGAAATCCTGATGGGAGAGCGCAGCGGGCGACATAGCTTCATGCCCAACACTTACGTTTTCCCCGGTGGCCGCGTGGACGCCAGTGACAGCCGCATTCCCCCCGCCGAAGACCTGCGCGAGGATGTGATGGAACGGCTGCTGCGCGGCGGATGCACTCCGGCCCGCGCCCGTGCACTTGCCATTGCCGCCATTCGTGAAACATTTGAGGAAACGGGCCTTCGTCTTGCCGGAAATTATTCACGCCCAAGAAAATCCCGTGTGCAGGTTTGGAACGAGTTTGGCACGACCACTTGCGGGCCCGACTTATCAAAGCTCGACTATATCGCCCGCGCAGTGACGCCGCCGTCACGCAAGAAGCGCTTTAACACACGGTTTTTCGTGGCCGATGCAGAAACATTGGAAGGCGATATAAAGGGATCAGGTGAGTTGCTCGATATTCGCTGGGTAACGATCAAGGACGCATTAAATCTTGATATACCACTCATTACCGAAAATATTCTAGGATACGCCGAAAAATTCCTCAATGATCGTCCCCCGCAGGATCCAAAAGTGCCTGTTCCTATGTTCATGATGCGCCATGGCAAACGAATCTATGGTGAAGAATGACAAAATTCACCCGCCAACTGCAGCCGGTTAAGCCCCGGCATGCCGCCAGCCTTGTCATCTATGAACAGCGCGCCGATGATCTATATGTTCTGATGGGTCGTCGATCAAAGGCCCACAGGTTCCTGCCGGATGTTTATGTTTTTCCGGGGGGCCGCGTAGACAAGTCCGACGCAAGCATGACACCACTTGCCCCACTTGCGCCGGATATCGAGAAGATGCTTTCACAGCCCGCCGGCATGGCCCATGCGGTCGCAGCGGCGGCCGTACGCGAAACCCATGAGGAAACCGGCCTGATCATTGGTGATCTTCAGGGCGATCAACTCGTGCCGGACCTGTCACAGCTAGATTTTATCGCCCGCGCCATCACGCCACCAAAAAGCCCCATTCGTTTCAATACGCGATTTCTCACCGTTGATGCCAAGCATATAACCGGTGGCGACCTTGGTGGCTCGGGCGAGTTAGTCGATTTGCACTGGATTCCACTATCCGAGACCCATCGCGTCCCGCTGATCGACGTAACAGAATTCGTCCTCGACGAGATTGACCGGAAAATAAAACGGGCCGCAGCGCCGCTGCCCCGTCAATCTGGCAACGTTCCAATCTTCACTTATTACAAGGGCAAACCCTTTATCCGCAATCACGACAATGACTGATGCCGCGCTGGTGGATAACCGGCGCGCCCTAATTGCCGTGATTGCCGCTGTAACGGCGATGGCAGTCTCCCTTAGTCTTTCGATACCCCTCGTTTCCCTGCTCATGGAGAAGCGGGGCTATGGCAGCGATGTCATTGGCCTGATGGGAGCCATGCCTGCCCTTTCCTTCCTGCTGGCGTCCCCGGCGGTCCCGGCCTGCACACGCGTCGTCGGGTCAGGGAAGATGCTGTGGGGGGCACTGCTGATCTCCGCTGTCTCCATCTGGGCGCTATCCCTGTCGGACAACATCTATTTCTGGTTTTTCCTGCGGCTGATGATCGGTCTGTCGATGGCCATTCTGTTCCTGATCAGTGAAACATGGCTCAATAAAATCGCGCGGGAGAAAACCCGCGGGCGGACCATTGCGATTTATGTCTCCTCCATGACCTGCGGATTTGCCTTTGGCCCGGTGCTGATCAATTTTCTTGGCGCGGAGGGGAGCCTGCCCTTCATCGTCGCCAGCCTGATCGTCCTCAGCGCCGGATTCGCGTTTCTTATCGTCGGCGACCGGTTCCCGGACCTTGGGGAGAAAAGCAGCTATTCCATTTTCTCCTTTATAAAGATTGCGCCAATGATCAGCGCGGCAACTATACTCGTTGCCTTCTTCGACGGATCGGTGCTGACTTTGCTGCCCGTCTATGGCGTAAAGAACGGACAGGTTCTGGGAATTGCCGTGCTGATGACGAGCGCCCTGCTCGCCGGCAATATCCTGCTGCAGGTTCCCATCGGCTGGCTGGCGGACCGGTTTGACCGAACCCTGGTGATTCTCATCTGTGGTATCGTCGGGGTCCTTGGCGCCCTGATCCTCCCCCTTGTCATTTTAACTCCCTACCTGCTCTGGCCGCTCTTAATTGTCTGGGGCGGCGGGGTCGTCGGCACCTACACCATTGCCCTTGTTATCATGGGCCAGCAATTCAAGGGCGGTGATCTGGTCACCGCAACGGCGGCAGTCGGCATGCTCTGGGGCCTTGGCAGCCTGCTAGGTCCCGTTTTGGCAGGTGTGGCGATGGAGATAATCAAACCGCACGGCATGCCGTTGACTTTCGCCGCCGCCTGCCTGCTGTTCGTCCTTGTTGCCGCCAATCACCTGCGCCGGTCACGCAAGGCCTAAAAAAGCGAATTTTCCAAGCATCCGCTTGACTTCGCCAATTAAATCCGTATTTTCCGGGCTTCGATTATTATTTTTGCCCGCCTTTCTGCGGGAACGACTGGAGTTTCGGACATGGCTAAGCCGACAACATTGAAAATAAGGCTGGTAAGCACAGCGGATACTGGTTTCTTTTATGTGACCAAGAAGAACCCGCGCACCTTGACGGAAAAAATGGTCGTACGCAAATACGATCCCGTTGTCCGCAAGCATGTGGAATTCAAGGAAGCCAAGATCAAATAGGCTTTCTCACGCTGAATGAAAACAGGCCGCAAATTGATGCGGCCTTTTTTGTTGGAAAAAACGCGCCTGTCAGCGCGCGACGACACCCGGCGCTCTATCAAAAGTCTCGACATTAGACGGGGCAACGACCACACGATTGCGGCCATCCCCTTTCGCCTTGTAGAGCGCTTCATCCGCCCGCTTAAGTAGACGGTCGGAGTTTTCCTCCTCTTTCGAGACGGTAACACCAATTGAACAGGTCAGGTCAAGCTCCAGAGCTCCTTTGCTCGCGGAGAACGGCTTTTCCGAAATCTGCCTGCGCAGGCGCTCGGAGACAGTCGAGGCAACGGATAGATCAGTGTCGGGCATGACCACGACAAATTCCTCTCCGCCATAGCGACAGGCAAGATCAATACCGCGAACACTTGCGCCAATACGCTCGGAGAATTCGCGGATCACCTCATCGCCCACATCATGGCCGTGGGTATCATTAACCCGTTTAAAGAAATCAATGTCCATGATCATGACGCAGACAGGTTTATAATCCAGTTTCGCCCTCTGCAGCAATGCATCGAGATGATTTGACATATAGCGACGGTTATACAGACCGGTCAGGCTGTCTGTCACCGCGAGTTCCATGCTACGATGGAAATTGTGTCGCAACCGGTCCTGATACTGCTTGCGAAGGATTTGGGTCCGTGTCCGGACAATTAATTCATTCGCATCAATAGGGCGCATCACATAGTCATTAACGCCGATTTCCATGCCTTTGATAAGCTTGTCCCGGTCCGAATCATCTACCAGCGTCAGAATGGGTAATTGCCGCGTTTCCTCAAGACTCCGGATTTTAGAGCAGAGCCGCAGCGGATCGTAATTTGCAGAATCGAGGCTGACAACCGCAAGGTCATAGTCGCCACCACGGAGCAGCACCAGTGCCTCTTCCATATCCGGTTCAAGCGTAATATCGTAGGTTTCCGCGTAGATATCCTTCATCATGCGGACCGAATATTCGTTGTCGTCGATAACCAGTATCCGGGCCCGCTGAATGGCTTCTTCCTTGCGGTCGGACATACTGATCACGCCCAATTCCGAACTGGTCTCTTCGCGCAGGCGGAATTCATCCATCATCATTTTAAGGCGCAAAAGAGACTTTACCCGCGCAAACAGAGCGAGATCATCAACCGGTTTTGTCAAGAAATCATCTGCACCGGATTCCAGCCCTTGAACACGGTCCGCAGCTTCGCTGAGCGCCGTGACCATCACAACCGGGATATGCGCCGTGCGTTGGTCGGCCTTCAGACACCGACAGACTTCAAAGCCGTCCATCTGCGGCATCATAACATCGAGCAGGATAAGATCAGGCAGCTGTGACTGCGCGATCTCCAGTGCATCAGGGCCGTTGTATGCCGTTACCACGTCATAATATTCGACAGACAGTTTTGCCTCGAGTATTTTAACGTTCGGGATAACATCGTCGACGACCAGGATGCGTGCAGACATAATCTAGCTCAAAAATTCTTTAACTGTATTCAGGAAATTCTCGACGGAGATTGGTTTCGCGACATAGGCCTCACAGCCCCCCTCGCGGATTTTTTCTTCGTCCCCCTTCATTGCAAAAGCAGTGACGGCGATAACAGGAATTGACTTCAACGTCTCATCCTCTTTAATCCATTTCGTCACTTCCAGCCCGGAAACTTCCGGCAACTGAATATCCATCAGGATCAGATCCGGCATATGCTCCCGCGCGAGGCTCAAAGCTTCCATTCCATCTTTTGTCTGGATGGTGTTGTAACCATGCGCTTCCAGCAGATCGTGGAATAACTTCATATTTAAGTCGTTATCTTCGACAATCAACACTGTCTTCATTTTCAGTATGTCCAATTCACAAGTACAATCGCCAAAGTGAGACGGTTTACATAGACCCAGAGAGAGCTTTCGATTTCCTGCACATGGGGCTATCATTCATTCACAATAAACAGAAATATGTTTAATTTTCCCTTACCATACAGGGTTTCAAGCACAGAAAATTTTATGAATCACGAAAAATCCGAAATAATCGCGCTGCAGGCGCTCACTTTTATTGCAGAGCAGGAAAAAACCATGAGCTGGATGCTCGCAGAAACCGGTATTGACACTGGCACTCTCGCCAGCTCGGCCGAAAATCCGGAGATTCTGGCCGGTGTACTTGATTTTTTGCTGATGCATGAGGATATATTAATCGATTTTTGCGCAAGCGAGAAGCTGGATCCTACTAGCATCATTCGGGCGCGTCAGTTTTTACCCGGTGCGCCGGTAGAGGATTATTAAAATGTTTACCGGTATCCACGATGAAGTCCGCCCGCAGCTAGAGAAACTAACGATCGATCGCGACCGTCCGCTTATCATTACAGATGCGGATGAAGTCCTGTTTAACTTCATGATCGGGCTTGAGGATTTCCTCAAATCGCTTGATCTTTATTTTGATTGGTCGTCTTTTGCCCTCACCGGCAATATCCGTCGTATTGCCGATAAAGAACCGATTGACCAAGCCGAGGTCGGAGTCATTCTGTCCGACTTTTTCGATCAGCGCTGCGCCGTTCTTCCCGCCGTCGATGGCGCGGCCGAGGGACTTGCCAGCCTACAAGATCATGCGCAGATTGTCGTCCTCAGTAACGTCCCGCCCAAATATGCGGCCAAGCGACTGTTAGGTCTCAAGGACAAAGGGATGGATTTCCCTCTGATCGCCAATGTCGGCAGCAAGGGACAGGTTGTCCGTTTCCTGACAGAGGGGTTAAACGCTCCAGCCTATTTTATTGATGATATTCCGCATAATCATAGCTCCGTTAATGAGCATGCCGCGCATGTCCACCGTCTGCATTATATAGCCGATCCACGGCTATCCGATCTTCTGGGGCCCGCGGAACATAGCCACAGCCGCCTCTATAACTGGCCAGAGATCAGCGCACATATTATCCGCCATATCGAGACAGGCGAGTACTGACAGAGGCGCTATGGACAGCCTTTGCCGCAACTGCCTGACAATCCTGGAAGAAAATTCTGCGCGCGACGGCAAACGCTGCCCTGCCTGCCGGTCGCCGAAGCTCCTCCGCCATGCGGAATTGTTCGACCTTTCCATCGCCCATGTCGATTGCGATGCCTTTTATGCATCTGTGGAGAAACGCGATAACCCAGAGCTGAACGCCAAGCCGCTCATCATCTGCCATGACAGCCCACGCGCCGTTGTCTCCACCTGCTGCTATATCGCCCGGATGTCAGGGGTGCGGTCGGCCATGCCGCTGTTCAAGGCCAAAAAATTATGTCCCGATGCGGTCATTATCCCGCCGGATATGGCGAAATACGTCGTCGTCAGCAGAGAAATTCGCGCCCTGTTTGATATGCTGACACCGGATGTGGAGCCCCTCTCCCTTGATGAAGCGTTTCTTAATCTATCTGGCACCGAACGGCTGCACCATCGGAACGCAGCGCAATCTATGGCTTGGCTCGCGCGAGAGGTGGAGAAGAAAATCGGGATCACCGTCTCCGTCGGGCTTAGTTATAATAAATATCTCGCCAAGCTCGCCTCAGACATTGATAAGCCAAACGGATTTGCCGTCATCGGCCGAGCGGAGGCGATAGATTTTCTAAATCCCCGACCGGTCAGCGACATTTGGGGCGTCGGTAAAGCACTTAATCGTAAACTTGCGGCAGAAGGCATCAGCACCATCGGCCAATTGCAGCATCGCGAGAAAGCGGAACTGGTGGCGCGTTATGGAGTGATGGGAAGCCGCCTCTATCACCTTTCGCGCGGAGAGGATGAACGCCGCGTGAAAGCTGACCTCCGCGCCAAGAGCATCTCCGCAGAGACCACATTTGCCACGGATATTTCGGATATCGATATTTTGCTAGCTCGACTGTGGCCACTCTGCGAAAAAGTCTCCAAGCGCCTTAAAAAATCTAATAAAGCAGGTAAGACGATCACGCTGAAACTCAAAACCGGCAATTTCAAGACCCTGACCCGCAGCCATACCCTCACCCAACCTACGCAACTCGCGGAAACACTCTACCGGGAAGTGCGCCCGCTCCTCCAGAAGGCGGTGCCGGGCCATAACTTTCGGCTTATCGGGGTGGGTATCAGTAGTTTTGGCGAGCTTGATGACGCCGATAGACCCGACCTCTTAAGCGGCAATTCCGGGCACGACAAAGAGGTTGAGGCCGCAATTGACAAGCTGCGAGATAAATTTGGAGATGCAGTCATCACCAAAGGACGTGGCCTGACCGGTAAAAATTGACCGCCCCTGGATCAGGAACATTTCTCCGACGTCAGGAAAGTCAATTCCGCAATCTCTCCGCGCAGCGAGAAATCGCTGTAATCAAGATGCAAATCCGTAGCGACACCGTTGCCGAAGATTTTCATGGCAATTCTATAATCCGGTTCGGTTTGTTGCTGCCTCAGATCAAAGAAAGATATCTGTAGTGGCCAGAAAACCTGCCCCTTCAGTTCCTCCTCCGCTTCAGACGGTTCCAGGAGCGTCTGCCCCTTACCGATCACAGCAAGAGTGTCAGAAAGCCCATCTTCCCCATTACCGTCATAAACTTTCGCGGAAATCAGGTTCTTGCCGGCGGCGGCGGCTTTCAAAACCATTCGCGTATGCTCGCCTGGAAAAATGACATCGCTGGGTAGTTCCAGATCGGGCTGATCAGGATCGCCGAACTCGACAACCGTGCCATTCTCGCGATGCTCGGCAATACCGCTGTATTTCTCAATCAGTTGTCCGTTCAGCATATTCGACATGTCAAAGCGCATCATCCGGCCGTCATTATCTTCCCAAGTCGACTGGCTGTAATCAGAGACAATGACATTACCTTCAAAATTGATCATTTCCAGCAGCATACGCTGGTTCACAATCAGGCCATCACATTGCTGCTCAACCTTCATGACAATGCGCCCGCGAACGCCTTCAAGGCCACTGTTCTCACCAATATCTTCCATGTGGAGGTCATATACGGCCTGATGAGACGCCAGTTGCAGCGGTGCCGCGGAAGAAAACCCGGCAATACCGGTCAAGCCGATACCAACAAGCGTGAAAACAACTTTAGACCATTTCATTTCAACTATTAATCCATTTTAACTGAGCTGCGCAGGCCGCCTAAAATCCATAAAGGCCAGTAATATACCTCAATTTTGCGACTGTGAAGGCTTATCGTGGAAGATGGGGGTATTCTATCTATGTAGGTCAATTATTCCGATCTGAAAGGCATAAAATTCCCCACAATTTTGTCTAAAATATGAAGAAAATCTTTATTTTTTAGTTCAATGTATTGATTTTAAACGATTTTTATAAGCCCAAATATTGGCATGGTAGTTGCTTTTATTGGGGCAGTAGTTTACGCCGACCTGGATTATAAAAAGGCACAACCAATGTAGCTTCCAGAGCGGCTTTTGTGAGGAGACTAGAGTTATGTCATCGTCCATGACACATATATCGTCCGTTCAAACAGATCACCCACCGGGGTTTGAGGCGGAAATTGGCTCGCAACTGGAAGATCTTTCCACGGCCCTCCAGTCCAGCCTGAGACGACAGGCACCGGCCAAACACTGGCAGCTGATTAATCGGGTCATTGCCTATGCCGCAAGTGCTGAACAGCATATAACAGAGCAGCAGCATCGGATCCGGGAGTTGGAGGCCCTTTCCACCACGGACGAACTGACCGGTCTACATAATCGTCGGGGCTTGCAGGAATTCATGACCCGGGCTCTTGCCTCTGCGCAACGGCACGGTGAAGAAGGAGTTGTCGCCTTCCTAGATCTGAATGATTTCAAGGAAATCAATGACCGCTTCGGTCACGACACAGGCGATATTGCACTACAGAAATTCGCCGCGAATCTACAGCATAACCTTCGCAGTTCGGATTTTGTCGCCCGCATCGGCGGAGATGAGTTCGTTTTTGTCCTGACCCGGACAAACACCGAAAACGGCAAAGCTCGCGCCCTGGCCATTCAGCGTGAAATCAGCGCCACCTCCATTCCGGCGCGTGGACGGAAAATCTTTCTGAAAGCCAGTATGGGGGTTATTCCCTACACTGGCGACAAGTCATATTGCGACCTGATGAAAGCCGCGGACCACGCCATGTATGAGAATAAGAAGGCGAACAAGAAGGTAACGCGCGCCTCTTGATCGTCGCGTTACCTGACGTATCGAATTAGTCGCGGCAAAAAAGCTCTATCGGTTCGCGTACGCCGCGCAATTCGTGATATCCGCAGGACCGGAGTGGTAAGGATACGTTACTACAGGTCCGCATGAAATCGCCGGACGCGAGCAGGTTCGTCCCAAGTTTATCGCAGAGGGCCTCAATTCGGCTGACTTCATTCACCGCCGGTCCTATGACGGTAAAATCGAGCCGCGTTTCCGAACCCACATTGCCATACATTACCTCGCCAACATGTAAGGCGATATCGAGTTCCATTGTTGGCTTGCCAGCCTCTCGCCTATTTCGATTGAGAAGTTTAACGCCTTCCGCCATTGTCTCAGTCACGTCGAGAGCTGTCTTACATATATCCATTACCGCCTGATCATCCGCCGAGGTCAGATCAAAGCTTGCAAGAACACCGTCCCCCATAAATTTAAGAATTTCTCCACCAGCCGCCTCGATCGGGCTAGCCATTTTGGCGAGATAGTGATCCAGCATTTCCACCAGATCGCCCTTTTCAATGGTATCGGAAAGTTTGGTGAAACCTTTCAGGTCCGCATAAATAAGCACTGCATTGATACTGTCGACAGAGCCGCGCCGCACCTGACCAGAGAGAACCTTCCCCGCAGTGTCCCGCCCGATATAGGTTTCCAGCATGGATCTGGCTGTTCGGAACGATGCAATCCCCTTGATGGCAAGGCCGAATAAAGGGATCGCCTTACTAAGAATGGCAAATTCCTCCTCAGTAAAGCCGCCCGGTCGATCGCTCGCCCAGCTTGTAATCAGGCCAGCGGATGTTTCCAAATTCTGGTTCTCAAAACCCCAGCCAAAATCAAATATCTGGCAGAACCAGTCCGTCAGCCCTTCGTCCCGAAACTCAACAAGAACCGGAAAATCCAGCTCATTGTCCTTCGATAGCGGCCGGTGCAGAAAGGGAATATTGTTCGCCAGCATAAAGAAAAAGGGGCTGGAGAACCAACCTTCCCCGGGAATATCCGAATGCAGGAAGTTCGTATTTGTGACAAGCCCTTCGCCACGCCGCCAGGTATACATGAACGCACTGACCTGCGGATGGATCGCACTCAGCGCGATATTCCCGCGCTTGAGCTGAACCCCCCGCGTATTCAACCGCTCACAAAATTCTGTAAAGACATCCCGGACACGTGTCCCCGTCAAACCGGCTTGGATGAGCCAAGCGAACAGTTCCCCATTCTCGTCATCGGCCTGAAAATGGCCACACCGATTCTCGCCATCCACATTATTCATAAGACCCATGAGTGCACCTGACTGCTTTGATTGGTCCCGTTGATATAGGCTTACTCTACATTTATAAAAGTCGAAATTGAAATTTTTACCGTCAGAGCCAGCCCGGGCTGGCTCTCGGCCTATCGCCGTGATAGAAATCGCAAAAATAGAAAGCAAAGAAGGCAAGCCATGAGCGAGATAAAAAAATTCTGGCAGAACTACATAAACGGTGAATGGGTAGACGCCATAGATGGCGGTCGTATCGAGATTGAAAACCCCGCAACAGGCCAGATTATCGCTGAGGTGGCGCAGGCGGGACAATCCGATGTAGACACGGCTGTCTCCGCGGCCCGCGCCTGTTTTGAGACCCGGGAGCTTTACAATATGCGCCCGACAAACCGCGGCGCGCTGATGTTTGAGATTGCCCGGCATATGACAGAAATGGCCGATGAGATTGCCCTTGCAGAATGCCTCGATAACGGAAAAACCCTCGCAGGTGGCAAGAATGAGGCATTGGCCGCGGCGCGTTATTTCACCTATTACGGAGGCCTTGCCGATAAGCTGGAAGGACGGATGATCCCGCTCGGCGCAGATTATGTGGATTACACAATTCCCACTCCCTTCGGCGTCTCGGCACAGATCGTGCCTTGGAACTTCCCGCTGCAGATTGCCGCGCGGTCCGTTGCCTGCGCCCTTGCAACCGCAAACACTGTCGTTCTGAAGTCACCGGAACTCTCCCCCGTTTCCACCTATTTTATTGCCGAGGCATGTCATCGCGCCGGGGTGCCAAAAGGCGCAGTGAATATCCTCTGTGGCTATGGCCATGAGTGTGGCGCGGCGCTCGTCTCACATCCCGATATCGATCATATTGTCTTTACCGGTTCAGTCGCGACGGGCCAGTCGATCCTGCGTGCGGCGGCGGAGCGTGTCATCCCCTGCGTCATGGAACTCGGCGGTAAATCCGCGGGTGTCCTGTTCAAGGATGCTGACGTTGATCAGGCCATCAACTCCACCGCTAGCGGAATTTTCAGCCATGCTGGACAGGTTTGCTCCGCGCAATCGCGCCTGATCGTGCCAAAGTCCCTTCAGGCTGAAGTCGTTGAGAAAATGGCCGCAAAGGCGAAATCTCTCTCTATTGGTCCCGGCATCGATGGCCATGATCTCACACCAGTGATTTCAGCCGCGCAGGCTGACAAGATAGAGGGTATGTGCCTCGCCGCTTCTCAGGCTGGTGCAGAGGCTGTTTCCGGCGGACGGAAACATAACGAACTTCCCGGGCATTTTATCGAACCTACGGTCTTTGCTAATGTTGCGCCGAACATGACCATCGCGCGGGAAGAGGTTTTCGGCCCTGTGCTTTCCATCCTCACCTATGATGACCCGGAAGAGGCCCTCGCACTCGCAAATGGGACTGACTATGGCCTTTGCGCAGGCGTATACACCAAGGACCTCGCAACGGCGCATTGGGCGGCAGACCAACTGGTCGCCGGCCATGTCTTTGTTAATGAATGGTTCGCCGGCGGGATTGAAACACCTTTCGGCGGCATGAAGCGGTCCGGCTACGGCCGGGAAAAAGGGCAGGAAGCGCTGCTCAACTATGTTCAAACGAAGAATGTCGGCATCCGGATCACCGCGGGCGGCGGTGGCCGTCCGGGGGGTTGATTTAACGCATAATTCAAAACAAGAGGTATAGAATGACTGGCAAGATTGACGCCCATTTGGCGGAGCTCGGTATCGAAATTCCGGGCGCAACAGCCCCGGCGGCAAATTACGTCCCGTTTGTGAAGACAGGAAATCTGGTTTTCGTTTCCGGACAGGTGCCTTTCGTTGACGGCAAGATCGCCTATCAGGGCAAGGTCGGCAAGGACTTCACAACAGAAGAAGGTATGGCCTGCGCCCGGGTGTGCGGCCTCAATATCCTCTCTCAGGTGAAAGAAGCCTGCGGCGGCAATCTCGACAAGGTGGTACGCTGCGTGAAGCTGAGCGGCTTCGTCAATTGCATCGACGGCTTTGGAGAACAGCCAAAGGTTGTAAATGGGGCCTCTGACCTGATGGTTGAGGTTTTCGGCGATAAGGGTCGCCACGCCCGCTTCGCCGTCGGCACCAATGCCCTGCCGATGAATGTCGCGGTCGAAATCGACGCGGTTTTCGAGATCAGCTAAGGGAAAAGGGGAGCGCGATAAACGCTCCCCCTTAAATCAGCCATTAACGCATGAGCACAGCTCAAAAACACATTTGATGTATGAGTGCCATCGGAGCAATAACTTTGTTGCTTGATTTATTCCTAAACGTGCCAAAATTTTGAGCCCTTAGAGTGATCTTCATTTGACAAGTGTTTGGCTCACCTAACATGCCACGAGTGTTTTACCGTCCGTGCTTTTGCATAGGGAATTGTTCGCCCTGCTGACGATTATCCATCTTGCTACTTCCGGTTAGCTGTTCCATCAAGTTCCCGCCTTTAGGACTCGCGGCGGGTTTATCGAAATATATAACAAGAAACGCCGTGATAGCGGCGGCAACCGCACCGCCGAGTAGTGCGCTAATACCGACTTTTATCCAATCCATGTTCATCTCCAATTACGTCTGCCGGAGCAATCTCCGAGTAAATAATCTCCTCTTTTATACATATATAAGTTGTATTTTTTTCAAGTCATTAAACCAAAAGTATTTTCTGGGAAATTTTCTTGAATTCTTCCCGCAGCGAAAAAAGATATCTGTTACAGTAGCAAAGGGCGCTCCTATTTCAGTTTTCCGGGCCGTATGTCTGACACTCCTTTGATTAAAACCCTTCAATCCATTGCCGAGATACGGGAGGCCGATTGGAATGCCTGCCTGACAACGGATCATCCCTTCGTCACCCACCAGTTCCTGAAAGCACTGGAGGATAGCGGCTCCGTCTCCGCTGATAGTGGCTGGATGCCTTATCACCTCGCATTGGAACTGAATGGCACGATTGCCGGGATCGCCCCAATGTATGTGAAGGGACACAGCCAGTGGGGAATATGTCTTCGATCATAGCTGGGCCCATGCCTATGAGCGCGCAGGCGGACGCTATTACCCGAAACTGCAGCTTTCGGTGCCTTTCTCCCCTGTGACGGGCCCTCGTCTTCTCGTGCCGGAGGGGCCGGAACGGTTGGTACATCAACGTCTCCTCCTGCAAGGGACAAAACAGGTGGCGGACAAACTCAACCTCTCCTCAGTTCATGCGACCTTTCTGGAGCCTGAGGAACGCGAGTTGATGGAGCAGGAAGGCTTTCTCATCCGCACGGGCGAGCAGTTCCATTGGGTGAATGAAAATTACGAGACGTTTGACGATTTCCTTGCGCAGCTGTCCTCCCGCAAGCGAAAGGCCATCCGGAAAGAACGCAAGGGGGCAACGGAAAATGATCTGGAATTCGAAATTCTTACGGGGAATGACATTGGTGAGGCGCATTGGGACGCCTTTTATCATTTCTATATCGACACAGGAAATCGCAAATGGGGGACGCCCTATCTAAACCGCGAATTTTTTAGCCTGCTGGGGGAGCGCCTTGGCGAAGCGGTTGTGCTCTTTATGGTCAGCCGAGACGGACGCTACATTGCCGGCGCGCTAAACCTGAAAAGCAGTGATTGCCTCTATGGCCGCTATTGGGGCTGCACAGAGGATCACCGATTCCTGCATTTCGAAACCTGTTATTACCGCGCCATAGATTATGCGATTAAACATGGCATCAGACGGGTGGAGGCCGGGGCGCAAGGGCCACACAAGCTCGCCCGCGGCTATTTACCAACGGAGACCTACTCCGCCCATTGGATGCGCGATCCGGGCTTTCATGATGCAGTCTCCGATTACCTGAAGGCGGAGACAAAACAGGTTGAGGCAGAGATCAATTATCTTGCCGAGCATTCCCCCTTTCGTAGCGAAAATTCCCGCTAGATTTTTTGACGAAGCCACTATCGTCCGAAATCTGTTGTTGAAAAATCCCTAAATTTGATGTATGTCATATTGACGTTTACGTAAACGTAAAGAGCAGCCGCGAAAGACGCTGCCGGCGAAAACAGGTGCAAGGGAGCCAACATGACCGACCATATTACGCACGATCCGATTTACGATACCGTGAACCGCGACGACTTTCCGGCAATGCTGGAAGTGGACCGTTATGGGACGCGTACAGATGCTTTCGATGGCATTATTTCAGCAACCCATGATCATTTCTGGGATCCCATGGATTCCACCTATCTCGATTTTTCGAGCCCCTTTGACATCAACGCCGAATATATCATGCCGCCCGAAACTATCCCGGAACTGCAAAGCGCCGTGGCCGATAAGCTGGATGAAGGTCAAAAAATCAAGCTCGCCAATGAAAGTACCCGTTGGAGCCTCTCTACTATCCTGCATGGTGAACAGGGTGCGCTTTCCTTAAGCGCCAGCCTTTGCCATATCATGGTCGATCCGGGAGCACAGGAATATGCCTCTAACCAGACCCGTGAAGAGGCCCGCCACGTCACTGCGTTCAGCCGCTATATCAGCACCCGCTGGGGTCGCCCCTATCAGATCGGCGAAGCTTTCGGCGTCCTTCTGAATGAACTTGTCGGCGCCGAAGAAGTTTACAAAAAGCTGGTCGGCATGCAAATGCTGGTCGAAGGCTTGGCCATGGGCGCGTTTGCGAATATCCATGCGAAGACGAACGACCCACTTCTGAAACGGCTGACCCAGCTGGTGATGACCGACGAGGCCTTCCACCATAAATTCGGCAAGATCTGGGCCGATAGAACCATCCCAAAATTGTCAAAAGAAGAGCAAGACCGGGTTGAAGATTGGGCTGCCCAATGTTTCGAGACCGTTCTCTTCAATCTGATCAATATCCGCCAAAAACGGGTCATTTATGATCAATTTGGGCTGGACTGGGAATGGGTGCGCGACGCCTGCCGCGAAGTATTCACGGATGAAGATCGCCGTGACACGCTAAAAGAATCCACAAACATCTTCCGCGTTCTGGTCAAGACCCTGCTGAAATCAGGGATCATCACTGAGCGGACCCGTCCGATCTACTCCCATTGGGTGGATATGGAGGAAATGGCCGGCGAGAACGAGGATATGGTTGGCTATGCTATCGCCGATGAAGGGATTGAACTTCTCAAGGGCCTCAATCAGGGCCGTAGGGTCATCGGCCAGAAATAACCAAAGACTGCATTAATAAAGGCGGGAAATTTTCCCGCCTTTATTGCGTTCTGGAACGGCAGATTACTTTTCAGCCAGTTCCTTATCTTTTTTGGGTCCCTTCTTCGCCACCTTCTTGTCCGCTTCCTCCTTGCGGCTCAACTCGGCGGCGCTTTCGACCCTAAAAGTAAGCTCCCCTGCCTTCACACCAACAGAGACATGTCCACCTTTCGCCAGCTTGCCAAAGAGCAGTTCTTCGGACAGCGGCTTCTTGATACTCTCCTGAATAACCCGGGCAAGTGGCCGGGCGCCATAATTGACGTCATAACCCTTCTTGGCGAGCCATGTCGCGGCGGTGTCAGACAGCGAAATCGTGACATTCCGATCCTGTAACTGTGTTTCAAGCTGCAGAACGAACTTTTCGACAACACGGGAGACAACTTCCGGCGGCAGCGGTGCAAAAGGAATGGTCGCATCGAGACGGTTGCGGAATTCCGGGGTGAAGAGACGTTTAATCGCTTCCTCATCCTCGCCCTCGCGCACATCATTGCCAAAACCAATGGCCTGCTTGGTCATTTCATGAGCGCCCGCATTGGTCGTCATGATCAGAACCACATTTCGGAAATCCACCTGTTTGCCGTTGTTATCCGTCAGCTTGCCATGATCCATGACCTGCAGAAGAATATTAAACAGATCCGGATGCGCCTTCTCGATCTCATCCAACAGAAGGACCGAATGCGGTTGCTGATCAATGGCGTCGGTCAAGAGACCACCCTGATCAAACCCGACATAGCCCGGGGGTGCGCCAATCAGGCGGCTGACCGTATGCCGCTCCATATACTCAGACATATCGAAGCGGATCAGGTTGAGTCCCATGATAGAGGCTAGCTGCCGTGCAACTTCAGTCTTACCAACACCGGTCGGACCGGAGAAGAGATAAGAACCGATAGGCTTTTCAGGTTCGCGCAAACCCGCGCGCGCCAGTTTGATGGAACTTGCCAGCGCATCAATCGCTGCATCCTGACCGAAGACAACGCGTTGTAAGTCAACATCGAGCTTGCGCAGGTTGACTGTGTCTTCCTTGGAGACCGATTTCGGCGGTATCCGTGCGATTTTGGCGACCACAGCCTCGACATCTTTCACACCGATGGTTTTCTTGCGCTTGCTTTCTGCTTTCAACATCTGCGCCGCACCCACCTCGTCGATCACATCGATCGCCTTGTCCGGTAACTTGCGGTCATTGATATAGCGCGCGGAGAGTTCCACGGCCGTGCGAATGGCCTCCGCCGTGTAGCGGATCTTGTGATACTCCTCGAAATAGGGTTTCAGTCCCTTCAGGATCTTGATGCTATCCTCGACCGTCGGTTCGCGAACATCAATCTTCTGGAACCGCCGCAACAGTGCCCGGTCTTTTTCGAAATGACTGCGGAATTCCTTATAAGTCGTCGACCCGATGCAGCGGATTTCCCCGCTGGCGAGTGCCGGCTTGAGAAGGTTGGAGGCATCCATCGCCCCACCACTTGTCGCACCTGCGCCAACAATAGTGTGGATTTCATCGATAAAGAGGATGGCATCGTCCAGCCCCTGAAGCTCAGAGATGACTGCCTTCAGCCGTTCCTCAAAATCACCGCGATAACGGGTACCCGCCAGCAGCGATCCCATATCGAGGGAATAGATGACGGCAGGCAACAGTACGCTTGGCACATCCCCATGAACAATCCGACGAGCAAGGCCTTCGGCAATGGCCGTCTTGCCAACACCGGGATCACCCACATAAAGCGGGTTGTTCTTGGACCGGCGGCAGAGAACCTGGATCGTCCGCTCCACCTCATCGGCGCGACCAATCAGCGGGTCAATCTTGCCCGCAGCCGCCTTCTCATTCAGATTAACGCAGTAAGCGTCCAGCGCTTCGAGGTTTTCAGCTTTTTCCTCTTGCGGTGGAGTTTCTTCCTTTTCGGCCTTATAATCTCCCTCTACTCCTCGAATAGCACGGGCCGATTCCTTGCTCTGGTGCCTTGGCAACGCCATGGCTAATGTAGCTGATCGCGTCGAGGCGGGTCATCTCCTGCTTCTGCAGGAAGTAGGCCGCATGACTCTCCCGTTCAGAGAAGATCGCGACCAGAACGTTGGCGCCTGTCACCTCTTCCCGGCCAGAGCTTTCCACATTGATCAACGCGCGCTGAACCACCCGCTGGAAACTCAGCGTTGGGCGCGCCTCGACAAAGCCGTCCATGACCAAATCATCCAGTTCGTCGGTGATAAATGTCTCAAGGTCCCGACGCAGCAGATCAACATCCACATTGCACGCACGCATCACGGCGGCGGCGTCCTGGTCCTCGGTCAGGGAAAAAGTAAATGCTCCAGCATCGCGAATTCATGTCGGCGAGATGTCGCCAATGCCATTGCACGATGTAGAGTTTCTTCAAGTGAGTTGGAAAATCCGGGCACTATTCTTTCTCCATCGTACATTGTAAGGGGTGTTGATTTTCGCGTGCATAATCAATGACCTGGGCAACTTTGGTCTCGGCAATTTCATACGGGAACACCCCGCAATTACCGACGCCCTTCTGATGAACATGTAGCATCACCTGAACAGCGGTTTGCTCATCCATATTGAAGAACTTCTGGAGCACAAAGACAACGAACTCCATCGGTGTGTAATCATCATTCAACAACAACACACGCCAAAGAGACGGTTTTTTGGTTTTAGGCTTTGTCTTGGTGACTAGGCCTGTTCCCGTACCCCGGTCGTCTTCGTCTTTTTTATCGTTGCCGCTCATCTTCATTTTTATCCAACCAGATATGATAATATTCTTTCGCTCCATCTTGCTACGCCAGTCTGGCTTTAACTATAACCCTACGCCCACTTATTTAAGTATATATCTTATCAGGAAATTCAAAAAATATTATTACCGAAGGCAAAATTTTATAAAAAAGTGACCAACTTTCGTTTGGGCACGAAAAAAGGCCCGGAAGAATCCGGGCCTTTTCAAGACGCTTGAAATGTCAGCTGGCGTTAAGCCGGCTTCGAAAACATATCAAGGCTGGCTGCATACTGTGCGCCAAATGGCTCAACAACTGATTTCGCAGCTTCCGCAATGAGAGAGTTCAGCTTGCCTACTTCAGACATGTAGCTCTGCATGGATGTGCGAGCGAATTCAGTCTGAATTTCGACAGCCTTGGCAACATCTTCTGTTTCAGCAATTGTTTTCGTGACGTTGAAAACTTCCTGCAGCTGACCTGTACCGAAGTCGATCATTTCCGCGCCGATTTTTTCGCTTTTCTCGACGGCTGCGTTGCTTGCCTTTACGAAAGCCTCTGAGCTGTTCTTGTCATAGAACTGCGAACCTTCAAGAGACTTGATAGCTTTTTCAAAACCGGTCTTACCTTCGGCAATTGCCTTTTCGTAATTGGTCTTGAATGTTTCGGTGTTGGACTTGAATGCTTTTTCAGCAGCTTCAGTTCCATTAATAAAGGCTTCCTGAAGCGACTTGCGGCCGGTTGCGACCATTTCTTCAATTTCCTTAGTAACGACAGCCGGGTCAACGGTTGCGTTTGTAGTGGCTTTCTTTGTCATTGACTTAACCTTTCTGATTAGCGTCTCAAAATTTCTTTTGCTGCACTGCAACAATGTCACCTGTATATAATAGGGTGCTGATAAATGTCAATGATTTTTTTGTGCAGTGCAACAAAGAATAGAAAATATAATAATCTATTGATTTAATTATAATATTTTAAAAAATAACGCCTGATTTTTTTGAAAAACCCGCAAATGCAACAAAAATTTCACACCAAAATCTTGAAAAAGTCAGCCTCTTCAAAGATCCAAACCATTATCGCCAACCTGTAACGTGAAATATGTGCTGTCCCGCCCGCCATTGTAGTATCGCGATGACCGACCGAAAACCACAGGCACATAGGGTTCCTGAAATGGCACGCCGGTTTTATCCCCTTTCGACAGAACCTCGCGGAAAGGTAGCTTGGCTATGTCCGCATTGTCATCTGTCCAGGCATAATATTTAAAGTTGCCATCCCGGCAAACCATAGCAATCCAGTAGAACTCATCGGAATAGAGGATCTGCCCCTTGATGGCGGGTTGCTCAAATCCGGATTTGATCAGTGCCTGCTCAATAGCAATCAGATCCTTAAGGCTGATCACCTCCTTGCTTTCATGGGTCGCCTGCGGCCCACTGGTGCCTCCGGCCGCGAGCAGCCAATCCACATTGATACCGCCACGGAATGCGCGTGTGGTCTGTATCGCGGATTCAGATGTCGTAATTTGGAGGATATCATAGGTTCGCACCTGCTCATCATATATTGCGTTGTAGATCATCCGATAGCGGGCATTGCGCCCAGGTTCGCAGTTGGCGCGGATATCATCCCCATTGGCATAGGAAAACCATTGGAAAGGCCGGAAGATCGGGTTGTTCGTTCCCCCGTCCGAAGTACAGGAAGCGAGCAAAATGGACAGGCACAGAACCCGCAGACTTGTAGATACGACGTTCATCGGCCCTCTCCAGTCAATTAAATTAATAATGCTTACCAGATATTAACCATCCGCCTGTAAGATAAAAAGGATAAATCACGAAAATGCGATAATACACACACATCAAGAGGATAAGTTATTTTGTTGAGATACAGAGATAAAAAATTTATCGGGATTTTGATGGACATGATTCGCCGAATTTTTTACACTCCCTCAGGAACGGGAAATTCCGTGCGTAATCGTATTCGTATTCATAGTATTATAGGTAAGCCGTTGGTAAAGGTTTCAACAACAGCGACGTTCAGTGCCGGACAGGAAAATCTCCGGATAAAATTGCTTGCCATGGCAAAGGGACGAGTATTGTCTCAGCTGGTTGGTGGCATCTTGCTTCTCCTGACCGTGATGATGACTATACCGACTGCCGCAGAGGCCCGCTACGCCGCCGTTGTCATGGACAGCCGTACAGGCGAGGTGCTTTATTCACGCAATGCCGATGATCGGCTATACCCTGCATCCCTTACCAAAATCATGACCCTTTACATGACTTTCGATGCGCTTCAGCGTGGCAAACTCCGGCTGGATCAGAAACTGCCTGTCTCTGCCCGTGCGGCCGGTCAGGCGCCGACGAAGCTGGGACTGAAAAAGGGTCAGCAGATCACTGTGCGCGACGCAATGTTCGGCCTGATTACTAAATCTGCGAACGACGCCGCGACAGTTCTCGCCGAAAGCATGGCCAAGACGGAAGCCGCCTTTGCCCGTGACATGACGGCGAAAGCCAAAACACTCGGCATGAGACGGACGAGCTTTCGCAACGCCAGTGGCCTTCCCAACCGGCGACAAAAGAGCACAGCCCGCGACATGGCCATTTTGGGCGCTGCCCTGATTCATGATTTTCCGCAGTATTATCATTTCATGTCTCTGGAGAAATTTGACTACAAGGGCAAGGCCTTTAAAAATCACAACAACCTCCTGAAGAAGTACAAGGGTGCGGACGGTATCAAAACCGGCTATATTCGCGCGTCCGGCTTTAATCTGGTTGCCTCCGCCAAACGTGGCTCCAACCGGCTGGTCGGCGTCGTCTTTGGCGGACGCAGCGCGAAAAGCCGCGATATCCATATGGCCGCCCTCCTCGATAAAGGGTTCGGCCAGATTGAACAATTGCACCCGACCGTCGTCCCGCTGCCGATTGACAAGCCATTACAAATTGCGCTTGGCACGCCTCATAGCGGAACCGCAGAAATCAAGGTTGCCAGCACCGCAGCCACTCCCCTGCCCGTCGTGAACAAAGCTTCCACGAGTTATTCACATGTTCGCAATGTTGACGCAGTGAAGAGCACCCGCGCACAGCCTTCCGCCTTCCAGCCACGGCCATTAGAGAATACTAACTGGGCCATCCAGATTGGCGCATACAGCCTGATGACCACCGCCCGCGATCAAGTCTATAAGGCCGCCGCTCAGGCTGGCGGCATTCTGGAAGGAAGGCGCGTTAATATTGAGAAAGCTATTTCTGACGGCAAGCCTTTCTACCGAGCGCAACTTATCGGCTTTGAAGAGGCGGAGGCTCGCAAAGCCTGCAGCAACCTGGCAGAGCGACGCTTCTCCTGTTTCGTCGTCGCACCGGATTTACGGCTTCCAAACTATATCGCACAGAACAGTAACTCCTAACCCGCTAAAGGGCATTTAACGGGACCTTCAGATAGGAAACGCCGTTTTCCTCGGCTTCGGGGAAATGCCCGGCACGCATATTGACTTGGATAGACGGCAAGATCAGCACCGGCATAGAAAGAGTCGCATCGCGCTCTGTTCGCATTTTCACGAACTCTTCTTCTGATATTCCGTCATGGATGTGGATATTGTTCGCGCGCTGCTCGGCAACCGATGTCTCCCACGCGTAATCCCGACCATTTGGCCCATAATCATGGCACATAAAGAGCCGCGTTTCCGGGGGATAGGAAAAAATCTTCTGGATAGAGCGATATAATGTCCGTGCATCTCCTCCCGGAAAATCACACCGAGCCGTACCAAAGTCAGGCATAAACAATGTATCCCCAACGAACACGGCATCGCCGATTTTATAAATGATACAGGCTGGTGTGTGGCCCGGCGTCGCCATCACTTCGATGGTCATACCGCCAACCTCAACGGTCTCACCATCCTGGAACAAATGCTGAAACTGTGATCCATCGTCCGCAACTTCGTCGCCGCAATTGAAGACCTTTTTAAAGGTCGACTGGACTTCCTTTACGACACCGCCGATTCCGATGATGCCCCCCAGCTTTTCCTGTAAATAAGGTGCAGCGGTCAGATGGTCTGCATGGACATGGGTTTCCAGTATCCATTCAACATCCAGTTCCTGCGCCTTTACAAAATCGATGACCTCATCGGCCGCTGTCGTCGCCGTCCGCCCGGATGCGTTATCGTAATCCAGTGCACTATCGATAATAATAGCCTTCCGGCTGTCCGGATCTGACACAACATAGCTGACAGTAAACGTTGGCTTGTGAAAGAATGCCTTTACATCTGGATTCATCATTCGCTCCTCTCCGGGTAAGTCGCAGGAAGTTACTTTGTAATTTTTCATCATGCTTGACAATATATTCATATATACGTAGATATACAAGCATGAAGATTAAAGATATGAAACATTCCGCCTCCCGTGCCAGCAACCTGATGAAGGCCTTGTCGAGTGAAACCCGGCTATTGCTGCTCTGCCGGATGAGTGAGGGAGAGATCTCAGTCAATGAATTGGCGGAGGCACTGGATATGCGCTCCTCTTCTGTATCACAACAACTTGCCCTGCTCCGAAAGGATGGGTTTGTACAGACCCGACGTGAGGGTCAAACAATTTTTTACTCTCTCGACGGAGACGAGGCCAGACAGGTCATTTCCGTTCTGTACGCGCTATATTGTAAGACAGACAGACAAGGACAATTCTGAAATGGAAAACTTTACGCCCTATAGTTCACTGATCGGAGGCATTATCCTCGGGATTGCCGCGACGTTACTGCTTATGGCGGGCCGGATTGCCGGAATCAGCGGAATTCTATCTAACCTAATTCCTCCTCAATCAAATGACGCTCTCTGGCGGATCCTGTTTATTGCCGGGCTCATCGTCGGAGCCGCCGCTTATCCTCTCTTCGGTGGTGATATGTCATTTCTGAACATCAATCCCTATCAACTTTCTGACAATGCTCATTATGCCCTTCTTGTCGTTGCAGGGCTTCTGGTCGGAGCTGGTACCTATGTCGGTGCGGGCTGCACCAGCGGGCATGGCATCTGCGGTCTCGGCCGTCTTTCGCTGCGATCCCTGACCGCTGTCATGATTTTCATGGCTGTCGCGGTTGTTACTGTTTTCATCATGCGCACCGTAGTGGGAGGCTAACCATGTTCAATATCATCAGTCTGATATCCGGCCTTCTATTCGGGTTTGGCCTCGCTCTCTCCGGCATGGTCAGCCCCGGCAAGGTCATTGGCTTTCTCGATCTGACAGGTAACTGGGACCCGAGTCTTGCCTTTGTAATGGGCGGCGGCGTTCTTGTCACCGTCATCACTTTCCGTTTCATCCTGAAGCAGCCCTCCCCTTTCTTTGGCAAGGAATTCAAGCTGCCCACTAAGACGGATCTGGATAAATATCTCATCTCTGGCGCCGTTCTTTTCGGTCTTGGCTGGGGTCTCGGCGGTCTGTGTCCCGGTCCGGCGCTCAGTTCTCTCGCCTATGGCAACCCAAAGATTTTTGTCTTTGTCGGGGCGATGATCGCGGGCATTGTTGTCGCCAAAGTCCTGACAGGGGCCTTTAAAAAGACATCATAAGGGCGGGCTGGTATTTTCTCGTTTATGTCACGGCCAAACTTGGGTAATCTGTCGGCCGGATATAAATAAAAACAACGGGAAATATCATGTCATCATCCAATAAAGTTGCCATTGTTACCGGATCTGCCACAGGCGCAGGAGCCGCGATCGCCCTCGCGCTCGCGGACAAGGGCTATAATGTTGTGATCAACTATACAAAAAGCCTGAAGGAAGCCGAAGAAACTGAAGCAGCTTGCGCCGCTAAGGGCGTCGAGACGCTTTTGTTCCAGGGCGACGTTTCCAAGGACGACGACTGCCGTGCCATGGCCAAGGCCGCGGCAGACAAATGGGGTCGGCTCGACGTGCTGGTCAACAATGCGGGTAAGACGAAATTCGTCGCCCATAGCGATCTCGACGGGCTGAGCGCCGATGATTTTCATGATATCTACAGCGTCAACACCATCGGACCGTTCCAGATGTCCCGCGCCGTCGCTCCCTATATGAAGAAAACCGGCAAGGGCTCCATCGTTATGATTTCCTCCGTCGCGGGAACGAACGGTATCGGCTCCAGTATTGCCTATGTCGCCTCTAAGGGGGCGCTTAACTCGATGACCAAGGCCCTCGCCCGGACGATGGGCCCGGAAATTCGGGTCAATTCGATCTGCCCCGGCTTTATCGAAACCCGCTGGCTCTTGCAGGGTTATGGCGAGGATAAATATGACGCCTACAAAAAGAAGCTGGTCCGCGATGTACCGCTGAAAGCCGTCTGCCAGCCGGAGGATATTGCCGACGCTGTTCTTTGCTTTACCGAAGGTGGCCACATGATCACCGGCGAAATTGTCATCGTCGACGGCGGCATGCATCTGGGCGCCTAATCCGCGCTGGTGCCCCCTCTTCCCGACGATATCGCCCGCGCCCTCGGCTATCCCTATCCGAGGCCCGCGGGTTCCTTCCTCTTTTCCGGCGGCGCAGCACAAGGCCTACCGCCGGAGAAAGATTTTAGCGGAAGAATACCGGTGCTTGCTTGCGGCTCCAACGGATCGCCGGTACAGCTGCTCCGTAAATACGGCACGTCGCCAGATCTTCATATTCCGGTGACGGCGGCGAAACTCCATGACATCTGCTGCAGCTATTCGGCGCATTTTTCCGGCTACGGATCGGTCGCCGCGGCCCTGCACGCCGCTCCGGGTGCTATCACAAATGCCCATATCACCTGGCTGAACGAGCAAGAACTCACCCGTATGCATGAAACCGAAGCCATTGGGCAGAACTACCGCTTCGTCAGGATGGATGGGATCGATATATCTTGTACGCAGCATGGAACCATCGACACCGTCCACGCTTATATCAGCCTCCACGGAAGCCTGCTTCTGGACGGGTCGCCAGTCACACTCGGCGGCATTGATTGTGAGGGTGCACCCTTCCCGATTCTGGATCAACAGGCCCTTCAGTCCCGTCTTCGCGATTCCCTCGCGCCCGGAATGGACCTTCATGATTTTATCCGGCAAAATATAACGGATGCAAACATCAGGGCGAAGAGAACCTCCCTCCTTGCCCAGCACGCCCAAGTATTTGACCATCCCGGCATGACAACACTCCTTGAACAGGTGTAACATAATGAACAATCTGACTGCAGACCGCCCAACCTTTGTTTCTCATCTTGAATGCAGCATGACCGGGAAGATCTACCCCGCTGACACGCTCCATAACCTGTCAGACGATGGCTGGCCACTTCTTGTGCGATATGACCTTGCAAAGCTGAAGGAAGCACTCACCAAGGAAACCCTCGCAACCCGCCCACAGGATATTTGGAGATACCGTGAATTTCTTCCCGTTCGGCGGACAGAAAATATTGTCTCTTTGGGAGAGATTACCACACCGCTGATATCCCTTTCCGGCGACGCGCCCCTCTATGTCAAAGATGAAAGCCGCCTGCCGACGGGTTCCTTCAAGGCCCGCGGCCTTGTTATGGCGGTCAGTATGGCCAAGGAACTCGGCGTCCGCAAAACGGCCATGCCGACGAATGGAAATGCCGGCGCTGCCCTAAGCGCATATGCCGCACGCGCAGGGATGGAAAGCTATATTTTCTGTCCGTCCGACACACCGGAAATCAATATGTCGGAAACAGGCCTTCAAGGAGCAAACCTGTTTCGCGTCAACGGGTTGATCAACGACTGCGGAAAGATTGTTGGGGAGGGAAAGGCTGCAACGGGGTGGTTTGATGTCTCCACCCTTAAGGAGCCATACCGCATTGAAGGCAAGAAAACCATGGGGCTGGAACTTGCAGAACAGTTTAATTGGGAATTGCCGGATGCCATTTTCTACCCCACCGGAGGCGGCACGGGATTGATCGGTATGTGGAAAGCCTTTGACGAGTTGGAGGCAATCGGCTGGATCGGCTCAAAAAGACCCAAGATGTTCGCTGTTCAGGCAGAAGGCTGCGCGCCGATCGTGCGAGCCTATGAAGAGGGCAAGGAACATGCCGAACTGTGGCAGGATGCGCATACCGTGGCCGCGGGTATACGGGTTCCGGCGGCCATCGGCGACTTCCTGATACTGCGCGCCGTCCGGGCAAGTGGCGGCGCCGCGATTGCCGTGTCCGATGCCGCAATCGAAGATGCACGCGCCACCGTTGCCGGGCGAGACGGCCTTCTTCTCTGTCCGGAAGGAGCTGCAACCTATGCCGCCTATCAGTTTGCGCGGACCAGAGGCCTTGTTTCGGATACCGACAAGACCGTCCTGTTTAATTGTGCAACGGGATTGAAATATCCGATGCCGAAAGCCGGAACATCGCTCGACCGGAACAAAGCAATCGATTACAGCGCGATGGGGCAGAACTGACGTGAAACGTACTGCTACTGCACTCCTCATCGGCGGGATTGGCGGGGCCCTCTTTTTTATTGCCGATCTCCCGCTCGCCTGGATGCTGGGCTCGATGGTGTTCTCCACTATCGCGGCGCTGCGCGGTTTCAATCTCGCGGTAAATGGAACCTTACGTAAAATAATGACCGCAATCCTCGGCGTCATGCTTGGCAGTGGCTTTACAACAGAGACATTTACCGCCATGGGCCGGTGGAGCGGCGGGCTCCTCCTCCTTGTAGTGAGCGTCGTGATATCGATGGCGCTGGTCTATATCTTCTATCGCCGTGTGGGTAAATTTGATCCCACCACTGCCTACTTCTCCGCGGCTCCCGGCGGTCTAAACGTCATGTATGAAGTTGGTGAGGCGAAGGGCGGCCATGGCCCGACAATCGCGCTGATTCATGCATCACGCATCCTGATCCTGGTGATGACTGTTCCGATGATCTTCCGCTATGGGGTCACATTGGAAGGGACGGCCCAGACCGTGTCACTGTTCGGCTCAATTCAGGATATTGCAGGGGACGGCTGGCTGCTCGTTGCGACGCTGATCGGCTATGGTGGCGGCTATCTATGCCGCCTGCCTGCCTATCACCTGATGGGACCTCTGTTGGCGACGGCAGCCTTTCAAATGGCCGGGATAACGGACGTTTCGCCCCCGATGATACTTGTCTATGCGTCGCAATTGGTGATTGGAACAGCGATTGGCGCGCGTTTTCTTGGCACCCGTTTTCGCGACATCCGGCATGTCATCGGGCTCAGCTTCGCCTCAACCACCTTGATGGTTCTGATTGCCGCCATCTTCGCCTATTTCTTTGCCGAGACCATCGGCGTTAGTATTCCTGGAATAATTCTCGCCCTCAGCCCCGGTGGCCTTGCGGAGATGTCACTGGTCGCCCTCGCCCTTGGGATTGACGTTGCCTTCGTCTCCACCATGCATGTTATCCGGATCAGCCTGATCATCGCGCTGGTGCCTATGGCATTCTCCGCAATCGAGCGGCGTCTGACCGGTCAGGCAAAGTAATAGCGCTCAGGCCCTCGCCCGCCGTTCCACGCGCGGATAGACGACGGCCAGCGTCACGGCCCGAACAACGAAGAACACGACCAGCGCCCCCCAGAGCCCCTGCGTCCCCCACTGCTCGCCAAAAACATGCATCGCCGCCATATAGGCAATGAAGGAAATGATCATGCCATTGCGCATCTCCTTCGACTGCACCGCGCCGATGAAAATACCGTCGATCTGATAGGACCAGATAGCAACCAGCGGCATGAAAATGAGCCAAGGAAGAAACTCATTCGCGCGCGCGCGCACATCATCAATGCCAGTAAGTAAATCGATAATCGCGGAACCAAACACCAGATAAACCAGCGCATAAAGGCAGGCAACGATCAGCGCCCAAAATCCGGTGACATAGACAATCTCCCGCAGCTTGTCAGGCCGCTTCGCCCCGATGGCCGTACCGATCATCCCCTCCGCCGCGAAAGCGAAGCCGTCCAGACCGAAGGCCATGAAATGGATGAAATTCATCAGCACCGCGACGGCCGCCAGCGTGACATCCCCCTCTTTCGCGGCTTGGGCGGTGAAATAGGCGAAGGCGAAGATCAACAGAATGGTGCGGATGAAAATATCAAGATTGACAGCCAGAAGCCGTCCCATCTTGGCAAGGGACAGGATCGCTGAGCGTTTCCATACACCACCAATCTGCGCAAGTTCCCGCCGGACGATATAGAGCCCCAGCAGAAGCGCCAGGGATTCTGAAATCGCCGTCGCTGCCGCGACACCGATGACATTCCAGCTAAAACCGATAACAAAGATCAGGTCGAGAATGATATTCAGGCCGTTCATGAATATCTGAACGGTGAGCGCCGCTTTCGTATTGCGGATGCCGATAAAGAACCCCATCAACGCATAATTGGCAAGAACCGCCGGCGCACCCCAGATTCGGACATAGAAATAATCCGCCGCCCCGCCCTCAACGAGGGGCGAACCTTCGATCATCAAAAGCGACAGCCACAGGACCAATCCCTGTATAAGCAGGACAACGACGGCGATGATCGTAGAAAGGATGATCGCCCGCGCGAGTACCGAGCGGATTTCCGTCGCATCCCCCTCACCGGAGGCCTGGGCGATAAATCCCGTCGTCCCCATGCGGAGAAACCCGAACCCCCAATAGAGGAAGCTGAAAATAAGCGCGCCTATGGCGACCGATCCAATATAATGGGCCTCGGGCAGATGGCCGACAACGGCGGTATCCACGGCCCCCAACAGCGGAACGGAGGAATTGGACAGGATAATCGGCCAGACCAGACGCCATGTCTCGCGGTGGCTCGGCAGGGAGAAAAAAGCGGATACTGTCATCAGAAACCAAAATAATCGCGGACGCGGTAGCCCATCATGGCGACAGGCAGGAACCAGGGCCTGCCGTTATAATAGAAACGATCCTCCAGCGGCAAGCCGTCAAAGGCTGTCTCCCCGTCCGGATCACCGAGAATTTTAAGCGCAGCCTTATGTCCGAAATAACCCGACATCGCCACGCCCGAGCCGCAATAACCCATGGCGTAGAAAATACCTTCATGCTCCCCGATCGTCGGCATGGCGGCAAAGTCATAGGCGACATTACCGGACCAGACATGGCTGACCGCCGTCGACCGGAGCGCCGGAAATATCTGATCCAGCGTCTTTTTGAGGGAGCGGGCCTGCACCTCCGGAGTGGCGGGAAAGATGGTCGGACGCGCACCAAGCAGCACCCTGCGTCCATCTGGTGAGGGACGGTAGTAGCTCAGCATCTTGCGCGTATCCGTAATCATCCGTTTTGTCGGAAACAGGCTAGCGACCAGATTCTCGGAAAGTTCCTCGGTCGCGATCATGGTGCTCCCGACCGGGAAAACACGTTTCTGTATATAGGGAAGGAGCCCGCCGCCATAGCCATTGGTAGCGATCAGCAACGCCCGCGCCGCCAGTTCACCTCGCGCGGTGCGGACCGCAAAGCCTGTTGGTTTTTTTGTAACTTCTTCCGCCCGGAGCGGCGCAATGATCTGCGCCCCGGCCCGCATTGCGGCATTCGTCAGGCCCGTCACATATTTCGCCGGATGTAACCCGCCCGTATGATGCTGCCTAAGCCCGCCCTTATATCCGGCACTATCAACATCCTCTCCATAATCATTCGCCCCGACCATCTCTTCGGGAATATCGAGATATTTTTGCCGAACCTCAAAATCGTGGCTCATGCGGCGATAATGTTTCTCAAGCACGGCGGGGTAAAAGCGGCCGGTCAGTGCTAGATCGCAGTCGATCCCTTCTTCCTCAATGCGCTCTGCAATAAAATCAACGGAAGCCAACGCTTCCTTATAAATGGCACAGCCTTTTTCCGCGCCATAGCTGTTGATCAGGCCGGAAAGCCCAGGTTTGAGTAAATTGCCGATCATGCCGCCATTGCGTCCGCTGGCACCATATCCCGGCATTTCCGCATCAAGAACCGTGACCTTCTGTCCATTTTTGGCAAGAGTGAGCGCCGCCGACAGCCCCGTATAGCCGCCGCCGATGATCAGCACATCACTGACGCCGTCCGGCAACACTGTGCCGGTGGGTTCCGGCCTTGCGGCATCCCACCAGAAAGGGTCGGTTTTCATTGGCTGTCTCCGTATCAACTCACTTTTTTAATCATTCTTGTCCCGCGGTCCGCCGAAGAGCAAGCCTAATTGCCTTTGAATTGAATTTTTCTTCAAAAACACCTATCTAAGGGGTAATGATCGGCAAATGGGGAAAGCTCGGCTTGGCCAAAAATATAGAGAAATCTGATAAAAAGTCCGGCAAGGATGACGTCACCGAGTTTTTGAAGAAAGTCGCGGCCGCCCCGGTGCGGGCACCGACAGGCAAGAACGGACGGCTGATATTCTCGATCGACGCCACGGCAAGCCGCCAACCAACCTGGGACAGAGCATCGCATCTACAACATGAAATGTTCGAAGAGGCCGGCTCAATCGGCGGGCTGGAACTTCAGATCGCCTTTTTTCGGGGCTTTGGCGAATTCAAGGCAACCAAATGGACGACCGACAGTCAGGCCCTAATCCGTCCGATGTCTCGCGTGTTCTGCCTTGGCGGCCATACACAGATCGAGAAAGTGCTGAAACATACCCTCCGCCAGACGAAAAAGGACCGCGTCAATGCCCTTGTCTATATAGGTGACTGCATGGAGGAAGATGCGGACCAGCTCTGCCATCTCGCCGGGCAGCTCGGGATGTTGAAGGTTCCGATATTCCTGTTTCAGGAAGGACATGACACGATCGCGGAAAATTGCTTCCGCCAGATGGCACGGCTTTCGGGCGGGGCCTATTGTCGTTTTGACAGTGCCAGCGCAGCTACACTCCGCAACTTGCTTCGGGCTGTTGCTGCCTATGCCGCCGGAGGGCGCAAGGCCCTCAGCGATTTCAGCAAGAAATCTGGCGGCGAGGCAAAGCTCCTCCTACAGCAGATAAAGTAAGCCATGCTGGCCTATTTCATCATCGGTGTTTCGCTCCTTCTGGCTGTGATGATCGGCAGTCAGGCTATTGCAACGGCCGATCCTAAAAAACTTGTCAAGGCACTCAGAATTTCCGCCGTCATTATCTGTTCGGTCCTTGCAGGGTTCTTCGCGTTGACAGGGCGCTTTGCCTATGCGGGCCCATTTGTTGCTGCGGCGCTTTTCTTCCTAAGAAGCAAGCCTCTATTCAGTTCCCGCCGTCCCTCTACCGGGCAACAATCAGATGTAGAGACAGATTGGCTGCAGGCCTCCCTTAACCACGACACCGGCGAGATGGATGCCATGATCTTGCGCGGACAATTCGAAGGGCGGCAACTCTCCTCCCTTAGCCGTGCGGAGCTTGGTGAGTTTCATCACGAATGCGCCGATGACGAGCAAACCATAGCGATTCTGGAAAGTTTCATCGCCCGTAATTTTGATGAAGATTTCGAGGCAGAAGGCGGTAAAAGCCAGTCAAAGGAAGAACGCACCCGGGCGACAAGTAGCGACGGACCAATGACCCGGCAGGAGGCATTTGAAATTCTTGAACTTGGCAGTGACGCCTCAATTTCGGACATCAAGGCAGCCCACCGCAGGTTGATGAAGAAATTTCACCCTGATCATAATGGATCCGATTACATGGCCGCTAAACTCAATGAAGCAAAGGATGTTCTGCTCAAAACCTGAAAATCAGGGGTTGCCTTAGCGGCAGGCGAAATGCCATAAATTTTATAGTACAATCATCGGGTCAGATCAGCATGCCAAAAAAAGTTCGCAAAGCCGTGTTCCCTGTCGGGGGACTTGGAACAAGATTTCTTCCGGCAACGAAGGCCATGCCGAAGGAAATGCTCCCTGTCGTCGATAAGCCGCTTATCCAATATGCCGTTGAAGAAGCGCGGGATGCAGGCATCGAGGAGTTCATTTTTGTCACTGGACGCGGCAAGACCATCATCGAGGACCATTTCGACCGGTCCTATGAATTGGAAAGCGTCCTGAACGAGCGACATAAAGATGATGTTCTCCGAGAAATACAGGAAGGCGTGCCGAAAGCGGGCTCCATCGCCTATATCCGCCAGCAGGAACCGCTTGGTCTCGGCCATGCGGTCTGGTGCGCGAAACGCCTGGTGGGGGATGAACCGTTCGCCGTTATTCTCGCCGACGACCTGATATTGGCTGACACCCCCTGCCTTGCCCAGATGACTGAGGCGCGCGAAAAGATTGGCGGCGGCAATATGCTGGCGGTAATGGAAGTCCCTGAAGAACATACCTCCCGCTACGGTATTTTGGGTCCGGGCGCGGAAAATGGAAACCTGATCGAGATTAAGAGCCTCGTGGAAAAACCCGCCCCGGCGGACGCTCCTTCCAATCTTGCGGTCATTGGGCGCTATATTCTGGAGCCAAATATATTTGACCTCCTTGAAAACCAGGCCCGCGGTGCCGGCAATGAAATCCAACTCACTGATGCGCTCTCCACCATGCTCGGCGGCGATCCGTTCTTCGGCATGAAATTTGACGGCACCCGATATGACTGCGGCGATAAAATTGGATTTTTAGAGGCAAATATCGCCTTCGCGCTCCATCGCGAAGACATGAAGGTCGATTTAATGAACATTGTCAAAAAAATCGCCAATAAACTGTAGTATATCATCTCACGACTAATAGTACGGAGATTTTGCGATGCATATCGCTGTGATTGGGACAGGCTATGTCGGGCTGGTCTCTGGTACCTGCTTTTCGGAATTCGGGCATGATGTGATCTGTATCGATACGGATGCAGGGAAAATTGACAGCCTTAATGCTGGTGAGGTGCCAATATTCGAGCCCGGCCTGCAGGCGATGATCGAGAAGAACACCCGCTCGGGCTATCTCAAATTCGGGACGGACCTGAAAAGCGCTGTGGCCGGCGCGGATGCCGTCTTTATTGCCGTCGGCACGCCAAGCCGCCGCGGCGACGGGCAGGCTGATCTCACCTATGTCTATGCTGCGGCGAAAGAAATTGCCGCCGCCCTCTCCGGCTACACGGTGGTTGTTACCAAGTCCACGGTTCCCGTCGGGACCGGCAGGGAGGTAGAACGCATTCTGCATGAGACCAATCCGGACGCGGACTTTGATGTAGTTTCCAATCCCGAATTCTTGCGTGAAGGCGCCGCGATCGAGGATTTCATGAGACCCGACCGCGTGATCGTCGGCACGACGGAGCCCCGTGCGCAGGAGGTGATGTCGGCGATTTACCGACCGCTTTCTCTATTCCAGACACCTCTTGTCTTTACCAGTCTAGAAAGCTCCGAGCTTACGAAATATGCGGGTAATGCCTTCCTTGCGACCAAAATCACTTTCATCAATGAAATTGCGGACCTTTGCGAGAAAGTTGGCGCGAATGTCCATGATGTCGCGCGCGGCATTGGACTGGACGGGCGAATTGGCGCGAAATTCCTCCACCCCGGCCCCGGTTTTGGCGGCTCCTGCTTTCCCAAAGATACCCGCGCGCTTTACCAGACCTCGGTCGAGGCAGAGGCCCCAATGCGCATTGTCGATACCGTCATCGATATCAATGAAAAACGCAAAATGGACATGGCCGCACGAATAGTCGACGCCTGCGGAGGATCCGTATCAAGCAGAAAAATTGCCGTCCTCGGCCTCACTTTCAAGCCCAACACCGACGATATGCGCGAGAGCCCGAGCCTTGATATCATTCCGGCATTGGTCAAGGCCGGAGCCGTCGTCCGGGCCTATGATCCCGAGGGCATGGAAGAAGCGCGCAAGCTCCTCGACGACGTGGAATTCTGCGACAGCTCGTACGCCACAATTGAGGGGGCGGATGCCCTTGTCATCATCACCGAATGGAATGAATTTCGGGCATTGGACCTCAAGCGGGTCAAATCCATGATGAAGACGCCTGTCATGGTAGATTTACGGAATATTTATGATCCTCATGATATGGCTATCAAAGGGTTTACCTATCGCAGCATTGGGCGCCCGACGTAAGTTCAGGAAATCCGGGAAGTAACATTAAATGACCAAGCATGAGTTCAACCCAACCATTTTGCGCGAATATGATATCCGGGGGATCATCGATGAAACCCTATTTGATGAGGACGCCGAAGCCATCGGCCGCAGCTTTGGAACCCTTCTCAACCAAGGGGGATATGAGAATGTCGCCATTGGCTATGACGGGCGCAAAACATCCCCGAAGCTGAAGACAGCCCTGATCAAGGGTTTGACCTCAACAGGAATTGATGTTTTCGATATCGGTATGGGTCCGACCCCGATGCTCTATTACGCCACTTATGCCCTGAAATCTGGCGGCGGGATCATGATCACCGGCTCCCACAACCCACCAAGCCATAACGGCTTCAAGATGATGCTGGGCGGCAAATCTTTCTATGGCGAACAGATACAGGAACTTGGAAAATTAAGCGTCTCTGGCCCATTTGAAGAAGGTTCGGGACGCGTTATTGACCACCCCATTATGGAAGAGTATCTCGCCCGACTGTTGCAGGATTTCGTCGGCGGTCGCGACCTGAATGTCGTCTGGGATTGCGGCAATGGTGTCACCGGCGAGGGATTACGCAAGCTGGTCGCCAAGCTTCCCGGTAGCCATATGCTGCTTTTTGATGAAATCGACGGCAGCTTCCCAAATCATCACCCCGACCCAACGGTCGCTGAAAACCTCGAAGACCTGATCAACACTGTAAAGGGAGTGAACGCCGATCTGGGAATCGCCTTTGACGGCGACGGTGACCGCATCGGTGTTGTCGATGGACAGGGACGTATTCTCTGGGGCGATCAGTTGCTCGCCGTCCTTTCAAAGGAAATTCTCGCCAACAGTCCTGGCGCTCCGATTATTGCCGATGTGAAGGCGAGCCAGATCCTATTTGATACCATACGCGATCTCGGCGGAGAGCCGATCATGTGGCGGACCGGCCATTCACTGATCAAATCCAAAATGCAGGAAGTGAACGCCCCTCTCGCCGGGGAGATGAGCGGTCATATCTTTTACAATGACCGCTACTATGGCTATGACGATGCGCTCTATGTCGCGCTCCGTCTGCTCAATATTGTCGGAGCGAGCGCTCAGTCCCTGGATGAGATGCGTGATGAGCTCCCGGAAATGATCAATACGCCGGAACTGCGCTTTGCCTGTCCGGATGAAGAAAAATTCGGCGCCGTCACCCGCATTCAGGATGCCCTTGCGGCGGCTGGTGCCAATTATTCCGATATTGATGGCGTTCGGGTTAGTACGGAGGATGGCTGGTGGTTGCTGCGTGCGTCAAATACGCAGGCCGTTCTGGTCGCGCGCTGTGAAGCCAAGAATGATGAAGGGTTGTCCCGCCTCAAATCCCAGCTTCAACAAGCACTATTAAACGCGGAGGTGGATGCGCCCACTTTCTAGGCGTCAATCCTTCGCTTTATTTGGTGCGTAAAAGGCAAGCTTGTGCCCTTCCTGATCGCGGAAGTACCCGAAGAATAGTTGACCAGCGCCGCGCGGTCCCGGCGCACCTTCGTCCGTCGCACCAAGCTCAAGCGCTTTGGCGTGCATCTTTGACACCGTTTCAGGGCTATCCAGCAACAGCGCCGACATTGTCCCATTGCCAAATGTTGCTGGCTTCCCGTCATGCGGCTTGATAACGCCAAGCATGGGCTGGCCTCGCGCCACACTCCACATTTTCAGGTGATCTTCATTGACGACGCGCTTCGCCCCGATTTCACCGAGCAGTGCTTCATAAAACTCCGCGGCTTTATCAATGTCATTCGTTCCCAGGGTTATGTAACCGATCATCTATTTTTCCTTTTTATCTGATGTCCCGAAAATTACAGACGCAAGCTACGCGGATTTTGAAAATCTGTATAGCCCCCTATTATTGAACGAAAAAGGGCCGGATCAAACGATCCAGCCCTTTCCCATCCATATACATCACAAAGCCATACATGACGCTACGCGCTTTTAAATACGCATGTATATGCGACTAGCTAACCTTGCCCTTCTTGGGCTTTTTCATGCCGACCCAAGATTCACCCGACGCCATCACACAGGTTGCGCCATTCGGTTGCGTCAAAACAATTGTCCAGGTAACCCCATCGGGGCTCGAAAACAGTTCAAGCACGCTTCCATTCGCAGCAAGGCCCGCCGCAACCGGTGCCTCTTCAAATTTGCCGCCCAAATGCTTCATTAGTGCGGTTCGCTCAAAGCACACATTCTGGGCTGTTGCGTCTGTCACTTGGAATGAAACCAACGTGGCTGCGATAAAGAGCACTGCAAGTCCAAAAGAAATGACAGAGCGCATGCCGACATTACGAATGAGAAAATGTCTGGTATGGTTAATAAAGCTTAACATACGCTCCTCCTTTTCCGCGAATTTGTCTCGTCATTAACCCCACGGAAAACAAGGAGACCTATCGCTATGGTGAAAAGCGTATAGATTAAAGGTTAATAATAAATTAGCCGGCCCCATTAAAAGGGCCGGCTATCATATTGTTGAGGTTCTCTGACGGATACGAGGTAGGGCCTTTGCCTTTCAGCACGCTATCTCCGGAGCATTGAATACCCCTTTTAGAGGGCTTTACTCAACAACTGCCAAGCGATACCGGTCACGACCGACCCTGAAATACCGAGGAAGAGATACAGACCGAACACAGGCTTCTTAACCAGGCCGAAAACCGCGATTGCCGCCGGAATAGAAGAAACTGCTCCAGCCGTCATAAAGGCCATCGCTGCACCCTGAGACATACCCAGATCGATAAGACCACTGACCAGCGGAATGGCGGCATATCCGTTCAGATAGCTTGGGATACCTACCAAAACAGCCAGAGGAATGGCGAAGAGATTATCCTGCCCGACAAACGCCTCGATAAAGCTGGTGGGGATATAGGTCACCATCAGACTCTCGATGAGGAAGGCAAGGATCAACCAGCGACCGATCAGCCAACCGTTGGACGCTGCCGCACTGGCGAACTGCCGCGTACGATCTGAATTTTGCCAGAACTTCCACTCAACCTCGACCGGACCGGTGAGCGATATTTTCTTGCGGCAACCAGAAAGTTCCCCCTTCAACGGATCAAGTGCCCATCCCTTTCGTTGCAGGAGATATACAGAAGCCCCGGCAAACAGGCCGAGTAAAATGGCAATTACAGCTTTACCAACCGCGAACTCGAAGCCGATTCCGACGGAGGTCAGCACAAAAATTTCCGGGTCCATGATTGGTGACGCGATCCAGAAGGCCATCACCGGCGCGAGCGGAACACCGGCGGTCAAAAGAGACGCGACAAGCGGGATAACCCCGCAGGAGCAAAAGGGAGAAAGCGCCCCAACCACCGACGCGGCGGCGATCGCCGTCATGGGTGATCCGGAGAAAGCCCGCGCGATCAGATTATCGGCTCCGGTTGCCGAAAAGTAGGCCGCAAGGCCGATGGCAAGGGCAAAGAAAGGCGCCATACCAACAACTGCGTCCCATAAAAATAGCAGACTGACGGGGAGATTGGCAGGATCGAAAACCGCCACCAGAAGGACTATAAAAAGTGCCGCAAGAATAACCCGGTCACTTAGCAGAGCCCATAAACGGGACTTACCGTGAGATAGATTTTGTAAAGCTTCATTAAGAGACATATTCATATTTCCAGATTAGTCGAATTAATAAACAGGTAACACCGACTCTGAAACTTTGCAAGAAGTTATTTCGACAATTGTCGAAATATAGGAATTTTGGCTTGATTAGCCTTCTTCGGCCAAAATCTCGGCCTTAGGGAGGTCAACGCCCATGCAGCATTTATCGGTTAGAAGCTCAACCAGCCCTTCCACCTTTTTATAATTGACGAAACAGCGCAAGGTGCGACTTTCTCGCTCCTGCCGGATCAGTCCGCCGCTGACAAGATGGGAAATATGATGGGACAAGGTTGATGCGGGAATATCCAGAAGTGCCTGTATCTCACCCACGGCCAATCCGGCCTCCCCTGCCTGCACCAGATACTGCATAATCCTCAACCGGACAGGATGACCAAGCTTCGCAAGCGCGACTGCGGCTTCTTCAGTCTCCATCATTTTGGATCTCTTTCACGCTCGACCGTGGCTATAGTTTTTCGACTTTGTCTTCAACGCCCGGCAAATTCAGCGACTTGATTAAATGGCGCAATTCATGGCGCGCCGCCACATGGCTCATGGACATCTTAACGCCAACGCCCTTCTTGTTCAAATCGAGCATTGTCAGGCCCTTGAGAAAAAGCTCGCGAAATACCACTCGTTCACCGAAACCGGGGGCCGCGCGAAAGGAAATGCGCGCCGCCAGTTTTTTCAGGATTTTCTCGATATGGCGCTTATTATGGGCATCCGTATGAGAAAGCCGGTTGCGCATCACCACCCAGTCAATCTTGTGATTATCGATCAATGCCCGACGTTTACGCTGTTCCCAGACCATTTCGCTATACCAGCTTGGTTTTTCAACCTCGAGGCTGGACCCATTAACCGTCGCTAGCAAATCAAGGTCGATAAAGCTGTCGTTCATCGGTGTCAGCAGGGTATCTGCAAAGGAATGGCCCAGTTTGGAAATGAAGCTGTCAGCACCCGGGCAATCGACGACAACGAAGTTATTTTCATAGACGAGTTCCTGTAGAGCCCCGACAAATCTTGCGCGCTCATCCGATTGTGCCTCGTCCATATTCTTCTTCGGGCTCGGCTCGATCACCTTAAGCGACGGCATCGGCAGTTGAAGATTTTTCTTCGTTATGAAGCTTTGCCGGTTCTCGATATATCGCCCAAGGGTTTTCTGCTTACCGTCAAGATCAATGGCCCCGACCTTGAAGCCCATCGTCAGCAAGGAAATGATGATATGCATGGCGGTTGTGGATTTCCCGGATCCGCCTTTTGCATTTCCCACCACAATTATATGCGCACGAGTGGGCTGCTGATCTTTTTCAGAATTTGAGTCGTCCAAAGTCACCGTCACGTTTGACACGTTTTATTCGCCCCCAGCAATTCTCACCGCCGCCAACTAGCTTCCAACATCTGATATGATGCGGTAATTTAGTAAACCAGCCACCGGTACAAGACAAGCATCATATCCAGATCGGATTTACAAAAAGTTGACGGAAGATGGAAATCTCGCTCATTCATGAACGATTGGCTGATCGGGGTGGAAGGCGTAATGAGCAAAGGCAAAATCGACGGTATAGACAATATCAATGTAACCCGTCTCCGTCCGACGACGAACCGTTACATTACCGATATCGACCCCTTCCCCGATAACTCCGGCATCAAGCGCAGAATTCTGCCCTTTCTCCCATTTCAGAAGGAGGCCATCTGATGTTTCAATCCGTTTTTCCTGCCGGAGGAAGTCGAGCGCCCAGGCGCGCCCTTCGGCAACAACGACCCGCGAAAGCGCCGCAACATTTTCTGGCAAGTCCCCGTTATACATGAAAGGTTGCCAGGCGCTGTCATATTGCTGATACGGATTTAGTCCGTAGCGACGAAAATTTTTATCATTCGGAACAAGAATTTGGCCATTTGGCATTCTTTCCTTGAACTTGGCGAAAGATTCGATTCTCACCGGCAGCATATCCAGCTCCATCCCGGTGAGTTCCCCGATAATCGCCTGGCCTACGAACTGCTGCCACCAACTTTCCGTCTGCCGATCGTACATGACCAGATCAGAATGGCGGAGTTTCCCGGTCGTCCCGAAATCGAGGATCATATCTCCCTTCGAAGGGTGGGTTATCCGACGGTCAAAGACAAGTGACGCATTACAAAGCGGGCAAAAGGTCACTGCAATTGGAACACCGCCAATTTCATCATTCACAATTTCATGCCAGATAAGGACCTGAAGCGGATAGGCCTTTGCCTCCCCATTCACTACGACACCAATCACCGGTTCGGTCGATTTAAGATGATCGGCCTCGGCAACCGGGATAAAAGCCGGGTTATCGATTGCCGGAATGCCGTCCTTCGGGACACCGCCATTTCGAATTTCATCAAATGGCACGTCGCTTTTAGAAAAATCTGTGTCTGGCCAGAACTTCGCCCATAGCTCTGGATTTGCGGACGCGTCTACGGCGCCAAGGAGTGGTGCAAAAAAGCTTAGAAGAAGGAGAGCATAAATTCGTTGCATGCCTTATTCTAGGAATATTGACACAGATTTAAAAATCAACCCTTTGTGATTGAAGGGAAAACTGTTAGGGACGGCTATGTCTTTGGATGTTGAAAATATCGTAATTGGCGCCGGCGTTATCGGCCTCGCCATCGCCCGGACCCTTGCGGTAGCGGGCCGTGACGTGCTTGTTTTGGAAAGATCAGCGCATTTCGGGGAGGAAACGTCGTCGCGTAACAGCGAGGTTATCCACGCGGGTATCTACTATCCTAAAGACAGCCTGAAGGCGCGCTTTTGTGTCGAAGGGAAGAAGCGGCTTTATGACTATTGCGTAGCCCGCCATATCCCACATCAGCGATGCGGCAAGCTGATAGTCGCCACGTCGGAGGCGGAGCTGGAAACCCTCGATTCTCTGGCGGCGAAGGCGGCCGCCAATGACGTTGATGACATAGAATATCTTTCGCAGGATGCGGCCATAAAGATGGAACCTACGCTCAACTGCACAGCCGCCCTTCTCTCCCCGTCCACCGGGATTATCGACAGCCACCAGCTCATGCTCGCCTATGTGGGGGAGATAGAGGATAACGGCAGCGCCATTGCCTATAACACGCCGTTCGAGACGGCCGAAAGAACGAAGGAAGGGTTCGCAGTCACTGCAGATGGGACAACTGTTCAATGCCGTAACCTGATTAATTCGGCGGGGCTCTCTGCGCAAGAGATCGCCGCGAGTATTTCAGGCCTTGCACCGGCACATATTCCCACGCGCTATCTGACCAAGGGCAGCTATTTCACCATGACAGCGCGCGCGCCCTTCTCGCATCTCATATATCCGGTGCCAAATACGGCGAGCCTCGGTATTCATGTGACTCTTGATCTTGCAGGGCAAATCCGGTTTGGACCCGATCAGGAATGGATCGACCAAATCGACTATGAAGTTGATCCTGCCCGCTGCACAGATTTTTATGAAGCGATCCGCCGATATTTCCCGGCGCTGCCCGATGACAGCTTGATCCCAGCCTATTCCGGCATTCGCCCGAAAGTTCAGACCCCGGACGGCGCCGCCGCCGATTTTGTCTTATCTGGCGAGCAGAATCACAATATTCCGGGGCTGGTTAATCTCTTTGGAATGGAAAGTCCCGGACTAACCGCCAGCTTGCGAATTGGAGAGGCTGTAATGGAAATGCTCGATCAAACTGAGCGATTGTGAATCGCCTGAATAGGCGATTTTGCGCCAAATCAGCGTTATCAGGGCAGATTATTTATTTCTTTTCCATGCTTCAGGTGGAAATTTTGCAAATCCTTTCCCGAATTTGGCGCAAGGATGCTGCGAACTTTCAATATGGGCAAAATTTGAATTGATTTCGTGCAAATTTAAGAAAATATCAAGCTTAGAACGCTATATTAGCTAAATATTTTTTGGGGCTTGTAATGACAGTATTTTCTGCGAAAGAGTTCGACAATCACGAAGATGTTCTGTTTTTCCATGATCAGAAGTCGGGGCTAAAGGCAATTATCGCCGTTCATGACACCACCCTCGGCCCAGCACTTGGCGGAACGCGCATGTGGGATTACAAAAGCGAGGAAGAGGCCATCGCCGATGTCCTCCGCCTCTCCCGCGGAATGACATATAAATCCTCCCTCGCCGGGGTTAATCTTGGCGGCGGCAAGTCGGTCATCATAGGCAACGCCCACACAGATAAGACACCAGAACTGTTTGAAGCCTTCGGTCGTGCCGTCGATCAACTGGGCGGCACCTATATCGCGGCGGAAGATGTCGGCACCACCGTGCCAGATCTTGAAATCGCCCGCCGATCCACCCGACATATTGCTGGAATTACTGAAGGAAATAGTGGCGACCCCTCTCCCGCGACAGCTTGGGGTGTTTTCCATGGCCTGCGTGCAGCGGTTAAACTCGAACTGAACAAGAGTGACCTTTCCGGCGTTAAAGTCGCAGTGCAGGGTCTTGGCAATGTCGGATATGGGCTGTGCGAGCTGTTAAAGGAGGCCGACGCTGAACTGATTGTCACCGATCTTAATAAAGCCGCTGTCGAAAAAGCCGTGCAAAATCTCGGTGCGACCGCCGTCCCCCTCGATGCGATCTATGATCAGGAAGTTGATGTCTTCGCCCCATGCGCGCTTGGCGCCATTCTCAATGACGACACGATCCGCAGGTTGAAGGCCCGTGTTATTGCCGGGTCCGCCAATAATCAACTGGCAGAAGATCGTCACGCGAAAATGCTTATGGAAAACGGCATCCTCTATGCACCGGATTACGCAATCAACGCGGGCGGCATCATCATCATCAGCCATGAAGGACCGCAGTTTGACCGCGAGAAAGCAATGCAGCAGGTCGCAGGCATATATGACACATGCCTCAGTATTTTCGAGAGGGCAAAGCGTGAAAAGGTAACAACCGCCGAGATCGCCGATAAAATTGCATTAGAGCGGTTAGAACGTGTTCGCAATGAAAAGGCTGAGCTCGCTCTCGCAAGTTAAGAAGCAGTTCAGGACCAGCGGTTATGGACCCAGAACCAGTGGTCCGGCCGCTCGGTTATCCATTGCTCATACGTCTCATTGATCGCCTTCAAAAGCGCAAAGACATCCGCTTTCCGGTCGCCCATGCGCGATGTTTCAAGCGCGGGATAGATGGTCAGGCGGCGGCGCCCGCCCTCCAACCGTTCGGCACGCATTGGATAAACGGGCACATCCATCTTGCAGGCAATCTCAGCCACCGCTGGAGCGGTCATGGCTTCGTGCCCGAAGAAAGGCACCGCAACGCCGGTATTCAGCTTCTGATCATTGAGAAGGACAATCGCCCCGCCGTTCCGCGCCGCTTTTAAAATGGTGCGCGCGCCTTCATTCCCTTTCGGCACAAAACGATAACTTGGATCGGCGCGCATTTCCTGAAAATATTTTTCAACAAGCGGATTGTTAGCTGCGCGATAAATACCAGTCGCGCGCTTTCCGAACCGCCGCCCCACCAATGCAACAAGTTCCCAGGGGCCATAGTGGGCCGTCACAAAAAAGGCCGCCTTGCCATTTTCGACATGAGCGGTCAAATATTCCTCCCCGACAATCTCAACAGCTTCCGTATCATCAAGAATTTCCCGGTTAAACGGAATCTCCCCGACATTTCGGCCAAGATTGTCCCACATACTGAAAAGATTTTTCTCAACATCACGGTCTGTCATGCCAGGAAGAGCCATTTTCATATTCTCCCGTGCAAGACGGTGAACGTGCATGCGTGGCCCAACTTTACGGGCAAGCCAGCCGCCAAAACGAGCGGCCCGATCCCGGCCCAGCAGTCGAAAAATAGCCATCATGATTCTAACGGCTATCCATTCCAGGCGATATTTAATGGAAATTTTTTCCAAGTACTACCCTTCCTTCAGAACCGAAAGTAGAAGAGTTTTCAGTTTATCCGGCGCAGCAAAAGTCATATCAACATCAAAAACGGTAACCATCATCTTTGCCTCTAGCGACAGCCTGACATAGTCCTTTCGGGTCGTAACCAGAGCCGCATTTTCCGTCGCTGCCGCCTCAACCATACTCATAATTTCTTCTTTTTTATAAATATGATGATCGGCATAGCTAAAGTGATTTATTAATCCACATCCAGCGTCTTTAAGGCTCTGAAAAAATTTCTCAGGGCGGCCGATACCGGCAAAGGCAAACACCTTCTCTCCGCTGATCCCATCGATGGATTCACGCGGAACTAATCTAGACTTAAACACCGGTTTTATATTATTTAATTGGTTTTTTAAGTTATTATCTGGATTTTCGCCAACAAGGATAACTGCGTCGGCTCGACAAAGCCCCGCAGCAAGGGTTTCCCGAAGCGGCCCCGCAGGAATCAATCGCCCGTTCCCTACGCCATACTCTGCATCCAACACGAGGAGCGAGAAATCCTTTTCAAGCGTCGGGTTCTGAAAACCGTCATCCATGATAATCACATCCGCCCCTGCCTCCGCCGCGGCACGCGCACCAGCAACCCTGTCCTTAGCAACCCATGTCGGTGCTGTCTCGGCAAGGATCAAAGGCTCATCCCCCACCTCTTGAAATGTATGCACATCGAGCACAACACGGATAGGGCCCATCAGGCTTCCGCCATATCCCCGTGTCAGAAAGTGCGGTCTCTTCCCTTCAGCCAGAAACAGCCGAGCGACAGCGATGGCAACCGGTGTCTTTCCCGCGCCCCCGGCCACCACATTGCCGACACAGATTACCGGCGCGGAAACCTGTGCTGACTTTTGCGAAGCACGGTGACAACGGCTGATCCCTCCATATAGCCAGGCAACCGGCGTCAAAAGATCGGGAAGCAAACTTTTGCTATCGCGCTGCCAGAACTGGGGCGTTTTCATTGCATCCCTCCCGCGAGGAGATCTTCGATCCTGGCGAGCGTCTTCTGCAGTGTTTCAGTGCCGCCCGCGACAACCTTGCCCGCGCGGATTACCATCTCCGCCCGTAGCGCTGGATCGCCTAACAAATCGCCAACGGATTTTGCCAGTGTTTGAGCATCTGTGACAGTCAGGCTCGCATCATGCTTATCGAAACTCTGCATTACATCAGTGAAATTATCCATATGCGGCCCGTGCAGCAACGCACAATCAAGTCGCGCTGCCTCCAGCGGGTTCTGCCCGCCCGTCGGCACTAACGATCCACCGATAAAGACAATCGGTGCAATCCGATAAAAAAGGCCAAGCTCTCCAATGGTGTCCGCAATATAAACTTGAGTTCCAGCCTCAATTGTATTGCCATCGGACCGCTGCACCACCGCAATCCCCTGCTCCACCGCGAGCGCCGCCACTTCCGCGCCTCGTTCGGGATGGCGCGGGACAATCAAGGTTAGCAGGTGCGGATATGTCTCCAAAAGCCGACAATGTGCCGAGAGGATGAACGTTTCTTCCCCCCGGTGGGTACTAGCTGCAAGCCAAAGCGGTCTGGCTCCAACCGCGACCGCCATGCTTTCAATCGCCTCAGGATCAACCGGCAAGGGTTCAGCGGCAAATTTGAGGTTACCAAAACATTCCACAGAATTCGCCCCAAGATCGCGCAGCCGCGCGGCGGTTTCTTCCGATTGGGCAGAACAAAAGCGAAAACAGCAGAGCAGTTTTTTCGAGAAGCCGAAAGATTTCCGCCAGGTTTGATAGGACTTTTCCGTGATCCGCGCATTTGCCATCATCATCGGAATCCCGCGACCGGCACTTTCAACGATCAGATTGGGCCAGATTTCCGACTCCATCCAGATTGCCATGTCCGGTCGCCAATGATCAAGGAACCGTTGCACCGCGTCTTTCTTGTCAATCGGGACATACTGGTGAATGGCACGATCCGGCAGGCGGTTCGCCATAATCTCCGCCGAAGTGCGGGTGCCGGTCGTTACCAGAATATGCCGCCCAGACGACCGCTTCAACAGCCCGTCAATCAGCGACAGAGCCGAAACCGACTCCCCAACGGACGCGGCATGTATCCAGATGAGCAGCCCTTCCGGTCGCGCGCGAGAAGCATTCCCCAAGCGTTCCGGGAACCGCTCCGGGTCTTCTTTGCCCACCGCGAGTCGCTTTTTCAAATGCCGGTTGAGGATCGGCGTGCCAATCCACAGCAGGCCATTATAGAGGGCCATCTGCATCAGAGTTCTGCTGTCTTCTTATGCGGCTTCACGGGCTTATCACGAGATTCCGGAGCGACTGGCTCCCGCCCGCAGGCCTTATCTGCAGCATGAGTAATTTCGTTGAGGCTGTTCTCAATTGCATCGCGCGCCTGCTGATAGGCACCGTTTTCATCTCTCCGTGGTACCTCGACCCCATCACCCCAGATAACAACGCCCCGGCTGAACGGCGCGGCGAGGAGAAAGCGATCCCAGCTACCAAGTATTCTACCCCGCGTGGTTGAGAAGCTAACCGGATAGACCGGCAAACCGGACATGGCCGCAAGACGAACGACTCCCTCCTGCGCGCGCATACGTGGCCCGCGCGGCCCGTCCGGAGTAATAACCGCCACCTCCCCCTTTTTCAGGATCTTCAGCATCTGCTTAACCGCAGCCGCCGCACCCTTTGTCGCGGACCCTCTTATACTCTCCTGTCCCCAATGCTTAATCGTGCGGGCGATAATCTCCCCATCGCCATGGTGGGAGATCATGACATGAACCGGCGTCTTGCGCTGAACGGAGATCGGCATCATCAACAGGCGACCATGCCAGAAGGCAAGGATAAAGGGTTTGCCTTCGCTCATCAGGGCGTGCGGTGCCTGCCCATTGATAACCTCCCAGTGACTGGTGCGGTGGACAAGCCAGATATAACCCGCCGCCAACAGGCTGATCACAGCCTTGGCGCCGTTGCTTTTCAGTATTTTCTTAAATAACTTCAAATATCTGTGCTTTCACCGGGTTATCCCACGCCCCGATATATCTTGCCCGACCCGCCAATTCCAGCCTATTCACCAAAAAATCACCTTTTTCATCGCCATGGATTGCAGCGCTTTCAATATCTCACTAATCTATCTGCCAACCATCGATCGCAAAAAACGCCTACCGCCAAAGCAAAAACTAAAGAAAAGCAGCCCATGACAAGCATTGCTCCAGAAATTCTCCCCTCCGCCTGTCCGCATGACTGCCCGTCCACATGCGCGTTGGAGATTGAACGGCTGGGACCGCAGCAAATCGGCCGGGTACGCGGCGCGGAAGACAACACATACACCGCCGGCGTAATCTGCGCGAAGGTCGCCCGCTATACAGAGCGGACCCATCATCCCGACCGTCTGATGCATCCCATGCGTCGGGTTGGCCCGAAAGGCAGCGGCGAATGGCAACAAATCAGCTGGGACGACGCCCTTGATGAAGTAGCAGATGCGTTCCTGAAACGCGAAGCCGAGTATGGCAGCGAAACCATTTGGCCCTACTATTATGCGGGAACAATGGGGCTTGTGCAACGGGACGGGATCAACCGGCTGCGCCATGTCAAAAAATATTCGCGGCAGCAGTCCACAATCTGCACCATGCTGGCCTGGACCGGCTGGAATGTTGGAACCGGATCGCTGCACGGGACCGATCCAAGAGAAATGGCAAAATCCGATCTTGTGGTCATCTGGGGGACTAATGCTGTTCACACCCAAGTCAATGTGATGACCCATGCGACCCGCGCCCGCAAAGAGAGAGGGGCGAAGATTGTCGTCATCGACCCCTATCGCAATCCGACGGCGGCAACCGCCGACATGCATCTCTGCCTCCGGCCCGGTACAGACGGCGCGCTTGCCTGTGCGGTCATGCATATCATGTTCGCGGAAGGCATGACTGATCGCGCCTATATGGAAAAATACACCAAAGGCGCGGCTGAGCTGGAAGAGCATCTTAAAACCCGGACACCGGAATGGGCCGCCGAGATAACAGGCCTCACGATTGAGGAGATATATGAATTTGCGAGGCTTTATGGCCAGACGAAGAAGTCCTTCCTCAGGCTCGGCTATGGCTTTTCGCGGAGCCGGAATGGTTCTGTCAACATGCATGCCGCAAGCTGCCTCGCCGCTGTAACCGGTTCCTGGCAATATGAAGGCGGCGGCGCTTTTCACAACAATGGTGCCATTTATCACTGGGATAAAACCCTTGTCGAAGGTTTGGATGCACGTGATCCATCCATCCGCAATCTCGATATGTCGCGTATTGGACCGGTACTCACCGGCGATAAGCGAGACCTTGGCGATGGGCCGCCGGTTACCGGATTGCTGATCCAGAATATGAACCCGATGGATGTCGCGCCGGATCTCACGAAAGTTCATGCCGGCTTCGCGCGCGACGATCTTTTCGTCTGCGTGCATGAACAGTTTATGACGGAAACCGCGAAAATGGCGGATATCCTGCTGCCCGCCACAACCTTTGTGGAGCATGATGATTTTTATCAAGGGGGCGGACAGAATCATATCATGATGGGCGGGAAGATTATCGAGCCACTTGGTGAATGCCGCTCCAACCATGAAGTTATCTCTGGGCTCGCAAAGCGCCTCGGTGCGAAACATCGCGGGTTCGAGATGACGGAAATGGAAATAATCGATGACACCCTGAAAATATCTGGCTGGCCCGACGCGGAAAACCTGACCGCCAGCAAATGGCATGACTGCCAGATTCCGTTTGAAGAGGCGCATTACCTGAACGGTTTTGCCCATTCCGACAAGAAGTTCCACTTCACACCTGACTGGTCACGCATGGGGCCAAATTTTGAGGGCATGCCGTCCCTGCCCGATCATTGGGAGGTGATTGACCAGACAGACGCAGAGCATCCCTTTCGTTTGGTGACAGCGCCAGCGCGGAATTTTCTCAACTCATCTTTCACCGCGACGCCTACCTCGCTAAAGCGGGAGAATCGACCGACAGTCAAGATCCATAGCAGCGACGCCGCCAGACTTGGCGCAGATGATGGAGCTGTTGTGCGTCTCGGCAACCGGTTGGGGTCGTTATTAATTCATGTAGAGGTTTTTGATGGCCAGCAGCCCGGCACCGTGATTTCTGAAGGGGTCTGGCCCGGAAAGCATTTTATCGAGAAAGTCGGGATCAATATCCTTATCAGTGCAGAGGCCGCTAAACCCAACGGTGGCGCAGTGTTTCACGATACCGCAATCTGGATCAAGCCGGAACCTGCCCCGTCAGATTAGGCCAAGGTTGCGAAGTTCCGCGGCCATTTCCTCGGACATCTCCCCTTCGCTATCTTCGTCGGCTTCACTTTCCTCTACCAGATCACGAAGGTCACGCGGGGCATCATCATCTTCCAGATAGCGCCATCCCTGATGCGGATTGCGCGAAAACAGTTCCGTCTCGATCAATTCGGAATCAAGGATCAGGCCGCATTTCTCGCCCTCAGAGTCAAAAAGCCGTTCAAGCTCCACGACCTTCTGGCGCGCCGCGATATGACCCTTGATAATCCAATATACGGAGCCCCCCTCTAGCAATTCTGCCTCACGGGTCGGACGTTGTTTCGTGACATGACAAAGCGGGCCCGCAATCAGCCGTCGTGACTGATTGGCGCGCAGCTGATCCACCGTCGTGATCCCGACGCTAACGATTAGAAGATGTACTGACATATCCTGAAGATACTCCGAAAGGGCCTTGCTTGTCCAGCTAACCCGGATTAATCGACCTTATTCTTCAAAGCCCTGGCAACACTACTCACCGGCGGACGTCCAAGATAATCAGATATAAACCATGCTGTCTTGACCAACTTCTTAAGATCGAGCCCACTATCAATCCCCATTCCGTCCAGCATATAAACAACATCTTCTGTCGCCACATTTCCCGTTGCACCCGGCGCATAGGGACAGCCGCCAAGCCCGGCAACGGAGCTGTCGAATTTCGAGATGCCCATTTCCAGCGCCGCGAAGTAGTTCGCCAGCGCCTGACCATAGGTATCATGAAAATGCACGCCCATAACATCAAGCGGGATAACATTGGCCACAGCTTCGATCACCTGCTTGGTGCGGGTCGGTGTACCGACCCCGATAGTATCGGCAATGGAAACTTCGTAAGCGCCCATATCATATAGATTTTTGGCGACATCGGCCACCGCTTCTGGGGCGACTTCCCCCTCAAACGGACAGCCAAGCGCACAGGAAATACTTGCACGGTAGGGAATGCCCGCCGCTTTGGCGGCGTCTGTAACCGGGACAAACCGTTCCAAGCTTTCAGCAATGGAACAATTAATGTTTTTCAGGTTGAACGCTTCTGACGCCGCACTGAAAATTTCGATTTCGTCAGCCTTGGCGGCAATCGCTCCTTCATACCCTTTCATATTCGGTGTCAGAACCGCATAGGTAACATCATCATAACGAGAAACCTTCGCCATCACATCGGCAGTATCCGCCATCTGTGGCACCCATTTCGGGGAGACAAAGCTTCCAGTTTCAATTGCAGTCGCGCCCGCCTCGACCAACCGCTCGATCAATTCAACCTTGATATCCGCCGGGACCATCTGCTTTTCATTCTGCAGGCCGTCCCGCGCACCGACTTCAAAAATACGCACCTTGGAGGGAAGCGTCATGATGTTTCCTCACTTTCAAGGCAGACAAGCACTGTGCCATCATCCACCTGGTCTCCGACGTCAAAAAATATCTCTTCAATAATGCCGTCCCGCGGGGCCGTTAATGTATGCTCCATTTTCATGGCCTCCAGAACAACAAGAGGATCGCCCTTCGTGACTGGTGCACCCGATTCGATAAATACCTGAATAAGCTTTCCAGGCATGGGCGCCGTGATGGCACCAGCCCCCGCTTGCCCTCCGGCATCATCAAAATCATCAATGATCCGCGTCAGTTCAACCTGCCGCCCGGTTGTCATGACAATAATTTTGTTACCCTGGGTCACTGCCGCAGCGGACAGCTTATGTCCGGCGATATCCACAAGAAGACCACCATCCGCCGTCCTTTCCGCCTGCACTGGGAGCACGCCAGTCGGCAGATCGATCAGATAGCCTCCCCTTTCATAAACGACATGGGTGGTGACTTCCATCTCGTTTATCTCGAACTTGAAATCATCATGGCCAGTATCATTAGGTCGCCAGCCGGTAAGATCATCCCAGGGCGAATAAGGATCATTTGTCGCGGCACGAATCGCTTTATGAGCTTTCTCCCGCTCCAGCAGGAGATGCGCCACGGCAATCGCCATATCCTTATCCGACGGGGTCAGCGGGGCCGGCACCAGGTCATCCTTGAAACGGTCGATAAAACCAGTATCGAGATCCTTCGCCGCAAAAGATGGATGGTCAGCGATATTACCGAGGAATGCGAGGTTCGTCGCAACACCCGCCACCTGATATTCATCAAGGGCGGCACTCAATTTCTGAAGCGCCAAATCGCGCGTTTCATCCCAGACAATCAGCTTTGCGATCATCGGATCATAGAACGGCGTCACCGTGTCACCTTCCCGCACGCCGGTATCAATTCGCACTCCGTCCGATTCCCGAGGTGGGCGCAACCGGAGCAATTGCCCCGTCGCTGGCAGGAAATCATTCGCCGGGTCTTCGGCATAGAGCCGCACCTCGAACGCATGGCCGGAGATGGAGAGGTTTTCCTGCGCACAAGGGAGTTCACCCCCCGCAGCAACCTTCAACTGCCATTCCACCAAATCCTGCCCGGTGATCATTTCCGTCACCGGATGCTCCACTTGCAGGCGCGTGTTCATCTCCATGAAGTAAAAGGCATCTTCCTTCAACCCGTTGGAGACATCGGCGATAAATTCAATGGTGCCTGCCCCAACATACCCAATCGCTTTGGCCGCTGCGACGGCTGCGGCCCCCATGGCCTCTCGCATCGTCTCAGGCATATCCGGCGCCGGTGCTTCCTCGATCACCTTCTGATGCCGCCGTTGCAGGGAGCAATCGCGCTCGAACATATGCACCGCATTACCATGGGAATCAGCGAAAACCTGAATTTCGATATGGCGAGGCTTGGTGAGGAATTTCTCTATCAGTACACGATCATCGCCAAAGGCCGACTTTCCTTCGCGCTGCGCAGACGCCAAAGCCGCCGGAAATTCGCTTGCGGAACTCACGCTCCGCATTCCCTTGCCACCACCACCAGCGACCGCCTTAATCAGGACAGGATAGCCAATCTTTTCCGCTTCCTTCGCCAGCATATCGGAATCCTGCCCTTCCCCATGATAACCCGGTACCACCGGCACCCCGGCCTCGACCATCAGGGCCTTTGCTGCGTCTTTCAGTCCCATCGCGCGGATCGCATCCGCGGGTGGGCCGATAAAGACAACACCTGCCTCTGCGCATTTCTCCGCAAACCCCGCATTTTCAGAGAGGAAGCCATAGCCGGGATGGATCGCCTCGGCCCCGGTCCCGCGCGCAACCTCAAGCAGGGTATCCCCCTTCAGGTAACTCTCCGAGACTTCTGCCGGGCCGATCAGGACGGCTTCATCCGCCATCTCGACATGGCGGGCATTGGCATCTGCCTCGGAATAGACGGCAACCGTCCGGATGCCGAGCTTCGCCGCCGTGGCCATGACCCGGCAGGCAATCTCTCCGCGGTTCGCTATGAGTATTTTTTTAAACACCGGTTATATATCCTATTTAGGTTAAATAGTGTGCCAGACGGGCTTGCGCTTTTCAAGGAAGGCTTCGACCCCTTCCTTCCCCTCATCTGTTGCCCGACGGCTTGCTATGCGCTCCGCTGTTTCCTCAATCATATTCTGATCAATTGGACGATCCGCGACCGTATAGATCAGGTCTTTTGAATCCGCCATAGCGCCCGGCGCATTCTTCATAATCTGCTCCAGCAGTTGGTCCCGTGCTTCGGCAAGATGATGTACATCTTCAACTACTTCGTGCAACAGGCCAAGACGATGGGCTTCTACCGCATCAAATACTTCCGCTGTAAGGAAGTAACGGCGACAGGCGCGAATACCAATTGCCTCTACCACATAGGGCGAGATCACGGACGGAAGAAGACCAAGTTTCACTTCGGAAAGACAGAATTTAGCGGCTTTGACCCCGATGGCGATATCGCAGGCGGCGACGAGACCCAGTCCCCCGCCATAGGCCGCGCCCTGCACCAGCGCGATGGTTGGCTTCGGAATGGCATGAAGGTTTTTCAGCATTCTTCCCAAAGCAATGCTGTCCTCGCGGTTATCTTCATCCGTAAAATGAGCCGCCCGCTTCATCCAGTTTAGATCCGCACCTGCACAATAGCTCTTGCCTGCTGCCGCAACGACGACAGCACGCACACCTTCCTGATGACCGACATCCTCGAACATATCGCCAAGGCGTTCGATCAGTTCCTCATCAAAGGCATTGTGCACCTCTGGCCGGTTGAGGGTGATGGTTGCAATACCATCAGTGGAAAAATGCAATACGGCTGATTCTTCACTCATAAAACTCTCCTACATTCTGAACAGGCCGAACTTTGTCGGCTCAATTGGCGCGTTAAGGGCAGCGGAAATACCGAGCCCCAAGACCATCCGGCTCTCCGCCGGATCGACAATACCATCATCCCAGACACGGGCGCTCGCGAAATAGGGATGGCCTTCCTTTTCATATTGCGCTTCGATCGGCGCTTTAAAGGCGGCTTCTTCTTCCGCGCTCCAGCTCTCGCCGCGCGCCTCCATCCCGTCGCGCTTGACGGTGGCGAGAACCGAGGCAGCCTGCGGTCCGCCCATCACTGAGATACGGGCATTCGGCCACATCCAGAGAAGGCGCGGGCTATAGGCACGACCGCCCATACCATAGTTTCCAGCCCCGAACGAACCACCAAAAATCATCGTGAATTTGGGAACCTTCGCAGTTGCGACGGCGGTCACCAACTTGGCACCATCCTTGGCGATGCCGCCTGCCTCATATTTCTGGCCAACCATGAAACCCGTGATGTTCTGCATGAAAACAAGCGGGATATTCCGCTGGCAGCAGAGCTCAATGAAATGCGCGCCTTTTACAGAAGACTCGGAAAAGAGTATGCCATTGTTTGCGAGAATGCCAACGGGATAGCCATGGATATGGGCAAAACCGGTAACCAGCGTCGTGCCGTAATTCTTTTTGAATTCATCGAATTCGGAACCGTCGACGACGCGGGCAATAATCTCCCGCACATCGAAAGGCGTGCGCATATCCTTCGGGATCAGGCCGTAAATTTCCTTCGGATCATAGAGCGGTGGTCTGGGTTTACGCAGCTCAAGCTGCATCGCTTTCGGCTGGTTGAAGTTGGCAACGCAACGCCGCGCGATCTGCAAGGCATGTAAATCATTCTCGGCCATATGGTCGGTCACGCCGGAGGTGCGCGAATGCACCTCAGCCCCACCGAGGTCCTCAGCGGAGACGACTTCCCCCGTTGCTGCCTTCACAAGGGGCGGACCCGCGAGGAAGATAGTGCCTTGATTGCGCACAATAATGCTTTCATCACACATCGCCGGAACATAGGCCCCGCCCGCAGTACAGGATCCCATAACAACCGCAATCTGCGGGATGCCAAGGGCAGACATATTCGCCTGATTATAAAAGCTCCGACCAAAGTGATCGCGGTCGGGAAACACATCCTGCTGATTGGGAAGGTTCGCCCCGCCGGAATCGACAAGATAAATACATGGAAGCCGGTTTTCCAGTGCTACTTCCTGCGCCCGAAGTTGCTTCTTGACGGTCAGCGGATAATAAGTGCCACCCTTTACCGTCGCGTCATTGCAGATGATGATACATTCGCGCCCTTCAACCCGGCCAATTCCGGTGATGATCCCAGCAGAATGAATATCCCCGCCATACATATCCCACGCCGCCATCTGGCTGAATTCCAGAAAAGGAGAACCGGGATCGAGAAGCTTGCGCACCCGCTCACGCGGGAGAAGTTTTCCGCGGGAGAGATGCTTGTCGCGCGCACGCTCCCCACCGCCCTGCTTGATGGTTGCCACTTTTTCCTTCAAATCCTCGACGAGGCCCGCCATATGCGCCGCATTGGCCTTGAATTCGTCACTCCGGGTATTGAGGCTGCTTTTCAATACAGTCATCTAGGTCATTTTCCTTTTCAGCACGCGAAAATCGATTGCTTGGCGAAAGTCGCCCTATGTGTTACGGATTTGCCTCTACGCAAGAAACAATAAAGGAGCCATAAATGGCCTATAATCCATTTGATCTGACAGGTAAGGTCGCCCTCATCACTGGCGGAAACGGAGGCATTGGCCTTGGCATGGCGGACGCCATTGCGCAAGCAGGTGGCGACATCTGCATCTGGGGTACAAACGAAACCAAGAATGCCGCCGCCGTTGAAAGCCTCAAAGCTCACGGTACGAAGGTTTCCTCTCTCATCTGTAATGTTGCGAAAGAAGATGAGGTCAAGGACTGCTTTGCCGAGACGCTGTCGCAATTTGGCCGTGTTGACGGATGCTTTGCGAATGCGGGCGTAAGCTCGGGCAAGAAATCCTTCCTGGATATCGACGACGAAGAATGGCATCGCATCCTCGATATCAATCTCGATGGCGTCTTTTATACGTTCCAAGCCGCGACGAGACATATGGTGGAGCGCGCCGAGAATGGGGATCCGGGCGGACGCCTCATCGGCACAGCCAGTCTCGCTGCCATTTCTGGCGCTGCACGAAACGAGCATTACGCGGCGACAAAAGGCGGCGTCATCTCCATGATCCGCGCACTTGCTGTGGAATTCGCCGGCAAGGGCATCACTGCAAACGCGATCCTGCCCGGCTGGATTGAAACCGCGATGACGGAAAATGCCATCGCCTGGCAGAAATTCTCCGATGCCGTTAAACCGCGCATCCCGGCCAAGCGTTGGGGCCAGCCCGAAGATTTTGGCGGCATGGGCGTTTATCTGATGTCGGACGCCAGCGCCTACCACACGGGCGATACCATGCTGATCGACGGCGGCTATTTCCTCTTTTAAGTTCGCTACATCTTCCGGCTCCGCAAAGGCGGGGTCGGAAATCTGAAAATCTTGCGTCTCCAAATTCATTACCACCCCCCTGTCTCAAGCCATTCATCAAGCTGACCCACGCGATCCGCGCCCCAGAAGCGCTCTCCCTCAACAATGAAAAACGGTGCGCCGAAAACTTTCCTGTTGAACACGGTATCCTCAACCGAGGCCTTGAAGGCCGCCTTGATCGCGTCATTTTGCACAGCTTCCATAAAAGCGGCACGATCAACGCTGGTCTCTTCCGCAATGTCGGCAACGATCTCGATATCGGAGATATCCTTGCCCGAGACGAAATAGGCGGCGAAGATTTTCTTCGCGAACTCGACGGCTTTTCCCGGATCCTCGCGCGAAATCCACAGGAATCCACGGGATGCACCCAGGGTCAACTTCGGAAAATCCGCCGGCATGACAAAGGGGATATTGTGATAGCGGGCGGTTCGCTCAAAATCCATCCGTGAATAGTCCCCTTTCAGGGGATATTGCGTCAGCGGGAAGGTTTTCTCCCCTTGCATGGCAACGCCGAGCATAAAGGGATGCCAGTTGACCTCACGACTATGCTTTGCCGCAATCGGCTCGATCAGGCAACTGCCAAGATAGGCATAGGGGGATGAGAAATCGAAATAAAAATCAATGGGTTTAGACATATTCTTAAACCACTACCCCATCGCCAGGTTGCGCGCAATCACCAGCTTTTGAATATCAGATGTGCCTTCATAAATCTGGCAAACCCGGACGTCGCGGTAAATTTTCTCGACCGGATAGTCGGCGATATAACCATTGCCGCCGAGGGTCTGAATCGCTCCAGAGCAGACCTCTTCCGCCATTTCTGACGCAAAGAGTTTCGCCATGCTTGCCTCGGTCAGGCAAGGCAGTCCCGCGTCTTTCAGGCTTGCCGCATGCAGCACCATCTGCCGTGCAACCTCCAGCTTGGTTGCCATATCCGCAAGGCGGAAGCCGACTGCCTGATGTTCGATGATTGTTTTGTCAAATGCCTTGCGCTCTTTTGCATAGGCCAACGCATGTGCCAGTGCCGCGCCGGCCATACCGACGCTCTGCGCGGCAATACCGATGCGCCCTGTTTCCAAATTGGCGAGTGCAATGCGATATCCCGCCCCCTCCGGCCCGAGCATATTCGCCGCAGGAATATGTATATCATCTAAGGCGATCTGGCAGGTGTCGGAGGCTTTCTGACCGAGTTTTTTCTCAACCGAGACGACGCGATACCCTTCGCTGATCGTCGGTACAATGAAGCAGCTAATTCCCTTCTTTCCGGCATCCGGATCCGTGACGGCAAAAACCAGAGCAATTCCGCCAATCTTGCCCGACGTGATGAATTGCTTGGTGCCGTTCAGGACGTAATGGTCCCCTTCCTTACGGGCTCGGGTTTTCAGCGCGGACGCATCAGAGCCCGCCTGCGGTTCGGTAAGGCAGAAAGCGCCAATCTCTTCCCCCTTGGCAAGCTGTGGGAGGAAAGCCTCTTTCTGCGCCTCGGTTCCTTCCTGCAGAATCGCGGCGCAGCAGGGTGAGTTGTTAACGCTCATCACCGTAGAAACCGCTCCGTCACCGCCTGCGATTTCTATCAGCGCAAGGGCGTAGGAGACATAGTCAGCCGCCGCCCCGCCATAGCTTTCCGGCACCGTCATGCCCATCAGGCCGAGGGCTCCCATCTCGTTCAGAACGCTACGCGGGATGGCAGCAGCATCTTCCCATTCTACGGAATGAGGGGCCAAACGATTTTGCGCAAAGTCACGCGCCATGTCGCGGATCATGGTCTGCTCTTCGGTTAAAATCATCTAGCCTCCTCCATTTTGCGTGGGTCTCAGCGATTAATTGACAAGTTCAAGTGCCATCGCCGTCGCTTCCCCGCCGCCGATGCAGAGGGAGGCAACACCACGTGTCTTACCGTATTTCTGCAGGGCAGAGAGAAGTGTTACGACAATCCGTGCACCGGATGCACCCACGGGATGGCCGAGCGCGCAAGCCCCGCCATGCACATTGACTTTCTCATGATCAAGGCCAAGGTCTTTCATTGCCGCCATTGTGACGACGGCGAAGGCTTCGTTAATCTCGAACAGATCAACGTCGTCTTTCGTCCAGCCGACCTTGTCCATCACCTTCTGAATCGCGTCGATTGGTGCCATGGTGAATTCGGAAGGTTTACGGGCATGGGTCGAATGGGCGAGGAATTTCGCGATGGGATTCAACCCACGCCTCTTCGCCTCGCTTTCCTTCATCAGGACCAGTGCCGCGCCGCCATCTGAGATAGAGGAGCTGTTTGCCGCCGTGACCGTGCCATCTTTCGCGAAGGCGGGTTTGAGCGTTGGAATTTTATCTGGCTGGCCCTTGAGCGGCTGCTCGTCTTTGTCGATCGTAACATCACCCTTTCGGGTCTTGAACGTGACCGGCGTAATTTCGGCGGCAAAAGTACCATCTTCCGTCGCCTGTTTCGCCCGGCGCAGCGATTCAATTGCGTATGAGTCCTGCGCTTCGCGGGTAAACTGATAGAGGCCAGCGGTTTCTTCCGCAAAGCTGCCCATCAGTCGGCCTTCCTCATAAGCGTCTTCAAGCCCATCGAGGAACATATGATCCTTCACATCGCCATGACCGAGCCGCAGTCCTGTACGCATTTTCGGCAGGATATACGGGGCATTCGTCATGCTTTCAAACCCGCCCGCGACAACAACATTGTTGCTGCCTGCCTTGAGGGCGTCATAACCATACATCGCAGCGCGCATGCCGGAGCCACACATCTTGTTCACGGTTGTACAGCCCACACTGTCGGGGATGCCCGCGCCGAAGGAGGCCTGACGCGCTGGCGCCTGACCGAGACCCGCCGGCAGGACACAGCCCATGATCACTTCGTCGACATCAGTTCCGGTCACACCAGCGCGGTCCATCGCCGCCTTAATCGCCGTAGCACCCAATGCCGGGGCTTTTACGTCGGAAAGATCGCCCTGAAATCCGCCCATTGGCGTCCGCGCCATACCAACGATGACAATTGGATCTTCATTCATTTTCTTCTCCATTTTCAACAGGTTATTTTATATTTTTATGATGTCTCGTTAAACAGTTCGCGCCCGATCAACATCCGCCGGACTTCGCTCGTGCCCGCACCAATCTCATAGAGCTTGGCATCGCGCAAAAGCCGTCCGGTTGGATAATCATTAATGTAGCCATTACCGCCCAGCGCCTGGATCGCCTCCAGCGCCATCCAAGTGGCTTTCTCCGCCGCATATAGAATTACTCCGGCCGCATCCTTTCGCGTCGTCTCTCCCCGGTCGCACGATTTAGCAACCGCATAGACGTAAGCCTTGCAGGCATTCATGGTCGAATACATATCTGCAACCTTGCCCTGCATCAGTTGAAACGTCCCGATAGGCTGGCCGAACTGTTCCCGATCATGAATATACGGGATCACCGCATCCATGCAGGCCTGCATGATGCCCAGCGGTCCGGCGGAAAGGACAACGCGTTCATAATCGAGCCCACTCATCAATACGCGCACACCTTCATTAAGCGGCCCCAGAATATTCTCCTCCGGCACCTCACAATCCTCGAACACCAGTTCACAGGTGTTGGAGCCGCGCATGCCAAGTTTATCGAGCTTCTGCGCCGTGGAAAACCCGGCAAAATGCTTCTCTATGAGGAAGGCCGTAATGCCCCGCGGGCCCGCGTCCGGCGCGGTCTTCGCATAGACGACAAGGACATCCGCATCAGGGCCGTTAGTGATCCAGAATTTATTGCCATTCAGGATATAACGATCACCCTTTTTCTCTGCTCTGAGCCGCATTGAGACCACATCGGAGCCCGCGCCCGGTTCACTCATAGCCAGCGCGCCGACATGTTCTCCGCTGATCAGTTTTGGTAGATACTTGGATTTTTGCGCCTCGGTCCCGTTACGAGATATCTGGTTCACACAGAGATTTGAGTGCGCGCCATAGGATAGCCCGACAGAGGCTGACGCTCGACTGATTTCCTCGACCGCAACACAATGCTCCAGATAGCCTAGACCAGCGCCGCCATAGGCTTCGTCTACGGTGATCCCGAGAAGCCCTATATCTCCCATCTTCCGCCACATATCCATGGGGAATTCGTTGGTGGCATCGATTTCCGCAGCTCTCGGGGCGAGTTCTTCGCTGACAAAGTTGGACACCGTATCGCGAATCATATCAGCCGTCTCACCAAGACCGAAATTGAGACCCGGAAAATTAATTGCTGACATCGTTATTCCCTACCTTCAAAAGATGATTAAATGATGGTTTAAAATACGCAAATGGCCTGACAAAACCTAATATGGCGCGTCATGCTACTCATGTCGATACTACTTCGCGGCCAAGGTTTAACGCGTCCGATTTCCCCATCAGACACATCATCGTAAACAAACCGGTCAGGCAGTGCTTTTCACCACTATCCCCGTCCGAATAGACATCCGCTTGGCACACAAATAATGTCTTGCCCGTCTTCAATACTCGCCCCCGCGCTCTCAATCGCGCCCCTTGAGAGGGATTGAGGAAGTTTACCTTGAACTCAGTCGTCAGAATCGTGCTGTTCTCGGGAAAGAGTGAATAGCAGGCATACCCCGCAGCGGAATCAGCAAGAGCCGCCACCAACCCGCCATGGAAAAAACCATGCTGCTGCGTTAGCCCCGGACGCAACCCTAGGGACAGCTCACATACACCCGGATCAATCAGATCAATCCGGGCACCGATATCCGCCATATAGGGCTGCCGAGAGAAACTATCACGGACAGCGCTATCATAATTCGGATTGCGTGGTTCGAATTCCGTCTGCATGCCTTATTCCCGAATTTGAGGACCGTTCCGGGGCGATAACCCGTCAATCCTTCCCAATTGCTTGGTGACAATATAAGCGTTTCCTTCCAATAGATAAAATCATTTGTTTCAATCATAGTTATTGATATTATCTATAGTATGGATCTTTATCAGCTCAGATATTTTCTGGCCATTGTCGAAACCAGCAATTTTTCACGCGCGGCAGAACGCGCCTTCGTGAGCCAGCCAACACTGTCCGCAGGAATTAAAAAGCTTGAAACGGAACTTGGCACTCCGCTTTTCAACCGCGGATCCAGGAAGATATCGTTGACCGAGGCTGGCCGCCGATTTCTCCCCCGCGCCCGCACCATAATATATGAATGTAACGCGGCAAAATCAGACATCACGCGAAAAAACCCGATCCGGCGTTTGCAGTTGGGCTTGCTTCGAAGTGCGCCTACGGGACGGATCGCAGCATTACTAAATGATTTCGGGAAAGCCCATCCGGATATTCAGATATCCATAAAGGATAGCACGCCAGTTCAGCTACAACGCTGGCTTGATGAAGGGCGGATCGATCTTGCGATCTCTACGCCCCCTGAAGAAGTCAGCAACGCTCAGTTTACGCGGCTTTATAACTGGAAATATATGCTTGCCGTCCCGAGCGGCCATTCCTTCGCCAACCGCAACGCGATCCCCTTGACGGAGTTGGACGGACTGGATTTCCTGCATCGGTCCCATTGCGAAGCGGAGACCGAAGTAACCCGGTCCTTCTCCAGCGCAGGTGTCAATCCGCATATTGTTTTCAGAACTGATCAGGATGAAAAAGCTCTTGCATATGTCGGCGCAGGCCTTGGGCTCTGTATGATGCCAGATACCTTAAACGCGCCCGGCGTTACACTTGTGCCGGTGGAAGGGATCAACATTGATCGCGTGATCGGGCTGGTCTGGCCAAAGGAAAAACAGAATGATCGAGTTCATTCATTTCATATGTTCGCGACCAGCCATGACTGGCATCCAGAGCGCGCCGCAGCGAAAACCTCGATTGGGCGCGGTAATCAACATTTAGAGCAGGACAACCGTCGCCAGGCCGAGAAAGGCAACAAAGCCAACAATATCGGTCACGGTTGTCACAAAGACGCTGGAGGCAATGGCCGGGTCGATATTCATCCGGTCGAGCGTGACCGGCACGATCATCCCTGCGACAGCGGCGACTAGGATGTTCATGATCATCGCCAGCGCAATAATCAAGCCTATCTGCACATTATCGAACCAGGCCCAGGCGATCACGCCGATCAAAACCGCAAAAACACTGCCATTCAAAAACGCCACCATGGTCTCCTTACGCAGGATTCGGAGCATATTGGCTGCGGTCAACTCCTTCGTTGCGATGGCGCGCACTGCGACCGTCAGCGTCTGGGTACCCGCATTGCCTCCCATACTGGCAACAATGGGCATCAGAACGGCAAGCGCGATAATAGCCTCTAGCGTTGCGTCGAATAAACCAATCGCGATGGAGGCTGCAATGGCCGTCAATAAATTAACGAAAAGCCACAGGAAACGTGCCTTTGTTGTCGACATCACACTGCCGAACAGGTCATCTTCGGACACACCACCGAGGCGCAGGATATCCTCCTCCGCCTCTTCGCTGATAACATCGACGATGTCATCAACCGTAATCACACCGATCAGCGCACCATCATCATTAACAACCGCCGCGGAGGTAAGGCGATATTGCTGGAACAAATAGGCGACTTCTTCCTGATCCATATCGACCGAGATAAGCTTCTGCTCCGTATCCATGATGTCGCGGACTTGAACAGGGCGCTTGCTTCGCATGGCGCGGTTGAGCGGAATAGTGCCAATGGGGTGATGCCGAGGATCAACCACAAAAATTTCGTAGAATTCTTCAGGTAGATCTTCGGTATCACGCATATAGTCGATGGTCTGGCCGATATCCCAATATTCCGGCACCGCAATCAGGTTACGCTGCATCAACCGGCCGGCACTATCCTCCCCGTAGGATAGACCTTCCTGCAGAATCCCCCGCTCATCGGCCGGGATTTCCTTCAGAACTTCGCGCTGCTCTTCTTCCTCAAAGCTCTCCAACACGTCAACTGCGTCGTCAAGCTCCAACTCATTGAGGAAAGCGGCAATCTCCGCTGGTTCCATATCATCGACCAGATGTTCACGCACATTCTCGTCGAGATCGGAATAAACATCCGGATCGACCCGGCCTTCCATGATGTTCAGCAGAGGCAGGCGCAGCTTCGGCTTCAACTGCTCGATCAAATCCGCCATATCAGCGGAATGCCAATCCTCGAGCTTGTCATGGATGAAAGACGCGTCGTCGCGCTCTATGGCGCCCTGTATTTCCTGAACAATTTCATCGCTCAGACCGTAAGAAGGCGCAGTGTTCTCCTCATCGAGGAGGTCGTCTTTATGTTCCTGCGCATCGGTCATGATTAACCTTCTTCTATCAGACGTTCTCTTCTCGCGACTGGTCCGGGCATCATTTTTCCAACCTTATGATCTTGCGCATCAACAGCGGCAATCGCCGTCATATTTACAAGTCCGCGTACGGTGATCGACGCCGCCGTCACATGCACGGACTTTGACATGCCGATCAGGATCGGTCCAACGGCTATGCCATGCCCGATGCTCTTCGCGATATTATAGCTGATATTTGCCGCATCCAGATTGGGCATAACCAGAAGATTTGCCGCGCCCTGCAGCCGGGAATTAGGGAAAATCGCCTCACGGATTGCAGGGATCAGTGCCGTATCAGCCTTCATTTCCCCCTCAACCTCCAATTCGGGAGCCAGCTTCTCTATTATCGCAAGGGCTTTACGCGCACGCCGTGCCGACGGCATATCTGTCGAGCCAAAGTTAGAATAGGATAAGAGCGCGGCCTTGGGTTCAATCCCGAATCGTCGCACTTCTTCCGCAGAGAGAATTGTCAGCTCAGCGAGCTCTTCCGCCGTATGTTCATGGCTGATTTGTGTATCGGTGAAAAACAAGGTGCGATCGGGCATGATCAGCAAATGCAGCGCTGACGCATCACGCACCCCTTCCCGGAACGGAATGATATCGGAGACGCGTCGGTAATGCTGATCATATTTACCATAGGTTCCGCAAATCATGGCATCCGCATGACCAAGATGAACCATCATCGCGCCAATGATCGTCGTGTTGGTGCGGATGCGGGCCTTTGCGGTTTCCACATCGACCCCAAACCGCTCCCGCAGTTTGTGATAGGCCTGCCAATATTCCCGGTAGCGCGGATCATCTTCAGGATCGACAATCTCAAAATCAACACCGGGACGGATACGAAGGCCAAGTTTCTCGATCCTGAATTCAATGACTTTGCTTCGCCCGATCAGGATAGGCCTTGCCAGCTCTTCATCGACGACCGTCTGAGCGGCTTGAAGGACACGCTCTTCCTCCCCTTCCGCATAGGCGACGCTCATAATTTCCTGACGCGCGCGATCGAACAACGGCTTCATGACAAAACCCGTACGATAAACAAAATGCGAAAGATGCTGGTGGTACTTCTCCAGATCTTCTATGGGGCGAGTCGCAACGCCGCTTTCCATTGCCGCCTTTGCAACGGCGAAGGAGACTTCCAGATAAAGACGCGGATCAAATGGCGTCGGGATAAGATATTCCGGGCCAAAACACGCCTGCGCGCCGCCATATGCTTTCGAGACGATATCCGATTGTTCCGCCATTGCGAGATTGGCGATGGCCTTGACCGCGGCGATTTTCATTTCCTCATTGATTTCCGTCGCGCCCACATCAAGGGCACCGCGAAAGAGATATGGAAAACAAACGACGTTATTGACCTGGTTCGGATAATCCGAGCGTCCCGTCGCGATAATAGCATCCGGCCGAACCGCCTTGGCCTCCTCGGGCAGGATTTCCGGTGTCGGATTGGCAAGTGCCAGAATGATCGGCTTCTCGGCCATAGTCTCCACCATCTCAGGCTTCAACGCACCGGGACCAGAACAGCCGAGGAATATATCTGCGCCATGCATGGCATCTGCCAAGGTTCGCTTGTTCGTATCCACGGCGAAGACAGATTTATATGGGTCCATCTCGACCGTACGCTCTTTATAAACAACACCATGAATATCGCAGACGGTAATATTTTCCTTTGGCAACCCCAGGCTGACCAGCAGGTTCAGGCAGGCAAGCGCTGCCGCCCCTGCCCCACAGGCCGTTAGCTTGACTTCGGCAATATCTTTCTCGACCACGCGCAGCGCATTATAAACGGCAGCTGCCACACAAATCGCCGTGCCATGCTGATCATCGTGAAAGACAGGGATGTTCATGCGCTCCCGGCAGAGCTTCTCAACGACAAAGCATTCCGGCGCCTTGATGTCTTCCAGATTAATACCGCCGAAAGTCGGCTCCATCGCCGAAATAATATCAACCAGTTTTTCAGGATCTGTCTCGGCCAATTCAATATCGAAGACGTCTATCCCGGCAAATTTCTTAAAAAGAACGGCCTTCCCTTCCATCACCGGCTTGGAGGCGAGCGGGCCAATCGCGCCAAGGCCAAGGACTGCCGTGCCATTGGTGACAACACCGACGAGATTGCCGCGCGCAGTTAGTTCCGCGGCCTGAGCGGGATCATCCGCGATGGCAAGACATGGATGCGCAACGCCCGGTGAATATGCCATAGCCAGATCAGTCTGAGTATCCATTGGCTTTGTCGGCGTAATGGTCAGTTTTCCGGGCTTAGGCAACCGGTGATAATCCATTGCCTTCTCAGAAATATCTTTCACCATGCTCTCCCAATCTCCCGAAAAAATCGATGCCCGCTGCAACCTGATGGCAATATATAACACCACCATAAATAAATTAGCAGCATCAATATATTAAGGAAATACGCGAACATCCCTATACCACGCCATCATAACGTAGTTGGGGAAAGTTTCATGAAATTGTTGTGGAAAACTTCTTCAGCCAGATATGGGCTATATGAGAAGTGGTGCGGTCGAGAAGACTCGAACTTCCACCCGTGTTACCGGACAGCGACCTCAACGCTGCGCGTCTACCAATTCCGCCACGACCGCACAATGGACGAGGGAAATAACAAATGTTTGTCCCTCACGCAACAACTGAATCACAAATTCGATGAATTAAAATTCCGGGAGATTTGTCTTGAAGCTATCGGTGATCGAAATACCGATGTTATCATCAACGATAATAATGCCCCCGTAGGCAATCGGTTTGTTGTTTGCAAGAACAACGGCATCGTCATCCGCACCGGCATCAAGTTCGATAACCGCGCCACGCCCCATTTTCAGAAGCTGGTGAATTGGCATGACTGCTTTTCCCAGAACTACCGAGAGTTCCACATCAACGCCTTCAATTGCCTTGTCTTCCTCGCTCATGCCCGTAAATTCCTGTAAACCGAAGATGGGCCATTATCAACCATCAGGGTTAACAGGATATTAAGATGAACAACCACCGCCAAATATTGCTGTTTCGCTGGAAAATGCTATATAGCGAGCATGCAGGAAATTGAATGGAAAATATCTGACGCGCCGATCCCCTATGAAGAGGCGCTTGCCGCAATGGAGGCCAGAGTTGCGGCCATCCGCGAGGGAACCGCGCGGGAGTTGGTCTGGTTGCTGGAGCATCCCCCGCTTTATACCGCAGGGACCAGCGCAGATGCCGCAGATCTTAAAGACCCGAACCGATTCCCCGTTTATAACGCAGGCCGCGGCGGACAATATACTTATCATGGCCCCGGACAGCGTATCGCCTATGTTCTGTTGGACTTAAAGAAGCGCAATGCGGATATCCGCGCCTATGTGCAGGATTTGGAAGACTGGGTTATCGAGTTACTCGCGCAGTATCAAATCAAGGGCGAAAAACGCTGTGAGCGGGTTGGCGTCTGGGTGGACAGGGGTTTCGCGAAGACAAGATCGCGGCAATCGGCGTGCGTGTGCGTCGCTGGGTGAGTTTTCACGGGATCTCAATCAATGTCGATCCCGACCTCAGCCATTATGAAGGAATTGTCCCCTGCGGCATTGCCGAGCACGGGGTGACGTCCCTTGTCGATCTGGGAATTCCGGTCAGCATGGCGGAAGTCGACATGGAACTAAAGGCTGCCTTCAATCGGGTCTTTTTAGAGAACGGCGACCTCGGCACACTCGTGACCGAAGCCGCCTGATAGCTTATTCGAATTCCAGAATAACGTCGTCCACCGCCAGGACATCACCTGCGCCTGCTTTCACGGCGGAAATCACGCCATCCTGCTCGGCACGGAGAATATTCTCCATCTTCATCGCCTCGACCACAGCAAGTGCCTGACCGGCCTTTACTTCATCGCCTTCACTGACATTGACAGCGACGATTATCCCGGGCATCGGGCAGAGAAGATATTTCGACATATCCGGTGCAATCTTGACCGGCATTATTTCCGCAAGCGCCGCCGCATTTGGCGTCCGGACAGAGAGATCAACTTCTGCACCACCATGAGTCAATCGGATAGCCCCCGGAAGAGTGAAAGCTGAGCAATCATCTTGACGCCATTGACCTTGGCCTTGATGCGCCGCTTGCCCGGTTCCCATTTGGAACGAACCGCAATGACGCGACCCCCGATCTTCACCTCGATGCCGCCTTTCGCATCTTCTGCCGAAACCACTACGGACTTTTCCTTGCCTTCGCTCACGACCCATTTCGTGGCTGTCTTCTCAACCACATGCTTCAGTGATCGACTGACGGAGCGTAAATGGACAAGCGTAGCAATGGCGACAAGATTCTCATAGGTTTCATCGCTAAGCGGCGCACCGTGGAACCCTTCGGGATATTCCTCGGCAATAAAACCAGTCGTGAGATTACCCGCCTTGAAACGCGGGTGGTTACAAACCGCATTCAGGAAATTGATGTTATGGGCGATACCGCTCACTTCATAAGCATCAAGCGCCCGGCCCATTTCCTCAATCGCCTCATCACGATCCTTACCATAGGTGACCAGCTTGGCGATCATCGGATCATAGAACATGGTAATCTCGGAACCTTCGGTCACACCGGTATCAACCCGGACGTTATCCCCCTTCGGCACCTTGTAGCGGCTCAGGCGACCAATGGAGGGAAGGAAGCCCCGGTAGGGGTCCTCGGCATAGAGGCGGCTCTCCAGGGCCCAGCCAGTGAGCTTGATGTCCTTTTGCTTCAGGCTCAACTTCTCGCCATAGGCAACTCGGATCATCTGCTCGACGAGATCGATCCCTGTGATCAGTTCCGTCACCGGATGCTCCACCTGCAAGCGGGTGTTCATCTCCAGGAAATAGAAGCTCTTGTCGCTGCCGACGATGAACTCGACCGTTCCGGCAGAATGATAATCCACCACCTTGGCCAGCGCGACCGCCTGCTCCCCCATGGCTTTACGCAAATCTTCATCAACGAAGGGGCTTGGCGCCTCCTCGATTACCTTCTGGTGTCGCCGCTGGACGGAACATTCGCGTTCCCCCAGATAGAGACAGGTTCCATGCTTGTCCGCCAGCACCTGAATTTCGATATGGCGCGGATCGACGACGAATTTCTCGATAAAGATACGGTCATCGCCGAAGCTGCTGATCGCCTCATTCTTGGCTGACTGGAAACCTTCGCGTGCTTCCTCGTCATCATGGGCGATCCGCATACCCTTGCCGCCACCGCCAGCGGATGCCTTGATCATCACAGGATAACCGATCTCCTTGGAGATTTTGACGGCATGCTCCGCATCTTCGATCAAGTCCATATGGCCCGGCACGGTATTGACGCCGGCGTCCAGCGCCAGCTTTTTGGACGCAATCTTGTCACCCATAGAAGCGATGGCCTTCTTGCCCGGCCCTATAAAGGCAATCCCCGCCTCATCCAGCGCATCGGCGAAAGCCTGATTCTCAGACAGGAAGCCGTAACCCGGATGCACGGCTTCAGCGCCGGTTTCCTTACAGGCACTGATGATTTTCTCAATAATGAGATAGCTTTCGGCGGCGGCAGACGGTCCGATATGCACGGCCTCATCCGCCATCTGCATATGAACGGCGCCATCATCCGCGTCAGAATAAACAGCCACAGTCTTGATGCCCATCGCACGGGCGGAGCGGATAACACGGCAGGCGATTTCGCCACGGTTGGCTATCAGGATCTTTTTAAACATTGTTCTTTCCCTTTACCTTCGACCCTATAGCGGAATATTGCCGTGTTTTTTCCACGGATTTTCCATTTGTTTGTTTTTAAGCATACGCAGTGATGTGGTGACACGATGCCGGGTATTATTAGGCATGATCACGTCATCGATAAATCCGCGATGACCGGCGACGAACGGATTGGCAAAGCGAGCCTGATATTCATCGGTACGCTTTTGTATTTTTTCTTCATCACCAATCTCGGAGCGGAAAATAATCTCCACGGCACCCTTGGAGCCCATCACAGCAATTTCCGCCGATGGCCAGGCATAGTTGACGTCGCCGCGCAAATGCTTGGAGGCCATCACATCATAGGCCCCGCCATAGGCTTTGCGGGTAATCACAGTAACCTTCGGCACCGTCGCTTCGGCATAGGCATAGAGCAGCTTTGCACCATGCTTGATAATGCCGCCATATTCCTGCGACGTGCCGGGCAGGAAGCCGGGAACATCGACAAGGGTGACGATTGGAATATTGAAGCAGTCACAAAAACGAACAAACCGCGCCGCTTTCTTGGAGCTATCGATATCCATGCAGCCAGCGAGAACCATCGGCTGGTTGGCTACGATGCCAACAGTCTGCCCTTCCATCCGGCCAAAGCCGGTAATGATGTTCTTCGCAAAATTCGGCTGAATTTCAAAAAAGTCGCCTTCATCGACCAGCTTCTCCACCAGTTCCATCATGTCATAGGGCTTGTTGGCATTGGCGGGAACCAGCGTGTTAAGTGATTTTTCCTTGCGATCCGGATCATCGAAGCTGTCCCGAACGGGCGAGGATTCCAGGTTGCTGGAGGGGAGAAAATCGACAAGACGGCGAACCTCCGTCAGGACTTCCATGTCATTGTCATAGGCGTTGTCGGCAACAGATGACTTGCTGGTATGTGTACTTGCGCCGCCAAGCTCTTCCGCTGTCACAGTCTCGTTCGTGACCGTCTTGACCACGTCCGGCCCCGTCACAAACATGTAGGAGCTGTCGCGGACCATGAAGATAAAGTCTGTCATCGCCGGGGAGTAAACTGCACCACCCGCGCATGGCCCCATGATGACCGAGATTTGCGGTACAACACCGGACGCCATCACGTTACGCTGGAACACCTCCGCGTAGCCCGCGAGACTGTCAATTCCTTCCTGAATGCGAGCGCCACCAGAATCATTGAGGCCGATGACCGGAGCACCGACCTGAACAGCTTTATCCATGATCTTGCAGATTTTCTTGGCGTGGTACTCAGAGAGGGAACCGCCGAATACGGTGAAGTCCTGACTGAATACAAACACCAGCTTGCCATTAATCGTGCCGTGGCCGGTAATAACACCATCGCCTGTGACAGTTTCTTCCTGCATGCCGAAATCGACGCAGCGATGCTCGACGAACATATCCCATTCCTCGAAGGATCCTTCGTCGAGAAGCAGGCTGATCCGTTCGCGCGCGGTAAGCTTACCCTTGCTATGTTGCGAGTCGATCCTTTTCTGACCGCCGCCGAGCCGCGCTCTGGCCCGCTTCTCTTCAAGCTGCTGAATGATGTCCTGCATGTCCCCTCCTCAGGTAATAATGCCGCTTAATTTCAGAAAGCGCTCGCTTGCTGCAAGGCTTTTCTTGTTATTGTTCCGCCGATTAACAGCTTCCGCATCTGACCCCCAGAATTCCATCATATGGGTTTCGTCAAGTTCGCTGATCTCAAACGCCTCTTCCGCCGTGATACGCCCATCCAGCAACGCGAGCGCGATCACCAGAGAGCCACACAATGAAGTTATATTATGAAGTGGCGCAAGCGTCATATCATTTTGTGCCGCCACGACATCCCGCATCCGCGCTAATGAGTCTTCCGGCTGCTGTATATGCATGATGCCTTCACAGGTTTTAAGTGAAACCTTGTGGCGCTGCTCGACCCATTCCAGCATCGGGTCCCAAGCCGCCAATTGCCGCTCCACCAGATTTTGCGGGTGTGTCGCGCGATAGCAGACGAGGTCGGTCCCGCCATAGTTTGCGATTTCCTCAATCACCTTATTGCGCTGCGGCGTGACCCGGTCTATGGCCGTGGCCGCCGCCTGCATAAGCGGCATTGTCGATGGATTGATTTCAGTTTCCTGCGCATCCCATTCTTCAGCAATGGCGGCAGCAAGTGCGTGGGTTGGCAGGCGCAAATGCGCCTTGGCCGGCGTTTTAATCACCCGCCCGTCAAGCTGAACGGAGTAAGCCCCACCCTCTTCTTCTGCCGTCACTTTTTTGTAAAAGCGTTTCATCCCTGTTCGCTTTCGCGCCTTTAACCTAACAGTCGTTTGGCTTATAGCGATTACGCAAGAAAAAGCAAGGTTAGACTTGGTTTTTTTGATGAACCTTCACGTTGCGCTCACAATTTCCGGCAGTTCATCAAACCGATTGATCAGCTTCTCCGCGCCACTTTCCAGCAGTTCGGCATCATCATGATAGCCCCAAGTCACGCCAATCCCGCGGCATCCGGCATTTTTCGCAAGCATCATATCGAAACTGGTGTCACCAATCATAAATGTTCGCCCCGGCAACGCACCAGCGGCTGTCATTGCCTTCTCCAACATCTGCGGATGCGGCTTGCCGGGGTTATGATCGGGTGTCTGAAGGGAACCAAAATAACCATCGAGGCCATGCTGCTCAATCACCGCATTCACACCGCGCATCGATTTCCCCGTGGCGACTGCCATGGCGATATTTCGGCTTGCGAGATATTCCAACACCTCACGCACGCCGTCAAACAATGGCTCGTGATGATCCGCTTCCAAACGCCGATGAAAGAACGCCTGTTTGTAGCCTTTGACAATTTTCTCCAGATGAGTATCACTCAAAGGGGTTTGCGCCAGATGGCGCACCGCCACATCCGGATTGAGACCGATAGTTCGGCGAATATCAAGGTCTGCTGGAGAAGGCAGGTCCGCATCTTCAAACGCCACGCGCATACAGGCGATAACATTATGTGCACTATCAACCAACGTGCCGTCGCAATCGAAGACCACGAGAATATCAGACGCATTTGTCATCTATACCTGCCGTAAAAAAGAGCCGATGAAAAAATCACCGGCCCTGATCAACTTACTGATTTTGCGAACGGTTTACCGCGCTTGTAATCGCCTTGAGAGAGGCCGTTACAATATTCGCATGACGGCCAACACCGAAGATCGGTTCACCCTTGTCATCGCGCATTTCAACATAGGCCACCGCCACCGCGTCAGAACCGAACCCGGTTGTATGCTCGCGATAATCATTGACCTTGAGGTCAAAGCCATAAGAGTCCTTAAGGGCCGACATATAGGCATCTATCGGACCGGTCCCAATACCCTCGACCGTGCGTTCCTTACCCTTCTCGCGGATGGTCGCGATCAGTTTGCGCCGCTCGGATGCGTGGGTATCCACTGTCGTCTGATGATCGACAAATTCAATATCACCCTTAGCGTTGAGATACTCATTTTCGAAAATTTCAAAGATCGTCGCAGAGGAAAGCTCCTTCCCTGTCTCATCGGTCACGCCCTGCACCACCTTGCTGAGTTCAACCTGTAACAGACGCGGAAGTTCAATCCCATAGTCTTCCTCCAGCAGATAGGCCACACCGCCCTTGCCCGATTGGCTGTTGACCCGGATCACCGCGTCATAGTTACGACCAAGGTCGGCGGGATCAATCGGCAGATAAGGGATCGCCCAAAGTGGATCGTTTGATTTTTTCATCGCGCCGAAGCCCTTCTTGATCGCGTCCTGATGCGATCCGGAGAAGGCCGTAAAAACCAGATCGCCGCCATAAGGATGACGCGGATGGACCGGCAGTTGGTTACAATATTCGACGGTGCGGACAACCTCATTAATGTCACTGAAATCGAGCTCGGGATCAACGCCCTGCGTGTACATATTCATGGCGATATTCACCACATCGACATTGCCGGTGCGCTCGCCATTGCCAAACAGGGTGCCTTCCACCCGGTCGGCGCCTGCCATGATGCCAAATTCAGCGGCAGCAACACCGGTGCCCCGGTCATTATGCGGATGCAGGCTCAACAGGACCTTGTCCCGATCAGGCAGATTGCGGTGCATCCATTCAATCTGGTCCGCATAGACATTAGCGCTCGCAACTTCGACAGTCGCAGGCAGGTTGATGATGATCTTGTTGTCGACCGTCGGCTTCCAGATATCCATGACGACCGAGCACACTTCGCAGGCATAGTCGAGTTCCGTCTGGGTAAAGCTTTCCGGAGAATATTCCATCTGCACCAAGGTTTCCGGCATTTCATCGGCAAGCTGTCGAACCAGTTTCGCACCTTCGATTGCGATTTGCTTGATGCCAACCTTATCGAGATCGAACACCACCCGGCGCTGCAAGGTAGAGGTTGAGTTATACAGATGCACAATCGCCTGCTTGGCACCTTTGATACTTTCGAAAGTGCGGCGGATCAGCTCTTCACGTGCCTGGGTCAGCACCTGAATTTTCACATCATCGGGAATTTCCCCTTCGTCGATCAGGAAGCGGACAAAATCGAAATCCGTCTGGGAAGCAGAGGGGAAGCCGACCTCGATTTCCTTGAAGCCAAGCTCCACCAGATGGCGGAACATGCGGAGTTTACGCTCATGCCCCATGGGTTCAATCAGCGCCTGGTTACCGTCACGCAAATCCACGCTGCACCAAATCGGCGCCTTATCAATCACCTTGGTTGGCCATTGTCGATCTGGAATATTAATCGGCTCGAATGCCTTATATTTGTCGCCGGGTGTGAATGTCATTTTTAGAATTCCTCTTGTCTCGATTGGACGCCATGCGCCCCTTGTTTCTCATATACTCAGTTCAATGCAGCCTGCATACGGTCGCCGGACGCCGCGCGTATCCGAACGACCGCCTGGAAGTCGAGAGAGCCCCCCGGAGGAGTGAAGACACTCTTCCTGCCATGAACCGTTTAAATTTTCAGAGATGGTCGACCCAGAGGTCTTCATTACACACATTCGTTTATCCGACAATTTTGAGAATAGGACAGCTTTCGCTCCGGCACCAAGTTCAGAGTGCCGGGCCAATAAGTCGTAGGCTCAGTAGTCGGTTCGAATTCATCATGCGTGAAAATCTAGTCATTCCAAGCCATTAGTCAAGCCAAAAGCGGCAAAATCCGTGCCCATGAGCCTAAAACTCGATATCCAGGAACGGATCTTCATAGTCATTTTCCTGAAAACCGAACAGCTTCCAGCTCTCGGCCATATGTCGATCCAGCGGCGCAGATACCGTGACATCCCCCCCATCAGGATGCGAGATCGTTATCTCCCGCGCATGCAGATGCATTTTCTTGCTGACAATCCCGTCCAGGAAAGCTTCCGTGCCGCCGTATTTGCCATCGCCAACGATCGGCGTGCCCAGCGCCACCGCATGAACACGAAGCTGATGCGTGCGTCCGGTGAGTGGCTTGAATGCGACCCAACAGGCCTTTTGTGCAGCGACCTCAACAACGGAATAATCCGTGACTGCCGTCTGCCCTTCCCGATCGACAACGACCTTCTCTCCGTTAGAGGTAACAATTTTGGCAAGGTTATAGCTGATTGTTCCTTCATGCGGTTTTGGCACACCGACAAGCAGGGCCCAGTAAATCTTGCGCGTCGTGCGGCGTTTGAATGCTTCCGCCAGATGCTTTGCCGCCTGCCTTGTCCGGCCCAGCACCAGGACACCAGATGTATCTTTGTCCAGACGATGTACGAGACGTGGCTTTTCCGGATAGTCAAACCGCAATCCTTCCAGCAGACCGTCGATATGGCGGTTCTGACCACTACCGCCCTGAACCGGAAGACCGGCCGGCTTGTTAAGGACAATCACGGCATCATCCATATGCAGGACCATCTGCCGGATGTCAGCGATATCCCTATCGGAGAGTTTCTCGGCTTGCGTCACGCGCGGGCCTCTTGCTTGCACCGGTTTGTAAACATCATCCGCCAGAGGCGGTACCCGCACTGTCTGCCCTGCCTCAAGACGATCATTCGCCTTTGATCTTTTCTTGTCGACCCGGATATCCCCCTTACGAAGAAGTTTTTCGAGTTGTCCGTGGGTAAGGCCCGGAAAATGTGCCTTAAACCAACGATCGAGCCGTTGATCCGCTTCGTCCTCGCTCACGATAAGATGTTGAACCCGGCTCATTACAATACCGCCCGCATTAAATGAAGGCCGGCGAACAGCCCGGCAATAGATAGAAAAACTGACATTAAAACATAACTCGCCGCCGAGAGTGTCTCCCCCTTCTCCACCATCAACGCAACGTCGAGAGAGAAAGCAGAAAAAGTCGTAAAGCCGCCCAGAAAGCCTGTCACCAGCAAAACGCGCATTTCCGGAGAGGGAGACCAGCGCAGCGCAATCAGTTCGATCAACACCCCCATCAGGAAAGAGCCGACGATATTCACAAGTAAGGTTCCATAAGGGTAGCCCGGCCCTAGCTGTCGCAGCATGATTTGTGCGACGCCGTAACGCGCGCAGGCACCCAACGCGCCGCCGATTGCCACTGATAGGAACATATTCATTTTTTTGTCTTTCCGGCCTGCTTCTCCGCCCTCAGTCTCGCCCAATATTCAAGGCGCTTCTTTATGTCGCGCTCGAACCCGCGCTCAACCGGAGAATAATACTGCTCGCGCTTCATTTCATCGGGAAAATAGCTCTGCCCCGAAAATCCATCTTCCGCATCATGATCATAGGCGTAGTCTTTTCCATAGCCCAGATCCTTCATCATTCCCGTCGGCGCGTTCAGGATATGTTTGGGCGGCATGTGTGATCCATGCTTGCGTGCCGCCTTCTTGGATTGGCTAAAGGCACGATAGGCGGCGTTGGATTTCGGCGCCGTGGCGAGATAGATCACCGATTGCGCAATTGCGAGATCGCCCTCCGGTGAGCCGAGGAATTGATAGGCGTCCTTCGCGGCATTAGCCTGCACTAACGCGTTGGGATCCGCCATGCCAATATCCTCTACCGCGAACCGAACGAGTCGCCGCGCGAGATAAAGCGGATCCTCCCCGCCATCCATCATACGCGAGAACCAATAGAGCGCCGCATCCACGTCGGAGCCGCGCAAGGATTTATGAAGTGCACTGATCAGGTTATAATGACCGTCACGGTCCTTGTCATAAGCTGGGGCACGTTTGGAAATAACCTGAGATAGCGCCTCAGTGTCGAGCATTTCCTCGCCTGAATAAAAAACTGCCTCAACCATATTCAAGAAAAACCGTCCGTCCCCATCTGCAAGCTGCAGAAGTGCCGTCTTCGCCACCTCATCAAGCGGGATGGGCCGACCTTCCAGTTCCTCCGCCCGTTCCATCAGGACACGAAGAGAATCCTCGTCATGGCGATTAAGGACCAACACCTGACAGCGTGAGAGCAAGGCGCCATTCAACTCGAACGACGGATTTTCAGTGGTCGCGCCCACCAGCGTGATCGTGCCATCCTCCACATAGGGCAGAAAGCCATCCTGCTGGGAGCGATTGAAGCGATGAATTTCATCGACGAACAGAAGAGTTCTTTTGCCATCCTGTCGCCGCATCTTTGCCGCCTCGAAAGCTTTGCGCAAATCCGCCACACCGGAAAAGACGGCGGAAATCTGCTCAAAATGCATATCCACTTCCTTGGCGAGCAGCCGTGCGATTGTCGTCTTGCCCGATCCCGGCGGCCCCCAAAAGACAATCGACGCGAGCCAACCAGCATCCAGCATACGTTTGAGCGGCGCGTCCTTTTTCAAAAGATGGTCCTGCCCCACCACATCCTCAAGACGGGAGGGGCGCAACCGGTCCGCCAGCGGCCGATGGGACTCATCGTCGGGCAGACCCGCATCAAACAGGCTGGTCATAAACTAACCTTGAAAGACAATGTTCGCCCGTTCCGGCGAATCGCAATCTGCCAACTTCCTTGGGCGGATTCTAGCACGCGTTTTGCCTGTTCGATATCCGTGATTTTTTCCCCGTTGACCCGGAACAGAATATCCCTTGGCCGCAGACCATATCGCTCCGCAACACTTCCCTTCGTCGTTGCGGCAACAACAACGCCTTCCGAGAAAGCGGAGAGACCCAGCTCCAGCGCATAGGCCGGCGACAAATTTCCCACCACTGATCCTGACAAAGGGTGGCGACCGGTCAATGTTTCTATACTGCGCGTTGGGATTTCCGGTGCGGGCTGCAGGTTCATCTCCAGCGTCATCCGCTTCCCATCCCGATAAACAGCGAGCCGCGCAATCTTGCCGATAACACTGGACGCAACCCGAAAGGTAAGCGTTTCTGGACCGAGAATTTCCTTGTCATCGATGGAGACGATAACGTCTCCCACCCGGAGACCCGCCTGATAGGCAGCACCATAAGGATGGACACGGTTAATCAGCACTCCGCCCGGCTTTTCAAGGCCAAGACCATCGGCGACGTCGCCGGTAATCTCCTGCCCGCTCGCGCCGAGCCAGGGACGCACGACCTTCCCAGTTTCAAGACCGTTGATAAGAACGGCTTTCACCAGATTGGCGGGGATGGCAAACCCGATGCCGAGGGAACCACCGCTCTTACTGAAAATTGCCGAATTAATGCCCGCAATTTTCCCATCCATGGTCAGGAGTGCACCGCCGGAATTACCGGGGTTGATGGCGGCATCTGTCTGGATAAAAGACTGAATATCATTGGCAACTCCCGCGCTTCTGTCGAGTGCGGAAATAATGCCGCTCGTTACAGTTTGGCCGACGCCGAAAGGGTTACCAATGGCGATGACAAGATCGCCGATCTCAAGAGTGTCAGAATCGGAAAATTCCAGAAAAGGAAGCCTCTCTCCCTCCACATCAATTTTCAGGATTGCAAGGTCCGTCCGCTCATCCGAAACAATCAGGCGGGCATCAAACTCACGACGATCGGAAAGCGCCACGGTGATTTCATCGGCACCACTGACAACATGATAGTTGGTTACAATAACTCCCTCACTATCCACCAGCACACCGGAACCCAATGAATTCTGGATTTGCTGGCGCTTTCGCTGTGGGCCAAAATTGTCACCAAAGAACCGTTTGAAGAAAGGATCATCGAACAAGCTCGGCCTGGTCTGGGTTACACGCGTCTTGGTGAAGATATTGACAACCGCCGGCACCGCCTTCTTCACCAACGGAGCAAAGGACAACATAATCTGTGCTTGGCTTTGCGGGACCGCATCCTCAGCCTGCACTGGGGCATTGAACCCAACAAAAACCAATAGAAAAATGCCGGATGCAATCTGCCGGATATATCTTTTCATGCCTGTAAAAACCGGTTCCATGAGAATTTCAATATGTCTTCGTATAAATGCCCATACTAACGCGTTTTTCAAGCTGTTGTCAGCTTGGCAGCGATCAGGGCGAAAAAAAAGGCAGCCCCGGGGACTGCCTTTTCCTTTTCTACGTGCGGGCCGTTTTAGGCTACGGCTTCCGCCTCTAATTCTTCTTCGTCGACAGCGTTCTGATCCGGGCCGGAATCCTGACCCTTTGCTTCCACGTCACGATCAACCAGTTCTATAACACCCATCGGCGCGGCATCCCCTGTGCGAAAACCCGCTTTCAGGACGCGTGTATAACCACCGCTGCGTTCTGCGTAACGTTCACTCAGCGTGGAAAACAGCTTATCGACTGCAGATTTCTCATGCAATTCGGCCAGAGCTTGCCGACGTGCATGAAGATCGCCGCGTTTGCCAAGCGTAATAAGCTTTTCAACGATAGGCCGCAGATCCTTCGCCTTTGGCAAGGTCGTCTGAATTTGCTCATGCTTGATCAGGGATGCCGCCATATTGGCAAACATCGCCTTGCGATGAGAGGATGTTCTATTGAGCTTGCGCCCAGATTTACGGTGCCGCATTTTTCTTACTCCACAGCGAGTGTTGCTGTTCTAAAAAGGTTCTTCCAGCCGTTTGGCCATATCTTCAATGTTTTCCGGCGGCCAGTTCGGCACTTCCATGCCGAGATGCAGACCCATTTGCGCCAGAACTTCCTTGATCTCGTTCAAGCTCTTACGGCCGAAGTTCGGCGTCCGCAGCATTTCCGCTTCGGTCTTCTGAATAAGATCGCCGATATACACAATGTTATCGTTCTTCAGGCAGTTTGCCGAGCGAACGGAGAGTTCAAGCTCGTCCACCTTGCGAAGCAGGTTCCTGTTGAATTCAGGCTCCTGGCTCTCTTCCTTGACGACAACTTCTTCTGGCTCATCGAAATTCACGAAGAGTTGGAACTGCTCTTGCAGGATGCGTGCGGCGAAAGCCACAGCATCTTCCGGTGAAACCGTACCGTTTGTTTCCACTTTCAGAGTCAGTTTGTCATAATCTAGCACCTGCCCTTCACGGGCGGCTTCAACTTTGTAAGTAACCTTGCGAACCGGACTATAGAGGCTGTCCATCGGAATCAAACCGATCGGAGCATCTTCCGGATGGTTGTTGACGCCAGGAACATAGCCCTTGCCGGTATCGACATTCATCTCCATGGAGATTGACGCACCGTCATCCAGGGTCATTAGAACCTGGTCATGGTCCATAATCTCGATGTCCGGTCCGGTTTCAATCATGCCGGATGTGACTTCACATGGGCCTGAAGCTTTCAGTACCATACGCTTCGGTCCGTCCGAATGCGCCCGGATTGCCAGCGTCTTCAGGTTCAGAACGATATCCGTTACATCCTCGCGCACACCGGCGATCGAGGAGAATTCATGCAAAACATTATCGATTTGAATGGACGTAATGGCGGCGCCCTGTAGGCTCGACAAAAGAACGCGACGAAGTGCGTTGCCCAATGTCAAACCGAACCCTCTTTCCAAAGGTTCCGCAATAATCGTGGCTTCCCGATCGCTCTGCTCACCCGGCTCTACTGAGAGGTTCGCCTGGATCAGATCTTTCCAGTTTTGCTGAATCACGGTAATGACCTCATAGTTTTGCAGGCCCACCTTGGACCTGCGACGTCTAGACAAATAGCAATACAGGCCAAAAGCCCGTATCGATATGTAGTAATCCGTTAAACGCGGCGGCGTTTTGGCGGACGGCATCCATTGTGCGGAATGGGCGACACATCACGAATTGACGTGATATTGAACCCTACAGACTGCAATGCACGCAAAGCCGATTCTGCGCCCGGAACCCGGTCCCTTGACTTCAACTTCAAGAGTTTTCATACCATGGTCCATGGCTTTTTTGCCCGCGTCCTCCGCTGCGATCTGCGCGGCGAACGGTGTGGATTTACGCGATCCCTTGAAGCCCTGCGAACCAGCGGACGACCAGGCAATTGCGTTGCCCTGTGCATCGGTAATCATAATCTTTGTATTATTAAAGGACGCGCTTACATGTGCGACACCTGAAATAATGTTTTTACGTTCGCGGCGTTTAACGCGTGTTTTTTCACGTGCCATATTACTTCTTCTTCCCAGCGATAGCTTTGGCCGGACCCTTGCGGGTGCGGGCGTTGGTATGGGTACGCTGACCACGGACAGGCAGGCCACGACGATGGCGCAGGCCACGGTAACAACCAAGGTCCATCAGACGCTTGATATTCATTGAGGTTTGACGGCGCAAATCACCTTCAACGATATGATCGCCGTCGATGGTTTCGCGGATTTTCACCACTTCGGAATCGCTCAACGCATTGACGCGAATTTCCGGAGCGAGGCCGACAGCCTCGCAAATTTCCTTGGCCTTTGCCGGGCCAATTCCATGAATATAGGTCAGTGCAATCAATACCCGCTTATTCGTCGGAATATTTACACCAGCAATACGAGCCACGCTAGTTTCTCCTCATCACCAAAACGGGTCGTCCTGACCCGGTTATCTCAAGCGCCTCCTGAGAAGCGCGCGATTATATAATTTTGTGTTACCTAGTCAACAGTTTAGATTGCCTGTAAAGCGGCTTCCATTTCTGCTGTCACTTCGTCAATCCCGGCCATGCCATCAACTTGCTTCAGGATATCTTTACTCCGGTAGTACGGAAGCAAAGGCGCCGTCTGGTCGTGATAGGCCTTAAGCCGTGACTTCACTGTCTCGGCATTATCATCACTACGTCGGCTAAACTCTGTCCCGCCGCATTTATCGCAAACACCTTCGACCTTCGGTTTCAGGAATATATCGTGGTAGCCCGCACCGCATTTTGCGCAAGTATAGCGACCCGTAATCCGCTCAACCAGTATATCGTCGTCGGTTTTCATCTCGATAACGGCATCAAGCTTGAGGCCCTTTTCCGCAAGCATCGCATCCAGCGCTTCCGCTTGCGCTTCGGTGCGCGGGAAGCCATCAAGAATAACGCCGTTTTTACAGTCGGGCTGATCCAGTCGATCAGAGATGATACCCGTCATTATGTCGTCGGAGACAAGTTCTCCTCGATCCATCACAGTCTTGGCTTTCTTGCCAACTTCTGTGCCTGCCGCTACGGCTGCGCGCAACATATCTCCAGTTGAGAGCTGCACCAGGCCATGCTTGTCTTGCAACCGCTGTGCCTGAGTTCCCTTCCCCGCGCCTGGCGGTCCCAGAAGAATCAAAATCATCTACGCCGTCCCCCCAGCTTTGATTTTTTGATCAGCCCTTCATATTGATGGGCAACAAGGTGGCTTTGGATTTGCGCCACCGTATCCATGGTGACCGACACTACGATCAGGAGGGATGTTCCGCCGAAGTAAAAAGGAACCGCCCATTGAGAGACGAGAATTTCCGGTAAAATACAGACCAAAGAAAGATACGCCGCGCCAACAACCGTCAATCGTGTCAGGACATAATCGAGATACTCCGACGTCCGTTTTCCGGGGCGAATGCCCGGTACGAAGCCGCCATGCTTCTTCAGGTTATCAGCTGTGTCATCCGGATTGAAGACAACTGCCGTATAGAAAAAGCAAAAGAAGACGATACCCGCAATATAGAGCATCAGATAAATCGGCTGCCCATGACCCAGCATCGCTGTCAGGCTGTTCAGCCAGTCCGGACCTGAACCTGCGCTGAAACTTGCGACCGTCGTCGGCATCAGCAACAGTGAAGAGGCAAAGATCGGCGGAATAACGCCAGCCGTGTTCAGCTTGAGCGGTAAATGTGAATTCTGGCCACCATAGGTCTTGTTACCGCGCTGTCGCTTTGGATACTGAATCAAAATCCGGCGCTGCGCCCGCTCCATAAAGACAATGAAAGCAATGACGGCTACTGCCATAACCAACAGCAGCAAGATAACGAAAGTAGAGAGAGCCCCTGTACGACCCAATTCCAGTGTGCCGACAAGCGCACTTGGCAATTCTGCGACAATACCGGCAAAAATGATCAACGAAATACCATTACCAACGCCACGCGCGGTTATCTGCTCACCCAGCCACATCAGGAAGACAGTACCTGCAACCAACGTCACCACTGTAAACAGGCGGAACTGCATGCCAGGGTCAATCACGGCAGACTGCCCGTTTGAAAGGGTCAGGCCTTCAATACCGGCGGCAATACCATAACCCTGCAACGCGGCCAGTAGAACTGTACCGTAGCGGGTATACTGGTTGATCTTCTTACGCCCGGCCTCGCCCTCTTTCTTGAGTTGGGCCATCTGCGGCGAGATCGAGGTCATCAACTGCATGATAATCGACGCCGAGATATAAGGCATGATATTGAGGGCGAAAATCGTCATACGACCGAGCGCGCCACCCGCAAAAACGTCAAACATTCCGAGGATACCCCCGGAATTCTGTGCGAAAACGTCAGCCAGAATTGTCGGATCGACACCCGGGATCGGTATATATGTCCCGATCCGGTAAACGATCAGGGCAAAGAGCGTGAACCATAAACGCTTCTTGAGTTCCGTTGCCTTCGAAAAGGCACCGAAACTCATGGAAGAAGCCATTTGCTCTGCTGCTGACGCCATTTAATATTTCTCCCGAAGGTACGGATTCAAACCGCCCCGCCGATGTATTTACTCGCTTTTTGCCGGGGCTGGCGTCAGAAGGGTGACTTTACCCCCGGCCTTCTCGACTGCTTCCAGTGCAGATTTAGATGCGCCGGCAACCTCGAAATTCACTTTGGTTTTGAGCTCACCCTTTGCAAGCAGACGAACGCCATCACCGATTTTACCGACAACACCTGCCTGCTGCAGCAGTTCCGCCGTAATCGTTGCCTTTGGGTCGAGCTTACCCGCGTCAATCGCAGCCTGTACCCGGCCGATGTTCGCCACAGCGAAGTTCTTGCTGAAAATGTTCTTGAAGCCGCGCTTCGGCAGACGACGATAGATCGACATCTGACCGCCTTCAAATCCCTTGATGGCGACGCCGGAACGTGATTTCTGACCCTTCTGGCCGGATCCGGAGGTTTTTCCCTTGCCGGAACCGATACCCCGACCAACACGCATCCGATTCTTGGTGCTGCCTTTGTTGTCGGCTAATTGATTTAAACGCATGTTCAATATTCCTTAAATCAGACCGGCGGAGTCCTATTTGGACTCTTCCACCTGTACCAGATGATTCACCTTGCGGATCATGCCGCGAACGGCGTCGGTGTCTTCGAGTTCCACCGTCCGGTGCATTTTATTCAGCCCCATACCAACCAGCGTTGCCCGCTGGTTCTTTGGGCGACCGATCGGGCTGCCCGTCTGGGTAACTTTGATCGTTGATTTAGCCATCGACCTTTTCCTTTGCTGCATCGGCACCACGGCGACCTACCACCTCAGAGACTTTCTTGCCGCGTTTTGCCGCAATCATTCTCGGGGAGTTCATCGCCTTCAAGGCTTCGAATGTTGCTTTGACCATGTTGTAGGGGTTGGAAGTTCCGATAGACTTCGTCACTACATCCTGTACGCCCAGTGTTTCGAAAACGGCACGCATTGGACCGCCTGCGATAATACCGGTACCAGCCGGAGCTGAGCGAAGAACCACACGGCCCGCGCCGAAGCGACCCTGGACATCGTGATGCAGTGTCCGGCCTTCACGAAGCGGTACACGCACCATGTTGCGCTTTGCAGCTTCCGTTGCCTTACGAATGGCTTCCGGGACCTCACGGGCTTTACCGTGACCATAGCCAACGCGGCCTTTCTGGTCACCAGCAACAACCAAAGCCGCAAAACCGAAACGACGGCCACCTTTTACAACTTTGGCCACACGGTTAATGTAAACCAGCTTGTCGACGAATTCTGAATCGCCTTTTTCGTTTTGATCAGGTCTCAACATCGTCAATTCCCCTAGAAGGACAGGCCGCCCTCACGGGCAGCGTCGGCAAGGGCTTTGACCCGGCCATGATATTTGTATCCGCCGCGATCAAACGCGACTTCCTTGACGCCGGCCTTGATGGCCCGCTCGGCAATCAGCTTGCCAATTGCCGCTGCAGCTTCCTTGTTACCGCCTTTCAGCTTGCTGCGCAGGTCTTTTTCAAGGCTGGAGGCAGACGCGATTGTCTTGCCTGCGGCATCGTCAATAACCTGAACATAAATCTGCTGAAGCGTACGGTGTACAGACAGCCGCGGACGACCAGAAGACACCTTGCGAAGCTGGGTCCGATTTCTCCGCCGACGGCGGTCGAACAATTCTTTTGAGTTTGCCATAATCGGTTCCTACTTCTTCTTGCCTTCTTTGCGGAAGATATACTCGTCCGCATATTTGACACCCTTGCCCTTGTAAGGCTCTGGCTTCCGGTAAGACCGGATAACCGCCGCAACCTGACCAACCTGCTGCTTGTCAGCACCGGAGATTTCAATCACCGTCGGCTGGGGGCATTTAATCTCAATACCTTCCGGGATCGGGAAGTCAACGTCGTGGCTGAACCCGAGGTTCAACTTCAATGTCTTTCCCTGTACCGCCGCACGGTAACCAACGCCGACAACTTCCAGTGTTTTGGTAAAGCCGTTCGAGACGCCTTCAACGAGGTTGCTCAGCAATGTACGCTGCAGCCCCCACATCTGGCGGCCCCGAATATTATTCGTACGAGGCTTAACCGTTATTTGGTCATCTTCACGGCTCACGACGACGTCATCGACAAAGGTCATGCTCAGCACGCCCTTGCTACCCTTGACGGTCACATCGCTACCGGAGAGCTGGACATCCACACCAGAAGGGATTGTCACCGGATGTTTTCCAATTCGAGACATAATAGCTCCTAGTACAACTTACACAGTACTTCGCCACCGACATGGGCATCGCGTGCCTCATTGTCTGACAAAACACCGCTCGGGGTGGATAGAATGGCAACGCCCAGACCATTACGTATGGTCGGCAAATCCTTCACGCCACTATAAACACGGCGACCAGGCTTTGAAATACGGCTGACATGTTCAATCACGCCCTTGCCCTGATAATATTTCAGTTCAATGGTGACTTCAGGCTTGCCCTTTTCAGGCTCAGCCACGTCATATCCGCGAATGAAGCCTTCACGCTTCAACGCTTCAAGCACATTCAGGCGCAATTTTGAAGACGGGCTCTTAACTGAACTTTTCATGGCTCGCTGACCGTTGCGAATACGGGTCAGCATATCGCCGAGGGGATCACTTAATGACATTTCTGTATCTCCCTACCAGCTCGATTTAACCATGCCCGGAATTTGACCATTGGACGCCATGTCGCGCAGGCCAATACGGGATAGTTTCAATTTACGGTAAACACCGCGCGGACGACCGGTGAGTTCGCAGCGATTGCGAACACGTGTCTTGGACGAATTCCGCGGCAGTTCTGCCAATTTCAAACGCGCCGCAAAACGCTCTTCCTGCGGCAGCTCTTCATTCTTGCTCATCGCCTTCAGTTCAGCGCGTTTGGTCTCAAATTTTTCAACCAAACGGCGGCGCTTCTGGTTTTTTTCGACAGCACTTTTCTTAGCCATTTTAATTAACTCCTAGGATCAATTAATCTTGAACGGCATGCTGAAACCACTCAGAAGCTCACGAGCCTCTTCGTCGGTTTTGGCAGTCGTGCAGATTACGATATCCATTCCCCGTACGTCCGTTACATCATCGTAATGAATTTCCGGGAAAACAATTTGTTCCTTCAGGCCCATGGCATAGTTGCCCCGGCCGTCGAAACTTTTCTCAGACACACCGCGGAAATCCCGAACACGCGGGAGCGCGATATTAATCAGCCGGTCAAGAAACTCATACATCTGGCTCTTGCGCAGCGTTACTTTTGCTCCGATTGGCATTCCTTCACGTAATTTGAAGGTAGCAACGGATTTCTTGGCAGTAGTGACAACCGGCTTCTGACCGGAAATCTTTGCAAGCTCGCTCTCAACCGATTTGATCTTTTTCAGAATCGGCGACCGCTTCCCCGCACCCAACATTGATGACAATTTTTTCCAGCTTTGGAATCTGCATCTCGTTGGCGTAAGAAAATTTGCCCTGAAGCTGCTTCCGCAGTTCCTCGTTATATAATGTTTTAAGTCTTGGCGTCGTCATCGAACTGCCCTCTATATATCGATGACTTCACCGGAGCGCTTGGCGAAGCGAACTTTCCGGCCGTCATCAAGATTTTTGTAACCAACACGGGTCGCCTTGCCATCCTTCGGATCCTGCAATGCGATATTCGAGATATGGATTGCCGCTTCTTTTTCGACAATGCCACCCTGGTCTGCTTGGCTCGGTTTCGTATGGCGTTTCACCATATTGATACCAGACACGAATACGCGCCGGTCTTTGCGACGAACGCTCAGCACCTCGCCTGTACGGCCCTTATCCTTGCCTGTGAGCACAACGACCTTGTCGCCCTTTTTCACTGCGAATTTTTCAGCCATTAGAGAACCTCCGGCGCGAGGGAAATAATCTTCATGTAATTCTTGCTTCTGAGCTCACGCGTAACCGGGCCGAAAATACGGGTCCCAACCGGTTCACCCTGCTTGTTGATCAGCACGGCTGCGTTGCTATCAAAGCGAATTGCCGTTCCATCGGTCCGGCGAATTTCCTTTTTTGTGCGCACGATGACAGCTCTCTGAACGTCACCTTTTTTGACGCGGCCGCGCGGAATCGCTTCCTTCACAGAGACAACAATCACGTCCCCGATAGAAGCAGTTTTCCGTTTTGAACCACCCAAAACTTTAATGCACTGCACCTGCCTTGCGCCGGAGTTGTCGGCGACCTCCAGGTTGGTTTGCATCTGAATCATAGTCGTTTACCTTCGTTTGGTATCAACACTGTTTACTTAAGCGACGTTTAAAGAACTTCCCAACGCTTCAGTTTCGAGTAGGGAGCACATTCCTGAATACGGACTGTATCCCCTGTCTTAAACTGGTTTTTCGCGTCATGGGCGTGGTACTTTTTCGACTGGCCTATGTACTTCTTATATAGCCGATGCATCACTTGACGATCGACTTTAACAACGACGGTTTGATCATTCTTGTCGCTGACAACTGTTCCTTGCAGGATACGCTTTGGCATCGTTTTCTCTCCTAAGACGCAGCGCTAGCTGACATCACCGTTTTAATGCGGGCGATATCCCGCCGCACCTAGCGTTGGCGCGCCGTATTCTCCAATTGTCCACTGGCTTGCTGGAAGCGTAAATTGAACTGCTCCTTCTTCAGTTGAAGCAGTTCTGATTTAAGTTCATCAGCCGTTTTGCCCAGTAAATCCTGTGCTTTCATGGTCAATTTCCTTCACCAATGCGGGTCACGAAACGGGTTTTGATCGGCAATTTAGCCGCTCCCCTCTCGAACGCCTCACGGGCGATTTCGAGTGGAACACCGTCAAGTTCAAACATTACTTTTCCGGGCTGAATGCGGACCATCCAATATTCCGGTGAACCCTTACCCTTACCCATCCGGACTTCGGTGGGTTTTTTGGATACGGGCACATCCGGGAAGATACGGATCCAGACACGTCCAGCTCGCTTGATATGGCGTGTTACTGCACGTCGAGTCGCCTCGATCTGCCGTGCGGTAATACGTCCGGGCTCAACAGCTTTCAGGCCATATGCGCCGAAGTTCAGCGTTGTACCTGAAGTTGCTACTCCCTTCAAGCGCCCTTTATGCGCTTTACGAAATTTTGTGCGCTTCGGTTGAAGCATGACATCACCCCTTTACTTAATTCCGACGGGAGCCGGGACGACCCGCAGGACGGCCACCAGCCTGTTGTTTTTCCGCAATCTTGTCCTGAGCCATCGGATCATGCTCCAGAATCTCACCTTTGTAGATCCAGACCTTGATCCCAATGATCCCATAAGTCGTCAAGGACGAAGCGGTTCCATAATCAATATTCGCGCGCAGTGTATGCAGTGGTACACGACCTTCGCGATACCATTCCGTTCGCGCAATTTCCGCGCCGCCCAAGCGACCGGCACAGTTGATCCGGATACCTTCCGCGCCAAGACGCAGAGCCGACTGAACCGCCCGCTTCATCGCCCGACGATAGGAAACACGACGCGCCAACTGCTGACCAATATTCTCAGCAACCAACTTCGCATCAATTTCCGGCTTGCGGACTTCGACGATATTCAAATGCACTTCAGAGCTCGTCATTTTGGCAATTGCGGAACGAAGCTTTTCAATATCTGCGCCCTTCTTACCAATGATGACACCCGGGCGCGCCGAATAGATTGTGATCCGGGCCTTCTTGGCCGGACGTTCAATCACGATCTTACTGATGCCCGCCTGCTCCAGCTGCTTTTCCAGATATTCGCGAATGCGCACATCTTCATGCAACAGCTTGGCGTAGTTATCTTTGGCGTACCAGCGTGAATCCCAAGTCCGGTTGATACCGACCCGAAGGCCAATTGGATTTACTTTTTGACCCATTACTCTTGCTCCTCGCGCTCACGAACAATAATCGTGATATTGCTGAAAGGTTTCAGGATCGGGCTTGAACGCCCCCGTCCCCGTGGCCGCATGCGCTTCATCACCAGGGACTTGCTCACATAGGCTTCGGAAACATAGAGCTGATCTACGTCCAGCTGATGGTTGTTTTCCGCGTTCGCAATTGCGGACTGCAACACTTTGCGTACATCCGGTGCAATCCCGCGTTTGGAAAAACTGAGTTCGGTCAATGCCGCTTCAGCAGATTTTCCACGAATGAGGCTAGCCACCAGGTTCATTTTCTGTGGGCTTACGCGAATGCGATTGCCAACGGCGCGCGCTTCCGTGTCTTTAAGTTGCCGCGTGAGTGACGCTTTACCCATGATTAATTTCTCCGAGCCTTTTTATCAGCCGCATGGCCGTAATATGTCCGTGAGGGAGAAAATTCCCCAAACTTGTGACCCACCATGTCTTCATCCACCAGAACCGGTACAAACTTCTGGCCATTATAAACGCCAAAGGTAAGCCCCACGAACTGCGGGAGAATTGTCGACCGGCGAGACCAGATCTTGATTACTTGTTTTCTGCCGCTCTCGCGTGCAGCTTCCGCTTTCTTCAGCAGATAGCCGTCGACAAAAGGACCTTTCCATACAGAACGTGCCATGTTTGCGCTCCTACTTCTTCCGCTTCAGCGGACGGCGCCGCATGATCATTTTATCCGTGGACTTGTTTGAACGAGTCCGTTTACCCTTCGTCGGCACACCCCATGGGGAAACCGGATGACGACCACCGGAAGTCCGGCCTTCACCACCACCATGTGGATGATCCACCGGGTTCATGGCTACACCACGAACCGACGGGCGCTTACCAAGCCAGCGGGACCGTCCCGCCTTCGCAAGCTTGATGTTTTTCTGGTCCGGATTGGAAACCGCTCCAACCGTCGCCATACATTCACCGAGAACAATACGCTGCTCACCGGATGCCAGACGAAGCTGCGCGTAACCCGCATCCTTGCCGATAAGTTGAACATAGGTGCCCGCGGCACGTGCCATCTGGCCACCTTTTCCCGGTTTCATCTCCACATTATGGATGATGGTACCAACCGGCATGTTCTTCATCGGCATCGCGTTGCCCGGCTTGATGTCGACATTCTTGCCAGAAATCACCTTGTCACCCGCAGAAATTCGCTGCGGCGCCAAGATATACGCCTGCTCGCCATCTTCGTAGCGAATCAGCGCGATAAAGGCAGACCGGTTCGGGTCATACTCAAGCCGTTCCACCGTTGCCGGGACATCAAACTTGTTCCGCTTGAAATCCACGATACGGTAAGTCCGCTTATGCCCGCCGCCGCGACGACGCGCGGTGATCCGGCCGTGGTTATTGCGACCACCATTTCCGGACAACCCTTCAGTCAGGGCTTTGACCGGCTTTCCCTTATGCAGGTCGGACCGATCAACAAGGATCAATCCCCTCTGAGAAGGTGTTGTCGGTTTATAATTCTTCAACGCCATAGTCTAAATCCCCGCCGTCACATCGATGGCCTGACCCTCAGCAAGGGTCACAATTGCCTTCTTGTAATCAGACCGTTTGCCAATATGGCCCCGGAAACGCTTAACCTTACCCTTGGTGCGGTTGGTGTTCACGTTCGTGACCTTGACATCGAAGAGTTTTTCAACTGCTTCTTTGATCTGAGGTTTCGTCGCATCCAGTGCGACACGGAATGTCACCTGATTAAACTCTGATCCCATTGTTGACTTTTCAGTCACAACCGGGCCCAGCAGGATGTCATATAGATTTTCCTGGTTCATTTCAGTCGAGCCTCCAGGCTTTCTACTGCGCTTTTCGTCAGCACAAGAGTGTCACGGCGAAGAATGTCATATACATTAGCGCCGCTTGACGTCAGCAAGTCCACTTTCGGCAGGTTGCGGGTGGAAAGAGCAAAGTTCTTTTCCATTTCCGCCCCATCCACGATCAGGATCGAATCCCAACCGAGCGCCTTGAACTTCACGGCCATATCCTTGGTCTTGATGCCCTTGGCATTCAACTCGTCCACGACGACTAGCTTTCCTTCTGCCTGTTTGGCGGAAAGCGCTGTCTTCAGGGCCAGTTTACGAACCTTTTTCGGCAGGTCATGGGCGTGGCTGCGAACAACCGGGCCATGGGCTACACCACCACCGCGCTGAATCGGGTTACGCTTCTGACCCTGACGGGCACGACCAGTGCCTTTTTGGTTGAACGGCTTCTGACCGGTGCCAGAAACTTCCGCAACACCCTTTGTCTTATGGGTGCCAGACCGGCGCGACGCCAGCTGATAGCGAACCATGCGTTGCAGCAGGTCGGCGCGCGGCGCCAAGCCAAAGACCTCATCAGCCAGCTCAATATCACCGGCCTTTTTGTTGTCGAGGTTAATTACATTTACCTTCATCTGAGCCGTCCCTTATTCTTCCGTCGCCGTATCGGCGGCGACAGTCTCTTCGGCAGGCGTATCAGCCTGAGCTGTTTCTTCAACTGGCTCTGGCTTTCCACCCTTTGCAACAAATGCGGCCGGATAAGGGGCATCGCTATGACGCGCCTTTTTCACGGCATCCGCGACAAAGACCCAGGATCCTTTGGAACCTGGAACGGCACCCCTGATAAGAACCAATCCGCGATCCTTATCCGTTGAGACCACTTTCAAATTCTGCGTCGTAACCCGTGCCGCACCCATGTGACCGGCCATCTTCTTACCCTTGAAGACCTTGCCCGGATCCTGACACTGACCAGTAGAACCATGCGCACGATGGGATACGGACACACCATGAGTGGCCCGCATGCCGCCGAAATTATGGCGCTTCATGGCGCCGGCAAAACCTTTACCGATACTGGTGCCCACAACATCAACAAACTGATCAGACACAAAATGATCCGCCGTGATTTCCGCACCAACATCGACGAAGCCATCACCCTCAATACGAAACTCAGCCAGTTTCATTTTCGGCTCAACTTCTGCCTTGGCAAAATGGCCGCGCAACGCCTTATTGACGTTCTTGACCTTTGCCTTGCCAACCCCGAGCTGCATGGCGTTATAACCATGAGTCTCAGTTGTCCGGTGAGCGACGACCTGACAGTTATCAACAGCAAGAACGGTTACCGGAATATGGGTCCCGTCTTCCGCGAAAACCCGGGTCATCCCCAGTTTCTTTGCGATCAATCCACTACGCATTTCGATCACCCCAACAATTTGATGGACACATCGACGCCTGCGGCGAGGTCCAGTTTCATCAGTGCGTCCACCGTCTGCGGTGTCGGCTCAACGATATCCAAAAGCCGCTTATGGGTCCGGATTTCGAACTGTTCCCGCGACTTCTTGTCAATATGCGGGCCGCGCAGGACCGTATATTTATCGATATGCGTCGGCAGCGGAATAGGTCCACGAACCTGAGCACCCGTGCGCTTGGCCGTATTTACAATTTCACCTGTCGAAGCATCGAGAACACGATGATCATACGCTTTCAGGCGGATGCGGATATTTTGGTTTTCCATTACTCTGGTCACTCCAGAAGAGAAACAAGACAGCCCCACAAGGGGCTGTCAAAATTAACTTATTCGGTTACGGATGCGACGACGCCAGCGCCGACGGTACGGCCGCCTTCGCGAATGGCGAAGCGCAGACCTTCATCCATGGCGATCGGAGCAATCAGCTCGACATCCATTGTCACATTGTCACCTGGCATCACCATCTCCGTCCCATCGGGAAGAGACACAACACCCGTCACGTCCGTCGTCCGGAAGTAGAACTGCGGACGATAGTTCGTGAAGAATGGTGTATGACGACCGCCCTCTTCCTTCGTCAGGATGTAGGCTTCTGCCTTGAACTTCGTATGCGGGGTAATTGATCCCGGATGCGCCAGAACCTGGCCGCGCTCAACATCTTCACGCTTCGTACCACGCAGGAGAACACCCACGTTGTCGCCAGCCTGACCCTGATCCAGAAGCTTGCGGAACATCTCAACGCCCGTACAGGTCGTCTTCGTCGTCGGGCGAATGCCGACAATCTCGATTTCCTCACCAACCTTCACAATGCCGCTTTCAACACGACCGGTCACAACCGTACCACGACCCGAGATCGAGAACACATCCTCAATCGGCATCAGGAATGGCTTGTCAATCTCACGTTCCGGCTGCGGGATAGACGCGTCAACCGCTTCCATCAGCTTCAGGATCGCTTCCTTGCCGATTTCGTCATCCCGGCCTTCAAGAGCGGCAAGTGCAGAACCGCCAATGATCGGAATATCGTCGCCCGGGAAATCATACTCGGACAGAAGCTCGCGGATTTCCATTTCAACAAGTTCGATCAGCTCTTCATCATCGACAAGGTCAACCTTGTTCATGAAGACGACAAGCGCCGGAACACCAACCTGACGGGCCAGCAGGATATGCTCGCGTGTCTGGGGCATCGGGCCGTCGTTTGCAGACACAACCAGGATCGCGCCGTCCATCTGCGCCGCACCCGTGATCATGTTCTTCACATAGTCAGCATGGCCCGGGCAATCCACATGCGCATAGTGACGGTTCGCCGTCTCATATTCAACATGGGCTGTCGAAATCGTGATACCGCGCGCCTTCTCTTCCGGCGCCTTGTCAATTTCGTCAAACGCAAACGCAGCACCCCCGCTCTGCTCTGCCAGAACTTTCGTAATCGCCGCCGTCAGCGTCGTCTTACCATGGTCAACATGACCAATCGTTCCAATGTTTACATGCGGTTTACTACGATCAAATTTCTCTTTGGCCATTTTATCTCTCCGTTATTTCCGGCTGCCTCAGCTAATTGCGTTACGCCAACTTCGCCAGAACTTCGTCTGATACGTGTTGTGGCACTGGTTCATAATGATCAAACACCATGGAAAAGGTAGCGCGACCCTGTGTCTGGGAGCGCAGGTTGTTCACATAGCCAAACATGTTGGCAAGTGGCACCATGGCATTAACGACTTGCGCGACACCGCGCGGTTCGGTTCCGGTCACCTGACCGCGGCGACTGTTCAAGTCGCCCATCACATCACCGATATACTCGTCCGGCGTCACAATCTCGACCTTCATCATCGGTTCCAGCAGGCGAAGGCCGGCTTTCGGGGCAATTTCACGCATTGCCGCCCGACCCGCAATTTCAAAGGCCATGACCGAGCTATCGACGTCATGATAGGCACCGTCAATAAGGGTGACATCCACATCGATGAGCGGGAAACCCGCAAGCACACCGGTCTCGACAATATCGCGAATACCTTTTTCAACGCCTGGAATATATTCCTTCGGCACCGAACCACCGGTAATAGTATCGCTGAAAGTGAAACCCGCGCCCGGCTCGCCTGGCTTGGCTACAATCTTGATGCGAGCGAACTGACCAGAACCACCGGACTGCTTCTTATGAGTGTAGTCGAGCTCTGCTTCGCGCGTAATGCTTTCACGATACGCCACCTGAGGCGCACCAATGTTAGCTTCAACACCAAACTCGCGCTTCATGCGATCGACAATAATGTCGAGATGCAACTCACCCATTCCCTTAATAATCGTCTGACCGCTTTCTATGTCTGAAGAAACCCGGAAAGACGGATCTTCTTTAGCAAGACGATTAAGGGCAACACCCATTTTTTCCTGGTCGGTCTTGGTTTTGGGCTCAACCGCAATCTCGATCACAGGCTCCGGAAACTCCATCCGCTCCAGAATGACCGGCTTGGATGAGTCGCAAAGCGTATCACCTGTCGTCGTATCCTTCAGACCTGCAATGGCGACAATGTCACCAGCGCGAGCTTCTTTCACATCTTCTCGACTGTTTGCATGCATCTGCAGCATACGGCCAACACGCTCGCGGCTGTTCTTGACAGAATTCAATGTTTGCGTACCCGCTTCAAGCACACCGGAATAAACACGAACGAATGTCAAAGAACCAACAAAGGGGTCGGTCATCACCTTAAACGCCAAGCCAGCAAAAGGCTGATCGTCTGAGGGAAGACGCTCGATATCCTCTTCGGTTTTAACGTCAATACCGTGCGTACCACCGATGTCCGTCGGCGACGGCATGAATTCGATCACAGCATCCAAGAGCGGCTGAACACCTTTGTTCTTAAACGCCGTTCCAGTCAGGACCGGCACGAAAGTCGCGGCCAGCGTACCTTTACGAATACAAGCGCGCAAAGTCTCCTCGCTCGGCTCCTCGCCTTCAAGATAAGCTTCAAGAACCGCTTCATCCATCTCAATGGCCGTCTCAACCATGACTTCGTGATACTCAGCGGCCTTATCGGCAAGTTCGGGGCGAATGTCGCGGTACTCGAAAGACGCGCCCATTTCTTCACCCGTCCAGACGACTTCCTGCATCTTGATCAGATCAACCACACCCTCGAATTCAGCTTCGGAGCCAATAGGGAGCTGCAACACGAGCGGTTTCGCACCCAAGCGGGTCTTGAACATTTCAACGCAACGGTAAAAGTCTGCGCCGGTACGATCCATTTTGTTGACGAAACACATACGCGGCACGCGATACTTATCAGCCTGACGCCAAACAGTCTCGGACTGCGGCTCAACACCAGCAACGCCATCAAATACGGCGACCGCACCATCGAGCACCCGCAAAGACCGCTCTACTTCAATTGTGAAGTCAACATGGCCGGGAGTATCAATGATGTTGATACGGTGATCTTTCCAGAAACAAGTCGTCGCAGCAGACGTAATCGTGATACCGCGCTCCTGTTCCTGCTCCATCCAGTCCATAGTCGCCGCACCATCATGCACCTCACCGATTTTGTGAGACACACCTGTGTAGTACAGAATACGTTCCGTGGTTGTCGTCTTACCCGCGTCAATATGGGCCATAATCCCAATGTTGCGGTATCTTTCGATGGGCGTTGTGCGTGCCATGTCTGAAATCCTAGATCAAGCTTGCGTCGTTAAATTCAATTACCAGCGGTAATGGGCGAACGCACGGTTCGCTTCCGCCATTTTATGTGTATCTTCACGTTTCTTGACGGCACCACCACGTTCGTTTGATGCATCAAGAATTTCCCCGGAAAGACGATCCACCATCGTCACCTCAGAGCGCTTACGAGCGCTTGAGATCAACCAACGGATGGCAAGAGCCTGACCGCGTTCCGAACGAACTTCGACAGGCACCTGATACGTAGCGCCACCCACACGACGGGACCGCACTTCGATATCCGGCTTCACCTTGTCGAGCGCTTCATGGAAAACTTCCACGGGGCTTGAACCGGTCTTCTTTTCAATTACGTCAAAAGCACCATAGACAATGCCCTCGGCGGTAGATTTTTTCCCATCAAACATGAGGGAGTTCATGAACTTGGTCAGAACAACATCCCCAAATTTGGCGTCAGGGAGAACTTCGCGTTTTTCAGCTGCGTGACGACGTGACATATATTAAATTCCTTATTTCGGCTTCTTCGCGCCATATTTGGAGCGACGCTGGCGACGATCCGCAATCCCTTGCGTATCCAGCACACCACGAATGATATGATAACGAACACCCGGCAAATCCTTTACACGACCACCACGGATCAGAACAACTGAATGCTCCTGAAGGTTATGACCCTCACCCGGAATATAGCTCGTCACTTCGAATCCATTGGTCAGGCGCACACGTGCGACCTTACGCAAAGCGGAGTTCGGCTTTTTCGGAGTCGTCGTATAAACTCTCGTGCAAACACCACGTTTCTGCGGGCACGCCTCCATGGCGGGCACTTTATTGCGCGAAACCGGCGCCTTGCGGGGGTTTCTAATCAGCTGATTAATAGTAGGCATTCTTCTTCCTATCATGCGTTGCCGCAAACAGAACAGCCGCGTGCAGCTGCGGCTCTGCTCGCGGTCAGGTTTTTTGCGTCCACCCGAAGAGACTTAACACGTGTGTTTTTTTCAAAATCCTGACGACACACGGAAAATTTAGTACACGACTGCTGTCAGGAGCGCGCAATATATGGGCGAGGCCCTATGCAGTCAAGCAGAAAAGATTGCATTTTCGTTAATCTCTTTATGCCGCCAACTTAGACCTCCCCTCACCCTCAATTTGGAGGAAAATAGGGCGATTCCTTGATCATGCATATGATTTTGCCGCGCTAGATCGTTAAATATGTATCGGGTTAACAGAAAACGGCGCCCGTTGAGAGGCGCCGCTTCCCTTTTTCCGTCTTTATGGCGTGGCTCACCACATCAAAAAGACTGATTCTTTAGGCACTATTCCGCGACAGAGGCTTCTGCTGTTCCTGCCGACTCAAGCTTACTCGCCGCCGCTTCGGCGTTATCCTGAATTTCCTTGTCGCGTTTCGCTGCCACCATTTTCAGGCGGTTCATCTGGGAACCCGTACCCGCCGGGATCAGACGACCAACGATGACGTTCTCTTTCAGACCCATCAGCGTATCCTTCTTGCCGGCAACAGACGCTTCCGTCAGAACCCGTGTCGTTTCCTGGAAGGACGCGGCCGAGATGAAAGAATTTGTTTGCAGGCTGGCTTTCGTGATACCGAGCAGAATCGGGCTGCCTTCTGCCGGTGCTTTACCGGCCGCGACAAGTTTCTCATTCTGCCCTTCAAACTCTTCACGATCGATATGCTCGCCGATCAGGAAGGAGCTCTCGCCCTGCTTCTCAATCTCGATCTTCTGCAGCATTTGACGGCAGATCACTTCGATATGCTTATCGTTGATCTTCACGCCCTGCAGACGATAAACGTCCTGAATTTCATTAATCAGGAAGTTTGCAAGCGCCTCAACACCCAGAACTTTCAGAATGTCATGCGGCGCTGGATTCCCATCGAGGAGGTAATCGCCGACCCGAACATAGTCGCCCTCATTGACCGCAAGATGCTTGCCCTTTGGAATAAGATACTCGACCGGCTCCGCACCTTCCTCTTCAGGACGGATCGACACACGACGTTTCGATTTGTAGTCCTTGCCAAATTCGACAAAGCCATCCGCCTCGGCGATAATCGCATGGTCCTTCGGACGACGAGCTTCGAAAAGCTCGGCCACCCGTGGCAGACCACCGGTAATATCTTTCGTCTTGGAACCTTCACGCGGAATACGCGCCAGAACGTCACCAGCCTGAACATCCGCCCCGTCTTCAACCGACAGAATAGCATCCACCGGAAGGAAGTAACGGGCCTCATGACCGCTCGGAAGAGTAAGAAGTTCGCCATCATCACCACGCAGGGTAATGCGCGGGCGAAGATCGCTGCCTTTCGGCTGGGATTTCCAGTCAACGACAATTTTCCGAGCAATACCAGTTGCTTCGTCGACCTGCTCGGCCATGGAAACACCGGAGACAAGGTCTTTATAGCTAACCTTACCCTCAAGCTCCGTGATCACTGGTGTAGTGAACGGATCCCACTGAGCAAGCTTGTCTCCTTGACTGACCTTCGCACCTTCGTCAACCATCAGTCGTGTGCCATATGCAACCCGATGACGTGCTCTTTCACGATTGTTATCGTCGACCAGAACCAATTCCGAGTTCCGGCCCATGACAATCGGATTGCCGCTGCTGTTCACAACAACATTCCGGTTTTCAATCTTGATCGTACCTTCATGGGAAGCTTCGATGGAGGAGACTTCCGCCACCTGCGCCGTCCCCCCAATATGGAACGTCCGCATAGTAAGCTGGGTACCCGGCTCACCAATTGACTGGGCAGCGATAACGCCCACGGCCTCGCCAATATTGACAGGCGTTCCGCGCGCAAGATCACGACCATAACAGCTACCGCAGATACCGCCCTTGGTCTCACATGTGAGAACCGAACGGATCAGAACCTGTTCAACGCCGGAGGTTTCCGCAAGAAGCGAGCTTGCTTCGTCGAACATCTCCCCGCCGCCGACAATCACTTCGCCGGTTGTCGGGTTGACAACATCAACAGCCGCCGTCCGCCCGAGCAGACGATCGCTCAATGTCGCGATAATATCGCTGCCTTCCACCACTTCGCGAACCGTCACACCATTTTCGGTCCCGCAATCTCTTTCGATCACGACACAGTCCTGGGCCACGTCCACCAACCGGCGGGTCAGATAACCGGAGTTTGCGGTCTTCAGTGCGGTATCCGCCAGACCCTTACGGGCACCATGGGTGGAGTTGAAATATTCAAGAACGCTCAACCCCTCCTTAAAGTTGGAGATAATTGGCGTCTCGATAATTTCACCAGACGGTTTCGCCATCAGGCCACGCATACCGGCAAGCTGTTTCATCTGGGCTGCGGAACCACGGGCACCAGAGTTGGCCATCATAAAGATAGAGTTAATGCCAACCTGACGATCATTTTCGTCCATTTCCACCGCTTCAATGACTTTCATCATCTCGTCAGCGACACGATCCGTACATTGTGACCAGGCATCGATTACCTTGTTGTACTTCTCACCCTGAGTGATCAGACCATCATAATACTGGCGTTCATACTCCTCGGCGAGTTTACGGGTATCCTCAACAAGCTTGTCCTTGGATTCGGGGATGCGCATATCATCCTTGCCGAAGGAGATACCGGCACGGCAGGCATGCGCAAAGCCGAGGCCCATGATCCTGTCGGCGAATATAACCGTCTCTTTCTGACCGCAATGACGATAAACCTCGTCAATCACCTGAGTGATTTCCTTCTTGGTCAGCAAGCGGTTGATCAGATCGAAACTTATTTTTGCATTTTTGGGCAAAATTTCTTCAATCAGCATCCGGCCCGGGGTCGTATCCACGACTTTGCGGACTTCCGTGCCATCTTCCTGTACGACTGTGATACGCGTTTTGATCTTGCTGTGCAGGGTCAGAATTTTGTTGTCGATCGCGTGCTGGGCTTCCGCTACATCGGCAATCACCATCCCCTCACCCGGATCATTGGCAATATCCATGGTCAAGTAATAGATGCCAAGAACAATGTCCTGGCTCGGCACGATGATCGGCTTGCCACTTGCCGGGCTCAGGATGTTGTTGGTTGACATCATGAGAACGCGGGCTTCAAGCTGTGCTTCGAGCGAGAGCGGCACATGAACCGCCATCTGGTCACCGTCAAAGTCGGCGTTAAAGGCCGTACAAACGAGCGGATGAAGCTGGATCGCCTTACCCTCGATAAGGACCGGCTCAAACGCCTGAATACCAAGACGGTGAAGCGTCGGCGCACGGTTAAGAAGAACCGGATGTTCCCGAATAACCTCTTCGAGGATATCCCAGACTTCCGGGCGTTCCTTCTCGACCAGCTTCTTCGCCATCTTGACGGTTGCCGCCATGCCCTTAAGTTCAAGCTTGGCATAGATAAAGGGCTTGAATAGCTCAAGCGCCATCTTTTTGGGCAAACCGCATTGATGGAGCTTCAGCTCCGGCCCCACCACAATCACGGAACGACCAGAATAGTCAACGCGCTTACCGAGCAGGTTCTGACGGAATCGGCCCTGCTTGCCTTTCAGCATGTCAGAGAGGGATTTCAACGGACGCTTGTTCGCACCTGTGATCACCCGACCGCGGCGGCCGTTATCAAACAGCGCATCAACAGATTCCTGAAGCATACGCTTTTCGTTCCGGACAATAATGTCCGGCGCGCGCAGCTCGATTAGCCGTTTCAAACGGTTGTTCCGGTTGATTACCCGGCGATAAAGATCGTTGAGGTCAGAGGTTGCGAACCGGCCGCCATCAAGTGGGACCAACGGGCGCAGTTCCGGCGGAATGACCGGAATGACCTGCAGGATCATCCATTCGGGACGATTGCCCGATTCCATGAATGCTTCAATGATCTTGAGACGCTTGGCGAGCTTGCGCGGCTTGGCTTCGGACGTTGTCGTCGCCATTTCCTCGCGGATTTCATCGCGGATCGATTCCAGATCAAGCGAAGAAAGAATATCGCGGATTGCTTCTGCGCCAATACTGGCAGTGAAAGCGTCTTCGCCATACTCATCCTGCGCGTCGAGAAACTCTTCTTCACTCAGCAGCTGGAACTGTTTAAGCGGGGACAAGCCCGGCTCGACAACCACATAGTTTTCGAAATAAAGAATGCGTTCCAGATCCTTCAATGTCATATCGAGCAAAAGACCGATACGGGAAGGAAGTGATTTCAGAAACCAGATATGCGCAACCGGCGATGCCAGTTCGATATGCGCCATGCGTTCGCGGCGAACCTTCGACAGGGTAACCTCTACGCCACATTTTTCGCAGGTAATCCCGCGGTATTTCATCCGCTTGTACTTACCGCACAGGCATTCATAATCCTTGATCGGACCAAAAATCCGCGCGCAGAAAAGACCGTCTTTTTCTGGCTTGAAAGTTCGGTAATTGATGGTTTCGGGTTTTTTGATTTCACCGAACGACCAAGACCGGATCCGTTCCGGCGAGGCGATAGAAATTCGGATTTCATCAAAAGCCTGAGTGCCCTGTGGCTGACCAAAAAGGTTCATCAACTCATTCATGGACCATCTCTCCTTTTAAACCCCGGGGTCCCCGGGAGGCGCTCGATAAAGCGGCCTTTAAAAAATAACTGTCTGTGACCAACGTATCAATTGGTCCCGGAATGACCCGGGACCAACTCAATCAGTAACCAATCTGTGAAAGTTCGACATTCAGGCACAAGGATCGCATTTCCTTGACCAGAACGTTGAAGCTTTCCGGAATACCGGCTTCAAACGTATCGTCACCACGGACAATGGCTTCATAGACTTTCGTCCGGCCTGCCACGTCGTCCGACTTGACGGTCAGCATTTCCTGCAGGGTGTAGGCGGCGCCATAGGCCTGCAGGGCCCAAACTTCCATCTCACCGAAACGCTGTCCGCCGAACTGCGCCTTACCGCCTAGCGGCTGCTGAGTAACCAAGCTGTAGGGTCCAATTGACCGTGCATGGATCTTGTCATCGACCAGATGATGCAGTTTCAGCATATAGATATAGCCCACCGTCACCTTCCGATCAAAGGTCTCGCCCGTCCGGCCGTCAACAAGTGTGACCTGACCGGAAGTATCAAGACCTGCGACCTCAAGAAGACGGTTAATATCATCTTCCTTGGCACCGTCAAAAACCGGAGTCGCCATCGGCACACCGTTGGTGAGGTTACCACCGAGTTCAAGGAACTGCTCATCGGACATGCCGGAGATTTTTTCCTCATACTCTTCGTCGCCATAGACCTCTTGTAGCTTGGACTTAAGTGGGTTCAAGTCAGTAGCGCCAAGGCGGATACGGGTCATGATCTCAGTAATCTGGGTGCCAATACCATGGCTGGCCCAACCGAGATGCGTTTCCAGAATCTGTCCAACGTTCATACGTGATGGCACGCCAAGTGGGTTCAGCACGATATCAACAGGCTTCCCGTCTTCAAGATACGGCATATCCTCTTCAGGCAAGATCCGGGAGATAACACCCTTGTTACCATGACGACCGGCCATCTTGTCACCAGGCTGAAGCTTGCGCTTCACAGCAACAAAGACTTTAACCATCTTCATCACCCCTGGTGGCAACTCATCACCGCGCTGTAGCTTGTCGACCTTGTTCTCAAAGCGAGCACGCAAGCCACCGATTGCTTCGTCATACTGCTTCTTGAGTTGCTCGATTTTCTCCATGGCGCCGTCGTCCTTGACACTGATCTGCCACCAGACACCTGGGTGCAGGTCCATCAGCTTCTCGGACGCGATTTCCTCGCCAGCCTTGAACTCGCTCGGGCCAGAGGCAACTTTCTGAGAGACAAGCAGACCTTTCAGGCGGTCATAAATTGTCCGTTCCAGAATGGCTTTTTCGTCATCGCGGTCTTTTGCCAGATGTTCGATCTCATCGCGTTCGATGGCGAGCGCACGCTCGTCCTTCTCAACGCCATGGCGGTTAAAGACGCGCACCTCAACGACCGTACCGGCAACACCCGGAGGCAATCGCAGGGAGGTATCACGAACATCGGATGCCTTTTCACCGAAGATGGCGCGCAAGAGTTTTTCTTCCGGCGTCATCGGGCTTTCACCCTTCGGCGTGATCTTGCCAACAAGAATATCACCAGGCTGGATTTCCGCACCAACATAAACGATACCGGCTTCGTCGAGGTTTTTAAGCCCCTCTTCACCGACGTTCGGAATATCGCGGGTAATTTCTTCCGGGCCAAGCTTCGTATCCCGTGCCATAACCTCGAATTCCTCGATATGGATCGAGGTGAAGACGTCATCCTTCACAATCCGTTCGGAGATGAGAATCGAGTCTTCGAAGTTATACCCATTCCACGGCATAAACGCGACCAGCACGTTCCTGCCAAGCGCCAATTCACCAAGATCCGTAGACGGTCCGTCACAGATAATATCGCCAGCGTCCACCTTGTCGCCGACCTTCACCAAGGGCCGCTGGGTGATACAGGTATTCTGGTTCGACCGCTGGAATTTCAGCAGGTTATAAATATCGACACCAGACTTGCTGAGGTCTTCCTCCTCTGTTGCACGAATGACGATACGGGTGGCATCCACCTGATCGACAATACCGGCCCGTTTGGCGACCGTCGCAACACCGGAATCGCGCGCAACCCGCTCTTCCATACCAGTACCAACAAATGGAGCCTCGGCCCGCAGGAGCGGAACCGCCTGACGTTGCATGTTCGAACCCATAAGGGCGCGGTTCGCATCGTCGTTTTCAAGGAAAGGGATAAGCGCCGCACCGACGGACACCAGCTGTTTTGGCGACACGTCGATATAGGTGACATCTTCAGGCTTGGCGACGACATATTCGCCCTGCGCCCGGCAACGCACAAAATCCTCGGTAAACATACCGTTTTCATCCAGAGCCGCGTTGGCCTGAGAGATGGTATGCTTGCTTTCTTCCATCGCCGAGAGATATTTAACATCACCGGTCAGCTTGCCATTTTCCACACGCTGATACGGGCTTTCAATAAAGCCATACTTGTTCACTCGTGCAAAGGTCGCAAGCGAGTTGATCAGACCAATATTCGGCCCTTCCGGCGTTTCAATCGGGCAAATTCGACCATAATGGGTCGGATGCACGTCCCGAACTTCAAAGCCGGCCCGCTCGCGGGTCAGGCCGCCCGGGCCAAGCGCGGATAGACGACGCTTATGGGTAATTTCCGACAGCGGATTTGTTTGGTCCATAAACTGGCTGAGCTGGCTGGAGCCAAAGAATTCACGCACCGCAGCAGCCGCCGGTTTCGCATTGATCAAGTCATGCGGCATGACGGTGTCAATCTCAACCGAACTCATCCGTTCCCGAATGGCACGCTCCATGCGGAGCAGTCCAATACGGTACTGATTTTCCATCAACTCACCAACGGAGCGAACACGCCGGTTGCCGAGGTTATCGATATCGTCAGTTTCCCCGTGGCCGTCTTTCAGGCGGACCAGGGTTTTCACGACGGCAAGAATGTCTTCTTTACGCAGAACCCGCACGGTGTCTTCCGCATCGAGGTCAAGGCGAAGGTTCATCTTCACCCGGCCAACAGCAGATAGATCGTAGCGTTCCGAATCAAAGAAGAGGCCCTTGAACAAAGCTTCGGCCGTTTCCTCGGTCGGTGGCTCACCCGGGCGCATCACACGGTAGATATCAACCAACGCCTGATCACGGGTGCTGCTCTTGTCTACGGCAAGCGTATTACGGATGTATGGGCCAACATTCACATTATCGATATCGAGTGTCGGAATTTCCTTGAATCCGGAAGCTTCGAGTTGATCGATAAGAGCTTCTGTCAACTCTTCGCCAGCCTCAACCAGAACTTCACCAGTTTTTTCATTGACCAAGTCTTCCGCAATGAAGCGACCCACGAGATCAAGATGACCGACAAGCATGTCTTTCAGGCCTTCGTCCATCAATTTATTGGCGAGGCGCTGAGTAATTTTCGTGCCTGCTTCAGCGACGACTTTCTGAGTATCCGCGTCAACAAGATCACGGATCAGGCGACTGCCACGAACCCGATCCACGTTGAACGGTGTCCGCCAGCCCTTCTTTTCCAACTTATAATCTACGCGATCGTAGAAATAGCTCAGAATATCCTCATGACTCATATCAAGCGCCTGCAGAAGCGCCGTAACCGGTAGCTTGCGACGACGGTCGATACGAACATGAACGATGTCTTTCGCGTCGAACTCGAAATCAAGCCATGAACCACGGTAAGGAATTACGCGCGCCGCAAACAGGAGCTTGCCACTGGCATGGGTTTTACCCTTGTCATGGTCGAAGAACACTCCGGGGCTACGGTGCATCTGGGAAACGATCACACGCTCTGTGCCGTTAATGATGAATGTACCTTTATCCGTCATAAGCGGCATATCGCCCATGTAGACGCTCTGTTCCTTGATATCGAGGACAGATTTCGCTTCTGTATCCGGATCCACTTCAAAGACGATCAGGCGCAGCGTCGCTTTTAGCGGCGCGCCAAAGGTCATGCCACGCTGCTGACATTCTTCTTCGTCATACTTCGGAGTTTCAAATTCATAGGAAACAAATTCAAGGCTTGCCGTATCGGCAAAATCCTTGATTGGAAAAACGGATTTGAAAACGGATTGAAGACCTTCGTCGCCGCGCGCATCGGGCGGCGTGTCTTGCATTAAAAACGCATCGTAAGAGGTTTTCTGTACCTCAATCAAGTTCGGCATTTCTGTTGCCGCCTCAATGCTTCCAAAGTTTTTACGAACGCGCTTGCGACCGGTGAACGACTGCAATATGCCCATGCCAAATCCCCGTATGTTTCTTGGCCAACTAAAAAACAACCTTTGTTAAAAAGGCTGCGAGCCGGATTTTCCTGAAATCAGAGAAAATGATCTAATCTCTTGAAATTCCTGCAAATTCTTCTCCAAACTTAAGGCCGTTGGAGACGCCACGTGATTAAATTCCCGCCGGACAGCCGCTTGCCTGCTTAGAAAGCGGCTGCGGGGAAGGCAGCAAAAGCCGCCTTCCCCGTTGTAACCTTAGCTACCCAAAGGTCGCTACATCGCAACTGATTATTTGAGTTCAACAGTTGCGCCTGCGCCTTCGAGCTGTTCTTTAATTTTGTTAGCTTCGTCTTTTGGTGCGCCTTCCTTAACGGCTTTCGGTGCACCTTCAACGAGGTCTTTTGCTTCCTTAAGACCAAGACCCGTGATCGCACGAACCTCTTTAATGACGTTGATTTTCTTTTCGCCAGCAGCGGCAAGAATAACGTCAAATTCGTCTTTTTCTTCAGCAGCAGCGGCGTCGCCACCACCTGCGCCCGGAGCCGCAGCAGCTGCAACCGGTGCCGCAGCAGAAACGCCCCATTTTTCTTCCAGAAGTTTTGCAAGTTCTGCTGCTTCCAGCACTGTCAGGCTGGAAAGATCTTCGGCAATCTTTTCGAGATCGGCCATTGTACTATTCTCCTCAGGTAAACCTAGCGGTTTAGTTTCAATATTAACTGGCTATTACATCTAACCCTGTTCGGCTTTCGCCGCCAGGACACGGACCAACTGACCAGCAGGAGCTTGTAGGACACCAGCGATTTTCGTCGCAGGCGCCTGCAGCAACCCGACCAGCTTTCCACGAAGTTCGTCCAATGACGGCAGGCTCGCAAGAGACTTGACCCCGGCAGGGTCGAGTTCCGTTGTGCCCATTGCACCGCCAATAACGACAAACTTCTCGTTTCCCTTTGCATAGTCCATAACAACTTTCGGCGCCGCGACGGGATCGCTTGAATAAGCGATGCCCACAGGACCCTTCAGTTTATCGGACAGGGAACTATAGTCCGTGCCATCAAGAGCGAGACGCGCAAGCCGATTTTTAGTCACTTTGAAGCTGGCACCGGCGTCCAGCATCTTTACGCGAAGCTCAGTCATTTGCGCCACAGTGAGACCACTGTATTCAGCGACAACAACCACAGCTGCCTCGTTAAAGACACCATTCAGTTCGGTAACCACCGCTTCTTTTTGCGATCGGTCCACTCGTCGTCTCCAGTCTTTGAAATACCTCAAACTCTTGAAGCATTCCGTTTACACTAGAACCCAGCCACGCCGGATCCGGTTAAACTGTCCCAGGTCCACCTGAATTGCTGACTAGCAGCGAATTATTTAGCTTCCCTGTCTATGCAGGCAACAAATTGCAATTAAATTCCCTTCTCAGAAGATCCGGGAACACCTGCAGTCTTGGACAGACGGACTGGCGAACCAGCCCGACATTTACCGCACCGAAATGCGGCAAATTTGTTAGGCAACGTTAGATTACGTCACCGATTTCAAGTTTCACGCCTGGTCCCATTGTGGAACTCACAGCAATCTTCTTGATAAATGTTCCTTTTGCGCCGCTCGGCTTGGATTTTGCCACTGCGCCCACAAAGGCCTTGATGTTTTCGCTCAAGGCTTCCTTGGTGAAACTTGATTTTCCAAGTCCGGCATGGATGATACCGCTTTTCTCTGCGCGGAATTCAACCTGTCCGCCCTTGGCGGCCTCAACAGCTTCAGCAACATTTGGTGTTACTGTGCCCAGCTTCGGATTTGGCATCAGACCGCGCGGGCCCAAAACTTTACCGAGGCGGCCAACCACAGCCATCATGTCAGGCGTTGCGATGCACCGGTCGAAATTCATTTCACCTGCCTGGATTTTCTCCATCAGGTCTTCCGCCCCGACGAGATCGGCGCCGGCTTTCGTTGCTTCCTCGGCCTTGTCACCACGAGCGAACACGGCGACGCGGACAGATTTACCTGTTCCGTTCGGCAACTGAATCACACCGCGAACCATCTGGTCCGAATGCCGTGGGTCAACTCCGAGGTTCATTGCAATTTCGATAGTTTCATCAAACTTTGATTTCGCGTGCGTTTTAATGATTTCAACAGCCTCGTCAAGCGCGTAAAACTTCTCGCGATCAATAACGTCAGCCGCAGCTTTTTGGTTTTTTGTCAGTTTTACCATGATCTTAACCCACCACTTCCAGGCCCATGGAACGGGCGGAGCCTTTGATAATGTTCATTGCTGCGTCGATATCGTTGGCGTTCAGGTCCACCATCTTCGCTTCCGCAATTTCACGAACCTGCGCTTCGGTCACGGTACCCGCAACTTCCTTACTTGGGGTGCTGCCGCCTTTTTTCAACTTGGCAGCCTTTTTCAGGAAATAAGATGCCGGAGGCGTCTTGGTAATGAAACTGAATGAACGGTCTGCATAAACAGTAATAACTGTTGGAATTGGCATGCCGCCTTCCATACTGCCCGTTGAGGCATTGAAGGCCTTGCAGAATTCCATAATATTCACACCCTGCTGGCCCAATGCCGGTCCGATAGGCGGTGATGGATTTGCCTGCCCCGCCGGGACCTGCAACTTGATATAACCTTTAATCTTCTTTGCCATTATCTTCCCTCTTCAAATTAAGGGGCCGTGGTACGACCATGGCAGGCCTCCCACAACGATCCGCACCATGCGGAAATTACGCTTTAACTTTTTTCAACCTGCGAATAATCAAGTTCAACAGGCGTCGAGCGGCCAAAGATCGATACCGAGACCTTCAGCTTTGCTTTTTCTTCATCTACTTCTTCAACCTGACCCATAAAGGTAGCGAACGGACCATCACTGACCCGGACTTCCTCACCCAGCTCAAACGTAACCGATGGTTTGGGCCGCTCGATCCCTTCCTGAACCTGATTGAGGACTGCCATTGCCTCCTTCTCGGAGATTGGCGTCGGCTTGTTTCCATTGCCCAAGAAACCCGTTACTTTTGGCAGGTTTTTGACCAGATGGTATGTTTCGTCGTTCATTTCCATATGCGCCAGCACATAGCCCGGGAAAAACTTCCGCTCTGCATTAACCTTCTGGCCACGCCGAACTTCTACTACTTCTTCGACCGGGACCAACACCTCTTCAAACAATTCGGCCATGCCCTTGATGATCGCCTGCTCCTTAACGGACTGCGCGACCTTTTTTCGAAGCCCGAATAGGCATGAATGATATACCAGCGTTTGGCCATGTGATCAGGATCCCAGCGTCATAATTTGTTTGATAACGAACTGAATGCCGGAATCAACCAGGAAAAAGAACATGGAAGCCAGAAAAACCATGACAAATACCATCCCCGTCGTCACGAGCGTTTCCTTGCGGGTCGGCCATGTGACCTTCGAGGCTTCCTGCCGCACCTGGCGGATAAAAGCTCCTGGGTTTACCTTTGCCATAATTCTTCAAAAATCCTTCATCCGGTGAATGACCCGGCGGTATACAAGACTTTTACATATAGATCAACCAGATTGGCAGGAGAGGAGGGACTCGAACCCACAACCCCCGGTTTTGGAGACCGGTGCTCTACCAATTGAGCTACACTCCTCCGGTCTGAACGGGCAATCCCGGGTCGCCGATTTTTTATGTCCGGCGCCCGGGACTGACCATCAATCTACATGCAAACTTTTCGCCATTTAAAACAAACAGCGGCCACTTTCTTTATTCGGTTACGGATGCGACGACGCCAGCGCCGACGGTACGGCCGCCTTCGCGAATGGCGAAGCGCAGACCTTCATCCATGGCGATCGGAGCAATCAGCTCGACATCCATTGTCACATTGTCACCTGGCATCACCATCTCCGTCCCATCGGGAAGAGACACAACACCCGTCACGTCCGTCGTCCGGAAGTAGAACTGCGGACGATAGTTCGTGAAGAACGGTGTATGACGGCCGCCCTCTTCCTTCGTCAGGATGTAGGCTTCTGCCTTGAACTTCGTATGCGGGGTAATTGATCCCGGATGCGCCAGAACCTGGCCGCGCTCAACATCTTCACGCTTCGTACCACGCAGGAGAACACCCACGTTGTCGCCAGCCTGACCCTGATCCAGAAGCTTGCGGAACATCTCAACGCCCGTACAGGTCGTCTTCGTCGTCGGGCGAATGCCGACAATCTCGATTTCCTCACCAACCTTCACAATGCCGCTTTCAACACGACCGGTCACAACCGTACCACGACCCGAGATCGAGAACACATCCTCAATCGGCATCAGGAATGGCTTGTCAATCTCACGTTCCGGCTGCGGGATAGACGCGTCAACCGCTTCCATCAGCTTCAGGATCGCTTCCTTGCCGATTTCGTCATCCCGGCCTTCAAGAGCGGCAAGTGCAGAACCGCCAATGATCGGAATATCGTCGCCCGGGAAATCATACTCGGACAGAAGCTCGCGGATTTCCATTTCAACAAGTTCGATCAGCTCTTCATCATCGACAAGGTCAACCTTGTTCATGAAGACGACAAGCGCCGGAACACCAACCTGACGGGCCAGCAGGATATGCTCGCGTGTCTGGGGCATCGGGCCGTCGTTTGCAGACACAACCAGGATCGCGCCGTCCATCTGCGCCGCACCCGTGATCATGTTCTTCACATAGTCAGCATGGCCCGGGCAATCCACATGCGCATAGTGACGGTTCGCCGTCTCATATTCAACATGGGCTGTCGAAATCGTAATACCGCGCGCCTTCTCTTCCGGCGCCTTGTCAATTTCGTCAAACGCAAACGCAGCACCGCCGCTCTGCTCTGCCAGAACTTTCGTAATCGCCGCCGTCAGCGTCGTCTTACCATGGTCAACATGACCAATCGTTCCAATGTTTACATGCGGTTTACTACGATCAAATTTCTCTTTGGCCATTTTCCGTCGTCCCGAAGCAATAAATTACACAGCCCAAAAACACCGAATGTCAGTCATTCGGCATCATCAATTCCATGGCCTATTTATAATGCGCTGACCAGCGCTTGGAGCGGGTGAAGGGAATCGAACCCTCGTATTCAGCTTGGAAGGCTGCTGCTCTACCATTGAGCTACACCCGCCTTGTTCGCATCAGTCGATGCCAGCTCCGTGACACCTTGTATATCAGCACGCACATGGTGGAGGGAGTTGGATTTGAACCAACGTAGGCATAGCCAACGGATTTACAGTCCGTCCCTTTTAACCACTCAGGCACCCCTCCGCACATGCATTAGGCCTCCGGCTTACACCAAAGGTGACCGGCACTATCGAAAATTCCCGAGCAAAGTCAACCGAAAAAGAGCAAATCATATCGATTTGTACATTTTTTTCGGCCCACTCGAAAATGCTGACTTGTTGCATGATACGAAGCACAATATAAGCATCGCCATGATGAGAAGCAAGTCGGCAAATATCCGGGGACGCAAACCCCGCAGGGACGCGGAGAATTCCGCGAAAAAGGCATCGCACGGGCGCCACGGCGGAAAATCAGCCGCGGTATCTGATGGCTGGCTTTATGGCGACCATGCAGTTGTCGCCGCCCTCGCCAATCCGGCGCGTAAATTCCGCCGCCTTGTTCTGACAAAAAACAAGTTTGAGGCGCTGAGCGAGGACACGAAAGGCCGGATCGAAGAACAGCTCGCTCCGGAATTTGTCGATAAGGACGCCATTACGCGTCTCCTCCCTGAAAATGCCATTCATCAGGGGATTGCTCTCCTCCCCGCACCGCTTCCCGATCACGCGATAGAAGACCTGCTCGATAATCCGGACAAAGATGTTCAGGTGGTCGCTGTGCTGGATCAAGTGACTGATCCGCAAAATGTCGGTGCTATTTTGCGTTCGGCCGCGGCCTTTAATGTTGCGGCGGTTATCATGCCCGACCGCCATTCTCCGCCCATCACCGGCGTGCTCGCAAAAGCTGCCTCTGGCGCAGTGGAGACCGTTCCGATTATTCGGGTCGGCAACCTGTCGCGGGCGCTTGACCAGCTGGCGGAACGAGGCTTTTGGCGAATCGGCCTTGATGGTCAGGCAGAACAGGAATTGTCCCAAGCTGTGGCCACGCTTAAAAAGGTTGCCATCGTACTTGGAGCCGAAGGAAAAGGCCTTCGTCAACTGACAACGCAGAAATGCGATTTGCTCGCCAAATTGCCGATTAGCCCGAAAGTGGAAAGCCTGAATGTCTCCAACGCAGCGGCCATTACTTTCTATGAACTTGCCCGGCCCACGGATTAACGAGTTTATTTATTGCGATGAGCCATAACGATTTGGCGGCAATGTATCCTACAAAATTATGCAGTCAGAACTCTTATTGACAATTGGTGCTTTGTTATTTTGCGAAAAATATACTTCAGCAGCTTTTAGGTCAGATATTTTTTTGGCAGCAGCCTTATTCTCCCGCAATACAAAAACGATGGAGGGCGCCGTATCGGAATCAAATTCATCCTCCTCCAAATGAAAAAAGCGAAAGGTATCATTGAGGTTTTCTATAGTTTGAAAATATGCCTTATCTATCAATTTTTTGACGTAACTCGCGACGACTTCTTCAAACGCTATACCCACATCCTTTGCCCTGATCTGCCCATATGCAGATGACGGTACCTCATACTGTCGACCATCGGCATGAATGATTCCCGGGGGATGCCATGGGTATGAAATCACATGGGATAGACCAGAGAAAATTACGTTATTTTTACCTAGTTTTTTACATAGAAAATTTAAATCAGATGCATAACCAAAATGCACTATTGGAAGATTTGTTGAGATCTTTTTATCGCTTTGACTCTCTTCCACATTGTCATCACCAATATTGGGACGGCCACCGATCAGATGTGCTTGGCCGCCACCGGAATAGACCAAATTTGCGATTTCCGCGGAAATATCAGATAATATAGCGATATCTGATTTCGCTTCTTTCTTACATCCACCAAGAAGAAGCTTTCGCTCCTTAGACGGCATTAGACACCGTGCTAGCGTCGAGTTTTCACAGAATTTCCTTTTGTTTGTACTCTGCTGATAGCCCAGAAGCTCCGTTTGGAGATTCTTGCTGAACCTGCTCTTATATTTGGATGGTAGCGGGCTCTCCAAGATCAGATGTAGGTTATTGGGCTGATCGCAACAGATTTGGTATAAAAGGAACAAGTCATCGACAATTTCATGATGATCCCCAACCCAAATGGAATCATGCTTTACCGCGTTTAAAAGGGACATTGCTGCCGCAGATACTTTTTTAATTTCTACCTCCTTTAAAAACCCACCAGACTTCCTGCGGACGCGTGCCTCACAAACAACCGCAGGCAATCTGTAAAATGGGAGAGATTAATAGGTCCTGAAGCAAATATATGTGACGCAATCAACGAATTACAATCCATAGTTTTATATTATTATTTTAATTTATGTTATGGTTGATTTATTCAACAAATGAGCGAGAAATCAATCTCTTACAACGCGGCCAATTAATGTCGCTGAAAACATACGAAAAATTCTGGACAGGCCGAGAGTTGCGCTATATAAGCTGGCTCCCAGTGGAAGGTTGAGACATCACTCAAAGCTGACACAATATTTTGCCGCTATAGCTCAGCTGGTAGAGCAGTTGATTTGTAATCATCAGGTCCCGCGTTCGAATCGTGGTGGCGGCACCACATAAGCCCTTGGAAACAAACCGTTTTCGAGGGCTTATCTGTTTTAAACCCCTTCCCTTTTCCCATTAGGTACAAATTTGGCGCGGAATAATCCTCGATCCTAGCAGGGCCCATGATAGGTTGGGGATCAACGCCAAAAGAGAACCTGCTTTAGCAGCAATTTTGAAAACGACAGGGGCAGTACAGGAACGAACAGTATCGAACTATCTATTCGGCTTCACTATTCCGTTATTATGAACCGTGTTGCAGAGTAGCCCTAATTTCTCTTGATACTAATTAACCAGACCAGGCACTTATTCGGAAAATTGAACGATCTTCCAGTAACCTTGCAATAGGTTGACAACATTCGAAAAGTTATCGCCAGCCTCTTCCTTTACAAAGTAACCCGCTACATTTTTAGTGTAGCTAGCCTGTATATCTTTTTCATCGCGGGAAGTCGTCAGCACAAAGACAATCGTGTTGGCTAGCTTCGGGTCACTTCTGAGCTCTTCCAGGAACGCCAAGCCATTCATGCGTGGCATTTGAATGTCCAATAGGACTACATACGGGTGGGCAACAGCTCCCCCTTCAACATCTCCAGCCCCTCTACCCCGTCATGCGCACGGACTATAGGATTGGCGATACGATGCTTCTCAAAACTACGCTCAATTGTCTGCGCATCTACGTCGTCATCTTCAATCAAAAGTAACGTTACGTCTTCGGATACGCCCTTCATCAAAACCTCTCAAAGTATTTCTGATTAATCCTGCGTGATAGTGTCAAACTGTGTATTGAAAGGCCAACGAATAATAACACAAGTTCCTGTTACCCGACCTTTTTCAATCTCCAGGCTGCCGCCATGATGTTCAATAATTTTTTTGACCATTGCCAACCCCATACCGCTCCCTTCAACCTGATCTCGCGGACGCAGGGTTGAGAACATTTCGAGTGCTTTGGCGTGCAAGTTATCTGGAATTCCTGGCCCATCATCCGAAACACGGAACAAGTATTCAGTTAAATTTTTCTCACATTCAATTGTTATCCGCCCCTTTTTCGAAGAGTGATGCTTTATTGAATTTGTAATCAGATTTCTGAGTACAATTTCAAAGGCCCGCCTCTGGATCACCAAGTTACAGTCAGTTATCTCACATGAAAAATCGGCTGCATGACCAAGAAGAAACATTATATCGTCGACTGTTTTCTTCAGAGAAATATTCTCTGTGTCATAAGCAAATCGATTTACCCGTGAATAATCGAGAAGATCATTGAGAAGTGTCATTGACCTAGCGCATCTTGCCTTGAGTAATTCGATATGCTTTTTGGATTTATCAGGAAGGATATCCTTACAGTCCTCCTCAATCCAGCTGATGATCTGCTTAATTGAATTCAGCGGCGCCTTCAAATCATGCGAGGCGACATAAGAGAATTGCTCCAGATCCTCATTTGATCGCTCCAAACGCGCTGACTTATCCTTCAACTCGCGCGTCATGCGTTCCGCATAACTCAATGCCATTCTATTCGCCCTTGTCATGAAGAGGAACAAAGCCAGCAGAAAGCCGTCTACAGTAAGGCCGCCTATGAGAATCCAATATGGTTGGTCACTTGATACTTCTTTTTGAAAGCGGGCTGTAGAGTGAGAGGAAAAAGTCCAGACCCGACCATACATCACGACATCTTGCACGTTAGAAAAATCGGACGGTTCGCTGTCATCAAGATCAACAAACTCATCTTCATAAAGCAAATTATTGCCGTCCGTTATTTCGATATGAATTTGTCTTTTTTGCCGCGACAGTGTTCCTTGCATGAGATTTCTCATGATGAACGGCGCATAAGTCACGCCAACTATTTTGTCACGCCTATCGGCGATGGTTTGCGGCTTTACACCCTTTTCATAAAAGGGCGCATACAACAGAAAGCCGGGCGTCCTTTTATCATCTTGTACCAACGATATAGGCCCGGTCACCTGCGCAATACCAGTGTCTCGAGATTTTATGACGGCCGCATACCGATTTGCTTCAAAGGTCATATCAAGACCGATAGCCTTGTTATTTAGGCCTGGAGGCTCAATATAAGTGATCGGCCAGTATTCAGGAAGGTTATGTTTAGGGTGAATACGAAAGCCCGGGCGATCTTCTCTTTGTGTTTTAAGAAAATCAATCATCTGGTCAGGCTTGATTTGAAATATAACGCCCATCCCGTTGATGCCTGGATAGACCTTATCAATTCGCAGGCTGTTAGCATAAGACCGCCATTGAGAGTAGGATATGTCCCCATTTTTAGAATCAATAAGAGCAACGCCCCCCCAAAGCGCATTCTCATATAGATGCATTCTCTCTTTTACGAGTTCAATAACTTGATCAGCCTGACGATTAAATTTTTCGAGGTTTCGTGTTGTTACTTGGACAACCGAGTAGTACCAGGCGCCGAAAGTAACCACGATTGAAAGGGCCACAATAAGCCAGTGGATCCAATGCATTTTTCCTGCATTAACGAGTTTTCTTTTTTCCGAAGCTCCCAATTCATCTGCATTACTCATTGCAAATCATTTCATGACGCATATCGGAGTTTTTGAGGAGGTAGGAGCTAAAATCAGGCGCATCCATTGCCTTTGAAAAGTAAAAGCCCTGCATACGTTCAAATTTTAACTTCTGACAGAAATGTTTTTGTGCCTTTGTTTCTATGCCCTCAACAACCGTTTTTATGTTCAAAACATCTGCTAACGCATTGATTGATTTTAAGAACATAGCAGCACTATCATTATCATCCTCAACATTTTGAACAAAGGATCGATCGATTTTCAGTATATTGAAAGGGTGTTTTTGCAAATATGAAAGCGAGGAGTGCCCAATCCCAAAATCATCCAAAGAGAGCTTTACGCCCAAGCGGGAAAGGTCCTGTAGAACAGACGCCGCCGTTTCCGAGTTTTCAATTAATGAGCTCTCAGTGACCTCTAACTCAAGGTTTTCAGGCCGCATACTATACTTGGCAAGAACCAACTTTGTATGATCGACAAATCGACTATCATCTAATTGAAGGGCCGACAAATTTACGGTTATTGCAAATGAGGGCTCTAGCTCGGGATGGGTAGCCTTCCATTCAGCATATTGAGCGCAGACAGTGTCAAGAATCCAATAACCAATTTTCCCAATCTCGCCAGTATCCTCCGCAATCGATAGGAAAGCATTTGGAAGAAGCAGCCCCCGCGTCGGGTGCCTCCATCTTACAAGTGCTTCTGCGCCTACAGTTTTCTCTGTCTCAACGTCAATCAGCGGCTGATAAAAGACTTCGATTTCTTTATTTTCTATTGCGCGGAACAATTCTTGCTCTAATTCCTGCCTTTTCATATTTTCATGGTGAACATCTTTTGAATAGAACTGAGCCTGATTTCGGCCCTTTTCCTTGGCCCGATACATAGCAATATCAGCACATTTCATAAGCTGAATTTTATCTTGGCCGCACTCAGGATAACTTGCGATTCCGATGCTCGTAGAAATGTTTAATTCTGTTCCCTCAATTTCAAAGGGCTCAGAAAGGGCGTCGATGATCCGTTGAGAAATAATCCGTAACTGTGACGTATCGTCCAAATGGTGGACGAGAATAGCAAACTCGTCACCACCTAGACGACATATCAAATCACCGCTCCGAACCGGTCCTTTAAGACGGTTAGCAACTTCAATCAATAGTTTGTCACCAACGGCATGACCGAGTGTATCATTGACATTCTTAAACTTATCCAGATCCAGCATAAGAAGCGCCAACCCCTCACCGTATCGAATGGCTCTGGCAATCGCCTCTTCAAGCTGTGTTTCAAAAATATACCTGTTCGCCAAGCCTGTCAGGGTGTCCCGTTCGGCCAGAAGGCGGAGTTGCTCTCCAATCCTGCTACGTTCTTTTGCATGCAGGAGAGCCCGGATTAATCTGGATGTCGTCACTTCACTTTTTAGAATGAAATCCTGCGCTCCAGCTTCGATACATTCTATTGCTATGTTGTCATCTTCCTGATTACTCAACATAACAACCGCAACATCCTGTTGATGGGAGCTTGTAAATACTTTCAGAAGTTCCAACCCTGACATCGATGGCAGTTGGTAATCTAGCAGTATGATGTCAAAATTGCCGTTCTTCTGATAGGCAAGCCCTTCTTCTACTGATCTAGCTTCCGTGACATTCAGTACGTATCCAGAACGTTCAAGCGCACGCGTTGTGTTCATTCTGTCTATGTCATCATCATCGATCATAAGCAGGTTCATAAAAGTTTTTCCTACACCTGAAAACTTGCATTTTCTCAAAATACTTGGTTAAATATTTTTAAGTATATTTATTTAACAAAATATTACCTTATGAATATTTCTGAATTCAAAATTAAAATATGTGTATTTAAGTAGAGCCAATAATATTTATCATGCTATTATTGATTGCAGTCTGGCGACATGTTTCCCGTTTCGCTAAATCGGCGCACCGCCAATTAAGTGATTTAACGACAAGGGCTTAACCACGGAGCGTCAAAAGAAGTAGACGTGAAAAGATTGTCCCCGACGGTGATTTCATATTGATATGATCAGGCAGAATTCTTTTTATTCTTCGGCAGGCCGCCCACAGCTTTAACGACAAAGCATGTCCACCTGGCAAGAAGATTGCCGGTTTTAGGCCACAGATCGGCATATCCGTTTATTGGATTACTGAATACCTCTCCGCCTTTAGCCCTTTTCGCTCAGGCGACAATAGCATCCGGTACAAACGCGGAAGTAGCATCGAACTTTTGTCCAGCACGCAAGCAAAACGCCGGCCTGATGAGTTGTTCTGCCACCACGCTTTCACCACTGTTATCGGATAGCTTGAAACGCCCGGTTTCAATTTTAAGGACAGAGATATCCGCTTCGCGCCCGACCGCAATGCTGCCAATCTCGTCCTCCATCCGCAATAGCTTCGCTGGATTGCAGGTGACCATTTCAATGACTTGTTCCAGCGGTACGCCGAGATGCAAGAGTTCCGACATGGCAATGGTCAGGTTAAACGGAGCAACGCCAGAAAAGGGGTTTGCTGCGCGTTCAGACGTATCCGTCGCGTCAGGAATTGTGACATTATAGCCATGCATATCCGCCCCGAGTGTAAACGGCATAATCCCCGCCTCCAGAATTCGCCGCGCAACGTCAAAACTAAAATGAGAGCCATGCCCGACATCAACCAGAATCTGCTTCTGTCTTACGGCTTCCAGCAATATAGGGTGAATCTCTCCTTCATCGGAAACAAAGCCACCAGGGTGCCGCGTGAATGGATGCGCGAGCACATCCCCCTCCTTCATGATTGGCAGCAACTCGCGAATGAGTTCGTCCGATGACGGAATAGGCGCACTGCTGCTCGTTGGCCATAACTGACCTAGATGAATATAGAGCGGGAGGTTCGTCGCCGTCGCGATTTCCTGCCCGATCTTGATGACATCCATTCCCCAACGCGACTGTCCGCCAATCTCCGCATGCGCCTTGATGCCTTTGACCAAATCTAGATTATCTTTTGCAACCGCAATTGTATGATCTGCGTTCACGCCATTGGGCCCGTAGAGTTCCGGGTACAAATGCCCTTCCAGCCCACCGACAAGATAGGCCGAAATAAAGGCAAGCACGCGGCTGGCCGACGGCTTCGAGATAAAGTTCCGGAAGCCGCCAATCGTCATGCAGCTCGGGCCGCCCTGATCAACCAATGTTGTCACACCGGAATAAACGCCGACGAGATCAGGTGATAATCCGAATTTACCAGTCACATGTTCATACACATGCGCGTGGGTATCGATCATTCCGGGAATGACATGATGGCCCGACACATCGATCCGTTCAATCGCTTCGACTGATTTGAGACTGTCACTCACTGCAGTGATGACACCATCCTGAACCCCGATATCGTATTTCCCGTTCAACCCTGTTGCAGGATCAATCAATGTTCCGTTTTCCAACACAACATCAAGAGGTTTCAAATTGCTCATCGTCGACTTCCTTTATCATTTTGACAGGCTTTAGAACAAATATATCCCGCAGCGCACAATGGGAAAAGGAAAAAGTTGTAATAGCTAAAATTATATCTACAATTATTTTTGAAAATCCATTATTGTACTATTGTGCAGCGCAATATTAGCAGGCTCAAAAAGCAATCCGGCGCCCCTTTAAGCAGGGATCTTTGCGCCAACGCCATCTCATCAAAGTTGGCGATTTTTCGAGCCGCAAGAGAAAGGTTGATATGAGTAACGATCAAGAAGCCAAAGAACGAGAGACGGGCATCGGCGCGCGGCTCATGCGAAAAGAAGATGATCGCTACTTAAATGGCAAGGGCCGTTACATAGCCGATATACGCATGCCCGGAATGCTGGAGCTGGCGTTTTTAAGAAGCCCACTTGCGCATGCTAGAATTATTTCCCAAATGAAACCGGAACAGTCGGATAAAAGGGTGTTTTTCGGTCGGGATCTGACCGGGGTGTCCGGTATTCGCGCTGTTTCCGGATTACCGGGCTTTCGCCCGTCCACCCAACCCATACTGGCAGATGAAAAAGTTCGTCATGTGGGGGAGCCAATAGCCGCATGCCTTGCCGATAGTCGAGCAAAAGCCGAAGACCTGACCGAGAAAATCGACATTGTCTTTGATGAATTGCCTGCAGTCCATGACATGACCAAAGCTCGCGACAAAGATAGCCCCTTGCTGCATGAAGATTGGGATGAGAATTCGTTCCTTGAAAGCAACGCCGATATCAATTTTGAGGCGGCGATTGCAGACGCTGACGTTGTTATCAAGCGCAGCTTCAAGACGGCACGGCAATGTATGGCGCCCATTGAAGGGCGCGGCCTTGTTGCGGTCTGGGACCGGAACCTGGAACTCCTCACCCTCTACTCTGCGACACAGATGCCGCATATTGTGCGCACGGGTCTGGCGGACTGTCTTAATATGGATCATGGGCAAATTCGGGTAATCGCGCCGGATGTCGGGGGCGGGTTCGGTTATAAAGGCATCCTGCTCGCCGAAGAAGTCTGCGCCTGCTTCCTTGCGATGAAGCTGGATCGCCCCATCCGATGGATTGAAGATCGGCGTGAGCATTTGATCGCGGGCGCCAACTGCCGGGAACATAGCTATGAAATTACAGGCTATGCGAAAGCAGACGGTGAATTGCTGGCGGTGGATTGTACTGCCATTGTCGATTCCGGAGCCTATTCCAGCTATCCTTTCTCCGCCTGCCTTGAGGCTGCACAGGTCGCCAGCATATTACCAGGACCCTATATTATGCGGGGTTATCGCTGCAAAACCTGGTCGGTCGCCACGAATAAGCCTCCTATTCTGCCCTTCCGCGGCGTCGCCAGAACCGGGGTTTGTTTCGCATTGGAAGTTTTGCTGGACGGTATTGCTAGAGAGTTAAAAATTACGCCAGAAGCCATTCGGGCGCGCAATCTTGTGCAGCCGGATCAGATGCCTTTTACCAACATCACGAACAAATTCTTTGATAGCGGTAACTATCCAGAAGCTCTTGAGCGTGCGGTCGCCGCGATCAACATGACGGGCATTCGCGCGGACCAGAAAAACCAGACAGGTCGCACCCGGATTGGGGTCGGTTTATCTATTTTCTGCGAGCAAGGAGCGCACGGCACATCTGTCTATCATGGATGGGGCATTCCTATGGTACCGGGGTTTGAGCAAGCAACTGCCCGCCTGACGCCTGACGGCGGCCTTGAATTGCGAGTTGGTGTACACAGCCATGGCCAAGGGCTGGAAACAACCCTCGCACAGATCGCCAACAGTGAAATTGGAATTGATCCGGAAAAGATCAAACTCGTCCATGGAGATACTGCCTATACGCCCTACTCCACCGGCACGTGGGGATCGCGATGTATCGTCATGGCCGGCGGCGCGGTAGGGACTGCCTGTGAATCGCTGGGGGAACGTATCCGTAAAATCGCGGGTCACTTGCTGCAAGCCGACCCTGCGGACATTACACTCGAAAACGGCATGGCCTCCGCTGGCAGTAGCACCATAAGTATCGAAGAAGTGGCGCGAACCTGGTACCTGAAACCGCAATTGCTGCCCGACGATGTGGACCCTAGAGGTCTGGATGTCGTCGCCGGTTATAAAACCACCAAGGATACGGGAACTTTTTCCTATGCCTGCCATGCGGTGAAGGTGGAGGTTGATATGGACCTTGGCCATGTCCGTTTGCTCGACTACGTCATTGTTGAGGATGCCGGTACGATGATCAACCCGATGATTGTGGATGGGCAGGTCTATGGCGGCGCGGCGCAGGGTATCGGAACTGCCCTGTTTGAGGAAATGCGCTTTGATGCCTCCGGTCAGCCACTGGCCTCAACTCTTGCGGATTATCATTTACCGCTCGCCTCCGATATGCCGAACATCAGAATTGAACATATGGAGACCCCTTCACCCTTGAGCCGTTTCGGCCAAAAGGGCATTGGGGAAAGCGGAGCTATTGGCCCGCCTGCAGCAATTGCAAATGCGGTTAATGATGCCCTTTCATTTATTGGCGCTGAAGTCGCGGAAGTCCCGATGACGCCGGAGCGTGTGCTGTCGGCAATTGCGAGTGCCGAGCTTTCAAAACCTGCTAAGGGAGACTCAATATGAAGCCTGCCCTATTTGACTTTGCCGTTGCCCAATCTTTGACGGATGCCCAAAGCGCTCTTCGTGGCGAGCAAAACAAGCTGGTATCCGGCAATCAGTCTCTTGGGCCGATGCTGAATTTGCGGTTGACCCGCCCTGCCGGATTAATCGATGTTTCCTTGTTACCGGAATTGCGCGTTGTTGAGGAGCATGAGGACAATATTCGGTTCGGTGCCGCCATCACTCATGCAGAGGTCGAAGATGGAGCGGTCCCGGATCCAACCGGTCACTGGATGCGCGATGCGGCGGCCAATATTGCCTACCGTGCTGTGCGTAATCGCGGAACAATTGGCGGCAGTCTCGCCCATGCCGATCCCGCGGCGGACTGGGTTATCGTCATGACCGGACTTTGTGCGACAGCCCTTGTCCGCGGAGCTGAAACGAACGCGCCTTTACGCACCATACCCATGGAAGAATTCATCACCGGACCCTATAGCACGGCCCTCGGTCCGGAAGATATTCTAACGGCTGTAGAGGTTCCAAAACCAGGAGTAGGCGCGCGTTGGGCTTATTGGAAATACACACGACAGGTCGGGGAATTTGCCAAGGCAAGCGCCGCGATCCTGGTTGATCCATCAAAAAGCCGTACGCGCATCGCAATTGGGGCACTGGGCCGGCAACCCGCCCTTCTCCTCAACCCCGATGCCGTTCTTGATGGAACGCAATCCCCAATAGAGGCTTTGTCTGAGGCTATCCCGGACCAGCCCGCGACCGCGCTTCACCTCCATGCCGTTGCTCTGACCAGAGCCATCGAGCAGATAAAAGTAGCTAAGGAGTTTTCAGCATGACCGATACGACTGTCGATCTTGTCGTTAATGGCACGCCGGTTTCCGAAACGGCGGAGCCCCGCACGCATCTTGCTGATTTTCTGCGCGAAGACCTGCTGTTGACGGGAACGCATTTGGGATGTGAACAGGGTGTCTGTGGTGCCTGCACCGTGTTTGTCGATGGACGGCCGACGCGGTCCTGCATTACGCTGGCCGCGGCCTGCAAAGGCGCGGAAGTTCGCAGCGTCGAAGGATTTGATGATGATCCCCTGATGCTGGCGTTACGCGATGCCTTCAAGCGACACCACGGGCTTCAGTGTGGTTATTGCACACCTGGCATGCTGGTGACCGGTTACGATATTGTCCGGCGCCTTCCCAATGCAGATGCAGACCGTATCCGCAAAGAACTGTCCGGGAATTTGTGCCGCTGTACTGGCTATGCCGGGATAGTTGCGGCAATCGTTGATGTTCTGGAAAACAACCCACCCGCCGCAAAAATTCAACCACAGACGAGAGCACTGCAAAACTCCGGAACAAGTGCGGTTGAGCCGATTGAGGCCATTTCACAGACTACTTCCTCCGTCGCGGCTAAAACATCGGGCGCAACCAGTATTCCAACGAAGCAATCCCTTGCCGCCGCACCCACTCTTTCTCGAACCCTGGCCTTTGAAGCTTCGACGTCTGAGATTTGGGATATAATATCGGATCCTGAAAAGATTGCGTCTTGTATTCCGGGCGCCCGTATTGACAACATCACCGACGACAATCTGTTGCAAGGGCAATGTGCTATCGCCATGGGTCCGATCAAGGCCGCCTTTACCGGCACAGCAAAAATGGACCTGAATGAGGCTGAAAAATCCGGTCATGTAATTGGTCGTGGCAAGGATGGCCTGAGCCGCTCTCAACTCGATGGTATGCTTGATTTTCGTGTAACCGGTTTGCCGGAAGGTGGCACGGAACTCGCCCTTGAGATGATCTATAAATTGACGGGCCCGTTATCTCAGTTCAGCCGCCCCACTCTGGTGGCCGAGATTGCGGACCGTATTCTGGGTCAGGTCGCCGCCTCAATTGAGGCGCTTGCAAAGGGGCAAGAACCGGACCAGACAACACAAACCAATATAAATGGCTTGTCCCTATTGAGCGCCGCGCTCTGGGGTTGGATCAAAAGGGCCTTGAGGTTTTGATAACTTTGTTTCACTCTTAAAAGAAAAATTGATAATGACAATAGTTCAACGGCCGATTTCATGAAACAAGACGACTCCACTACCGCATCCTCTGGTCCATGGCGAAATGAATCCCTGACATTGCGTCCCGGCGTTCTGATCCGTCGTTTGCATCAAATTCATACTGCTCTGTTCGCCCTTGAATGCGGTGACCAGAACATTACGCCTGTGATGTATTCTGTCCTCTCGGCGCTTCAGCAAAGTGGAGCGGTGGATCAAACAACCCTCGCCAAGGCTGTGGCAATCGACAAAACCAATATGACGGATATTCTGGACCGGCTTAAAAGGCGCGGACTGATCAAGCGCCGGGTTTCTAGCAGTGACCGGCGCGTCCGCCTCACCTCCCTCACTGAGGAAGGGCGGAACATTCTCAATACTTTGGATGCAAAGGCACAACGCGCGCATGAACGCACTATTGAAAGCCTCTCGCCCGAAGATCGCCCGCGTCTGATAGAAATGATGACGCAGATAATTAACGCAAACACCCCGAATACAGACGAACAAATTCCATCCAATGTGCCCGCCGACAATGGTACCGCGAGTTTATCCCGCTCCTCAATAGCTACGCAGAAATCATATAACAATCTGATAGCGGTTGAGCCTGCCCTGACACGCATTGCGAAGCTCGAAGAGCTGATCCCGAACCTGCCCGGTCGCACCCTGCTGCATGCTGGCCCTCCCTTTTCTGATCAGGGAAATTTACCGCGGCCAATGCGCAATTCGCTGGTTGCGGCAGCTCAACTTGAAGGCTGGGCAGCCTCTGAAGAGGATGCTTTTACCCAGTTGAAAAATGGTGAGCTTAACCTCCGTCCCGCACAGGATTTTGGTGTGGTAACGCCGTTAGCTTTTATCGTCGGCCCCAGCGCGTATTGCCTGGAAGTTGAGGATATGGCGGCACCCGGCAATCGACGGTTTTCACCCTTGAATGACGGCCCCCTTCCCTACGCGCTGAGACTGGGTAATGGACATCCCGATGGACTGGCATTGTTACAACGGTTGTCGAAGCACATTGGTACAGTTCTCGCAAGAATGCTGACCGCGCCAATCCCCTTGCTACCAGTTTTAGATCATGGCCTTAAAAACGGAGATGACCTGCATGGTCAGGTCGCCGCGACGCAAGCAAAATTTCGAAGTTTGTTTTCAGCTCCAGACGACACTGAAACGGTGGCGTATCTAGCCTCTGCCGGTCAGTTTTCCCTGAACTTCATCATGGCATCTGCTGCGCTTATGATCGGTGCGGGGGCCAATATTGCCAAAAGCAACATGATCATTGCCTGCGGTGGCAATGGGCAGGACATCGGTTATAAACTGGCATCTGATCCGAATACATGGATTACACGTCCAGCCTTGCCTCCGGTAGGAATTAAATTTGAAGGTCAGGAAATGGCGGAAGCTTTGCCGGCAATTGGGGACAGTGCTGTAATTGATGCGCTCGGCTTCGGTGCCGCCTGTTTGAGAACTACACCCAGCTTGGCCGAAGGATATCGCGGACATATTCATCCCGATTTCTTCAGCCCTGCCGCACATGCACCGTTCATTGGGCCACATCCCGCTTTGTCGGATAGCGGCATCATGGTCGGACTGGACCTGACGCGCCCCCGGACATGTTTGGGTATTAACCTTGGAATGGTGGAGCGAACGGGGACGACAGGGTTGATTGGGCGCGGCGTTTCTCCCTGGCCGGAGGGTTAGGTAATTTCATTTTTACCTGGATATGATTGCCAAAGGGGCCGCCAGCGACACTACGCCCGCGTCTACCCGTACATGATACTGACGCAACGCGGGCAGTTGCCAACCAGGGCCGCATGTACCGTCATGAATATCGAAACATGCTCTATGTTGAGGGCAATGCAAGGAATCCTTTGAGATGCTTCCCAAAGACAATCTGGCGAATTGATGCGGACACAAACCCTGGTAAGCCTTAACGGCATCTCCCACCTTCAACAGGATGACAACGGTGTCCTCGACGATCACCTCCAATGGCTGACCAGTGGTAATATCTTCAACAGCGGCAACCTCTTGCCATTGATATATTTCTTTTTTCATATAACTGCCAGACCCTGAAAAGAGTTTCACTTATGACACATCAGCCACCGACATCCTCTGACTTTATCATGCCCACGACGAGTTTCTGGCAAGAGCTGATCCCCGCCGATGATCCAAGAGCATTGCAGGGTCCGCCCTATCAGTATGGCTACCCCGCTACTCTGCCAGACGGGAGAGCACTATTGCTGCCGTTGCGCAAGCTGCCAGAAGGCCCCCGCGCCGTCGCATCGCTAATTGCAAATCAGGCCAGCTTCTCCGTCATTAAATCCTTGTCTGCTGCAATGGTTCAAATCGCGAAAAGCACCAATCCTGATCATATTGTCGGGCTACCGACTTTAGGGTTGGCCTTTGCACCAATGGTCGCCGAAGGACTTGGTCATCAGAACTTTATCCCCTTGGGCTACTCCCGAAAATTCTGGTATTCGGACAATTTATCCGAGCCTGTTCATTCAATTACCAGCCCGGACCGAAGCAAAAAAATCTTCCTTGATCCCAATATGCTGCCGCGTCTGGAAAAGAAGCGTATCGTTATTGTCGATGACGCCATATCCAGTGGCTCGACAATTGTTTCCGCCCTCAACCTATTGCGTCGCCTCGATTGCGAGATCGTTGGCATCCTTGTTGCCATGCGTCAGGGCGTTCTATGGAAAACCACGCTGGAAAGCGAAATGCCCGGCATGTCAGCCCTGGTAAAAAGTGTTATTGCCGCACCGCTATTTGAACGTTCTCTTGACGGATGGGTGCCAATTGCGGAGACAATTGACACCGGCAGCCCTTAAATCCCCATATAGGCTTCCTTGATTTTCGGATTTTCGCCGAGCGCATCCGTCGTATCAGAAATTGAAACCCGGCCCGTTTCAATAACGAAGCCGTGCTGCGCAATTTCGAAGGCGGTCATTACATCCTGCTCAACCAGCAAAATGGTCAACCCGGCTTTATTAATTTCCAACAATGTTTCGCTCAATCGGTCGACAAGACGCGGCGCCAGGCCAAGGGAAAGTTCATCAATCATCAATACGCGGGGTTTTGACATAATGCCCCGCCCGATGGCGCACATCTGCTGTTCTCCACCGGACATTGTCGTAGCATCCTGCGTCGCCCGTTCTTTCAAGATCGGGAAGATATCATAGACAAACTCCAGATCCTGCTTGATCGCCTCGCGATCATCGCGCAAATAAGCCCCCAGCATCAAGTTATCCTGAACGGATAATCCTTTGAAGAGGCGGCGCCCTTCAGGGACATGGGCAATGCCGGCTTTCAAGACCCCATCGGGCAGCGTTCCGACAAGTTCCTGCCCGTCCAGTTTTATACTGCCTGCAGTTGGCTTGACGATGCCGGAAATAGTGTTGAGTAGCGTGGTCTTTCCCGCGCCGTTGGAGCCAACTATGCAGGCGATTTCCCCCTTGTTGACCGAGAGGGAAATATCCCACAGAACACGCACATCGCCATAACCGGCTTGAACATTACTAATTTCGAGAAACGACTCAGGCATGATGGGACTCCGCTTTAACGCGCGCTGCAAATTTAGAGCCCAAATAGGCCTCTACCACTTGGGGATCTTCAATAACCGTACGGGGATCGCCCTGTGCGATCAGCTCCCCATGATGCAACACCAGTATTCTTTGGGAAATTGAAAGCACCACCTTCATCAAATGCTCAATAATCAGAATTGTGACCCCCCGCGCCGCAATCTTGCGGATCAGATCAAGGGCGCCATCGATTTCTGAGGCGTTCAGACCGGCGTTCACCTCATCAAGAAGCAGGAATTTGGGACGCATGGCCAGGCTCTTGGCGAGTTCCAATCGTTTCCGGTTTGGCAATGCCAGCGATGACGCCGGTGTGTCCGCGACAGCGTCCAAGCCCACGAATTTCAACTCTTCATGCGCCAAATCCAAAGCATCTTCAACGGAACCAGTTCCGCCGCCGAACAAAGCCCCGGCGGCCACATTTTCCAGAACTGTCATTTTCGGAAATGGCTGGACGATCTGAAAGGTTCGCGCCAGCCCGCGCCTCGCGGCCTGAAATGCCTGCTGTCGACTTACATCCTCTCCAGCGAAAATCACCTTTCCCGCGGACAGGGGATGTACTCCGGTAATCAGATTGACCAGTGTCGTCTTGCCCGCACCATTTGGTCCGATCAATCCGATGATCTCTCCTTCTTCCAGGCTGAATGAAACGTCATTGACCGCACGGTTACCGCCAAAACTTTTACTCACATTTTCCAGTCTGAGAATTTCAGTCATGAACTTTTCTCCGCTTGCTTGGGGGCACTACGTAACTTTTGCACCAACGCCCCGTAGAGTGTGCGATACTGAATTTTCAGCAACCCATTTGGCAGGAAAAAGATCAAAAAGACGATAATACCGCCGAGAATGGCCCGGTTCCATTCAAGGAAATTAGCCCAGAACACTTCCTCCAGCATGACGAATACGCCCGCACCCAAAACCGGTCCAAGTAATGTGCCCGCACCGCCCAAGAGAACCATAACCGGCACTTTCAAAGTCAAGAGTATCGAAAAGCTGTCCGTCGGATCGATATAACCAACCCAGGATGCGTACACCGCCCCAACAGCACCGCAGAATACTGCGGACAAGGTATAGGCAACAATCTTAAAGGATGTCGTATTGACGCCCACCATATCCGCCGCGTCTTCATTCTGGCTGATACATTTGAGTCCAAAACCCAGCCGGGATCGGTCCACATAGATCGACGTCAGAAAAGCGACAATCAGGATCGCCAGCATAACATAGAGGACAAGCGCCGATACCTCTTGTGGGCTGCCCTGCAAAAGCGGGACATTCAATCCATCCCCGCCGCCGGTCAGGCTTCCCCATGACGATGTTATCAGGCGGGTCAGATCGACAATCGCGATTGAGCCAATCGCAAAGTAATGCCCCTTCAAGCGCAGGATAATGGCCCCGAGCATTGCGGCGAACACGGCGACAAACAATGTCGCGAATACCCATGCCATCACGAGGGGAATACCGTTACGCTGCGCGAGCGCGCCGGCATAGCACCCAAGCCCAAAAAAGGCCGCAGTCGAGAAAGAGGGATAACCGGTAAAGCCACCGATGAAATTCCAGGAAACCGCCATCGCCGAGAACATCGCAATCGAGATTGCAATCCGGATTGTGTAGTTATCGGCAAGTAAGGGAGTGGCCGCGATCAAGGCGACCCAAAGCGCAAAGGCGCCAAAATAAAGGAACTGCTTCATTACTCGTATCCCTTTACACCGACAAGACCTGTTGGTCGGACAATCAATAAAAACAACATGAGAACAAAACCAACTGTCGTCGCATTCTGGGGGCCAATCGTGTAGCCGGCAAAGCTTTCAATCAGCCCAAGTGCAATTCCGCCTATCAAGGCACCCGGTACACTGCCCAACCCGCCGATCACACAGATCACGAACGCTTTCCCCAGGAAGGTGCCCGTCAGGTTTGTTGTAATCGGGAAAACCATGGAAAAAATCACCCCGGCGGCACCGGCCATAAAGGCGCCAATACCAAATGTTATGGCGTAAACATTATTCACCCGAATGCCCATCAATGTGGCGGCCTGTCGATCCATGCGGACGGCGACAATGGCGCGGCCAATCTTTGATGCCCGCATCACCAGGAAAAGCAGTGCCGTCAGGAAAAGTGCCAACCCCATGCCCATCAAACGGTCAACCGGCAGATACATATCGCCGAGGTTTATCGTGCCGAGGTCCAGCGTCACACGCCTTGGCGTTGCGGTGAAAAAGACTGTCATCAAATTATAGAGGATCATGTCTAACCCGAACGTCAGGGTCAGGGTTGTCAGCACCGGTGACATGACGACTTTATTGATAAAGAAATATTGCAGAAGGTATCCCAGGCCAAATAATAAGGCCGCAATTATTGGGAGCAGAAAAACCGGATTTACGCCCGAATACTGCCACGCGAAAAACGCCAGATACCCTCCCAGAATAATGAAAGATCCATGCAGCATATTGATGATATTCAACACGCCCCATACCAGCGAGAAGCCGATCGCGATGCAGGCATAGAGTGATCCCAGTACAATGCCGTTTAGTAGTATTTGAATGATGTCCACTGTGATTGATTCCCAGAATTGCTCTCAGTTGGGCGTAATAAATTACTGTATGCCGGGAAAGATCGGGGGCGACATCTGTTGCCAGAATTGCCCCCAACCCGTCAGGCCCTACGCAAGGCTTATTTGATCATTTTCATTTCAGCATTGGCGATAGACGCCGGATAAAGGACCTTAATTTCCTCACCCTGTACCTGAATGATCGGCATTTCTCGGCCCTGGTTCATACCATTTTCGCCGAAATCAATCGGGCCGTAGAATGTCAAGATATCGGTTGCGGCCAAAGCGTCACGAACCGCCTGTTTATCCTTGGAACCTGCGACCTGCACAGCGTTCACCAGAACATCTGCCGCCGCCGCGCATGAGGCAGAGACATAATCAGGATCAGACTTATAGGCGGCCGTGAAATCCGCATAGAAATCTGCTGTTGTACTCCATGGCCCAACCGCATCGGTGTAGGCAGTGGAATGGTGCCACCAAGTTGAGCTTGTCACACCATCAGCCAAATCACCCAGACCTTCGGTATATTCGCGATAGGCAGGGCCGGTTACCATCGTCACGATAGGTGCTGTTACTCCCATATCCGCCAGCTGCTTGCGGCCCAGGATCAAATCCTGCGTATATCCCGTCATGTAAACCCAATCCGGATCTGCCGATTTAATCGCGGAAATGGCTGCGGAGTGATCCATGGTTCCAACGGCATAAAGTTCGTTATACACAACATCAAGGCCGCCGGTTTCAGCAGATTTTGACAATGCCGTTGCCATCGCTTTCGGAAACACGTCATCCCGACCATATACAGCCACCTTTTTGAGATCAGGTTTCTTCTCCTTGAAGAACTCGACCATGGATTCCGTCATGCCGGTATTCGGCGCGAGGGTTCCAAAAAGATACTTAAAGCCCTGATCATAGACGGAAACTGATGAGGCGACACAGGCCAGCATTGGTACCTGATAGCGCTCTGCGACAGCGGCAATAATCTTTGTATGCCCCGAACCGAATGGCGCCATAATCACATCAACACCATCATCATTAATCAGCTTTTCAGCCAACTGGCCAGCGCGTTTGCCATCTGTCTGGTAATCATACTCGACAAACTTGACCTGCATTTTCTTGCCCGCCACATCAATACCACCGGCGGCATTGATTTTGTCGAGCCAGAGTTTCCAGACATCCTGCTGCTTCTTGCCTTCATCCGCCAAGCCGCCCGTTAGCGCCAATGGAGCCCCTATGACCAGCACGTCATCATCCGCAGAGGCGAGCCCCACGCTTCCAGCCATTGTCATGGCCATTGCCGCAGCGGCAACCGTCAATCTTTTTTTGAGTGTTATTTTCATAACCATCCCTTTCTTCCAGTTCAATCAATCCCCGAACGGTCAAGCCCAAGGCAGCTTCTCGGAAGAAAACTAGCAAGAGATATGCCAAAGTCGTAACTATAACTATCGTAACAGATATTTTAAAATTACCGCTTTCAGGAGCCTTAAAATTGTATAATTTTTAACCATTTAATTCAGGCATGGTCATAAAATAGGCAGGAGAAAATTGTTAGTTGAAGCTGGCGTTGCATAAAAAAAGTGGATGGCCAGATTTTTCCGGAACCACCCACTTTTTCAGATTTTGAAATACACCTCAAAAGGGACATATCATTAATCTGAGCAATACCGCCCAGGTTTTCTATGCCTGCGATTTTTTTACAGCTTTCCGGCCTTTGCCGCTTGCTGAACTTCCTTACTCTGATATTGCGTCCACATATTCGTCAGAAAATCCAGGGTAAGCGGATCCATATCGTATCGAGGCAAGGGATCCTCGTCCCAATAATTGAATTCATCTTCACCGCGCACATGCAGCGCAGAGCGTCGCCCCAATGTCGAATTGACATGCGCACCGATATAGAAAAACGCCAACCCAATCCGGCGATCATCCGAGAAATTTCCAAGGCTGCCATGGGCTGTCTTTACATGATGGATAGAAAACTCGCCCGGCTCCAATTCGAGATATTTGGCATTGTTATCGTCAACGCCGCGAATTGTCTGACCCTTCGCAAGAAGGTTCTTTGGGTCATAGGTTTCATCATGCTCCATATTGTCCCCCATTTGCGATCCGGGCAACACACGCAAGCCTCCATTCCCCTTGTTACTTGGGGTAAAGGCAAGCCAGACCGTTACGGAGTCATTCGGCGTCAAGCCGTAATAGGCTGAATCCTGATGCCAGGACACAAACCGATCGCTCTGTGCCGCTTTTGCAAACATGGACGACCCGAAAAGCAAGATATTCGGCCCCAGAAGCGATTCCACCGCATCCAGGATTATCGGGTTACGCGCCAAGTCGACCATCCAGGGGGAGACAACATGCGCCTTGATCTTCATGCGCTTATTACAATCCTCCTGAAGGCTTTCTTCCATTGCCTCAAGTCGCTGACGACAGTCCAAGGCATGGGCTTCGGTAATGGCCCGCCTTTTCATGAAGTATCCATCGCGCTCGAAAGCCGCCACCTCCTCTGGCGTCAGGGATCCACTCATTATTATACTCCTTAGTTGAGAGCTATTAGTTCAAGCGCATTTCTACGGTTGCCATATCGGCGGGAGACAAAATTACCGGCTTGCCATCCTGAATTTGTATAATCGGCAGATTGCGATTGTCATTCAGGCCATCTTCGCGAAACTTGATCGGACCATAGAATGTCTCGATTTCAAGGGTCTTAAGCGCTTCACGTACGGCGTCTCGATCCAGAGATCCGGCTTTTTCAATCGCTTTTTGCAACGCAATCATAGCTGCGGCAGAAGAAGCGTGAACATAGTCTGGATCCTCACCAGAGGCTTTTTGAACCGCTTCAGTGAAGGCCTGCGTTGTCCCAAAAACATCATCTCCGGCATAGGCAGCAGAATAGTGCCACCAGGTTGCGCTGGTAACATTCTCAGCGAGCGGCCCAAGATTTTCGACAAATTCGCGATAAGCTGGCCCAGTAATCATTGTAATAATCGGTGCGTCGAGCCCCTGCTCCGCCATTTGCTTACGAACAAGAACCAGGTCTTCTGTATAGCCGGTTACATAAATCCAGTCCGGCGCGGCAGAGCGCATTCCTACTGTGGCGGTCGCATGATCAAGTGTTCCGACGGGATAGAGTTCTTCATAGACGACTTCAAGCCCACGGGCGCTAGCCCCCTTTGACATTAATGTCGCCATGATTTTTGGAAAAACATCGTCACGTCCATAGATAGCGATCTTTTTCATGTCTGGTTTCTTCGCCATAAACAAATCCAGCATACCGTCAATAAGGCCGCCGGACGGAGCGAGTGTACCAAACAGGTTTTTGAAGCCCTGATTATGAACTGGCTCGGATGACGCGACCGCGATAATAGGAACGCCATAACGCTCCGCGACACCGGCGGTGATCTTAGAATGACCGGATCCAAAAGGAGCGGTCAAAAAATCAACTTTATCATCAATAATCAGTTTTTCCGCCAGTTGGCTCGCGCGTTTTCCATCAGTCTGGTAGTCATAGGTGATCAATTCAACTGGCATCATGACCCCACCGACATTAATGCCGCCGGCCGCATTGATTCGCTCTAGCCATAGATCATAAGCCAGCTTTTGCTTTGCACCTTCCGCAGCGAGACCGCCGGAAAGTGCCAACGGAGCCCCGATCTTCACAACGCCATCCGCAGCTACAGCCTGACCTACCAACCCGAGAGCAGCAACACCCACCGCAGCGGTAGCCACCTTGAGCCGATTTAGAAATCCCTTCGCCATATTGCTCCATCCTTCCTGATTAAAACCTTCCAATGGTCGCCTCTTATCAGCTGACCGCCCAACGAACAGAGCAAGAAGCATGCCAAAGTCGTAAATACTACTATAGTAGTTACATTCTTATAGATTCTGATGGCTAAACCATTACAGATATGAATTTTTTGACCAAAAATTAGACTGGAATGCCCAGAAAAAATGCAATAAATCGTCTGCATATTTTTTACTCAGGTGATTACACACAATGGTCCGATCACCATATAATCCATGGTGAGGCTAGCCGCGCCTTTAGCAACAATGTCAGATTCCTCGGTCATGGACTCAGGCTGGAATGTGGCGAACGTTCAATCCGCTCAGTGTACAATAGGATGCTTCTGGAAGCCGTTGTAATGCTCCCGCTGGAGGCGGAATTGATATTTGCACCCGGCGATGAAATGATACATGAAGGGAAGATTGCGAAAACTGGAAATGTCGCACGCGTCATAAGTTATCGCGCAGCGCCTGAATTGCCTGAAATGGAATAAAGAACATGAATGTATCTTATAACTTTGAAGACATTGCACCGGGCGGCAGAATTGGTCTGGTAGCGCTGGCAACGGATTACAACAGCGAGACGGACCTCCGTCGCATGCTCCCCAAGGGTGTTGATCTCTTCACCAATCGTGTTCTCAACGCCAACCCGCTAACTATTGAGAATTTACGCGCGATGGCGGGCGACATTACCCGTGCGGCAAGCGGTTTGCTGCCCGGCATAGGCGTCGATGTCGTAATCTATGGCTGCACTTCCGGGACGGCAGCAATCGGCGGGTATGAACTGGAGCGGCTTATCCAGATTGCGCAACCGGGTGTTCCCTGTACGAACCCTATTCTCTCCGCTGGGAAAGCCCTACGAACATTCAGTGCCAAGAAAATATCTATCCTAACCCCCTATGACGACATGGTGAACGCAGCAGTCGCGGATAATTTTAAAACTGAAGGCTTTGATATCCTGAACATCGAAGGCTTCGGCCTCGATAACGATATCGAAATGACAGGCCTGCCCCCCGCTGCCATAGCAGAAGCCGCCATGCAAGTCTGCGATCCCGACGCGGATGCTCTCTTCATTTCCTGTACAGCGATCCGATCCTCTCTCGTGATTGAGGAGGTCGAACAGAAACTCGGCAAACCCGTTGTCACCAGTAATCAGGCACTGGCCTGGCATTGCCTGCAATTGATGAAAAACACATGCCAGGTCAACGGATTTGGGAAACTATTTGATAACGCGCTCTCCTCTTGAGGGTTATTCAAGAAACTAAGAGTGGCTTGCTTCCGCTACTTTCCGTCGGCTCAGGACAATTTCCCGCCATCCAAGTAACAAGGCTCCAGAGAGGATAATGGCAGCGCCAAGAACACTAATCCACCCCGGAATAACGCTAAATATCCAGAAATCATAGATCGTCGCGAATATTAGGGTGGAATATGAGAAAGGGAGCGCAAAGCTGGCATCCCCGCTCCGCATCGACTGGATATACAATGATTGTGCCGAGACCATCAACAGGCCGATAGACGCCAGTGCACCCCATTGCAACATCGTCGGTACTGACCAAAAAAAGCTGGCGGCGGAACAGGCGATCAGAGCGCCAATACAATTGTTAATGATCAGAATTTGCAAAGGCGATTCACGCCCTGTCAGCATTTTGATCAGAATTACCTCTATGCCCATGCAGAAAGCAGCCAACAATGCAATATAAGCCGCTGGATCAAAAGCGGAGCCGCCTGGACGAAGCAAGATAATTGCCCCAACAAAGGCGATAGCGACCGCACTCCAACGCACAGGTCCAACACGCTCCCGAAGTAGTGGAATGGCCAGAAGCATCCCGAATATCGGATTAAGGAAGCTGATAGCCGTGGCGTCGGAAACCGGAATATGAACAACCGCCGTAAACATCAAGCTAACCCCGGCCCAGCCAAAAAATGATCGCCCAATATGAAGCCTGAATGCTGGCGCATGGAATTTCGGTCGAAGTATGAGAGATGCGCAGAAAAGCCCTACCAAGGCAAAGACAAACCGTCCTGCACTCACCTGCAAAGGATGCAGCGGTTCGCCAAGAAGGTCGGTTCCCAAAGCCTTCGCGAAGATCGTAGTTGCCGCAATGAGAGAACATGCAGCAAGCATCATCAACGCCGAACGAAGCGGATTTAACGTACCCGTGTTAATCATTCAGAGACGTGATTTCAGTACCTGTGACGATGCAAACACTAATCATTTCCCGGACACTCCCCTTAAAAAGAAAACTATAAGGACGGTAAACTCAGGCTTCAATGCAATGTTGCTATATCAGCGCCAGCATAGTCACGTAATTGCACGACTTTACCCGCCTTCGCAAAATTCGGTTCGGATTGTTTCATAACGCCCGGACGTGTCGGCAAAATAAGTCCGCAGTCCTTGAGACCTTGTGCCCATTCCAGTATTGATGATAGAGCAATTCGCACTGTAGCCGGCTCCATAAAGTGGGAAATTAGCGATGCAATTTTCGGTTCTTGCCCATGCTGCGCGGCCACAAGAGATTGTAAAATACGCCACTCATCCTTGGAAATACCACTGCAACACAGGCACCGAATGTCGACCGGACGGCTATAGCCTGCAACCATAAGCGACAGAAAACTGTCCAAAGAGATCAAGACTCGCGGACATTTGGCTTTCCAATAAGCCTCCTGCAAGGTTGTGTAGGGCGAGAAACTCTGGCGCAGACCATCTGACCAATATCGCACACTCCACAACGTTAACTGCTCCGGGTACTTCAGGTCATTCAGACTATCGGGAATAATTTCAGGCGTGTGCATCGGTCCGTCTTTCAAGTTTTGATGTAGCGGAGTTATTAATAATGATAATCATTCGCATAAATCAACCGCTTTTTTCCTTTTTCTTATTGTACCGCGCCTTTTCACCTCTCCTGATCGACGCCCTCTTGTACATTAGCAAAACCTTGACCATACATAGCCGTTGTCATATTATGTTCATATGAACATAAAAAAAGGTTCATATGAAAATTCTAACTTCTGAGCGTAACAAAGTGCAACGGAAGAAAAATGGACCTCTCACCGCGTCAAACGCATATTATCACCCTTGTCCAGGAGATGGGGCACCAATCCGTTGAAGGCCTTGCCGATCAATTTGACGTAACGTCGCAGACCATACGTCGGGACGTTAATCGTCTGTGCGATCTTGGTTTGGTGCGCCGAGTGCATGGAGGTGTCGAACTACTCCCTAAACGTCAGAATCTGGACTATAGCGAACGCCAGATCCTCAATAGTCAGCAAAAATGGCGAATCGCAAAGGCGGTCGCGGCGCGCGTTCAGGACGGCACATCGATTGCGTTCAGCATCGGCACCACCCCGGAAGTCACGATGCAGGCCCTCGTGAACCATAATGAACTCCGCATTTTCACGAATAATCTCAATGTCGCGATGATTGCCTCTAGCAACCCATCCTTTGATGTGACAATCGTCGGCGGGCGTGTCCGTCATGGCGACCGGGATATCCTCGGGCCACAAACGGAACAGTTTTTTGACAATTACAAATTCGACGTCGGCATTTTTGGTGTTGGCGGTGTAGATGACGACGGTGTGCTGCTTGATTTCAATGAAGAGGAAGTTTCGGCCCGGCAGGCTATATCCCGCAATTGCCGTCAGACCTATCTAACTGTCGATGGCACAAAATTTGGGCGCACAGCTCATGTGCGCGGCGGCACATTGACGGATGTAAATGTCATTTTCACTGATGAGGCACTGCCCGATTGGGCCACCACTATTGTACGAAAATCCACGACCGAAATTATTGTCTGCGACGCCGAGGGGGCGGAACCTGATGAGTAGTTCCCGCCTTTTTAACGGCTCCGGTGAAGCCATCAGCCTCCAGAACCTGCAAAAAGGCTGGGGCGGCATACGCGCTGTCGATGGGATCGATCTGGAGATAGATGCGGGTAGCTTCACTGTGCTGCTGGGGCCGTCGGGCTGCGGCAAGTCAACGACGCTCAGGCTGATTGCCGGCCTTGATGAAGTTGACGGAGGACGCATACTTATTGGTGGTAAGGACGTGACTGATCAACCGGCCTCCTCCCGTGATCTTTCCATGGTATTCCAATCATACGCCCTCTTCCCGCATCTCTCTGTCGCGGAGAATATCATTTTTGGCCTGAAAGTCCGTCGCGTCGGGCGGGCAGAATGCGAACAGCGCCTGCAAGATACGGCGGATCTACTGGGGCTGTCGAACTTCCTCGATCGCCGACCAAGCCAGCTATCCGGCGGTCAGCAGCAGCGCGTTGCCCTTGGTCGCGCAATCATATCCGAACGGCCTATCTGCCTGATGGATGAGCCCTTATCCAATCTGGACGCCAAGCTGCGCCATGACATGCGGGTGGAACTAAGGGAACTGCAGACAAAGCTCGGCTTCACCATGGTCTATGTAACCCATGACCAGATCGAGGCAATTTCAATGGCAGACAAAGTTGTTTTGCTCAATGAAGGAAAGATCGAGGATGCAGCAACCGCACAGGAAATCTATGAACACCCGGCCAGCGTCTTCACCGCGAAATTCATGGGCACACCACCGATGAATATCATGCCGGCTGCGGAATTGCTCCGGGCGGCGCCGAATGCCCCTCTCCCTCCGTTCAGCGGTGAAACCCTTGTCGGCATTCGCCCGGAATCCATCCGTCTGGAGGACGGCGGTGTGAAAGCCAAAATCCACAACATTGAATATCTCGGCGCCGACACGCTCATTGACTGCCGAATTGGTGATACGGCTTGCCTTGTTCGTGTTTCCGGCGACATCCCTCCCTCTGGAGATGTGTTGTCGCTGACTTGGCCAATCGAGAAAGTACATCTGTTCGACGTCGCTTCGGGCAAACGGATTGATACCGCCTACGAGAAGGAATGAGACGCCAGTAAGGTGGGCGGAAAGTAAGCACAAGAAAAGTTGTCGTAATTTTATCAAAAAAACCAAAACCGAAAGGACAAGATGATGAAGGCACTATTCAGATCTCTTTGCGTTACGGCAGGGGCGGTCGCCCTCTCGGCCGGAACACTGGCATCGGCATACGCTGTCGATCTGCAATTCTATTTCCCGGTTGCTGTCGGTGGTAAGGCAGCCGAAACGATCCAGTCGCTGACTGATGAATATTCGGCACAGCATAAGGATGTGAATATCGATGCAATTTTCGCCGGCTCCTATCAGGATACGGTGACGAAAGCCCTGACTGCCGCACGCGGCGGCAAACCACCACAACTCTCTGTGATCCTCGCGGTCGATATGTTTACCCTGATCGACGAAGATGTCATCGTTCCATTTGACGATGCCGCCACAACAGATGAAGACAAAGCTTGGCTGAATTCCTTCTACCCGGCATTCATGAAAAACAGCCAGACGGGTGGCAAAACTTATGGCATCCCGTTCCAGCGCTCTACTCCAGTTCTTTACTACAATAAAGAAGCCTTTAAGGAAGCTGGTCTTGATCCAGAAAAAGGCCCCGCAACCTGGGAAGAAATGGTTGAGTTTGGTAAGAAGCTCGTTAAGAAAGACGCGAACGGCAATGTGACGAGGTGGGGCGTTCGCATCCCGTCATCGGGCTTTCCATATTGGCTTTTCCAGGGCCTTGCAGCCGCAAACGGCAAGGTTCTTGCTAATGAAGATGGTAATGTAACCTATTTCGACGATCCCGCCGTCATAGAAGCTCTTGAGTATCTTGTCAGCTTGAGCAAAGAGCATAACATCATGGCCCCCGGCATTATTGAATGGGGGGCAACACCAAAAGCCTTCTTTGAAGGTCAGACCGCGATGATGTGGACATCAACCGGCAACCTGACCAACGTCCGCACCAACGCACCGTTTGACTTCGGTGTCGCGATGTTGCCTGCGAAAGTTTCTCGCGGAGCGCCAACAGGTGGCGGCAACTTCTTCATTTTCAAGGACTCCAGTGACGAGCAAAAACGCGCCGCCCTTGATTTCGTGAAATGGATCACCGCCCCGAAGCAATCGGCTGAATGGACAATTGCAACCGGCTATGTGGCTCCGCGCCCCGAAACTTGGGAAACAGAAGAAATGAAGGCCTATACCGCCGACTTCCCCCAGCGCTTGTCGCGCGAGATCAGTTGGAATTTGCCGTACCGGAACTGTCCACATATCAGAACCAGCGGGTTACGAAAATTCTCAACGATGCACTCTCTGCGGCAATTACTGGTCAAAAGGATGCTTCGACTGCCCTAAAGGAAGCCCAGGCAAAAGCTGACGCCATCCTTAAAGAGTATAGATAAGCGAAGCGGTCCCGCCGGTTTTTTCCGTTACTCCGGCGGGACTTTTTGTTTAGGTAGCCCAAATGAAATTCACGCGAACAACCGCACAGCTGAACTGGATCTACGCCTGGCTTCTCCTTAGCCCGGCGCTCATCATGTTGTTCGCCTTTACCCATTATCCAGCGATTGTCACCCTGATCAGCAGCTTCTTCTCGACACCCCGGGGGAAACGTCCGGCAAAGTTCATCGGCCTTGAAAATTATCAGGCCCTGATAAATGACGAAATCTTCTGGCATGTTATATGGAACAACCTGCTCTACGCGCTGGCGACCATTCCGATTTCAGTTGCAATCGCCCTTGTCATGGCGCTTTGGGTGAATGGCAAGCTGCGCGGACTTGGCTTTCTGCGCATGGCCTATTTCACCCCGACGGTGCTGCCGCTGATTGCTGTCGCCAATATCTGGCTATTTTTCTATACCCCCGGTTTCGGCCTGATCGATCAGATCCGCAATGGGCTTTTTGGACTACCAGACCAGAACCTCCTCGGCCAGACGGACACCGTACTCTGGGCAGTGATGGCCGTTGCCATATGGAAAGAGGCAGGCTTCTTCATGATCTTCTATCTTGCGGCGCTGCAGACCATCCCCCCTTCCTTGAAGGAGGCGGCGGATATTGAAGGGGCAAGCCGCTGGACCTTCTTTTGGCGGATCATATTCCCACTTCTTATGCCGACGACCCTTTTCGTCTCCGTTAATGCCGTGATTAATGCCTTCCGGCTGGTCGATCATATTTTTGTCATGACGGGTGGCGGTCCGGATAATGCCAGCACCTTGCTCCTGTTTTATATCTATGAACAGGCGTTCAAATATTGGCAGACAGGGTATGCCGCAACCCTGACGGTTGTGCTTCTGGCACTGCTCTCCATCCTTGCCATCGGGCAATTCTTCTTTTTCGACAGGAAGGTTCATTACCGATGAGCGAGCAAACCCTTCCCCACACAAAACCCTTCAAGTTCAGTTGGGACAAGACACTGAACACGACCGGTGCCTGGGTGCTGGCGCTGCTGTGGTTTCTGCCGCTCGCCTATGCGATCTGGACGGCGTTCCACCCCGCAATGTATGAGGTGCGTTTTGACCTGACCGCACCTCTGACGCTGGAAAACTTTACAAAGGCATGGGAGGCCGCGCCCTTTGGCCGCTATTTCCTGAACACAGTTCTCTTGGTGACGGGCATTCTGGCTGGGCAGTTCATACTCTGCACTCTGGCGGCATATGCCTTCGCCCGATTTGAATTTCCAGGAAAGTCTGTCCTTTTTACCCTTGTGCTGCTGCAGCTTCTGGTGATGCCGGACATTCTGATTGTGGAAAACTACAAGACCATGCGCCACTTGGGATTGGTTGATACAATCACGGCCATTGCCTTACCCTATCTCGCCTCCGGTTTCGGAATTTTCTTGCTGCGCCAGACCTTTATGACCATTCCGAAGGAATTGGAGGATGCGGCGCGGCTTGAGGGTTGCTCCATCCTTGGGGTGTTGTGGCGGGTGTATATCCCGCTCGCCAAACCGACTTATCTCGCTTACGGCCTCGTTTCGGTGAGCCACCACTGGAACAATTTCCTCTGGCCACTGATCATTACCAATTCGGTTGAAACCCGTCCGGTTACTGTCGGGTTGCAGGTCTTTGCCGCAGTTGATGGAGGGTTGGAATGGTCCGTGATCAATGCGGCAACCCTGCTCACCTCTGGCCCACTATTAATTGCCTTCCTCCTGTTTCAGCGGCAATTCGTCCAGAGCTTTATCCGTGCCGGAATCAAATAGTCCCAGCGATTACGGCCACCACGCTCAGGATTTTCGACTAATTTTATCGCCAGCTATGTTAAGGTCATATTATTGATTGGCCATGTAAACTTGCGGCCTTTCAGATATTCGATTGTCGGCTGCGTTTGGAGCAACGCCGAATGGGATAGGCGAAAATTTTATGGTTTGGCGTAACAACGGAGTATTTCATCGGCTTTTCTGGCTGATTGTGCTGACGGGGACAGTCCCTGCCGCCGTTTCGACGACGCTTCCGCCAACTCATTGGTGCCTCAATTTTTCCGATCTTTCTGCTCTGTTTGCGCTGCCTTCTGTTGGATGCTTCGGCGGCAGCAGTATTGCGCAGGACTATCTTGGTGCGCCCTTTAGCTGGTTCTACCTTGCCCTCTTTTGCGTTGGCCTTCTTGTTGCTGTGCTTCAGAGAAAGGTCGTTTTTGCAGCCGCCTTGTTGCCTCTCGTCCTCCTGTTCGCCAGTCCGGTATCGGAGCTTAGCGTTTATCCGGAAGAACAGCTTACTCCTGATTATTTCGAACCCAAGTCGCGGCAAACCACTACAACCATCAAGGCGACAGTAAAGGAGGTCCTACCGGATTATGACGGACAGACGGCGGAAAGCGATGCGCGATACGCCAATGTAGTGCGCTTCTTGAGCTCAGTAGAAAGTGATCTCACCGGCTACAACAACGCCCTCAAAAACATTTCCAGACTTGAAACAAGGCTCGAAAACGCAAGGAAGGGAGCGTCCGAAGCGGGTGATTTTTTGAAGAAGGCGCAGGCCGCCGTCGACAAAATAAAAAGAATGGGCGGCTTTTTCAAAAAGACTCTTGAAAAAGCGCAGGAACTGTTGGATTTCGCCAAGAAAAACAATACAGACGCCAAGAGCCGGGTAAAGCGGATCGAAAAGGAGATCACGCAGCTGACTGGCGAGAGTAAGATCTTATTCGCCAGTTATATTGCAAACCTGAACGATTTAAATACAGAGGTCACCCGTAGTCTGTCGATGGGGCCAAATCAGCATATCCGTTTCTGGACATTGCTGATCAGCGCGGCGTCTTTTCTATCTCTTCTCCTCTTTGCTTTCGGCAGCCGAATTCGTAGTCCGGAATTTGCGATTAGCTGCTTGTTCGTAATCCTGGTTGCGTTCAACCCGATGGCCAGGACGGCGGCCGGGATATCCTTCTCACAAGGATTATTCTCTCTCCTTCTTGCGTCCTATGCGTTGGTCTTGTTTATCGTGACTGCCATCAGCCTGCGCCTCTTCGCCCTTGCGATCTTGCAGAATATTCCGATTTTCGCCCAGTTCGACCGAAAGAAATCCGCCTCTTACGCGCTCTTTACGGCGCTGAGATGGATTCCGATCGGGATCTGTATCGTACTCGGCCTTTGGCTCTCACTTCAGATCGATACCCGCGCGCAGGATGCGGTCTATGGCGTTGAATGCACCAAAGAAGGAACGGGCATGTTCGAATGCGCAATCCCGACAACGGAAACACTGGTGGTCCGCGGTGAAAATCCAAATCTCGAACGTGACATCTATAATGCTGTGGATATTGCCTTCAGGAACCAGGAAATTCAGCTCGAAAGGATGCTTGCCGAGTATCGAAAGCTTGCAAAGACTTCGCCTAAACAGATTCCTGCCTTCGTGGATAAGGAATTCACCTCCGTCTATCCCGATGGCAACACACTGACAAAGAATGTTCCCAGCCTGAAGCCGCCGGAATGCAAGCTCCATCAGGTGGATTGCCATATCACACGGAAAGTCAAAATTTCTATCATTGATGCCTATGATTTTACCAGAGATCGGCAGCGGAACAGGCTAAATGAACTGACCTCTGATTTCGCGTCACTCACAGGCGAAAAAGCGGACAAACGCCTCCGCGAGATCGAGCTTTATCTTAGCACCACCCTCGATGCGACCAAGCGGAGTGTACGTAATATCATCGCCGATGTTTTCTGGACCGTCCGGAGTCTGAACTTGCTGGCCACTCTGATCCTGATTGTCGCTGCGGTGAAGAGTTTCGCCTATATCTTTTCCCGCGTCGCCTTCAAGAGCGAGTCCGGAAAGGCACTTCCCATCGAAAATCTCGGACTGGGGAAAGAGCAAGATGCCAGTTCTCCCCCGGATATCCTGAGCGGTTACGATCCGGAATATATCTTCCGACCCGACGACAACGGCAAATACTACATCAAACCCGCGCTGAGTCCCTCCGGCTCCTCCCAAGGCATTGCCTGGCCGCAGCCGCATAAAGCGATCCTCCGGCGGCTATTCTCCGGCACCTATAAGATGGTCAAGGTGAATCCGCATGAAGACCTAAGCGATATGATTTCTATCCAGACTTCACAGGGGCGGCAGTTCCTTGAATGGAACCTGAAACCGGGGGAGCGTGTCTATTTCTCGCAAGGCAATCTCGCAGCATTCAGCGAGACCATCCGCCTAGAAACCCATATTTCGCTCAGCCTGACAGCGATGGCTTTCGGGCGCATGTTTTTCTCCGTCGCGGAAGGCCCGGGGAAACTTGTCCTGCGCACTTTCGGAAAACCAGAAGTCTATACATCGAAGGACAATTCACGGGCGATCGATCCGCTCCGTTTTATCGGATGGAGCGATCAGGCGCATTTTCACATCAACTCATCCTCAAGCCTTGAGAATATCTATTTCCACTCGGCGCAGATCCGCTTTTCTCATGGCGGCGCAGCGATTGGTGATGTGTCAGAAAACGGCAAAAGAGGCGCGGGCGCCATCCGATTTATACCGCCCGTTTTCCTCCCCTTCTAGAGCTAAACTTCTTCGCGCCATTCGTCTCCAAGAAGTTCAGGGTCACTATAGTCATAAAAATCCTGAAGATGCTGGTCCGCGCCCTCATTAAAGAACCGCACAGCAAGTGCATTAACCAGCCTCTCCGCACCGATATTCACGCCTGGGATATCGCTGCTGACGGCGGCATGGCTTAAAGTCGTTGCCGCATTGAAAAGATGAATACGGTTGAGAAATGGCGCAATACCGTTCTCTTTTTCGAGAAATTCGAATGCGGGACCAAGATACGGGAAACGGCCTAATTCCTCATTTGCGACATCCGCTGGCGGCGTATAGCAATCCTGCCAAAGCAGGACTTTACCGGCATGATCCGCAAGTTCTGCCTGGCGCTTTATGTCAATCGCATATCCAGTTCCGAGAATAACAAAATCACCGGTAAATTCTTCTTTGTCTGTCTCAATCGTGATTTTCTGATCGTTAAACTTGACGTCTTTAACTCCTGAATCCGTATGGATATGGAAATTCGAATATTCCTTTAACCGCAACATCGACCGTCGGGGGGCGGCAACGCGAGCTTCTTGCCCATGATGGAGAAACCGCCAGCGCGTCTCGTCATCCAACGAATAATAGCCGCGCAAAAATCCGGCATACGCGATATTCTTGAATTTATTCAGTCTCGGAATACTCTCCGACCGCATCAAGAGACTAACTTTATTCGCACCATTTTCGAGTGCGACCGCCGCATTATCAACGGCCGACGCAGCACCTCCGATAACCAGGACATCTTTTCCCCGAAGCGCTGGGAAATCGATCATCTCTTCTGTATGGGCATAGAATTTCTTTGGTATATCTTTGAAGATACCCGGCACCCGAACCCCGCCGAAGGCAGAACGCCCGGTTGCCATCACCAGACGTCGGGTTAGAACTTCGAAATCCCCGTCTGACCCAAGAAACTGAAGTCGCAACAACTCCCCATCCGGAATTATTTTCTTAAGAGCATTATTGTTTTCAACAGGAATTTCGAGGATCTGGCGATACCACCGCAGATAGTTCATCCAAGTTTCACGCGGTATATGTTCCAGCTCGTCCCATGTCTCGTCATCCACTTGCGTGCGATACCAAGATTGAAACGTAAGAGACGGAAGGCCCATATGTGGCCCGGGCAGACGCTTGGGCGAACGGAGCGTTCTCATTCTGGCAGTTGTGGCCCAAGGCCCTTCAAACCCTTCATCCCCCACGTCGAAAATCCGAAAATTCCTGATCCCTTCCTTTGTTAAACCAAAGGCGGCTGCCATGCCGCACATACCACCACCAATAATGGCCACATCGAGGGCTTCGCGTCCCACACTATCGTTGAGCGGCTTAACCCAGTTGTCTGTCGGATAATTCAAATATCCTAATTCACGTCGAATTTGTTCTTCCAGCGCTCTCAGACCATGCTCTTTAGTATTCATCATTTTTACTTTTTTATTTTTAGTCACGCTCAGCATACGGCATGATTTCATAAATTCATCCGAAATCTGTCGGCGGCGCAACCTTGACACTCACGCCTGATATTGAAATAAGACTTACCAACGGCGCGCCGCTTGCTTAGAGTAGAGCAAACACGGATGGAACAAGGGGATATCGTTGAAAGCAGTCATCTTAGCCGGTGGGCTCGGCACTCGTATTTCAGAAGAATCCCACCTCAAGCCAAAGCCCATGATCGAAATCGGCAATTATCCGATTTTGTGGCATATCATGAAGATCTATTCCCATTACGGTATACATGATTTCGTCATCTGCCTTGGCTACCGCAGCTATGTCATCAAGGAATATTTCGCCAACTATTTCTTGCATCGCTCGGATGTCACGTTCGATCTTGAAAGCAACCAGATCACCTATCACAAGGCAAAAGCGGAACCTTGGCGCGTGACGCTAGTGGAAACGGGCGAGGCGACAATGACCGGCGGCCGCCTGAAACGCGTCGCGAGCTACCTCGATCCGGATGAGACTTTTTGCATGACCTATGGCGACGGCGTGGCCGACGTCGATATCGCCAAGCTGACAGCCTTTCATAAGGCTGAGGGGCGCGAAGCTACATTAACGGCGGTGGCACCTCCGGGCCGGTTTGGCGCTACCGTCATTGAAAACGGCGCAGTGAAGGAATTTGTCGAGAAACCGGCGGGTGATAACGGGCTGATTAACGGCGGCTTTTTCGTATTGGAGCCATCTGTATTAGACCGAATTTCCGGCGATGATATGCCATGGGAAAATGATCCACTCACCGGCCTTGCGGCCGACGGGCAGCTTTCGGCGTTTCGCCATAAAGGTTTTTGGCAACCGATGGATACCCTGCGCGAGAAAAACTATCTTGAAAAATTATGGAACGACGGCAAAGCACCTTGGCGAGTCTGGGAATAGTGGAAGGATCGCAAAATGACGTCCGCCCCTGTTAATCCGGAATTTTGGAAAGGCCGCCGTGTCCTGCTGACTGGACACACGGGGTTCAAGGGCTCTTGGGCTGCGGCTTGGCTCTCAAAAATGGGTGCGAAAGTTACCGGTATTTCGCTTGCCGCAGAGGGCGACGTCTCCCTCTATAACAGCATCGCAAATCAACTTTCCATAACCTCCCATATTATCGATATTCGCGATGCGGAAGCACTCACCGCAGCCGTTCGGGACAGTAATCCGGAGATTGTCCTCCATATGGCGGCGCAAGCCCTCGTTCGACGCTCCTACCGTGAGTCGGTGTACACCTATGAAACCAATGTCATGGGCACCGTCAACCTGCTGCAAGCCCTACGGGAACTGGAAGAGCTCAAAGCTGCGCTGATCATTACCAGCGACAAGGTTTACCAGAACAACGAGGATGGCCGCGCCTTCAAGGAAAGCGACCCTCTCGGCGGCGATGACCCTTACTCCTCCTCCAAGGCCGCCTGTGAAATCGCGGCGGCTTCCTATGCAAAGAGCTTTTATCTTGAAAAAGGCATTCCAATTGCGACGGGACGCGCTGGCAATGTGATCGGTGGGGGGATTTTTCCGAAGACCGCCTCATCCCCGACATTTGGCGTGCCGCGCGGGCTGGCGAGAGTGTAACACTTCGCTATCCTGGTGCCACACGCCCCTGGCAACACGTTCTTGAATCCGTTTCGGGCTATCTTGTCTATTTGCAAGCTTTGGCAGGGGGCAATGGCGCAGAGCTGCCCAAGGCGCTTAACTTTGGCCCCCGGGACGGCAAGGTCGTCACTGTCGGCGAAATTGCACGTGCGGTTCAACAGGCATTCGGCATTGAACGCGATTGGGCTCTCGTGAATGAGGAACAACCGCCTGAAAAATCGCATCTGGCGCTCGATACCTCGCTGGCGAAAGAAACGCTCGGCTGGCAGTCGAGATGGACATCCTCTGAAACGCTTACTAAAACAGTCGAATGGTATAAAGCCTTTGGCGAGACGACCGACATTTACGCCTTCACCCTCTCGCAAATTGACGAATATGAGGCCACTTCATGACAAGCCCCCTTACCTGCCGTTTCTGTCATCAAGAATTGTCCCGAACATTCGTGGATTTGGGCTCCACGCCACTCGCCAACAGCTATTTGCGCGAAGAGCGGGATATCGCGGCGGAAAAATCATATCCACTCCATGCCCGGGTTTGTGAGAACTGTTTTCTGGTTCAGGTGGAGGATGTTGTTCCTGCGGAAGATATTTTTTCCGATTACGCTTATTTTTCTTCCTTCTCCAGTAGTTGGGTGGAGCATGCGAAGGCTTATTCAGAAAAACTCATCGAAAAGCTCGGCCTTGGCAAAGACTCCCTCGTTGCGGAAATTGCCAGCAATGACGGCTATCTTCTGAAGCATTTCGTCGCGAAAGATATTCCTGTCCTAGGGATTGAGCCGGCCGCGAATGTCGCCAAGGCGGCGGAGAAGGTGGGCGTCAAGACGGAGGTTGCCTTTTTTGGCGTGGAGACGGCAACCCGTCTCGCGAAGAACGGCCTGCAGGCTGATTTGATGGCCGCCAATAACGTCATGGCCCATGTACCGGACATCAATGATTTTATTGGCGGTGTTCCCGTCCTGCTTGGCGAAGAGGGTGTTTTCACGATCGAATTCCCCCATCTCCTGAACCTGATCGAAAAAGTCCAGTTCGATACCATCTATCATGAACATTATTCCTATCTTTCGCTTCTGACGGTCGAGAAGATTTTAACTGCCCATGGGCTGAGAGTTTTTGATGTGGAAGAATTACCGACCCATGGCGGATCTCTCCGCGTCTTTGCCTGCCACAAGTCGGCGCAAAAATATACTGATACGGCTGGATTAAATGCCCTCCGCAAGAAGGAAGCTACGGCAGGCCTTGACACAATTGCGGCCTATCAGAATTTCACCCCACGTGTAGAAAAAGTGCGCGATGACCTTCTTGCCTTCCTGAAAACGGCGAAGGCCGACGGGAAAAAAGTTGCGGGTTATGGTGCTGCGGCCAAGGGCAACACATTGCTTAACTATTGCGGTGTCGGCCCTGAACTCATCGATTTTGTTGTTGATCGCAATCCCGAGAAACAGAGCACCCTGCTCCCCGGTAGCCACATTCCAGTTTTCGCGCCCGAAAAAATTGCAACCGAAAAGCCGGACTATGTCTTGATCCTCCCCTGGAACCTGGCTGACGAGATTTCCAGAGAAATGGCGGAAGTCAAGGGTTGGGGTGGGCAGTTTGTTATCCCAATACCGGAGCTTATGATCCTTTCATGATCTTTAACGAAACGGAAATTAAAGGGGTTTATCTGATTGAACCGGAATTCATCAAGGATGAACGTGGATACTTCGCCCGGACCTTTTGTGAGAATGAATTCAAAGAGGCTGGCATCGATTTCCACCCCGTTCAAAGCAATGTTTCCAATAACAATCAAGCATATACATTGCGAGGAATGCATTTTCATACTGCGCCTTATGAGGAAACAAAGCTCGTGCGGTGCAGCGCAGGGAGAGTTTTCGATGTCGTCGTCGATATCCGACCGGAGTCCCCTCCTTCCGGAAGTGGCTGGGGATAGAACTAAGCCGTGAGAATGGCCGCGCCTTTTATATTCCAGCGGGTTGCGCCCATGGATTTCTTACATTAGAGGATGGCAGCGACGTCTTCTACCAAATGAGTCCGGCCTATACGCCCGGCCATGACAGAGGGTTCCGCTGGAACGACCCCACCATTGGTATTGACTGGCCCGGTGAGCCCAAAGTGATTTCCGCGCGAGATGCTGAGCTAGCCGCGCTTGATGAGGTTATCGGATGAAACGCTGCCTGATTACCGGCGCAACGGGCTTTATCGGATCCCATGCAGTCCGCCGGCTTCTTGACGAAGGATGGCAGGTCGTTTCAGTGTCGCGCGGCCTCGCCCCATCGCATTCGCAGCATCATAAACATATCCCGCTTGATCTGCATGATCCTGCTGCGGTGGAAAAGATATTTGAACATCATCAGCCAACCCACCTGATCCATCTCGTATGGGAGGCAACGCCCGGTAAGTTTTGGCATTCAACCGAGAATTTCCGCTGGATCTCCTCAAGCGCCAACCTACTGGATGCCTTTGTGCGCCATGGTGGCGAAAAGGCGGTTCTGGCGGGTAGCTGCGCTGAGTATAAATGGGGAAATGCCCTACTTGATGAAGACACATCACCACTAAACGCGACGACCTATTATTCTGCGTCCAAACTTGCCTTTAAGGGCCTTGCCGAGGTTATCGCGAAAGATATTTCCCTAGTCTGGGCGCGGATTTTCTTCCCCTATGGACCGGATGAGGATGAGAGCAAGCTGATCTCCTATATCTTCCGGGAAATCTCCAAAGACCGCCTACCTGCTATCCAGACTCCGGACCGTGCTGTTGACCTGATCCATGTCAAAGACGTCGCAGCCGCCTTTGAAAGGCTCGCCGCATCGGAGGCAAGCGGAACAATTAATATTTGCTCCGGCGAAGCTCATCTCCCGCATGAAATCGCCCATGAATTTGCCAAGCTTCTGGAAAAGCCTCAACTGGAGAAAAAACTACTTCAGATTATTGAAAACCACCGCGCAAATGTAACGGTCTGCGGAAATAACGCAAAACTAGCGGCATTTCCAGGCGACGGACTCCCAAAATCTCTGCCGGAAGGCCTGCGCAGTTATCATAAGCCTATAGGCGTAGCGTAACCAATAGTATGAAGCAGGACTATCGAACTAAACTGTTTCTTGATAGAAACAAGCAACTGCAAAAATATTTGTGGTCATGAATAGGATTATTTTCTTTACGGCGGTCTCGTGAACAAACGGATACAGAAATTAAACAGGCGCATTGCGCTGCACCGGAATGTCCGCACGATGCGGTTTCCAACACTTACTCGGTTGTTCTTTGATACTCCGGGTCTACCCACGTATTTTGGAAAAAATAGCTACCCCTTCCAAGACCCCGTTTTAGAAAGAATTTGCAATGCTTTCAAGCTTGCCGACGAAGCCAGTGAACAAGAAGATATATGGACTGAACTGACAGCTAGCAACGCGGATTTCATTCAAGCCCTGCGGAACAAGGATTTTGAGTTTCTCAGAACGTCCTTTTCCAATCTTTTCCATGGCCCACTATTGTTCGGAATGGGCCATACGGATATTTTCTTAACAAAAAAAGTCCATATGACCGGCAATACTTTTCTTTGAGATGTCGTGATGCGGTTCAGGCTCTCGTGGAAGCGCTTGCCATCAAACCCCTTTCGTCAAATCAGCAGACGTCCCTCGATGATTACATCAAATCAACGAATGCTGATCTGGAAGAACACATTGAAAAGATTGAAGAAACACTCGGACATTCGATAGAGGCACCAAACGTTGGAAGGTCGCCTGCAGCCAAGATCGGGCGTTACCAAATTAGTCCGGATTCGGCCCGTCACGCCTATGTTATGTATAGGGTAAAACAACTTGGCTTCAACTCAGACGACGCTATTCTTGAGATCGGTGGCGGTTTCGGCAATGTGGCGCGCTACGCATTTCTGCAAGGCTTTCGAAACTATACAATTATCGATATCCCCTATGTAACTGCCATTCAAGCCGCATTCCTTGCTGCAACTATTGGTGAAGAGAATATTTCTCTGATGGGTGAAGACCCGGTCGGAGGAATTAAAATCTATCCCTCCACACAGAAAAGAAACCTGCCAGGGACAATCGACCTTGCAATCAACATGGATTCCCTGCCTGAGATCAATATGACTGAGTCCTTAGAATATCTTCGATTCATCAACTCAAAAGGCCGGTATTTCTTGTCCATTAATCAGGAAGCACAGAAAACGCACAAAGGAAAAATAAAACAATATTGCGTGCCGGACCTCATTAACATGGTCGGAAATTTCAAACGCCTGCACCGGCATCCCTACTGGATGGAACAGGGTTACGCCGAGGAATATTACGCAGTTGAAATGGAAGACTACCAAACATGATCCGAGCCTCAAACTGGTGCAAACGAAAAATGTACAGGTGATAAATTGTCCCTGATTTCAATTGGCATGCCGCTCTATAATGCCGAGAAACATATCCGGCAGTCCTTGGACAGCCTGTTGCGTCAAACGCACACAGATTTCGAAATTATCATTTCGGATAATAATTCCACCGACGATACATTCGGGATAGTTCAGGACTATGCCGCGCGCGACAGTCGAATAAAGATCTTCCAGCAGCCGGAGAATATCGGTCCAATCCCGAACTTTCAGTTCGTCCTGCAGCAAGCCAGTGGCGACTATTTTATGTGGCGATCCTACGATGATTGGTCGGACGATAACTATCTCGAAGCGCTGGGGCAATTGCTGGATACAGACAGTGGCATCGATCTCGCTGTGGCAAATGTCGTCAAGGTAAAAGACAGCGAAGAAAAACCGGTAGATATTAATATCGAAAGAGCAAAAGGTGTTAAGTCCATTTCTAGTTCTCTTACAATGCTGAAATTATCGCATCCGGGTTGGATGTATGGCCTGTTCCGCCGGCAGGTGGCACTGGATGCCATAAATGACGTCGTTGAGAATTTTCCGCATGTCTGGGGCTGGGATCACCTGATCCTGTTTCCCACCGTCTCCCGAAATCGAGTTGGTGCATCGGGTGAGACACGGTTTTTCCAGCGAGAAACAGGCATTTCCAACAACCGTTACCGGCCCAAAATGCCTAAAGAACAAATTCGGTTGGCAAAAGATTTTTATCATATATGCCAGCGCAGTTACCAAAGCTCCAATGCTTCAGCCTTGGCAAAAATTGCCATGACCTTTTATCTACTGAGATATACAAGCTCGAAAACCGAGAAATTCACCCGTATCTTGCGGATCGCACTAAAGCTTCGTAAACCATGACTTTGAGTGCAAAAAGAAAGCTGATTGATTGCAAAGAACCCGGCGATTGTTTATAGAGAAAAAGCGAGTATTTTGAGCATTTCAGCTCTTCAACCAAACGGACGACTAAAGTGGATATTTCACGCGACCAAATCAAAGAAGCAGTTATTGCTGCTGGTTCAGACAATGAAGAATTTTTTCATTTTCCAGTCGTAGAGGACGGGCTCTATCTGCAGCAGGATCCTGATGAGTATTCTAATTTCGTTCACTTTATGGCGACCGAATTGCCCCCATCAAAGTTCGCATTGGATATCGGCGTAGCTTCTGGCGGCCAGACGAAGTTCCTGCGCGATTACTATGATATTGAAAAAACAGTCGTCCTTGACATTGGACAGCATCCCAATTTCAAACATTGGGATCGTATCAAGAAGTCCGTGAATACGAATATTGTTCTTGAGCTGATTATGGATTCTCACTCGAAGGAAGCACGCAAAGCATTGCTTCCCTATCAGGGACAATTTGATTTTACCTTTATCGACGGGGATCATAGCTATAAAGGCCTGATGCAAGATATTGAACTTGCGAAGGAAGTTGTCAAAAAGGGCTGTATTTTCGTGTTTCATGATACCGGCGCGGTTCCGGATTGTGTGCGCGTGTTCAATGAACTGCAGAAAGACCCGGATTTCGAAATGCTTGCCAATTTTGATTCGCGTTTTGGCATTTCCGTCTTTCGCTATCTTGCGGTGAACGGACCGAAAACAGGCTTGCGGAAGAAAATTTCCAAGCTTTTCTCATAGAAATAACTTAGGAGATGGCAGGTTCTTCCATTGCTGTTGTGCATTTGGTTCGCAAATCAAATGGCATGATGCCGTTTAGGAACTTCCTCTCCTCCTACAAAGCGCATCCCGAACCTCTCTGCCACGATCTCGTCCTGATTTTTAAGGATTTTGAGGAGAAGGAAAAAGCCCCCTATCTGGAACTGTTAGCCGACACAGCGTTTGTTGCGCATGATTTTCCGGGTGATGGCGGCCTTGATCTTGGTCCCTATTTCGACGTCAGTCAAAAGCTCGATTATGAATATTTCTGCTTTCTGAATTCCTTCAGTGAAATCCAGTCCGATAACTGGCTCACCCATCTCTATAATTGCTTTATCAACAATCAGGATGCCGGAATTGTCGGTGCGACCGGCAGTTGGGAAAGCACAGGGGCCGACGACCCGCCTTTTCCCAATCCCCACATCCGTACAAACGGATTTATTATTGCGGCGGATATCATGCGGCACCTCGAATTTTTCGAGATTAAGACGAAGGATGATGCCCGACATATGGAATCCGGGCATAAAGGCATTACGCGGCAGGTCCAGAAAATGGGGAAACTGCCTTATATTGTGGACCGAAACGGCACTTGCTGGCCGGTTGAAAATTGGCCAGAAAGCGCGACCTTTCGAAGCGGCAACCAAAGGGCATTGCTCATTTCCGACAACAGGACTAGAGCATTTGACGAGGGGGACGACTGGGCGCAGGAATATCTTTTTGACCTCGCCTGGACGGGAAAACCTTCAAAAGCCAATCCCTTCAAACGCCATAAAATGCGTCATCGCCTACGTCGTTTTTTAGAAAAAAGGCGGTCGAAAACAGGCAATTCCTAATTATACACCGGCTTGCGTTCGCGGCTGGGGCTAACGCCGTAGTATTCGCGGTAACTTTTGGCGAAATGCGAATGGGTGGAGAAGCCGGAGGCGATATAAATCTCCGTAATCGACATGCTGGTCTGCAGCAGTAAAAGGCGAGCATGCTCAAGGCGCATTTCCATATAATATCGCGCCGGAGATCGGCCGGTATGCTGCCGGAACAATCGTTCCACCTGCCTGATCGAGATGCTGACCTTCGCCGCCAGTTCATCCGGCGATAAAGGCTCTTCAATATTCTGCTCCATGATTTCAACGATTGTCAGCAGTTTCTGTGACTTGGCGGCGAGCTGGAGTTTTCTCACCACCTGCTGCTTGTCGCTATGGCTTCTAATTCGATCATGCATGAACTGCAGGGAGATATCATAGGCGAGCTTATCCCCATGTTCCTTCCCGATAATATGCAGTAGAAGATCAATGGCGGAAGTACCGCCCGCGCAGGTATAACGGCTACGGTCTATCTCAAAAATGCTGCCTGTAAAAATGACTTCCGGATAGCTCTCTTTCAGGCTGATCGCGCCCTCCCAATGAATAGTGCAGCGATAGCCATTCAGGAGCCCGGCAGCGGCCAGTATAAAGGCGCCAGTGCTGAGCGCGCCGATCTCGGTGCCATGATGTACAATGCGGCGTAGCTCCGCAAGGAGATGCTCATCCTTGATTTTGTCCGTACCGATCCCGCCGCAAACAAAAAGAATATCTAGATCCGCGGCATCCGCGAGCATCATGTCAGGAAGAATGCTGATCCCGTTGCTGGCCTCGACGCGTTGACCGTTGGGCGTGAGGATATTCCAGTCATAAAGATGGCGACCGCTCATCCGATTTGCGGATCGCAATGGTTCTATGGCGCTACTGAAACAAATCATGCTCGATTGTTCGGTCAGGAGAAACCCAAATTTTTTGGCTTTTTCTGTCATATACTGCCTCTGGCGCCTCCCAAACAACCATAGCAACTCTGGGCAGAAGACCGCCAGTCTCATGCCGCTTACAGGACAGTAATTCAAAGAATACACATCGCAAAGCGAAATCAACGGAGACACATCACCCGGATAACGGCGCAAAAGTTTATTTGGCGTCGTGAAAAATAATACCAAGCGTGTAGCGCTGTCCGCCCAAGACATCACTCACCCCATGGCGCATAGTAACGCGCACAGATCCGGTTTTTCCCTGTATCGGTCGCTGATTAACGGCGAAGATAACTGCATCCCCCTTGCGCAAGGGAACAACTCTCGCCCGCGATTGCTGACGCGCACGTTGTTCGGAGAGAATAAATTCCCCGCCTGAAAAATCAGTGTCTGGATCGCTCAGTAGTATGGCCACCTGCAATGGGAAAAGATGCTCGCCATATAGGTCCTGATGCAGCCGATTATAATCGCCCGCATTATACTTTAAAATCAATGGGGTTGGCCTCATCTGACCCGCGGCATGGCAGCGCGCTGTATAATCGCCAAGCTTATCGGGGTATCTCTCCCCATTTGATAGACGCACGGCCCAATCATTAGCGATATGCGCAAGCGGTGGATAAAGCACCTCACGCAAATTGGCGACCAGATCAGGCAGCGGATAGGCGAAATATTTATAATCTCCCTGACCATAACCATGTTGCTGCATCACTATATGACTTCGATAAAGTGTCTCATCTTCAAAATCTGCAATCAGGGAGGCGCATTGCGCCGGCGTCAGCAGATTTGTAATCATCGCATAGCCATTCTGATCAATCTTCTGACCCAGGTTCTGCAAATCGGCGCCATCACGTTTCATCCGGTTCTCCTGTCACGTTGCGGGATTTCCAGTCTCCTATTTTTCAGCATACTGTCTTCCCAGAAATCGACGTTCATTTTAATGCGACGCGGAAATGAAAGTTTCCCTATAATTAAGGCGAATATATTTATGGAGATCCAGATGAACGACAAAGGCCTCGTTACGGTCACCGGAGCGTCCGGTTTTATCGCGCTTCACACTATCCGATATCTACTCGACCAAGGATACTCGGTGCGCGGTACGATACGGAATATGGACCGTGTAGATGGATTGGTAAAGTCACTCGTCAAATATTGCAATGTAACGAATTTGAGCTTTATCCAAGTCGACCTCAGTAACGATTCCGGATGGACAGAAGCAATGACAGGTGCGGACTATCTGTTACATATGGCCTCCCCCTCCCAGCCGAAACACCAAAGGATGAAAACGAGCTTATTGTGCCAGCGCGGGATGGAGCCCTACGGGCCATTCGCGCGGCCGTCGATGCGGGCGTTAAGCGGATCGTGATGACATCCTCCATCGCGGCGGTGTCCGGTGGCCATGATAAATCCAAGACACTCAATGAAACTTACTGGAGCGATACCACAAAGGACATCGGCGCCTACCAGAAAAGCAAGACAATTGCGGAGCAATCTGCATGGGATTTGATACAGGCGCTGCCCGACGGAGAGAGGCCGGAATTCGCCGTTATCAATCCGGGCTTTGTGTTGGGCCCCATGATTGACGCGGACACCAGTGCCTCGCATGAGGTGGTGCGACGGCTGATGGCGCGCGAAGTGCCCGGCCTACCCAACATTGGCTTCAGCCTTGTGGATGTCCGGGATGTCGCGGGAGCCCATGTAACAGCCCTGACACATCCCGATGCACCGGGCAACCGCTACATCTGCGTTGCCGAATCCCTATCATTTCGGGAAATAGCCCGTCTGCTTCAATCGCACCTTGTGGCGCAAGGGTATAAAATCCCTCAGCGCTCAGTTCCGGATTGGCTGGTGCATTTCCTCGCACTGTTTAGCCCGACCTTCCGCCTTGTCGTCACCCGGCTCGGCCCCGCAACAAAGTTTGATACATCTCAAGTGCGTCAGCATTTCGGCTGGACACCAATGTCCATGGCGCAATCAATCACCGAGACTGCCGACAGCATGATCGCCCATAAAATCGTCTGACTTATAAAGAAAAGTGAGTAATGAAGGAAAAATCCCCTCACCTGTACGGCATTCTGATTACGGCGGCTGGCGTACTTCTCCTCACACCGGACGGGTTACTGGTGCGTCTTATCGGTGCGGACAGCGCGACAATCCTTTTCTGGCGCGGGCTGCTATTTGCAATTGGAATATTCGGCTTTTACCTGCTGCGCCGGGGTAGCACCACAATCGGTCTCATTAAGGCGATGGGTAGGCGCGGTGTGATTGCCGCACTGCTTTTTACATTTAGCACCTGTTTCTTTGTCCTTGCCCTCACACACACCAGCGCCGCAAACGCACTGGTCATTATTTCCACTGCCCCGTTGTTTGCCGCCCTTTTCTCCTGGCTCATCCTCAAAGAGACAATTCCGCTCTTCACCTGGGTCGCAATTGGCATCAGCATCGGCGGCATCAGTCTGATCTTCTTGGGAAGCGTCGGAGGGGGCAGTCGGCACGGTGATATTTATGCCCTCGTCTGCGCCTTTATGATTGCCGGTCAGATAACGACAGTGCGCCATGCCAAAAACATCGATATGGTCCCCTCACTCGGAATATCCGGACTGTTTACCGCCCTAATTGCCCTGCCCTTCAGTGCACCGCTCGCGATTACTGGCCTTGATTTCACCTATCTTTGTATTCTTGGACTGGTCGTCCTCCCCAGCGCATTCGGCCTGATCACAATTGGTCCGCGCTATATCTCCGCACCAGAGGTCAGCCTACTGATGCTGATGGAAAGTATACTGGGGCCGTTCTGGGTTTGGCTTGTTTTAGCTGAAGTGCCACGGCCAGAAACCATTCTCGGGGGAACCATCGTTATTACGACGCTGGTCATCCATACAGCTATTGCCTACCGCAAAAGCCGAACGATACCCGATGCAGGCTATATTGTTTCTTCGCGATAGAAAATGTGACTGCCGACCTGACCAAGTTTGCTCAGATGCGCACTCCATCTTGGGGAGACATAGGAGGCATGGTAGTGAGTGGCGCGCTTTGCGACGCCACTCCGCTCGCCTTTCATGACAAGGGCAACGACTTTAAGGGACTTCTCCCAAGCTGACGCGTTCTTGGGTCGGTCCGGCTGCCCGTCACAGGCAAAGGAGAACTGGCACCTATTTCGCAAATGCTGGTTCTGGAAAACGACGTTACAGGCCGAATCCGGATATCGTGAATCAACAATCCGATTGAGAATAACTTCGGCAATTGCCACCTGTCCGACAAGTGGCTCACTCCTCGCTTCAAAATAGACTGCCTGCGCGATGCACATTTCTTCCTGCGTAAAGGCCCGGCCGAAAAGATCAACGGACGCCAGAGAGTCATCAAGCTTGTCGCCGTTGGGCATATCCAGATTGGAAAGCGCGCCAAATGCTCTCGGAAGAGCAGGTAACTCCGCAAACTTCTTGTCCAATCGTGCAAGGTTGGCATGCTTAACAGCACCGGAGAAGGCAACATTCTCAATCGGCTTGGCCGATGCCCCGATTTGAAGAAGCAGGCTGAAGCCGATCACCATGGCGCCCAGAATGCTCATGGCGCCAAGGAACATACCAAATTCATGCGACTTTGCGTTCATCATCGAAACTATTTTGCTCAAGGGGCTCTGCATTGCCAGTTTTCCATTTTAGTATAATTTGTAATGCTGCACTTAACGCCATCTCAACCTTGTCAGAACTTTATCAACTCACTGCGCCTATCCTCATCCCCCTAATATGGGATAAGCCTCAGTTTATTTTACCTTCTATTAACCAATGCAAACGATTGATGGTTAATAAAATCTTACCAAGCACCTCTGTAAGCATTCGCCGAAACTCTGATTTAGTTTTACAAATCAATTAGTTAGAAAAATATCCGACATATTTTGGCGAATAGGTTCACTTACCCCTGATCCTATCCCCCAAATGGGGTATATGCCGAGACGTCGCATCAAGGACGCTGCGACAGATTAACAGCCCGAATGATTCACCAGAACCCTACTTTATCCGAGCGGCTGATTAGGTATCAGAGAATAACGTAATATACAAGAATTTGTAACTGACCGGCCTGCGACAAGTCGAAGAGAGCATAGAATCTTAAAATACCTAGCCACGCCAAAACACAAAAAACTCCGAAAAACGCAACAAAATCTGTGCATTACCTGCCTATAATTTGAGCGCGCTGCTCATAAATTAGAGTTTCACAAGTTTTTTTTGTTGTTTCATATTGTTTTCCTTGCATCAATCAATCTAGCTGTTATATCAGCTTATCAGAATTTTCAATTACAATAACAAAGTATATGGTTTTATTGATGAATATCACTTCTCTCCAAGATAAGGCGCATGACGCCAGCCGGTTTCTAAAGGCAATCTCCAACAAACATCGCCTCATGATTTTGTGCAATCTGGTCGAATCGGAACGTTCCGTCGGCGAGCTTGAGAAAATTGTTGGATTAAGCCAGTCGGCCCTTTCACAGCACCTCGCCCGTCTTCGTAAGGAAGAAGTTGTAAAGACACGGCGCGAGGCCCAGACGATATACTATTCCCTGCAGGACGAAAACATTGTCGATGTCCTTCGTTTGCTGGAAGGTATTTTTGTCGACGATTCCTCCAAGCTTGCAGAAGTTGCTTAAGCTTTAGCGGACAATAATAACGGGTGGCCATCCACTTGGCCCCCGTATTTTCTCAATTTAAATAATTTAATTGGTGGCCCTAATCTTCGATCAGGACGACCTGCTTGCCTGTCACATCCCGCCGTTCCATCGCGCGCAATGCGTCTGATATCTCTGCCAGAGCCCAGGTTCTTCCAATAATAGGCCGTAAATTCTCTGCCTCGGCAATTTTTCTAAGACCAATGTTTACGCGCGCTCCCGCCGCCGGGTCTCGACGGCCGAACTCTCCAGCGCGCACACCAATAACGGAACAACCTTTGGCTACCGTCAAGTCAGTCTTTAAAACACCGAATTCCCCACCGGCGAACCCCGCCACCAGCAATCGGCCAGACCAGGCGATACAATCCAGGCTCTTCTCAAAAAAAGTGCCGCCCACGGGATCGAGAATAACATCGGCACCCTTACCATCCGTGATTTCATTCACCCGGTCCGGAAAGGAGTGGTCGTGATAATTGATAAGATGATCGGCACCGCTCTCTTTTGCGACCTTAAGTTTATCCTCGGAACTTGCGGCTGCTATAACAGTTGCCCCGAGCGCCTTACCCAAAGCAACGGTCGCCTGACCGACTCCGCCGCCAGCGCCCAACACCAGCAATACCTCCCCCGCTTTCAATCGTCCTCGCTCAATAAGGGAGACATATGCCGTCAGGAAGGTCACCGAGAAGGCTGCTGCCTCGGCATAGGAAAGGTGCTTTGGCATTGGTTCTATTTGGGAAGCCTCGACCGTGGCATAAGCTGCAAACGCCCCGGTTTTGCTCTTGTATAGAACGGCATCACCAATTTGATATTGCCCATCGGGATCCGTCGTTTCCTCAACAACTCCCACCGCCTCCATGCCGAGAGTAAAGGGAAGCTCCGGCTTGAACTGATATTTACCGTATGTCATCAAAAGATCCGGAAAATTGAGTGCAGCTGCCTTTAAGCGGATACGCAGCTGCCCCGGTGCAAGTGGTTCCAACTGTTGAGGTTCGAGCCTCACCCCATCGGGGCCGCTAAGGTCGTGGCATATCGTCGCGGTGGCAAATTTGTTGGTCATTATATGTTCTTTTTATTCTAGACCTCTTATTGCTACCTTATTCTGCCAATTGATATCCAGTTTAATTTACGATCTTGTGACTGGATCGTGACTGGCAAAAGAGGTAACTGTGGCGCTGTCCCGGATGGAACGAGGTTAAGTGGAATGGCAGGTTTGGAGATATCATATCTGGCGGCGGCCGGAGGCGGTCTCATCAGCTTCCTGAGCCCCTGCGTCCTGCCGCTTGTGCCCGCCTACCTCTGCCTTGTTGCTGGAACCAGTCTGGAAGAGCTTGCGGAGCCGGGTCAGGACGACAGCATCAAGGGAATCAACTGGCAGGTTGTTGCAACGGCAGTCATATTCGTTCTTGGCTTTTCAACAGTGTTTGTCCTGCTCGGCGCATCCGCCTCCTATATCAATCGGCTGCTTATCGAGCATCTGGAGCTATTGTCCAAGATTGCCGGTGGCGTGATCATCTTGTTCGGTATACATATGACTGGCTTGGTTCGTATTCCCCTGCTTTATCGGGAGGCTCGGTTTAATGATCTTGAAAAGCCGCAAAGCTGGTTCGGCGCCTATGTTATTGGCCTTGCTTTCGGCTTTGGATGGACCCCCTGTATCGGGCCTATCTTGGGTACGATCCTCGCAATCGCTGCGAGCGAAAGCTCACTTGGTTATGGGGTTAGTCTGCTTGGGGTATATTCCCTTGGACTGGGTATTCCCTTCATGATTGCCGCTTTGGCAATCAACCACTTCCTTGTCTTCATGCGGAAGTTCAAGCGCTATTTCAAATTGGTCGAAATGGGAACTGGTCTAATTCTTATTGCCACCGGTTTGCTGATATTTACTGGGCAGTTCCAGATACTGGCCTATTGGTTTCTGGAAACCTTTCCGGGCCTTGCCACTCTCGGCTAAGCGCATTTTATCTAGCCAAAAACTGATGCCAATCCCAATATACCAACGACCATAATGGCGATAAACCAGGTTGCTTTAACTTCATCCGACATCTTTACTATCCCTAATATGGACAGCTGCCTTCAACAGCCTGTCACATGGCAGATTTACTCATTTTTATTAAGTAATCTTTGTTATGCGAGCACATATACAGCGAGAGCAGCCGTATCAAGTATCGAGTAATGGAAATGCTGGATAAACCGCTGAAAACGTGGGAGTTTGTATCGATGATCACAAAGATACGAAAAGTTACAATCTTATTGCGGTGGGTTTGATGTGCGGCCGGTTCAGTTTAACTAGTCCGATTGAAGCAATACGGCGGGTATTCGCTTTTCCTGAACGGCCCAATCTCCCCGCGCGCTATAACATTGCTCCAACAACCAATATCGCTGCCATCCGGATATCTGGTGAAAAGACGAAAGAAAGACATCATTATTTCCCTGCGCATTGGGGATTAATCCCGTCCTGGGCAAAATCCACCGAGTTTGCCGCCAAGATGATCAATGCCAGAAGCGAGACAGTCGCGGAGAAACCTTCCTATCGCGATGCCTACAAAAGCCGTCGCTGCCTGATACCAGCGAACGGGTTTTATGAATGGGAAAAACTATCTAAAGGCACAAAGCAACCCTGGTTCATCAGCGTGGAAGATATGCCGATCATTGCGTTTGCCGGACTCTGGGAAAGCTGGACATCACCTGAGGGTGAAATAGTTGAAAGCTGTACGATTCTGACAACAACCGCGAGCACCAGCATTACCTTCATACATCCACGCATGCCAGTCATTCTCGACCCGTCGGAATATGATGCCTGGCTCAGATGTGAGGCGGGAGCTGAATTGCTGACGTCTTTCGATGCCGACAGGATGAGCTTTTACAAAGTCTCCAACCGGGTCGGCAATGTGCGAAACGATGATGCAGACTTGCTCAAACCTCACGACCCACCACCGACGCAGGCGCGCTTGCTTTAGGAGTGGCTTTGACGACCGGAGACTAGCTCCGGGTTACGGCTTGCCTCCCGGCTGATCCGGACGACGGAGCTCTGGAGCTTTTCAAACGCCTTATGCTCAATCTGACGCACCCGCTCCTTCGTAATACCAAGACGACCGCCCAGCACTTCAAGTGTGGTTTTGTCGTCCTGAAGACGCCGTTCGCGAATGATGATCTGCTCACGATCCGTCAATTCCCGAAGTGCCGACTCAAGCCATTTTGAGCGGACCGCGCCATCGATATTACGCATGGTGTTTTCTTCCGGTGTCGGATTTGTGTCCTCCAGGAAGTCTTCAATGCTGCCATCTCCGTCCTCACCAATCGGGGCGTTGAGGGACTGGTCACGGCTTGACAACCGATGCGCCATTTTTTCGACGTCCTTCAATCCAATCTTCAGCTTTTCGGAAATTTCGATCAATGTATCCGACGAGAAGGCCGTATCGTCCATTGTCTGAATTTTCGCCCGCAACCATCGCAGATTGAAAAACAGGGATTTTTGGGACGCGCTGGTGCCTGAGCGTACAATTGACCAGTTTCTGAGAACATAGTCCTGCATCGCCGACTTGATCCACCAACTCGCGTATGTAGAAAAGCGGATTTCCCGCTCCGGCTCAAACTTGAAAGCAGCCTGCATCAGGCCGATATTCCCTTCCTGAACCAGATCGCTCATCGAGAGGCCGTAATTCCGAAACTTGGATGCCATTGATACAACCAGGCGCATATAAGCAGATACAAGCTCGTGCAACGCCTTCTCATCTCCTTTTTGCCGCCAGAGATAAGCCAGTTCGAATTCTCTCTCCCGCGAGAGCAGCGGGATAGACATCGCAGCCGAGACGAAGGCGCGATTACGGTTTTGCGTAGTTGCTGTCTCTTGCTTGTTCATGTGATCTTCCTCCCACTAAGTAAAGCCGAATGTCGACGCGGTGGAACTAGGCGCACATTATAACGGTTCTAATTTAAGGTTTTTTGACCGGATTTGCAATATCTTTGCGAGTTCACTGACGAAATTGTGATCAGCCACATATACGTGTTCTGTCTTGGTCTTATAGAGAAAAACTGTGTTGGAATAATGACAGAGCGCTAAGAGGGTCGCGCATCTTTAAGGTCCGAAATCAACTCTGCTGGCCGATCGAGTTTTCCAAAGATCCTGCATAAATTATCAGTGCGGCAACCAGCAAGCCTGCAACAAACAGGAAGGAAAGCTCGTATCCATTTGCCCCATATGCAGAAAGAATCCAGCCAAAAAGCGACTGCATAAAACCAACGCCGGTAATACTGATCAGGTTAAGCGTCGAATTAGCGCGCCCGACGAGATGGTCTGGAAAAGAATTTCGGCAATGTGCCGCCAGTACGACATAATATTGCTGCACGAACGCGATATAGACAAAAAGACACGTCACCGCCCATAGCGGCAGATGGTCGACCAAGCCGAGAATACTAAAGGCCACCAGTTCCGTCAAAACAGCCGTAATGACGATTTTCTTACGGCTACTGAAGTATCGATCCAGCGGTCCAAAAAACAGGGCACCGATCGGCACAACGATTGTCATCAAAAGCAAAATCTGCCCACGTTCAAATCCGTCCAGCCCGTAAGTACTCTCTAGATATGGTCCGCCCCACATTCCAAGCACGGCAACTGCCGGACCGTAAGCGACAAACCCCATGGCCAGAAGATTGAAGAATTTCGGATGCAGTAAAACTTCGCCATAACCTCGAACACTCTGTCCCATAGTTCCCGGCGTCGCACGGTCATACTGATATCCGGGAGGCACGTCCCGAATAATATAAATGCCGATCAACAACATCATCAGGGTAATAACCGCAATGACAACGAACGGTGCGCGCCATCCGTAATGCTCGATAATATAGGCCAATGGACCAGATGACATTACACCCCCAATACTGGACGCCGCCAGCAGCCAGGAGGCCATAGTCGCAAACTTCGTCGGTGGGAACCACTTTGCGAACAAAACATAAGACGACATCATGATAGCCGAATAACCTACACCAATCAGGATGCGCGAGATCAGCACTTCATTAAGATCTGTCGCAGAAGCCAGCATAAATGACCCGACGACACCCAATATTGTGATGCTGGGAATAATGATACGTGGTCCGAAACGATCAAGAGCCATGCCGGTCGGTACCTGGACAAGAGCGGAAGCAAAAAACAGCGCCGCCGCCGCAATACCAAGGCTTTCAACAGCTATCCCGAGGTCGTTAGCCAAGGGAAGCATGACTACCCCACCGGAATAGCGGTGAAATTGCCCCAGACCAAACAGCACCGAAACTACGAGAAAGATATAGAGTGCGCGTCTTTTAACTGCGGGAGGTCTTGGTTCCGGAGGCATACAGATTTCTAACTATTATTCTTAATTTCCCTAACGCTCCGCCCAAACGGGTAGTTTGTCAAATCATTTAGCCGAAATTCTGCTCCCAACGATAATTCAATAAAGAGTTCCCCAGACCAGAATATATGTTAAATAGTCGCCTTTGCGCGGGTCATGGAGCACGAATCGCCGATAGTCATTATACAAGGATCGGATTGATGGAAGAATTCAAGAAAGTGTTTGAGAAGAATAAGGCCTGGGCGGCGAGTACAACCGCGTCGGACCCCGACTTTTTCTCCCGCCTCGCCCATCAACAAACCCCGGAACATCTCTGGATTGGATGTTCAGATAGCCGCGTCCCCGCAAACCAAATTATGGATTTACCGCCAGGCGAGGTGTTTGTTCACCGCAATATTGCAAATATTGTTGTACCGTCAGATCTCAATTGCCTATCTGTGCTGCAATACGCCATCGAGGTCTTGAAAGTCAGACATGTGATTGTCTGTGGTCATTACGGCTGCGGTGGTATCGCTGCGGCGATGTCCTCTCACAAAAACGGCATGATCGACAACTGGCTGAGGCACATCCGGACGACCGCTCGCATATATAAGGACCTGATTGATGTGGCACCAAATCAGGACGAGAAGAACGATCTCCTTTGCGAGCTGAATGTCATCGAGCAAGTCCAGAATGTCTGCGCGACGACAATCGTTCAGGACGCATGGGACAATGGGCAAAAATTTGCTGTCCATGGCATCATTTATTCGGTGAAGAATGGCCTATTGAAAGATCTCCTCCATTGTGAGGCCGGCAACAAGGTAACTCATGGCGAAGACTTTCCCTCAGTCCTCAAGTAGGATGGTATTTTGACGCTAGTTAATAATGACAATCTGTCAAATAGCTTGATCAAAACGCCTGCGGGGCTTATTTTCCAATCAATAGCGCCATAGCAATCAATAGAATTAAGAAAAAGAAATCGAGAACACGGCATGAAATTTAAAGGTACTGATACATATGTTGCAACGGAAGATCTGATGATCGCCGTCAACGCCGCCATGACCCTGCAGCGTCCCCTTTTGATCAAGGGGGAGCCCGGCACCGGTAAGACCGTGCTGGCTCAGGAAGTGGCGAAAGCACTCGGCAAGCAGTTTATTGAATGGAACATCAAGTCCACCACAAAGGCGCAGCAGGGCCTCTATGAGTATGACGCTGTCTCGCGCCTGCGCGATTCACAGCTTGGTGATGACAAGGTGCATGACATTTCCAATTACATCCGCCCCGGCAAGATGTGGGAGGCTTTTACTGCCGACGAAAGCCCGATCCTGCTGATCGATGAGATAGATAAAGCGGATATCGAATTTCCGAACGATTTGCTGCAGGAACTCGATCGGATGGAGTTTTTCGTCTACGAAACACAGCAGACGATCAAGGCGGAACATCGGCCGCTGGTAATCATCACCTCGAATAATGAAAAGGAGCTGCCGGACGCCTTCTTGCGCCGCTGTTTCTTCCACTACATCAGCTTTCCTGATCAAGAAACGATGGAAAGAATCGTTGATGTTCATCATCCCGATGCAAAACAGGAATTAGTGCGGGACGCACTCAAGATCTTTTTTGATGTCCGGGAAACGCCGGGCCTCAAGAAAAAGCCATCAACCAGCGAATTGCTCGACTGGCTGAAGTTATTGATGAGCGAAGAGCTGCCGGAAGAAGTGCTACGCTCGAAAGATCCATCGAAGCTCATTCCTCCGCTTCACGGTGCACTCCTTAAAAATGAGCAGGACGTGCATCTCTTTGAACGGCTCGCCTTCCTTTCCCGCCGCGAACAGAGATAGGGCGGAACGGGCATGTTCACGAAATTCTTCTTCACCCTGAAAGAAGCCTCGGTCCCCGTGACTTTACGGGAATACCTGACCCTGATCGAGGCCCTCAAAGCCGGCTGCGCCGAATATTCGGTGAATGATTTTTACTATCTCGCCCGGGCGACACTCGTGAAGGATGAGAAGAATCTCGACAAGTTCGATCAGGTATTCGGCCATTGCTTTAACGGTATCGAGTTCATATCCGATGGGGCGGAAGTTGAGATTCCGGAAGAATGGCTCAAGAAGCTGGCGGAGCTTTCCCTCACCGACGAGGAAAAGGCTGAGGTCGAAGCCATGGGCGGCTGGGAAAAGCTTATGGAGACACTTCAGGAACGTCTGAAAGAGCAGGAAAAACGTCATCAGGGCGGCAACAAATGGATCGGTACCGCCGGAAAGTCTCCTTTCGGTGCCTATGGCTATAATCCCGAAGGGGTACGCATCGGCCAGAAAGAAAGCCGGAACCGCAAGGCAGTGAAGGTCTGGGACAAGCGCGAGTACAAAAACCTCGACGATAACGTCGAACTTGGCACCCGGAACATCAAGGTCGCCATGAAGCGACTACGTCAGTTCGCCCGCGAAGGAGCGGCAGAGGAACTGGATCTTGACGATACAATCCGGTCGACAGCGCGAAACGCTGGTTTTCTGGATCTTAAAATGCGGCCCGAGCGTCATAACACCGTCAAGGTCCTGATCCTGTTTGATATCGGCGGATCAATGGACGATCACATCAAGGCTTGTGAGGAGCTATTCTCGGCAGCGCGCACCGAATTCAAACATCTTGAATTCTATTATTTTCATAACTGCGTCTATGAAAAGCTATGGAAGGAAAACAGCCGCCGCCACACATCGTTCATGCCGACATGGGATGTGCTGCATACTTACCCCGCTGATTACAAGCTGATCATTGTCGGGGATGCAACCATGAGCCCATATGAAATCGCCTATGCGGGTGGCAGTGTCGAGCATTGGAATGAAGAAGCTGGTCAGGCACTGGATGGAGCGAATGCTGAACATCTATCACAAGGCCGTCTGGCTAAATCCGGTGCCGGAAAAATACTGGGATTACACCCCGTCAGTTCAGATGATGAAGCAACTGATGACAGACCGGATGTATCCGCTCACCATTGGTGGTCTTGAAAGTGCAATGAAGGAATTAAGCCGGTAAACAAATTTTAACCGGTTAATTCAAGCAATCTAGTAACGCGCCGGACGGGCGAACACCATCCATTTTCCGCCAAACGCGTTGGATAGCTTGTCAAATTCCGGGCTTATTTCCAGCAGCTTATGATGCATCGGGTTATTGTAGAGGAAGTATATAGGCTCCCGCACATCCGCAAGATCAACTGAAATGCGATCAAGTACTCCCCGCAGGACTTCCGGGCCGAAGGCATTGAAAACATAAATGACATGAGGTACCGGCGGCAAAGTATAGCCGGCGGCATCGCCATGGATCGAGGTCAGGGCACCCGCACGGACCATATCCCGTTGTTTCATTTCCTCAATATTCTGAAGGGCAACCTGATGTAGGTCGCCACTCAGTTCTATGCCTGTTACAGACTGGAAAGGGTAGCGCGCAGCCGCTGCCAAGATCGCCCCCTTGCCTGAGCCGTAATCGACAAAGTTATAGGCAGAGCAATCGATATGAAGCTTTTCGAGGACATCGCGGAATTCGTAATCTGATGCCGCCTCGTACCGGCTGGCAGAAGATCGCAACTCTTCAGGTATATCCAAATCATCCAGTTCGACAATACCGTCGGTATCGAGACCGCTTTCACGTATATTCTGCCGGTAAAACCGATAATCTTGCAAATAAGGGATATTGGCTTTCGCACAGGCAATCGCCAGGAGACCTAGAATTGTCCGGCCGATCCCACGATATTTTAAATTAACGAAGAGGGTCCTTAAGCTTCGTCGAAACTGATTATGCTCAACCTCAAGCCCGGGGTAGCGGGCGGTCTTGGTAAATACGAAACGCAACAACGGACATTCCTACACTTTAAAAAGACTAGTTTACGAAACTTTCTGGCCGCAAATATGGCAGGTTGTGAAAGTATCGGAGAAAATTCTTAATTTTCTTTTAGTCTTCCTCTTCTTCGACAAACTTAACGGCATTCATCAGCGGTTGAAGACGGGAAGCAACCAACTTTTGCATCGCCAAAGAGATGATGAGGTAGTAAACCGCCGCATGCAGAACAAGGCCGGTATCAGCACGCGAAGCAAGATAGATCATCGCACCAATAACAAAGAGGCTACAAAACCAGAGCCTGCCAAGCTGGCGAAGCAATCCTGCCTTGCGGAGGAATTTATTGTCCGTCAGTTCATACTTGTACCAAAGCTCGAACGCCGTTGAAAGAAGGACGACGGGCAGCAAAATGGCAAGAACTGCAATCAACAAGGCAATCCCTCCCTGCCCACTCTTGAGAAGTGCGGCCATTCCGCTTAATAGCGAGAAACTTCCATTTAGACCGGCAAACCCGTCGCTTGTCATTATCGGTTGTGTAATCGCAAGCCCGAGTAGCGCTGCGGAGATGAGCAAGATAATCCCAAGATAGCGATCCCCATTTTTTGCATACTTTGCAATTGTCTGCCGGTCCGGCCGCCCTACCAGTATCCGTTCAACCACCCAATGCATGCCACACCCTCTTTTTTCCAGATATTTGAGATTTGCTTATACCTATTTGGAATGAAGGCGAGAAATCAAAATTTGAACTGGGGTACATGTTGTCCGGCTGCTTTTAGTTGACTGAGATTAGAATTGCGCCGCTGGCGATCAGGCCAACACCGAGCCACGCGGGTGCTGAGAGATTTTCACCGAGAAACAATGCCGCAATTATGGCGACGAAAACGACACTTAATTTATCGACAGGCGCAACCTGAGATGCCTTGCCAATTTGAAGGGCCCGAAAATAGCAAAGCCAGGATGCCCCGGTCGCAAGGCCAGAAAGGGTTAAAAATATCAATGATTTGTTGGGTATTTCGCCAACAGGCTGAAACTCACCGGTAAACAAAAGAAGCAAGGCCAACGCCACAACAACAACAACCGTTCGTAAGAAGGTCGCAAAATTGGGATTGACTTCACTCACCCCGACTTTGGCCAATATGGCTGTCAATGCCGCAAAAACGGCGGCCAACAATGCCCAAAATTGCCAGTATCCGGAATAATTCATAGCGTCTTTTCACCTCCGGTTTTGCTACCAAGGTAGTCTACCGTATTATTGACCTAGAGGTAGCGTCAGCTAATTTTTTTAAGCAAAGCCAGAAAGAGTTCCTGCTCATCCTCCGTGAGAGGTTCGAGCGTGTCGTCCGTAATATCAAAACCATAAGGAATGATATCCTCCGTCAGTTCAAGTCCAGCCTCCGTCAGCCGCAGAAGCATGCGACGGCGATCCGTTTCATCCGGTCGTATCTGAACAAGGCCGCGGTCGATCAGGCGACGGGTCACCCCCTGAATTGTCGCCGGGTCCATCGCGGTCAAACGACCCAGGTGATTTTGCGACAACTCCCCCTCATCTCTCAGCTTGGTGAGCGCCGCAAATTGTGTTGGGGTGATTTGCACATGCCCCATATAAGATTGGAATATAGAACTCGCGCGCTGATGCGCCCGGCGCAGCAGATGCCCGATCTGATCCTGAACCACATAGTCGTCAATAGGTCGATCATTCTCCACCCGAGGCTTTAACGATTTCATATTCGTCATATCGGCCAACATTTCTATATCTGTTAAATCAGGATCAAGCTGCCGAACCGCAAATGGCGGTCACTTTACAACTGTATCAGCTTCCTGACCTTTTTCAATGAGGCTCATCGTATCACCGGAAAGCTGAATTTTGGTGATCGAGCAATGATTAGGACGAAATACAACCACATCATCGCTTTCTTCAATGGCACCAACAATCGCATTAATAACAACGAAATGGGTAACAAAAACCGCATCTTTAGTCTGATTTCGGGTGAAATCGAGAATAGTCGACCGCCATCCCTGCAAATGCTCCGACTGCTGCGACCACTTTCCTTCCAGCACGTTTGTCAGCCAAGCACGCCTATTTCCAAGATCCAAGCCTGCAGAGGGGACCTCAGAGAGTTCAGGGGTGATAATCGCCCCCTCCTGCCATAAGTCCGCGAGCGGGGATGCCGTCTCCTGAGTGCGGTTAAGAGGGCTGCTGTACAAATTTACAGGTGCAATCTCCCCATGTAGCCGTGCGGCCATTTCCTGAGCTTGAAGAACTCCTTTTTCACTCAAACCTGGATCTAAGGCTTGATCCCAAGATCCGGCAGCCTCGCCATGACGAACTAAATATACTATTGTACTCACATCCACTCCTTATTGTAGCAAAACGGCACCAACGTTATAGACTCGTTTGATTGGAAAGCAAAAAACTACATCATAAACGAGAAATGCGAAGGCAAGATGTCAGCCAACTGTGAAAACCACACCTAAAAACACCCTGTATTATTGTATTAAGAATTATTATTTCAATTGACAAGTGTTAACACATAACTTAATCGTCAGTTATACTTGTTCAATACTCCAGTGAGAGGCCTAAATGTGGAAAACCAAATCATGATGTAGACCGGGACTGCGACGATGAACCATGCACAGCTGAAAGCGTTTCACGCCGTGGCCGAAACAGGTGGATTTTCTTCCGCCGCGAAAATGCTGGGTCTCACACAACCGGCCGTCACACTTCAGGTTCAGGCGCTGGAGCAGAACTACAACACGAAGTTATTCCAGCGGCACGGGCGGAAGACGGAGATCACATCGTCAGGCAAAATGCTGTTGAAGCTGTCCAAACGGATCTTCAATCTGGAAGCAGAGGCACACACACTCCTTACCTCTCTAGACACTATGGAGGCTGGAAACCTGAACGTTATCGCCCCCTCCTCCCTTCAGGCCTTACCGTTTCTTTCCGTTTTTCATTCAAAATATCCGAAAATCCGTCTTTCCTTTTTGAGCTTTCCGCCCTCGCAAATAGAGAAAGAAATTACAGATTTTCGAGCCGATATCGCCATTCAACATTTGCCGCCAGAAGATAACCGACTGTTTACGCAAAAAATCGATGAAACGCCCCTGAAACTCGCTGTATCAAAAGATCATGCTTGGTCACAGAAGCAAACGGTAACCCTGAAAGAGCTCAAAGAGCTGACAGATCCGATAATCATCCCCCCTTCCGAACTGGAAGCCACAGGAAAATTACGAGGGCATTGGTCAACATACTTCAACTTTGGCGTCAAACAGACACTAATGCTACAAAGTAGGGAGATCGGGCGAGAAGCCGTGGCAAATAGTCTTGGAGTCGCGTTTTATACCGATGCAGATATCCGCTGGGACAAACGTATTCATGGGATTGAGATAGAAGATGAGCGCTTTAAAGAAGCGACATATATTACTTGCTTGAAAGAAGAACGCCAATCCCGCCTGATTGCCTCTTTCTTTGAGTCGACTATCAGTACTGACAATCCATAGCCTCAATCAATCACCGCGCGACGGAGATTTTATTCGAATAGCTTTCAGTCTTGATTTCTACCTTCATCCCCTCGCGAGCGACAAAGGCATTTGGCCAAGCGTTATAGGCGTCCTTGGCAACCTGATCCATGAATGTATCATCATGGGTTGGATCATGATGGAATATTGCCAATTGCCCAACATGCGCGGCCTTACACAAGCGTACCCCTTCCTGCCAGGTCGAATGTCCCCAGCCCTTAAACTGCGGATACTCCTCATCTGTATAGGTGGAATCATAAATAACCAGATCCGCACCCTCGATAAGATCAAGGATGTCCTGATCGGGATGGCCGATTACATGCTCAGTGTCGGTAATGTAGCAAATCGATTTGTCTTCAAATTCGATCCGATATCCCGTGCCGCCATCTGGATGCTTCATTGGCGCGGTTCGAATGAAAATGCCATCCCCCAAAGAGAAGGAATCGCCCGCTTTGAAGTCCTCAAAACTCAAATTCGCGGCAAGTTCGCTAAAAGGCACGGGAAACGTCGGTTGGCACATTTGCGAAGAAAGAACCTTCTTGATGCCTCCCAACTGGCTTAAATGCCCCGCCATGACCTTGATATTGACGTCATCACGATAGATCGGACAGAAAAAGGGAAAGCCATTGATATGGTCCCAATGGGTGTGTGATTGCAGGAAGAGGTAGTCTTTTAAGTTTCGGCGCATCAGGCATTCGCCAAGCAGTCGAACCCCTGTACCAGCATCAAGAATGATTGTGCGATCATTAACGTTCACCTCCACACAGGAGGTGTTTCCGCCATATTTCATATGATCAGGCGACGGTGTTGCGATTGAACCCCGAACGCCCCAAAATGTCACATTCATACTCATTAAAGTTTGCATCAATCCCAAATTATATAACATCGATGATAACTAATGTGATCTTACCGAACGATGAATTCCACCAAGTTTTCCATGCTTTTGTAACCGTGATCACGAAAAAGTGGTTAGAATCCTGCGAAACTTAAACATTGTTGCGGCTAAGTTGCGTCCTGGGTAAGAATCCGTTCCGTCAGCCGGGCCCAGTAACTCGCACCCAGTGGCAGGATTTCATCGTTGAAATCGTAATTCGGGTTATGCACATGGCAGCTTCCTTCCCCCGATCCATTGGCAATCATGAGGTAACAGCCCGGACGCTCCCGCAGCATCCATGAAAAATCTTCTGCGCCCATAACCGGAGTTACATTCTTATTGACCCCGGCATCCCCCACAAGTTCGACAGCGGCGGCAATAGCCTCATCGGTTTCATCCGAGGTGTTGATCGTCGGCGCATAGCGGCGGTCATAGTTAAACTCTGCTTTGGCACCATGAGCTTCAGCAATTCCGACAGCGATCTGCCGCATCCGGTTTTCAATCATATCCTGGACATCCGGGTCAAACGCGCGGGTCGTCCCTTTCAGGACCACATCCGCAGGAATAACATTCCCCGTATGTCCACCATTGATCTGGGCAACAGTTACGACAGCGGACTGAAGCGGGTCAACATTCCGGCTGACAATATTCTGCCAGGCCAACACAATCTCAGAGGCGATGACGACGGGGTCCGTCGCCAGATGCGGAAACGCACCATGCCCGCCGTTACCGATAATACGAGCTTCGAAGAAGTCCGCGGACGCCATAATCGGGCCTTTACAAACTGCAAAGCTCCCCACTTCATGCCCCGGCATATTATGCATGCCATAAACGCTATCCACAGGGAACATATCGAAGAGACCATCGCTGATCATTACCCGACCGCCTGCGACATTTTCCTCCGCCGGCTGAAAAATGAAGCGGACGGTGCCATCAAAATTTTTGGATTGCGCAAGATATTTTGCTGCCCCCAGCAACATAACTGTATGGCCATCATGACCACAGCCATGCATTTTGCCATCAATCTGTGACCGGTGCTCAAACTCATTCAGTTCCTGCAGATCAAGAGCATCCATATCCGCCCTCAGACCAATTGCCCGATTACCACTTCCCTGCGTCAACGTCCCGACAACGCCTGTCTTTGCCAATCCACGATGCACCTCAATGCCAAAGCTTTCCAGTTTTTCGGCAACAAAATCAGACGTCTTGTATTCCTCAAAAGCTGTTTCCGGATGCTTGTGGATTTTATGGCGCCATTCTGTAAGCTCTGCATGCATCTCATTGATTTCAGGAAGTATCTTCATTGTTATTTTCCTTATGCCTAATGCGCGGTGTTTGCAAAAAACACTATCACATATAAACTGCCTTCGACAATCAGGGTCGTAAATCTTCCCCAAGCAAAAATTCCCGATCATCGCGAAAGCGCTCATACAGGAAATCAAGAAGCGTGCGAATGCGTCCGGCGTTCACCAAATCGCGGTGGGTCAGCAGCCAGATATCAAATTTCAGATTGATTTCTGCCGATAACAAACGAACAACCCGGTCATCGCGTGGTACAAGATAATGAGGCGCGACGAATAGCCCAATTCCGCTTTGCACGGCGGCAATCTGCGCGGCAACGGTATCGCATCGAAACTTTATGTTGCCCGGCGGCGCAATCTTCTCCAAGGCGGCAGAAAACGGTAGACGATCCCGCCCTGATTGCCAGCCGATAAAATCATGGCTGACAAGGTCCGCCATTGCTGCCGGGCGGCCTCGCCTCTCAAGATAGGATTTCGCGCCATATAGACCGAAACCTGTGCGACCGACTTTACGGCCGATTAGATCGGATACGCGCGGATTAGCGAGCCGTAATGCGATATCTGCTTCGCGACGGCGCAAATCGACAACAGATATATCGAGCATTAAATCAAACTTGATACTGGGGTGGTATACCTGAAACTGACTGAGTTTCGGGGTTAGCCAATAGCTGCCAAACCCTTCCGTCGCTGAAATCCGGATCGTCCCTGAAAGGGATTTGTCCAACCCGCTGATTATCTGCTCAACACCGTCAAGGTCTGAGGCGACGGTCTTAATTCTCTCCCGTATTTGCTGCCCCGCTGACGTCAGTAAATAGCCATGGGACGCCCGCTCGAATAGCCGGGTTTCCAGCCTTTTTTCAAGTTCAGCAATCTGCCGTCCGACAGTCGGCTGGGAAACGGACAATTGGCGAGCGGCGGCAGACAAGCTGCCTGTTTCCGCAACGGCCAAAAAATATCGATAGTAATCCCAAGACATATTTATACATTTTTGAATAGAGTGTATTCAAAATTAGCATATTTTCGTTTTAAGAAAAAACCATATCTTTCAGGCAATAGATTACTGACATAAGGGATACCCATGATGAACGCCCTCGATAAAAAGAAAATGCTGGAACAGGCCCGCAAGGAAATGACGGGCATGGAGCAATTACAGTCCGTAATTGACGGCGGTGTCCAGCCACCAATTGGTCAGACCCTTGAATTTGAACTTTCTGAAATTTCGCCTGGTAAAGCTGTTTTTACGGGGCATCCGGGCGAGAAGCATTTAAATCCGATCGGCTCAGTACATGGCGGGTATGCCGCAACACTCCTCGATAGTGCCCTAGGCTGCGCCATCCACACAGTTTTAGAGCCTGGGGAGCGCTATACGACTGTCGATCTCAATATTAAGTATCTGCGAGCAATGCTGCCCGGCATGGGTAAGGTTACGGCAACAGCGGAAGTTGTTCACAAGGGCCGAAAAATAGCCACATCAGAAGCCCGGCTTGTCGGCGAAGATGGCAAGCTTTACGCCACCGGAAATACCACCTGCGCCATCTATTAAGCCTATATTGGACCGGGGAGACGCCAAAGGCCAGCGGATGAAGGAGATACATCACCGCGAACAAGGCTACCCCGGCTAATACACGCCACCAAAGCGGTTTGATCGACAGCGACGCCCGACCCTGAATAATTGCCGCAAAGGGGATGTTCGATGTACGTGCCGTATACGGGGTCCAGCCCTCCCCCAACTGCCGTGCCTTCTTCGCATCAATTAAAAAAGTCCCGGCAAACGCAAGCAAGCCAAAGGTTCCGAAAAAGACGACCGATGTGATATCGCCATTATTGACGATATGCGCAATGGACCAGAGCGTGAAACTCCACATCATCGGATGGCGTGTAATTGCATTGATACCGCTATATGCGCTCTCTTTTCCAAGCATTTTGTCAGCCCCGACTGACGTCGGGTTCGGGCTTGTAATGGCGCTGAAAAATAGAATGAAGGCGATGAGCATGAGCAGCATCGCAAGATGCCGCCCGCCATTGCCCGCATCCCAAAGCATGTCCCCAAATGGCGCTGCACGATAGGCAATAATCAGCCAAATTAGGATTGCAATCGAAAGCAAGCTGAAGCCTGCCATATAGGCCTTTTCGCCAATACGGGAGACGACCCTTTCGCGCAAAACACTTGACGGAACAATATGAATTAGGAGGAAAGCCAGCGCGGCTAGAATAAGTTCACCAACGGTTCCGGTCATAGTTCTGCCCCATCATCTGATAATCGGATTTCGGAAGTTTGACACCAAATGCAGGATACCAAAAGTGTTTTCAGGGGGAAATTGTGCTTATGCGACACCCGTCACACTTCATATGAAGCCAAAATTAGTGGCGTGCGCCATATTTGTCGACCATCCTTATCCCTTCCGCTGTTATTTTGCAGACGAGCCAGTCGGGCTTGATGGGATTGTCAAACCAAGTCTTCACCCAGCCCTTTTTCAGGCAACTTCTTATGACGGTCTTGCTGATCTGTTGTCCGTTCGGATCAAAAAGCGGCAGCTTACCCCCGGCTGGAACCGGCCAAGCCGAAGATATTTAAGTTGTGCCGCACTCGGGGATCTTGATGCCATTAAGAAAACCTACTTCAATTCTGTTTTTGAAAAAAGACCTCACAAGAGGCTTTCGCGAAAAGGACGCTTTAAATCTTATCAAAGCCGGTTTAAAACATTCCAAACGTAAAATCGGGGGGACACCAATGTCGACTGACGCAGGCTATACGAAGTATTTTCCTGTTTCCTGGGAGGAATTGCACCGAAATGGCCGGGCGCTTGCATGGCGTTTGATGGAGAAGGCACCGTTTAAGGGCGTCATCGCAGTAACGCGTGGCGGTCTTGTTCCGGCAACTATTGTCGCGCGGGAACTTGATGTCCGCCATATTGATACAGTCTGTATAGCCGCTTATCGCGATGATAAATCTGTTGGCGAGGTGAATATCATCAAAGGTCTGGATTTACCCGACGGGGGTGAAGGTTGGGTCATTGTGGACGACCTTGTTGATAGCGGCATTACCGCACGTCATGTCCGCAAGATGGTCCCCAACGCCCATTTCGCGACGATTTATGGCAAACCCAAAGGGCTGGAGCAAGTCGATACATTCATCACGGAAGTCAGCCAGGATACATGGATTCTCTTTCCGTGGGATCAGGCGCCCTCCTTCGTCAAACCGATTGTTGAAGAAAATCGCGAGAGGAAATAACGGCTTGTCCTTAAAATTCGCCGCCAACCTTAGCTTTCTCTATCAGGAAGTTCCGTTTCTGGATCGTTTTGACGCTGCCGCCCAAGATGGCTTCAGTGGCGTGGAGTATCTGTTCCCTTATGATTTTGATCCGGCGGAGATAAAAAAGCGCCTCGATGACAACGGCCTGACCCAGGCGCTTTTTAACTTGTCGGCAGGTAATTTCGAAAAAGGGGAGCGAGGCCTCGCCAGTCAGACCGGACGAGACGCTGAATTTCAGGCTAGCCTTGATCAGGCGATTGAATATGCCAACGCACTCGGCTGCACGCGGCTCCATGTTATGGCAGGCCTTCGGGATACTACGATTACCGAGAATACTCAGCTCGCCGTGTACCGCAACAACCTGCAAAAAGCCGCCGCCGCATGCGAACAGAGCGGCATTACTGCCTTGATTGAGCCAATAAACACACAGGATATGCCGGGCTATTTCCTCGATAGCGCGAGCAAGGCAGCAGAATTGATTGAGGAAATAGATCATCCGAACTTGCGTCTGCAGTTCGATATCTATCATGTCCAGCGCACGGATGGCGATATTGTTCGCCAGTATAAAAAATTCGCTCCATTGATCGGGCATCTACAGATTGCCAATCCACCGGACCGTTTTGAACCAGATAACGGCGAGATCAATTATCCCTATATTTTTGATCTGCTTGAGGCGGATGGATATGACGGATGGATCGGCTGCGAATATAAACCCTCATCAACCACCCGGGAAACGCTCGGCTGGGCGCAAAAGTTTCTGAATTCGGCTTAATAATAGCCCCGAACTTATTGAAACTTTAAGACAATCAAGATACATCTGGTTGTCACGAATAATAAATTACTTAAAAAGACAAAAATATACTGGACGTATGGCTGACTATGGCCGTCTCTGAAAACTCCCGAACCGGGGAAAAAATACTCAACCCGCTTCTTACCGCGTCAAGCAGTACGCCGGTTAAACTCATTGCCTGCGCCATCGCGATTGGTCTTCTCGCTGGATATGGTGCTGTCGGGTTTCGTCTCGCCATCAGTGAAATTCAGACTTTGTTTTACGGCTTTGGAAGTCAGGAAATCCTCGCACAGGCAGAGAAACTTCCATGGTGGCAGATCATGGCCGCACCAGTCGTTGGCGGATTGATTGTCGGATTGTTCTGGAAATTTGTCCTCCCGAATTATCGCGCACAAGGCGTCGCGGACGTCATGGAGGCCGTGATTGTTAATCGCGGTAAAATGAAACTGGCGCCCGGAATTGGCGGCCTGTTCGTCAATGCCCTCACTCTCGGCTGCGGTGGATCCAGCGGCAGGGAGGGGCCAGTCGTTCACTTCTGCGCACTCATTGCCAGCCAACTCGGCCAACGCCTACGCCTGCCTTCAAAATACTACATGACGCTAATCGCCTGCGGTGTATCCTCCGGCGTTGCCGCGTCCTTTAATGCCCCCATTGCCGGTATGTTTTTCGCATTGGAAGTTGTTGTTGGCTCCCTCGCAACCCAGGCCTTCGCCCCGATTGTGATTGCCTCCGTCATCGGCACTGTGATCAGCCGGATATATGTTGGCGATTTTCCAGCTTTCATTATTCCCAATTACCAGATTGTCTCCCTCTGGGAATTTCCGGCAATTGCCCTTCTCGGTGTCGTCGCAGCAGCGGTCTCCCTACTCTTTATCTGGAGCATCGGCTTCTCGGAAAGAACAATTGACCGCTTTCGCATACCGGAGGTTTTCAGGCCTGCGGCAGGCGGCGTTGTCCTCGGTGCGATTGCCCTTTTCTTTCCGCAGATTATTGGTGTCGGGTACGAGGCGACGGACAGCGCACTGAAGGGGCAATACCCCCTCCTCTTGCTCCTCTTGCTAATCGTGGTGAAAACCATTGCTGTTGGCGTAACGTTCGGATCGCGATTCGGCGGCGGTTTTTTCTCACCCTCGCTCTTTATCGGTGCCATGACCGGCGGCGCCTTCGGCCTTGTTGCGGCAATGGCCTTTCCTGAAATGGCGGCAAGCCACGGTCTTTATGCCATCATCGGCATGTCTGCCGTTGCCGCCTCTGTGCTCGGCGCACCAATCTCAACGATCTTGATCGTGTTCGAACTGACCGGCGACTATAAAATCTCCATCGCCGTGATGATCGCGGTCTCCGTCGCCACTCTGATCACAAAGCATATCTATGGACGCAGTATCTGGCAGACACAGCTTCTCAACCGAAATGTCGACGTAAATGAAAGCCGTGCACTCCGTCAACTCAGCTTCCTGCAGGTTCGGGGGATCATGGATCGGGAATTCATCGAGATTCCGAAACATACACCCATGAAGGAACTGCGCAAAATCGTCAGCAATACCAACCATGATAAATTTGTCGTGGTGGAGCCAGAAACCCATGAATTTATCGGCCGGATCGACTATAGCGATCTTAAGTCAGGTCTTTTTGGAGACGAACCACAGGAGAATGTTACCGCGCTGGATCTAGTACATGAAGGTAGTCCGGTTCTCTTCCCTGACACGAGCCTCAAATCCGCCATTGAGATTATTGAAAAAGCCGGGATTGATCATGTTCCCGTCATTAACCGGGCGAATGAACGGCGACTTATCGGCATTCTTCACCAGAAGGATTTGCTGCATACCTATAATGCCGCCCTGCTTTCGGCGCAGGACGATGCCCGCGACAAAGTTTTCAAATAAAGACGTAGATCGGCAGTAGCTTCAACCGTATCCATGGGCTATATCATTTAGCAATGGACGACAGGTTTGACATAAGCAATTTTGACGACGCAGGAAATCACGCGCCGACTCAAAACTTTAAATATCTCGATGGACTGAACGACGGGCAACGCGCGGCGGTTGAGGCGCTGGATGGGCCCGTATTGGTGCTCGCAGGTGCTGGCACCGGGAAAACCCGTGTGCTTATCTCGCGCCTCGCGCATATCCTTAATCTCCGCGATGTGCGCCCTTGGGAAATTCTCGCCGTCACCTTTACCAACAAGGCAGCCGCCGAAATGCAGGAAAGAACCGCCGGGATTATCGGCCCTGAAGCGGTTGAGATCAAACTCGGTACATTTCACTCGATTGGCGTCTGGCTCCTCCGACGCCATGCGGAGCTAATCGGGCTGGATAGAAATTTCAACATTCTTGATACCGATGATCAACTACGTCTCTTGAAACAGATCATGGCCGAAGAAGGCATCGATCAAAAGCGTTGGCCGCCGCGCGGTCTTGCTGCCATCATAGACCGTTGGAAAGACAAGGGACTGCGGGCTGACCAGGTTCAAGGGGCCAACAGTTCTGAATTTGCCCATGGCAAAGCGGCTGCTTTATACGCTATTTATCAGGAACGGCTTGCCGCGCAAAATGCCTGTGATTTTGGCGATCTTCTCTTGCATGTACTAGCGCTCTTTCAGAAAAACCCGGACATCCTCTCGCTCTACCAGAATCGCTTCAAATATATTTTGGTTGATGAGTATCAGGATACGAATGTGGCGCAGTACCTCTTGCTTCGTTTGCTCGCACAGAAACACCGCAATATCTGCTGCGTCGGCGATGATGACCAGTCGATCTATGGTTGGCGCGGGGCAGAAGTTGGTAATATCCTTAAATTCGAAGATGATTTCCCAGGCGCCAAAGTCGTCCGGCTGGAGCGAAACTACCGCTCCACCTCACATATTCTGGGCGCCGCCTCCGGCCTGATCGCTCATAATGAAGGTCGGCTCGGTAAAACTCTCTTCACAGAAGGGAACGACGGCGATCATGTCGTCTTGAACGGTCTCTGGGACGGCCCGAATGAGGCGCGCTGGATTGCCGATGAAATCGAGAACCTGGAACGCAAGGGTAAAAGCCTGCAGGACATGGCCATTTTGGTCCGCGCCAGTTTCCAGACCCGCGATTTTGAAGAGTGCTTTTTGAGCATGGGGATCAAGTACCGCGTTATCGGCGGATTAAGGTTCTACGAGCGGCGGGAAATCCGCGACGTTCTGGCCTATCTTCGCGTAATCAATCAACCCGATGACGATCTGGCATTCGAACGTATCTATAATCTGCCAAAACGCGGCCTTGGCACCAAAGCCCTTGAAAAGTTGCGTGAAATTGGTCGGGCAGAAAATATTTCCCTCTCCCGCGCCGCGAATATAGCTGCCGATAAGGGTGTCTTTAAGGGCAAGCCGCTTGCCGCCCTGAAGGACCTGATGACCTCTTTCGATAACTGGCGCGCGCAGAAAGACCTGATCCCGCCCGATGAACTGGTGGAAGCGGTTCTGGAAGAGAGCGGCTATTTTGATATGTGGCGGCAAGACAAATCACCAGAGGCGGAAGGCAAGCGTGAAAACCTAAAAGAACTGGTCCCGGCTATTGCAGAATACGAAAGCCTCGGTCAGTTTCTGGAGCATGTGTCGCTTGTCATGGACAATAACGCCGACAACACCAGCGAGATGGTCAGCCTGATGACGTTGCATTCGGCCAAAGGTCTCGAATATGATGTGGTGTTCCTTCCCGGATGGGAAGAAGGGCTCTTCCCGCATCAACGGGCGCTTGATGAAAACGGGTTAAAAGCGCTGGAGGAAGAGCGGCGGCTCGCCTATGTCGGAATAACCCGCGCGAAGGAACGTTGCTACATCAGTCATGCCAGCAACCGGCGTATCCATGGCCAATGGCAGTCGTCCCTGCCTAGTCGATTTATCGATGAACTCCCGCAGGATCATATTCAGGATCAATCAGAACAAGGGATTTATAACAGCTCACGTCAGAGTGAGGGTTTCTCCCATACGAGCTGGCGAAACCCTGAAAGCTCTCACCTAGCAGAAATTCTGGATAAACGCGCGCGCGCCAATCAAAATTTTGTCGACAACAGTACCAAACCGGTTAGCAAGTCTACTAAGGACGATGGATTCGCGATCGGCACCCGCATCTTTCATCAAAAATTCGGCTATGGACGTATTGTCCGAAAAGACGGGCCAAAGCTGGAAATCGCATTTGAAAAAGCCGGCGTCAAGAAAGTGATGGAAAATTTTGTCGAAGCTGCCTGAGTCCGCCTTTTGGCAACTCACTCTCACCCTGCCATTTGTTCAGGCTGGAGAAATCGCCGATATTTATGAGGAACACGCACTGACCGTTTCGATGGAGGAAGCGGTAAGTGATGATTCCCTCTGGCGCCTTGACATCCTCTTCTCCGACGAGCCACCAGCGTATCTTCTCGACCAGCTACCAGCCGGACTGTCCTTTGGACTGGGCCCTCTTGAACAGAAAGATTGGGTGAGTGAGAGTCAAAAAATGCTACCGCCCGTCGATGCCGGCCGCTTTTACATTCACGGGTCGCATGATGCACCGCATCCCGCGCGCGCTCGCCACAACCTGCTGATCGATGCCGGTGCGGCCTTCGGAACGGGCCTGCATGAAACGACCTATGGCTGCCTTGTCGCCTTGGATAACCTTCGAAAATTTCGGAATTTCAAAAACCCGCTCGACTTGGGGTGTGGTTCCGGCGTGCTTGCGCTAGCTATTGCAAAAGCCTGGAAAATCCCGGTGATCGCCAGCGATATAGATGCCGCAGCGGTTGCGGTTACCCGCAACAATGCCGCGAGGAATCGGCTTGCCCCGCTTATGACCGCTGTTCATGCAACAGGCCTGAACAGCCGGATATTAAACAGGCAAGCCCCGTATGATCTGATTGTCGCCAATATACTGGCCTGGCCACTGGTGAAATTGGGACCGGATATCGCAGCCGCCCTCAGCAAGAATGGCACACTGGTTCTTTCCGGACTTTTAGGCTCGCAGGAAGTAATGGTGAGAAGTGCCTATCGACTGCAGGGACTAACGCTAAAACGTCGCTATTCAATAGGTAGTTGGACCACGCTGGTCCTTGGTCGGTAAATCCCAACGATAAATTATGCAGCCGACCCGCCTCCAATATGGGGAGGCGAAGGCAGGTCGACTGCGAACGATCAACCTGCTTTGCGGTGATCGTTTGTGTTGCTCGGCCGGGCGAGGTTGTCGTTTGTACGGTTACCACTGACAGCCGCTTCGATTTCGCTGCGTGTCAGGCCAATGTCGGCAAGCTCGCGGGAGTTCATCGCCATCAGGTGAACATATGCTGCACGAGATGTCTGTGTTTCGACGAATTTGGTAACCAGATTAGAAAAGAAACCTTTTTTCCCGGTTGTTTCTGTCGCGACTCGTCCTTCAACGGCCCGGTCGATCTCGTTCCGGTTAATGCCGATGTCTTTCAATTCACGATCAGACATACCGTAAAGGGCATTCTTGGCCGCTGCGAGTTCACGATTTTGCATAATTTTGCCAATAGTTGCCTGATACAGGTTTGAAAGCACTTCGGCCATAAATTTGGCTCTCAGATTATGTGCTTTATTGATGTAAGTTTCTACATCGATGTAGTTACTGTTGGTGTTGACAGGCTCGATCAATGCGAGCGTCTCAATCTCTTTTTTGCCATAGCTAATCATTTTGCTACTCCTTCAAGTTTCAAAGCCCGACGGTGCGGACAAATTTTTATCGGTTGTTACTTTTAATCGTTGGGCGCAAGCAGTTTTCATTCACTGCTTCACCAGTAATTTCGTGGCCATTATTGACGGTCTTCCCAAAATAGCTTGAGGCTAAATCAACAACCGCCGTATTCTGTTCTGTGGCAAGGCGGATACGTTTTCGCAACGACTGCAGCAGCCCAGAAAGGCCGAAGTGCCTATTAACTGACATACTGTCAAACCGGGCACCTGTTGCCGGGCCATATGGCAATTGCAACGCATCACCGTATTTTTCGTTTCTTGCGAACATTTCACTTTCCTAACCAAGCATTCTTGATGGAGGATATATTGCACTGCATTCATTAAATAACAATGACTTACATCACATTTTTGCCCGCAAAGATCGAAATGGTGCCCTGCAAAAAATGCATAGCTCTCGTTGCACTTATGCTAAAAAAGCGCCATATTTCTAATTAGAACCTCTATATTTACAGGAGGTTGCCACATTTCAGGACATACCCCATGGAAACTGCCAAGTTAGAACATTCTGTCGCCGCACTGCTGCCCCAACAAGACAAAGAGGAGGCCGTTAATATTTTACGGGCCGCGGCAGCCGCGCCTGCGCGAGCCGATGAAAATATGCTGCTTGAACAGCTATTTCCGGAACTTGACAGCAGCACAGCGCAGGAGCTTGAAAAGATCAGAGAGAAACTGCGCAAAGAAATCAGTTCCATCGTTCTGAATCCCGGTGCCTCGAAAGAGCGATTGCAAAAGTTGCGTGCGGAGATGACAGCGGAACAGGTCGATGGTTTTATCATCCCGCTAAATGACGAATTTCATGGGGAGGCGGCCCCGGCGGCGGCGGAAAGACTAAAATGGCTGACCGGTTTTACGGGGTCGGCTGGCGTTGCGGCAGTCCTGAAGGACAAAGCCGCAATCTTTGTCGATGGCCGCTATACCCTTCAAGTGCAGAATGAGGTTGATACCTCCCTCTTTACGCCTCGCCACGTGAGTGAGGAGCCAATGAGTGCCTGGCTTGCCGAAAATATGAGCGCAGGCGAGACACTCGCCGTTGATCCCTGGCTGCACACAGAAAACAATATGGCGGCGCTGAAGAAAACCACCACAAGCATCGGCGTCGAGTTGACATCAGTGCCCGAAAACTTGATCGACCGGGTGTGGGAAGATCGCCCCCTCGCCCCCCTCGCGCTTGTACAGCCACAGGAGGAGCGCTTTTCCGGAGAAAGCTCTGCAAGCAAGCGCAACCGGATTGCGGCGAAACTTGCAGAGAAGAAAACTGATGCCATTATCCATACGCTCCCAGATGTTGTTGCGTGGCTATTAAACCTCCGCGGCGCGGATCTCCCCTGCACACCATTTGCGCTTGGTTTTGCCATCACCCATCAGGATGCCACCGTCGATCTATTCATGGATGAGATAAAATTCGCCCCGACTATGCGGGAGCATCTTGGAAATATGATTAGGCTCCATGCTCCGGAGGAGTTTGAGCAAGCGCTTCAATCCCTGTCAGGGAAAAAGGTTCAAATCGATCCCGCGGTCACCAGCCAGTATATTGTGGATCAACTGATCAAGGCAAAAGCGGAAATTAGCCGTGCGGAAGACCTCTGCCTGCTTCCAAAAGCAACAAAGAATGCAATCGAGGTAGAAGGATCGCGACGCGCACATATTCGTGACGGCGCAGCAGTTGCCAAATTTTTGCATTGGATGTCCGTAAACGCACCGGTTGGCACAGTCGACGAACTGTCGGCGGAAGCCAAGCTCCGCTCCTTTAGGGAAAGCGGGGAGAATTTTCGCGATCTTAGTTTTAACACCATTTCAGGTGCGGGGCCGAATGGTGCCATCGTCCATTACCGAGCAAGCGAGGCATCTAACCGACCGCTTGAACCTGGTTCACTCTATCTTGTCGACAGCGGCGCGCAATATCTTGACGGCACAACCGACATTACCCGGACGATTGCCATAGGGGAACCTAGTGCCGAGATGCGCAATCGTTTCACTCTGGTGCTAAAAGGGCATATCGCGCTCGCGACAGCTATCTTTCCGAAGGGAACGACAGGTAGTCAGCTTGATACCCTCGCACGGGCGCCCCTCTGGTCCGCAGGGCTTGATTACGATCATGGCACCGGTCATGGCGTTGGCAGCTATCTTTCCGTTCATGAAGGGCCACAGCGAATATCAAAAGCGCCAAGCGCCGTCGCGCTTGTCCCAGGCATGATTATTTCAAACGAGCCCGGTTACTATAAAACCGGCGCCTACGGGATCAGGATCGAAAATCTGGTGACGGTTCAGGAACGACCACAGCCGGAGGGAGCGGAGCGAGTGACCTACGGATTCGAAACATTGACCTTTGCCCCGATTGACAAAACCCTCATTGAGAAGAACCTGCTGACCGACAGCGAAATTGCCTGGCTAAACAGCTATCATTTTGAAGTCCGGGAAAAGCTCGAACCCCAAGTTGAAGGTGAGACCGCAGACTGGCTCCGTCAGGCAACGGCGCCGCTGTAGAACTGGCACCAATTTAGCCGCCAATCAAATCCAGCCATTCCTGTTCGGTTAGGACCGAGACGCCTAAATCTGTTGCTTTTTTAAGCTTCGATCCGGCGTTCGCGCCGGCGACAAGATAATCCGTCTTGGCAGAGATCGATCCGCTGACTTTCGCGCCAAGACTTTCAGCTTTTGCCTTCATTTCCTGACGGCTCATCAGTTCGAGGGTGCCGGTGAAAACAACTGTTTTACCCGCAACGGCACTATCCTGCGCCGGTGGTTCAAAATCGACAATCGTAATTTCGCGTAGCAGATCATCGAGCAAGTCTTGATTACGCTCTTCATGAAAAAATTCTGTCACCGCGTCGGCGACTGCGGCGCCAATTCCATCGATATTCAATAGCTCACTATAGGCTTCCCTAGATGCATCCCCCTTTCGCTGAGCCGCTCTCGCAAATTCGCGAAACTCAGGTAGTTTTTCGCCAGCAGTCGGGCATTCCCTTGTCCGATATGGCGGATTCCCAATGCATAGATAAAGCGATCCAACGATATTTCTCGCCGATCATCAATTGCATCGAACAAATTTCGTGTCGCTTTTTCTCCAAACCCTTCGCGGTTCTTGATCCGCTGTAAATTTCCGGGAGCCGCATCGCGTTTTTCCAGCGTGAAGATATCGGCAGGGCTTTTAATCAGCTCATCCTCATAAAAAGTTTCGATCAGCTTCGCGCCAAGCCCCTCAATATCGAAAGCATTGCGGGAGACAAAATGCTTAAGCCGCTCAACGGCCTGCGCCCGGCAAATCAGGCCGCCGGTACAGCGACGGACGGCGTCTTCCTTACCTGTGCTTTCATTTATTTCCTTAACGGCATGGCTGCCACAGATCGGGCACGTTTTCGGAAAGTCATAAGGTACACTGTCATCAGGGCGTTTATCGAGAACGACCTCAACCACCTGCGGGATCACATCTCCCGCGCGCTGAATAACCACCGTATCGCCCTTGCGAACATCTTTACGCTTGATTTCATCCTCGTTATGTAGTGTCGCGTTGGAGACGACGACGCCGCCGACCGTCACCGGAAGAAGCCGCGCAACCGGTGTGAGGGCACCGGTTCGGCCAACCTGTATTTCGATGTCTTCTATGATAGTGGTGGCCTGCTCCGCCGGGAACTTATGGGCTATCGCCCAGCGCGGACTGCGGCTGACAAAGCCGAGACGCTCCTGCCAATCCAGTCGGTTAACTTTGAAGACCACACCATCGATATCATAATTCAACGATGCGCGAAGCTCTTCTATTTTACGATAAGCATCGATTGCCTCTTCCATATTCGTACAGACCTTGGAAAGCGGATTAACAGAAAACCCCCAATCCTTGAATACAGTGAGGACTTCAGACTGTGTCACACCCGGGAGGCCGCTCACCTCTCCCCAGGCATAGGCGAAAAACCTTAATTTGCGGGACTTTGTAATCTCGTAGTCAAGCTGGCGGAGGCTGCCTGCAGCCGCGTTTCTCGGGTTCGCAAATATCTTCCCCCCTGCTTCTGCCTGCGCCGTGTTGAGTGCAAGGAAGTCGGATTTCGACATATAGACTTCACCGCGAATCTCGAAGACATCCGGAACTTTTGTTTTTGCGCCAGATAGCTCTAGCGGCAGATCCGTGACACTGCGCAGGTTAGCGGTTATATCCTCCCCCTCCTGACCATCGCCACGCGTTGCGCCCTGCTGAAACTTTCCATTTTCATATCGCAAACTGGCGGAAAGCCCATCAATTTTGGGTTCCGCAAAAAAGGAGACATCTTCAGTTGCATCCAGACCAAGAAATCGGCGGATACGCCCTTCAAACTCCCGAAGATCATCACTGCTGAAAGCATTATCAAGCGACAGCATCGGGACCTTATGCCGGACTTTACCAAACCCCTTGGCCGGAGTGACCCCAACACTTTGCGACGGGCTGTCGGCTGTAATCAGTTCCGGGAACCGAGCCTCCAGCGCAAGAAGGTCCTGACGCTGGCGGTCATATTCTGCATCTGAGACGGCTGGCGCATCTTCAGCATAATAGGCGACATCATGGGCCTTGATCGTTTCGACCAGTCTATCATGTTCGGCTTTTGCGTCTTCTGCCGTCAGATTTTGCACATCCACAATGACTATCCTTCGATAAGGCTGAGAGCGGCCGCACGGGCTTCCTCAGTAATACTGGCCCCGGATAACATCCGTGCAATCTCTTCCGTCCTCTCCTCCTGATCGAGGCGGTCAACAGACGTAACCGTGGCATTATTTACTTCTGATTTCCGGATATTCCAATGCGCCTCGCCTGCGGCGGCTACCTGCGGCGAATGAGTGACGACCAGCACCTGCAAATCTTCCGCAAGGCGGCGCAACCGATCACCAACCGCATCTGCCGTCGCCCCACCAACGCCACGATCCACCTCATCAAAAATCAGAGTCGGGGCAGAACCAGCCTGAGCCAGCACGACTTTGAGTGCCAGCATAAAGCGTGACAGTTCCCCGCCGGAGGCAATCTTGATCAACGGCCCGGCCGCACTCCCCGGGTTGGTCGAAATGAGAAACGCCACTTTATCGAATCCATGAGAGCCCCAGTTCTCATCCGGCAACTCGCTTACATCGGTTGTGAATGTCGCTGCCCCAAGTTTTAGTGGTTCAAGTTCCGCCATCACGGCCCGATCCATCTCCAGCGCCGCGGCTTTTCGGTTTTGGCTCAAAGCGCTCGCTGCCGCTACATATTTTTTACGAGCCTCGGCGGCGGCAGCACGGAGACTTTCTATTTCGCGATCTCCCTCTTCCACAGCCTTTAATCGCGCCACAAAGCTTTCCAGCAACTTTGGCAAAGCGGCCACTTCACATTTATGCTTGCGCGCTGCTGCCCGAAGCGCGAACAGCCTCTCCTCCACCACTTCAAGTCCGGCCGGGTCCATATCAAGGTCTCCCGCGACAGAATTGATGACCCCCTGCGCCTCTGCCATTTCAATGGCCGCACGCTCGAGACTTTCCAGTACCGGATCAAGCTTCCCTGACGCCTTTTCAATAACTCTCTCGACCGCGCGGGTCGCTGACCTAATCCGGTTTTCCACACCCCCATGCTCGGTCAACGCTTTTTCCGCATCGCGCAGCGCTTCCGCAATTTTCTCCGCATGCATCAGGTTGGATCGGTGCACTGCGAGGGCTTCTTCCTCCCCTTCCTCCGGCGCGAGTTCCGAAAGCTCTTCGACGATATGACGGAGATATTCCTCATCAACTCGCGCCTGTTCAATCTCTCGTACGGCCCGTTCAAGCTTCTCATTTGCCTTCTGGAGTGTTTCATAATGGCGTCCAACGACAATGACTTCCTTTTCCAGACGCGCATACTGATCGAGTAGCGCACGATGCCCCCGCGCATCAAGCAAGCCGCGTTCCGCATTCTGACCATGTATTTCAACGAGCGTTTCGCCAACGTTGCGCAACAAGCCGGCACTCACTGCCTGATCATTAATACTTGCCCGGCTACGCCCGTCTGAACCGAGCATTCGCCGGAGTATTAAAGGCTCTCCCGGTTCGACATCTATATCGCCCAACGAAGAAAATACAGGATGCGACGGGATAAGGGAGAATTCTGCCGTGACCGAACCTTGATCCGTTCCTGCACGAACCAACCCCGCATCCGCGCGAACACCAAGCGCCAGCGCAAGGCTGTCGAGCAGAATTGATTTACCCGCCCCGGTCTCCCCCGTGAGGACGCAAAGCCCACGCTCAAAGGATAAATCCAGCTTGTCGATCAGAACGATATTGCGGATGGAGAGTTTTTCCAGCATGTCAGTCCGACGGCTAAAACACTGATTTCCAGGCCTTGACGATCCAGGAATCCTCATTTGCTTCCGGTTTCAGATAATTCTCGTCGAGAAGCGCGTAAGAATCCTGATACCATTCACTACCGGGAAAGTTATAGCCAAGGACAGCGGCGGCTGTTTGAGCCTCCTCCGTGATACCCAACGTCAAATAGGCCTCCGTCAATCGGTGAAGCGCCTCTGGGGCATGTGTCGTGGTCTGGTATTGCTCGACAACAGTTCGAAAGCGATTGATTGCCCCGATCATGTATTTTTGTCCTAGATAATAGCGGCCGATAGCCATTTCCTTGCCCGCAAGATGATCCCGGGTCAGGTCAATTTTGAGCCGAGCGTCGCGTGCATACTCAGTATTGGGAAACCGGCGCACAAGATTTTGCAAGGCGTCGAGAGCCTGACGCGTCACCTTCTGGTCCCGTTCCACTCCTGTGATCTGCTCATAATAAGAAATCGCAACAAGATAATAGGCGTACGCTACATCCTTATTGCCCGGATGCAATTCGATAAACCGCTCCGCAGCCAGAATCGCTTGGTCATACTCGTTACTCTGATAATAGGCGAAGGCAGACATAATCTGCGCCTTGGTCGACCAGACGGAATAAGGATGTTGTCGCTCCACCTCATCAAAGCCCTGCGCCGCTGCGAAGTAGTCTTCACTATTCAAATCTGCAAGAGCCTGATTATAAAGCTGCTCGACCGGCCGTTCCACATAGGCTTCGGGCTCATCTGAACTGCAACCGGCAACCAATATTAAAAGCAGGAAACCGCCCAGCACTCTGCCAATGCTTGAATAGAAATTATATTTCAACTTATCCCTCTTGGTTCATCGCCGAATATATCTCGGGTGCCGGGGCATTTTATCCAAACAGCGCGCCTAGGGGAAGTTATGGTTTCAGATTTCTTCCATGTCCCATACACAACCCTCGAAACACGATAATACGAATATTATATAATTAGCGATCTATCGATTTTATATTTTATATCAGTAATAAAAATAAATATCAGCTAACGATCGATAAAAAAATTTATCTAATTATTGTTAGTTTTTATGTATTTTATTTTTATATTGGTATGTGATACATTACCTATAAGGGTGGAGCAGAGATTCGATTTTCTCCTATAAAAATATAATAACTTCGTTGAATCTGCGGTTTCGCCCTTGGTAGTAGCACAACTAGAAAAATAATTTGATCTCTAAGAAAGGTACCAAACAACAATGGGTAAAGTCGCGAAAAGAGTCGACGATCATGTCGGTGAGCGGATTCGTGAAAGAAGAACTATGATGGGTCTGACTCAGGAACATCTGGCAAAGGCGCTGGATATTTCATATCAACAAGTTCAGAAATACGAAACAGGCGCAAACCGTGTCAGCGCAGGCAGATTGTATGAGATAGCCAAACGGCTGGAAGTAGACGTTGCCTATTTCTTCGAGAATCTTGAGCCATCGACAACAAGCATCCCTCTGGAACATGGCGGCAAAAACCGCTCAACCATTGAGTTAGTGCGCAATTATGGCGATATTGATGAACCAGCAGTGAGATCGGCAGTCAGCGGCCTGATCAAAAGCTTGGCAGGCAAGGAAAGACGGCGTAAATCCGCCTGATTATACATGCAAAAACGAATATAGGCGCGGAATTCATATCCGCGCCTTTTTACTTCTAAATACTACAAAGTCCAGTATGTGAACATAACCGATCAAATCAGTCCGTAGCGGGTGCCGCTGCTTTCTGGGTTGGCCAGTGAGCCCCACCCACATTGCCAATGCGAACTGGCGCTTCCGTGGTATAGCACCAGGCATCCTTATCAGAAAGGAAGGCATGCAAAAGCTTGTTGTTCAATGCATGCCCTGACCGGAACCCATAAAACTCACCAATGATTGGCGCGCCAGCGAGGTATAGATCGCCAATAGCATCCAACGCCTTATGACGCACGAACTCGTCGTCATAGCGCAGGCCTTCTTCATTCAAAATATCAGGACCGCTGAGCACGATCGCGTTATCAAGGGATCCACCTTTTGCGAGGCCCAGCTTTTTGAGTTGCTCGAATTCGCTCAAAAAGCCGAAAGTCCGGGCACGTGCGAGTTCATTCTTGAACGTGCCATTACGCAAGCTGAAGCGACAATTCTGTTTGCCGATACGAGGATTTTCGAAATCAATCTCAAAGGAGACGGAAATATTATCAGCCGGAGAGAGACTGGCTTTTGCTGACCCGTCACTCACTTCCACTTCCTTCAACACCTTAATATAGCGTCGCGGGGCCTCCTGCTCGATCACATCGGCGCACTCAACAAGAAAGACGAAGGGTGCGGAAGAACCATCCATCACCGGAACTTCGGGACCGTCCAGCTCAACAACAACATTATCAACGCCGCATCCAGACAGGGCCGCCATCAAATGTTCGACAGTGGCGACTTTAGTGTGCGCATCATTTTCAACAGTGGTGCACATCATAAGATCAGTCACAGTATCATATTGCGCCGGAATTTCTGCAACGGCCGGATCAACGTCAGTTCGCCTGAAAACAACGCCGCTGTTCACCGGAGCCGGCGACAATTTCATATTGATCAACTTGCCACCATGCAATCCAACGCCGGTACAGCTGATACTATTACGCAATGTTTTCTGAAAAACGACCATTTTCCGCCACTTTAGTTACTGCTACAAATTCGCAGCCTGAATGTACGGAAGACCGCCTGCCCACTCAAATCAAACATTGTTACCAATTATTACTGCGCTGCACAAAATCATGGTAAACGAGAGTTGGTTACAATGTCCCATATAGCCTGTCTCCGGCATCACCAAGGCCTGGCACGATATAGGCCTTCTCATTCAGCTTTTCATCCAGCGCCGCCACATAGACCGTCACATCGGGGTGGTTTTCCAGCATGACCTGAACCCCTTCCGGGGCGGCAACCAGCGCCATGAAAAGGATATTCTTTGGATCGACCTTGTGATCCAGCAACACTTCGACGCCCGCCGCAGCGGAATAGCCGGTCGCCAGCATCGGGTCCACCAGGATAAACAACCTGTCTTCCGCCGTTGGCAGTTTCCTGAGATATTCGACGGGGCGTTTCGTTTCCGGATCTCGATACATACCAATATGCCCAACCCGCGCAGACGGCATCAGTTCCAGCAAGCCGTCCGCCATGCCAAGGCCAGCCCGCAAAATCGGCACTATGGCCGATTTCTTCCCCGCGAGAACCCGCGCATCCATTGAGCATATAGGCGTTTCAATCTTTTCATGGGTCGTCGGCAGGTGGCGCGTGATTTCATACCCCATTAGCAGTGCAATTTCCTTGAGCAACTGGCGAAAGGTTTTCGTCGATGTGTCCTTGTTCCGCATATGTGTAAGTTTATGGACGATAAGCGGGTGATCAAGGATGTGAAGATTCGGAAATCGCGGATCATAGGCCATGGGATAGCTGCCCTTCCCTATAGTGCAAACAGGTTAGCTACTGACAATATCCGACTTCATTTCTAAAATCACTACTTAGGCGACCAAAATAGCGATAAATTATGGCGATCCGAAAATTTACTTTCTATACTTTGCCGAATGCGACCCTAGAACTTGACCAGTCTGCCTGATTTGGATTTAAGGTCGCCCCCCTGTTTCTGAACACGGAACAGTCGGACTTTTAACTGGGAGAGATAACTATGATGAAAAAGATTGCCCTTGGGCTTCTTGCAACGGCAGCACTTACAGTGAGTGGGCTGGCGGTGGCTGATGATTTTAAACCCGCGATCGTCTTTGACATGGGCGGCAAGTCTGACAAATCCTTTAATGAGGCTGCCTTCAACGGTGCTGAGAAATTCAAGAAAGACGCAGGCATCGATTATCTGGAATGGGAAGTCACCAAGGTTTCAGAGCGGGAACAGGCAACTGAACGCATGGCGCGCAAAGGCGCGAACATAGTTGTAGCCGTCGGCTTTGCACAAGCCGCAGCCGTTGAAAAGGCGGCGAAGGCCCATCCAGACACGAAATTCACCATCATTGATATGGTTGTCGACCTACCCAACGTCCAATCCGTCGTCTTCCGCGAAGAACAAGGCTCCTTTCTGGTTGGCATGGCCGCAGCCATGGCCAGCAAAACCGGAAAAGTCGGCTTTATCGGCGGTATGGATATCCCTTTGATCCGAAAATTTGCTCTGGGCTACAAGGAAGGGGTTCTTTATGCAAACCCGAAGGCGGAAGTGATTGAAAACATGACAGGCACAACCCCGGCTGCCTGGAACGACCCGACAAAAGGCAGTGAGCTCGCAAAGAGTCAGTTTGACCGGGGGGCGGATGTTGTGTTTGCCGCCGCCGGAGGTACCGGGCTTGGCGTACTGCAATCCGCCGCCGATGAGAAGATGTTAGCGATCGGCGTCGATAGTAATCAAGACCACCTGCATCCGGGAACGATGCTGACATCCATGCTCAAGCGCGTTGATGTGGCCGTTTATAATGCGATGATGTCCGCAAAGGACGGAACCTGGCAACCCGGCATTCAGGTGCTGGGCCTTGCAGAAGATGGCGTTGGCTTTTCCGTTGATGAATGGAACAAGGGTGTCCTGACAGAAGACATGATTACCACCATGAACAAAGCAAAGGCGGACATCATTTCCGGCAAGATCAAGGTGACAAATTATATGGACAAATAAGCCTGACAGTCATGTCAGAACAAAGTCCGGCGCTGGAACTGCGCCGTATAAACAAAAGCTTCGGCCCGGTCCATGCAAACAAGAATATTTCCCTTTCGGTGGACCGGGGGAGCATCCACGGCATTGTCGGCGAAAATGGTGCTGGAAAATCGACTTTGATGAGCATCGTTTACGGCTTTTACCAAGCTGATAGCGGTGACATCTATGTCAACGGGCAAATCTGCCCAATTGAAAATCCGCAAAGTTCTATCGAAGCCGGAATCGGCATGGTGCATCAGCATTTCATGCTCGTTGATACCTTCACGGTTCTTGAAAATATAATCCTGGGGGTTGAGAACGGTTACCGTCTTGCGGGCGGCTTGGCGTCGGCCCGTAAAGAGCTAGTCCGCCTGGAACAGGAATATGCGCTTGAGGTCAATGTCGATGCAATTGTTGGCGATCTGCCCGTTGGCCTGCGGCAACGGGTTGAGATACTGAAGGCGTTGTATCGCGGCGCGGAGATTCTCATTCTCGATGAACCAACCGGCGTACTCACGCCGCAAGAAGCGGATCACCTCTTTCGTATTCTAGATACCCTCCGCGATCAGGGAAAGACGGTTATCCTGATTACCCACAAGCTCCGGGAAATTATGGCCATTACCGATAGTGTCTCAGTGATGCGGCGCGGGGAAATGGTTGCACATGTCAAAACGAGTGAAACCAGCCAGCCTGCACTCGCGGAGTTGATGGTCGGCCGTTCGGTTCTCCTGCAAGTGGAGAAAAAACTGGCTAACCCAAAAGACACTCTCGTTTCCATTCGCAATCTCAACTATGAAGACACAGACGGTGTTCCTCGCCTTAAAGATATTAATCTTGATCTAAAGGCGGGCGAAATTCTAGGGATCGCAGGCGTTTCCGGCAACGGACAATCGGAACTGCTGGAAGTCCTCGGCGGCATTCTTACACCCAAATCAGGCAGCATACGGTTTGAAGGACAAGAACTCGTGGATAGCAAAGCGTTCACCGCACGGAATTTGCGGAAAATCGGCTTTGGACATGTGCCGGAAGACAGGCAACGATCTGGACTGGTGCTATCTTTCAGCGCAAATGAATGCACCATTCTCGGCTATCACGACGAGCCTGAATATAATCGGGGTTTGTGCCTCGACCGCAAGGCCATGGTCGAGACCTGCCGGAACTACATCAAGAAATATGATGTACGACCGCCGGACCCATACCTCAAGGTTTCGGGGTTTTCAGGCGGCAATCAGCAGAAACTGGTTCTCGCGCGGGAGATGGAACAGAACCCGGATGTTCTGTTGGTCGGCCAACCAACGCGCGGCGTTGATATAGGTGCCATCGAGTTTATCCATAAGCAACTCATTATGATGCGTGATGCGGGAAAAGCCATCCTTGTCGTTTCCGTTGAAATCGATGAAGTCATGTCCCTCGCCGACCGGATTGCCGTCATGTTTGATGGAGGAATTGTCGGGGAGCTCTCTGCAGCGGAGGCAACAGAAACCAAACTCGGGCTGATGATGGCGGGCGTTAAGGATGCTCAATCTGAAACGAAGGCAGCAATCTGATGGCAGAGGAGCAAGTCAAATTCGGTGCGACCCTTAAAATTCCCGGATGGGTAAGCTATGCGTTGATCCCGTTCGTTAATCTGCTTGCGGCCCTTCTGATTTCAGGGATTGTGATTCTAATTATCGGGGACAACCCTCTCGAAGCGCTGAAAGTATTGATATATGGCGCATTCGGCTACCCGGAGGCGATTGGCTATACGCTCTATTATACGACCAATTTCATTTTTACCGGTCTGGCCGTAGCCATCGCCTTTCATTGCGGCCTCTTTAATATCGGCGCGGAAGGGCAGGCCGCCCTTGGCGGTATAGGGGTCAGTCTCGTCTGTCTATATTTTGACAATCTGCCGATCTGGATAATCATACCACTTGCAATGATTGCCGCGGCCATCTTCGGTGCGGCATGGGCTTATATCCCTGCGTATCTTCAGGCCAAGCGCGGAAGCCATATCGTGATCACGACGATCATGTTCAACTTTATTGCCGCTTCAATCCTGACCTATTTGCTGGTTGATATTCTCATCGATCCGAATGGCCAATCGCCGGAAAGCCGACCGTTCATCGAGACAACCTGGCTGCCCTATTTTCATGACTTCATTGCGATGCCGAACACACCGCTCAATATCTCTTTTATCTATGCGCTTGTGTTGAGTGCCGGTTTCTACTTTCTGGTCTGGCATACAAGGTGGGGTTATGAAATTCGCGTCGTCGGACAGAATGAGGCCGCCGCCCGTTACTCCGGTATATCCCCCTCGAAGAACATTATCATCGCCATGATGATTTCGGGCGGCCTTGCCGGCTTTGTCGGGATTAACGAACTTCAGGGAGTGCAACATCGTCTTATTCTGGATTTCACCGGGGGCTATGGCTTTGTCGGAATTGCCGTCGCGCTGATGGGGCGCAATCATCCCATTGGTATTTTCCTCGCAGCACTGCTTTTCGGGGCCCTGTATCAGGGCGGATCAGAACTGGCGTTTGAAATGAGATCAATAAATAAGGAAATGGTGATCGTCATTCAGGGACTGATTATCCTTTTTTCCGGTGCGCTTGAGCATATGTTCCGCCCGAAGATTGAGGCTGCCTATCGCCGATTTGCGCGAGTCCAGACGATGGGGGCAAGTTGATGGAAACATTCCAGACCATCATCCTTCTGCTAGATGCGACATTTCGGGTGGCCACCCCCTCGTCCTCGCGGCCCTTGCCGGAATGTTTTCTGAACGCGCCGGTGTCGTCGATATCGGCCTTGAAGGCAAAATGCTGGGCGCGGCCTTCTCCGCCGCCGCCGTTGCCGCCGTATCGGGCTCCGCCTGGATTGGCCTTGGAGCTGGTATTCTGGCTTCGATTGCGCTCTCGCTGTTGCACGCCTATGCCTGTGTCACCCACAAGGGAAATCAGGTCGTGTCCGGCATGGCCATTAATATCGTCGTTGCCGGACTGACGCCAACACTTGGGTACGCCTGGTTCAGCATGGGCGGGCAGACGCCACATCTTGGCGGCGATGCGCGTTTCAAGCCAATCACCCTGCCCTTTGCGGAAGCGGCCCATGATATTCCGATTATCGGATATATCTATTCGGAGCTGATTTCGAACCATAATATCATTGTCTATCTGGCCGCTGCCTCCGTACCGATCTGCGCTTGGATCATGTATAAGACCCGCTTCGGCCTGCGTGTTCGCGCTGTTGGCGAAAACCCCCATGCAGTGGATACAGCGGGAATATCCGTTGACTGGCTGCGCTATAAAGCGCTGATCATGACTGGTTTTCTCTGCGGCATCGCGGGCTCCTATCTTTCAACAGCCCATGGCGCCGGTTTTATCCGTGATATGACGGCCGGAAAAGGCTATCTCGCCCTCGCCGCGCTGATATTCGGGAAATGGCGGCCCGTCCCAACTATGTTTGCCTGCCTGCTTTTTGCTTTCACCGATGCAGTTCAGGCGCGCCTTCAAGGAGTGGAATTACCCATTGTCGGCGTAATTCCTGTTCAGTTTATTCAGGCACTCCCCTATATACTCACTGTGTTGCTGCTCGCGGGCTTTGTCGGAAAGGCCAATCCGCCCAAAGCCATTGGCGAACCCTATATTAAGGAAAGATAATGACGCTTGATCCGCATAAAGCCGCCGAATTCGTTCAGAAAGCAGCGCCGGGATTTACTCCCCGTGTCGGCATTGTGCTCGGTTCCGGCCTAGGCGACATCGCGGAAAAGATCGAGACTGTCGCCAGTATCGACTATGACACAATCCCGGATTTCCCGACATCCACCGTGGAAGGGCATGCGGGACGACTCATTCTGGGCCGTCTTGGCGGAATGCCCGTCGCCTGCATGCAGGGCCGCGTTCATTATTACGAAGGCGTCAATCCGCAGGACCTAGCGCTCCCCGTTCGAATGTTAAAGCTTCTCGGCATTGAAATTCTGTTACTCACCAACGCGGCGGGCAGCTTTAAAAAGAAAATGGGACCAGGCAGCCTGATGATGATCAGGGACCATATAAATTTAACAGGCCTCAACCCGTTGGTCGGCGCGAATGAGGATGACTTTGGTCCGCGCTTCTTCTCGATGGAGGATGCCTATGATCCAACCCTGCGCAAGCATCTCGCGGCGGTCGCCAAGGAACTCGGCATCACCCTGCATGAAGGTGTCTATTTACATTACCTCGGCCCCAATTTCGAAACTCCGGCAGAGATCCGAGCTTTCAAGGCGCTTGGTCCCGATGCTGTTGGTATGTCCACCACACCGGAAGTGCTCGTCGCGCGACATTGTGGCCTGCGCGTAGCGGCAATCTCCAATATTACAAACCTTGCCGCCGGGATGAGCAAGACGCAACTCAGCCACGAACAAACGCTGAAAAGCGCAAAGATCGTTGCCGCGGACCTTGAAAGCCTGGTCATCGTCTTTTTGGAAACCCTGAAACGGGAGCTTCTGAAAGCTCATATTCGGAGTACGGAAAATGGCGTCCATTAGCCCGTTAAAACCAGCCACAAAAAGCCATGCACGCAACCCCGGCATGTCACTTGACTTTGACCTGCTCGACATAGTGCGCGTCAATTTAAGTGCGGTTGAGCGCCGCGCGGCCACCCTCCCTGGTCGGCGCACCGTTAAAAAGGGCCATCAAGCTGCTTGGCTTTTGAAGGCCGTGACTTGTATCGACCTCACAACATTGAGCGGAGATGACACCCCGGGCCGCGTCAAGCGTCTCTGCGCCAAGGCGCGCCAGCCAGTCCGCGCGGATATTCTGGACGCGATGGGAATGGCGGACCGAAATATCACAACCGGTGCTGTCTGCGTCTACCACAGCATGGTGGAAACAGCTGTAGAGGCATTAAAAGGCACCAACATTCCCGTCGCTGCCGTCTCAACCGGCTTTCCGGCGGGGCTCAGCCCGTTTGATCTGCGGGTAAAAGAGATTGAAGCCTCCGTCGCGACGGGCGCGACGGAAATTGACATTGTTATCACCCGTGGCCATGTGCTGACAGGGAATTGGCAGGCTCTTTATGACGAGGTGAAAACCTTCCGTGCCGCAAGTGGCGATGCACATATGAAGGCGATTCTCGGTACGGGCGATATTTCCACCCTTCGCAATGTCGCGAAAGCAAGCATGGTCGCGATGATGGCCGGGGCGGACTTCATCAAAACCTCCACGGGGAAGGAAAGCGTAAACGCCACCCTGCCCGTTACCCTCGTCATGCTGCGGATGATCCGCGAATATTATGGGATGACGGGGCATAAGATCGGTTATAAGCCGGCGGGCGGGATCAGCACGGCAAAGGATGTGCTGAACTACCAGATTATGATGAAGGAAGAGCTCGGCACGGACTGGCTGGAGCCTGATCTCTTTCGCATTGGCGCTTCCAGCCTCTTAGGCGATATAGAGCGGCAGTTGGAGCATTTCGTCACCGGGCGCTATTCCGCCGATTTTCGCCATCCAATGGCATGAGGAAAACCATGAGCATCGCAGAATTATTCGACAAGATGGACTATGGACCGGCACCTGAAAACAGCGACACCGCGCTTGAATGGATCGCAGCGCGAAAGGGCAAGTTTGATCACTTCATTAGTGATGACTGGGTCAAACCATCATCCAAGAAATGGTTTGAAAGCCGTAACCCAGCCACGGGCACGCCACTTGCAAAAATTGCTGCGGGCAATGCGAAGGATATCGACGCCGCCGTCACAGCGGCCCGCGCCGCGCAAAAAGAGTGGAATGGTATTGGCGGTCCTGCGCGCGCACGCTATCTCTATGCACTTGCCCGCGCTATCCAGCGCAATTCCCGCCTGTTGGCCGTGCTTGAAACGCTGGATAACGGGAAACCTGTTCGGGAAACGCGAGATATCGATATTCCCCTTGTCGCGCGGCATTTCTATCACCATGCCGGATGGGCGCAGCTTCAGGATCAGGAATTCGCCGAATTTGAGCCCATGGGTGTTATCGGCCAGATTATACCCTGGAATTTCCCCTTGCTCATGCTCGCCTGGAAAATTGCCCCCGCGATTGCTGCAGGAAATACAATCGTCCTGAAACCCGCAGAATATACATCGCTCACTGCGCTTTGCTTTGCCGAAATTTGTAAAGACATCGGCCTTCCTGAGGGCGTCGTGAATATCGTGACAGGCGATGGCGCAACCGGCGAAGCCTTGGTCAAGCACCCCGATATCGATAAAATCGCCTTCACCGGATCAACAGAAGTAGGCCGGCTGATCCGGTCTGCAACAGCCGGAAGCGGCAAGCATCTGACGCTGGAGCTTGGCGGAAAATCTCCCTTTATTGTGTTTGAGGATGCGGATCTCGACAGTGCCGTCGAAGGCGTAGTCGATGCCATCTGGTTCAATCAAGGGCAGGTCTGTTGCGCCGGGTCGCGCCTGTTGCTGCAGGAAGGTATCGCCGAGAAAATGATCGCAAAGCTCCGGCAAAGAATGGAGACATTGCGCATTGGCGATCCGCTCGATAAGTCCATCGATATGGGTGCAATCGTCGACCCAACGCAACTCGCCACCATTACGAAGCTCGTTAAGAACGGTGAGAATGAAGGCAACGTCTGGCAACCAAAATGCGACATGCCGAAAGACGGTAGCTTCTATCCTCCAACGCTGATCAGTGATGTCGCTCCGGCTGCAACAGTTGCACAAGAAGAAATTTTCGGCCCCGTTATCGTCTCCATGACCTTCCGCACACCGGATGAGGCCGTCGCAATTGCCAATAACACACGCTACGGGCTCGCTGCTTCCGTCTGGAGCGAGAACATAAATCTCGCGCTTGATATTGCGCCAAAACTTGATTGCGGCGTTGTCTGGGTAAATTCAACAAACCAGTTTGATGCGGCCTGCGGCTTTGGCGGAAACCGGGAATCGGGTTATGGACGCGAAGGCGGCCACGAAGGCATGATGGAGGTATTGAAACCAAAGTTTCTCTCCAAACTGCCACTTTATAAGGAATTAAAATCTCCGACACCACAAGAAGACGAGAGCAACGCATCCCTCGCCAATCTTGACCGCACGCCAAAGCTCTATATCGGCGGCAAGCAGGCCCGGCCGGATTCGGGCTACAGCATGCCGGTCTTCTCCGCGAAGGGCGAGAAAATTGGCGAGGTCGGTGAAGGCAACCGCAAGGATATCCGTAATGCCGTCGAGGCCGCGCGCAAGGCGACCGGCTGGACCAAGGCGAGCAGTCATAACCGCGCACAGGTGCTCTACTATCTCGCGGAAAATCTCGACATTCGGAAATCGGAATTAGCGGACCGTCTCAAAGTCTTGACAGGCGTCAGCACGAAAAAGGCGCAAGCCGAAGTCGATGCCACGATCCAGCGGCTCTTTTCCTATGGTGCCTGGACAGATAAATATGAAAGTGCCGTTCATTCTCCGCCCATGCGCGGGGTGACCCTGGCCATGAAGGAACCCATCGGGACGATGGGCATCGTCTGCCCGGATGACAACCCGCTTCTCTCCATGGTTTCTCTTGCGGCCCCTGCCCTTGCCATGGGCAATCGCATCGTCCTGATCGCATCGGAACGGCATCCGCTCACGGCCACGGACTTCTATCAGGTACTGGAAACGTCCGACATGCCTGCGGGCGCGATGAATATCATCACGGGACCGCGCGATAGTCTTGCGAAAACGCTCGCAGAGCATGATGATGTGAAATCGGTCTGGTATTTCGGCCCGACAGATGGTAGCCGGCTTGTCGAAGCCGCCTCGATCGGAAATATGAAGCGCACCTGGGTCAATAATGGAAAGGCACGGGACTGGTTCGACATCGCGCAGGGTGAAGGCCGCGAGTTCCTGCGTCAGGCAACGCAAATCAAGAATATCTGGATCCCCTATGGCGAATAAAACGGCTGAATTTTTCCCGCAGGAGATTATCCGCCGGAAACGCGACGGCGCGCCCCTGAGCGAGGAGGAAATCATGTTCATGGTGCGGGGCCTCACGGATAGTTCCATTTCTGAAGGACAGATTGCGGCCTTCGCCATGGCCATTTTCTTTCAGGGCATGAGCATGGAAGAACGCGTTGCCCTCACCCGCGCCATGGTTCACTCCGGCCATGTGATGGACTGGTCGAAGGCCGATCTTGGTCGGCCTGTCGTTGACAAACATTCCACCGGGGGTGTCGGTGACAAGGTGAGCCTGATGCTTGCGCCAATTGTCGCGGCTTGCGGTGGTGCTGTTCCGATGATCTCCGGACGGGGCCTTGGCCATACGGGCGGAACCCTCGACAAACTCGATAGCGTGCCGGGCTACAATACTGCACCCGATCGGGACTTGCTGACCAAGATTGTCAAGAATATCGGCTGCGCCATCATCGGCCAAACAGATGATCTCGCCCCCGCCGACAAGCGGTTTTACGCGATCCGCGATGTTACAGCGACGGTGGAATCCATCCCGCTGATCACGGCGTCGATCCTGTCCAAGAAGCTCGCGGCAGGGCTGGATGCACTGGTGATGGATGTAAAATTCGGCTCCGGCGCGTTCAAGGAGGACTACGGCGATGCGACAGAGCTTGCCCGCAGCATTGTTGCGGTTGCAAACGGTGCCGGGCTTAGGACATCCGCCCTGCTGACCGATATGAATGAGGTACTTGGCAGAACGGCTGGAAACTCAATTGAGGTGAGGGAAACGATTGATTTCCTGATGGGTCGGAATGTTGATCAGCGTCTCCTCGATGTGGTGCTGGCACTAGCTGCGGAAATGCTGGTTATCGCGGGGATCGCCGATGAAGCGACGGCACCACATGCGGTCAGGGGTGCGTTGGGCAGCGGCACCGCCGCCGAAAAATTCGCCCAGATGATTGCCGCGCTTGGCGGACCGAAGGACTTGATGACAAATATGGAGGAACATCTCCCGCTCGCACCGGTCCGACGAGACGTGATCGCACCGAAGCGCGGCTATCTCGGTGTCATGAATGTCCGGGAGATGGGGGTCGCCGTGATGGACCTTGGCGGTGGGCGGCATAAGGCTTCGGATAAAATTGACTATGGCGTCGGCCTTACCAATATTGTTGGCCTGGGTGCGAAACTTGGCCCACAAAACCCGATCGCGACGATTATCGCCCGGAATGATGCTGATGCGGCGCGGGCGGAGAAACGTATCCTCAACGCCATTACATTGGCAGAGGAGCCACCTGCGATCTCCCCCGCCGTGCGAACCCGCCTCACCAGGGAGGATATATAAATGCGCGCCATATTGATCGTACTGGATAGCTTTGGCCTCGGTGCCGCCCATGACGCGGAAGCTTTTGGCGATATCGGCGCGGATACTTTCGGTCATATCATCGAAGCCGCCGCGGCGGGCCGCGCAAATTCCACTGAGCGGTCGGGGCCCCTTCACTTGCCGAATTTGCGTAAACTCGGCTTGTTCGCCGCACATGATGACTATGTTGACACACCCAGCGGGACAAATAATTTCGAAGGCCTTCATGGTGTCGCGCAAGAAATGAGTAAGGGCAAGGATACACCGTCCGGGCATTGGGAAATGGCCGGCGTGCCGGTCTTTTTCGACTGGGGCTATTTCCCGAGAACCATCCCCTGTTTTCCGAACGACTTGACGAATGCCCTGATCGAACAAGGAAAACTACCCGGCATCCTTGGCAACTGCCATGCGTCTGGCACGGAGATCATTGCGGAACTCGGCGATGAACATATGAAAAGTGGCAAGCCCATTGTTTATACTTCCGCAGACAGCGTCTTTCAAATCGCTGCGCATGAAGAAACTTTCGGCCTCGATCGCCTCTACGCGCTTTGTGACATTGCCCGCGAGCTGGTTGTTCCGCTGGAGATCGGCCGCGTAATCGCCCGACCCTTTGTCGGTGAAAATGGAAATTTCACGCGGACAGCGAACCGGAAAGACCTTGCCGTGCCCCCGCCTGAACCGACCCTTCTTGATAAACTGACAGAAACAGGTCGACAGGTTATATCCATCGGGAAAATTGGTGATATTTTTGCCCATCAAGGTACCGGTGAAATTGTCAAGGCAGCCGGGAATATGGCACTGATGGATGCAACGATTGACGCCATGGCGCGTGCCAAAGATGGCAGCCTTATTTTTACAAACCTTGTCGATTTTGACCAATCCTTTGGTCATCGACGGGATATTGCTGGTTATGCCCGCGCATTGGAGGAATTTGATGCCCGGTTACCGGAACTACACACAGCCCTTAAGGAGGGCGATATAGCGATCCTTACGGCTGATCATGGCTGCGATCCAACATGGCCGGGAACGGATCACACACGTGAGGCTGTCCCTATCATTGCCTTCGGAATAGGCATTCAGGGACGATCTATTGGAGAGCGAGACAGCTTTTCCGATATCGGCCAATCGATCGCCCAGCATCTCGGTTTGCCTCCGCTTGCGCACGGCAAAAGCTTTCTGGACTAACCATGGTCAAGAAAGCAGAACTCCATGTTCATCTGGAAGGAACTATGCCCCCTGCGCTTGTCCGGCAGCTAGCGGCCAGGAATAGCGCGCAAATTGATCCGGCAACATTCAAGTCAGAGTCTGAATATGCCTGGGATGATTTTTGGCACTTCCTTGATTGTTATGACAAGGCGGCGGCGACAATCCTGACCAAGGACGATTACCGGATGGTTACCTATGACTATCTCGCTAGATGTGCGCAGGAAGACACGATCTATGTCGAGATGTTTTCCTCCCCCGATCATGCTGCCGAAGTCGGGATGAGCTATGCCGATCATCTGGAAGGTATTGCCGCCGGCATAGATGATGCGCAGAGGGAATTCGACATTGTCGGGCGAATTATTGTGACCTGCGTGCGGCACTTAGGCGCCCAAAAAGCCCTCAAGGTAGCAGAGCGTTTTGTTGCAACCCCTCACCCCTATGTCGTCGGGTTCGGCATGGGTGGTGATGAGGCACAATTTCACCCAAAGGACTTTGCACCAGCCTTTAATCTCGCCAATAAGGCCGGGTTTAAGACAACAACGCATGCTGGAGAATTCGGCGGGCCGGAAAGTATCCGCGCCAGTTTGGACAATCTGCCGATCAGTCGCATCGGACATGGAGTACGCGCCATTGAAGATATTGCGCTAATCGCGGAAATTGCGGATCGGAGAATTCCGCTTGAACTGAGTCCGGGAAGCAATGTCGCCACAGGCCTCTTTAGGGACAGAAGCAGCCATCCCTTCAAGGCCTTGATGGACGCCGGATGCGTTGTGACACTGAATTCGGATGACCCGCCGTTTTTCGCGACATCCATCGGTCATGAATATGACGAAGCTGCCCAGAGTTATCACTTATCGGAGAGCAACCTTAATCAGATCACCCGAAATGCAATTCTCGCGGCCTTCTGCGATGAGGCGTTGAAGGAAGAATTACTTGCGAAGATCTAAGCTCAGTTCTTTTTAGCGGGTGCCGCACTCTCTTTCGTATCTTCCAGTTTGATATCAACCTTTGGATTGGCTTTATTAAACCGGGCTAATACTTCCTCGGTAATATCCATACTTGGATTAAAGAAAACGGTTTTAGCTCTGTCGATCCCGAGATTGACGCCTTTTTCCTTGCTGACATCTGCGGCGAGACGCACAATAATTTCACGAAAACGCAAGCGAATACCGACCAGCACTTCGTTCATTTTGCCGTTAATGACCTGGAATTCGCGCTGCAGGTTTTGCCGCTGAACATTAAGCTCCGAAAGTTTCTTCTGGTAAGCATCCGGCGACAGAATGGCCCGCTGCTTATCAAGTGCCTCTTTCTCGGCAAGCAAGTCATCACCGCGTTTATTCAGTTCATCCACTTTGGTTTTCAATAGAGCCTTAACATCTTCTTCGGCTTTTTTAGAGGGCTCGGACACTTGCAAAACATGGGTAATGTCAACGATCGCAACAACAGCTTCCGGTATTTTTGATTGAGCATACGCGAGAGAGGACCCTTGCAAATTCTGCATCATAGCAACTGCGAAAATAGCAAGTCCGATAGCAAACGCTCGAAATTTTTTATTCAATGGTCTCTCCGGAAAATTGGGGATTTCATTTCAGCTTCATAACATTGCCCGTTAAATAAATCCACAACCGTCATAACAGCTTTCGACACTCAGATAACGATAAATAGGCATGGAATAAGGCAAAACCGTGATTTTGCCCTATTCTTGACTCTTAACGCACGATAAATCCGGCGCGCGGAAAATGGATAATTACCTCTCCCACAGTGTCATTATTATGACGGATCGCGATCTCCCGCCGATCAAGGGTAACAAGTTCACCAGATACGGGAACGCGACCGGTATCGTTTGGCATCACGGTTACCTGATCCCCAGCCGTTTTCTCCTCGTTCGCACCAATGGTGCCGCTGTAATCCGAGACATCATCATTTTTCGCGATTTCGAGGGCATCGGCTGCGCTGATCTCAGTGGAAGTACCTTCACCAAAGGCGGTAATTCTCTTTATCCAGGCCGATAGTTTCGGAAATTCCGCAAGAATTTCCTTCACCGCTGGTGCACGCCCCGCAAATCGTACTGTATAATAAAGATTGAAATCAACGAGGCTTGCCTTCGGCCCCAGAAAATAGTCCCGACCATCTGCAAGGCCTTGTTCCGCCCAGTCCATCATGGCGGCAAACTGCTGAAGTGAGAAAGGAAGTGCGGCTTTCATTTTCTCAACATTCAAGTTTCCACCAGAATATTCCGCCCGGTCTTTAACAAATTCCGGAGGCATCTGGTCGCCAAAAGTTCCGAAAACAATTGCCGCCGCCGTGCTGAAAAGCAGCTTGTCGGTCCAGAAACTCGTGCCCCAACCCACAAACTGACTGTTGTCGGGAAATAATGTGGGAGTCGGATACCGCGCTTCGAGTTCACGAATAATGATTTGCGTATCGCAAAAAATATGGGCGCCTGACTGCATAACCGGCGTTTTCCGATACCCGCCGGTAAGTGGCGTCAGTTCCGGCTTGGGCATCATGCGGGGTATTTGAACAGACTGCCAACTCACCCCCTTAAAGCCAAATATCATTCTGACTTTCTCAGCATAGGGTGATGCATCATAGTGATGAAACACAAGATCCGACATATTACTTCCCTTCCATTATTATACTGTCATTAACGCCCCGGTTTTCTGTCAAGCTTAGCCTTCCCAGATTTCCACATAGGGATCAATCGGCTCTTCCAGCAGGACCGGTGTCCTCTCGGTCGTTCCCAAATAGAGAAACCCGACAATCTGATCTGCATCCGATGCTCCGAGAGCAGCATTAACCTGTGGATCAAAACATGTTTTTCCGGTTCGCCATATGCCTGCATATCCCAGTGCATGCGCCGCGACCATAATATTCTGCGCGGCCGCTCCCGCGGAAAGGATCTGCTCCACCTCTGGCACCTTCGGATGCTCCTCTATCCGGGCGATAACAGCAATTATCATTGGTGCGCGCATGGGCTTGCCGCGCTCCTTTTGGAGCATGGCTTCAGTCGCATTCGGATCTCTTGCCTTCAGGGCTTCTTCAAAAATATGACCGAGCCTTTCCCTTGCCGCCCCTTCAAAGACGATGAAACGCCACGGGCGAAGACGACAATGATCAGGGGCCCGAACGGCCGCCTGCATTATGAGCTTAAGATCGTCTTTTCCGGGGGCAGGTGTCGTTAGCATCGCCGAAGATTTACGCGTTACAAGTGCTTCGATAGCATCCATTTAACGAATTTCCTTTGTCTGGATATATGTTGTCGGCTGCCATTCATAACAGAGAACATCCAGACTGCCTATGCCGTAACAAATAACAGGTTGTTATCTAACTGAACTGTTCATAAGGTAACTATCGAATACAGTGTGTACAGGGAGGCGGCGCGCATTGTTGTTTGTCTCAAATCAATGCGGCTCACTAAAAGCTATCCATAATTAAGTGAAATTCGTTCAGGATTGTTGAAAGGGAAAGCGTAATGTCCATAAAAACCATATTGCTACATTTGAGTAACGATTCACGGCTGGAAGCCCGTATTGAGACGGCTCTTGGTCTCGCGGTTGAGCATGACGCATATGTAATCGGGTTATATACAATTGCGCAGGTAACTGTCCCCACTTCCTTTATGGGCTATGTCCCGCCGGAATTTATTGAGCAATCCCGGAAAGTTGAAGAAGAGAATGCTGCGGAAGCAAAAGCCAAGTTTGAAAGCCTTGCGGCAAAAGTAAGTCGTCCAGTCGAGGTAGTTGTAGAAGAAGGCTATGCTCCGGATCTGATTAATGAACATGCCCTTTCCGCTGACCTTGTGATCGTGGGTCAGGGCGACCCCGACGATGAGAATAATGCGCAAACGCGATATATCGCCGAAGAGATAGTCGTCAGTTCGCCCCGCCCTGTATTAATTATTCCTTCTGCGGGGAATTACAGCAATTTCGGAAGCCATGTGATCGTTGGGTGGAATAACACGCGCGAATCTTCCCGTGCTTTACATGAGTCATTACCCTTTCTCAAAAAAGCGGAAAAAGTCACCCTCCTCCGGGTCAATGCGACAGAGGACGAGACATATGAGACGGAGCATATACTTGCGCACCTCAAACGTCATGGCATTACAGCTAATTTCAAGTCCGGCCACTGGCCCGGCATCAGTGTTGGTGACGCCATTCTCGACGCACTCGTCGATTATAGCGGGAACATGCTGGTTCTCGGGGCATATGGCCATAGCCGCCTGCGGGAAATGATTCTGGGGGGTGCCACAAAGAATATTCTTGAGCATATGACGGCACCGGTCCTGTTCGCGCACTAAGCACGCGAAATTCGGACTAAAGCAAGATCAGAAAATATCCATTTTTTTTACGTCCTGCCATATCCCAGGTACAAGATCGGTGAGTGTAAGCTTGCCGATCTTTTTACGGATAAGACGTAAAGTCGGGTGACCAACAGATGCCGTCATCCGCCGAACCTGACGGTTTTTGCCTTCCGTCAGCGCTATTTCAATCCAGCATGTCGGAATAGACTTTCGAAAGCGCACCGGCGGATCGCGCGGTGCGATGTCGGATTGAGGATCAAGTCGAGAAACTCGGCAAGGTTTCGATTTATATCCCTTGAAAACCACGCCGCCAGACAACTCTTCAAGAGCTGCTTTATTTGGCTCTCCCTCTATCTCCACCCAGTACACTCGTTCATGAGCATTATCCGGATTCAGCAGTTTCTTGATAAAGGGCCCGTCATCGCTTAGAAGAAGAAGTCCTTCGCTATCCTTATCGAGACGCCCCGCCGCATATACTTTCTCCGGCAACGCAAAATCGGCAAGAGTTCTCTGGCCTTTTTCTCCGGTGAACTGACTGAGTACGCCATAGGGTTTATAAAAAGCAATATATCTTGGCATTTGAATTAGCTCATGGGATTAAATTGCTGTCAGATACACAGGAAATGTCAAAAAATTCAATTGCATCATTTTTGGCAGGTTATCAAAATTTTAGGTAATTTTAGCGATCCTAAATGTCGTAATTTTGGCGGTCATGTCAAGGAAACCGAATAAACAAGTCGGAAAACCATATTCAATGGACAAAAACTCTACTGCAACAGTTCACTTTATTGGACAAAAGGAAGAGGATGCCCAACAATTAGGTTGGTTGCTGTCCAATGCGTCGACGGCAAAGTTTTCGTTCGAACATATTGCTTCTGTCGACAGTTATGTGAAAGCCGGTCACGGTCAGCAGGGCGAAGTCATTATTCTTGATCTGACAGAAACTCAGGAAGACAGGATCAAAGCGGTATCGCTCCTTGGAGAAAAAACTCCCCACACACCGATTGTTGTGCTCACGGATGATAACGAAAATATCGGCCGTGAGGCTATTCGGTTGGGCGCGCAGGACTACCTCATCAAAAGTCAACTCTCGACAGATGGCATGTCGCGCTGCTTGCTCAACGCCATTCAGCGCCATCAGGGTCATCGGCAAAGCGCAGAATCGGCACCACTTCTTGATTCTGCGACGGCCGTACTGAACAGGCTTCCAATCGGGGTTATCCTGGTAACAGCTGATACGAAAATCCTTTTCTTCAATGGAAAGGCAAAACGCTATCTGGAAAAGGGTGACGGTCTGGTTGTTGGTACTGACCGGATATGCCGTGCAACACTGCCAGGTGAAAGCCGGGCACTCGCCAAGCTGTTGTCCGACACACTCTCCCCCGGCGGCGACAGCAAATCAGAAGGCGATTTCGCCATTTCCCTGACCCGGATGGAAAGTGACTATCCGTTGAATGTCATGGTCGCCCCTATCGGAACCGGGGCCGCCGGAAAGGGTGCCGTTCTATTTGTCTCTGACCCGGCTGAACCAGTTGAGCTTTCTGTAGAATCAATTTGTAAGCTATATGGCCTGACACCAGCGGAAGGGCGCTTGGCGCTTGGCCTGACCAATGGTCATAAGCTTGATGACCTCGCAGAGCAATGGGGGGTCAGCATGCACACAGTTCGCTCTCAACTGAGACAAGTCTTCCGCAAAACCGACACCAGCCGACAAAGCGAAGTGGTCAAGCTCATCCTGACTGGCCCGGCGGCCCTACAGGCCACAGGTCTCCTTTAAAGGAATTAGAGGAATTACCCTCCGCCCTCAGTAGAGTCTTTCTCTACATTCTCAGAGAAGTATTTCCAGCTCTCGCGGCCTCCCCGGTTCTCGAGATAATTGATCAGAGCGCTGACCATACGTCGGTCATACCGCGTATCGGCATCTTCTAAAAGATTCTTCACTGCCGCGCTGAAGCTTAGTGCGCTCCGGTAAGCGCGCGGGCTGACCATGCCGACAAAGGCATTGGCGACGGCAATAATCCGAGCTGGTTCACTGATCTCCATGCCGACTAGGCCGTTTGGTTGGCCACTGCCGTCAAAATTTTCCTGCAATTGGCGCAATGTGGCGGCAACCGGCAAATCAAAGTCAACTTCATCCAGGAGATCCGCACTGGCGACCAGACTGTTCCGAATGATTTCCATTTCCTTCTTAGTCAGGTTCTTCGTCTTAGTCAGAATTTCTGGCGAAACGAGAATCTTGCCGATATTCATCAGGTTACCCGCGATATCAACTGTCCGCACCAGTTCATCTGGCGCGCCCATTTCTTCAGCAATTGCCACCGCAACCTTCGCGACCCGACGGGATTGATCTGCGGAATAAGGGTCGCGGCGATCCACAAAAGCCACCAATGTTGAAACAAGTGTACGCAATACGGACTCGCGACGCTCCTGTGCAACTACAACATCAGAAATATCCTGAAATACAGTGAGAACTTCCTTGCTGTTCACCCGCGCTGATCGCAGGGGCACAAAATCTGACTTGATCACCCGATCCGCTGCACTTTCCTCCGACGCCTTTATACGGCTAATCAACGAACGAGGTTCATAGTCCTGACGCACGAGATTTGTCATCTCGATGATTTCCCGTGCCTGCTCAGGCCCAAGAACACTCGCGGCTTTCTTGCCAATCATTTCATCTTGCGATATCTCCACGTCTTCGGCGGCGACACTATTCGCAAATGTGTATTTATCCTCTGCATCGAAAACAGCAATAGACGTTGGCTGCTGATCGGTCACAATTTTCAGAAATTCGCTCCGCTCTCTCAACTGCTCCGCCATGCCCTTATAGCGCACCGCTAGCTCCGCCGCGCGAAGGGAGGTGCCATGCCGCCAGACGGCAACCACCGTTCCTGCGACTGCAAAAATCAGCAATATAAAGATGCCGAGCATCGTTGAAAGGCGCTGATCGGTTTCGGCCAACGCTTCCTGTTCCGAGACTGTTCGAACAAGGAACCAAGGCGCAGCCGTCAACGCACGCCCCGTTACGAGAACCTTGCTCCCGAGATAATTGGAGGCAAGTTCAAAACTTCCCGGATTTTCGATTACGAATGCCGCAGCCAGATCATTCTGTGCGCTTAGCTTGCGGGCAAGAGCGAGCGTGCCATCCGCCAGCGGAGAGATATATTGCACGAGCTTCCCATCCTTGCGGACAAGATAATTTTCTGCCGTCTGCAATGTATCACCCGGTTGGAACAATAGCGGAAATAGTGAGGTTTCCACCGTCCGAAGACCAACAACATATCCAATAATATCCTTTGGGCTCCCTTCATCCTGCACCGCATAAATCGGCCAGACAAAGCCCATGGTCGGATCGCCATTAATCCCCTCATAAAGATCGATCAGAGCAGGCTCACCATCCCCGGCTTTCGCCATGGCGGCCCGTATTGTCGGGTTCATTGGGGGCATATTTCCGCTGGAGACCAGAAGCTTTCCTGTTGCGTCCGTAAGCCCGATGCCTGCCCGACCGGGCCGCGCCACATTTGCACGGATTTGCGGCTCCTCCGGCTCCCAAAATCCGCTGATAACAGCCTGATTATTCAGTAGATTAATGAGATAACCCGCCTCCGGCACTTCAGCGATAGAGTTGCCATTCTCTGCCGTCTCAATAACCAACTGGGTTAGATACACCTGTAAAGACGCATTATTCGCGAGAGTGCCAATAGCCTGTTCCTGCTTGCGCAGCCAGTCATCGACGCTTGCCGCGCGGCTATCCGCGACAATACCAAGGCGAACCTCCCAGTTTCGGAGGTCGCGCGAACGCTGTTCCTCGACAAATTTGAAAGTGCCCCAAATGCCGGCAACGACGACAGCCATAAGCAGCAAAACGCCTAAGGAGAGCGCTTTGTAGGTGCTTTTCTTTTCCGTACCATCTAATTGATTATCCGACATAAATGCCCCGGTTATATATTTCACTGTACGGCAGAATGCCTTGAAACTCTTTAAGATAGGTAAATCACCGATCTAAATTACCCAAAAATTACTTAACGACGCAATGACATTAGATGTCCTGCTCAGTCTTTGTTAATGATTTGTTGCCCATAATGCGCCTGAACAGGAGGCTTTTTTAACCAGATGGCAGGAACCAACGCGGTGACAGGAACAAGACCCGGATTTGCCACGATATGCGCAGCACTTATTCTTGCCTGCTGCGTTATTGCAGCACCATCTCTCGCTGACGCAAAGGCAGGTGACCTGTTCGGTTATAAGGCAACCCCCTATTCCGGCCTCAAACCCTTTCCAAAATGGCGAAAGGTGCTCGCAACCTACAAGGATAGGCACTTGGCGATTGCGTTTCAGGAAAATATAATCGCTGCGCCCATCAGAAATGGCGCGCCCTGATAGAGGAATGGCGGTCACTGCCGAAAGAAAAGCAGCTTGAAAAAATCAATCGGCACATGAATCTTTTTCGCTATATTCTTGATCCCATCAATTGGGGAGTGCGTGATTATTGGGAAATTCCTAAAGAATTCTTTGCCCGGTTCGGTGATTGCGAAGACTACGCGATCGTCAAGTATTTTACGCTGCGCGCCCTCGGGTGGTCAGCGAAGGACATGAAAATTGTCGTTCTGCAGGATGTTAATCTCGGCATCGCCCATGCAATTCTGGTTGTGAATTATAAAGGCAAAAATCTAGTGCTCGACAATCAAATCGGACAAGTCGTTGATGCCACTCGCATCCGACATTACCGACCGATATATTCTGTCAATGAGATTGGATGGTGGCGTCACAAGCCCTAGCGCCGCAGACATAAAAAAAGCCGCACATTACGTCTAAGCGCGGCTCTTGTTATAGACTTTCGATATTGTTAGCCTTTTTTCTCCATCGGCGTTGCTTCCGCGGGCAGGGTCACACCGAGTGTCGAGTTCAACCGGCCCATAGTGGCAAGCAACCGATATTTTGCAAACCTAACCGAATACTCCACCGTCACCAGCGACGTCCGGGAGTTAAACAGTTCATTATCCGCATCCAGCAGATCCAGCAGATCACGCTGCCCGATTTCAAATTCCTGTTTGTAAGTCGAGGCAACCTCAGTATTGGCAACAACAGCCGCTGCGAGAACTTCCGAACGCGCTTCCGAACGGGCGAGTGAACTCCAGCTGCGTCGAACTTCCTCTTCTACGAGGCGTTCATAACGGCGTTTGCGCTGCTCCGTCTCTGCTTTGCGTGCTAACGCTTCCTTCTCACGGCCTTCGTCGATCCCCCCTCTATAGAGGTTGTAGCGCAACCGAAGCATCGCCAATAAATCGTCGTTATGGCCTTCAACCCCATCGAGATTATTATCCGCAGAGCCTCCTACCTCCAGATTAACTGTCGGATAGTAGCTTGCCTGAGTCGCCCGAATTTCCGCATCAGACGTTTTGATATCTGAAGAAGCGAACATAATGTCCGGATTACCTTCCAGCGCAATCGCCACGATATCATCAATATTGTCGGGAAGAACGCTGTCGCTGAAGTCAGGAAGTTCGAGATTTACCGGCTGTACACCCACAACTCTCCGATAGGTAATTTCCGCATCGTCCTGCGCGCGCAAAGTTTCAACGAGAGTGTCTTCAGCTGCAGCAAGACGCGCCAGCGCCTGCTGGTCATCACCAATACCGCTTTGTCCGGCTCTCACCCTGTCCTGGATTTCATTCAGTGTCCGGCGATGTTTTTCGACATTTTCCTTCGCCAGTTCAACAATTTGTTGACTGCGAAGCGTATCAAGATAGGACCGCACCGCGTCAAGAGCGATGGCTTCGGCCCGTTCCCGGACCCGATACGCAGCACTATCGACACGATTTCCCTGCCGGTCTACTTCTGCGCTACGAAACCCACCATCGTAAAGGGTCTGCACGAGCAGAAGGCTCGATTCCGTGCGGCGCAAATCTTCGTTATCAATGGTAACTGTATCAGTCCACTCATAACCAATGCCCGCTTCAAGATCGAGCGACGGAAGATAAAGTCCTTCCGCCTGTCTTAATTCCTGATCAATCGCGCGGCGATTTGCCGAAGCCTCGGCGATTTCCGGATAGGTCGAAACCGTTTGCTGGACTGCATCCACCAATGTTTCGGATTGCGCGGCCCCCACCGCTATATAACTTCCGAAGACCGCCGTTAGAACACTGGCGGAAAGTACATTCATTGTCTTCCCCGCACGGTTTCTAAGCTTCATACCCCTCTCCCACTTTGTCTGTTTTGCTTAACGTCGAAGAAATTTTCGCTCGCCTGATGCGTAATGCCTGAGCAAAACATCCATCCAAAACTTAATTATAATACGACGGCAATCTACGCTTTCTTTCCGCCGTCGATCAACTCTATATAACGGCGAAGACCATATATTTAGTGGTCTTCGCAACAGCCTGTGGTAAAATTACAACAATCCATTCAAGCTGCCCTATCATAACAACTTCGCCATCCGACCCTGTCGCAAATACGCCTCTTGGCGCGTACGGAAAGGGCGCCACTTTTCAATGTCATTTAAATCACTACCAGTTATGGTTAATTTTTGTTGAAAAATAGGCGAAAACCCCGCAACTATACGTAATATATTGGCGTAGAAGCCTAAACGAGCGGCGTATTAATTCAAAGGACCGGCGCACATTCCATAATTTTAGAAAATACACTTTTGCCAATATGTTAACTGCATTTTCACCAAATAAGCGTTGAATGACCAACGTGGAAAAGTAGTCCGTTCCGCATAAAGGATTTTGTAAAAGCAGGATGGAAGCTGCGAGACAATACAAAGGGGAAGTTCGAACGGCCGCAATCATTTCTCCATCGCAACATGAAATCGCCGAAATTGTTATTGAGGACTGAGCGGGAAAGTAAGGGTATGGCAGGGCAAAGGAACCATGGAGAGTTCAATTCTCTCAAATCCCGAACGCGAGGCGGATCTGCTGGATATGCCGGCATGATTGGGTCGCGTGAAAGCCGGCGAAAAATGAGGGCATGCCGGTGAGCGAAAATTCACGCAAATCCGCGAGGCTCGATGTCAACACAACGGACGATCTATTCGTCACAAAAGCCGGAAACAAAAAGACAAGGGACACCAAATTGAAAACAGGTAAGCCGACTGCAGCAGCAAGTAAGCTAGAGACCACAGAGGCTGCCCTTCGGACAAAAATCAAAAGTAAGGGAAACTGGCAGGTCAACCTTTCCGAAATCACGCGCTCTGATCAGGATCCCCTGCTTGGCTGCCTCGCGGCTTTGACTAAGCTTTTCGATGATCCACGCACTCCGGATGCGCTAGCCTACGGCCTCCCACTTGAAGACAACAAATTAACACCGGCGCTATTTGTCCGGGCCGCGGAACGCGTCGGCATCAGTGCCCGCATCACCAATCGAAATCTCGATAAGATACCGGAAGCCGTTCTACCTTGCGTCGTCCTGCTCAATGACCGGCGCGCCTGTATCCTGCTCTCGCGGGAAGACAGGAAAGCCAAAGTTATCTTCCCGGAAACAGGGGAAGGCTCCGACAGCCTGCCGCTCACAGAACTGGACGCTGAATATGCCGGGTACGCTATTCTGACCCGACCAAGTTTCAAGTACCGCGTTGATAAGGATGAAAAGTTACAGGATAGGCCCGGCTCATGGTTTTGGGGGACCATGTGGCAATTCTGGCCGACATATATTCAGGTCATTATCGCCGCCTTTCTGATCAACAGCTTCGCCATGGCAAGCCCCTTTTTATTATGAATGTTTATGACAGGGTCGTTCCCAACCGGGCGATCGAGACATTATGGGTGCTGGCAATTGGTGTAATCACCGTGATCGGCTTCGATCTGTTACTTAAATCACTGAGGTCGTATTTTGTCGACAATGCCGGTAAACGGGCTGACATTCTGCTGTCCAGCCGAATATTCGAGCAAGTTCTCAACCTTCAGGTAAAGGCCCGTCCTGCGTCTGCTGGCGCGTTTGCCAATCACCTGCGAGAGTTTGAAACATTGCGGGATTTCTTCACGTCCGTTACCGTAACGGCGCTCGTCGATCTACCCTTCCTCGCGATTTTCCTGTTTATCATTTACCTGATCGGTGGCCCGCTTTTTATCATTCCCGCTGTTGCCGTCCCTGTTGTTCTGCTTATCGGGCTGTGTCTGCAATGGCCCATGCGCCGCGCCGTTTCCAAAACGTCGGAAGAAGCCGCCCAGAAGCATGGGGTTATCGTTGAAACAATCTCCGCCCTCGACACCGTTAAAAGCATGGGAATTGAAGGCCATATGCAGAAGGAATGGGAACGCTTCGTCGGGAAGACCGCTGAAACAAGCGTTGCCGCGCGCTTCTTTGCCGGCCTCGGCATCAATCTTTCCGCGGCTGCCATGCAACTTGTAACCGTCGGCGTGGTCGTCTATGGCGTCATGTTAATGGGAGAACCGGACTCGACTATTACAGTAGGCGCCTTGATCGCTTGCACCATTTTAACAGGGCGGACAATGGCACCGCTTGGCCAGATCGCCGGGCTGCTTACCCGCCTCAATCAAGCTATCGTCGCCTTGAAGGGACTTAATCATATCATGTCCCTCCCGGTGGAACGGGGCGCGGAAAAACGTCAACTCAGCCGCCCGAATATCCAGGGTGATATCGAATTCAAGGATGTAACTTTCAAATATCCGGGCACCGACATCCCCGCGCTCGACAATGTATCATTCAAGATACGGGCGGGTGAGAAAGTCGGAATTATCGGGCCAGTCGGATCAGGGAAGACAACGATTTCGCGCCTGCTAATCAATCTCTATGAGCCCGATGAAGGCGCCGTACTGATTGACGGCACGGATATCCGGCAAATCGACCCTTCCGATATCCGCCGGAGCATTGGCAGCGTCATGCAGGATATCACCCTGTTCCAGGCCTCTGTTAGGCAAAACATCATCCTGGGGCATCCGCGTGCCGACGATGAAATGATCCTGAATGCCGCGAAGCTTTCCGGTGTACATGATTTTATTTCTCGGCATCCACATGGCTATGACCTGCATGTTGGAGAAAAAGGCGCGACCATGTCCGGAGGGCAACGGCAAACAATTGGTCTTGCCCGCGCTTTCCTGCCCAATCCGCCTATCCTGATGCTCGATGAACCGACAAGTGCCATGGACATCAATTCAGAGCGACGGCTGATTAGCCGTCTTCAAGACTATATTCAAGGAAAGACCTTGCTTCTCGTGACGCATCGCACCTCCCTCTTCTCGCTGGTTGATCGGATCATTGTCCTTGGAAATGGCAAGATCGCAGCGGATGGCCCGCGCGATGAAATTCTGAAACTCGGTCAGAGTGGAAACTCAACCTCCAAAACTGTTTCGGCAACCGTGTCAAAACCACAGCGAAACGGACCGGGGGACTGACTATGGCAGAAAATTTGAAATGGAATGACTCAGATTTCGCGTCGGACGTCGTAGCCGCGAGAGTACAAGGCCCGCATCCGCGCTCTTTCCTCCTGCTGTTTGGTGTAATCGCCTTTTTCGTTGTCGGGTTCATCTGGGCAAAAAATGCGGTTCTGGATGAAGTCACCCGCGGCGACGGCAAGGTCATACCGTCCAGCCAAGTACAAATTATCCAGAATCTGGAAGGCGGCATCCTCAGAGAATTGCTGGTACATGAAGGCGATATCGTCGAAAAGGGCCAGATTCTTCTACGCATTGACGATACCGGCTTTTCCTCCCGCGCGGGAGAAATCGAATCCAATTATCTTAACCTGATGGGGCGTATCGCCCGTCTTGAAGCGGAGGCCACGGGTGAACCCCTTACCTTCCCTGCTGAACTTCTGGCGGAGCGTAAGGACATTTCCGTGCGCGAGCTAAATCTGTATAATGCGCGGCAGGCTGAACTCCAATCGCAAATACAAATCTTGCGGCAACAGGCGCAACAGCGAAACCAAGAAATTGCAGAGATTAATGGTCGCCTGAGACAGCTCCGTGCCAGCCTCGGACTCGCCAATGAAGAAATGGAAATTACGGCACCTCTCGTCAAGAAAGGGATTGTCCCAAAGGTGGAATCTCTCAAGCTACGCCGGGAAATTAACGACCTGAAAGGGCAGATTTCTGCATCCGAGCTTTCCAAGCCACGTGTTGAAGGCGCGCTTAAGGAAGCTAATCAGCGAATTGAGGAAAAAATTCTCAGTTTCAAAAGTACTGCATCACAAGAACTGAGCCAGACACGTGCGGAGTATGAGGCGGCTCGTCAGGCCATTCTCGGTGTCAAGGATCGTGTTGCACGGACGGATGTGCGCTCGTCTGTAACTGGTGAAGTAAAGGACGTTAAAATCCAGACCATTGGCGGCGTCGTCAAACCGGGTCAGGATATTATTGAAATAGTGCCAATCGACGATACGCTTTTGGTGGAAGCGAATATTCGCCCGGCCGACATCGCTTTTTTGCGGCCAGGACAAGAAGCCACAGTAAAGATCACGGCTTATGACTACTCAATTTATGGCGGATTGCCAGCCAAGCTTGAACGGATCAGTGCCGATACGATTGTTGATGAGAAATCCGGCGAAAGCTATTATCAGATCATCGTTCGTACAAACCAGAATTTCCTCAAACGCGGGGAAAACTCCTATCCAATTATTCCCGGCATGGTCGCCTCTGTCGATATCCTCACAGGCCATAAAACAGTGCTGGACTATATCCTGAAACCTATCCTGAAAACACGGGATACGGCATTGAGGGAACGGTGATGAAACACAATAGAATGATAAAGCACGCCACCGCTTTTCTGCTAACGGGTCTTTTCCTTTTAGGCCCAGTGACCGGTGCGACCGCTCACGCGGACGTGACGGAAAAGGGCCTTTTCGGCTTAGTCGAAATTTCATCAGATAATCTGGCAGCCCTACCCCTCTGGCTCAAAGTTAAAGCGAGTTTTCCCCAGCTCGCAAATGCTGCCGCCAAATGCGATGCCCGCATCGAGGATTGTGAGTCGCAACAGATGACGTTGTGGCGCACGAAAATCGCAGAACTACAAAATTCTCCTAAGCGCATCCAGATGCAGGAACTGAACAGTTTTCTAAATGGCTGGAAATTTATTCCCGACGACGCAGGGGCATTATCTGACAGCCATTGGGCGTCGCCGCTTGAGTTTATTTCAAATGGCGGCGGATCAAGAGATTTCGCCATCATGAAATATGTCAGCCTTAAAGAGCTCGGTTTTGACCCCGATGCCATGCGTATTGTTATCGCCAACGATGTCCTGCGCAACAAGGCACATGCCGTATTAAGCGTCGAGCGCCGGGGCAAACGCTATGTTCTCGACAACCTGAACGATACCATACTGGAAGAACGCCTCGTCAACTATTACGTCCCGTTCTACTCCGTTAATGAAAATAGGAGATGGGCCCATATTCCCCTTGATTTCCTGACCGCGCAAGATGCCGCAGGGAGCAACCAAAATGACTGATGCAACAGCCAAGCTTGAACTAAATTCATTTCTTTCCGACCGTGCGCCAAGCGATAGCAACCTTTTTCGCAAAGCCCCCTGGAAGATTGCCGCGCTTTTTCTCATCGTCTTTGCGATCCTGGGATACTTTCTGTGTGACTACGCAATAGAGTCTCGCAAACAGGAATTAGTCGGGGAGCTTCAAAAACGCCTTGATGTGAGCGCGGCCGGCAAGGCACAAGTGATGGAAACCTGGCTTGCGGGTGAAGTCGAAGACGCCAACCGGATCGCAGAAAATGAACTTTTCAAGCTGTTTGCCACAGAAATTAATTTTGTGGGTGACGGCAAGCTCCCAAAATCACTGAATGATCAACTGCCTTACATGCAGAACGCGTTCTCAAATTTCGTCAATCAGGCGGAACTTATTGGAGCATACCTTATCGGTAAAGATGGCCGTGCTTATCTTGCTTCCGGAAATGCTCCGTCCCTAACGGACAATCAACGCTCAACCGCGCAAGCGCAGTATGAGAAAACAGAAGTAACTTTCCTACCTCTTCGTGCGAGCGATGCCGGGCTTGTTTTTGACTTCGTCCTGCCAATTCATGCGGCGCAACGCGAACCCAACAGCAGCGGTAATGATGTCATAGTCGGGGCTCTGCTACTCACCGTCCCGGCATCAAATGCGCTTTCAGAACTATTGAACGCACCGCTCTATAATAATCAGCCGGATGTGACTAAGCTTTATCAGGAAGCGGATGGAAAATATTATGAGCTGTTCCCGCTAAAACCTCCATTTATTGCACCTCAGGAAGATGCGCAGCTTGCGCCCGGCGCAACAAACTTTCAGGAAATAGCTCGAGAAAACAGCAACAGTGTCTTTTCCTCCGGGGCGCTGGTTCCGAACACTCACTTTGTGGTCTTTCAGCAGGTGTCCAGCGATAAAGCATTGGCGCCGCTTCGGACCTATGCGATGTTTGTCATTGGCCTCGCGTTCAGCTTCCTCATTATTGTCTTTACCGTTCTCGTCGTGATCTGGCTGACCCTAAAGGGACAAAGCGCCCGCGCACTCGCCCAACAGTACAAGGAATTTGCAGACCAGATAAACACACAACGACGGTTGCTGGGAAGTATCAACAACACAATAGATGAACTGATCGGCCTAACCGACCCGGAAGGGCGTTACATCTACGCGAATCCATCCCTCGCCAGGGTCGCTGATTACCCGCTTCGATCCATTCCCGGCAAAACGGATCGTGAGTTGTTTGGCGAAAAGGCCGCCCGAGATCTTGCTGAACATGATCGCAAGGCCATCGCGACGGAACAGACGGTCAACGCCTTTGTCGAAATTGAAAGGCGGGACGGAACGCGGATTCTGAGGATCGCTAAATCCCGCTTTCTCAATGAAGACGGAGCATTCCTTGGCATTGTCACAGTCAGCAGTGACATCACCGACTATGTGAAATTCCAGCGCCGGAAAGAGGAAATGGATCGCAAAGCCATTACTGTTCTTGCCCAGATGCTGGAAGCTAATGACCCTTATCTGTCAGATCATTCCATTCGAATGGCGCAGATTGCCAATCACATCTCAGTGGAGCTGGGGCTGTCTCCTGAAATGATCAAAATAATCAACACCGGTGCGCATCTTTCACAGATCGGTAAAATATCCATCCCGCGTGAGATTAGGGAAAAGGATGTACGGCTGAGTGAAAAAGAACAGAAAGTGATGCAGAAACATGTATTGATCGCCGAAAAGATTCTAAGCAACGCCGATGTGGAAAAAGAAGTCCTTGATGCCGTCACCCAAATTAACGAGCTTCTTGACGGGACCGGTTATCCAAAAGGCCTGACAAAGGATGAAATCGATATGCCGGCCCGTATTCTCGGAATGGCGGATATCCTGATTGCACGAATTTCACCGCGTTCTTACCGCGAGGCTATCAGTGTTGACGAGGCCCTTCGCGTGTTTAAACTCAATCCGGAAAAATACGACCCAGAAGTTGTTGATGCGATGATGCGCTTTTTCGAGACTGAAACCGGTGCCGACTTCAAGGCAAATATCGAGAAAAGCAAGAAGGGCTAAAAACTCAAGACTCGTCAGAAACGATATTACTTTTCAGAAGTAAATCCGTCGCATCCGGCAGGTCTTCAGAGGCGACATTGCCAAAATTTAATTCCGCGCCTGAAAGTGTCAGCGTACCTGTATCGCCATCACCGCTTTCGGCAAATTCCATGGAACTGCCGGCTTCTTCCGCCGCGATATTCAGTGCATCAAACAAGGCGTCCAGATCAACGGTTCCACTCTCATCCAACTCCAGGAAAGCAAGGTCCGCCATTTCACTATTTTCAGATACGGCCTGATCATCTTCGATCAACTGATTTTGATCTGTTTGCTTATCACTCATAGTCGCCACTACCCCTGCGCACCCAAGGTAAGATAAAAAAGGCCTTGGTTAATTCTTTATTACTTTATCCGTCGGGACATCGCATTTCATCCCCCATATGAGGTAGATCATAATAAATTTCGCCGTATTTGCCTAAAAATTTGTTCTTCTCATTATTTTTGCAGTTGTGACACACGGTTCCTGAACATGTCCAAGGACACCGCAATCCCATCGTTCATCCCCTTGGAATTCGACATTGTCGCAACATGAATTCCGATAAGTGAGTACGACTTTCCGTCATACAGAAAAAGAGGAGAGCCCGAATCGCCCTGCGTTGCATCACATTGGTGCCGCAACAGCAAGCCGGATTTACTTTGCTGGATACTGCTGATCTCGCAATCTTTATCTGCGGTCAACATATGTGCAATATCCCGGCTATAGCCAGCCTGAACAACAACAGCTCCGCTGGCGAGAACATCTTTTAATTCGCGAAGATTAAAAGTGGCTACAGGCGCAAAGCCGAATTCCTCCCCAAGTGGGTTTTTTAATGTTGCAATTGCCCAATCATTTTCCAGCGTCGACTTTTTATCAAGAGAAGTAGGTTGCCGCCCATCCGGCAATTCAAACCGCTCGATCCTGGAATGTGCCTTCACGTCCCCCTTCTCATAGCCAAGCACGAAATGAAACGCGCTTGGCACCGACCATTGTTGACGCCGACTATCCCAAAAACAATGGGCCGCTGTCAGTACCGATACCGGCCCCACGAGGATACCCGTGCAATGACTGCCGCTTCGGTTTAGTCGTCCGATCATACGCCAGGGATAATCCGAGATCTTGACACGCACCCGATTATCATCGCCTTTAATTCCCGGAACCTTAAGCACCTTATCCGGGACAGACATTTCGGCGCGAACGAACTCCGGAACCAGGACGAACGCGATAGAGAAGATGAGGCAAATGCAAACCGCGTTTTTAAGGCTTGCATAAACAGATCGGGCATTTTGCCTCATGGACGCGGGCTTAGACAGAAAGTCCAATCCTCTTGCGGAGTGTCTCGTCACGGATCGATAGTTCCTGACCGGCCAGATCACTGGCCGCGTCACTGCACAACCAGGCAATGGCCTTCGCAGGTTCATCAGCCGGGGCAAGATTCTCGCGCGGAATTTGACTGACCGAATTGATACCCGAAGCGCGGATCACCCCCTGCATATCCGTATCGACAATTCCCGGGGCAAACCCATATACGCGAACACCCTTTTCGCCAGCCTCCAACGCCGTTGCGCGAGTCATCATGTAAACGCCGGCTTTTCCAGAACAGTATGCACTCCATCCGTCCATCGGACCATGCGCCGCGCCGGAACTGATGTTGATAATCACCCCAGAACTCTGTTTCAGGAAATGCGGAAGAACAGCGCGTGTCCCGTTATAGACACCCACGAGATTAACCGAAATATTTTGCGCCCATTCGTCAGGATCGCTCGTCGCGATCGCACCAATCGGGTCGACGATGCCAGCGTTATTGACCAAGGCATCGATCCGACCAAAGCGATCCATCGTTTCCGCCGTCATTTTTTCAACAGCTGCATAGTCGGACACATCACAACTCGCGGCGAACGCCTCACCGCCCGAATTCTTGATCTGCTCAAGGACACCGCTGCAAGAGCTGGCGGAGCGCGCACTCAGACAGAGTTTCGCACCATTTGCAGCAAGCTCCAAAGCCGCAGCGGCACCTATACCCCGACTGGCACCTGTTAAGATAACAACCTGATCTGATAACTGACCCATGTATTTTTCCCGTTCGTTATATTAAGACGTTTATCTAAAAGGAAGAATTAGGCTCTTTTAAGAAAGCCTCTTCTTCTTCGGTATTTTGCCGTCCCAACTGCTCATTCCGGTGCGGGAATCGGCCGAACTTTTCAATAATGATATAATGCCGCTCTGCATAATCTACCAGTTCATCCGAACCAAGTTTTTTAAACAACTGCATCGAAAGCTTCTGATCCTCAAGATCCTCGCTATGCTCAAACGGAAGGGTTGCAAACTGCTTTTGCACAGCACCAAGTTCATCATAGTACCCGCGAGAGAGCATATGGCGCGCAATCTCCCTCGCCTTGCCATCAGCATCGAAAGCACGCGGTGAGTCCCGAAACATATTCCGCGTAAACTGATCGAACAACAAGATTAGCGCGAGAGAACCGCGAGCGCTTTCCGTCCAGTCGAGATACGCACCGGATTCCGCTTTTTCGAAATCATCAAGGAAGTGTTCTCGAATTTCAGCGTCAAAATCTTCATCTTTTTTGAACCATGCCTCGCGCGGTTTGCCGTATTCCGCATGATCTTCTGGTAAAAACCAGAAGTTGAGAATTTCCTGAATTCGGTCCATGGGCTGCCTCTTTATGTTCATGTCAACCGATCATGCTGAGTATTGGTTCTGTTTGGGCGAAATCTATAGATCACAGCATAACGTGACAAGAAGCGATACTAATTCTTGTCTTTTTGATCGCTGCCCCGCTCATCTTCCAGAATTGCCTGATAGGATGCAGCATCTTCACTCTGGATGATGATTTCCGATCCTTCCGCGCGGGAAGGCGACGCCACTTCTCCGGCATCCGTTTGGACCGCGGTCTGCGCCTGCGACGACGTTCCGCCTGTTAATGAGCCGAGATATCCTGTCGTTGCCCTGAAAATGCGAACTACTGCCAAGGTCTCCTTACCGTAAGCCTTATTCCAGAAGACCTGGAAATTGCTGGCCTGACCGGCTGCAACGCTCTGCGCGCGCCGGGCCGTCAGAAGCCAGAGCGGGCTGATCATCAGGCTGAGCGCAATCACCGTAATCATCAACTGAGAGATATCACGCGACACATAGCCGCTTGCGCTCCCCGTTGCCATAAGAAGAAAAGAGAATTCCCCTACCTGGCCCAATGCGGTCCCAGCGATAAAGGCGGAACGCCAGTCAACGCCCGTTACCCTCAAAATGACGATATTGATGGCCGTTTTTCCGACAATCACCAGCAGCAGCATCAACAGGACAAGGCCAATATTCTGCCAGATATAAGTGACATCTATCAGCAGGCCGATGGAAAGAAAAAAGATCATTAGCAAAATTGATTGGATCGGCTGCGTTGCTTCGACGATACCTTTTCGTTCCTGGCTGTTCCCAATGATAAGGCCGGCAAGAAACGCCCCAAACGCAGGAGACATGCCGAAAAGGCCGCTAATCGCCGCAAGCCCGAGACAGAAAACAATCCCGAACAAGGGCGTAAGGTCCGCATGACCGGAAATGGCTTTCAAGAATGGCAGGTGAATGCGTTCCCTGCGGCTCAGGAAGAGAATAAGACCTATCAGGAAGGCCACCGCCAGTCCGAGTGTCAAGAGGAGTACGGGTACATTCAACGCCTCACCTGAGAGGCTGCCAACGATAAGCAGCATCGGCACCACCGCAAGATCCTGTGCGATGAGAAGACCCACCGCGATATTACCGGTCCTCTGGTGAAGTTCCCCTATGTCTTCGAGAATTTTAACTGCAACGGCGGTCGAACTGATCGACAGGCTGAAGGCCAGAAGTAAGGTCAATTCCCACGGCCAATCCAGAAAAAGTGCAATCAGTCCGACGACAACATAAGAGACCGCAACCTGAAGAAAAACGCCGCCAATAGCCGTTTTCCAGATGCGCATAAAGGACTTCAGGTTGAGTTCCATCCCGATCAGATAGAGCAGCAGCAACACCCCAAGCTCGGCTAGAATTTCAACATTTTCACGATCTTCAACAAACCCGAAAACCGAACGCCCCAGCACCATTCCGGTTAGCAAGTAACCGACAATTGCCGGCTGCCTAAGCCGTGTCATGATCATCCCGAACATCAGGGCTATCGTGGCAATGATGGCAATATCCGTAAGTTGGTGCATTGTGCGCTGCGAAACCTGCAAGAAAAGCGGTTAAAAAATAAGGGTACGATTACGGATAAAAAAGCGCAAGGCACGCATCGCTCAACGGCATGTTTTCTGCATCATTTCCATCTTTTAGCCCTGAAAATTCCAGAAATTGCTGATTTCGTCTGCCGTTATCCGAAAAATATCATCAACGCCCAGGCGATAATTGCGCGCGAGCTTGGTCAACAGGGCAAGTTCATTCAAATATGCATCCTCGCATCTGAATTGATCGCATATTTCCCGATCACTCATCAATTGAAGTGCACGCAACTCCATGGCAATCCGTTGCCGGTTCGCCGCTCTTGACTGATCCGCTGATTTCCCAGCTAGACATATGAATTTATCGCTTGCCTCGATGAGTTTTTCCGCCGGATAGAAGAACACGCAACTGCGCACAAACTGCCTACACAGCTTTTCGACAAAGGGCGTATTAGGAAGAGAACTCTGTTCAAGGTATGACCGCACCACCATCCGTCTGCAATAAATCAGCTTTTTTGGCATGATATGCGAGAGGTTCAGAAAAGACGGCGCATAAGTCACGAGCTGTCTGAACAACAGCAGTTTTTCAAGAAATCTATACTCAGCGATCCAGAAGCGTTGCTTAACTGAAGACAGCCGCGCGAGTTCCCCTTCAACGGAATCCCGAAGGAGTGTTCGCTCCCTTCTTTCCTGTGTTAATACTGACGTGCAATGCGTCCGTGTAACCGCGTTATCTATTATAAAGGGGCGCACCCAGCGGGTCAGAGCCTGCTCTTCTTTGCGCCACGGCAGATTGTCCCGTGGCGTCAATAAATCTGAAGCTGTCAGGCTGTCACTTTTGCCATCATTCATGGAAACCACGCTAATTTGACTCGCTAACAAAGCCCAAACTAGACGCTTTCAGGATGTTTTACGTGATCACCAAATAACGGAAATTCAGGCTGAAACAGTCGAAACCGACATCTGAATTGGTCCATCTTTTCGCTTATTCCAGAACTGCGACACATATGGATCATCCGTATGCCCCGCTTCACGGACGTCGCCCGTCCAGACAACGCGTCCCTCATGCAGCATGGCGATGCGGTCGGAAATAATACGTGCTGTCAGCAAGTTACTGGTTATCGCCATAACTGTACTGCCGAGTTCACGAACGTTATTGAAAATCTGATCATTGATGACATTGCTCATTATCGGATCGAGCCCGGCAGTTGGCTCATCCAGAAACAGGATCGGAGGATCCCCGGCTATTGCACGGGCGAACCCAACACGTTTCTGCATACCGCCGGAGAGTTCCGACGGGAATAAGTCAGCTACATCCGCCGACAGTCCGACAGAGCGCAGCTTCTTGATGGCCATTGCCTTGACATCCTGCTTGTTCACACCGGATTGCTGATTCAGGCGAAAGCCGATGTTCTCCCAGACCCGAAGGCCGTCGAACAATCCCGAACGCTGAAACAGAATACCGAATTTTCGGAAAAATTCCATCCGGTCCTTCTCCGGCATATCGCTAACTTCTTTCCCGTCGAGGAGGATCGAGCCACTGTCGGGTTTGATCAATCCGAGAATGCATTTCAGCGTCAACGTCTTGCCAGCGCCTGACGGCCCAATCAAAGTTAGAATCTCGCCAGCTTTCACCTCAAGATTTATGCCGTTCAAAACCTGAACGCCATCAAAGCTCTTATACAGGTCCTTGACGACAATTTTATTTTTCGCTGTTTCCGCCATGGCCAAGAAACTACAGGATAAATTTGCGAAAACAAACTGCATTCTGCAATCACGAAGCAGTTTAAGGGATGCCGAGTTCGAATAATTACGCCATTTCCAATACTAAATGAGATGGATCTCAATATCGTTGGCAGGACTGATGATTTCTGTCTCGCAGAATCACCGGGGGCTCTGTTTTGGACTACTCTGAACGGAAGCCGGTCGAGTGGGCATCCTAAAAAAGCCCGGACCGTTGGGCAAATCGATAAAAGCACCGTCAATGGATTGACAGGCAACGCTTTCCGCCGTAGCGTCCGCTCCGATGGTTCCCAATCAGGGATTATAAGGGAATGCGGTGCGATCCATGGGTCAATGCCGCGGCTGTCCCCGCAACTGTATGCGACTAGCCTGCACAAAAAACCACTGAGACAATCGGGAAGGTAAGTGCCGGTGCCATTCGCAAGCCAGGAGACCTGCCATCAACTGTATCAATTTCTGCTGCATGACGGAGGATCATGATGAGCGTAATGACATTGCGATATCCGCACCCTAATTCCAAACGCCCCTGCCCGGCCGGCCCTTTGGCCTGCGCGACATATTTCCCCGGAGTAATGATATGAGTGAGAAAATACCGGCAACCGTTATCACCGGTTTCCTTGGCGCGGGCAAGACCAGCCTGATCCGCCACCTAATCGAAAATTCGGAGGGCCGAAAATTGGCACTTATCATCAATGAGTTCGGCGACCTTGGCGTCGACGGGGACCTCCTCAAGGGATGCGGCAATGAAAACTGCACGGAAGAAGACATTGTCGAGCTTGCCAACGGCTGTATTTGTTGCACGGTTGCCGATGATTTCCTCCCCACCATACAGAAAATACTAAGCCGCGAAGATCGCCCCGATCATATCATTGTCGAAACCTCTGGCCTTGCACTTCCAAAACCGCTTGTCCGGGCCTTTGGATGGCCCGAAGTGCGCACGCAAGTAACAGTCGACGGAGTGGTTACCGTGATTGATGGCCCGGCCTATCGTGATGGGTTGTTTGCCGCTAACCCCGACGCCGTGCAGGCCCAGCGGGAAGCTGACGAAATGCTGGATCATGACAGCCCGCTGGAAGAGCTGTTCGATGATCAGATCAATTGCGCCGACATGATCATTTTCAACAAGGCGGACATGCTTGCAGATGAGGAACTCTCCTCGGCCACCGCCGGACTAAAGGATCGTCTCCGTCCACAGGTGAAAATGCTCCAGACGAGCCATGGTAAGCTGGACGCTCGGGTTCTGCTGGGTCTTGGTGCAGCGGCAGAGGATGATCTAGACGCGCGCCCGTCGGTTCATGATGATGCCGATGACCATGAGCATGACGACTTTGACAGTTTTGTTCTGGAGGTCGGGGAGATCACATCTCCAGAAACACTGATTGCCAAGCTGGAAAAGGCCATCGCCGCGGAAGATATTTTGAGGGTGAAAGGTTTCCTTACCGTGAAGGACAAGGATATGCGGCTCGTTCTGCAGGGCGTCGGCAGTCGGTTACAGCACTATTATGATCGGGAATGGGCCGCCGATGAGAAACGTATCAGCAAGCTCGTGATAATTGGCGAGCACGATATGGATCAGTCCACCATCACCAAAATAATAAAGGGCTAACATGCATCTTCTGGCGGCCATACCCGGCGGCATTGCTGATGGATCGGAAGCGGTTGATCTCGAACAGGTGCCGGGTGATATCATTTTTCTGTCCGCGGCGGATACGGAGCTGTCCAGCCTGGCACTGAGCCAGAAGACGCGTGAACGCGCGCCATCCCTTCGGCTTGCCAATACGATGCAGCTGTCCCACAATCTTTCCGTCGATATCTATGTTGAGGATATGATTGCCAACGCAAAGCTGGTGGTTGTCCGCCTGTTGGGCGGAATCGGCTACTGGCCCTATGCGGTGGAAAAAATCACCGAATGCTGTCGCGCAAAAGGAATTATGCTTGCTTTCCTGCCGGGGGATGATCAACCGGATGAAGAACTCGCCGCCCTCAATACCGTTCCGCATGGGACAGCCCATCGGCTCTGGCGGTATCTTGTTGAAGGCGGTGAAGAGAATTACTCAGGTTTTCTGGATTATAGTGCGTATCTACTGGATCATGAAACCGATTGGCGCGAACCCAAGCCGCTGTTAAAGGCTGGATTGTACTGGCCGAATGAGACACAACTGAGCATGGCGGATATTCGGCGGCACTGGAAGGAAGATACTCCAGTTACCGGCATTATTTTTTACCGTGCGCTGTATCAGGCGAATAATCTAGCCCCGGTGGATGCCCTGATCGAAGCCCTTTCAAGCCGTGGACTAAACCCGCTTCCCATTTTCGTCTCCAGCCTGAAGGATCCAGTTTCGGCGGAGATTATCGAACATCTACTGGCCGAAGCACCGCCGTCTGTGTTGTTGAATGCCACTGGCTTCGCTATTTCCAGCCCCGGCGGAGCGAGAAAATCCACTCCCTTTGACGCCGCTGATTGCCCAATTCTGCAGGTGATTTTTTCTGGCGGCAATGAAGACCATTGGAAGGAAGGTGTCACCGGCCTTTCCTCCCGCGATATAGCCATGAATGTCGCCTTACCCGAAGTAGATGGACGAATTCTCTCGCGTGCCGTTTCGTTTAAGGCCGACGGTGGATATGACGAGGCGACCCAAACGAATATTATCACCTATAAACCTGTGCAGGACCGAGTGGATTTCGTTGCCGATCTTGCGGCAAACTGGACGCGGCTGCGCAACACGCAGCGGACGAACCGGAAAATCGCACTGATCCTTGCGAACTATCCCAACAAGAACGGCCGGATCGGAAATGGCGTTGGCCTTGATACGCCCGCGAGTTCCATCGAAGTCCTGAATGCGTTGCAATCCGAAGGATACTCGGTCTCAAGCATTCCCGAGAATGGGAATGCCCTGATAAAGGGTTTGCTGGACGGGCCGACGAATGACCGAGACAAGAAGGCAAAAGGGAAAACGGCATTGCCTATCCCCTCTCCCGCTATTGCGAATACTTCAGGACCTTACCAGAAAAGCTGCAAAACGAAATCATCGAAAGATGGGGCGACCCGGAAAGTGATCCGTTCATCGAAGGGGAGCAGTTTCTCCTCGCAGCCCGTCGACTCGGCAATGTGATCGTCGGCATCCAGCCCGCACGCGGCTATAATATCGACCCGACAGCGAGCTATCATGACCCGGACCTCGTTCCCCCGCACGGATATCTCGCCTTCTATGCCTGGCTTCGAGAGGAAGAACAGGTTCACGCCGTTGTCCATATGGGGAAACACGGCAACTTGGAATGGCTGCCGGGCAAATCCGTTGCGCTTTCCCGTGAGTGCTACCCCGAGGCTGTTTTTGGCCCGACAGTGCATCTCTATCCCTTCATCGTGAATGATCCTGGCGAGGGAACGCAGGCGAAGCGTCGCGCCAGTGCCGTCATTATCGACCATTTGACGCCGCCCATGACCCGTGCGGAAAGCTATGGCCCGCTTGCTGATCTGGAACGACTTGTCGATGAATATTATGAAGCCGCCGGCGTCGATCCCCGGCGCATCGTCCTGCTGCGGGAGCAAATTCTTGAACTGACAGAGATGTCGGGCATCAATATTGACTGTGGAATTGCTCCTGACGAGCCAGAAGATGAACGACTTACCAAGCTCGATAATTATCTGTGCGAATTGAAGGAGCTGCAAATCCGCGATGGCCTTCATATTTTCGGAAAATCTCCGTCCGGTCGACAGCTCACCGATCTGCTGGTCGCGCTCCTACGCATTCCACGCGGAGATGGCGACGGCGCGAATGCCTCCCTTATCCGCAGCATCGCGCTGGATCTTAATTTGCTGGAGGATTTCGATCCTCTCGATTGCGAGATGGGCGCAGAATGGGATGGCGCCCGCCCTGAAGCTCTAGACTTTGAGGGAACCTGGCGATCCAACGGCGATACTGTGGAACGGATCGAACAGCTTGCCGCCGCTCTTGTATCTGGCGAGACGTCTCCCGAAGAAGGTTGGCATCGGACAAAGACGGTGCTGAATGGCCTTGAGAATCATCTGCGGCCGACCGTCGAAACCAGCGGCAAGGCGGAGTTAGCCGGCCTTCTTAAAGGGTTGAACGGACAGTTTGTTGAGCCCGGACCTTCCGGTGCGCCCACGCGTGGCCGGAATGATGTGCTTCCGACGGGGAAAAACTTCTATTCCGTCGATAGTCGCGCAGTCCCGACCCCGACAGCCTGGTTGCTGGGCTGGAAGTCCGCAGGACTTCTTGTTGATCGCTTTCGGCAGGAAAATGGTGCATGGCCAAAGACGATGATCCTAAGTGCATGGGGTACGTCCAACATGAGAACCGGCGGGGATGATATTGCTCAGGCTCTTGCACTGATGGGCGTTCGACCAACATGGGATAAGGCATCCAACAGGGTCACTGGATTTGAGATCATGTCCGCGGAGTTGCTGGATCGACCCCGCGTTGACGTAACGCTGCGCATTTCCGGCTTTTTCCGCGATGCCTTCCCGCAGCAGATGGCACTTTTTGATAGTGCCGTTAGGGCCGTCGCTGCATTGGATGAAGACGAAAAAACCAACCCCCTCGCCGCGCATGTCCGTGCTGATAAAGATAAACTCGTGAAAGCGGGCATTTCCGAAGAAATTGCTGAAAAGCGAGCGGGCTATCGCCTTTTTGGCAGTAAGCCGGGCGCCTATGGTGCAGGATTACAGGCTTTAATCGATGAAAAAGGCTGGACGGACTCCGGTGATCTTGCGCGCGCATATATCGCCTGGGGTGGTTATGCCTATGGTGCTGGCGAAGAAGGTAAGGCAGAGCAATCCTTGTTCGAACAGCGGCTCGGCAATGTTGAGGCCGTTATCCATAACCAAGACAATCGTGAGCATGACTTGCTGGACAGTGACGATTATTATCAGTTTGAAGGTGGTGTAACGGCCGCCGTCCGGCATATCAAGGGCACGCAACCGACTGTCTATCATAATGACCATTCACGTCCTGAAAGCCCGAAAATCAGGACACTGGAGGAAGAAGTGGGCCGCGTCGTCCGGGCCCGCGCCGCCAATCCGAAATGGATCGAGGGCGTGATGCGCCACGGCTACAAGGGTGCGTTCGAAATGGCCGCCACCGTCGACTATCTTTTCGCGTTCGCCGCCACGGCACAGGCCGTAAAGGATCATCATTTTGATGCGGTTTTTGACGCCTATCTGGCGGACGGACGGGTCCGTGACTTCCTGAAAGAGAATAACCCTGACGCCCTGAGCGAAATGGCTGACCGGTTTCAGGAAGCGCTTGACCGCGACCTTTGGCGTCCCCGACGCAACACTATTCACGATGACCTTGCAATGCTGAAACGGGAGGGAACCCGATGACCACCAAGCTGACCCCGGAAGAAATCGCCCGCGCCAATGAAAAGGCGGCAAAGAAAAAAGCAGCTCGCGACAAGATGCTGGCAAAAAAAACAATTGAGAAAGGCCTGCTGATTGTTCATACCGGCAAAGGCAAGGGCAAGTCGACGGCGGCCTTCGGGCTCGCCGCGCGCGCGATCGGTAACGATATGAAAGTCGGCGTCGTGCAATATGTGAAGGGAAAATGGGAAACGGGAGAGCGCAAAGTTCTGGAAGCTTTTCCTGACCAGATCGAAATTCACACCATGGGCGAAGGGTTTACCTGGGAAACCCAGGACCGGGAGCGAGACATCCGCGCCGCCGAGAATGCGTGGAAGAAATCGAAAGAAATGATCGAGGCGAGCCGCGGGGACAATCCCGCCTATGATATGGTGATCCTTGATGAACTAAATATCGTGCTCCGATACGATAGCCTCCCGCTTGGTGAAGTGATCGAGTTCCTTAAGAACAAGCCGGAAAAATTGCATGTTGTCGTTACGGGGCGGAACGCCAAGGACGAGCTGATCAAGATTGCTGATCTCGTAACCGAGATGACGCAGATCAAGCATCCCTTCCGCTCGGGCGTCAAGGCACAGGTCGGGATCGAATTCTAATGACAGCCACCCTCATGCTGCAAGGAACGGGTTCGGATGTTGGCAAGTCTTTGCTTGTCGCTGGCCTCGCCCGTGCCTACAGCAATCGAGGGATGAAAGTCATGCCGTTCAAGCCGCAGAACATGTCGAACAATGCGGCCGTCACGATTGAAGGGGGCGAAATTGGACGCGCGCAGGCACTTCAGGCGCAGGCCGCAAGAACACCCCTTCTCAATGACATGAACCCGGTGCTTTTGAAGCCACAGAGCGATATCGGCGCACAGGTGATTGTGCAGGGGAAAATGTACGGCACGGCGGTCGCCCGCGATTATCAAAAGATGAAACCGGAGCTGCTCTCGAAGGTGCTGGAAAGCTTCCACCGGATCGGGGAGGGCGCTGACTTGGTGCTTGTTGAAGGCGCAGGCAGCCCCGCGGAAGTCAATCTCCGCGCCAATGACATCGCCAATATGGGGTTTGCCGAAGCCGCCGATATACCGGTTGCTCTGATCGGGGATATCGACCGGGGTGGCGTTATCGCGCAGATTGTCGGCACGCACATGCTGCTCTCACCGTCGGAGCAACGGAGAACAAAAGGCTACCTTATCAACAAGTTTCGCGGCGATATTTCTCTCTTTGATGACGGACTTAGCATTATGAGTGAGAAGACTGGTCTTAAAAGCTTCGGTGTGCTCCCTTTCTTCCCCGAGGCTCATTACTTGCCACCGGAAGATGCCTTCGCGATCACATCGCAGGCCCCGCGTGAGGGCACGGTCAATATTGCTGTCCCTGTCTTTTCACGCATCGCCAATTTCGATGATCTTGTTCCGTTGCTTGCGGAGCCCGGCGTAACGGTTCATATGGTGCGGCACTGGCAGTGCCATTCCCGCCGGAATGGATGTAATTTTGCTACCCGGCTCAAAAGCCACGCTGGCCGATATGGATTTCATACGATCTCAAGGATGGGATATCGATATACAGGCCCATGTCAGACAGGATGGAACGGTCATTGGTCTTTGTGCGGGTTATCAGATGCTGGGCCGAAAGCTCTCTGATCCGGACGGCATTGAGGGACCTGCGCGAACCATCGACGGACTTGGTCTTCTCGATTTCGAAACCATCCTCACGGCGGAAAAGAAACTGATAGAGGAGGATGGATCGGAGCATCTGACTGGCACCAAGATACGCGGGTATCATATGCATGTGGGCCGAAGTACTGGCCCGGCTCTCGATCGACCATTTGTTACGCTTGCCTCTGGCTCAGACGGAGCAATTTCAGCGAATAGCCGAATTATGGGGGGCTATTTACACGGGTTGTTCGCGAGCGATGAGTTTCGATATAATTTTATTAACCGGTTTAAGTTTCGAAATGAAAAAATTGATAACTTTGAATATCTTGTGGAGAGTACTTTAGATAAACTTGCAAGTCATATGGAGCATAATTTGGACCTAAACGGCCTGCTGGAGGTTGCAAATGGGATCAGTTAAAGCTGTATATGACAAGTGCGAGGCCAAGAAGCAGCGCCATAGTCAAACCGCCCGCCACCCGGTAGAGCATGAGCGCGCGCAAGATATGTTCCGGCCCAGCATCACGCGCGCCGTTCTCGTTCATCCAACGGTCTGGAACTTCAACTCCACCATAAACTCGCGGACCAGCAAGAGTGATACCGAGAGCTCCCGCCATAGCTGCCTCCGGCCAACCCGCGTTAAAACTGCGGTGATAGCGCGCGTCGTTGAATATGGCTCGAAGGGCGACCTTCGCGTTCGCCCCTTTCACCAGACAGGCCGCGACAACAATCAAGAGCGCGGTCAATCGCGCTGGAATATAATTCGCGGCATCATCGATCCGCGCTGCAGCTTTACCAAAATATTCATATCGCTCGTTGCGATGCCCAATCATGCTATCGAGGGTATTGATGGCCTTATAGGCACAAAGCCCGGGAAGTCCCAACAAGACAAACCAAAAGAGAGGTGCAACCGTGCCGTCGGAAAAATTCTCCGAGAGCGATTCGATAGCTGCGCGCGAAACGGCGCTCTCATCCAGACCTTCTGGATCGCGCCCGACGACATGGGAGATCGCCCCTCGTCCCTCGTCAAGGCTGACATCCAGACCAATCATCACATCCTGAACATGAGTGTAAAGGCTCCGCCATGCGATCAAACTGCTCGCCAATATTGCCAGCAAGATCATCCCAGCGGCAAAGCTCTGGCAAAGTATCGCGACGACATATCCAGCTACGGTCGCAATACCAATGATGGCTACACAGGTTTGCACACCGGCCAGAAACTGCTGCCAGTCGCTGTTTCCGGATTTGTTGGTATTCTTCTCCAACATTGCGGTCAGGTTGCCCAGCAAAACAACCGGATGCGGTATAGTTCGGTAAAGCCACTTCGGGTCCCCCGCCAGCGCATCGATAATCAGCGCCAACAGGATAATCAACGGTGGTGTGAAAAAAGCAGAGCTAGACGTGAACAGTATGTTGGACATCGACGCAACATGATATGGGCTTGCAGGCACGTCAATCCTGAAGTTGTTGACCCCGGACAAGGCTGCCCCCTAAAACTAACCACGGCGCAGTACATACGCGCAGAAACTGGAGCTTGATATGACGGAAAAATATGGCGTGATGGTCTGCGGCCACGGTAGCCGCGACAAGGGAGCGGTTAGTGAGTTTGCTTCCGTTGCGGAAGGAATTGCCGCACGCCTGCCCCAGTACCATGTTGAATCGGGCTTCCTTGAATTTGCCACACCCATCATTCGTGATGGTCTGGATAGGCTCCGGGAGAGTGGCCATAATCATATCCTTGCCGTTCCGGGCATGCTATTTGCCGCCGGACATGCTAAGAATGATATCCCCTCCGTCCTAAATCGGTATGCTACCGAGCACGGCGGTCTGACGATTTCCTACGGGCGGGAACTTGGCATCGATCCAAAAATGATCCGCGCGGCGGGAGAGCGCATTAAGGAGGCGCTTGCAAGCGCCCAGGATAACGTGCCACTGCATGAAACCATGCTGGTCGTCGTCGGGCGTGGTGCGTCGGACCCGGACGCCAACTCCAACGTCACGAAGGTTATGCGCCTCCTGTGGGAAGGGCTTGGTTTTGGCTGGGGAGAGACGGTGTATTCGGGCGTCACCTTCCCGCTGGTGGAGCCGGGGTTGGAGCATGCAGCTCGGCTTGGCTATAAGCGGATCGTTGTGTTTCCTTATTTCCTCTTTACCGGTGTTCTCGTCAATCAGATCTACGACTATACGGATAAGGTTGCCGCGGCCCATCCGGACATCGAATTCATCAAGGCTCCCTATCTCAATGATCATCCGCTTGTGCTCGACTGTTTCGCAGACCGGGTTGAGGAAATTCTAAACGGGCAAAACAACATGAACTGTGGCATGTGCAAGTATCGTGAACAGGCCCTCGGGTTTGAGGATGAAGTCGGTCTAAAACAGGAAAGCCACCACCATCATGTGGAAGGGATTGGCACTGGCGATCATAGCCATGATCACAAGCATGACCATAGTCATCAACATGAGCATCATGGACATGGCGACCATGCGCATGATCATGCGCATCATCCCTATCCCCACGCCGATCACCCGTTGGGGCCGGTTAGTATGAAGAAGAGCGGCAACTGACGCCATGTATGACTATTTGCGCGATCCGGCGGCAATCTATGAGGAATCCTTCGCGGCAATAAAGCGCGAAGCTGATTTCTCTGGCATGAGTGCCGACATGCAGACGGTGGCTACGCGCATAATTCACGCCTGCGGTATGCCGGAGATTTTACCGGACCTTGCCTATCACCCCGATATCGCCAGCGCGGCTGTTTCGGCGCTTCGGGAGGGTGCCCCAATATTTTGTGACTGCGAAATGGTGACCCATGGCATTATTCGCCGGTTCTTGCCCGCTGGAAATGAGGTTATTTGCAGTTTGAATAACCCGAATACACCGCAAATGGCCGCAAAGAGAAAGACAACCCGGTCTGCCGCGGCGGTTGATCTCTGGCTTGACCGGATTGAGAACGCTGTGGCTGTCTTTGGCAATGCGCCGACGGCGCTTTTCCACCTCCTTGAGCAAATAGAGAATGGGGCACCGAAACCCGCCGCTATTCTTGCTTTTCCTGTAGGTTTTGTGGGTGCTGCAGAGTCAAAGCAGGCCTTGGTAGAGAGCCATCTCGGCGTTCCTTTTATTACCTTACGCGGCCGAAAAGGCGGAAGCGCAATGGCCGCTGCCGCCCTAAATGCTTTTGCCAGTCTCGCTCAGGAGCGCATATGACAGCTTGGCTCAGCATTGTCGGAATTGGTGAAGACGGGGTGGAAAATATTTCTCCCGCAGCACGGCGCGCAATTGAGCAAGCCGCCCTGCTGGTCGGCGGAGATCGACACCTCGCCATGCTTCCCGATGACAGACGGGAGCGAAAAACTTGGCCAAGCCCGCTTATGATACTAGTAGAAGAAATCATGGCGCGGCGTGGGGACAATATCTGCATTCTCGCAACGGGCAATCCCATGCATTACGGCATCGGCGTGACCTTTGCGAAAAGACTGCCGGCGGAGGAGCTGGCAATATTCCCTGCCCTCTCCGCGTTCAGCCTCGCCGCTGCCCGTCTTGGTTGGGATCTATCCCGAACCGAACAGATCACTCTCCATGGCCGACCGCTGGAACTACTCATCCCCTATCTTGCGCCAAACAGTCGAATTCTTGCCCTTTCCGATAACGGCAAGACACCATCCGATGTCGCTCTTCTTCTCAAATCATTTGGCATGGAAAAAACGGAGATGTCCGTACTGGAGCATATGGGCGGCGCTGCGGAAAAAATCCATCATGGAACCGCCCAAGACTTCGGCACCCAAACCTTTCGCGATCTGAACACGATCGCCCTTCAATGCCCTTCTGATGCAGCCGCGCAACTCTATTCAAAAACCCCCGGCCTTCCCGACAATGCGTTCGATCATGATGGCCAAATCACAAAGCAGGAAATCCGCGCCGCAACGCTATCCGCCCTTGCGCCGTTTCCGGGAGAGCTTCTCTGGGACGTTGGTGCCGGCTCAGGCTCCATCGCCATAGAATGGGTGCGGTGCCACCCGGCGAACCGCGCATTTGCAATCGAGCCCCGGGAAGATCGCCAATCCCTGATCGAGGCAAACTGCCGGAAACTGGGCGTGCCGCAGGTGAAACTGATCAAGGGAACAGCGCCAGACGCCCTATCTAAACTCAGCGCTCCGGACGCAATCTTTGTCGGTGGCGGCCTCAGCCATGAAGGCGTTTTCGACTCTTGCTGGTCGTCCCTCAAACAGGGCGGCCGATTGGTATGCAATGCCGTCACCATTGAAGGCGAACAACACCTCTTTGAAATCCATAACCGCTTCGGCGGGACATTGACACGGCATAACATTTCACGTGCGGAAAAAATTGGTAGGTTCACAAGCTGGAAACCCTTCCGCCAGGTAACCCAAATACGATTGGTAAAAGAATGACAGGCACCCTCTACGGTCTCGGGATCGGCCCGGGCGATCCGGACCTTATCACCCTGAAAGCGCTTAAGCTGCTGCAGGCAACGAAAGTGCTTGCCTATCCGGCGCTTGAAGATGGTGACAGCCTTGCCCGGGCGATCATAGCGCCGCACTTGACGGAGCCGAAAACAGAAATTGCCGTGCGCATCCCAATGACTGTCGAACGTGCCCCCGCGCAGGCCGCATATGATGATGCGGCCGAAGAGCTGGGCAAGTATCTTGCAAAAGGAGAGGACGTCGTCGTCCTTTGTGAGGGGGATCCCTTTTTTTATGGCTCCTTCATGTATCTATTTGGACGAATTGCCGAGAAATATCCAGTCGAAGTGGTTCCGGGTGTCTCCTCCCTAACCGCTTGCGCGACAGCGCTGCAATCGCCTCTTTCGGCACGGAATGATATCCTGACCGTGCTGCCCGCACCGCTCTCTTCCGAAGTATTGCGGGACCGGCTCCGCGAAACCGACAGTGCCGCAATCATGAAGGTTGGCCGCCATTTCGCCCGTGTCCGTGATATAATCTTCGAACTTGGACTTGCGGAAAATGCTCGGTATATCGAGCGAGCAACAATGGAGACAGAGAAAATCCTACCCCTCTCCGATGTACCTGAGAACGCCGCCCCTTATTTCTCAATGATCCTTATTCACAAGCGGGGACAGGCATGGAAATGACACCCCCAATTGCCGTCATCCTCCTGAATGAAAGTGGCCGGGAGACAGCGGCACGAATTCAAAAATCCTATCCGGAAGCCCTCATACATGGACTTGCCGGGAGGACGGAGGAAACCGACTTAACTTTCACACAAACGGCGTCCCATTTGCAGGAACTATTTCGCGCAGGCACACCTATAGTTGGTATTTGCGCCGCCGCCATTCTAATCCGATGCCTCGCCCCAATCCTGCGGAACAAGCTGACCGAGCCACTGGTAGTTGCTATCGCAGATGATGGAAGCAATATCGTGCCACTTCTCGGCGGTCATCACGGCGCCAACGGATTGGCCCGGGAAATAGCGGAGAAGCTGAATGCCCATGCGGCAATCACGACGGCCAGTGATATTCATTTCAACATCGCATTGGACGCACCGCCAAGTGACCTCACCCTTGCCAACCCGCAACATGTTAAGGAGTTTATGGCGCAGATCCTGAGCGGCGAAAAAATACGATTGGAAGGCGTCCATGGCTGGTTAAGCACATCCAACCTGCCCTTTGCCGAGGATGGGACGCTGACGATTGAAATCACCCACAAAGCCGGAAATGGAAGTAGCGAGAAGCTCTATTACCACCCGAAAAGACTGGCCATCGGCGTAGGCTGCGAGAGAAACACCCCGCCCGCCGATCTGATTGAACTGGTGAAAGAGACACTCTCTACTTCGGAGATAAGTCCACTTGCCGTGGGCGCCGTCTGTTCGATTGACCTGAAATCAGACGAACCCGCCGTACATGCAGTAGCTGCTCATTTTGGGTTGCAGGCACGTTTTTTCACGGCCGCAAAGTTGGCTGAGGAAACCCCTCGCCTTGCAACGCCGTCGGACGTCGTCTTCAAGGAAGTCGGCTGTTATGGCGTGAGCGAGGGCGCCGCGCTTGCCGCGGCCGGACCGGAAGGAAGTCTGATCATCCCAAAAGAAAAGTCACAAAGAGCGACGTGCGCTGTCGCGCTATCCCCGGCATTCATCGACGCAACCAACATAGGACGAATGCAAGGCAAGCTTTCTGTCATCGGAATTGGACCGGGGCAGAAACCCTGGCGCACACCGGAGGCAAGCCGTCTGATTGAAGAAGCAACCGATCTTGTCGCTTATGGCCTCTATCTTGACCTTTTGGGACATAGTATCGATGGCAAGCGGCGCCATGACTTTGGTCTCGGAGAAGAGGAAAAGCGTGTTCGCGCGGCACTTGATCTCGCCGCGGAAGGGAAAAATGTCGCCCTCATTTCTTCCGGCGATATCGGCATCTATGCCATGGCAACCCTCGTTTTTGAACTTATCGACCGAGAAGAAAATTCAGAATGGAACCGCCTTGATATTGAGGTTACGCCCGGTATTTCTGCATTGCAAGCGGCTGCGGCACGGGCCGGAGCGCCGCTTGGACATGATTTTTGCACAATCTCGCTATCCGACCTGCTCACCCCGCGGGAGGTGATTGAAAAGCGAATTACGGCCGCCGCGGAAGGCGATTTCGTCATTTCATTTTATAACCCCGTTTCCATGAAAAGACGGACACAGCTTCATGCCGCGAAGAAAATTCTGCTTCAGCATCGTCCCATGAATACACCCGTAATTATTGCACGCAATCTGGGCCGGGAAACGGAAGATGTCTCATTCGCAACCTTAAGCGATCTTGATCCAGAGAGGATTGATATGCTCACGCTCGTCATGGTTGGCTCCAGCGAGAGCCGCATTACTACCACGAATTCGGCAACAAAAAGCTGGGTTTACACCCCCGCGGATATAGCGGAAAATCAGCAGATAAACAGGCGAAAACAGGAACAGATACATGACCGTTCATTTTATTGGCGCCGGACCGGGAGCTGCGGACCTCATTACCTTGCGTGGTCGCGATTTGATTGCGAGTTGCCCGGTCTGCCTTTACGCAGGATCGCTCGTGCCGGAGGAAATCCTGACCCATGCTCCTGATAACGCGCATATCATTGATACTGCCCCCCTCACCCTTGACGAGATCATCGATGAAATGATCAAGGCGAACGACCATGGGCTCGATATTGCGCGCGTGCATTCGGGCGACCCCAGTCTGTACGGTGCAATTGGCGAACAGATGCGCCGCCTTGATGACCTCGAAATCGAATACACGATCACACCCGGCGTGCCTGCTTTTGCAGCCGCGGCTGCTGCCCTAAAAACTGAATTTACCCTGCCCGAAGTAAGTCAAACTGTTATCCTGACCCGCACGTCCATGAAGGCAACGGCCATGCCAAATCGGGAGGATTTGGCGACCCTTGGGAAGTCCGGCGCCACACTTGCCATTCATCTTTCTGTTCGAAATCTCCGTAATGTGACGGCGGAACTTATTCCTCATTATGGAGAGGATTGTCCGGTCGCTGTAGTCTTCCGAGCAAGCTGGCCGGATGAGCAAATCATTCGCGGGACACTTGCGGATATCCAAGGGAAAGTCCGCACCTCAAAAATCACCCGCACCGCCCTGATCATTGTCGGTCGCGTGCTGGAGGCAAAGGGTTATCGGGACAGCGCCCTCTATCATGCGGATCATGTGCATGTCCTTCGGCCGAAACGAAAAGCATAAAATTTCGGCCTATAAACCAACCGCAGTAAGTAGCGCACCCATATCCGAAAAACTGGTGCAATCAGGCAAGACCGGACGTGCTATCATGGTAACGGGTATATTGAGTTCCCGAGCGGCCGCAATTTTCGCGTAGGTCGCTGTGCCGCCGCTATTTTTGCTGATAATCAGATCGATCCGATATTCGCAAAGCAATCTGACTTCATCTTCTTTCGAAAATGGCCCTCGTGTCCGGATGAATTTTACTTCGCTTTGCTGCGGCGCAAACTCAGCCTTTTCAATGCTTCGTACCAGAAAGAATTTACCCGTAATTCCCTCAAACGGTAAGAGTTCTTGACGCCCAACTGTGAGAAAAATTCGATTGAAATCGCACGCCTTCTTTGCGGCCCCCTCTACGCTGGAAACAGAAATCCAACAATCTCCCGGCTCCTGTTTCCATTCAGGGCGTTGAAACCGTAGATAGGCGATACCGCATTCCGCACATGCAGCGCAGGCATTCTGGGTGATTTTTCCAGCAAACGGATGGCTCGCATCAATGACAAGTTCAATTTGATTGTCGGCGATGAAGTTTATTAACCCCTCTTCTCCGCCGAACCCGCCGACAACCGTTTTTCCGGACAGCAACGTCGGATTGCGCGTACGTCCAGCAAGGGAGGTGATCAAGTCAACGTCGGACCTTCCCGCTAGGGTTTCGTTTAGTTCGACTGCTTCGCTCGTCCCGCCAAGGAGGAGAATTTTCTTATTCTTAGTCATCACTCCGGCCCACCAAATTTCCGGATCGATCAAAAATAAGTACATTTAGGATAATACCATCACCCACAATCTCCGACGCAACTTCTCGCGCCTTTTGTGCGACATAATCCGCTAAAGGGAGACCCGTTGCCTCGGCGGATTGAAGGACCTGCATCGCCGTATTTGCCTTTGCAGTCATAGCAACTAAATCCGCATCCGCTCCGAGGGTCGCCAATTGATTGGCCAACCAGCTAAAATCAACATGGCTACGCCCAGAATGAAGATCCATATGCCCCAACGCAAGCTTGGTAATCTTGGCAAATCCGCCGGCAATTGTGAGGCGTGGCACAGGATGCTTTCTAAGGTATTTCAACACACCGCCCGCGAAATCTCCCATATCCAGCAAAGCGGCTTCCGGCAGATCATAAATCGCCGCCACGGCCTTTTCGGATGTTGACCCCGTGCTTGCAGCTAGATGAGCGAGGTTATTCGCCCGCGCAACGTCAATGCCACGGTGGATTGACGCAATCCAGGAAGCGCAGGAATAGGGCACGACAATACCGGTCGTCCCCAGAATTGAGAGGCCACCAACAATGCCAAGGCGCCTGTTCATTGTGTGACGCGCGAGTTCCTCGCCATTCTCAACACTGATCTCGATATCAATATCCTGTGGTTCCTTAAAACTACCGGCTACCTCGGCAACGACCTCCTGCATCATCTGTCGCGGCACGGGATTAATCGCCGCGTTACCAACGGAAATGGGCAACCCGTCCTTTGTGACAGTCCCTACACCGTTACCCGCAAGGAAACGAATACCTGCACCGGCCTTACCTCGCCTGACGGTCGAAATAATCCGCGCAAGATGAGTAACATCCGGATCATCGCCCGCATCTTTAATGACGCTGACGCGAACAAAGTCCTGGCCTTTTTCCTCTGTTGCCAAGGCAAAAGCAGGATTCTGACCGCGTGGCAGGGTAATTGTCACCGGGTCCGGAAAGGCGCCACCAAATAACGCCGTCAATGCCGCCTTCGTTGCGGCGGTTGCGCAAGCGCCAGTGGTCCATCCATATCGCAGTTCCTTTGCGGATTTCTCTGTCATAGTTACATTTATAGGCCCCGGCCTCACTGATGGCTAGGCGTCTTGAGAATAGATGTGTAAAAGAAGGTTATGGAAGAAATTTTGAGTAAACTACCCGCGTTCGATCCGGGATCCGTCTGGCTGGTTGGCGCCGGTCCCGGTGACGCGGGACTGCTAACTTTGTACGGCTATGAAGCGTTACGGCAAGCGGACGTACTGGTTTATGATGCGCTGGTCGGTCAGGACATTCTTAGCCTGACCGGGCCAGATACTATTCTCGAATATGCCGGCAAGCGCGGCGGCAAGCCTTCGCCGAAACAGACGGATATCACAGAGCGGCTGATCGCCCTCGCCCGTGAAGGGAAAAAAGTGCTTCGCCTCAAGGGTGGAGACCCTTACATCTTTGGCCGTGGCGGTGAAGAAGCATTAATGCTCGCTGCCCACAATATCCCTTTTCGGGTCATTCCTGGCATTTCCTCAGGTGTTGGCGGTCTGGCCTATGCGGGCATTCCCCTCACCCATCGGGAAACCAATTCTGCCGTTACCTTCCTGACCGGCCATGACGCGAGTGGCGAAGTGCCGAACGTCGATTGGGAGCATATTGCCAAGGGCTCGCCGGTAATTGTTATCTATATGGGACTGAAACATATCGCGACGATCACAGAACGATTAATCGGCTTTGGCCGCCCGAAAGAAGAGCCCGTCGCGGTCATCTTCAAGGCTACAACGGAAGAACAGGAAGTTATTGTATCGACGCTGGAGAACGCCGCAATAGATGTCGAGAAAAGTGGCCTGAAGCCTCCGGCCCTAATTGTTGTCGGGGAAGTTGTGAACCTTCGACCGCATCTTGACTGGTACAGCCGCTATTCCGCTGGAATTGACGGGATCTGACATGGCATCCGCGAATGCCCCTACTCTGATTATTGCTGCGCCCGCGTCTGGCTCAGGGAAAACGACAATCACGCTGGCTCTGCTGCGGGCATTCCGCCGAAAGGGCATCGACATAGGCTCCTTCAAAATCGGTCCAGATTATATCGACCCGGTATTTCATAGCTATGCGAGCGGCAATCCCTGTCTCAATCTCGATCCTTGGGCAATGCGACCGGAAAGCCAAAACACCATTCTAGAGCACGTCAGGCGAAACAAAGACCTAGTTATCGGCGAAGGCGTGATGGGGCTGTTCGATGGCGCGCGGGACGGGACAGGCTCAACGGCTGATGTTGCAGCCGATTGGCAAATTCCGCTCATTCTTGTGGTGGACGCCAAAGGTCAAGGGGCGAGCGTTATGGCCCTCCTGCAAGGCTTTGAAAACCATAGGGAGGATACCTCTCTCGCAGGTGTGATTTTCAACAAAGTCGGCGGGCCGGGCCACGTCGATCTTCTCAAAAGTGCCGCGGCAGATGCAGGTATTCCGGCACTTGGATTTATACCAAAATCAGAGAGCCTTACACTCAATCATCGACATCTGGGGCTGGTGCAGGCTCGCGAGAAACCGGACCTTGAGGTATTTCTGGAAACGGCCGCAGATATTGTTGAAACCAACTGCGATCTGATATTTTTGCGAAAAATCGCAAAACCGAATGCGCCAATGAAAGAAACCCCAAATTCGTTCATTCCACCACTGGCACAGCGGATCGCCATAGCCGAGGACGATGCCTTTGCATTTACGTATCCACATATTCTTGCAGGATGGCAACAATCTGGAGCGGAAATTACTTTTTCTCTCCCCTTGCAGATGAGGCGCCGGATCAAACCTCCGACGCTGTCTTTTTACCCGGCGGATATCCAGAGCTCTATGGTGACACTCTTGCCGCATCTGAAACATTCAAGGCGGGTGTCCGCGCCATTGCGTCGAAAAACAAACCGGTATATGGCGAATGCGGGGGCTTTATGGTCCTCGGCGAAGAGCTCACTGACAGGCAAGGTGCGGGCCACAAGATGCTGGGGTTGCTACCCATTGAAACAACTTTCGCGGAACCGAAACTCTATCTCGGATATCGCAATGCGCGCCTCACGTCAAAGTGCATTCTTGGGAATTCAAATGACGCTTTAGCGGCCCATGAATTCCATTATGCAACGCTTACCAAATCAGGAGAAGTGCCGCCCCTGTTCAACATATCAGACGCAACGGGCAAAGACCTTGGGTCCGCTGGAGCAGTGGTCGGGTCTGTTGCCGGATCATTCATTCATCTAATTGATCGGAGGTAAAATGGGCGGCAAAATCACTCTTGTCCTTGGTGGTGCTCGATCCGGCAAAAGCCGTTGTGCAGAAAATCTGGCGATTGAAAGCGGTTTGTCCCGCCTTTATTTGGCGACGGCCCAAGCCTTTGATAGCGAAATGGAAAACCGTATTGCCCGCCACCAGGAAGACCGGGGAAGCGGTTGGAAAACAGTTGAAGAACCCCTTGATCTGTCAGGTGCAATAATTACTCATTCTGCGAAGGGGCGGATCATTCTAGTGGATTGTCTTACCCTCTGGCTCAGTAATCTGATGGCAAGTAACCGACCCATTAAAGAAGAGTTCGAACAACTGATTGATACGATAAAGGCCCTTCCGGGACCGCTAGTCCTTGTCTCGAACGAAGTCGGTCAAGGCATCGTTCCCGATAATGCGTTATCGCGGGCCTTTCGGGATCATGCGGGTCGGCTTCATCAACAGATAGCGGAAATCGCCGATGAGGTATATTTTATAACCGCCGGGCTTCCACAGAAACTTAAATAGGCTGACATGACCGATCCTCAATCCAAAAACCATATGGCTTACAAAGGCGGCTGGGTGCAGGACTTCATGGTGGCGCTTGTCTTTCTGACACGCCTGCCAATCCAGCCGGGGTTTACCTTTGACGTGTCCGCCCTTAAGACCGCCTGTCGGGCCTTCGCACTGATCGGCTTGATTGTTGGAGGTGTATCAGGAACAGTTTATATCCTTGCTGCGTATTTGGGATTGCCTCTCTATGTCTCTGCTATCCTCGCGGTGGGCGCACAGATCATCGTCACTGGCGCATTGCATGAAGATGCGATCGGAGACGTTGCGGATGGTTTCGGCGGCGGAGCAGATAAAGAGAAAAAGCTGGCGATCATGCGGGACAGTCGCGTCGGCACCTATGCCGTTGTGGCTCTTATCCTTTTTATCGGCCTGAAAATTGCTGTTCTTGGCGGCATGCCCGATCCGCTCTTTGGCTTTTCCTTATTAATAGTGGCCGCTGCGCTTAGTCGGGGTCTGATGACATGGGCACTTTATCTTATGCCCGCCGCGCGAGAGGATGGGCTTGGACATGGCGTAGGAAGGCCAGATATGAAGGCACCGCTGGTCAGCACAATTATCTGTATCCTTATTGCTATTTTTATTCTCGGGCCGCAACTCGGAGCTATTGCCCTCATGGCCGGGATTATCGGTGCCAGCTTGATGGGTATGATAGCAAAACGCCAGATCGGTGGGCAAACAGGAGATGTAGTGGGTGCCATTCAGCAGGTGGCGGAAATCTTTATATTGATCGCCTGCCTCGCGGCCATCTGATCAGAATATCAAACTATGCTTTGCGCGGCTTTGCGCGATGGGTTGCTTCGGCCTGCATCGGATCATCGGGCCAGTAGTGTTTAGGATATCGGCCTTTCAAATCCTTTTTCACCTCCAAATAGGTTTTTTGCCAGAAGCTTGCCAGATCCTGCGTAATCTGAACCGGCCGTCGCGCTGGGGACAGTAAATGAACGGACACCGCAACACGTCCCTCCGCCAGCTTTGGAACATCGCTCAGGCCAAAAACCTCCTGCAGGCGCACGGCAAGAACCGGCGTATCTGGATTCGAATAATCAAGGCGAATATCAGAGCCGCTCGGCACCCTGATCGTTGCGGGGGCGAAATTTTCCAGATGCGTCAGCTGTTCCCAGCTTAAATAGTTTTTGAGTATCTCCAGCAGGTTTAACTGCTTTATATCTGCAAGGGATGTTAGCCCGGCAAGATAGGGTAAGAGCCATATATCTAGCGTTTCCTCCAGCTCCTCTGGGGATAAATCCGGCCAGCCGCCCTCCGGATCATGATGCCGTGCGAAATTGACACGGTCGATAAAGGATTTGCTTTCAGAACTCCACGGGAGGACCTTCAACCCCCTTCCAAGTATGGCATTCAGTAGAGCCGTAGATATTTCTTCCGGCGCAGGATTCTTGATACGCTGGCTTTCCAACATCAAAGCCCCTAGCTTTCGCTCTTCAACGGCGATAACCCGCTCTTTCTTTTCGTCCCAGTAAACCCGGCGCACGGATACAATCTGATCCGCGAGATTGTCCTCGATTTCCTCGGACGTAATCGGCGCGGCAAGATCAACTCGCGCATCTCTTCCCCTCCCATCCAACTCAGCGATGACTATGTAGGGCTCTCCTTTAAGACTGTCATTCTCTGCGAGGCGCGCGCCGCGCCCTCCGCTAAGGCGATATTGCACTTCACTCCCCTCTCGCAATTCACCAATGCGGTCAGGATAGGCGAAAGCAAGCAATTGTCCGGCAAGTCCGATTTCTCTTCCAGCATCTTTGATAGAAAGTCTTCGGGTCAGATCCTTACTCACGCGCAAAACCTGCTGAGAAGAACCAAAACTTCCTTTTTTTGCATTGCCTCTCCTTACCTCTTCGAGAATTTCCAGACGCGCGCGAATGTCGGAATTAGGGAATTCACGATCACGCTGCATAATATCTCTTTCCGAAAGGAGTGCCGCGATATCGGCAGCGAGAGCCTCAGCGTTAATATCCTGAGCGCACAAAAGCATGCCGGCAAGCCGAGGGTGGAGTGGTAACTTAACGATTTCCTGCCCCAGTGCAGTGATCTTCCCCTCCTCATCAAGGGCACCAAGTGCACGAAGCAGATCCTGACCCTGCGCCCAAGGCCCGGGCGGCGGAGCATCCATCCAATATAGCTCCGTAACGTCCTTTACACCCCAATTAGCAAGCTCCAGAACAAGTGAGCTCAAATCCGCATTCATGATCTCGGGGGAGGTAAAATCAATCAGCCCCCGATCCTCCGCCGCCGTCCAGAGGCGATAGCATATTCCCGGTCCCAACCGGCCGGCACGACCCCGGCGCTGATCCGCCGATGCGCGGCTGACGCGCCGGGTTACCAGCGCCGTCATTCCGCTATTTGGATCAAACATGGGATTACGGGCCAAACCCGCGTCGATAACAATTTTCACCCCTTCAATAGTGAGGCTTGTTTCCGTAATATCCGTCGATAGAACTATTTTTCGTCTTCCCTCCGGGTCAGGCTGAATGGCTCGGTCCTGTTCCCGGGCGGGCAAATTGCCATAAAGCGGCATAACCAGCGAGTCTTTCAGCTTGGCTGATCCTGCTAACAACTTCTCTGTTCGTTTGATCTCCCCAGCGCCGGGCAGGAAGACAAGAATATCGCCTTCATCTTGCTGCGTTGCATCTTCAATGACCGCCGCTACAGTTTGCTCAACTCGTTTGGTAGAAGGCCGCTCCAAAAACCTTGTTTCAACCGGAAACTGACGGCCTTCGCTCTTGATCACAGGTGCGCCACTCAAGGCATTGGATAGACGCTCACCTTCAATCGTGGCGGACATCAAGAGTAACTTCAGATCGTCGCGCAAAACTTCCTGAACCTGTCGCGCCAGAGCGAGACCCAGATCAGTCTGCAGGCTGCGTTCATGGAACTCATCGAAAATAATCAGCCCAACGCCCGCGAGTTCCGGATCAGATTGCAGGCGCCGGGTCAATATCCCTTCCGTCACCACCTCGATCCGTGTCTGGTGGCTGACCTTGCTATCGAGTCGCACGCGATAACCAACCGTCTTCCCAACGTCTTCACCTAGAAGGTCCGCCATTCGGCGCGCCGCTGCGCGGGCCGCGAGACGGCGCGGTTCCAGCATGATAACTTTTTGACTGCCGACTAATCCCTTTTGCAGCAAATAGAGCGGCACCAGCGTCGTCTTACCCGCACCGGGCGCAGCCTCCAGAATGGCCGACGGAGAATTTTCCAACGCCGATGCGACATCCTCCAGAATATCGACAACCGGCAAACCGGTTTTTGTAAAATCAATGCTCATTCAACTCTCGTTCCTCTAGTGAGAAATCTCGCCAACAATGGGAAAAGAGTGAGAGTTGCCGCCCCTGCGAAAAGAGCGCCCAAAACAATCTCGCCGCCGAACCGAACGGTCGGCGGAAAAGCTGAGATTGAAAAGATCAGGAAACCAATCGCAATGATACCGCTGGACGTCACAATGCCCACTGATTGTTCCTGTAGTGCTCGCGTGATCGCCGCCGCACCTTTTCCGGGAAACCCATCTCGCCGAAGTGCCAAGGCCAGATGGATCAACGCATCCACAGCAATGCCGAAGCAGACACTAACTGCGGGAGCGGAAATAACATCCACCGGCACGTTAAACCAACCCGCGCTGCCCAGCACTGTCAAGGGGATGAGCGCGGCCGTCAGGATCATCGCGAGCGCCACCTGCCAACTCCGGCTAACTATCCAGGCAATCAGCCCAAACAACAAAAGCAACATGGATGTTCCGGTAATAAGGCTCCGCGTCACAAGATCGGAGAGGCGTCCCTGTAGTGCATAGACCCCTCCGGTCAAGGCCGATTCAAACCCCGCCGCCGCAACAATTTCCTGAAGACGCTGTGTAACCGTATTGCGAGACTCGTTCCGTGACGTTTCTTTCATTCTAAGTAGATATAATGTCTGGTTCCGGTCATCATTCAGGAAATTATCCGCTACGTTATCATTAATGCCAAGGGACAAAAGGCTCACGATTTCCCGCCATGGCAGCAAAAAGGCCAACGGATGTGAGTTGGCCTCCGCCAATAGCGCCGGAAGGGAAATGACAGTGCCGACATTTTTCTCCGCCAGCAAGTCGTTATGCAAGTTCCACATGGCCTCATAACCTGCTTCGGTGTCGAGCCTGCCGCCATCTTTCAGACGAACAACGAGCTTCAGCGGACTACTCCCCCCGTTTCGATCAACAAAAGCCAACCCTTCAAAAAGGTCGGAATCTTTCTCAAAATAGTTTAGAAGGCTCGGATCGGTATTCAACCGAAAAAGACCCGGCACAGAGGCAACTGCAATCAATATCAAACAGGCGCCAATTCCGTATCGAATGACAACTATTGGTTTTCTATTTGCAATGTCGCTCGCAGCATGTTTTTCCGTCGATCGCCTGACCGCGAAGAGTAAGAATGCGGGATAGATCAGATAGCAACACAGAAGCGCCGCAAAAGAGCCAACGATGCCCCCAGCTCCAAGCTGGCTCAATGGCTCCGCTGCTACATTGAGGAGGGCGGCAAAGCCCAGAAGCGTCGTCACCATACACCAGAAGGACGCACGGAAAGTCTGCGAAACGGCATACCTTACTGCATCAAGCTCCCCCAGATCACTTACTTGCCGCCAATTAGCCGTCAAATAAATCGCCTGGGACTGAACCAGCACAAAAACAATAATGGCGAGATTTGCCGTCAGAATACCGATGGACTGACCGAGCAATTGCAAGATCAACAGAGTCAGAAATATAGCAGTAATACCGCTCACACAGCCCCCCAGCGCAATCACCGGTGAGCGGAAAACGATCAACAGGATGAAGACAAAAATAACTAGTGATGCTGTGCTGAAAACTTGCAGATCATATATCAAGCTTCGACGTATTTGCTCGACAATGTAGGGCATCCCGGACAAACGAATATGAAACGCGTCTCCGTCGTTGAAGAGCGCTGATGCTGCCTCAATCTCGCCAATCAGACCATTAGGGGAATTTGTACCGACAAAGGCAATAATCAATGTAGCACTGTTATCTTCGCCGATTAGAAGCGGTCGCCAAAAGGGGCTTTCGCTTGCCGCCTTGACGTCCTCTGGGCCTGTGGCAACGCTTATCAGGCGAGTTATTCCATGGATCTTGGCAAGATCCTCCGACAAATTTATTAGCCGCGCATAATATCGAGGAGAAAAAATATCTCGTCCAGCAACGCTGATAATCAGGAATTCATCAGAAGGAAAGAGATCATGAATGGCTGCAGACTGAGCAAGCTCTGGATCATTTGAGCTAAAGAAGAAATCTGGCGACACCTCGGGGCGCAGATCAACGAACCGCAAAAACAGTACTGTGATCAAGATCATTCCCAGCACACACGTCGCCATCAGGCGAACTTTCTGCGGCTTGAAAAAAGAACTCATGGGCAGACCAATGCTCCTGTGGCAGTATGGGTAACTATTCTGGGCCCTCTCAGGAATACCAACTCAAATAAACTTTATGGCGTCTTATGTTACATCGGATTGCTGAAATAGAAGCCCATTCCCTTTCCGCCATCCCGGCGCTCAAAACCGAAATCTATGACGGTTGGCACTTGCGGTTTGCGCGAAACCATACACGTCGCGCCAATTCGGTCAATGTTGTATCGCAAGGGAAGCTACCGCTGATCGAAAAAATAGATCACTGCGAAGCGGCCTATGCAAAAGAAGAACAACCCTGCCATTTTCGCCTGACTCCGCTCGCCAATGAAGTGTTGGATGATATGCTAGCGGCGCGGGACTATGGCTCCTTCGGTGAGACAGAGGTGCGCATGCAGACACTTGAGAAAGATATTCACGCTGACACCGGCGAGGATCTCATCATATATGACTCTAACTCGGCAGTCTGGTTGAATGGCGTTGCGGCGTTAACGGGGCAGGATATGGCGAAACAGGATATTTTTCGAGAAATGCTGTCCTTGATTAATTTCGACATTCAGGCTATCGCCATTCTGTGCGGGAAAGAAATCGTCGCCTGCGGTATGGGGGTTCAATCCAAGAACTATCTTGGCCTTTTCGAGTTTGCGACCCACCCAAGTTTTCGCCGACGGGGTTTTGCCGCGCGCATTGCGCGGCATATGCTCCATACGGCTAAAAAGTCAGGTGTCACAATGGCGTACCTTCAAGTTGTGACAGAAAATAAAGCTGCGCGGGAATTCTGGAGCCGTATCGGTTTTCGTGATGTGCTCTACCGCTATCACTATCGGAGCAAGCTATAAAGTAAGGATCAGGTTTGGATCGTCAAAATAGATCTCATCGCAATTGGCGCCGTCTCCACCCCGGTCGATCACCAGAAAATCACTGACCTCCTCTAGTGCCATGACCGGATGATGCCACGTACCAGCGCGATAATTGACCCCCTGATACCCCTCCGCTCGAAATAGCCGCAAGTCATCCGGTCGAACTTGCTCCCCTTTCGGAGCGACCAGAACGAGATAGGGCCGATTGTTGAGCGGAATAAAAGCCTGACTTCCTCTCGGGTGCCGCTCTACCAAACGAATGTTCAGCGGATATTCAAGCGGGGTTGCGCGAAAGATATTTACCAGAACGTGCCCGCCGGTATCAGTCTCTATTTTCGCGAGGTCGTGAAAGCGGGTCGTTGATCCATTATTGATTGGAAAATTTTCCGCACCATCAGTCTCGATCACATCACCGAAAGGCGCAAAAGCCTCCCTCGTCAACGGTTCTATCTTGATGGTCATTTTACGTCCCGGCTAATGTGCCCATAAAGCCTCAGACGGCTGACCCCGCCATCGGGAATAATGTTAAGCCGGACATGACTCACAGGGCCAATATCTGCCACCTCTTTTTCAAAGCTGTGGATTGCATCCATTTCAAGCTTCTGTTCTGGCAGCAGCGTCTTCCAGAACATGCTTTGCGTGACGAGTGATTGGTCCGTTCCGCCTGATACCAACGCCGCCTGAATTGAGCATCGATCAGGATAATTTCCCTTAAAATGTGCCGTATCGACTTCGATTTTCGAAATAACCCCGGGATGACCTAAAGCAATCAACGCCCAGTCATTGCCGGGCTCTCGCCGTCGACGTGTCTCCCAACCATCGCCCATATTGATCCCGCGCCCTGGTGAGAGAATTTGCGATGGTGTGCCATAATGTTCATCGCTTGCGGCAATGCCGCGCCCGCCATTGATCAGCGCCGCAAGATCAATCATCTCATCCGGATCACGCTGATCCCAATTACATTGGACCTGCCCATAGACGCGAAGTCGGGCGACACCGCCATCAGGGTATATGTTGAGTCGCAAATGGCTCCAGGTGCGGGAATTCGAAACCGCATGCGCATGATGGCTATCGCCTTCCAAACCGACGGCGGGGAGGATTTCCGTCCATTCCGTATCAGAACCTGGCTCCCCCACCACTAGACAAGCATCGATGGACGCAGAGGGCGGAAAATTTCCCGTAAAGTGGCTGGTGTCAATATCGACACCATAAATCACACCCGGCAGGCCAAGACGAACAATGCAGTGATCATATCCCTCGCCACGCTTTCGGCGGCTTTCCCAGCCATCCATCCACTTGCCGTTTTCATCATATTTATCGGCGATAAATACCGGCGCCGCCGGATCGATCAGCCGGGATTTATCCGCAAAAAAATCATCCGTTGCAAAGATCACTTCCGCCCCAAGACGCGACGAGGCAAGGTCGATATACTTCTGGATGAAGCTGGCAACATCATCGGTTGGTAAACTCATTTATTTCTCCATATGCGATCCGAAGACCCCAATTCTATAGCTCGGCCAGACGAAATCGGGCAATCTTGTCTATTTCCGCAAGGGCAGTGGCAAACTCTTCTTCTTGCGAATTTTGAAGCCGCGCTTTAAATCCGGCAAGGATTTTATGGCGATTGCTATTCTTCACCGCCATGATAAAGGGAAAGCCAAATTTTTTCTTATAGGCCGCGTTATAATTCTGAATTGCCTCGAATTCCTCTGGTGAGCAATTATCCAACCCGGCCCCTGCCTGTTCAGACGTAGAGGCCGCTGTTAATTCCCCTTGCACAGCAGCCTTACCTGCGAGATCCGGATGCGCGTGAATGAGAGCGCGTTTCTCTTTCTCACTTGCCGCCGCGACAATTTTTGCCATCAGGCGGGCCAATTCTTCAATTTCATCATGTTTGTCGGAAATACCCGCGGCCCAGGCACGTTCCGCCACCCACGGGGAATGCTCATAAACCTCGCCAAATACTTCAATAAATTGAACGAAGTTCATTTTTCTGGGCAAAGATCGAAACTTTGTCACAGCAGCTCTATTTTCTGGGATGGCGGATGATATTCATGCCAGTGCCGAGCGATGTCAATGCGGCGACAGAACCAAACCCTATCATGCTCACGGGCGTATTCGATAAACCGCTTCAGCGCCGCAATCCGCCCTGGCCGCCCGACAATACGGCAATGCAAGCCGATTGACATCATCTTAGGACTCGCCTCCCCTTCCTCATATAAAGTATCAAAACTATCTTTTAGATAGGCATAGAATTGATCCCCACTGTTAAAGCCCTGCGGAGATGCAAAGCGCATGTCGTTCGCATCAAGCGTATAGGGGATTACCAATTGATGACGCCCGGCCTCATAATTCCAGTAGGGCAAATCATCGCCATAGGCATCGGCATCATAAAGAAAGCCACCTTCTTCCGCGACAAGACGGCTGGTGTTCGGACTTGTGCGCCCCGTATACCACCCAAGAGGACGCTCTCCGGTCATGCGTTCAATAATCTCAATTGCTTTTTGCATATGCACGCGCTCTACCGCTTCCGGCACATCCTGATAATTAATCCAACGATAACCATGGCTGCAAATCTCATGACCGAGATCGACGAATGCGCGGGTCACATTCGGGTTTCGTTCCAGCGCCATGGCAACGCCAAATATGGTCATTGGCACATCATACTTTTCGAACAGTTTCAGTATCCGCCAAACGCCCGCACGACTGCCGTATTCATAGAGCGATTCCATACTGACGTGGCGTTTTCCGGGCAAGGGATCAGCACCGATAATCTCGGATAAGAATGATTCGGACGCATCATCCCCGTGCAAAATGCAGTTCTCCCCGCCTTCCTCGTAATTCAGGACAAATTGAACTGCAACGCGGGCATTTCCCGGCCACTTCGGATCAGGTGGAGTTCGCCCGTATCCTATCAAATCACGAGGATATTCCTGCGCCTCATTCACATTGCACCCCGTGATTTTCCAGCTGTTTTAACGGGTTTTGAAAAAATTGAATAGAGATCCGCCTTTGTATCATTTTCACGAAGATTTAGTTGATCTTCACAGGCCTGCAAATGCGCATTCATAAGCGCAATTGCGCGATCTTCATCCCGCGCGGCGATGGCCTTGATTATTTCCGCATGCTCATCGCAGCTACAAGGTGAAAGCGTACCCTTTTGATATTGGACAATAATAAGGGAGGTACGTGAAACAAGCTCTCTTAAAAATGCCGACAGCGTTTGATTGCCCGCAATCTCCGCCAGCTTCAAATGGAAGTCACCAGACAAACGAACCCAGGCCTCATGATCTCCCGTCTCAAGACTGAGACGTTCTTCGGCAATGGCACACTTAAGGTCCTTTATATCCGCCGGAGATTGTTTACGAACGGCCGCACGAATAATCCCCTCCTCGATCAAGCGTCGCGCCTGCAAAACTTCTCTTGCTTCTTCCGGAGACGGCTCCGAAACAAAGGCTCCCCGATTAGGCTGAATTCGAACAATACGCTCATGAGAGAGGCGCTGCAAAACGGTGCGGATCACCGTCCGGCTGACACCGAATATTTCGCCCAAAGTATCTTCGGAGAGCTTGGTGCCGGGAGCAAGGCGTTGCTCCAGAATGGCGTCTAGCATCTCCTCATAAATATGATCATTCTGAGAGGTTTTTCGAGAGTCACTATTGCTTTCGGTCAAAGCGGCTGTTGGGGCAGTCCGGCTCATTTGTTTTCCTTAAATCTTTTAAATTCCCTCCCCATATTTATACAATATAGAAAATTATTGTATACAAAAATAATAAATTATGTGGACAATCGAGATTGTGTAATGCAAAGTTTTGACTGTTCTGCGGAGGAGCAGGGCAGAAGCCATTCTTTAAGGACAGCTATGGGCAAACTGACAACGCACGTTCTCGATACTGCCGCCGGAACCCCCGGGGAGGGAATTAGGGTTGAGCTTTATCGGCAATCTGGCAATGAGTGGAAGCTGATCAAAACAACTCATACGAATGCCGATGGGCGGTGCGATGCCCCCCTTATCGAAGGAGACTCCTTTTCTAAAGGGGAGTTTGAGCTTCATTTCCATGCCGGGGATTACTTTGACCGCCAAGACATTGCCCTACCAGAACCAAAGTTTCTTAATGAGGTGGTTCTCCGGTTTGGCATAGCCGACACGGAGGCGCATTATCACGTTCCTCTGCTTATCTCCCCCTATGGTTACTCCACCTATCGGGGAAGTTAAAGGCGATGGGAAGAAATGATATGATGGCAAAACGCACGATTGGACATCTCCCATGCGCCAAAAAGTAAGATATGTTCACCGGGGTGAAATTGTCGAGTTGGAGAATATCGATCCGACGAAGACGGTACTGAACTATCTTCGGTATGAGAAAGCACTGACCGGCACGAAAGAGGGCTGCGCCGAAGGGGACTGCGGAGCCTGCACTGTCGTTCTCGGTGAATTGGTTGATGGAAAACTTAAATATCAGGCCGTCAATGCCTGCATTCAGTTCCTCCCTACCCTTGATGGCAAGGAACTCATCACTGTTGAAGATCTGAAGGAAAAAGACGGCGCCCTGCATCCGGTACAAAAGGCGCTGGTGGATGCCAATGGAACACAATGCGGCTTCTGCACGCCCGGCTTTATCATGTCCCTCTTTGCCGAAATGCATTCGACCCCGAAAACCGACAGATCCCATATCAATGATGTTTTGGCGGGCAATCTCTGTCGTTGCACTGGCTACGGAACAATCGTTGATGCCGCGGTTGCGGTTGCTCAATCGAGCGAAAAGGACAAGTTCCATACTGAGATGACAGCGACCTCCGCGCTGCTTGCGGCATTTGAAAAAGATTCCGGACTTCACCTGACATGGCTTGATCGTCATTACTTTGCACCGAAGACGGTTGACGAATTAATCGATGTTCTTGCCCGTTATCCGGATGCAATCCTTCTATCCGGGGCAACGGATGTCGGCCTCTGGATCACGAAACAACACCGGGAATTGACGACGGTTATCTATCTTGGGCAGATTCAAGAACTGAAAGAAATTGAGACGCAGGAAGGTGGTCTGAAACTCGGCGCAAGCGTAACCTATAGTGATGCATGGGCCCCACTTGCAGAGCTTTACCCCGACTTCGGGGAGTTGATCCGCCGCATTGCGTCAACCCAAATCCGCAACAGCGGCACCATTGGCGGCAACATTGCCAATGGCTCACCCATCGGAGATACGCCACCCGCCTTGATCGTGTTGAATGCGAGGCTTCATTTGCGCTCCAAAGATGGCCCGCGCGATATTCCGATTGAAGACTTCTTTATCGACTATGGCAATCAGGATTTGAAACCCGGAGAATTTGTCGAGGCGGTTACCGTCCCTCTCCCGAAGGTAGATGCGAAATTTGCAACTTATAAAATCTCCAAGCGGTTTGATCAGGATATCTCAGCCGTTTGCGCGGCCTTTCATCTCACTCTTAAGGGAGATACTGTCGAAGATATTCGAATTTGCTATGGTGGCATGGCTGGCATCCCGAAGCGTGCGCATCTCACGGAAAAGGCAATTATCGGTCAGGCTTGGAACGAAACTACGATTTCAGACACCTTGCCTCTAATGGAGGAGGACTATCAGCCGCTCTCCGATATGCGGGCCAGCAATCAATATCGGATGCTCGCCGCACAAAACCTGCTTCGCAAATTCTATGTTGAAACAGCGACGCCTGAGGTTCCCACGCGACTGCTTGGAGAAGGAGGGCTCGCCTGTGCGTAACCCGCCACTCAGCCGGAATGTAATCAGGGGCACGGTTCATGCGCCCAGACACCACGATAGCGCCGCGAAGCAGGTCGCCGGCGAGGCTCTCTATATTGATGACATTGCCGAGCCAAAAGACCTCTTGAACCTTTATATTGCCCAAAGCGAGAAGGCCCATGCAAAAATCCTGAAGTTGGATGTTTCGGCTGTGCGACGAGCACCGGGTGTCGTTGTCGTGCTAACGGCGGATGATGTGCCGGGGATCAATGATGCCTCCCCCATTGCGGGTGATGATCCGGTATTCGCGGAAGAAATTGTCGAGTATGCTGGGCAATCTCTTTTTGCCGTGGCGGCCGAAACGCTCGATCAAGCGCGAGCGGCGGCAAAGCTCGCCATTATTGAGTATGAAGAACTGCCCGCGATTGTCACTGTTGAACAGGCGATGGCCGCCAACTCCTTCGTTCTGCCAACGCGGGAAATCCGGCGCGGTGATGCGTCCGCATCGATAAAGGCGGCAAAACACCGCCTTACGCAGCGATTTGAAATCGGCGGTCAGGACCATTTTTATCTGGAGGGTCACGTTGCCCTGGCCCTGCCGGGAGAGAACGGTGATATTTTCATTTATTCCTCAACTCAACATCCGACAGAAGTACAGCATAATGTCGCAAAATTCCTGAACTTGTCAGATCACGCCGTCACCGTCGAGGTTCGGCGCGTGGGGGGCGGCTTTGGCGGTAAGGAAACTCAAGGTGCCTGGTTTGCGGCCATTGCTGGCCTCACGACAAAGCTGACGGGGCGTCCCGCGAAAATTCGCCTAGACCGGGACGACGACATGATTATGACCGGCAAGCGGCATGATTTTGTCGTGACTGTTGAAATGGGCTTTGATGATAACGGGCGCGTCAGCGGCGCAGAGTTTATCTTTGCCTCCCGTTGTGGACGGTCCGCAGATTTATCAGCCTCTATCAATGATCGTGCGATGTTCCATGCGGATAATTGTTATTATTTTGAAAATGTGACGATAATCTCCCACCGCTGCAAGACCCACACGGTCTCCAACACCGCATTCCGTGGTTTCGGCGGCCCGCAAGGAATGCTCGCACCGGAGCGGATGATGGACGCAATCGCCTGCTACCTTGGCAAGGACCCAATTGACGTTCGAAAAGCTAACCTCTATGGCAAAAAATCGCGCAATGTCACGCCCTATCAAATGACTGTTGAAGATAACATCGCGCCGGAGATAATTGCCGAGCTTGAAAAGAGCTCTGACTACGCCGCACGCCGCGAAGCAATCCGTGCCTTTAACAAAGCCAGTCCTTATCTCAAAAAGGGGATTTCTCTCACCCCAGTGAAATTCGGCATTTCCTTCACCGCCACTCATTTAAATCAGGCTGGCGCATTGCTACATGTCTACACGGACGGCAGCGTGATGATCAATCATGGCGGCATAGAAATGGGGCAAGGTCTCTATATCAAGGTCGCGCAGGTGGTTGCGGAAGTTCTCCAGATTGATATTGAGCGGGTAAAAATAACGGCAACACGTACCGATAAAGTGCCGAATACATCCGCAACCGCCGCTTCCTCCGGCGCGGATATTAACGGAAAGGCCGCAGAAGCCGCCGCCATTGCGATCAAGGAACGGTTGGCAAAATTCGCGGCTGAGTATTATGGCGTGAAGCTTTCAGAAATTACATTCCTACCGAACCGCATTCGTATAGGAAAGCATGTTGTTTCCTTCCGAGATCTGGTGCAACTTGCTTATATGAGCCGTATATCACTCTCCTCTACTGGCTTTTATAGCACTCCAAAAATTCACTACGACGCGGAAACATTAAGTGGGCGCCCCTTCTATTATTTCGCCTATGGCGCCGCCGTATCAGAGGTGATCATTGATACACTGACAGGGGAAAACAAAGTTGTTGCGGTCGATATCCTTCATGATGCGGGCAAGAGCCTCAATCCGGCGATTGATCTTGGTCAGATTGAGGGCGGCTATATTCAGGGGATGGGCTGGCTGACGACGGAGGAGCTTTATTATGATGACAAGGGCATCTTGAAAACCCATGCCCCGTCGACCTACAAAATCCCCGCATGCAGTGACCGCCCCGCTATCTTTAATATGAAGATATTTGAACAGGGCGAGAATGTCGAAGAAACGATTTTCCGCTCAAAAGCAGTGGGAGAACCACCGCTAATGCTCGCCATCTCCGCCTTTAATGCGATTGCCGATGCGATATCCAGTGTCACGGATTACCGCTTCTATCCGGAGTTGAATGCACCAGCGACGCCGGAAAGGGTCTTGATGGCAGTCCAGAATATTTCAGAAACCGCAAAGACGCATAAACTGACGGAAGCGGCTCAATGAGCAACTGGTCAGAAATAGCTGAAGCTTATTGTCCGGATCGTGACGGCGCCGCTGTTCTGGTTACTGTCGGACGGATCAAAGGATCAACACCACGCGATACTGGTGCGAATATGCTGATCACCACAACAAGATGTATCGGTACTATTGGTGGCGGGAGACTTGAGTATACTGCCATTGAAAAGGCCCGCGACCTCCTAAGTAATGAAACCAAATCTTCCGAAATACATGAGCTGCCGCTTGGGCCGGAACTTGCGCAATGCTGCGGCGGCTATGTTGAGTTGCTACTGTACAAGCTTCAGGAAAATGACGCATTAATATTAATTAACCAGTTAAATGAAAATAAAGAGAAATCGACCATTTTGCTTTACTGGTCAGAGACTGAATGCCGCCATCAGATTGTTAGTGAAAGCGACAGTCTGATATACCTGAATAAGCCATTGCAGGCCGCGATTGAACGGCAGCTCAATTCGCCGGGGACAGAAATTGTTGAAAACCGGCAATCCCACAATACCGACTTTACACTCGTTCAGTCACTTCATGATGCAGAATTTAACGTCACGGTATTCGGTGCCGGTCATGTCGGCCGGGCGTTAATTACCGCACTCACTCCCCTTCCCTGCCAGATTAAATGGATCGATTCACGTGCATCAGAGTTTCCGGCGGAAATTCCGAAAAACATCCTTAAAGTCGTTACGGAAAGTGAAGCCAGTGCAATAGCCGACTGTCCGGCAGGAAGTTATTTCCTCGTCATGACACATAGCCACCAGCTCGATCTTGAAATCTGCGAAAAATTACTGTCGACTAAAGAGGATGCCGCTTTTATCGGTTTGATCGGATCAAAAACCAAAAAGTCCAAGTTTGAAAAACGATTGGCTGTGCGGGGGTTTGATCGCATAGCGATTTCCCGCATAACATGCCCGATCGGGATCGAGGAACTCGGCGGAAAACGCCCGGTGGAAATTGCCCTTAGTATTGCGACAGATCTTTTACGGCGCCATCAGCAAACACGGGCGCGTATATCGCCACGCAATCGGAACGAGGCAAACAGCTCATCTTGAAAAAGCTTTACCAGATAGAAACAACGACGGAAGATACGGCAAATATGAGGGAGCCTACAATTTCGGGGATAGTAAAATGAGTGGAAACGAGGGGGTAACGCCGCAGCTTGAATTGCGCGGCATAACTAAGGCCTATCCCGGATGCCTTGCCAATGATCATATCGATCTTAAAATCATGCCGGGCGAAATTCATGCGCTGCTCGGGGAGAATGGCGCGGGGAAAAGCACACTTGTCAAAATTATATACGGTGTTCTTCAGGCAGATGAAGGTGACATTATCTGGGCTGGTGCTCCCGTCTCCATAGCCAACCCCCATAGCGCCCGCAAAACCGGTATCGGAATGGTTTTTCAGCACTTTTCTTTGTTCGAGGCCATGACTGTCACCGAGAATATTGCTCTGGGTATGTCTGGTCGTCAAAACATGAAGGCTCTCGAACAAAATATTATCGAAGTCTCCAACAGCTATGGGCTACCGCTTGAGCCAAACCGCCAAGTCCATACGCTTTCGGTCGGTGAGAAGCAGCGCATTGAAATTGTCCGCTGCTTGTTGCAAAAACCAAAACTCCTGATTATGGATGAGCCGACCTCTGTCCTTACTCCGCAGGAGGCCGAGAAGATGTTTGAAACTCTTCGCCGACTGTCTGAAGAGGGCGTCTCCATTCTCTATATCAGTCACAAGCTCGATGAAATAAAGGCGCTCTGCCACAAGGCAACTATCCTCCGCGGCGGCAAATATATCAGCGAATGCGATCCAACCCAGGAAACCGCAAAAAGCCTTGCAGAGATGATGATCGGCACGAACCTTCAAGCGCCTGAACATCATGAAACATCGAAGAAGGGTCCAATCCGGCTGAAGGTCCGCAATCTTTCAATTGACGCAGATGTGGAATTTGGGATCAACCTTAGCGCCATTAACTTCGATGTTCGCGGTGGCGAAATTCTGGGCATCGCGGGTGTTGCCGGAAATGGTCAGATTGAACTTCTCGCGGCCTTAAGCGGAGAAACCACATGCCGTGATGCGGAAACCATTGCATTAGATGATAAGGCAGTCGGTCAACTCGGTCCGAACTCGCGGCGCGATCTCGGCCTCGCTTTCGTCCCCGAAGATCGGCTGGGTCATGGCTCGGTGCCTGAAATGATGTTGACAGAAAACGCCTTTTTAAGCGGATTTCGTCGCATGTCTCTGTTGAATGGCGGCTTTATTAATAATGGGGGCACATCCGATTATGCCTCGGATATCGTGCAGAAATTTGATGTCCGAACTCCTGGAATCTATCATACAGCCAACAGCCTTTCAGGTGGAAATCTACAGAAATTCATTGTCGGACGTGAAGTCCTGCAACAACCGAATGTTATCATTGTCGCCCACCCGACCTGGGGTGTTGACGCCGGGGCTGCGGCCTTCATCCATCAGACGCTTATTGATCTTGCCGAGAATGGCGCGGCCGTGCTTGTGGTCAGTCAGGATTTAGATGAGCTCTTCGCGATTAGCGACAGAATTGCCGTCATCGCGGAAGGCCGTCTGTCCGTCGGGCGGGAATTGAGCGAAATAACAATTGAGGAAATCGGGCTCCTGATGGGGGGCACCCATGGCATGGGTGAAACTGAGGGGGTCTCCGATGTTGCTTAAAATTGAAAAAAGGGCCGAATACTCGAAGTCGATGGTCTATTTGACCCCGATTATTGCCCTTGTTCTGACGGTGCTGACCAGTATCGTGCTGTTTGAATCGCTTGGGGTCAATCCGATCGAGGCGCTGTACCAATTCTTCATTGCTCCACTTGATACGCAATATGAATTCTCCGAGTTATTCGTTAAAGCAACACCGCTGATATTATGCGCAATCGGATTGTCAGTCGGCTTTCGCGCAAATGTCTGGAATATCGGCGCGGAAGGACAACTCACGATGGGAGCAATCGTGGGCAGTAGCCTTTTTATCTATTTTCCTGAAACCGACAGCGTTTTTCTACTTCCTGCGATGATTATCATGGGAGCCTTGGGGGGCGCCGCGCGGGCCGCGATCCCCGCGTTCTTTAAAACCCGCTTTAACGCTAATGAAATTCTGACCAGCCTGATGCTGGTCTATGTAGCACTACTGCTTCTATCTCTGTTGATCCACGGGCCATGGCGAGACCCGGCAGGCTTCAACTTTCCTGAATCCCAAACTTTCAGTGAAAGTGCGGACATGCCCATTCTGATATCAGGCACGAGAATGCACTTCGGCACCCTTTTGGCACTGTTCGCTGTTTTCGGTGCATGGATCATGATGGCGCGCACCCTTATTGGCTTTCAGATAAAGGTCATCGGGGAGGCACCGCGCGCCGGTGGATATGCCGGTTTCAGCCAGAAGAAAATTATCTGGTTCACGCTTCTTTTTGCCGGCGCCCTCTCAGGCATTGCCGGACTGTCGGAGGTAAGCGGCCCAATCGATCAGGTTGTTCCTTCCATCTCGCCGGGATATGGCTTCACGGCGATTATCGTGGCCTTCCTCGGTCGGCTTCACCCTGTCGGCATTTTCTTCGCGGGCCTGCTGATGGCACTCACCTATCTCGGTGGCGAGACCGCGCAGATTAATCTCGGCTTACCGGTTGCCGTCACTGGTGTGTTTCAGGGAATGGTGCTCTTCTTCCTGCTTGCCTGCGATGTGCTCGTCCACTATCGGTTCCGTCTGAATATTGCAAGAAAGGCCACGTCATAATGAGCGGATTTGATTGGATAGTGCCGGTTATCCTTACCGTTATTACGGCAGCGACCCCACTTGTTTTCGCCGGGATCGGCGAACTCGTGACGGAAAAATCAGGGGTACTCAATCTTGGCGTTGAAGGGATGATGCTGGTTGGCGCCGTCAGCGGATTTATCACCGCCCTCGTGACAGGGAATTACTTTCTGGCTGTCTGTGCGGCGGCTTTCGCCGGTGCGGTGATGGCATTCCTTTTCGGCGTTCTCACCCTCTCGCTCATGGCGAACCAGGTGGCAACCGGCCTCGCCCTTACCCTTTTCGGCGTTGGCCTCAGTGCATTGATGGGTCAGGAATTCGTTGGTGAACCTATCTCCGCACTGAACAAGCTCAACATTGCCGGTTTGTCCGACCTGCCGTTCATCGGGCCCATCTTATTTGCGCAGGATGCCTTGGTATATCTCTCTTTTGCCATGGTCGCGATTGTCAGCTGGTTTCTGTATAAGACAAAGGCCGGCCTTGTCTTGCGTGCCGTTGGCGATTCTCATGATGCGGCGCACTCAATTGGATATCCGGTCATCGCAATCCGCTATCTGGCGGTTATGTTCGGCGGTGCAATGTCGGGGATCGGCGGCGCTTATCTGTCACTCGCCTACACACCGATGTGGGCGGAGAACATGACAGCGGGGCGAGGTTGGATCGCGCTTGCGCTTATCGTCTTTGCAACCTGGAAACCCGGGCTGGTACTGGTTGGCGCCTATATGTTTGGCGGTATTACCATTTTGCAGTTGCACGCACAAGCCGCCGGACTTAACGTACCCTCACAAGTCCTTTCGATGCTGCCGTATCTCGCGACCATAATAGTTCTCGTCCTGATATCGAAAGATGAATCCCGAATTCGAAAACATGCGCCGGCTTGCATAGGCAAGATTTTTCATCCGGCGGCATGAAGCTAAAATTTTCAGTTTAAGAAGGAGAAAGTAATGACACGAAAACAACTCTCAGGCCTGGTTAGCGCTGTCGCACTGGCTGGCGGATTACTAATGGGCGGAACGGCCGCCGCAGAAGATAAAATCGGTTTCATCTATGTCGGGCCAATCGGCGATCACGGCTGGACCTATCGCCATGAACTGGGTCGGCAGGCCGTTCAAAATGAATTTGGTGACAAAGTCAAAACGACCTATGTCGAAAGCGTCAAGGAATCAAGCAGCGAACCGGTCATCCGGCAGATGGCTGCAGATGGCTATAAACTGATTTACACAACCTCCTTTGGCTTCATGAACCCAACCCTGAAAGTCGCCAAGCAGTTCCCGGATGTAAAGTTTGAGCATGCAACAGGCTATAAACGGGCAGACAACGTCAGCACCTATTCCTCTCGGTTCTATGAAGGTCGCTATGTCGTCGGGAAGATTGCCGGGAAAATGACGAAATCAAACGTCATCGGATATATCGGGTCGTTTCCGATCCCGGAAGTGGTTCGCGGTATCAATGCGATGACCCTTGCCGCCCGCAGCGTTAACCCCGATGTCACGGTAAAGGTTGCGTGGGTAAATACCTGGTATGACCCGGGCAAGGAAGGTGATGCCGCAAAGGCCCTCATTGATCAGGGCGCAGATATCATCCTGCAACACACGGATAGTCCCGCCCCTCTTCAGGTTGCTGAAAATCGCGGTGTCTGGGCCGTGGGTCAGGCTTCAGATATGACAAAGTTCGCTCCCAAGGCACAGCTTACCGCTATTATCGACAATTGGGATGGGTACTATGTCGCGCGGACAAAAGCGGTACTTGATGGAAGCTGGAAGTCTGAAGACACTTGGGGTGGCCTCAAATCAGGAATGGTCGAACTCGCCCCCTATAACGACGCTATACCTGCTGACGTAGTTGCACTTGCGGAAGAAACCAGAAAAGGAATCGAAGCTGGCACGATCATGCCCTTTGCCGGACCCATTACCAAACAGGATGGCTCTGTCGGCGCGAAAGAAGGCGAGTCACTTGATGATGGCGTCCTTCTTGGCATGAACTGGTACGTAGAAGGCGTCGAAGGACAGCTACCAAAATAAATTGGTTCAGCGAGCACATATCTCCGCCGGAATTGACACCCTCGGCGGAGATATATTTTCACTAGATGATTTGAATGGATCCATCCATGGATGACCTAAAAAAATTCATTTGGAACATGCCGAAAGCAGAGTTGCATCTACATATAGAGGGCAGTCTGGAACCGGAATTGATGTTCGCGCTTGCCCGGCGTAATAAAGTTGAAATTCCATTCGCAACGGTGGAGGAAGTCCGGGATGCCTACCAATTCTCGAACTTGCAGGATTTTCTGGATATTTATTATCAGGGTATGAGTGTCCTGCTGGAAGAGCAGGATTTTTACGACCTGACATTTGCTTATCTCACCAAGATGCACGAGCAGAATGTCATCCATGTAGAGATTTTTTCGACCCGCAAGGTCACACAGACCGAGGTATTACTTTCGCAACGGTCATCGCGGGCATCACCCGGGCGCTGAGCGATGGGCTTGAAAAATACGGTATTACCTCCAATCTCATTATGAGCTTTCTCCGGCACCTAAGCGAAGACGCCGCTTTTGCCACCCTTGCCGAGGCACTTCCCTATCGCGACCGGATCATTGCCGTTGGTCTTGATTCTTCGGAAATGGGTCATCCCCCTTCCAAATTTGCACGCGTTTTCGAAAAGGCAAAGGCAGAAGGATTTCTTGCCGTTGCTCATGCCGGTGAGGAAGGACCGCCGGAATATGTTTGTGAAGCCCTCGACCTGCTCAAGGTTGATCGGCTGGACCATGGCAACCGGGCGCTTGAAGATGCTGCGCTGGTGATGCGGCTGGCAGAAAGCCAAATTGCCCTTACAGTCTGTCCACTTTCCAACTACAAGCTCGCGGGGGTCACCGACATGCGTGCGCACCCCATAAAGAAAATGCTGGAGCTTGGGTTGAAGGCGACTGTTAATTCTGATGATCCCGCCTATTTCGGGGGCTATATGAACGAAAATTTCGAGGCAATCACCGAAAGCCTCAACCTTACAAAAGAGGAAATTCTCAACCTCGCCAGAAACGGTTTTGAAGCAAGCTTCTGCAGCGACACGGAGAAGCAGGCGATGATTTCCCGGCTTGAGGCGTATGGGGCCTGAGCCATGCGCAGCCCAACAACAGAGCACCGCCAAATAACCTTCGCAGGGGAAATCCTGACACTCCCCATTTATCTGGATTACCAGGCGTCGACACCGCTCGACCCTCAGGTGGAAAAAGCAATGGCAGACTGTCAGAAATACTTACCCGGCAATCCGCACAGCAATACACATAGTTTTGGCCATAAGGCCCGCCGCAAAATTGAAGAGGCCCAAGGTCATATTGCGGGGCTGATCAATGCGCAGCCACATGAAATCATCTTCACCTCTGGCGCGACAGAAGCCAACAATCTTGCGCTACTCGGCATTGCCAACGCCCTAAGCAGTCCGCGCCATATCATCTCCGTTCGAACAGAGCATGAATCCATCCTGCAACCACTCGAATATCTTGCTGCATACGAAGATATCGATGTCACAGTTCTGTCGGTCGATAAAAACGGCTTGATAGATATTGATGCTCTCACATCGACCATACGACCCGAGACAATTCTGGTTTCGGTCATGGCCGCCAATAACGAGACCGGTATCTGTCAGGACATCTCCGCCATTGGTCGGATTTGCGCGGAACGTGATATTCTTTTTCATACGGACACAGTACAGGCGCTCGCGACAGAAAAAATTGACGTGATCGCGCAAGACATATCCCTCCTCAGCCTGTCAGGTCACAAGCTATACGGCCCAATGGGCATTGGCGCCCTTTATGTGCGGGAAAGAACAGACATTGCCCCACTCTTCTACGGTGGGGCACAGCAACGATCCATTCGCCCAGGAACCCTTCCCACGGCTGCTTGCGTTGGGCTTGGAGAAGCCTGCCGGATAATCGCCGAAAACAGATCAAGTGATCATAATCATCTCCAACGGCTGCGCTCAATCATTACGCATCACCTAACTACTGAGCTGGTAAATGCGGTTGAGATAAATGGGGAGGAAGTACCTCATATACCCGGATGTCTCAGTCTCAGCTTTGCTGACATGGACGCGGAAAACCTCCTATACGAGCTTCCAGACCTTGCCGTCAGCACGGGATCGGCCTGCAGCACAATGGCTGGGGAACCGTCACATGTCTTGAAAGCGATGGGAAGGAGCGCTGTCGAAACCGCGGCAACATTCCGGCTGGGGATTGGGCGCACAACAACTGAGGCCGAGGCAAGATATGCTGCCGCACAAATCATCACCGCATACCGCCGTCTCACCGCCGGCAATGAGACAGCCGAAATTCTGGGAAAAACCATCCAGCATAACAGGGTGTCATAGGGGAAGTTGATGGAATTTGAATTGATGGAATGGTTTCAACTCGCTGTCCGCTGGATCCATATGATCACCGGCATTGCCTGGATCGGGGCATCCTTTTACTTTGTCTGGCTCGATATGAACCTTACACCGCCGGAGAAAGAAGGATGCAAAGACAAAGCAGGTGTTGGTGGGGAACTATGGGCCGTGCATGGCGGTGGATTTTATGAAGTTCAAAAATATCGCATGGCCCCGCCCGCAATTCCACAAACGCTCCATTGGTTCAAGTATGAGGCCTATTTCACATGGATCAGCGGGTTTATTCTGCTGACGATCCTCTATTATTTCGGCGCAGACATCTATCTCATCGATAGGAGTATTGCAGATATTTCCACTGATGCCGCCATCCTGATCGGTCTGGGTTCCATCATTGGTGGCTGGATCATCTATGATCTCCTTTGCAAGTCCCCCCTGATTAACAATCAAATGATCTTCGGCCTTGTCCTGTTTACCTTGCTCACTCTGGCGTCATTCGGGCTATCGCAGGTATTCAGCGGCCGCGGCGCCTATATTCACGTCGGGGCAATCATGGGAACGATCATGGTCGCGAACGTTTTGATGATCATCATTCCGGGGCAGGTCGCGCTTGTTTCCGCTGCAAAAAAGGGCGAGCCCCCCGATCCGGTTTATGGTCTCCGGGCAAAGCAAAGATCGCTGCATAACAATTATTTCACCCTGCCGGTTTTGTTCATCATGATCAGCAACCATTATCCCATGACCTACGGCAACCCATACGGTTGGTTGCTGCTGGCAGGCATCTCCCTTGTTGGAGTATTGGTCAGGCATTTTTTCAATATGAAAAATCAGGGGCGTGCGAAGCAAGGGTTTATTCTGCTACCCATCGCCTTTGTCCTTTTCTTCGCCATTGCCTATGCGGCCGCCCCTAAGTCCGAGGATGCGCCCACCGAGAAGATTTCTTTTGCGACGGTTGAGACCATCATCCATGAACGCTGCACAAGCTGTCATGCCGCCAAGCCGACGAATACGGATTTTGAGACCCCTCCCAAAGGTGTCAGACTGGAAACATCTGCGCAAATCGCCCGTGAGAAGACCCGCATCAAGCAACAAACCGTCGATACGAAAACCATGCCACTTGGCAACCTCACCCAGATGACGGATGAGGAGCGAAAGATTATCGGCTGGTGGATTTCACAGGGTGCGTCAACGGATTAAGAATAAATCTGAACCGGATTTCCCGTTGCCACAGGGGCAGGCACCTTTTCCTTTTCCCGTCTGTCCCGCGAAAAATGACGGATATATTTGTTCGTTACATTTTCCGTTTCCACGATAACGCACACATCAATGGTATTGAATTGATGGTCAATAACGGCACCGTCTCCGATATACCCGCCAAGGCGTAAATAACCTTTTAGAAGCGGAGGCAATTCACGCTGTGCAAGCTCGATATCCACTTCCTTGCGTTTCATCATTTTCATCGGGATATAATGTTTGTCGAGGGCGCGCGGACGCAGATGTCCCGGCGCCTTATGGAAATGATGCAGATAGGAAAGTACTCGCGCCTGCTCTTTCAGATCCGTGCCATGAATACTGCCACAGCCGAACATAATCTGAACGTCATGAATATGGATATAGGACGCAATACCACGCCATAAAAGCTGCATCGCACCGCGTCGGCGATAGGCCGCGTCGATGCAAGAACGGCCCAACTCCATGATTTCGCCCGGAAAGATCGTCAGATTACAAAGATCAAATTCTGATTGTGAATAAAAGCCGCCATGCTTCTGAGCAACGCTACTCCGAAGGAAACGATAGGTTCCGACAACGCAAGGCGCCGCCTCCGTGCCTTTTTCAAGATCAATGACGAGTAGATGATCGCAAAACGCGTCATACCGATCCACATCACGAGATTTTTCCTGACAAAGAACCGACGGTTTCGCCCCCATTTCTTCATAGAAAATGCGATAGCGCAAAGACTGCGCCGCATCCAGATCTGCGGCACTGTTTGCCAGACGAAGTTCCAGATTATTAAATCGTAACGGTTCCAAGACATACTCCTAATTACTCTTTCGAGAGATTTAGGGAGAACATCTCAAATGATTGTTGCAGCTAAATGTCCGATCCGTGACGCAAAATTTGCTATTTCATGTCAGTTTTACGACACCCCACCATCAATCCATTATTGCTTGATAAACCAGCGCGCGCAGTTCCTTCCGTAATGGATAATGGCTGCTCGGAATGAATTGGGTCAGGAAAACAACAGTCATGTCCTCTATCGGATCAACCCAGAATACTGTGCTTGCCATACCGCCCCATCCAAAATCACCGGGAGAGCCCATCATCTGTGACAGCGCCGGATCTATCATGACCCATCCACCGAGTCCAAAACCGACCCCCACGAATGACACCTCGGAGAAAACCGCCTGACCATATTGAGCAAGGTCGCCATCCAGATGATTTTCCATCATGAAATCGACAGTACGTGGTCCCAAAAGCTGGCCACCCTCATAGGCACCCTTGCAACGTAGCATCTCCGCGAACTTAAGGTAATCGGACGCCGTTGAAATCAGTCCGCCACCGCCGGAATAGCAGGCGACTTTCTCCATTCGAAACGCGCTTTTCGCCGCGGAATCCAGCACCGTCATAGCACCGGTATCATCCGCACCATATGCGGTAGCGTAACGATCTATTTTCTCTTCCGGTATCCCGAAATCGGTGTCCACCATTCCAAGCGGTTTGAAAATATGCTCATGAAAATATGATTTGAGATCCTGACCTGAAATAATCTCAACCAGTCGACCGACAACATCAGTCGATACGCCATAGTTCCAGCGGCTACCCGGATTGAATTGCAGCGGCATCTCCGACAGTTGCTGGATTTGGCCTTCCAGGCTACCCCGCGTCGTTCCGAAATCCATCTTATTGGCATTATAATATTTGCCGAGAACACCTTCATTAAACCCGTAAGTCATACCAGACATGTGGGTCAGCAGGTTATGCACCGTGATTTTACTGGTTGCCGGCTCGGTATCGTCAATACTGCGGGCCTGAGGCCTGAGAACCTGCATGTCCTTGAAGGCCGGAATAAATTCCTCCAGCGGATCATCCAGATGAAACAATCCCTTTTCATACAGCATCATCAAGGCAACAGATGTGATCGGCTTGGTCATGGAATAGAACCGCGCCATGGTATCGTCAGTCCATGGATTATTATTTTCTCGATCTGCTTGACCAACAGATTTCGAATAAGCGATTTTGCCGCTTCGGGCGATTAGCGTTTGCGCCCCCGCGAGCTTTCCGCCGTCGACATATCTATTCATCCAGTCGGTAATATACTCAAGACGCTTGGGTTCAAAGCCAAGACTTTCGGGTTGATGAACGGGTTTCACGACATGCGTTCCTTTTCCTGGGTCTAAATTATTTATGCTTGAACGGTTTTCTGCTGCTGTACGCCAAGGCCTTCTACACCCAGCTTCATTTCCTGTCCGGGTTTGAGGAATACAGGACTTGGCTTCTTTCCCATGCCAACACCAGGAGGCGTGCCGGTGGAAATGACGTCCCCAACATTCAGAGTCATAAATTGACTGAGATAGGAAATAATCTTGGCGACACCAAATATCATGGTTGCCGTCGTGCCATCTTGCTGCCGAACCCCATCCACGTCGAGCCAGAGGTTAAGCGCCTGCGGGTCCGGAACTTCGTCGCGCGTCACCAACCACGGACCGAGAGGGCCGAAAGTATCGTGGCTCTTGCCCTTGGTCCAATTGCCACCACGCTCGGACTGAAACTCCCGCTCGGACACATCATTGGCCACACAATAACCGGCGACATGGTCGAGGGCTTCCTCCTCCGTCACATATTTAGCACGCTTGCCGATGACGACTGCAAGCTCAACCTCCCAGTCCGTTTTCTTTGAGGCACGAGGGATTTCCACATCATCATTCGGCCCGCAAACGGCCGATGTTGCCTTCATAAAGAGAATGGGCTCACTTGGGACTGGCTGTCCCGCTTCCGCGGCGTGGTCAGAATAGTTAAGTCCGATACAAGCGAACTTTCCTATATTTCCAACGCAAGCACCAATTCGCGGCTCTCCCTCTACATTTGGTAGGGCACCAAAATCCAAAGCTTTCAATTTAGCAAGCCCTTCATCTGAGAGGACATCTCCTGAAATATCCGGAACAATGCCGGTCAGATCCCTTATGTTCCCCTGTTCGTCAATAATTCCGGGCTTTTCCGCACCAAATTCGCCATATCTAACTAATTTCATAATTTTCTCCTGTTACGTTCTATGCGCACTTAAATAGTGACAACAATCTTGCCAAAATGGCCGGCCTTTTCCATCATCCTGTAAGCCTCTTTCGCATCTGTGAAGTCAACGGTCGCATCGATGACAGGATGAATTTTACTTTGCTGAAGGGCCGCATTCATTCGCGCAAACATATCTCGCGGGCCGACATAAATCCCCTGAAGCGTGATAGATTTTCGCATGATGGACGTCGGATCCATCTGGCCACCTGTGAGGATACCCACAAGCGAAATCCGCCCGCCAACCCGAACGGAAGCAATTGATTTTTCCAATGTTCCAGCGCCACCAACCTCGACCACAAGATCAACGCCTTGACCGTCGGTCGCCTCCATCACTTTCTCTTCCCAATTCGGATGATCCCGATAGTTAATCAGCACGTCAGCACCAAGCGTCTTGGCACGTGCCAGTTTATCATCACTGCTGGAAGTCAGGATCGTCCGGATGCCGGAGGCTTTGGCAATCTGTTGTGCAAAAATTGACACGCCACCCGTGCCCAGCAATAAAGCCGTCTGCCCGGCCTGCGCCTTGCCGCCGTCTATTAGGCAATGCCATGCGGTAAGGCCCGCGCAAGGCAGTGTTGCCGCCTCTTCAAAGGAAAGATGCTCCGGAATGGGGAGTGCGCCTGTTTCCTTCAACAGAGCATATTCGCACAGCAGCCCGTCGATAGGACCGCCCAGTGCACTCGGCATAACATCGTCATGAATTCCGCCGCTGAGCCAGTTCTGGAAAAAGGTGCCAACAACGCGATCACCTGTTTTAAAGGCTGTCACACCCGATCCGACCTCCTCAACAATACCGGCACCATCGGAATTCGGAATTCGCTCTCCCGTGATGCCGCGTGCACCAGCATTCTTTATAGTGGACAGATCGCGGTAGTTGATGGAATTTGCCTTCAGGCGCACCAGAATTTCTCCGGGATCGGGCTTTGGGATATCCCGCTCGATCATCTGCAGGCCGTCGATACCGCCCTCTCCACTAATTACCCAAGCTTTCAAGATTTTTTCTCCGAGTTAGATATTATATCGCCATCAACTAAATAAAGTGGTTGGCGGCGATGTGTTTTTATGGTCCATAGTTTTCTGAGACTGTCAGGGTCGATTTCCACCCTGACTGGATTTTTTGTTCTGAATGCGGCCCTTGCCATGATCACTCAATATCTTCCGGATTTCAATCTTTTCCATTTGCTCGTGGTATGTATTGCCTTTGCGCTAGGCGGTGTTGTTAAAGGTATCTCTGCCTTCGGCCTGCCGACAATCGCGGTCCCCATCATCGTCTTTTTTATGAACCTTCCCTCCGCAGTTGCCATAATGACCTTACCGATGGTTATCACTAATTTTGTTCAGATGGTCATTTCCGGTCAGATCAAGTCCTCGATCGCCCGGCACTGGCTACTGCTACTCGGGCTGTTTATTGGGCTGCCGATCGGCGTGTTCATGCTCTCTACTGTAGACACGAAGTATCTTCTCATCGCGGTTGGTAGTTTTCTCATCCTTATTTCCGGATTGGAATATTTCGGTGTTTCCTTTTCCTTCCTCAGCTCACATGAAAAAATTTCCGGCCCAACAGTTGGCCTTGCCGCTGGCATTATCGGAGGGATAACAACGCTGTTCGGAACACTCCCCGTCTTCTTCTTTATTGCTCTTGGTCTGGATAAGGAAAAATTCGTCGCGGCGGTCAGTGTCATGCTTTTTGGCGGCAGTATTTTCCTGCTACTCAGTCTGCAAAGCATGAACTTTCTGAAACCTACGGAAGCAGTTTACAGTTTGATCGGCCTGGGTCCGCTCTTCGCGGGAATGTGGGTCGGAACCAAGGTGCGCCACCTCATTGATCAAAAGACTTTTAAGAAATTTGTACTGGGACTGGTCGTGCTGATTGGCTTTATCATGATCTACAGAGCTTTCAGTTGATATCTTCTATTCAGCCGAAAGTCTGACATCCTGTCGATCCGCGCGTGGGACAGTAAAGGCAAAAATAGCCCCGCTCTTCTCCTTATTTGCAACCCATATGTGACCACCAAGAAAAGACACAATCTCGCGGCAGATTGCCAATCCGAGGCCGGACCCTTGCGGTTTATCTTCATCACGACCAATCGACTGATGGAATTTTTCAAATATCAGCTCCATCATATCAACAGGAATCCCTTTGCCATTGTCTGCAACGCTGACTTCCAGCATGTCATCTCGTACAGAAACCGTAAGATCAATACGCCCCTTTTCCTTGTCACAGAACTTGATGGCGTTTGACACCAGATTGATAACCACCTGAATGAGCTGGTCCCGGTCCGCCCGCACCATCGGCAGGTTTTCCGGAATTCGCACCTCCACTTCGACTTCATTTTCCTGGATAAGGCCGGCAAGCGTTGCCATTGCCTCGCGTATTGTGGCCGCAATGTCTACTGTATCCAGAGACCAGTCCATCTGTCCCGCTTCCATGCGAGCAAGATCAAGAAGCTGATCGATGAGACGGGTCAGACGTGAGCTTTCCTTGATAATGACATTCAAAAAGCGCTCCCGTTCTTCAGGTGACACCTCCGGGTTATCGATCAGAATTTCCCCGAAAGCACGAAGTGATGTCAATGGTGTACGGAGCTCATGGCTGACCATAGAAAGGAAATGATCCTTCAGGGAATCCAGTTCTTTCAGCCGCTCATTGGCATTGCGAAGCTGAGCTGTTGCCTGTTCGAGCTCGGCAGATTTTTGTTCCAGCCGATGGCTGTACTCAATTACCTGACTGGTTTCATCGAGAATACGGTACACCTCTTCAAGGCCGACAATCTCCCCCTTGACCACGGATCCTACCATCACCCGCGCGGTTGCAGATCCAATAGCGCCCGCCAACATCTTCTCGGCAAAGTCGAGCAGGGCCGCATCGGCCGATTGGATCTTACGAAGGTTTATATCTCGTTCCGCAGCGAAATCAGAGAAAGCCTGCGCTGCTCGTTGTACGCCCACAAACCGACCCACAAGCTGCTGCAAATCCGCAACCGTCGCGGAGCCGCGCCAGTACCGACTATCACGGTCATCATCCGTGTGCCCGAATACATCAACAAACAATGTCCCCTGAATACGCTCAATAGCGGTCTGATGCGAAAGCAACGAAACGATCCAGTAAGCACCGATATTCGCCAGCATGCTCCAGAACAGGGCGTGCGTGAGGCGATCAAACCCGTCCATACCGAACAGCGCATAGGGTTTGAGAAGTGTCGCGCCATAAGGCCCATTTTCGATAAAGCTGATTGGTAGCCATCCAGATTGAGCAAACGACGGGAGAAGTAAAGTATAAAGCCAGACGATGAAGCCTAGCGCTAAGCCCGTCATTGCCCCTCGATACGATGCCCCTTTCCAGAAAATTCCGCCAATAATGGCCGGGGTGAATTGCGCTGCCGCCGCAAAAGAGACAAGACCAATGGTCACAAGGGAATATGACTCGCTCGCGATGAGATAATAAACATACCCTAGGATCAGGATCAGAAGAATACTCACCCGTCGAATTGTGAGCAGCAGCCCGGTCAGGTCGTCATTCTTGTTGATATTCAGACCGCGCCAACGGAGCAGGAGCGGCATGATGAGATCGTTACAGACCATGGTCGCCAATGCAATGGAAGCAACGATAACCATTGACGTAGCTGCCGATAATCCACCAATGAAGGCGATAAGTGCCAAAAAAGCCTGATCATGAAACAGCGGCACTGTCAGCATGAACATATCCGCATCGGCAGAGGCTCCCCCAAAGGACATGCGGCCCGCGAGCGCGATCGGCAAGACAAAAATGTTGATCACCAGAAGATAGAGCGGAAACAACCAGGTTGCCTTTCGCAAAAATGACTCGTCCGGGTTTTCCACTGCTGTCATATAAAACTGCCGTGGCAGACAAATGATGGCCGCCATGGACAGGATCGTCATTGTCATCCAGAGGCTGTAGTCATTATCGCTGGAAACGGTAAAAAGTGCATCCAGCCCACTGTCTGCGGCGGTGGAAAAAAGATCGCCGAATCCGTTGTAAAGTCCGAATGTCACGAAGAACCCAACGGCAAGAAACGTAACCAGCTTCACCACCGATTCAAAGGCGATAGCCGCGACCAATCCCTCATGATGCTCACTCGCGTCGATGTGGCGCGTTCCGAAAAGGATAGCGAATAGTGCCAGCGCAATGGCCACAATCAAAGTCGTATCGATGAAGAAAATAGGCTCATTCGGGGCATGCAAAAGGGCTGTTTCAGAAGAGCTGACAAGAATCCGGAAACTGGTTGCAATGGATTTAAGCTGCAACGAAATATACGGCATCGTACCGACCACCGCGATTATCGTGACGAGCCCGCCCAACCGCGCCTGCTTGCCGTATCGCGAGGCAATAAAGTCCGCAATCGACGTGATCCGGTGCACTTTGCAAATGCGGATAATTTTAACCCAGACGATTGACCAGAGAATAAAAACCAGTGTGGGGCCAAGATAAATCGGCAGAAAATTAAGACCTTGTGTGGCAGCCAGCCCAACACTGCCATAAAATGTCCAGGACGTACAAAACACACCGATTGATAACGTATAGATAAAGGGATTTCTGGTAAGTTGACGACCCTTCGCGGATTGCAGATCGACAAATTGTGCGATGGCAAACAAAAGGCCCAGATATAAAATGGAAACAGTCAGTACCAGCCCGCCTGACATTACTGCTTTCCTCGGACAGAGTCGGCTGCATTGGCGATGCCCCTTTCGGCCTCGGGGGGACCAATGGACTTCTCCGGACCTCGTCGAGCGCCCACCGCTGTCATTGCAATTGCAAAGGCCCAAACCCCAAATATGAACAGAAAGATGAGGGGAATGTCGAACACAAGCAGCGGAATATCAAAGAGCGAAATAACCGGCGGCATCAGACTGACAAAACAGACGACAAACAGAAGAATTGACCATTCTTTTTTCCGTCCTGTTCTTATCATCCAGCTATACCCGTCTTATCGCCTACATTCACTGTTAGCGCTTACTTAGCGTGCAATGACGAACTCGCAGGGGCGACAATTTCCTTTACCATTTTACCCAACGCGCGCGTGGAGAAGGGTTTTGTAACAAACTCATCAGCGCCAAGCGCAATGGCTCGCTCTTTGTCTGCTTCCCGGCTTTTCGCCGATAGCATGATTATTTTTACATTGGCACAGGCAGCGTTGGCACGAATGGCTTCGCATACGGAAAATCCGTCCTGCTTGGGCAACATAATATCCAGTATCACCAGATCGGGCACATAGTCCTCTATTGCCCGCAACGCCTGATCCCCATCGCGTGCAACCCGCACGGTGAAACCCGCCTGCCTTAAGATAAACTGTAAGGACAAAACTATATTCGGCTCGTCCTCCACTACAAGCACTGTATGCGTCATGCTGCGGTATGCTCCCTCGATTTTCCCGAGAATTTATGATGGCTCGCGACTTTTTCCGGCTTCTGATGAAGCTCTCTCATATCGGAGCCGATATTCTTCGGTTCCTGCTAGTTAAAGATACCCCATTTGTTAGGATATTGTCATCGGTCAATCTTGCAGGATTCTTGCAGACAAGCAGACGCTTACTTATTCATCCTATTATCAATCAATTCCTCAACAACCGTGGGTTCAGCCAATGTCGATGTATCGCCGAGGCTGCCGTAGTCATTCTCTGCCACTTTACGCAAGATACGCCGCATAATCTTGCCTGAACGGGTTTTTGGTAATCCTGGCGCCCATTGGATCAGATCCGGAGTGGCGATAGGGCCAATTTCATGACGAACCCATTTGACAAGTTCAGAACGCAAATCCTCCGACGGTGCGACACCCGCCGTCAAGGTAACATAGGCATATATCCCCTGCCCTTTGATATCATGCGGATACCCTACGACTGCGGCTTCTGCGACAAGCTCGTGTGCCACAAGAGCGCTTTCCACCTCCGCGGTTCCCATTCTGTGGCCGGATACATTGATCACATCGTCAACGCGTCCGGTGATCCAATAGTATCCATCTTCATCCCGCCTCGCGCCATCGCCTGTAAAATAGAGGCCATCAAAATGAGAGAAGTAGGTCTGAATAAACCGCTCATGGTCACCGTATACTGTTCGCATCTGGCCGGGCCAACTATCCTTGATACAGAGCATGCCTTCACAGGCCCCCTTCAGAACAACACCGTCGTTATCGACCATAACCGGTTCTACGCCAAAGAACGGAAGTGTTGCAGACCCCGGTTTCAAATCGGTTGCCCCCGGCAGAGGCGAGATCAAAATGCCCCCCGTTTCCGTCTGCCACCAGGTATCAACAATCGGGCATCTCCCCTCGCCGACAACGTCATTATACCAACGCCAAGCTTCCGGGTTGATAGGCTCCCCTACTGATCCCAACAGACGAAGCGACTTCCGTGAGGTTTTCTTGACTGGCTCATCTCCGTCGCGCATCAGCGCACGGATCGCCGTTGGTGCCGTATAAAAAATATTGACCTTATGCTTGTCGCATACTTCCCAAAAACGCGAGACCGTAGGATAGTTCGGCACACCCTCGAACATCAAGGTCGTCGCACCATTGGCAAGCGGCCCGTAAACGATATAACTATGTCCCGTTACCCAGCCGACATCCGCCGTACACCAGTAAATGTCGCCATCATGATAGTCAAATACATAGCGATGGGTCATCGCCGCGTAAACGATATAGCCGCCAGTGGTATGTAGCACACCCTTTGGCTGGCCTGTCGAACCGGAGGTGTACAGAATGAACAAGGGATCTTCCGCGTTCATTTCCGCAGGCGGGCAGTCTGCATCAACCTTGTCCATTTCCTCGTGATACCAAACATCCCGACCTTCAACCCACTCAACGTCTCCGCCGGTGCGCTTGACAACAATACAGGTTGTGCAATCTGGACATTCCGCCAGCGCTTCATCTGTATTAGCTTTCAGGGGAATTGGACGCCCCCCTCGAACTCCTTCGTCGGCAGTAATCACACAATTTGATTTACAATCCCGAATTCGTCCTGCGAGCGCATCTGGAGAGAACCCGCCAAACACAATGGAATGAACCGCTCCTATGCGCGTGCAGGCCAACATCGCCACCGCCGCCTCGACGATCATCGGCATATAGAGCGTAACGCGATCCCCTTTCTTGATGCCCTGAGCCTTAAGCACGTTCGAGAATTTACATACCTCAGCATGTAATTCGCGATAAGTCAGGGTCTTGTCGTCATTCGGATCGTCCCCTTCCCAGATAATGGCAGGGCTGTCGCCGCGTTTTTCCAGATGACGGTCGAGACAGTTGTAACTGACGTTTAACGTCCCGTCATAGAACCATTTGATATGCAAGTCGTCCTTGGCAAAGGAGACATCTTTTACTTTTGTATACGGCTTGATCCAGTCAATCCGTTTTCCATGCTCACCCCAGAAGGCATCGGGATCTTCAACCGATGCGCGGTACATCGCCTGGTAACTCGTTTTATCGGCCCAAGCTGTTTTCGCAAGTTCCTCAGGTACGGGATATAGATCCTTTGCTGACATCCTTCTAAGTCCTTTCACCCAACATACAGTTTTTCAACGTCAAAGTATCGGCGGTAATCGACAGGATATTTATGCGGTCGTCTCCACCTAAATACAACCTAAATGTCAGAAAATTCTGAAACTCTCTCGTTCAGATCGCAAGATATTCATGCCGTAACTCTTGGTCGTCCAAAACCTGCTGCGCCGTTCCACGAAACGCAATCTGCCCCATATCCAGAATAAGCGCCTTGTCAGCAAGCTGCAATGCCGCAACTGCGTTCTGTTCGACGATAATCGTGGTAATACCCAGCTTTTTGACTTCGAGCAGAATTTTCTCAATTTCCTGAACAATAACCGGGGCGAGGCCCTCATATGGTTCATCTAGGAACAACAATTTCACATCCCGCGCGAGCGCCCTCGCAACGGCCAGCATTTGCTGCTCCCCACCAGACATCGTTATCGCATCCTGATTTCGCCGTTCACCGAGCCGCGGGAAATGATCATAGATACGCTCTATTTCCCATCCCTTAGGTTCTGCCACCTGCGAAAGCTCTAAATTCTCTTCTACAGTCAGCCCGCCAATGATACGACGATCTTCTGGCACAAGCTGGATACCGGCGCGTGCGGCCTGATAGGCCTTGAGAGGGTGAATTGCCTCACCATTGAGATAGATCTCCCCCCGCTTCAAGGCCGGGCTGTCAACCCGGGCAAGCGCTCGTAAAGTGGACGTTTTTCCGGCACCGTTCCGGCCAAGCAAAGCGACGATGTCCCCTTCCTCAACATCAAAGGAAACACCTTGCACGATATAGGATTCGCCATAGTAAGCATGGATATCTTTCACACTAAAATAGGGCATTTTTTCCGATGTCTCAGACATTAATTTGCCCCTCCCAAATACGCTTCCTTGACCTTCGGATCCTCGCGTACGCTCTGAGGATCGCCACCAGCAATGATCTGTCCCCTCGCCAGAACACTCACCTTATCCGCCAGACTAAAAACAACATGCATGTCATGCTCGATAATGACTTTTGTCATGCCACGTGACTTAATCTTCTTTAAAAGTTCTATTGTTTGGTTTGTATCATGGCGCGCCATGCCCGCAGTCGGCTCGTCGAGAAGTAAAAGCCGTGGCCGCAATATCAGACACATGCCAAGCTCCAGCCGACGTTTATCTCCGCGACTGAGGCTTCCGGCTTCAGTCCTCATCATGTCTTTTAGTCCCACATCTTCTAGAATATGCTCCGCCTCATCACGGAGTTCCCCTTGCCGGCTCAATAATTCGGCGGCATTTAACCGGAACGCGCCATCGCGATGAGAAAGGGCCGGGATCATGACATTCTCAATCAGTGTCATTTCCTGAAAAATCTCTGGTGTCTGAAAAACCCGGGCAACACCAAGTTGGGCGATTTCATGGGGCTGCTTGCCCGTCAAAACCTCGCCTCCGAAAGTCACAGCCCCGGTATCGGGCTTTAATCGACCTATACAAACATTCAGTAGCGTCGATTTTCCCGCGCCATTCGGGCCAATAATGGCATGCGTCGTCCCTTCCTCCACATGCAAATTGACATCAGAAAGCGCACTAAGTCCGCCAAAGCTTTTATTGATATTTTCCAGATGAAGAACGAGATCGCCCATGATTTACCCTTTTACTCGCCAGCCTGATTATGCGCTTCTACGGACTGCGGCTTCGTTTTCCCGCCAGACCTGAAATAATTGACGATACGGCGGAAACCTTCCACCAGCCCGCCGGGCAGGAAAATCACAATGATCATAAACAATAATCCCAATGTCAGATGCCAACCACTGCCAACGAAAAGGCCGACGACCGGCACCACAAACTCAACAACGCTGTCAGGAAGGAAGGAGAAGGCCTGCGTCAGCACATTATCATCGAAGGAGGAAAAGATATTTTCAAAATACTTTATCAAACCCGCACCGAGCATCGGTCCGACAAGTGTTCCGGCACCGCCAAGGATGGTCATCAGGACAACTTCGCCCGAAGCTGTCCACTGCATTCTCTCCGCACCGGCCAGTGGATCAGTTACTGCGAGCAGGCTACCTGCCAATCCGGCATACATGCCGGAAATGATAAACGCCGTCAGCATATAGGGCCGCGTGTTTAATCCCGTATATTTCATCCGGTTCTGGTTAGACTTGATCCCTTTCAGCATCAATCCGAAAGGAGACCGGAAAATACGCAAGGAAATATAAAAACAGATAATCAGCAGAACGGCGCAGAAATAAAAGCCGGGATAGCCACTCATCGTTTCACCGAAGAGATCCGTACTCGGAAGTCCCGCTCCTACCGAACCATCTGAGAACAGACTATCAAGGATGCGTGGATCGGAACGGGCCAATTGCAATCCTGTTTCCCCGTTTGTTATCGGCGTGAGCACCGAATAAGCGAGGTTGTAGGACATCTGCGCAAAGGCCAGCGTAAGGATCGAGAAGTAAATCCCCGTCCGGCGCAAACTCAGAAAGCCGATGATTGCAGCAAGTATCCCTGCAAACAAAACCCCGAAAACCACTGCCGGAAGGACATTCATGGTCAACAGCTTGAACGACCATACGGCGGCATATGAACCAACACCGAGAAATGCTGCGTGACCGAAAGATAGATAGCCGGTCAAGCCAAAAAGGATGTTAAATCCAATGGCAAAAATTCCATAAATAGCAAATTTCTGCAGCAGATCCGGATAATTGCCGCCAATCGGATCAAGCCAGATCGGCATCGCCAAGATGGCGGCGGCAAAAATGATTACGACAAACGCATCATTAAGAAGCGGCTTCTTGGTATTAGTCATCCATCACTCCAGCCCGGCCCATAAGACCGCGTGGTAAGACCAGCAAAATTACAACGGCGACGAGATATAGAATAATCTGGTCGATCCCAGGGAATATCTCCTTAACTTCATTCATCGAGGCGAAAGATTGTACAATCCCCAACAGGAACCCGGCGAGCACCGCGCCACCAAGAGACCCCATGCCACCCACAACAACAACAACGAAGGAAAGCACCAGAAAATCCATACCGAGATGGTAATCAGGCGGCAGGATCGGCGTATACATCACGCCCGCAACACCCGCAACGACAGCCGCAATGGCAAACACAATAGTGAAGCGCCGCTCGATATTAATACCGAGAAGCCCAACAGTCTCCCGATCACGCATACCTGCGCGCACGACCATGCCGTAAGTCGTAAATTGCAAAAAGGCGAACACGGAAAATATAATTAATCCGGAAAAACAAAGGTAGATAAGGCGCCACCATGGATAGACAAGATTGTTGCCAAGCCCGACCCAAGCCCCAACATTCGCGCTACCCGCCAGGATTTCCGGTGCGGGCTGCGGTATCGGGTTAGCCCCGAAATACGCCTTGATAATTTCCTGAATAACGATCGCAAGGCCGAAGGTGACCAAAATCTGCTCTGCATGGGGGCGTTTGTAGAAATGCTTGATCAAGCCTCGTTCCATGACATAGCCGACCAGCAGCATAAACGGAATGGCCAACAGAATTGAGAGTGGCACAGAATAATCAATGATAATCCGGCCCGTGTCGCCAAACCATGTTTCGAGATAGGGTTGTTCCTTATAGGCAACGAATGCAGTTACCCCCTCATCCCGAACCTTAACTGATATGGTGACAAGTTTCTGAAAGGTAACAGCGCAAAACGCCCCGAGCATGAACAAGGCTCCATGAGCAAAGTTCACAATTCCCAACGTCCCAAACACCAATGTCAGGCCAAGTGCAATCAGGGCATACGCCGCCCCCTTATCCAGACCATTCAATATTTGAATAAATATGGCATCCATGAAATCTACCCCAAACAACCGCGCAAACTGTGTTGCCGGCTAATCCGCTTCGATGATACACGGGTTGGCGCCATCTCGGCAAACGCCAACCCGCGTGATGTCTCAGATTTTACATCTTAACTTCGTACGGACCAAGCTCGCCGCCGAAGATGGTCCAGTCATACTCAACCTGGGCCCGTGGCGTAACGTCAACCACCTTTAGGAGATCGAACTGGCTTGACGGGTTGTCATTACCGCGCACCACAAGGACATCTTTGAAGCATTGGTGATCTTCTGCGCGATACAGTGTCGGGCCATTGCCCATACCGTCGAAGTTGAAACCCTCAAGCTGCTTGATGACCTCTGGCGGATAGAATGTACCGGCCATTTCGCAGGCATTCGCATACAGCAATGTCTGAACATAACAGGTGTGCGCAGCCATGGAAGGCGGTGCGCCATATTCCGCACCGAAGGACTGAACAAAAGCTTTCGATCCTTCATCCTGCAACGACCAGTTCCAGTTCGTCGTGCCAAGAATTCCCTTGATCGCATCACCAGCACCCTGCGCCATCAGACGCGAGAAGAGCGGCACCACAATCTCGAAGTTCTTGCCGTTGACCTGCTTGTCTCGCAGACCGAATTGGACAGCCTGACTAAGTGAGTTAATCATATCCTTGCCATAATGGTTGAGGATAAGAACATCTGCACCTGAGTTTAGAACCGGCGTGATATACTGCGAGAAGTCACCTGCACCAACCGGGGTCTTGACCGCATTGACTGTCTCCCAACCAAGGGCCTCAGTCGAGTTTTTGATAGATTCTTCCTGCGTCCAGCCCCAAGTATAATCCGCCGTCAAATGGTATGCCCGACGGTCAGAGCCATATTCCTTATTCAACACAGGCGCCAGTGCCGCACCGGACATATAGGCATTGAAGAAGTGCCGGAAGCCATAGCGACGCTTGTCTTTACCCGTTGTATCATTGGAATGGGTCAGGCCTGCCATAAAGATGATACCCTGTTCCTGACAGAGCGACTGCACCGCGACAGCAACACCGGAAGAAGAACCGCCAGTAACCATCAGCACGCCATCTTTTTCGATCATGCGTTTGGCTGATGCGCGCGCAGCATCAGATTTCGTCTGCGTATCGCCAGTTGAATAAGTAACTTTCTTGCCGAGAACGCCATTCCCGGTCAGCATGGATGGCTTGAAAGTGTTCAGCATACCGCCGTCACCTTCACCATTCAGATGCTTCACAGCCAGCTTATAAGCGCGGAGTTCATCCGCTCCCTCGTCCGCATAAGGACCTGATTGCGGTACGTTGAAGCCAAGCTTCAACTCCCCTGAATTTTCCGGATTATTACGGAATTCTTCCGCCCAGGCATTCTTTATAAAGATGCTTGGAGTAGCGGCGACCAGGCCGCCAACAGCGCCAGCCTTGAGAAGGCCGCGACGCGACACGCCTGATTTCTTGATATCGCTCATGAATTGTCTCCCATATTCTAGTGGATCATCCCCGGGCAAGATGTCTGTGTTATATTTTTCAACGCAAACTTCTCCCTGCCATGTAAAAATTTCACATTTTCGCTATTTTTCCCATCAAAACCTTGTAAAACATCGGTTTTTTATGTAAACAATTACTAATCTAATTTGTAAATTTGTAAATCTTTGTAAAGTTTCGGATAGGAAGATGGCCAAATCACCCCTACTTGGCAATCGTTTACGGCGATTGCGCAAGGAGAAAAAACTGACTCAGGTAGATTTAGCTGATCGCCTCGGCATCTCAGCCAGCTATCTTAATTTACTTGAGCATAACAGGCGTAGCATCACGGTTCCATTGCTGCTGCATCTCAGCAAGATCCTAAAAGTCGATCCACAGGTTTTCTCACCACAAGAAGAAGGCTATCTAATCGGTGAAATTACAGACGCCCTAAAAGATCCGCTTTTTACGGACGATAATTTTACTGACGAAGAAATTGCGGAAATGGCGGCAGATGCACCCGCTCTCAGCTCAGCTTTCAAGAAAGCATATGATGCGTTTAAAACCGCCCAAACGGATTTACAATTATTGAGCGAGCGGCTCTCACAGGATTTTCTTTTCGCAGGCTCCTCCTTTCGGCTGCGTACTCTCGTAACATCTATTATGTCGTCGACCGAAATCGTACATGACAATGATGACCTTGGCCCAAAGGAACGCAGAGAATTCCTTCAAATCGCGCTTAAGGACAGCGAGGCTCTTAATGATACAGTGAACGAAATGCTCGGTGTTGTCGGCGACGGCAGCCTGACAGGCAAAGCCTGGGCGCCATCACCGAATGAAGCGGTATCGGATTTTATTCAGGCCCGAAATAATTATTTTGACCCGATAGAACAGGCGGCAGCAGAGTTTCGCGCCTCCTTCAATGATCACGATCTCCTGTCGACCCCTATCATGATGGATTACCTGCAGGAGAAACACGGCATTCAGATCGAGTTTGCCTCTCGGGAAAGTCATAATACCGAGGCGACCCTGTATGATGAAAAGGACCACACGCTCGTACTTTCAAAATCACTACCGCAGTCGAGCGTCAAATTCCACCTTGCGCTTCTTTGCGGGCAACTTAAATATACAGACCTCTTTCAGGAGCTTGTGAATGCTCCTGAACTTCCGACTGAGGCGGCGAAACAAAAGGGCGTTTCGGCGCTTGCAAATTACTTCGCGGGAGCCTTTCTGTTCCCCTATGAGGTTTTCTTTCAATCAGCAGAAGATCTGCGGTATGATATTGAATTGCTACAGCAGCAGTTTGATGCAAGTTTTGAACAGATTTGCCATCGCCTGACCACCTTAGTGCGGCCATGTAGCAGCGGCGTTCCTTTCCATTTGATCCGTAGTGACATTGCCGGAAATATCTCAAAACGATACAGTGCGTCGGGTTTGCGCATTCCACGTTATGGCAACTCTTGTCCGCGCTGGGTTCTTCATGCAGCCTTTCTAACCCCCGGCACGCTTTGCCCACAAATTTCTGAAATGCCTGATGGGCAGCGGTTCTTCTCTATCGCGCGCACCGTAACCAAACCGAGTTTAGGCTATGCCCAACCGAAGCGGCATTATGCCATCAGCATTGGCTGTGACATTGCAGAAGCAAACCGAGTGATTTACGCCGATGGCCTCAATCTGGCCGCCCCTAAGACAGTCATGCCTGTCGGCATAACTTGCCGCCTTTGCGAACGGGCAAACTGTGCACAGCGCGCTGCACCACCACCATCGCAAACCCGTCAGATTACGCCACAAAAACGCAATATTTCGCCAGGCATTGGAGATTTCTAAATCAGCGCCAGTGCTTAGTAATTGTTGAGGATCAGCCGGCCCTTCGCGGTTCGCCGTATTGCACCATCACGAATTGCCGTGAAATCAAGCTCCATATTTACACCAGTCAGGGTACGTTTATAGACTTGCATGTCATAGTCACCGGCATCGCTGATTGCCATGACATAAACAGTTAAGGTCTGCTTTTTCAATCGCGCCCAGGAAATGCTTTCACCCGCGTAGGCATCACCGCCCTTGCTGTCCTTCCAGACATTCGGGCTATCTGTTTTGACAAAAGTAAGAGTGGTTTCCTTCAAGGACTCCTTCGGGCTTTCCGGCGCGCCCTTCTGGCGCAAAAGCGTCCGCCATGTAATGGTAAAATTACCACTCTCGTCCGGCTTGATGCTCACGTCGATATCGCGGCTCGTGATCGCAAAATTGACGCTGACGTTACTTTCAGAAATGGCATTACCCCGCCAATCCCCCTTGAACGCGGCAATGGACAAATCCTTCGCGTTCGCGATGATGGGCGCTGCTATCATAACAGCCATAACAATCAGAAAATAATTTACTCTGGTCAATATACTACCCCTGTTTCACCCGAGCAAATCCCGCATCGGCAGAGGTATAGTAAGGCAAGCCATCCAAGGCTTCCAGTCATTTAACCTGTTTCACAAAAGAAAAAGGCCGCAAAAATGCGGCCCTTTCCCTCCTGTCAGCAACGAACTAACTTTCGTCGACGACTATCTTTCCATTTGTAATATCGGCGTTGTTAAGCGATGCATTTTCCACAACAATCGAGAATCCGGCGATTTCCGCATCTGCTGCATCCGTAACGGTAATCGTTGTGTTACCACCCACTTCTGCGAAGTTAACATGTCCCGCCCGATCAGCTGCCGCAATGCCAAGTTCATCGAACAATGCCGTCAGATCGATGATATCTGCGTCTCCGTTGACACCAAAGTCTGTAATTGTATCAATCCCGTCGGTACCCACATTCTGATAAACAAATCGATCATCACCATCTCCACCAGAAAGCGTGTCGTCTCCACCAGCTCCGATGATGTAGTCATTGCTAGAGCCACCCTCGATTACCTCTGCCGCCGCAGTTCCTGTAAACGTATCCTCAGGAACAATGGAAAAGGTAAGGTCGGCAGAACTGGTTGAACCGTCATTGTCTGAAATGGTGTAAGAAAACACTTCAGTCTCGGTATTAGCAACATCTGACTGAACCAAATAAGCATATTCACCAGTTTCAAAGTCCAGCTCAAAAACACCAAATTCCGTATCAATAGCTATAAATGTGCCATCAACAAAAACGGTTGGCCCTGAGGGGGTCGACAAATCATACGTCACCCCATTGTAGATGAAGGAGATGATAGGGACATCCGCCAGTGGATCAGTTCCAGGAATGTCATTTTCAAGGACATTACCCGTCACCCAGGCATCACTTGGCTGAATACTCGCCGAAAGATCTTCCGGATCTTCCACATAAAGATACGGATCACCTGCAGCTGGATCGAGATTATTATCATCGGGAGTATTGTCTATCTGGCCTAGGAATGCGCTGTTATCCGCATCTCCACCCAAGCCGACGGCGTACACCTTGGCGCCGCTCAGGTCATTCGTCACCCAATTATTGAAATCGTCAATACCGGTCTGAGTGTCTCCTATGGTTGGCTGACCATCGGAAATGAAATAGATCTCCTGATCGTACCCCGGAACAAAATCTACAGTACTCGCAAGATTGAGTGCATCCTCGTAGTTTGTGTTCCCTCCGCTCCAGGCGTCTAGGGGCTCCAATGCCACCAAAATGGAGTCCAGCGTTGTGAAAGTTCCATCTCCTATAAACCGCGCCGTTTCATCAAAATCTATCAGAGTAATCACCGTGCCATCCGGGTTTTGCTCGAACAGTGTCGACGCCAAATTTATCAGTGCCTCTTTCATCAAGCCCAACTCAGTCGCATTCATACTTCCCGATGTATCAATTACGAGAACAGCATGAACATCCGCTGGCTCCACCTTAATTACCGGACCATCATCAACCGCCGTCGGACCGTCATCACCCGGAGGAACATCATTTACCGTTACGTCAATGGTGAAGCTGCTGCTTGCCGTGTTATTCGCTTCTGTCAACTCACCGCCATCAGCAACTGTTGCAGTCTCAGTGGCAACCGCAGTTACCGTTAAAGAGAAATCCGCATCGTCATCCGTTGGCGGAGTGATGGTCAGCGCGGCCAGATCCCATCCGGAAACATCTACGTCTGAACCATCGCCCGTAAAACTGTTCACCCCATCAGTGAGCGTAGCACCAACGGGAACGCCGCCAATCGACACGGCCAGAGTTTCTGACTCATCCGTGTCTTGAAGCGCGGCCGTGACTTCAGGGATAGAAATTGCTGTATTTTCATCGCCGCTGGCATCTCCACCCGCGAGCGTGGGAGCGTCGGCAGCCGCGTCGATTACGGCCGTTCCCGAAACTTCCGAAGCTCCGACTTCACCACCACCATTCACATAGTTTGCGAGGACATTAAGCGTGATATCTGCGTCGCTGTTTGCCGGCGGCAAAACATACATGGTCGGCAATACACCCGCTGCCGCCACGACAGCAAAACTCCCGCCAGTCACATCCACTTCATCGCCCGGCGTTGCGCCGCCAACGAAGAAACGCGTACCGTCTGGAAAGCCGGAAATATCTATGGACGTCAATTCTTCGTCCGTTTCGGGAGCAAAATCAACAAGCATCTGCATCGGGAATTCAGTCGTATCCCCAACATTCTGATTAGGCTGCCAATCTTCGTACCCTCCGGCTGCCGGAGCGGCTGCCCCTAAGGGTGTAGAGAAAGTCAGAGTAACAATGCCGCCTGGATCATCCGTCGGCGTTGATGTTGAAGGAAAATTCTCATTCTCTCCGATGATTTCTTCAATTTCATCGCGTCCAAACGCAAGCTCGGTTCCAGCGAGCAACCCGGAAATGTCGAGTGGATCACCTATATCGCCTTCGGTAAAGGGTCGGAAGTTCGCACCGCCACCATCACTGTTATCATCACCAGCCTCTGGATTTATGTCCGCAATCGAAAAGCCTTGAACAAGCGGCGTAATTTCTCCGATTTCGACGACTTCACCATTCTCCAGCTCAATCTGAGGAGGGTTTTCAGTGGCACCAAATGTCAGGAAGTCTTGCAGCAAATAGGTATCTCCACCATCAATCGGCACGACAAGTAGATTTCCTGCATCCTGAACAAACTGAATATTTGCCAGTGACTCAACAGGTAACTTGATTGTTTTTCCCGGAGTTGCCTCGATAATTATTTCGGGCCCCATTACTTTTCCGGAACCGCTACCGTTGCTGCCGTTAGACGTCGCCATTTTGCCTTACTCCACTCACTTTACCATACTGTGGCCAAGCTAATTTAGCTAACCCGTTAAAAAAATAGCCAGATTCGATCAATCTGTCTTTATTTTTCTCAATTATGGAGCAAACCTACTATGACAGAAGAGAACCCCACATCCCCTAAACGAGGGATAAAGGTGAAAAAGTTAGGAAAATTTTAATTAACTCGGCAGGAAATCTGCGCGCTGCATTAGCAATACGTGGTATGCTAAGGGTCTATTTGATGAAAAACGCTAATTTGGCAAGAAAGGCAGAAATAAAAGTAATTATGACTGAGGCTATGATAATGGCTTCAAGAGATATCGACGCATCAAGAGCCCATCCCATAAACACTGGCCCGAGCGCAGAGCCAAATACCATAACAACTGTCGCCACTGAACGGATGGCACCAAGATGGCGTGTTCCGTATATTTCCGGCCAAAGAGACGACAGCACAGGATTTGTACCGCCGGACCCAATCCCTAGAAAAAACATTACAAGAAGGGCGTAGGTCTGCGTATGCGCATATGCGAACAGAAGAATTCCTAGAGACATCGGAAGTAGAACATATGGGACTAACCGCCTTGCTCGATACATGTCCACGAGAAACCCTGAGATTACCCCGCCAAACAACGACGCAAAAGCGAAAACAATAAAGGAAAAGCTCCAAAACTCGAAACTCCAGCCTTTCATTTCGACTAAATAAACCTGATGGAAAAAAAGGCCGGTGACTATCGCGGCAAGGCGCCATTGCGGTCGGAACCAAAAAATAGAATTTCTTATCACGGAGCATTTCCGCCCGAGTCCAGTGTTTTGCATCTTCATCAGCCGCCTGCAGAACCGTTGCACCGGCACCGTCCTGATGGCTGGTATGGCGGATTAGAAACGGCACCACTGGTAGCAAGGTAAAAGCCGCAAGAATACCCATAGCTGGCCAAACCAATCGCCAGTCAACAAACCCGAGCGCCAATACGATTAGCGGGGGGAACAATGCCTGTCCAAGCGGGAAGCCCAGTCCGGCGACAGCAACCGCGCGGCCACGTTCCGCTTCATACCGGCGCGCCATGGAAGTCAGCGCAATATGCGTCATCATTCCTTGCCCCATAAAGCGAATTGCAATAATGCCAAAGAAAAGCGTGATGGGCCCTTGGACAAACCCGAACGCCATAGTCGCCGCAACCATCAGAAGGCTAACTTTCACAACAAAGCTTTTTAGAGGTAGCCGGTCGACAAGCGGCCCCGCCTTCCACAAAATTGCTGCGCAAACAAGCGTAGCCACTGTGTAAATCGTACCAAACTCACCATTGCTAAGGTTAAAGTCAGACCGGATATCTCCACCGATGACCGAAATGACATAGGTCTGGCCCGGGCCGGACCAGAAGGCCAAGAGCATACCGAAGAGGAGGAACCGCCATTCCTGACGAACAAAAGGCAAGGTGCCTTGGAGACGCAACATAAACTTGACCGGCGTTGGCAAAAAGTAACGCCGGTCATTGCGTCACGTCTCGATAATGAAGTCAACCAATCAAACTAACCGTTGAAGCTTTTCTCGATACGATCCAGCGTTTCCATCGCCGAAAGGCATTGCGCCACTGAGCTATTGGGCTCGCGTCCTTCCTTGATTGCCGAGAAGAATTCCCGGTCAATTAATTCAATACCGTTATTTGAAACCGCAACATCCGACAGATCGATCGGATTTTCATAACCATCCACCAGATCATCATATCGCGCGATATAAGTACCCTTATCGCAAATATAGCGAAAGAAGGTGCCCAGCGGCCCGTCGTTGTTAAACGAGAGAGATAAGGTGCAGAGCGCACCGGATGGCGCCTTCATTCCAATACTCATATCAAGGGCAATGCCAAGCTCCGGATGGTGCGGCCCCTCCAACCCATAGACTTGCGCCGCCGCGGCTCCGGTTTGGTACTGGAAAAGATCGACAGTATGGCAGGCATGATGCCAAAGAAGATGATCTGTCCAACTTCTTGGTTTCCCAAGCGCGTTGGTATTAGTCCGGCGGAAAAAGTATGTTTGCACATCAAGTTGCTGCAAAGAGAGTTCGCCCGCAGTGATCTTGTTATGAATCCATTGATGGCTAGGGTTAAAACGGCGGACATGCCCGGCCATTGCGATCAGACCAGTTTCCTGTTGAGCCGCAACCAACCGATGGGAATCTGCAAGGTTGTCCGCCATGGGGATCTCGACAAGAACGTGTTTTCCGGCTTGCAGACACTGGATTGCTTGATCCGCATGCATTTGCGTAGGTGTCGATAAAATCACGCAATCCACATCATCCCGCGCGAGGCTCTCGGCGAGATCAAGTGTCCAATGCCCAATGCTGCGTGCTTTTGCCGCCTCTTGTGTACTCTTATCTTCCCGGCCAACGATTGAAGTTACCTCTACACCGTCGATCTTGCTGATGGCATCCAGATGTTTTTGCCCAAAGGCACCAGCAGCGCCCGCAACACAAACTCTCATTCTTCCGTCTCCATTTTTTCAGTATTCTTATTGAACCGCGCCAGCAATTCATCTGCCCGGCTCTGATAGTTATCTTTACCCACCGTCATACCAAGATTACCAATGCGCGACTGCCAGTTCACGGTCGCTTGCGCCATATCATTGGGAAGACCCAATTCCTCAATGGTGAGGGCGACCTCTTTCATTTCTTCAGATCGGCGCTTACCGTGAGCCGTCATCCGCTCAAAGCTATAAGCGGCGCGATCCTTGAAGTTAAAGCCAGGATAAGTCACATCAAGAGATGCCAAAACCTCTTCGTCAACGCCTGCCTGACGGCCTGCCAGAACGCATTCCGCAAAAAGCGCCTCAAGCCCCTTCATCATGATGCTTCTCACCATTTTGACCGAAGACGCCCCGCCAATATCCCCTGCCATAATTTTTACGTCCATCTGGAGCATCTCCAGAACTTTTTTGGCGACCTGTGTGTGCGGCCCGGAAATCAAAAGCGGTGTTTTATGGAGTTTCGGATAGACCGGCGACATAACGGCCACATCAACATACCGGCCTCCCGCTCCTTCAATACATTTCGCAGAGCGACGTTTCGTTCCCGGCGCACAGGAGTTACAATCCAGAAAGAGACATCCTTTTTCAATATGGGGCGTCACAGCCCGTGCCGCCGCATGTGCCTGATCCGCCGTGACGAGAGAGAATACAACGGACGCCCCTTTTAACGCGTCGGCAAGGCTTTCCACGCCTTCAACCTGATGGTGCGCAAAGTCTTCACGCTTTGCAGAGGCGATACAATTATCTGAATCCTGCGTCTTGATATCAAAGGCACGCAGAAGCAACTCATCACCATCCAGCCATCCCTTAGTAAAGGCCATAGCGGCCTCTCCAAATCCAACGAGGGCGATCCGATTGTCTTTCTGCATTGTGAATGTTCCAATCATTTACTGAGCACTTTGCACTTCCTACCCGTCCGTAACGGTTGCAGGAAATTAAAAAGTCAGCTCCTTCATTCAATTATTGAATAACGGACACTCAAGCTCTTACGTCAACTTGCAGCCGGCCATCCGAAGAGCTTCGACTAGTTCCGCCTGTGTGGTCGTTGGATGCCAATCCAATCTGGTGGTCAGCCCTATGGGCCGCCGGGTATCGCCAATATCAAAGGGAAGCGGCACCAACAATCCTTGTTCCCGTTCGTGTCTGGTCTGATGCGCGGAGAGAATTGTAATCCGATCGCTGTCCATCAGCAGGCCTCTGATTAAAATAAGGGAGCTCGCTTCTATCAGACCCTCGGGCAAAGGTTGCTTTTGCTTTGAAAAGAGTTCCTCAAACCTGTTGCGAGTTGGCGACCCTTCACGCGGCGTAATCCATGGATAGGCGGCAAGTTCCTCAATCGTGATCGTTTTCTTCTTTGTGAGCGGATGATCGGCCCGTACGAACAACGCAAGTTCATCCTCGAACACAGCCTCTTCCACCACGTCATCAATTGGTGCAGGATTTCGCAGCGCGCCAATAAGTATATCTATTTCGCTATACCGCAATCCATGGAGCAAGTCCTCATACCGGCCATCAATAACGCTGATCTGAACACCGGGACGTTTCTCCAGCACCCGGTTTATGGCCGTCGGCAAAATATAGGTCCGGGCGAGCGGCATCGTACCGATTACGATACGCCCACTATCAATTCCCTTATATTCCTCAATTTCCATATAACCTTGCATAAGTTCGGCAAAGGCGAGCTTCGCATATCGCGCACATACTTCCGCCGCAGGCGTCAGTTCAATCCCCTGACCGGTTTTGCGAAACAAGGTCATATCTGAAAGACGCTCAAGATCTCGCGCCGCGCGATAAAGAGAGGGTTGGGAAATCCCGACGCGCTTGGCGGCAAGACTGAAATTACCGGTCTTCGCAATTGCGATCAGGGCCCGCAGTTGAACACCGGAAACAAGCTGATCCAAGTTGTCAAAGCCGCTACCAGCTTTAACCTGGGCAATGCGCCGTGCTTCCTCAATTCCGGTCCGGATAAATTCCTGCGCGCGCGTCGCTCGAGCCAGGAACAGCTTGCCCACTTCGGTAATGAAAACCCCATCGGTACGCCGAGTGAAAAGCTCCACATCAAGCGCCATCTCGATCTTTGCAATCGCCTGAGTGATCGCAGGTTGAGACAGGAATACTTCTTCCGACGCACGGCTGATACTCTGATGTGCGGCCACCACGCAGAAGGCGCGTAAGTGCCGCAGATTTGGAGCCATTTTGTCCATGTCGCTGTAATGTTTCCCTCATGACGCGCCGGGCTATAGGAAAAAATTATACCACGAATGCGAATTTGAAATAGAAAATTCGCACTAACAGGAAGATGGTACGAATAGAATGAATACAAGGATCGCACAAACGGTTCGCAAACGAGGAACGGAGAATGTCAGAAAATAAAACTGCCCTTGTCATCAGTGCTCACGCCGCTGACTTTGTCTGGCGATGCGCAGGTGCTATCGCCCTACATGAGGAAAAGGGATATGACGTGACAATTGCCTGCCTCTCTTTTGGTGAACGCGGGGAAAGCGCGAAACTATGGAAACAGGAAGGCGGCGCCACACTTGAAGAGGTGAAGAAGGCACGTCGGATTGAGGCCGAAAATGCCGCCACGGCGTTAGATGCCCACGACATCGTATTTTTCGATCTTGGGGATTATCCGCTGGAAGTAACGCGCGATGATAAATTCAAGCTTGTCGACCTAATCCGCAAGGTTCAACCGAATTTCATGATGAGCCATTCGCAATATGATCCTTATAATACTGACCACAGCTTTGCGACACGGCTCACCATGGAATGCCGCATGATTGCACAGGCCTGGGGCCATAATCCGGGGGAGAAAGTTCTGGGCGCGCCGCAACTATACCTGTTCGAACCGCACCAAACAGAGCAGATGGGATGGAAGCCAGATGTCTTTCTCGATATCACTTCGGTCTGGGACAAGAAGCGCGCCGCCATCGAATGTATGCAGGGGCAAGAGCATCTCTGGGATTTTTATACAAATGTTGCAGAAAACCGTGGCAACCATTTCCGGCGCAATTCCGGAGGTCAGGCGGGCGGCAGATCCGCACGATACGCCGAAGGATTCCAATCAATCTATCCTCGCACTGTGGACGAACTCTGATGGGTATCGTTGTTCAAAATATTGAGCGTGCTGATGCCGGTGTTATCGCACGTCTTGCGAAATGCGGCGTTGCCACCGTTCATGAAGCACAAGGAAGAAAAGGATTGCTCGCCTCCAATATGCGGCCAATATATTCCGGCGCATCCATTGCCGCTTCCGCTGTGACAATCTCCGCTCCGCCCGCTGACAACTGGATGGTTCATGTCGCAATAGAGCAGGTGAAACAGGGCGATATTTTGGTTCTCGCGCCCACATCCCCATCAGATGCCGGTTATTTTGGCGACCTGCTAGCAACATCAATGCAGGCAAGAGGTGGCGTCGGCCTAATTATCGATGCGGGTGTTCGGGATATTCGCGACCTGACAGCAATGAATTTCCCTGTCTGGTCAAAAGCGATTTGTGCGCAAGGAACCGTGAAAGAAACCTTGGGGTCAGTCAATATCCCCATCGTTTGTGCGGATGAACTGGTCAATCCTGGCGATATAATAGTCGCGGATGATGACGGAGTTTGCGTTGTACGTCGGGAAGAAGCCGCCGAGGTTGCGGACAATGCGGAGGCCCGGATAGCCAACGAAGAAGAGAAGCGCAAGCGACTGGCGGCTGGTGAATTGGGCCTTGATATGTACAAGATGCGCGAACGGCTTGCCGAGAAGGGCCTGAAGTATGTCTAGTGCCCCCTGCATGTGGATGCGCGGCGGCACATCCAAGGGGGATATTTTCTTGAAAGTGATTTACCCTCTGATGGTACAGCACGGGATACCTTTCTGTTAGGGGTCATGGGCTCCCCCGATCCACGACAAATTGATGGCATGGGCGGCGCAGACCCCCTGACGTCCAAAGTCGCTGTTGTCCGCCCGTCATCGCGTGAAGCTATTGATGTCGATTATCTTTTTTTGCAAGTTGTCGTCGATCAGCCGATTGTTACGGACGCTCAGAATTGCGGCAATATCCTCGCCGGGGTCGGTCCTTTCGCGATTGAGCGAGGCCTTGTGCCGGTTGCAGGTGAAGAAACAGATGTAACCATCTACATGGAAAATACAGGCCAGACGGCCATTGCCCGCGTCCCTACACCAAATGGCGCTGTTTCTTATGCAGGAGGCGCGACGATTGACGGCGTTCCGGGCAGCGCCGCACCGATCCCGATTACTTTTACGGAGACGGCTGGCTCCACCTGCGGCGCGTTGTTGCCGACCGGAAATACCTGCGACATGGTCGATGGCGTCGAGGTGACGATGATTGATAACGGCATGCCCTCGGTGATAATGCGTGCCTCTGATATGGGAATTACCGGCCGTGAATCGCGTGAGGAGCTAGAGGCGAACAAACCTCTTAAAGAGCGGCTGGAGGCCATTCGCCTGCAAGCGGGACCGATAATGAATTTGGGCGATGTTACGAATAAGACGGTTCCGAAAATGTGTATGGTCAGTATACCGTTTTCTGGAGGCGCGATTTCTACCCGCACCTTTATTCCGCATCGCTGCCATGCCTCCATCGGGGTGCTGGGCGCGGTGACAGTGGCGACAGCCGCAGCGCTTGAAGGCTCCCCCGCCGCCGAACTTGCGATCATACCAGAAGGGAAGCGCAAAGAACTAAAGATCGAACATCCCATTGGCGAGACAACTGTGGTTCTGGAGATGGATGAAAAGGGTGCTGTTGAACGCGCCGGCATTCTGCGCACTGCGCGAAAGCTATTTGATGGTATGATTTTTGCCCAATAAGGAAGAGATAATGGACCCCGACTACCTTCCCTTTCATCCCAACCCGTCAAAGCCTAAATTCAAGGCACCAAATGGCGCGGTCGACGCCCATTGCCATGTATTTGGCCCCGCCGACAGCTTTCCCTACGCACCGGAGCGGAAATATACACCCTGTGATGCCCCTAAAGAAAAACTGTTTGAACTTCGCGACTATCTTGGCTTTTCACGCAATGTAATTGTCCAAGCGTCTTGTCACGGCAGAAATAACGATGCCCTTGTTGATGCGCTGAAATCATCAAACGGGCTTGCGCGTGGTGTCGCTGTGATTAACCCGGATGTGACCGATGCAGAGCTTAAGGAAATGGATGACGCGGGCGTCCGCGCTGTCCGCTTCAATTTTGTAAAGCGGCTGGTTGATGCCACACCGAAAGACGTTTTTCTCAAGATTGCAAATCGTATCGCCAAGCTTGGCTGGCATATCGTAGTCTATTTCGAAGCACCGGACCTTGAAGAACTGATCCCCTTCCTGAAACAGCTTCCCACCACTGTCGTTGTTGATCACATGGGACGACCGGACGTGACCAAGGGAGTCGACCACCCTGATTTTCAATGCTTCGTAAATTTGCTCAAGGAAAATGAAAATTTCTGGACCAAAGTAAGCTGCCCAGAGCGGTTGACAGTCGCCGGCCCACCCTATGATGATGTCACTCCATTCGGAAAATATCTTGTGGAGCGATTTCCGGATCGTGTCCTTTGGGGAACGGACTGGCCGCACCCGAACATGAAGTCCCATGTTCCCGATGAAGGTGTTCTCGTCGACGTTATCCCCCGCATCGCGGTAACCACAGAGGCACAACAAAAACTACTTGTCGATAATCCAATGCGGCTCTATTGGCCAAACGAAACGAACCCATCTTGAAGAGAGAAATTGAATGAAAAGCTTGGCAGGCAAAGAGCCCATTCCCGGCACCACAATTTTTGAAGGTCGCATGGCGATGAAGGGGTATGAGCTCAATAAAATGTGCTTTTCCTTCAACAAAGCGGAAAACCGGGAAGCTTTCATGGCGAACGAAGATGCTTACTGCGCGAGGTACGGACTCACCGAAGCACAACGCACCGCCGTCAAAAGTCGCGACGTACTGGCCTTACTGAGCCTTGGCGGGAATATCTATTATCTCGCAAAATTGACCGGTATGTTCGGCCTCAATATGCAGGATATCGGCGCGCAACAGGCGGGCATCAGCCTGGAAGAATTCAAAGCGAGGCTACTCGCCGCAGGGGAGACGAAAAATGGCTAGACTAATCGGGGGTGTCGGTAGTTCTCATGTCCCGGCAATTGGCAATGCACTGGAGCAAGGCCTGCAATCTGATCCCTATTGGAAGCCATTTTTCGATGGGTACAAGCCCGTCTGGAACTGGATGGAGGATAAAAAGCCCGACGTAGCAATCCTCGTTTACAATGACCATGGCCTGAACTTCTTTCTTGATACCATGCCAACGTTCGCCATTGGAGCAGCGTCAGAATACCAAAATGCGGATGAGGGGTGGGGCCTGAAACCACTCGATCCATTTCAAGGGGATCCTGAATTTTCATGGCATTTAATCGACAGTCTTGTGCATGACGAGTTCGATATCACCATGTGTCAGGAAATGCTAGTGGATCACGGCTTCACCGTGCCCATGTCTCTGATGTGGCCCAACCAAAAAGCTCGTGATCAAGTTAAGGTCATCCCGCTTTGTGTGAATGTCGTGCAATACCCCTTCCCCACAGCGCGGCGCTGCCTCAAGCTTGGCGAAGCAATTGGTAAGGCGGTAGCCTCATTCGATAAAGACCTCGATGTTGTAATCCTTGGAACAGGTGGCCTTTCCCATCAACTTGATGGGGAGCGAGCTGGCCATACCAATCGGGCATTCGATACAGAATTTCTTGAAAAACTGAAAAGTGAGCCGGAATGGCTGCTCAAATATTCAAACTATGAACTGGCGGAAATTGTCGGACCGCAGGGCGTGGAAATGATCATGTGGCTGATCATGCGCGGGGCACTCGGGAACGATATCCGGGAACTATCGCGCAACTATCATATCCCGATATCCAACACCGCGGCCGGTGTCATACTGTTTGAAAATGATGCCATCTGAAGGCTCCGGTTAAAACAGGCTGGCGTATCCCGTTCTCTCATGCCAATATTCCGCGGCAGGGAACAAGAAACTATCTGACGAACGGGTAACGAAATGACAGGGTATATCCTCGCCATTGATCAAGGCACGACATCAAGCCGGGCTATTCTCTTCGATAAAAATTACCAACCTGTTACCGTTGGTCAGCAGGAATTCACTCAATACTTCCCGACCTCGGGCTGGGTTGAGCACGATCCTGAAGAAATCTGGACTACAACCGTCGCAACGGCAAAGGAAGCTTTGGCGAAAGCGGGTACAACGATCAGCGACGTCGCCGGTATCGGCATCACCAATCAGCGGGAAACAACTGTTATCTGGGACAGGGAGACCGGCAAGCCCATCCACAACGCTATTGTCTGGCAGGATCGGCGGACGGCCGATTTGTGCAGCAAACTTAAGCAAGCTGGTCTGGAGCAGACGTTCTCTGAAAAAACCGGATTGCTGCTCGATCCCTATTTTTCCGGCACTAAAATTGCGTGGCTTCTTGATAATATTGAGGGTGCACGCGCCTCAGCGGAGAAGGGCAAACTTGCCTTCGGGACCATTGACAGTTTCCTGCTCTGGCGACTGACAGATGGCAAGATTCATGCAACCGACGCAACAAATGCCAGCCGAACACTGATTTACGATATCCACCGCGGGGAATGGTCCGATGACCTTCTGGATATCCTGAGAATTCCTAAATCACTGCTGCCTGAAGTACGCGATTGCGCCGCTGATTACGGCGCGTTGGATCCAGGTATTCTAGGCGGCTCCACCAAAATTGCTGCGATCGCCGGGGACCAGCAGGCAGCAACCGTCGGACAAGCCTGTTTCCAGCCTGGAATGATGAAATCCACCTATGGAACTGGCTGCTTTGCTCTTCTGAACACGGGACACGATCCGGTCAAATCCCAGAACAAACTTCTCACAACAATTGCTTATCAGTTGAACGGCAAACCAACCTATGCTTTGGAAGGCTCTATTTTCGTTGCTGGCGCGGCCGTCCAATGGCTTCGCGATGGCCTTGGCATAATTGAACATGCGGCGCAGTCGGGCGAGCTTGCGGAACTGGCAGACCAGGGTCAGAATGTCATCATGGTTCCCGCCTTCGTTGGGATTGGCGCCCCTTATTGGGATACAGATTGCCGGGGGCTATCTTCGGCCTAACCCGCGCCACCGGACCAAAAGAACTTGCGCGCGCCGCGTTGGAGAGTGTTTGCTTTCAAACGCGCGACCTCCTCACCGCCATGCAAGCCGATTTCACAGACGGTCATGAAACAGTTTTGCGTGTTGATGGCGGAATGGTTGCCTCCGAATGGACGATGCAACGGCTTGCCGATATTCTGGGCGCGCCTGTCGATCGCCCCGCTTCAGCGGAAACCACGGCGCTTGGCGCTGCCTATCTCGCGGGCCTGCAGACAGGATTTTACCCCAGTATTGACGAATTCTCTGAAAGCTGGCACCGCGACAAACGTTTTTCCCCGGCCATCACTGCGACGGAACGGGACACAGCTTATGCCAACTGGCAAGATGCCGTTCGGCGTACTTTAACAAGTTACCCGTAGAACGAAGAAAGATTAAAACATCATGGCGACAATTGAATATTTTTACGCTGGCTATTCCGCTTACGCCTACCTAGGACATGCCGAATTATTGCGGATTGCAAAAGCCGCGGGAAGAGAGATTGATCACCGTCCGTTCGATTTACGCAAACTGATAGAGGCGACCGGAACAACCGCATTCGGGAATCGGTCACAAGCGCACAAAGACTATTTCTTCGGGCGAGAGATTGCCCGATGGGCAGAGTACAGAAATATCCCTGTCCTAGATCACACTCCGACCTATCACCATCATGATATCACTCTGTCTAATTGCATGCTCATCGCCGGATTGCTCCAGGGATTCAACATTGACAGGCTTTCTCATGAAATGCTGCGTGCGCATTGGGCCGAAGACTTCGATCTGGATAAAGCCGACGACCTAAGAACAATCGGAGAGCGGGCCAGCGTTGATCCTGAACCTCTCCTGACTGCAGCCGCATCGGAAGAAGTGCGAAAAATTTATGCCCAAAATACCGAGGAAGCCATCAAGCTTTCCCTGTTTGGCTCCCCCACTTATTTTATCGATGGCGATATGTTTTACGGGCAGGACCACCTTGAAGTGATGGCCCATATTCTTGGGGTCTAGCTGTCGCTATCCAGCACACCAGCGTTGGGCGTAAAGAGCTTTTCTCCTGCGATTTCATAATCACCAATTATTTTTTGTGCTTTTGGGCTGACCAACCATTTTTCCAGCTTTGCCGACAGGTCCTTTTTGACGTGCGAGTGTTTCGCCGGATTGACAGGCAGGTATGCATATTGATTAAAAAGGATAGGGTCGCCCGAAAAGAGCAGACCGAGGTCTCCCTTGTTCTTGAAGTTGAGCCAGCTTGCCCGGTCCGCGAAAACATAACCATTCATACCACTTGCCGTATTAAGCGTAGCGCCCATGCCCGATCCGCTCGCCCGGTACCAGTTCCCTTCGAATTTTTCAGGATCCAATCCGGCTAACGTCCAGAGTGCTAATTCCTTGCGATGAGTGCCACTATCATCACCGCGACTGACAAAAATCGCTTTCGTTTCTGCAATCGCCTTAAGTGCATCTGCCGCTGTTTTGGCATTTGCGATGCCAGCCTCATCCGGTTTCGGGCCAATCAGCACGAAATCATTATACATGATCTCCCGTCGATGAGTGCCATATCCCTCTTCCACGAATTTTTCCTCTGCTTTGCGCGAGTGAACAAGAATTGTATCCACATCCCCTGCGCGCCCGAGCTTAAGTGCCTGCCCGGTCCCGACAACGAGAAGATAGACATCAATTCCGGTATCTTCCTTGATCCGTGGGATCAGGATGTCGGATAGACCGGAGTTATGGAAAGATGTTGTCACCGCCATTTTCATATCATCGGCAAGGGCATTTACATTCATCAGCAGCAACAGGGTGAAGGCCGCGAGAATTGACCGGGATTTCATAGCAAAATATCTCCTCTTATAAATTTTTGTGCTTCTTCCGTTTGTGGATCTCCGAAGAAGTCATCCGTCGCCGCTCGCTCATGTATTTTTCCCCGATACATGAACAGAATTTCATCAGCGAGACGCTTCGCCTGACCAAAATCATGTGTAGCCATGATGATGCGCGTTCCCGCCTCTCTTGCAGAGAGGATCAGCCTTTCGACGTCCAAAGTCGACGCACCGTCGAGGTTGGCCGTAGGCTCATCAAGAAACAACACTTCCGGTTTCGTGATGAGCGCCCGCGCCATCGCCAGCTTCTGTTTCTCTCCGCCGGAAAGCACATGGGCATCGTAATGCCCAACATCACTTAGGCCAATTCTATCAATCCATTTTGTCGCCTCTGCGCGCGCGGCTCTCTTGGCGACGCCGCGGACAAAGAGCGGATAGGCTATATTCTCAATACCGGAGCGACGAAGAACGACCGGGGACTGAAAAACAAACGATTGGCGATTGTAAATCTCGCTCTTTTTGGCTGCCCATTTGACGGTACCGCTGTTTGGCCGCTCCAGCCCGTGCAATAACCGGAGAAATGTCGTTTTTCCGGCGCCATTGGGCCCGATCAGAATACTACAACCTGTCGCACCGAATGAGAGGTCAAGTGGACCAACGATGTTTTTCGTGCCCTTGCGCACGATTGCACCCTTAAGATCAACGGGCAGTATCGTATCTACCATGTTCCCTCCCGCTCCGTTCGTGAAAGGATATGGATCGCGAGATTAATCAGGATCGCCATAGAAATCAGGACTATACCCAGACCAAGAGCCAGCGGAAAATCACCCTTCCCCACCTCCAGCGCGATTGCCGTTGTCAGAACACGAGTAAGATGGTCAATATTCCCACCGACAATCATGATTGCTCCTATCTCCCCGATACCCCGGCCGAACCCGGTAAGGGTCGCGGTCAGAAGGCTGCGCCGACCATCCCAAAGCAATATCTTCATACGCTGCCATTTCGTTGTTTTGATGGATATCAGCAGGTCGTGATAGAGGAACCAGAGATCGCGCATCGACTGTTGAGAAATAGAGGCAATGATTGGTGTTATAATAATCACCTGCGCAATAATCATTGCTGTCGGTGTAAACAGAAGATCAAGCACACCGAACGGACCCGACCGCGACAGCAGAATGTAAACGAATAGCCCGACTACAACAGGTGGAAGTCCCATTAAAGCGTTCAACAAGACAATCGCAAACCGCCGATATCGAAATCGTGTGACCGAGAGCCAAGGCGCCAAAAGGTAAACCGATGGCAGCGGAGATCAACACCGCCGATATGGTTACCTGCAACGACCGCAAGGATATCTCAACTAGATCGTGATCTAGATGAATGATCAACCCGAATGCCGACTGCAACCCCGCCAGAAGATCATTCATATCGCTTTAGTTCAATCCGATCTGGAAATTTTATTATCACCTTATAATTCTCCCCAACGTCCGATCATTGACTCGTTCATATACGACATCTTGAAGGATGAATACGCCACTCGCCAAAGCTGAGCAACAGTCCTGCGACGCACAAACCAATTCCATACTTTTCCAGGATTATTTCTTTCCTATTCGCGCGCCAATGTCAGTATACTCAACCGAAAACAGGAGGATAATCAATGCATTTGACCGCCCGTCAGACCGAAATCGTCGAGCTTGCGAAAACACAGGGTCGTGTGCAGGTCGATGAGCTGGCGGCGCATTTCGATATTACTCCTCAGACAATCCGAATGGACCTGAACAGCCTTTGTTCCAATAAGGTCTTGATCCGATTTCACGGCGGCGCATTTTTTCCAGAGGCACGTGAGAATGTCGAGTATGAAGCAAGACGGCAAATTGCGTCAGAAGAAAAGGCCACCATCGGCGAGGAAACGGCCAAGCTTATCCCTGATCATTCCTCCCTTTTTATGAATATTGGCACCACGACCGAGGCCGTTGGGCAAGCCCTAATCAATCATCAAGGATTAATGGTTGTGACAAATAATATCAATGTCGCAAATAAGTTGCGGCTTTATCCCTCATTTGAGGTCGCCATAGCCGGCGGCGTTGTCCGTCCATCCGATGGTGGTATTGTTGGTGAAGCTGCCATTGATTTCATCAATCAGTTCAGGGTTGACTATGCTGTCATTGGTGCCTCGGCTATTGATCCGGATGGCTCCCTTCTGGACTTTGATTTCCGCGAAGTTAAAGTCGCGCAGGCAATTATCTCCAAAGCCCGGCATGTCATTCTTGTTGCGGATTCCACCAAGTTTGAACGCCGGGCGCCGGTGGTGATCGCGCAAATGGCGCAGGTCGATACCCTAGTAACCGATCACATTAGCAAACCTTCTATCCGACGCATATGCGCCGAGGGAGATGTCCGGATCATAGAGACATCGTCCTAGCTCCGATATAACGAAAATATATCTAGGATAATATTTTCCTTTTGTTTTCATTTTTGCGATATAAATCTTCGTTATTCACAGCAATTCAATTTCGGAAAACTAGGAATTATGACGGCAGATTTTGATATTTTTGTAATCGGGGGCGGAATAAACGGGTGCGGTGTGGCGCGCGATGCCGCTGGCCGCGGATATTCCGTTGCTCTCTGTGAAATGAATGATCTTGCCAGTGGCACCTCTTCGGGTTCGACTAAACTCATCCATGGTGGCCTTCGCTATCTTGAGCATTATGAATTCCGACTTGTGCGAAAAGCCCTTCAGGAAAGGGAAATTCTCTGGGCCAATGCACCACATATAATCTGGCCTTTGCGGTTCGTGCTCCCGCATCACAAGGGATTGAGACCTGCGTGGCTTCTAAGGCTTGGATTATTTCTTTATGATCACCTCGGGGGCCGAAAGAAGCTCCCCGCATCTAAATCTCTCAATCTACATGACGACGTTCTAGGTAGACCATTAAAAAAGGAATTCACAGCCGGCTTCGAATATTCGGATTGCTGGGTAAATGACTCACGTTTGGTTGTCCTTAATGCGATGGATGCCGCGGCGCGCGGGGCGCTTATTGAAACGCGCACGAAATGTATTGCCGCTGAACAAAAAGCCGGGCTTTGGCACATCACCACACAGGACACAGTCAGCAAAGAAACCGTGACCAGAACGGCGCGAATGATCGTGAATGCAGTTGGACCTTGGGTCGATAAGATTATTCAGGTGGCGTCAAACTCATCTACGTCCCCGACCGTTCGCCTCGTTCAGGGAAGCCATATTGTTGTGCCAAAGCTTTATGAGCATGACAGATGCTACATCTTCCAAAATGCGGATGAACGGATCATCTTCGCCATTCCCTATGAGCAGAACTACACCTTGATCGGGACTACGGATCAGGATTACAGCGGCGATCCGGAGAACGTCGCGATTAGTGATACTGAGATTTCCTATCTTTGTAACGCCGCGAGCGAGTATTTTGACACGCCCGTGCGAGAAGGAGACGTTATCTGGACTTACTCCGCCGTTCGACCGCTTTTTGATGACGGCGCAACCAAGGCACAGGAAGCCACCCGCGACTATGTTTTAAAATGGCAATCCGATGAAGACACCCCGCCATTTCTGAATATTTTCGGTGGCAAGATCACCACCTACCGCCGCCTTGCAGAAGCTGTCCTGGAAATGGTAGAGCAAAAACTCGGCAGCAAAGCGCGCGCATGGACAATCAGTGCCGCACTTCCGGGCGGTGATTTCCCGATGGAAGGCTTCACAGATTTGCTCAAAAAAGTTCGCGACACATACCCTTTTCTGGATCACCACCAGTCTGAACGTATGCTCCGCGCATACGGCACGCGCCTGTTTGATCTGATGGATGATTCCGCGAGTAAATCCGACCTTGGCATCGAATTCGGGGGCGGATTGTTCGAGAGAGAAGTCCAATACCTTATGGATCATGAATGGGCGCAAACAGCCGAAGATGTCCTTTGGCGGAGGAGCAAAATCGGAATTGGGATGCGCGAGGAACAAATCTCTGCCTTAAACAATTGGATGACGTCAAAAGAACCGTCAGTCTGAGCGCGTCAGCTTCACCCCTATCAACACAATAGCAGCACCAAATATTTGAATGGGAGTGATCGCCTCATCGAGCAGTATGACCGAGCTCAGGATGGCAACAACAGGGATTAAGAAACTGTAGACCATACCCTTGGTAACGCCCAGACGAGCAATACCTGCGCAATACCAAACGAAGGCGAGAGCGGCCCCGAAGATCGCAGTAGATGCCCAGCTCAACCAGCCAAGTGTCGGGATAGTCGTCCAATTTTGTTCGATAAGGCTTGGAATACCGATCAGGGTTAATGTTATCGAGCCGAATAATGTCGCCCAAGCGGTCACGAGAAGAGGGCCGCGCCGCGCAACTAATGGACCGGAAACATAAGTATAAAGCGCCCACATCATCGACGCCCCCACAATCAGCAGATCCCCGACGATCGAGCCGGCATTGAATGTAATTTCCGTCAGACTGTTGTTAATAACGACGGCAACGCCCAAGAAAGAAACAAAAATACCGACCCACGCCTTGGCACCCGGACGGTTTCCCATCACGGCGGATATCAGGGCCCCAAAAATGGGAGAGGTCGTTATCAGGACCGAAGCTTTCGATGCGGACGTCAAGCTAAGGCCATAGGCCCACCCGCCCTGAAACAGGGTAACACTCAACAGGCCAATAATGACCAACATTCCTGCCTCTCTGACGGATATTCCAATGCCCGTATTTTTGACTAGAAGAATACCAAACAGAAGAATGCTTGCCGCCAAATACCGCGTCGCAGAGAAGGTAACCGGATCCATAAAATCCAGTGCGTACTTCGCAATTGGAAAGTTAATACCCCATGCAAGGACGGCACCAATTAAGAAAAGATCCCCACCCGACATCCGTCCACTCTTCTGACCAACGGAAATTTGTCTCATGGCGGTTTCTCCGTCCTATCGTTTTTTTTTGCAATGCTGCTATATTGAAGGGGCCCGTAATAGATAGATAGTCTAAAATATTAATTGCGCAGGTTTCAGGTTTCGAAGAATTTGTTCTTAGCACGGATTATCAATCACGCGAAATGGCGCATATAGCGTGAAAAAAAGCGTTTTTCATGACTGCTTACTCTGGCAAGTAAACAGAAAATTTAGCATTTATGGTTTATGATAAGCTTAAGTAGAAAAATTCAACAGTTTATACTCTGAGTACAAGGCCGTGAAATTGTCAGATCACAACATCAAAATGCCATTTGTCGAGAACAAACGGCCGGACATGGTTTATGTTGCAAAGCTCTTTGAGCAGTGCGTGGAAACCAATATGTGGGCAAATCGTGGCCCGCTTTATCACTTGCTTGCAGAGAAGTACGAAAAGCATTTCAACCTATCCGCCGAACGTGCTGTTACACCCTGTGCAAATGGCGGCATCGGCCTAGAGGCTCTGGCAAGATTTCTTGAGATAAAATTCGATAGCCCAATCCGCTGGGTTGGCAGCTCCTTCAGTTTCAACAATCTCGGGCGCGGATATTTCAACGATATGCATTTCGTCGATTGCACTGAGCAGGGTATCCTGAGCTTGACGGCGCTCGAAGAATTCGGGCTTGGCAATTTTGATGGCTTCGTTGTAACTAACCCGTTTGGACCTTGGCATGATTTCGAGCCTTTTATCGAATTTGCCAAAAAACATAATAAATTCATGTTGATAGACAATGCGGCTGGCCTCAATGAAAAGTTGCCGGATTGGCCCTATCAAAGCTTCAGCCTGCATCACACGAAACCGTATGGTGCCGGAGAGGGCGGGCTCATTCTGTCGCCAAGAGAAGAAATGGAGTCAATTTACAATCTTTTGAACTATGGTCCCGTAAAGGCCGCGGAAAAGAAACATTGGATCAATAACGGTAAAGTTTCCGATATCGCCTGCGCCTTCCAAATTGACCGGCTTGACCGCGTCGAAGAATGGAAACCTCTCTATCTGGAACAAGCGGCGAGAGTGACAAAAATCGCGTCGAAAGTCGGATTACGACCACTTTACCCGTTCAACGGCAGCACACCGGCAACCAGTCTTCCATTTTGTGCGGATACCCCCATCCGGCAGGATGACATTGATGATGCTGAACATCTGGTGCTCACAAAATATTATCTACCTCTTGCCGAGACTTCAAACTGCGTGGATATCTATCACCGTCTTGTTAACATCCCTTGTCATCCGGATGTGGCGTATCTGAAAGAAGAAAAATTGCTGGAAGATTTCACGCGACTAACAAAAATACACAATGCGCGCGCAGAAAGCTAGCTATCTACATAACGATCATCGCTCAATTGTAACGTCCCTTCCTAACCAGAGATAAGATCTCAGTCTCGCGAAATGAAAGAGCGCCCTTTGTAGTTCGCCATTATGCCCTGCGCTCCGTCCTAGATAACAATCAGATTACAACGCTTGCGCTTGGCCATATAAATGTTGCGATTAGAGTTTGCGCGACCTATCCTTTTTCCAAAACATCATTCTAATTAAGAAATAACAAAAAAAGGGAGGAGCGCAGTATGTATCCAGGGAAATTTGCGACTGAAAACCCCAATAGGCCAGCCTTTATCATGGCCTCTTCCGGGGAAACTGTTTCTTATCGCGAGTATGAGGAAAGGGCGAATAAACTCGCTCATTTTCTTCAAAGTAAGGGGCTCTCACAAGAGGATCACTATGCAATCTTCATGGAGAATAATGCCTGGTATTTTGAAAGCTGCGGATCCGGGGAACGCGCTGGCCTTTATTACACTTGCATCAACTCCTACCTGACTGCCGAAGAGCTTGCGTATATTGTCAACAACAGTGAAGCGAAGATTCTCATTACATCGGATGCAAAACGGGAAGTTGCGCGCGAAGCTTTAAAATCATGCCCAAATGTAATCTTAGGGATTGTCGTCGATGGCGAAACCGATGATCAATTCGTAAATCTTCAGGAGGCAACCAGAGACTACCCGTCGACACCACTTGAGAATGAGCGGCTTGGCTTATCCATGCTCTATTCGTCCGGCACAACAGGGCAACCAAAAGGCATTCTCCGCCCTATGCCAGACAGTCACCCTCTTGACCAGATTCCTCTTTATCTCTTTCTCCAGAAGCTCTGGCAGTACCGCGAAGATATGGTGTATTTGTCGCCAGCGCCGCTCTATCACTCCGCCCCGCAGGCTGCCTGCAATTTCGCGATCCGTTTCGGCGGAACCGTTATCATCATGGAAAAATTTGATCCGGAGCAGTATCTCCAGTTGGTCGAGAAGTATAATGTCACGCACACTCAGCTCGTCCCCACCATGTTTTCCCGGATGCTTAAACTCCCTGAGGAGATACGCAAGAGCGCTGACCTCTCATCTCTGGAAATTGCAATTCATGCCGCGGCCCCCTGCCCGGTTCAGGTAAAGCAGGACATGATCAAATGGTGGGGCCCAATTATTCATGAATATTATGGTGCGACAGAAGGGCTTGGTTTTACCGCAAGCAATAGTGAAGAATGGCTTGCCCATCCAGGCTCGGTCGGAAAGGTGCTTCTTGGTGATCTCCATATTCTGGACGAGGAAATGAAGCCTTGCCCGATTGAAACACCCGGCACGGTCTGGTTCAAAACGGCAACTCAATTTGAGTATTTCAACGACCCGAACCGCACGAAAGAGGCGATGTCACCGGATGGTACGATGAGTACTGTTGGCGACATGGGGTACATTGATGGGGACGGATTTCTTTATCTCACTGACCGGGCGACTTTCATGATCGTCTCCGGCGGTGTGAATATCTACCCACAGGAATGCGAAAACTTACTTATTACCCATCCGAAAGTAGAGGACGCGGCAGTTTTTGGTGTTCCTAATGAAGATTTCGGAGAAGAGGTGAAAGCCGTCATTCAACCTATGCCCGGCATTCATCCGGGCGAAGAATTGGCAGAGGAGCTTAACGCCTTTTGCCATGAGCACCTTTCGGCGCAGAAGTGCCCGCGCTCCTTTGACTTTGAAGAGCAGCTTCCGCGGCTTCCTACCGGAAAACTATACAAACGCTTGCTCAGGGATCGCTACTGGGGCGACAAAAAGAGCCGTATCGTATAGAAATGAGCCTTCTTAGATATTTCACGCCGCATTGAATTCTTGATGTTCAAGACTTGCCCATAAAGTAAACTCCACTATTATGGCACGTCATGAGCAAAGATTCACAAGTCAGAGCAGCCAAGTTCGCGATTGGACAAATCGTCAAACATCGGGTTTATCCGTTTCGCGGCGTGATTTACGATGTCGACCCCACCTTTGGTAATAGCGAAGAATGGTGGGAATCTATCCCGGAAGAGGTTCGACCGAAGAAAGATCAGCCGTTTTATCATCTCTTCGCGGAGAATGCCGAAACAACTTATGAGGCTTACGTGTCTGAGCAAAATCTCCTGATTGACGAAAGCGGGAAACCGGTGTCGCATCCGTCAGTCAAAGACTTCTTCTCTGAGCTTCGTGACGGACGCTATCTTTTCAGCAATCGACTGCAATCATAGGGTCGGCGAACTTGCGCGATTTCCGGCCACAGAAATTCTGGCGGTCACGCATGAAACGAGCTAGCATATTTTCTCCAATTAAAAACAAATAAACGGGGAGAATTACCATGCATTGTCAGCAGATCATCCAGTTTGGCAAACCACTCGAAGCGCGAGACTACCCAACACCAGAACCCAAAGGAACCGAAGTACTCCTGAATGTCACAGCCTGTGGTGTTTGTCATAGTGATTTGCATATTTGGGAAGGCTTCTTCGATCTTGGTGGAGGCCAAAAGATGGACCTCTTACAACGGATGAAGCTTCCCTTCACGCTCGGGCATGAGGTCGTTGGTGAGGTTGCCGCGATTGGTCCAGATGCAGAAGGGGTTGAAATTGGCGACAAACGTATTGTTTTTCCCTGGATAGGCTGTGGAAAATGCAATGTCTGCCTCGCTGGGGACGAGCTTCTTTGCATGGCGCCGCAAACAGTCGGCACTCGGTATAACGGTGGGTATGCGAACGAAGTTATTGCGCCCCACCCGAAATATCTTATTCCCTATGACGGTGTTCCGACAGAACTTGCCTGCACATATGCATGCTCCGGCCTCACAGCCTACAGCGCTCTAAAGAAACTTTCCCATCTGCGTGAAGACGATCATATTGTGATCATAGGAGCGGGAGGGGTTGGGCTCTCCGCGGTGCATTTCGCTTCAAGTGTTGTGAAGGCAAAAATCATTGTCGCCGATATTGATGATACGAAGCGGTCAATCGCTCGCCAATCAGGCGCGCATGAAACCATCGACAACAGCGATCCTGAAGCCGCACTCGCTCAACTTCAGGAAATCACGAACGGAGGCGCGGCCGGCTCCATCGATTTTGTGGGTGCGCCGGCAACTGCATCCTTTGGTTTTAACGGATTGAGGAAGGGCGGCCATATGGTGACAGTTGGATTGTTCGGAGATTCCATGCCTCTGTCGATTGCGATGCTGCCACTCATGATGAGAACGATCAAGGGCTCCTATGTTGGAAGCCTTGAGGAGATGCACGAGTTAATGGAACTCGTTCGGGGTGGCAAGGTAGCGCCAATTCCTTACGAAGTCCGCCCCCTAGACGAGGTGAATAGTGCCCTCACGGACCTGCAGGCCGGAAACGTCAAAGGCCGCATTGTCCTCAGCCCGCAAAAATAGGTATATAAAAAAAGGGCAGAGGATTTTCATCCCCTGCCCTTTCTTTTTTAGATCAGATATCTGATTAATTTACAGATACAACTTTGCCCAGTGAGTTAAATTTCTCACCGTTAAATTCAACCGGCATCATTGCTTCAATCGGGAAGAAGTCATTCGGGCCTGTCTGAATTTTAATGCCTGGCAGCATCATATCCAGTTCCAGATCCAGATTGGCAGCTTCCTTCATGATGTTTTCGCGTGTCAGGTTGTCTCCAGCCTGTTTCAACACCTGCTCCATCGTCTGGCCAACGAGATATCCATATGCTGTGAAGGCGCTGGTTTTATCTCCATCAGGATAGTATTCATCCATGAATTTTGACCATTTTTTGTACCCTTCAGTCTCGAAATTCCCAGGGTCCGTGATATCCATATAGTACATCAGCGAAATGATACCCTTGGAGTTATCCAGTCCTGCAGGTTTGTAAACAGAGCCTACGGAGTTAGAAACTGAATTGTTCAGGAAAACCGCATCCCAGTTCAATTCGCGGAATTTCTTAATAGCCTGAGCCGCAAATTTCGGTGTCGTCACGTTGAAAAAGACGTTCGCACCGCTGTCTTTTAGCTTGATCATCTGCGAGTTGATTGTCGGATCTGTAACTTCGTAGCTTTCTTCAGCAACGATAACGGAATCAGCCTTATCACCGAGATATTCTTTCAAGCCATGGACATAGTCTTTACCATAATCATCGTTCTGGTAAAGGATAGCCACTTTCGGATCCTTCACATTTTCCATGATATAGGCACCAAACAGCGCGCCCTCAGTCTGGTAGCTAGGCTGCCAACCCATTGTCCAAGGGAAGTTTTCAGGATCGCCCCATTTCGTCGCGCCAGTTGCAACAAACAGCTGAGGAATCTTCTTCTTGTTCATATAGTTATGGATAGCCGAGTTTGTCGGAGTACCCAGGCTTTCGAATATGAGCAGCACTTCATCCTGTTCAACAAGCTTACGAACCTGTTCCTTTGTTTTAGGCGGGCTGTAGCCGTCATCCAGCGAAATAAACTCAATCTTCCGACCGTTTACGCCGCCATTTTCCTTATTGATCTTGTCAAAATAGGCAGCCGTGGACTTACCAATCTGACCGTAGGCAGCCGCAGGGCCGCTATAAGGCATGGTATTGCCAAGCTTGATGGAATCATCGGTCACACCCGGACCATACATCTTGTCAGCTAAAGCCGACGTCGCGGCCATTCCCATTGTGGCAACGGCAGCGAAGGTAATCGCTAATTTTCTCCCGGTATTCATTAGTACCTCCTGTTTATTATTTTTCGCATCTACAATGACGCGACTCTTCTTCACGCTTTCAACTGAGAGCTCAAAGTATTTTCTTTATTCGGACTCTCAGCAGATTTACCAGCCCTGCAAAACCTGAGGGCATGACATAAATAACCAATATAAGGATAATGCCAAAAATGGCATAGGAAAGGCCAGTTGAAATTTCTTCTGCAAAATTCGGCACTGTCAGTATGAAAAATCCGCCGAACACGGCTCCCCAAATAGAGCCTGTTCCACCAACCACCATTCCGATAAACAGCAATATAGAGAGCTGGAATGTAAAGCTATCTGGCGCAACAAACTCAATAACAATGGCAGCAATCGCACCGGCAACACCCGTATAGAACGCGCTGACACCGAAGGTAAGAGATTTGTACATAGATGCATTCACACCCATCGATCTCGCGGCGATTGGATTATCACGTATCGCCATCATGGCACGGCCTGTCCGGCTATTGATCAGGTTCCAAGCAATCCAGAACATAAAAAGCAACACCACGAACACAATCATATACCACCATTGGTCCATCGTGATGCCGAAGTTATCAACCAGAATGGCTGGAACGTCCGGGCGGAATACATCCAAACCTTGCACCCCTCCGGTCAATCCTTCCAGATGAGATGATTTCAGGACCTGCGGTATCGAGACACCCAAAGCAAAGGTGGCCAAGGCTAGATAAAGCCCCTCAAGTCGTAGCGCAGGCAAGCCAAATAGGAAACCTGCGATGAAACAGACCACACCTCCAACGGGAATGGCCGCATAGACTGGCCAATCGAGATGATACACAAGAATGGCGGCTGTATAGGCCCCGATAGCATAAAAGGCGCTATGCCCAAGTGAGAATTGCCCATTAAACCCCGTCAACAAGTTTAAGCCGAGGATTGCTATGGCATAGATCATTATCAACGTGCCCTGGAAGGTCGCATACCCTCCAAGAATAAAGGGCAAGACTGCGCCAATCACTATGAAGGGAATGACCCACTTAAAAGGGATTTTTGCGCCGGCATTCAGTTTAGTATCTATACGCGTTTCTACATCGGTTGCCATATTATTATACCCTGGTCACAATGGTTTTGCCGAACAACCCGTTAGGCTTGAACAACAGAACGGTCACGATCAAAATCAGAGCAACCGTCAGTTTCAATTCACTACCAATGGCTGGGATATATGTCCCGGCCATGTTTTCAATAATACCGACTAGGAAACCGCCGGCGACGGCTCCTCCCGGACTTGATATACCTCCGACAATCGCAGCCGCAAAGCCATAGAGAAGAATGCCTAGCATCATGTTCGGTTCCAAAAAGACAATTGGTGCAATCATCATTCCTGCAACAGCACCGATTGCTGCGGCCAAGCCCCAGCCCAGCGCCAGCATCCAGCCGACCCGAATGCCCACAAGGCCTGCGGAATCTGGATTGGCTGCTGCTGCCTGCATCGCCATTCCGACACGTGTAAAGCGGAAAAAGCAGAATATTGCGAAAAGTAAAAGCAGGGTCACGAAGAACATGCCGACTTCATGCAATCCGATCAGGCCCCCAAAAGACCCTTCAGGGAAAGGAGACGGAAATGTCTTGATATTATGGTCCCATATTGCGCCAGCGAAGCTGTTGAATATGGCGACAAGGCCGATAAAGACAACGATATGGCTAAGAACCGGCGCATTATGGAGCGGCTTGAAGATAATTCGCTCAATTGCCAAGCCACCAATGAAGGAGACAACAATAGTCGCGAAAAACGCGATCCAGTAGGGCACTCCGCCCGCAATCATTGCCCAACAGATATAGGTGCTGAACATCGCCATTTCGCCTTGTGCAAAATTGAAATGATCGATGGCCTGATAAATCATAACGACCGCAAGTGCCAGGCACGCGTAAATCGCGCCATTTGCAAGACCGGTTAGTAATTGCTGTAAAAAAAGATCCATGGGAACGTCCTAATACCCTAAGTAGGACCGACGAACGGTCTCATTTTCAAGAATTGATTCCGAAGTGCCGGAGATGACGATATTTCCCGTTTCCAGCAAATAGGCATGATCGGCCAACTCAAGAGCCAGAGACGCGTTTTGCTCGACTAGCAACATACTCACCCCTTCTTCAGCGTTGATTCTTTTCAGAATTTCAAACAGCTCTTGAACAATTAGCGGTGCAAGGCCGAAAGAAGGCTCGTCAAGCAGCAACAATCGCGGCCGTAACATTAAGGCCCGACCAACAGCCAACATCTGCGCTTCACCGCCACTTAACGTGCCTGCTTGCTGGTTTCGACGCTGTTTGAGGATGGGGAAATAGCCGTAAACCCGTTCAACATCTTCCGCGATACCCGCTTTGTCGCTCCGGCTATAGGCTCCAAGACGTAAATTGTCTTCAGCCGACATTCTCACGAATGTACCGCGCCCCTCCGGAACATGGGCAATGCCCTTCCGCGTGATATCTGCTGTTTGCAGAGCGGCAAGTTCCGTGCCTTCCAGCTGTATCGTTCCTTTTCGGGTAACCATCCCGCTGATTGCGCGAAGGGTCGTTGTTTTACCGGCGCCATTCGCGCCGAGAATTGTTGTAACGCCACCGTGTTCGAGGCTGAAATCCAGCCCATGCAGAACTTTCGTCGGGCCATATGACGCTTCAAGCCCTTTTACATCAAGCAATTGACTCATTTCTTGCCCGTCCCCAGATACGCTTCGATAACATCAGGATGTTGCTGAATTTCAGCAGGCGGGCCTTCAGCAAGTTTTCGGCCAAAGTTGAGTGCAACAACTTTCTCGGAAACCTCCATGACCACACCCATATGATGTTCCACCAAAAGAACCGTCGTACCAAACTCATCGCGAATTCGCCGGATCGTATCCACAAGGAGCGATAACTCATTGTGGTTAAGCCCGCCAGCAGGTTCATCCATCAGCAATAGCTTGGGCTTGCTCATAATCGCGCGTGCAATCTCAAGCCGTTTTTGGATGCCGAAAGAGAGTCCGCCGATCCGCTGCAGCGCTGTATCTTCAAGTTCCATGAACTTGAGCATTTCCAACGCGCGGCTTCGAAGCTCTTTCTCCTCCCGCTTTATCCAGGGCAAATGCAGCGCATTGCTGATGTAATCAGATTTTGCGGTCGCATGCCCACCAATCATGATGTTATCAAGAACGCTTAGATTGGAGAAAAGGGCGAGATTTTGGAATGTCCGTCCAAGTCCGATCTCACTCATCCTGTGTACAGGACTTTTAAGGATGGAGTTTCCGCGAAAGATGATATCACCCCAATTCACGTCATAGAGGCGACTGATACAGTTAAAAAGGGTTGTTTTACCTGCCCCGTTTGGCCCGATCAGACCGACAATTTGACCTGAAGGAATGTCAAATGACACACCGTCCAACGCGACGATGCCGCCGAAATGAACACTTACATCCCGGACGCTTAACAATGCATCCGTCGATGAAACGTCTGCAGACGCTATACTATCTGTGTTTTTGTTCACTCATAACTAATGGTTGCACAAGCTACCAGATGCATCTTCAAAATTATTATGAATACGCTTCCGGACGCCTTGGCGTCCACCTCCCAGTTTAAAACGTTATTCTTTATTTGTTGTTCGATAACTGTGACTCAAAGAAACCGTTTTGACCAGAAAAAAATATATTGTTTTTTACGGAGTAAGTCTAAGGGATGGTTATACTTTTTGGTTTAATCAATTATTGCGAGAGAACATTAGAAAAACAAAAGGCGGCAGTTACTTCAGGGTATTTCGCCCGTAACTGCCGCCTTAGTTGGGTATTTCTATAACTAGCTTGCGCGAATTTGCGCAAGGAACCCTTCTACCTGCTGATCTAATTCTGTTACTTCCTTTGTAAGCCCGTTCGAGATTTCTTCAACTTCCTGCGCCGATTTACCCGTCGATTCTGCTGCACTTCTCACGGATTGAATATTTTCGGAGACATCTTGCGATCCCTCAGCGGCTTGCTGAACGCTCCGGCTGATTTCACCAGTCGCAGCGCCCTGCTCTTCCACGGCGGCAGATATAGAGGTCGCAATCTCGTTGATCTTGCCAATGGTTGTTGTGATATCACCAATTGCACCAACGGCATTCCCAGTCTCTTCCTGGACCGCCTTGATCTGCTCAGAAATTTCCTCTGTTGCCTTCGCTGTCTGTGCGGCCAAATTCTTCACCTCACTCGCGACGACAGCAAACCCCTTACCGGCATCACCGGCCCGGGCTGCTTCAATGGTCGCATTCAGGGCGAGCAGATTAGTCTGCCCAGCAATGTCGTTAATCAGACCGACAACATCACCAATTTTGGATGCCGCCTCATTCAGCGAGGTGACCATTATGTTGGTCCGCTCAGCTTCAGTAACGGCTTCCCCTGCGATGCTGGCCGCCTGACTAACCTGACGGCTGATCTCATTGATGGAAGAAGAAAGTTCTTCTGTTGCGGCCGCGACTGAATTGACGCTGGATGTCGCAAGATCAGATGCCGAAGCGACAGTCGCAGAGCGCTGTGTTGTATCTTCGGCGGACTTCGTCATCGATTGTGACCTTCCCGTCATTTCTGAAGCAGCAGCGGCAAATTTTTCGACCAGATGCTTCACGCTGCCTTCGAATGTATCGGCGAGTTGGTTCCGCTCCTTGGTTTTCGTTTCTGCCAGTTCGCGTTCGAGTCGCTCACGCTCTTCCAAAGCAGCTTTTTCTGCATTCCGCTGTTCTGCTTCACGCTTGGCTTTCTCTTCATCACGTTTCTGGCGCTCAGCTTCTGCTTCCGCACGCGCGGCTTCAGCTTCACGGGCAGTATCGCGGAATCCAACGAGAGCATGTCCCATCCGGGCAATTTCATCAGTCCCGTCGCGGTAAATGCTTGACGTAAGGTCTCCTTCGGAAAGATGCTGGGCAGAGCTCACGAGAAGCATCAAGCGACGAATGATATTACGGCGAACATAAAGCCATCCAATAGCGATTGTAATCAACAATGCCACCAAAGCGCAGATCAACAATGTCATCTTTGTCGTATTCGCGAGGGCGGTGTTTTGTTGAGCCGCAGCCCCCAAAGACTCTTCAATTTCTGCGGTAAATGCGTTCACATTATTTACAAGGATTGCAGCAAGGAACCGGCTTTCACTTACGGTTGCCTCTGCTGCCTTGGCAGCTTCCAACTCTTGAATACGGGTTTTGAAGATATTGACTGAGCTGAAGTTACTCTCTTCTACGCCCATCGCGAGAAAGTCACCGAACAATTCAGAGAGTTCCTGCGTCTGGCCTTTCGATGTCTGCTTTTCTATCTCGTCCAATGGCGTCCCCAGCGACGCAATCGATGACAAGAAGGTGGATTCCAAGTCTTTCACAGCGTCAATATCACCTGTCTGCAAGCCTTCTGTAAGCAGGCTCAGCATTTGATATCCGTTGCTCTTGAAAGAGAAAACCTCTTCCTGAAAGCGGAGAATTTGAAGTATTTCCTGTGAAAATTTAGAGGTGTCATTTTCAGGACGCACTCCCGCAAGTGCCTTATCTATGGACTGCGTGAGCAATTCATTCCATTTTTCGGAATTTTCAATAACCTGCATTCTCAAAGGAAGAAGGAATGGGCTCAATCCCGTATCAAGTATATCGCGAGCGACCGAAAGGCCCGGAGACGTCGTATTCAGTTGTTTAGAATGCTCGATGCGATTCTGAACATGCCCATTCAGCCGTTCCAAGCTTTCCAGCATTTTATTCAGGCCATCTTCGATTTTTGGGAGAAATTCATTGCCCGCCATGAACTCACGCAGTGAACTTAACTGCGCGGAGGCCTTTTTGCCCGTATCCTCGATAGCTTTAATGCTCATAAGCCGCTCAGATTCTGTTTTTGCCGTGCTGAGCTGCGGCGCTGTTGCCGCGAGAGCTGTCGTCTCATTCGCAAGCTTCAGGGCCAGAGAGATTGACGGAACTTTCTTATTTATAAGATCTTCTTGCGCGGTTGTAATTGTTCCCAGGCTGACCCAGCTGATTGCCGAAATGGCGATTGTCAAAACCGCAACGACAGAAAATGCCGCAATTAGCCGAGGTCCAATGCCAAATTTTGAATATTTAACTTCGCCTCCCGTTGCTTTCGGGCTGCTCTTCTTTTTTAAAAGCTTTAGTAATTTTTTCATCATCCGTTCAATTAGCCCGCTCGGCTCCTCATAAATTACAACGACTTAATATGACTACCGTAAAAACATTAACATCGCGTTAGACATTGCCCGATAAAAGAGAATTGTTCATAAATCAAAAAATCCGCTACACTTGAACCTCAGAATAAATAAAAATTTATGTATTCCGGTTGTGTACGCAGCTTTCAGATGAATAGCATAACCCGGAAGCTTGACACGGGAGATTAGAATGAGCTTGGCTAAACTACAGAAATCATCACGACGCGAACAATTCAGTGCCACCGAATGGGAAATCCGGACCGACCTTGCTGCTGCCTATCGTTTGGTCGCGCTATTTGGCTGGGATGATTTGATTTTTACTCATATCTCTGCGCGTCTACCGGGTGATGACAACCATTTTCTCATTAACCCATATGGTATGACATTCGATGAAATTACTGCCTCGTCCCTGGTCAAAATTGACCTGAGCGGCGAAATAGTTGGTGAAAGTGACTATCCGGTGAATCCTGCTGGCTTCACGATACACTCCGCAGTTCATGAAGTGCGGCACGATGCAGGCTGCGTCATGCATCTGCATACAGCGGCCGGCACTGCCGTCGCGACACAGGAAGAAGGGTTATTGCCCCTCAACCAGACAGCACTCCTCGTCCGAGAGCAACTTGCATATCACGAGTATGAAGGTGTCGCGCTTAATCATGACGAACGGCCGCGCCTGCAAAAGGATCTCGGTGACAAGGATTTGATGCTGCTTTGGAACCACGGCACGCTCGCGCTCGGCCCAACAGTCCGCGATGCGTTTTTGAGCATGTACTTCCTGGAGCGCGCCTGCGAAATGCAGGTTGCCAGCCTCGCAGGGGGCCGCAAGCTTCACTATCCATCCGATAGCGTTGTGGAAGTAACGGCAAAGCAGGGCGAGAAAGGCCTGACCGCTGTTTCCGGGATTGCCTGGACAGCCCTCCTGCGTAAGCTTGACCGTCAATTGCCGGGCTATGCGGAATAAAGTTCAATGTTCTAAAAAAATAAATAAAAGCAGGGATAAAGAACAATGGCGTATAAAAAAATCTCAGTTGAGCCTTTAACGGGAACAGTCGGTGCGGAAATTTTCGACGTTGATCTCACCAACCTTGACGCAGAAACAGTGGCAGAAATTCGTGCGGCCTTCCTCGAGCATGTAGTTGTTTTTTTCCGGGATCAGCCGCTTGATATCAAAGATCTAAAGAACTTCACCTCCCAATTTGGGCCATTTGGCATTGAACCATATGTCAAGACAATGGGAGAGCATCCGGAGGTAATTGCCGTCGTCAAAGAAGCAGAAGAAGTAAAGACCATAAATTTCGGCGGCCATTGGCATTCGGACTGGTCCTTTCAGGAAAATCCGCCGATGGCGACCATTTTGTTTGGGGATGATATCCCGCCCTATGGCGGTGATACAATGTTTGCCAATATGTACCTTGCATATGAAACCCTGTCGGACGGTATGAAGACGCTCATCGATCCGCTGGTGGCGATTCACTCCGCGCGTCGCTCTTACGGCACAGGCAAAAGCATTCTTGGCACCAAGAAGCGGAAGTCGATGACGATCATCCAGTCTGAAGAAGCACATGATGAAATCGAGCATCCCGTTGTCAGAATTCATCCGGAAACAGGGCGTAAAGCGCTATTCATCAACCCTGTTTACACAATCCGGTTTAAGGATATGTCCGAACGAGATAGTCGGGAGCTTTTGGAAAAGCTCTATCGTCATTCGGTCAGCGAGATTTTTACCTGCAGGTTCCGGTGGCGGAAAAACTCTCTTGCCATGTGGGATAATCGGGCGGCGATGCATCTTGCGCTCAACGACTATGATGGTTATCGACGAGCGCTTTACCGGACAACAGTCGCGGGAGACCGTCCATTCGGTCCGGCCATGCCGAAAAACGAAAAAGCGGCCTGAACTCACCCGATCCGCTGACTTTTTTGTGATATCAACTTTCTGCGAGATGCTCTGGTAATCCCAACGTAATTAGCCCACTTAGTCGACCAGTGTTTAGTTACGTCGTGAAGCGGAGATTCGTTAATGCAGAAGATTTATACGCCCATTAAAAGAGTTATGTTGGCATTCGCCATTGTCATGAGCGGGGCTGTCGGCATCGCATCTCAAGCTGCTGCAGCTGAGGAAACAGCCATTGTCGCAGGCGGGTGTTTCTGGTGTGTGGAGTCAGATTTTGATCATGTCCTTGGCGTGCTGAAGACGACCTCAGGCTATATCGGGGGAGAATCACCCAATCCGACATATAAGTCTGTCTCGGCGGGCGGTAGCGGATATTTTGAAGCCGTCGAAATCATCTTTGATCCAGACAAGATTTCATATGCAAGTATACTGGATATTTTCTGGCGGAGTGTCGATCCAACCGATGACGGCGGCCAGTTTTGCGACCGCGGCGAAAGTTACAAGACGGCTATTTTCACGACCAGCGATACCCAAAAAACAACCGCCGAAAATTCCAAAGCTGAGCTTAATGCCTCGGGGCTATTGAATGATCCTGTTGTTACTCCCATCCGAAGTGCTATGACATTTTACCCTGCAGAGGACTATCACCAAAACTATGCTGAGATAAACCCAATAAGATATAGCTTTTACCGCTTCAATTGCGGTCGGGATGCCAAGGTAGAAGAGCTTTGGGGCGATCAGGCTCACCGCGGCATAATGGAACATTAATTGACCCAAAACGAGGATTTGGATTTCTGAATTTCTACCATCAAGTTTACCGCTATCCGAAATAAAGTAGTCAAAAGCTGTCGCGCGTCTTAAAATGAATCTTGGCGCGACAGCTTTGCTTGAACAACTTTGTGCAGGCGCCGCAATAAAAATAAAAAGGCCAGCGCATGTCAGTATCCAGTTCCCTGAAAAACAGCACGACCCTGCAAGGTATCGCCTGGATGATACTGACGAGTTTTCTCTTTGTCGGCATGACGGGGATTGTTCGCCATCTTGGCTCTGATATGCCCGCGATTGAGGCCGCGTTTATTCGCTATTGTTTAGGGTCACTGATTATTCTCCCCATGGTTATTAGACATTGGCCGGGCATGCCAAATAAGCGGGACGCCCAGCTGTTTATTTCACGAGGTCTCGTCCATGGAGTCGGTGTTATGCTCTGGTTCTACGCCATGGCCCGCATTCCGATTGCAGAAGTAACCGCAATTGGTTACGTCGCTCCGATTTTTGTCACTATTGGTGCGGCGATCTTTCTGGGCGAAAGACTTCAGTTTCGGCGAATTGGCGGCGTCATTGCGGGGTTTATCGGCGCGCTTATTATTTTGCGGCCCGGTTTTCAGGAGATTCAGCTTGGCCAGCTTGCACAACTCTGCGCGGCCCCGCTCTTTGCTGTTTCGTTTCTTATTGCGAAAAAGCTCACAGGAAACCAGAGTTCATCCATGATCGTCGGCATGCTTTCCTTGGGATGTACTGTCACCCTATTGCCGGGCGCAATCATACAATGGCGCGCTCCGACGACACATGAACTCGCCTGGCTTTCTCTGGCCGCCATTATTGCGACGGCGGGTCATTACACCCTGACCCGTGCCTTTCAGGCTGCGCCCATAACAGTGACCCAACCACTCGGTTTTCTACAACTCGTCTGGGCCTCAATATTGGGTTTACTGGTATTTGGCGAACCGCTAGACCCCTACGTCATGATCGGTGGTGCTGTCATCATTGGGGCGGCGACCTATATTTCCCACCGGGAATTGCAGGTCAGCCGCAAGGCGCAAACACCCTCAGCCATTGAGACAAAGATATAGAGGCTATCGGGGAAGAGCCTCTACTCCATCAGATAAATGGATTGCTTGGGCGAGGCCATGACCCGGCGTACCATCGGTTCAAAATATTCTAATGGCGCTGACTCAAAATTTTTGTCAAACGCAGCCTGATCATAGGCGGCACAGAAATGCGCACAATCCTCGAAATACTTATGACCGCGGTGCTGTTCGCGCATGTCCCGGTCCAAGCCAATATGGTGGAAAAAATAATAGCCCTGGAAAATACCATGTTTTTCGAGGATCCAGTGGATCTTCTCCGACACGAAAGGCTTCAACATTGCCGCGCCAATATCTGCATGATTGAAAGTGCCCAGCGTATCACCTATGTCGTGCAGCAGCGCCGCAACAACATATTCCTCATCCTGACCGTCCTGATGGGCAAGTGTGGCGCTTTGCAAGGAATGCTCAAGTCTATCCACAGAAAAGCCACCAAAATCACCTTCCAATAGCTTCAAGTGATTCAGAACCCTGTTCGGCAATTCCTTGGAAAAAACTTTGAAATTGTCAGAAATGATCTTGTAGTCGGCCGCTGTGCCGTCTGTCATCTGGCTGAACTTTGCTCTCTCATTGGAGATTTCATTCATTTTACCGCTCCCGTCGATATTATTATTGTTTATGTCTGAGTAGCATAAGACAACTCTTGTCTCTTGTCGCCTCCCGGTTCAGACTGCAGTTTACCACGGCAACAAAAAACAAAAAAGGAATCATCGGATGACGATAAATGTCGAACTTCACTATGATTTTGGCAGCCCAAATTGCTACTTTGTGCATAAAGCCATTCCCGAGATTGAGAAAAGAACCGGGGTAAAGTTCACCTATTTCCCGATATTGCTGGGCGGCGTCTTCAAGATGACTAACAATAAATCACCCATGCAGCAATTTGCAGATATTCCTCTCAAAATGGACTACGCGCGTCTAGAAACAATGCGCTTTATCAAGGAACATAAACTCGCAAAATTCAAGATGAACCCTCATTTTCCCGTTAACACCGTTCAGATGATGCGCGGGGCAATCGTTGCCGAAGATGAAGGCTATTCTGCGCAATATACAGACGCGATGTTCATGGCCATGTGGGAAGATGAAAAGAAGATGGATGACCCGGAAGTGATCACCACCACTTTAAACGCCGTCGACCTTGATGGCACACATATTCTTGGTCGTATTCAGGAACAATCCATCAAAGACGTCCTTATCCAAAATACGAGCGCATCCGTCGAGCGCGGTTGCTTTGGCGCACCGATGGTATTTGTTGGCGACGAAATGTTCTTCGGCAAGGACCGGTTGGAGGCCGTCGAAAGAGAGATTATGCGTCAACAGTAACAGGGCCTGACAACCGGCCTTTACAACGGCTATTCAGGTTGTTCGGGCACTGTGGCTTTGCCCTCACCACCAAACTTCGTCGCGAAATACCCAATGATTAACCCGATAACTGCACCTTCCAGAATAAACCAGAAAGGCGACAAGAAAGGAAAGTCAGGTCCGAAAATATAGAGCATCATTTGCTGAAACGTATCATACGCAAAGAGGGTAAGGACGAAGTTCATCCAGCCGCCAATCCAGGGCGCGCGGAACCACCAAGGCAGCGGCATACGGAGTATGGGGTGCCAGTCCATCACGCCGAAAACGCCAATAAATGCACCAACTGTGATGTACCAAAACAATACACCAAGCCGCAGCAACATATCACCTTCGGGCCAGATATATGGCATTACGAAAAAGCCGATCAAGCCGAAAAACAGACCAATAAACTTGCCAATCGCAATGCGCGTTATCAATGACGGATTACCGAACATAAACCTTTCCCCCCTTTGAATGAGCTTCAAACCTACTAATATCTGCCTGAAGCCGCATTGACCGCAATCAAATTATACTAAATCTACGGTCTAATTTTCCCTCAGGTAATACACGTAAATTCTTGCAAACAATGACACACGCATATATTGTTCACTAATAAGGGTAAATTCCTCATTGGTGTTTCATTGATCAGCATGAATAGTCGTGGATTTTAAAATGTTTAAAAAAGCTATCGTAATATTTTCTTTGATGTTTCTCGTTTCCGCTTGCTCCACTTGGTCAGACTCACAGGTTACGAATGACGGCAAGGCTGTTGAAATTACTAGCGTTTCAGAATCCGAGAAAAAGGATCCATCAAAAATAATCCTTACCGAGGGCGATATCACAGATAAAAAATATTCTGTTATCGGCGACATTGAAGTAACCGTAAACAAGACAACCATCTTCAATGCTGATCCCACACCCGAAATGGTGAATGAAGCACTCAAAGAGAAAGCTGCCGAGATTGGGGCGGATGCAGTCATTTTTGTAAGACATGGTTCAGTCGGCGTTTCATTTTTCAGTTGGGGAGCTTTGGAAGGCAAAGGGCGCGCAGTATCCTTCAACGAATGATTATTTAGTATTTCAGTTGTACGAAAGAGTAATAAAATAGCTATGCGGGCACTTTATCATGGAAAATTTCGCAATTATTTTACAGCCGCGCTCACTCTGTTGCTTTTATTTGGTTGTGCAAGATCCGCCCCAGATCTTCCGGTTAGCCGAGTAAATATGTCAGACGCTGAAATCATTAATTCGCTAAATATAAACGAATCTGATCTCTCTAAGGCATGCATTGAGCTTGATACGGAACTTGCGAAAGTAAATGAAGCGATCGAAGACAATGAATTAGTAATTAAAGGAGATCGGAAAAAGAACCAAATTGTCGGTTACCTCGGTGCTTTGTTTATCTTTCCAGCAATTGCGGCTGAAAATAATGATGAAGCCAAGGAAAACCTGGAAACGCTACAGGCTCGCAAAGATCAGCTTTACTACCTCAAGAGCAGAAAAACCTGCAAATAACATACACTAACTTACAATTTTAACCGGTTATTTTGTATTTACACTTTCCATTGCTGAGGCGGTTCGTTCTTCATTTTCGAGATAAGCCGTAATCGCTTCTTCCCCAGTCATGTCTGGATCTGCGCCTTTGCCCTCCGCGATCCGGATGATATTGAGGCAAAACCAGCCGAGCGCGCCTTTTGACGGTTTAATAGTCTGTTCATATGCTATCGTGCTGGCATCCGGCGAAGCGAGCAATTGGTTCGGCGCATCCGTGTCGACGCACATCGGGCGTGCGATCCCGATAACATCCACATTCCCCTCCGCAAGTGCCGCGTCCATTGCCGCACGGCTTCTAAACCCGCCGGTGATCATCAAGGGAACGTTCGTTGCGTCGCGAATGCTTTTGGCATATCCCATAAAATAGGCTTCACGAGTGATGGTCGAATTGCGAATTTCATCCGCGCCGCGTGCACCAATCATCATGGCGGGATTCTCATAGTTGCCGCCAGAAATTTCAAGGAGATCGACCGTGTCCTCCTCCAGCCATTTCACAACCTGCAGGCAGTCCTCATGACTAAAACCGCCATTTTGAAAATCCGACGAATTCAGTTTAACGGAAATCGGATACTCCGGACCTACTGCCGTCCGAATACCCTGCACAACGGTGCGTAAAAGACGGGCGCGGTTTTCAAGGCTACCACCCCATTGATCTGTCCTCTGGTTGGCGAGGGGCGAGAGAAATTCGGAAATCAGATAGCCATGCGCACCATGAACCTGAACACCGGAAAATCCTGTTTCCTTGGCTACAGTCGCTACATGGATAAACCGTTTGATCACATCCTCCACCTCTTCGGATGTGAGTGCGCGCGGGGCGCCGAAGGCACTATCAGGCAGTGTCATTGAAATTTCTGACGGAGCGACCGGCCGGGGGTTCACACGGCGCGGTGTCTGCCGCCCTGCATGACCGATCTGCATAAACAGAAGAGTATCATTCAACGTCCCCGCAGCAGCAAATGCGCGAAGTTCCTCCAGCCCGCCATTCTGATCAATGACAACGTTCCCCGGCCTCTCCAGATATCGGCGGTCCACCTGAACATTACCCGTCACTAGAATACCTGCGCCGCCTTCGGCCCATTTTTTATAAAGCGTGACATGGCGTCCCGTCGCACGGTTCATCGGGTCAGCCAGCCCTTCCGTCATCGGGGCCTTGGCAATCCGGTTTTTAACCGAAACACCGCACGGAAGGGTAATCGGGGAAGAAATATCTACTGTCATTGGGGCAAGTCCTTTTTCGTCATTCTCTATGGAGACAATTAAGCCGGGGAAAATCCTAACGGCCTTTCCCCGGTCAATCAAGCAAGGTTAGAAGTTGCCTGTCTGGAAATCCCGAACAGCCTGCTGTATTTCATCAAAGCTGTTCATCACAAACGGGCCATAGCGTGCCACAGGCTCTCCAATAGGTCGCCCGGCGACCAAAATGGCCCGACCACCAACTTCACTCGAAAGTTCAACCGTCCCCCCATCCGAAAGGATCGCGAGATGATGCTGGATTACCTCTTGGCCGCTGACATCAACGGTGCCATCAAATACATAGGCAAACGCCGTATGTCCCTCTGGCACCGCATGACGATATCGACCACCTGCCTCCAGCGAGACATCTATGTAGATGGGATCTGTCACAACACCCCTCACTGGCCCCATAACAGGTCCGTCAGGACCATCTACCTCGCCCGCAAGCACCCGAAGTGTCACATTATCAAGCACCACCTCCGGTACATCGTCAGGATCAATGTTCTGATACCGCGGCGTGCACATCTTGTTCTTCGCGGGCAAATTGACCCAGAGCTGAAACCCACTCATCCGACCCTCACGTTGTTCCGGCATTTCGGAATGCACAATCCCGCGCCCGGCAGTCATCCACTGGACACTACCCGGACCGAGCACGCCTTCCGCACCGGTCGAATCCTTGTGCCGCATCTGACCGTCAATCATATAGGTCACGGTCTCAAAACCGCGATGGGGATGAGAAGGAAAGCCTGCGATATAATCATCCGGGTTTTCAGTGCCGAAGTTATCGAGCAGCAGAAACGGGTCTAGCTCCGATATCAATTCCGATCCGATTGAGCGGCGCAGCTTTACACCGGCCCCGTCGGAAGCTTCAACAGAATGAATAACTCGGTTCACTTTTCGCAAGTTGGACATAATACACCTGACTTTCCTTCTCAAATATATTGGAACGATCGGTTAGATATATGTATGAAATCTCAAATTGAAAGTCTCGCATTACCCGCGGCCGATAAAAGGCATTTTCGTTGCCATAATCGTCATGAACTGAACATTCGCCTCCAAGCTCAGACTATCCATATAAAGGACAGCGGAGGCAACATTTTCAACATCCATGACAGGCTCTGGCGCAATCGAGAGATTGGCCTGCGGGACACCTTTTTTAATAACTGCTGTCATCGGGGTTTCCGCATTGCCGATGTCAATCTGACCGCACGCGATGTCAAAAGCACGTCCATCCAGCGACAGGCATTTTGTGAGCCCGGTAATGGCATGCTTCGTTGAGGTATAGGCAATGCTATTCGGGCGGGGTACGTGTGCCGAAATCGACCCGTTATTGATGATCCGGCCGCCCATCGGACTTTGCTCTCGCATAAGGCCAAATGCCGCCCGGGCGCAATAAAAGGAGCCATTAAGGTTCGTGTTCACCACATTCTGCCAGAGATCAACGGCCAACTCGTCCGGTGTTACGGGTGGCGCGCCAATACCGGCATTGTTAAAAAGAAGATCAAGTCGTCCGAATTCCTTCCGGAGCCTATTAAACAAGGTTTCAACCGACGCCGGATCGCTTACATCAGTTGGGATCACCAACCCGTTGGCAGACGCCGAACCTGCAAGGTCCAGCGTATCCTGAAGGGTTTCGCGTTTTCGCCCTGCCAGTACGACATGATAACCGTTCTTCATAAGTGCAAGAGATACGGCCCTGCCAATCCCTGCCCCCGCACCCGTGACAAGTGCGATCCTGCTTTTCCCCGTCATGTCTTTAATCCACTACGTTTGAAATTCATGTTTAGTTTACAGTCGCTCTTGCTGCACGTTTTTGCGCCTGCCCGGCAACCAGTCGCCGTTTTCGTGGCGCTGCCAGCCAGACTGACATGATTGACAATATCGACATGCCAATAATGACATAAAAGGCAAGATGATAGTTTCCGGCCTCATCATAGAAAAGCCCTGTAAGCCAAGGCCCTACGGCACCGCCAACCAGTGCGAGCGTGCTAATCGTTCCAAAAATAATGCCGTAGCCCCGTCCCTGGAACAGGTCGGCAGGCATGGACCCATAGACAGTTGCTACACCATACCCGAGACCGCCTTGCAAGATGACCATGGCATACATCATCGCTGCACTTGGTACATGCTCCATAATCAATAGCAAGACACAGCTAAGCAGAAAACCCGCTGTTGAGATGGTCCACACCCATTCCCGACCAATACGGTCAGAAAGATTACCAAGATATATCTGTCCCAGCACTCCGGCAAAACCAACAAGGCCCAAAGCTGACGCGGCTTCCAGATCGGAGAAGCCAATCTCAATCAGGTATTTCGTTTGATGCACTTGCACCGCATACCAGACATAAAGCGCCGTCGAACACGCAAGGGACAGCCACCAGAACGTCCCTGTTTTTATCGCCTTTTTTATCGTCCAGTCCGTATTAACCCAAGCATGATCCACCACAGGATCGGCCGCAGCCTGCTGACCACGTGTTTGTTCCTGATCCGGTGCGGCATCGCCATCAGGATAAAGACCGATATCAGAAGGTTGCTTACGCTGAAAAAAGAAATTGAGTGGTAGAATGACAACCAGCAACAGCCACGCCATCAGCCAACAAGCGTCCCGCCAGCCCTCTGCTGAAATTGTTTCCTGGATAAGGGGCATCAGAATCATGGAGCCTATTCCAACCCCTGAAAAAGCAATTCCTACCGCAAGGCCGCGGCGACGCTGAAACCAGTTCGGCAAAAACATCGACTGTCCGACATAGGTCAAGACTATTCCGGTTCCCACCATCAGCACGCCAAGAGTGAGGTAAAAATGCCAAGGCTGAGTGGCAAATGTGGAAGTTATCAGGCCGATACTCACTGTGACAGCAGACACCGAGAGAAGATATCGTGGCGCAACAAATTCCAGAAGCTTGCCCACGATCGGTGCCAGAATTGCCGCAAGCGCAAAGCCGATCGAAAAGGCGGCGGCGGTTGTCGCCCGATCCCAGCCAAACTCGTTCAGAATAGAAGGAAATAGCAATGAAAAAGAGGTTCGGACATTTACACCGATCCCCATTGTGATAAAGACAATGGCGACAACCGCCCATCCATAGAAAAATGGAGTGCGTGCGAGCGTCGCATCCATCCCATGCAACTGTGTCTTACTTTTCATTTGGGTCATGCTGCTTCCTTATTATTGGTTTTGCAACGTGGAACTCCCGTCAGCATAACGCGAAGCTTAACCCACTAAGTCAGACAAGCGAAACGGAAAAATACCCGTGTCAGTATTATCAAGAATTGACTCGCAATAAACTATGCCTATATTGGCCGCAGGTTCTCAGGTGCGCCTGCCCGCTCAAGATGACATCACCCTGAAACAACTTCAGATACCGACATGTTTTATACTTACAAGTTTGGCTTCGCGGGACGCCGATAAAACTTTGGAGTTATGATATGTCTATTTCCGAAAACAAGCCCATTGCCTGCCGTTCACTCGCGGAACTAAAAATCCGCAGCCGTATTCTGCTGAAGGCCGCCGCTCAGGAAAAGCCGGAAGCCCTGAAAACGTTAAGCAAATTTGGCAAGCAAGAACCTCCTTTCCAGCATAAAGACGCGCTGAAAGCAGTATCCCGTCTAGCCGGATTTAAAAGTTGGCAGCATGCCAGCCATATTCTCGGTGGATCTGCCCATATTGGCGATGATATGGGCGTGCTTTGGTACAATAACAAATGCACAGGGTTACTGAATATCTGGTGCCGAAATTATGAGGAAGCGCAAGAGCAATTCAGTCAGCGCAAGGGAAGCTTCCTCTTTCCGTATAAAACGCAATTCGTAATTACAGACGATGAGTATGTACGTGCGTTAGGCATAGATACCGACCAGTCCATACTGCTAGGACCAAACCGTAATTTTGCCGAAAATTATGGTTCCGCAACATGGGATGACCTGACATTTCAACGATTGCAGCACGCGATGGGTAGCACCATCGGGCACTAAATGAACGTTAAAAGATGTTTGATCAAAAACAGTCTGTTCAGCCTAAAATAAAATAGACTATAGTGGGGTATCATCGAGCGGAAGGTGACACTCCACTAGAGAGCCTGCAGCTTCCAGCTTTATCCCGAACACTGTTATAAGACAGGAGCATCAGCTCACCAATGTCCGCGCCGTCAAAAAACTTGGGTTTGTTGAGCAGGTCATCCTGCTCGCGCTGATGATTTCCATGGTTGCCCTCACAATTGATATGATGCTGCCGGCCCTATTCGATATTAGTCAGGATCTACATGCTGAAGATCCGAACGACAGACAGTACATCATTGCAACCATTTTTCTGGGTCTTGCCATCGGCCAACTGTTTTACGGCCCCATATCCGACACTACCGGACGAAAGATCGCCATTTATATGGGCTTCGGGCTATTCCTTGCTGGCTGTCTTTTATCCATTTTTGCCACCAATTTCACCGTTATGCTCATCGGTCGGCTCCTGCAAGGCTTAGGCGTGGCATCACCGCGCATTGTCTCCCTTGCCCTTATCCGTGACCAATATGAAGGGCGGGAAATGGCAAAGTTTGTTTCTCTCGTGATGACCGTGTTTATCTTGGTTCCCGTGCTCGCACCTGCCCTTGGCCAATTCATTCTGTTTTTTGCGGAATGGCGCATTATTTTTGTTACTTTATTCGCTCTCGGGCTGGCAACACTCATATGGTTCGGCCTTCGTCAGGAAGAAACGCTTGAGGTGGAGCGGCGCGTGCCTCTCTCTCTCAAACGTATCTGGAGAGCATCCAAGGAAGTGATCTATACCCGTGCGGCATTTGGGTTTACAATGGTTGGCGGATTCATTTTCAGTGCTTTTCTTGGTTACCTCACCATGTCACAGCAAATATTTCAGGATCAGTATGGCGTAGGCGACATGTTCGCGGTATATTTCGGTGCGCTGGCGCTGGCGCTGGGGGCCGCTTCTTTCATAAATGCTCGCTTGGTTATGCGCTTTGGTATGCGCAAACTTTCCTATTATGCGCTCGTCGCGCTGACCATTTTGTCCGTCCTGTTTATGATTTATACCTACATGTGGGAAGGGCATCCTCCGCTCTGGGCGCTGGTTTCCTTCTTTATGGTTATTTTCTTTTGCATCGGTATCCTGTTCGGTAATTTCAACGCCATGGCGATGGAGCCGCTTGGACATATAGCTGGGGTCGCGGCGGCGGTTATCGGCTCCATTACGACATTCGTTTCCATGGGCCTCGGCACCCTAATTGCTCAGCTCTATGATGGCACGGTTTTCCCGCTTGTCGCCAGCTTCGCCGTGCTTGGCGCATTGTCACTCGCGGCGATGATCTGGACTGTGCGAACATCAAAAACCGATCCCGGATCCGGCTTATGATATGGGGTTCGATTAAGTCCGTCGCCTCCCTCCTGTCCAGCTATGGTCTGTTAATGGTTGCGAATGCCATGTTCGGTACTCTGCTTGGACTCCGCAGTAAGCTCGAAGGGTTCTCGACGGAAGTCACGGGCATCATCATGGCCGGATTTTTTATTGGAATGCTTCTGGGTGCATTTTACGCCGTTCGCGTCGTGGCAAGCGCGGGACATATCCGAAGTTTTGCCGCCTTTGCTTCAGTCATGTCAGTGGCGGTCTTAGCGCATGTGCTGCTCATCGACCCAGTTGCCTGGTTCTTCCTCCGTGCAGTCACAGGGTTTTGCATGGCCGGCATGGTGATGATCGTTGAAAGCTGGCTGAACGAACGCTCCACGAATGCCACGCGGGGACGCGTCCTCTCGCTCTATATGATCACAAACTATCTTGGTGCCGGGTCCGGCCAGTTTCTGATCACAGTTGCAAACCCGGATAGTTTTCAACTCTTCTCCGTGGCGTCCATTATTTTCTCCATCGCACTTGTTCCCATCCTCCTGACCCGGGCGACAGCACCAAAACCTTCGGCCCCTGAAAGGATGAAGTTCCGCGAGCTTCTCAGAATTTCTCCAGTTGGCGTCGCAGGAACCCTTGTGGCTGGCCTGACCAATTCCGCCATCAATAGCATGGGCCCCATCTTCGCAGCCACCATCGGCCTTAGCCTCGGGCAGATATCAACCTTTATGGCAACCATTCTTCTGGGCGGCATGCTGCTGCAATTTCCTGTAGGTCGTCTATCCGATCTTTTTGACCGACGCTCAATACTTATCATATCTGCCCTAGCAACAGCTCTGGTCAGTGTGGGTATAATATGGGCCGCAGAAGAGCATTACATCCTGTCGTTATTTGCCTTCTGTATCGTCTATGGTGGATTTTGCTACACAATTTATCCCATGTCTTCCGCGCAGGTGAATGATCTCGCCGATCAGGATCGTCTTGTCCAGGTTTCGGCCGGCCTCCTCCTTGCTTATGGCACTGGCGCGAGCATCGGACCAATCGTAGCCTCACAAATTATGGGTCGGGTCGGCCCGAATGGTCTGTTTTACTATGTAATCGGCTGCACCCTGTTTCTGGCAATATTGACAATCATTCGTGTCATTCAACGGCCGTCCGGCAAGAAAAAGGCGGAGTTCCTGCCACTGGGCAGTCTCGGCTCTTCAAGCAAGCAACTCTATAGTTCCGTTGCCAGGGAATCCTACGAGCAGGAGGATAAGGGAAATGAAGAATGACACAGCGGACAGATTACCATTGCCCTCTGCACAAAAGCGAATACACTTTTCTAACTATTTGAATACCTATTACGGGAAACTACCAATATGAGCGTCAAAAACGGCCGCCAATTTTTGAGCATTCCTGGTCCAACAACTGTTCCAGATGAAGTTCTGGCGGCGATGCACCGCCCAGCGGTGGATATTCGTAAAGGCGAACTTGTTGATGTGACAGCACGCCTTAAAGATGATCTGCGCATGATAACGAAATCAAAGGGTACTCCCTTTATTTACATTGCAAACGGTCATGGTGCCTGGGAAGCCGCGCTGAGTAACGTTCTCTGCCGCGATGACAAAGTGCTTGTACTGGAAAGCGGATCATTTGCCAGCGGATGGGGTCAGACGGGCGGTACGATTGGCCTTGATGTGGAGGTTCTTCCCGGAAGCTGGCGGAAGACTGTCGACCCGAACGCTATAGAGACTCGTCTAAAGGCGGATAAGAGCAGCGACATTAAGGCTGTCCTTGTCGTGCAGGTTGATACAGCCTCCAGCGTTCAGAATGATATCCCGGCAATTCGCCGTGCGATAGATAACGCTGGACATGATGCCTTACTAATGGTGGATACGATCGCTTCTCTTGGAACGATGGATTATCGGATGGATGAATGGGGGGTCGATGTGACCGTCGCCGCTTGCCAAAAAGGGCTGATGATGTCACCTGGAGTAAGCTTCACCGTCGCAAATGAAAAAGCCATGGCACGCCACCAGAAAGCAAACCTCCGAACTGCCTATTGGGACTGGACGAGCCGTCAAGGCCCTGAACATTACCAGAATTACGCAGGTACTCCGCCAGTACATATGCTTTTTGGGCTGCAAAAGGCATTTGAGCTTATTCGCAATGAAGGCTTAGACAATATATTCGAACGACATCGTTTGCTTGCCAGTGCAACTCGCGTGGCAGTTGGAAAATGGGCGGAAGAAGATGAGTTCGCGTTTAACATTATTAATCCTAATGAGCGCGCGAACTCCGTAACGACAGTTCTAGTGACGAATGCACAGCATCTTGAAGCTATTCATGATTATTGCATCGAAAAATGCGGGGTTGTTGTTGGTGTGGGCATTGCAGCACTCTCCGGCAAAGCGCTTCGGATAGCGCATATGGGGCATATCAACGCGCCCATGCTCCTCGGCACGCTAGGCTCGATTGAAATGAGCCTGAAAGCCCTAAACATTCCTCATGGTGCAGGCGGTGTCGAAGCAGCAATTGATTTTCTCGCCACCAACGTCCCACGATAATTATCTTTTGTGACGCAGGACACGGATAGGGAATCTTTTCTTTGCTAATATTCAATAGATTGTAGAGGGAGATTTCCGTGTTTAAACCTGATCATGCAGGAGTAAAAATTCCGCCGCCGATTTGTTTCTTTGCCTTCCTTTTGGTAGGCATACTTTTGGATTCAGCTTGGATCGGTGGACATTTTGCGGCGACTAACCTGACTGCTATTGGCAGTGTAATTGCACTCACATCCCTTATTTGTCTTGTTCTCGCCGCGCAAAAGCACAAAAATGCCGGCACAAATATCGAGCCTTGGAAGCCGACAACAAAAATCATTTCTGACGGTGCGTACAAATACTCTCGCAATCCTATCTATGTCGCAATGGCGGCTGTATATGTGGGGCTTGCTGTCGCCGCGGACAGTTGGGTGGCTCTCCTTCTTCTCCCTATCTGCCTCCTCGTAATTCGCTTTCACGTTATCACCCGAGAGGAAGCCTACCTTGAAGATAAGTTCGGGAAGGAATATCTAGACTATAAGGCAAGGGTTCGACGCTGGCTGTAAGTAGCCTGAAATAGTCGCGGTTTCCCGCCATAACATATTGACCATCTCAAGGGGTGCAACCAATGACAGATGATGTAAAAAAGCATGTTAAGTCGACGACGACATGGACGAGATTAATATATTTGATCCTGTATGCGATCATTTTCCGGGTCGCCAGTATCGTCCTGTTTGCGATCACGATCATACAATTCATCAAAGCACTGCTGACGGGTACTCCTTTTGCGGAGTTGCAATCTTTCGGCGGCGCACTTGCGGAATACAATAAGCAACTCGTTGCGTATTTGTCCTATCAGAGCGACGAGAAACCCTTTCCTGTCGGCCCGTGGCCGCCACAAACGCCGACTGCGAGTAAAAGCGAAACAAGCGATGATGTGATCATTGTAGCGGAAGAGCAGCCGAAAAAGCCAAAGCCGCCTGGAAAGCCCCAAAGTAGTCCAACACCTAAGCCCGAAGATGCGGATGATGACAAAGGCACGAATACCGCCTAATCTCTGCATGGCCTTTGTATAGGACATAAATATGGTCAATAAACTTCAAGAACTTCTGGATAGTAAACCCTTCTTGCTGGCTGACGGTGCGGTTGGAACGAACCTCTTTGCTGTCGGTCTGCAGTCGGGCGACGCGCCGGAGCTATGGAACATTGATGCGCCGGAAAAAATTCACGATTTGCATCGGGGTTTCGTCGATGCTGGCTCGGATATCATCTTGACCAACAGCTTTGGTGGGACGAGTTACCGGCTTAAACTTCACAATGCCCAAAATCGGGTTCGGGAACTTAACATTGCTGCCGCAAAGATTGCCCGTGCGGAGTCAGATCGCGTGGACCGCACGGTTATTGTGGCGGGATCCATGGGGCCGACGGGCGAGTTGATGGAGCCGATGGGCACCCTCACTCACGAGAAGGCCGTTGAAGCCTTCAAGGCACAAGCGAATGCACTGGTTGAGGGTGGCGTTGACGTGCTCTGGATTGAAACTATGTCCTCAAAAGAGGAAGTAGCTGCTGCGGTTGAGGCTGCGAAGGCAACTGGACATCCTTTTGTCTGCACCATGTCATTCGATACCAATCGGCGTACAATGATGGGCATTAAACCTGCCGATTTCACTGAATTTTGCCATGATCTGCCTGCGCCCCCCGTTGGCTGGGGCGCTAATTGCGGCGTCGGTGCGGGTGAGTTACTGGAAACTGTTTTAGGCCTTAAATCCACGGCGAAAGAAGGCGACATTATCGTTGCCAAAGCCAACTGCGGTATTCCCGAATTCAAGGATGGCAAGCTGATTTACAGCGGGACGCTGGAGGTGATGGCCGATTACGCACGACTTGCGGCCGATGCGGGTGCCCGGATCATTGGAGGATGTTGCGGTACAAGTCACGCGCATCTGAAAGCGATGGCGGAAGCCCTCGACGGATATACACCCAAAAAGGACATCGGTATCTCGGAAATCGAAGCACGCTTTGGCCCCGTTTGGCAGGTTAAGTTACCGGCAGAGGCGTCTCATGGGGCGTCACCTGAGACTGGCCGCGGCAATCGTCGTAATCGCCGCCGCCAGAGTTAAGGTAAGTTCTTTTAAGCGTCTGCACTTGGGCGGGCTGAGATTGCCGCATGCCAGCGGTTGAGATTATCAAGCCCTTCCGGCATCTCGATCTTCGCCATTTTGGTTGCGAAATCCACCACCACCAATGCACCGATGTCTGCAACAGAATAGCTGTTTCCGGCCATAAATTCCTGATTTTCAAGCTGTTTGTTCATGTCTTCAAAAAAGTAAACAACACGCTGTCGTCCACGTTCCGCGAGCTCAGCAATCTGTTCAACATTTCGCGGTCCGGTAATAGCCCTGTGAGCAAGCCTCGGCGCAGAGTTGCGGAGAGCTTCAGCAACCGCCATAAACCCATTCACATTTATATAATGGCAACAGTCATTGATATGCGCCCGCTCTTCCGGAGAGCTGCCGAATAGTGGCGGTTCAGGGAATTTCTCCTCCAAGTAACGGTTTATTGCATCAATCGACGAGATCCGGCTTCCATCATCGAGTTCCAGTACTGGCACTGTGCAGTTCGGGTTAATTTCCCTGAACTCGTCGTTAAATTGCTCTCCCTCCCGGATATTGACGATCACTTTTTCAATATCTAATCCCTTTTCCGCCAGAAATATCCTGACACGGCGCGGGCTCGGCGGCCCGGGACAGTCATATAGCTTCATTTTTATTTTACCTCATCCAGTATTGCGCCCCGGATTAGTTACTTCACTGTAATTTGGCGCAGAAATCATTATTTCTGCACAGTTTCCTGAGATTTTATCAGAATGTCATTAGACTTTTAGCCAATACTCCCCGGTATTTTTCTTTTTAAGACGTCCCGCTGTCGGGGTCGCAAAATGGGTGCCGATAATGAGTGTATCTGTATTACCGTATTTCTCCAAAAACGCATGCCGGGTTGACTGTGCTGCGGCGGCATCCGCATCCACCGCGCTTGACCATTCAGGATGCGCGATCTGACAAGGGTGATGCATACTGTCACCAGTAATGATCGCTTCTTCGCCTGCAGAACGGATTTGAACGCAAACATGCCCCGGCGTATGGCCTGGGGAGGGGAACAAGCTCACCTCGTCGCATATCTGATGATCCATCGCCACAAGATCGGCAAGACCCGCATCGATGATGGGCGTAACCGAATCGCCGATGACATCACCAAATTCGTCCTGCGCCGTCGCCCGCCAGTAATCCCATTCCGTCGCTCCGATCAGGTAGCGCGCGTTCGGAAAAGTCGGCACCCATTCCCCATCCACCAACATCGTATTCCAGCCCACATGGTCAACATGAAGATGTGTACAAAGCACGGTGTCAAAGCTCTCACGCGGGTATCCAGCCGCTTCGAGATCAGCAAGGAAGGTTGTTTGCAGCATATTCCAGGCGGGAATTTCACGTTTTTTATCGTTGCCGAGACAGGTATCAACAATAATCCGCCGCGAACCCGTATCAATAATGAGCGCGTGAATGCTCATGATCAGCTTGCCTTCTGCTGTGGCGAAATGCGGGACGAGCCAGTCAATCGGCTGCACCGCATCCGGAGTTGCCTGCGGGAGGATAAAGCGAGTGCCGCCAGTTGCCTCTACCTCAACAACACGGGTAATCTTTACGTTGCCGATTTGCCAATCGCTCATTCGGGGTCCTCCGTCATTATTTTTATTATTTTTATGTACTACGGAAAGAGTATAGCGGTTCCGGCTGACCAAACAATGGTGATCAGTGGCTTTTACCGAATGTCAGCCAAGCAGCATAAATGCGTGTAATGGTGGTTACCCAGCACATGCTACCAAAGACAAGTGCGACTATCATGAAATAGTTTGGAAAAATACACATCAGCAGCATCGCGGCAATCGTCTCTCCGCCTTCGGCAAGTCCACCGAGATAGTAAAGCGACTTGCGACCTTGAATATCCGTCGATATCCCGTGTTTTTCCGCCATAATTGCGTAGGTTAGAAAGGTCGACGCGGTTCCCATAAAGCTGAAAATCAGAAAAGCGGCATAGAGCGCATTTTCAGAGTTGGCCAGCGCGAAGCCAAAAACAACTGCCGAATAAAAAATAAAGTCGCAGATAATATCAAGATATCCACCGAAATCAGTGAGCAACGAGTGTCGCGCAACGGCTCCGTCCAGACCATCGAACAGGCGGTTCATAAGAATAAGTATAAGGGCCGCGCCATATTGCTCTATTGCAATCAAGGGAACAGCCAATAGGCCAAGTAAAAAGCCAAAGACAGTCACCGCATTCGCGGATACACCAATCGCTGCGATCCGGGTACCCATCGCATTGAGTGGCGGGTCGATGATATTTCGCAGCGCTGCATCAAACATTTTTTATTCGAAATACCCTTTTGATCTGCCTAAATAGCCTTAGGATTGTCAGTAAAAAAATTACATAGTAGCATTCTTTGAACAAGGCAAAGTGATATCGCTTCTGCTCCCGATATTGTGAAATGACGTGACAAGGATAAAAGATGGTTCATAAGCATGAATTCGTTGCTCATATCGACTGGAAAGGTGCGAGCAATGGTCCGACAATGGACTATAAGAATTACTCTCGCGACTATGATATTTCAATTGAGGGTCGACCGGTTATCAAAGGTTCGGCAGATCCTGTATTTTTAGGGACGGACGACCGATACAATCCAGAAGACTTATTGGTAGCGTCACTGTCGGCCTGTCATTTACTAAGCTACCTTGCTCTTTGCGCGCGGAAAAGTGTCGCCGTCACCTCCTATAAAGATGACGCCTGGGGGAAAATGGAAATGAAGGACGGAAAACTTCGATTTACAGAAGTTATTTTGCGTCCTGTTGTCACCATTTCAGCGACAAGCAACCTTGAAAAAGCAGTACGTCTTCATCATGACGCACATGAAACCTGCTTTATTGCCAATTCAGTGAATTTTCCAGTTTTGAATGACGCAATCGTTAAGCATGACAAATAACCTTTTGTTAATCTCAAAATGCAAAAATCCGGAAATAGAAATTATAGACGAGACCGGAAATGCAGCTGAAATTTGAAGCGGCTATTTTTAATGAAGAAGTTCTTGTTGCGCTCCAAGAAGGCGAGCATCACAAGGATCTCGCGGATAGCTGGGCAGAAACGCACTATTTAGACTTTTATGCGGAAAATCTCGAGCAAGCTTGGGAAAAAATGCGCCGCAAGTATAGCGCAGAACGCGGGTTCGTGATCAAAGCTATCGACACCGCCGATTAAGCGTCGCAATCAATATCCCACATAATAGGGATTTGCACCGCCTGCGTGATCCGTCACGTCCAAAACCCGTTCAATTACCGGAACAGCGGATTTGATTTCAACTTCCACTCCCTGTTTCAGCGTAGCATCGGCCATACCACAGCCCTGACACCCCCCGGCCATCTCAACAAAGGCGGTATTATCCTTAATGTCAATTAAGGTGATATATCCACCATGCGCCGCAATTGCAGGGTTGATCCGCGTTTCAAGAAGAACGCGAATTTGTTCCGCCTCATCACTTTGCAGGCCGGGCCGATCACTCGTAACCTCAGTTTCTTCTTCGACCATACGTTCAAATCGCACTCGGTGAATTTCCGGCACAAAATGCTTCAGTGTATTTTCGATTTTAATCTGCGTGCCAAATGCCGGGGTTGACAGGCCGGTGCTGTCCATCTCCAACACAACAACACCATCCGCTGGATCATATGATTTAAAACCAACGTCACCGCCATCCTCTTGAAGCTGCGGTTGAACCCGCGTTTCGATCAGCTCAATAATGGAATCAACTATCTTTTGCTCTTTTTCAGAATAACTGGCGCTTGCCAACTGTGGCTCTCCGTTCAAAACGGGCATACCGCTCATGTAATGGTCCATGATCGCGGCGAGAACCATTGGTTTCAGCTGTATCCACAGGGTTTTATGTTCTTCATCCGTCCGTTTGACGATTGTTACATAATCCTCCCCGAGTTCAACCGAGCGAACCCCCGGAATATCAAAAAGGCGCGCCGCTAGTGGGGACTGCTTTCGTCCCTCTTCCTCATTTTCGAACAGCACGGAGCCTTCCGCCAGAACCTGACGGCCAGGCAAAAATTTCATCCTGTCTTCATTTTCATGCGGCAAGGTCTGAATAAACATGGGAAAACTCCAATGCCCTTAAGCGGGAAATATAATCACGGTCGTCAGCTAGCAGAATAAATTTGCATGGGCAAGCCACAAGCCTAACATAATGCACCCACTCATGTATGCAATAGCCGTAGCCGCCCTAAAATACTAGACGGTGGCTACCGGATTGGCGGGAGAGCCGACTGCACCCGGTAGACGGATCGGCGGCGCTGTCAACATGAACCGTGACCGGCTATTTTCTTTGAGCCAATTGTTCAGCGGCGTCAGATACCACAACTCCCCAAGATGTATACCAAGCTTGAACAGACAATGTTCATGGATGGGCAAGAAAGCACAGCTTCCCTCTCCGGGCACAGATGGATGGGCCTCAACCGCATAATTATCGGCAATCAGCAAGGATAGACCAGAATCAGTAATCCAGTTAAGAAGCTTGGGATCGCGTCCGTTGAGCGCGGCGCAGGAACCATGCAACTTGTCTTTATCAGGATTACCGTCCATCTCAACAATCATTTGTGCAAAACCGGTGTGGAGACAAACCATATCTCCTTCCTCAACGGTGACATCGTCCTTTTCCATGACACGCATCAGATCGTCATAGCCGACAATCGTCTGGGCGCGACCGAACTCTCCTTCCAGATCGATCATAACGCCACGTCCCTGCACTCCGGCGGCGGCCATATTTTCAATCCCAAGCGCCAACGCACGCGGGCCGCCTTCGTCTTCCGGTCCCTGAATATGCTCCCCGCCGCGATAGCCGTTGTAATACACAATTTCGGCCACGCCATCATCATCGGCATCAAATTCCTGCCCCACATGGGCCAGACTATCCCATTGCGAGGAATACTGCGTATGCAGAACAACTAAATCGTCACAGATCACATCAATCATGTTTGGATTATCCTGCGACAGATTGTAATTCATGTTCGGCCTGTCACCGGACCTTAAGGTCGGGGATATTTTGGGTGGGTGACGACGGGGATTCAGGAGATTCCCTCCCGGCAAATCGAGCGGCAGGCTAAGACAGAAGCGCTCCCCGCTTTTTATTTCCGCCGCAGCGGCAAGAATTTTTTCCGGCGTGATAAGATTCAGACGGCCTATCTGATCATTTTCGCCAAAGTCGCCCCAGTTTGACCCTTCTGGCCGTTTCTTCCATCTGGACATATTTGTATTTTCCTATGTTATTATTTTTTTTGCCAGCTTAACCGCAAGATGATCCCCTGAAAAGCCCTACTTCGGCACGAATTGACCTCGGGAGCACAACCTGATAGCTCTTATAAAAATATGTACGAGCGCAATAAAAATGAAAAAAGAAACGGCGACTGCCTTCAAGATCATCACGACATTGTCGATTGTTTATGTCGCGAGTAATTTTTATCGTTCTTCCATTGCTGTAATTGCGCCCAACATGATGGATGAAATCGGGCTCACCCATGAACAACTTGGCGTTGTTGGCGGTACTTTCTTTATAGCTTTTGCCCTTTTCCAGTGTCCCCGTTGGTATTTTTCTGGATCGCTATGGCCCCCGAAAAACGATCTGTGGATTGATGATGTTTGCAGTGCTGGGATCGGCTGGTTTTGCTGTAGCGTCGGATTTTCTTGAGCTAACTTCGGCCCGGTTCTTTATGGGCGTTGGCTGCGCTCCTGTTTTGATGGGATCCCTCGTCATTATATCTCGCTGGCTCTCCGCGGAAAAGTTCGCATTTTATATGTCCCTTATCGTAGGCATGGGCGGATTCGGAAATATCCTTGCAACGACACCTACAGCAATTCTGGCCGATATGATCGGCTGGCGGGATGTTTTCTGGATCGCAAGTCTTTTCAGTGCGGTATCCATCGTCTTTGGATATTTTATCATTAAAGACGCCCCCGAAGGCCATGCTTTCCACTCCAGAAAAATCGAGAGCATGTCGGAGACATTGGGAGGCGTCATCGGCATTATCAAGGATCGCCAGTTTCAGCTTGTATTCGCCATCAATCTCGTCATCTACGGAACTATCATGTCTATTGTCGCTCTATGGGGCGGAAATTTCCTGCGAGATGTCTATGGTCTCGACCTCACAGAACGTGGCGATATTATTTTCTGGATGACTGTTGCGGTTATCGGCGGCGCGTTTTTTTATGGGTATTTGGATGGTATTGCCAAGTCACGCAAAAAACTGGTTGCGACCGCCGCTATCACTACCATAATTCTACTGGTCATACTCGGCTCAATGCCCGTGGTGTCCGTCTGGCAAATATCTGCACTTTTGATTCTGTTCAGCTTTTTTGGGAACTATGGTGTCCTGATCATGTCCCAAGGTCGTTCGATATTTCCGGAAAGGCTTTTGGGCCGTGGGATCGCAACACTGAACACTGCCGTATTTTTGGGTGTATTCCTGCTCCAGTCCATGGGCGGATTCATAATAGGCAACTTCGTTGAAGAAGACGGGACGGCGCCGCTTTTGGCCTATCGGGTGCTCTTTTTCAGTCTTGCGGCAATTGTTGCGGTCGCCTTGCTGATTTACAGCCGGTCGAAGGAATCAAAGTTACCTAAAGAAATGGCGCGGGAACCTGCTTGAATAAACAGATTCCTGCGCCAAATATTTTAATTTAAAATTTCCCAGATCAGTCGCGGTAGTTTGATCCCTTGCGATCAAGAAGGCGCAACAGGCCCGGCCATTCAAGGCCCGACTGAGACGCACTGATTTTAAATTGATTGGCCGCATGTTCGCAAACCTCGCGAGAGGGAAGAATTAGCTCGGAATCCCCTGCAAGCGCTTTGATCTGTGATTCACAGGATTTCTCAAGATAGAAAATCCGACGGAATGCTTCTGACGCCGTGGCCCCGACGGTGAGCAAACCGTGATTACGGAGGATCATCGCAATGTTGTCCCCCATATCGCGCACCAGACGCTCACGCTCATCCAGATCCAATGCAATTCCTTCATATCCATGATAGGCCAAACGACCATAGAACATCATCGAATGCTGGCTGATTGGCAACAATCCCTGTTTCTGCGCGGCGACCGCCATACCGGCCGTCGTATGCGTATGAAGAACGCAGCCAACATCTTCACGCGCGCCGTGGATAGCGCTGTGAATTGTATATCCCGCAGGATTGATAATGAATGGCGTGTCACTTAGAACATTCCCGTCAATGTCCACCTTGACTAAGCTTGAAGCCGTAATTTCATCAAAGAAGAGGCCATAGGGATTGATCAGGAAGTGATGATCACTGCCCGGCACGCGCGCCGAAATATGGGTGAAGACAAGATCGCTCATACCATAATGAGCAATCAGATGATAACAGGCCGCGAGATTTACGCGTGTTTCCCATTCTTCATCGCTGACCTTGCCCTCCAAGCTGGGCACCATCTTGTTTATTATATCAACACCCATATCAATTTTTCCTTTTTCAGTTTTTTAGTTCGTATGAGACTTCAGCATATTACGTGCGATGACAAGCTGCTGAATTTGCGTCGTTCCTTCATAAAGGCGCAGTAACCGCACATCGCGGTAGAAGCGTTCAACTTTATATTCCGCCATATAGCCCGCGCCACCGTGGATCTGTACCGCCCGGTCCGCGATTTTCCCCGCAGCTTCGGTTGTAAACATCTTGCAGCAGGCCGCCAGCATCGGGATATCTTCATTATTATCATATTTCTGCGCAGCATCCAATGTCATTGCCTTACCGGCGAAAAGTTCTGCCTGACTATCGGCAAGCAGGGCCTGTACCAGTTGGAATTCTCCAATCACAGTACCGAACTGCTTGCGCTCGGCTGCATAGTTAAGTGCTTCTTGCAAAATTCGCTCTGAAATACCGGTCGATACGGAACTCAAATGCAGCCGCCCGCGGTCCAGCACCTTCATGGCCGTGTAGAACCCTTTACCTTCAACGCCGCCCATCAAAGCAGACGCAGGAATGCGGGCATCCTCAAAAATAACATCACTGGTTTTCGTGCCCCGCTGACCCATTTTCTCGTCCGCCTTGGCAATCGTAACACCCGGGATATTTGGATCAACGAGAAAGGCCGAAATACCCGAGGCCCCCTTTTTTGATGAGTCGGTACGTGCCATAACCGTCAACATCCCTGCGCGCAGAGCGTTGGTGATGTAACGTTTTGTTCCGTTCAAGACATAATCATCCCCATCCCGGACGGCGACAGTGCGCAGAGACGCAGCATCAGAACCCGCTTCCGGTTCGGTAAGACAAAAAGAGGACATGATCTCACCAGAAGCGAGCCGCGGCAGATACTGTTGTTTCTGGGCATCCGTTCCCGTCATGACAAGGCCATGGCTGCCAATACCAACCGTTGTCCCGATTACTGACCGAAACGCCAGCGATGCCTTGCAAAGCTCGTGTATAATCTGGCATTCTTGTGCCATACTAAGACCCAGTCCACCATATTCCTCCGGGATTGAGAGGCCGAACAAGCCCAATTCCCGCATTTCCTGAATAATTTCTTCTGGCACATCATTCGTCTCTTCAACTGTATCTTCAGCAGGGACGAGTTTTTCGCTCACGAATCGAGCGACTGCATCTTTCATTAATTCGAACGTCTCGGCATCCAGAGCCATCTTCTATCCTTCTACTTTCTTGTTATTATATAGATCTAATCTCAGTTCATCCCGCACATTGCCTCAACACTTCGCGAGAGGCCTACGAGACGGGGACCAACATCTTCCCGCAAGGCTGCTTCTGTTACCAGATATGCAGAGCCTCCGCAATTAAAGGCGACGATATCACCAGTTGAATTATCAAGAGCTGCCGCACCGACGGCATTAAAGCTCGCCCGCCAATCTCCTATTGATAGGCAATATCCAAAGTCTGCAAAATCTTTCTCCGCCTGCTCAAATCCCTTTTTTACCTTCGGCCATTCTTCAGCAAATTTTCTCCGGACATGATCCAGAAGAAAATTTTTCTCTCCCTCCGGCAGCTTACAAAGAAAGGCCCGACCAACCGAGGTGGTTGCGATTGGTAGAAACGAGCCAACCTCAAGCCGAAGTGTGCTTTCATCTCCACCGCGAACGGTTTCGACATACATCATGTTTAGTTTTACGCGTGTCGCGAGGGCGACGCCCAGACCCACCTGCTTTGCAAGATCATGCATCAGGGGGCGGGACAGCAATCGGAGTTTGTTATTGGCAAGATAGGTATATCCGAGGGAAAGAACCGCCGGGGAGGGTTCATACTTTCCGGCACTCTTTCGATATGTCAGGAAGCCGAGTTGCAGCAGGGTACTGGTCAGGCGCGATACAGTGGATCTTGGGAGTTTCGTTCTCTTGGCAAGCTCATTATTCCCAAGAGGCCCCTCACCCGGTCGAAAAGCTTGCAATAGCTCAAGGCCGCGCGCTAACGATGTAACGAAGTGTCGGCTGTTATCAGGAGTCGATATACCCCCAACGAATGTTTTATCTTCTCGCATTTTCTAACTATGGTATAAAAAGGATTAATTAGGAAAAAAACTTGCAGAATTCCATTCCACTATGCAGAATGCGGTCCTATTAGAAAACAAAAAAAATCCAACTCAAGTTTTCTTTAGGGAGACAATAATGAAAATAGGTACAAGCTTATGCGCTGTGGCAGCAGCGTTTGCTTTTTCGACCGCAGCATTTGCTGATGACGTAAAGCTTCCGGGCACACTGGCATGGAGTGCTTATAACACGGGTACTACCGGTTATAACCAGTCCGTCGCAATTGGTAAGGCGCTAAAAGATAAGTACGGCGTCGATCTTCGGGTTGTTCCGGGTAAGAACGATATTTCACGTATGGGTCCATTGCGGTCCGATAAAGTTCAGTTCGTTGCAAACGGCGCAGGCACTTTCTACGCCTCTGAAGGTGTTTTTAACTTTGCAACTCCAAACTGGGGTCCGCAAAAAGTCCAGCTTCTGATGTCGGCCACTTCTGATGCAAACCTTTCGGTTGGTGTCGCGGCAGATACAGGCGTTAAAACTTTTCAGGACCTTAAGGGCAAACGCGTCGGCGTGGTTCGCAGCTCCCCTGCACTCACGATCGGTACACAGGCGATCATCGCCTTTGGTGGTTTGACTTTTGACGATGTTGAAGTAGTCGAGTTTGGTGGTTATGGCGCAATGTGGAAAGGCATGCTTTCGAATCAGATCGATGCAGCGTTTGCTTCCACCGTGTCTGGACCAACCAAGCAGGTTGAAGCGTCACCTCGTGGCATTTACTGGCCTCCGACGCCTGCTGCTGACAAAGAAGGCTGGGCTCGCATTCAGAGTATCGCACCTTATTTCGTACCGCACACAGCGATCTTGGGCACGGGTAACATTTCCAAGGAAACGCCGCATGACGGCGCAGCTTACCCTTATCCAATCCTGATTACCCGCGCGGACCAGGATCCTGACCTTGTCTATTCGATGGTGAAAGCTGTTCACTCTGAATATGATAACTACAAGGACGCCTTGCCGGCCATGACAGGTTGGGCAGTTGAAAACCAGACTTTTGAATGGGCAGTTCCCTATCATAAGTCGGCGGTAAAATACTGGAAAGAAGTCGGCGTCTGGACAGACGACATGGAAGCCAACAACAACAAGATGATTGAGCGTCAGGATGTACTTGCTAACGCTTGGGCTACCATGAAAGACAAAGACCTTGATGGCGATGCTTTCAAGGAAGAATGGATGAAAGTCCGTGCAGCTGCTCTTAAAGCTGCCGACATGAACCCAATTTTCTAATTAGTTCTTATTTGTAGAATTCTTAATGGAAAATCAAAAACAAGAGGACGGAGCGGTGGCGCAGCCAGAGTTGGCGCGCCACCGTAATCTTTCTTTAGGATGGCGTGTGATCGTTATTGCGATCACAGCCATTGTCACCCTGCTTGCTGTCAATCAGCTATTCAACGCTGGTTTTCTAGTAGGGCATACTTGGCTCGATAACGAGTATCAGTATGCGTTGTTCGGATTACTGGTACCAGTTGTGTTCCTGATTTTTCCGGCGACGAGTAAATCCTCCAGAGATCATGTTCCATGGTACGACATCCTGTTTGCGGTGGTCACCTTTGGACTGCTGGTGTTTTTCTTCATGAACGCCGAAGCAATTGTCGACAATGGTTGGGAAATGGGCGCTCCAGACTACATTGTCACACTTGGCTTGGTGCTCTGGCTTCTGGTCCTTGAAGGGACGAGACGCGCCGGTGGCACAGCCTTGTTCACGATTGTGCTTATAATTTCACTTTATCCGCTTTATGCCGATGTTATGCCGGGTCCGATATCCGGCCTTGGCAGCACGCTCGCGGATACGACAGCCTATCACGTCTTAAGTGCGGAGAGTATGCTCGGCATACCAATGCAGGCGCTCGCCAATCTGGTGATCGGCTTCCTGATCTTCGGCGTTGCCCTCACCCAGACCGGTGGCGGGAAGTTCTTTATTGACCTTGCTTTTGCGGCCCTTGGACATGTACGTGGCGGTCCGGCGAAAGTTGCCATTTTCTCATCCGGCCTTATGGGCTCAATGAGCGGCAGCGTGATTTCAAACGTTATCACAACCGGCGTCATGACCATTCCCGCGATGCGCAAAACCGGATTTCGGAAATCATATGCCGCTGGTGTAGAAGCATGTGCCTCGACGGGCGGTGTTCTCATGCCGCCGATTATGGGCTCAACCGCCTTCATCATGGCGGTGTTTCTGAACATTCCGTACATCACAATTGCCGTTGCCGCGATTGTACCGTCTGTGCTCTACTATCTTGCATTGTTCATCCAGATTGACGCCTATGCGGCACGAAACAACATGCCGGGTCTACCTCGGGATCAATTACCGAAACTGGGGGAAACATTCCGCAAGGGCTGGCATTTTATCGCAGTATTTGTTCTGCTCATTGTTATGCTTGTTTACCTGAAGCAGGAAGTGCTCGCACCGTTCTATGCGACAGCATTGCTTCTCGTGATCAATCAACTGTTCTCCTCCAATCGATGGGGAATGGCAGAATTCTGGGAATTCCTTCTGGCAACCGGTAAACTTCTTGCAGAGATTGCAGGTATTCTGGTTGGTGTTGGCTTGATCGTAGGCGCTCTGTCCATTACAGGAATGGCGGGTACGCTGGTCAATGACCTGATCTTTATGGCAGGCGGTAATATTCTCGTTCTTCTACTGATGGGCGCGATTACCAGTTTTATCATGGGTATCGGCATGACAGTAACGGCCGCTTACATCTTCCTCGCCATTGTTCTGGCGCCCGCCCTTATTCAAGGCGGACTGGATCCGATGGCAGTGCATCTGTTCATCCTGTACTGGGGCATGGTGTCCTTCATTACGCCACCTGTTGCTCTGGGTGCCTTTGCTGCGGCATCGATTGCAGGCGCCAATCCAATGCGCACTGGGTTCGAGGCCATGCGGTTGGGATCGATCATCTATTTCGTTCCCTTCTTCTTCGTTCTCGATCCGGCCTTTATTTTCCGCGGAGAATTGAGCCAGACAGCCATTCTGTTCGTTTCGGCAGTGGCTGGCGTTATTCTGATCGCCAGTTCGTTACAAGGATATCTCATCTGGATCGGCAACCTGCACCGTCATCCTGTGTTGGGCTGGCCTATCAGAGCGCTTATCCTTATCGGCGGCCTCGCTTTGGCAACACCGGGCGGGAGTGCCCTCATTCCATTTAGTAATCTGGAATTGGCTCTCTTCGCGCTGGTCACGGCAGGGCCTGCAGCTATGCTCGCCTTCATGATTGATCGGCGTGCAAAGGCAGCCGCTGCGATCTAGGGAATACTTTACGCAATAAAAACGCCCGTCTGGATTTTCTAGGCGGGCGTTTTTTATTGTTACCCTGCATATATCACCAAAGACCTCTTGCGCTTGCGATGCCTTATTGGTCATCGTATGGTGCAGCCGAAAAATAATCTCGCAGAAACGGTGACATATATGAGACGTGGATTAACAATCGTTATGATCGGGATCGTCATACTTTTCTGCGTGGCAATCGTCACCGTCTATCTTTCAATTGGATCCGTTATTACATCGACAATTGAAAACTATGGTACCGCCATCACACAAACTAAAGTCACTTTACGGGAAACGGAATTCTCCCCAACGACGGGAGAGGCCGAATTACTTGATTTGAAGATCGCAAACCCTGCGCCATACAAGGCTCAACCGGCATTCCTGACACCACGGATCAAGATGCAAATCGATCCGCAAACCGTCAACAGCGAAACCATCATAATAAAACGCATAGAAATCGAAGCGCCTGAGATTACCTATGAAATTACCAATTCTGGCGATAACCTACGCACCATTCGATTCTACATCAAAGAAGCAATTGCCGTTGAAGCACGCGGTCCTATCCTTGTCGATCACGCCGGTCCGACGAAAAAATTTATCATCAATGACCTATATATAACGAACGCTGTTGTCATTGTTGAAGCGGAGGAACTTATGGGCAAAAAAGCAACGGCCGTATTGGATAACCTCCACCTTGAAGATCTTGGCCAAAGTGAAAACGGGCTCTATCCAGCCGCGCTGATCGAAGCGATATATAGGCCACTCCTTCAGGCGACTACCCTTGCGGCCCTATCGACCGACCTTAACCTTTCTGACCAGGCTCTTAATATCCTTCGCGGCGCAGGTGATGAAACTGAAGAAGTGATTGATCAGATACGGGGTCTCCTCGAAAAATAAAGTTGCCGCCTATCGTTGAAGCGGGCATAACAGGCATTATAACAACTGTTTGTTAGGACCAGCCCGTGACTGAAAAAACACGCGCCCGCGAGGAAGGTCTCCATCGGAGCGATAACCGCCGACAGGAATTGATGGCGGCGGCGGCGCATCTGTTTAATCAACGCGGATATGATGCCACCTCGATGCGGGATATCGCCCGCGAAGCCGGGATGCTGGCCGGGTCGATGTATTATCATTTTTCCTCCAAAGAGGACCTGATCGTCGCAACCTATGAAGAGGGAAAGCGCCTGATCAGCACGGCCGTTCTGGAAGCCATAGACGGAGTGGAGGATCCATGGGAACGACTGACCCAGGCGGCGGTCGCCCATATGAATACTTTGTTCGGAGGTAATAACTTCTCCATCCTGCTATGCGCAGACATCTCCCGAACAGCTCCCACCCTGCGGAGCCGGCTTATCGAAATACGGGACAGCTATGATAAACTCTTCATGGATCTGATTGAGGATTTGCCGCTTGCCGAAGATATGGACAAAGGATTACTGCGGTTGAACCTGCTTGGATCGCTCAACTGGTCCACCAGCTGGTATCGCCCGGGAGGACAGACTCCGGCGCAAATCGGCGCCTTTTTCGTAAAAGTCATGAGAGACGGCTTATCATGAGATCGGAAATCATATTCACACTATAATTTTGTAAATAAATAATTTTACATCTAAAATGAGAAAATACTGTTGCGTTCTATTTAAAATCCCTTATATCTAACGCTAACAAGATAGCTATCATGAACGAAAAAGAACTATAGTCTTGATAGTGACAAATTAACGTCCAACAAATTGTTGTTGTTACAGCAAATGATAATATAGGCCGTTGATTGCTGGTTCGAAATATGGCTAAACTAAAGGCATTGATAGGGTTTAGAGCCAAGGCCTCCCCTCTTATGCTTAACGCGGGTAAGAAAGTTGAACGAATTAAAAATTAAGACGGACCCGGCGCCACGGAAAGAAGTTTCTTCTGTCGTCATTCGGTTCGCAGGCGATTCTGGTGATGGAATACAGATTACTGGCAGCCGATTTACCGACACGACCGCTTTGGCCGGAAATGACCTCGCCACATTTCCTGACTTTCCGGCGGAAATTAGAGCGCCTGTCGGCACGACCTTCGGTGTCTCAGCATTTCAGATCAATTTCGGCTCGCGGAGGATTGAAACAGCGGGAGACGATCCTGATGTTCTGGTCGCCCTGAACCCTGCCGCCCTGATGGTGAATATTGCCCGGCTGAAGCCAGGCGGAATGATCATCGTTGACAGCGGCGCCTTTACTGACCGGAACCTTAAAAAGGCCGGATATCTTGAGAACCCCCTCGAAGATGCCTCACTTGAGGCCTATACGGTACTGGATATCAATATTACCAAGCTGGTGTTAGAGGCGGTTAAGGAATTCGGCCTCTCACAAAAGGAAGGGCTCCGTTGTAAGAACTTCTGGGTGCTTGGCATGGTATACTGGATTTATGGCCGCGACCGGAGCGATACAGTTGACTGGCTAAGACGTAAGTTCGCAAAGCGCCCGGATATCGCCGATGCTAATATTGCTGCCCTGAATGCCGGGAATATTTATGCTGAAGCATCGGAAATTGGCGGCCTCACGCAACTATACTCAATTCCGGCGGCCGCAATGCCTCATGGGCTTTACCGCACCGTCACGGGCGGCGAAGCGCTCGCATGGGGGCTGGTCGCAGGCGCAGAGCTTGCAAATTTAAAAATATTTTTTGGGTCCTATCCGATCACACCTGCCTCCCCTGTCCTACATTCTTTGGCAAAGATGAAACAGTTCGGCGTGAAGACATTTCAGGCCGAGGATGAAATTGCCGCTATATGTTCAGCGATCGGTGCGTCCTATGCCGGCTCTCTCGGTATTACCTCTTCGTCGGGCCCAGGCATTGCCCTGAAAGGTGAAGCAATCGGCCTTGCCATTTCGACAGAACTTCCGCTGATCATCGTGAATTCGCAGCGCGCGGGACCGTCAACTGGCCTGCCGACAAAAACGGAACAATCTGACCTATATCAGGCCGTATACGGTCGCAATGGCGACGCTCCGCTTGTCGTGCTGGCAACACATGGTCCGTCGGACTGCTTCGAGGTTGCCATCGAGGCCTGCCGCCTTGCCACAAAGTATATGACCCCTGTTATGCTGCTCACTGACGGATATATCGGCAATGCGGCGGAGCCTTGGCTGATCCCCAATGTGGCGGATCGGGAAGCATTTCCAAAAACGTTTGAGACAAATGCGGAAGGCTTCAAGCCATTCAATCGCGATCCGGATACATTAGCCCGGCATTGGGCCGTTCCCGGAACGCCGGGGCTTGAGCATCGTATCGGTGGGATCGAGAAGGAAGACGGATCGGGCAATATTTCCTATGAACCGGCAAACCATCAGCGAATGACTGATCTCCGGCGCGACAAGATCCTGAATATAGCGAATGATATCCCGGAACAGGGAGTCGAGAATGGTAAAACGGACGGTAAGCTGGCCATTATCGGTTGGGGGTCGACCTATGGGCCCATTAGCCGCGCCGTAGAAAACAAGCTGGCGGACGGCAAGGACGTCTCCCACATACATCTGCGTCATATCTGGCCGCTTCCACGCAACCTTGGCGACCTACTTCGCGGATTTGACAAGGTAATTGTTCCGGAAATGAACGATGGGCAATTGAAAACTGTCCTTCGTGATCAATATCTGATTGATGCGCAACCGCTCACCAAAGTGACCGGGCAGCCTTTCAAGATTTCCGAAATTGAACGCGCCATCGACGCAGCATTGGAGAACTGACATGAATGTTGCCGTTACTAAAGACAAGTTGAAACCCGCCGATTTTGCCTCAGATCAGGAAGTACGCTGGTGTCCGGGCTGTGGTGATTATGCGATCCTGAAGGCTGTACAAAGAACCCTGCCCGATATTGACACACCGAAAGAAAACTATGTGTTTGTGTCCGGGATCGGCTGTTCATCGCGCTTCCCTTATTATATGTCGACCTATGGATTTCACACGATCCATGGCCGGGCCCCGGCATTTGCGACGGGAATCAAGATCGCTAATCCAGAACTCGATGTCTGGATGGTGACCGGCGACGGTGATGGTTTCAGTATCGGCGGAAATCACATGCTCCACGTGCTGCGCCGAAACGTTAATATGCAAATCCTGCTCTGCAATAACGAGATCTATGGCTTGACCAAGGGGCAGTATTCTCCAACATCGGAAGTTGGACTACGTACGCCTTCTTCCCCGGATGGATCAGTTGATACGCCGTTGAAGCCACTTGTGTTCACACTCGGCGCTGGCGCGAGATTTGCTGCCCGTGCCTATGATACGCAAAAGACGCTTCCCGATATCCTAAAACGTGCCCATGCACACAAGGGAACGTCGATGGTGGAAATCCTACAAAATTGCATTGTCTATAACGACGCAGTTTTCGATAATGTTCTCGCTCGCGATGTCGCCTCCGAAAAGCAGCTACATGTAGAACATGGCCAGCCTATGATCTTTGGCGCTGAAAAGAACAAGGGCATTCACTTGAATACGCAGTCTTTAACACTAGAAGCCGTGACGATCGGAGAAAATGGGGTCACGGAAGCGGATATTCTGGTTCATGACGAGACGAACCGATCCCTTGCAACCTTGATCGCGGCAATGGATGGCCAAGATCTCCCTGCAGCTTTTGGTGTCATCTATTGCAACCCGACAGCCACCTATGAAGATGGCATTACCGAAAAGTTGGATGCAGCAGAAGCCAACGGCAAACCTTCCTTAGACGCGCTCCTTCGACAAGGGCATACTTGGGAAGCGTAAGGGCGAGGAACAGCAGTTTGGAAGGGCCGGCTGGAAATGACCGGCCTTTTCTTTGCATCAACCTTTAGATTGTCGTAGCCTGAACCTATGACAAAGACTGATCCGAGAAAAGTACTTCTTGCCCGCCGGGAAGAATTGCTGTCAGTGATGAAGGCCAGCACTGAAGGCAGCCGCCCTGTGGAACTTGACCAGACCCGTGTGGGTCGTCTTTCTCGCATGGATGCATTGCAAGGACAGGCAATGGCCCAAGAGACAGAGCGACGGCGGAAGAATGAACTGCAACGGATTGATGCCGCCCTTGCCCGTGTTGATACAAGAAACTATGGGTATTGCGTCAATTGCGATGAGGAAATTTCAGTAAAACGTCTTTCTCTGGACCCCAGCACCCCGCTTTGCATCGACTGTGCAAGCGGCTAACCGCCAGAAACCTAGTCCTCGTTTTTAGAAGAGGACGACATACTCCGACGGCTTTTCCGCTGCAGATAGTTCAGGCCAGCAACAATTGCCCAGATAGGAATGACAATAACCGCACCAAGCAGAATATAGTCCGCCGCCCAGGTTATTGTACTTAGCGCGGTAGAGTAAATCTGACCAATCGTTCCACTCAGATCCTTTAAGAGATCAAGCGGCGTGATATCAAACAGGGTCAGAGCCCAGCCGACAATAAAAGAAAAAATAACCAATTTTATAATCAGTGAGCCGATATTTCTTGGCATTCAATATCCTCTAGAATAAGGCGGTTGCACCCATAAAGATGCGCGCACCAGCATGTGCAATCATATAGGCCACCCCAAGGTCATGGCCAGAATTTATTTACTTTCTGCCCAGAAGGGCTCTAAAAGCCGATTATCGCCCTTCAGAATACAATCCTATTTTGCACAATTTGTGACTATTGTTATAGTAGACGGTGTGGTCCCTATCTGGAGACGAGTTTCATGTCGTTAAAGTTTCGTATTCCCGCCGGTGAGAAAATTGTTGTCAACGGTGCCGTTCTTACAAATACAAGCAACAAAGCAATGCATTTCTCGCTAGAGAATGATGCGTCAATCATGCGCGAGCGAGACATTCTGTTGCCAGAAGACGTTAAAACGCCTTTAGAAAATGTCTATCTCTATATCCAGCTGATGTATATAGATCCGGACAGTCACGATGCGCATCACAAAAGCTTTCAGGACGCAGCGCAGATCGCGTTTCTTTCAACCGCTGACAACGATGAACGAAACCGCGTGTTTGAAATTGTCGGTCTTGTTGGCGAGAAAAACTATTACGCAGCGCTTAAGTTAATTCAGAAATATTTTAAGTCCGCTGAAACGGAAGAATAAGAATCATCGGAATCATGGTGGTTATCTCCCGCATTTAACAGATTGATTCAGTCATTTTTACCGCTTATGGCGGCGATGAATGGTGTCTATTTCGATAGATTTTGCTTTTTTCCTTAAAAATACACACCCTCTGAGAAAATCTGAAAACATCAGTTTTCTGCGCATTTTTGCGTTGCGCCGCGCATATCCTGGCCAATTTCTCCCAGCTGAATTGACCAAAGAAGCACCTGTTAATCTTTTGTTAGGAAATCACAGAGATAGTCAGGGCACGGTTTCGAAGTGGACCGGGGCTCAAACGAGCTATTTCGTCGCAGATGCGACAACTCTAGAATGAGGATTTTATATTATGGCTTCAATTAATACTAATGCGAATGCAATGTCTGGTCTGCGTATGCTTAACATGACGCAGAGCCAACTCTCCAAAACTCAGAACTCACTTGAAACTGGTCTCCGCGTGAGCAGCGCTAAAGATGCGCCTGCTACTTTCGTTATCGCGCAGGGTATGCGTTCTGATATTGGCGCTCTTGGCGCTATTAGTGAAGGTATTGCTTTCGGTGAAGCAACAATTGGTGTTGCAATGGCTGGTGCCACTTCCATTTTGGAACAGCTCTCTGAACTCGAAACTCTTGCCACGCAGGCTCAGAACGGTGGTCTTGATGACGCCATTCTAACCGCTCAGGCTGATGAAGTTTTGGCTCAGATTACAGCTATTACCGCTGGTTCAGAGTTTAACGGTGTTAATCTGATTAACAACGCCGGTACGGACGTATTGACCGTTCCAACTGATCTGGCCGGTAGCACGATGACGTATACTGCTACAAACCTCGATGCTGCCACACTTGCCCTGACGACTGACTTTTCGTCCGGCGCCAACATCACGACTGCCTTGGCTAACATTGCTGCCGCACAGACAACTGTCGGTAACGCATTGACGGCGATTGGTACATTCTCAAGTCGTTTGGAAAGCCAGGGTGAATTTACCCAGCTTCTGACTGATACGATGAAAGAAGGTCTTGGTGCTCTGGTTGATGCAGATATGGCTGCTGTTGCGGCCGAACTGACTGCATTGCAGACCAAGGAACAGCTGAACATTCAGTCCCTGAGTATCGCCAACCAGGCGCCTCAGACGATTATGGCTCTGTTCCGTTAAGAGCCCTCCTATCAAAGAAAGGCGGCCTTCGTGGTCGCCTTTTTTTGTTAACATCTTATTTACGATTAGCACGCTATAGTTACGCTGATAAGATTTTTAACCAGGTTTAGATATGCAAGTATCTGCAAACAATAATCCGCTGCTATGGTATAAGCTGGCTTACGAGCTGGAAGACGCCCATATGAAGGCGTTTGAGGCGCAGCCAACTGTTGCCCGGGACCTGGTAACCTTCAGCGAAGATATTACAAACATTAAGTCCGTCGACGACCTGATGAAGAACCGCACCGTCCTGACCATGGTTCTCTCCGCTTTTCAGCTGGAAAGTGAAATCGATAAACCGGCGATGGTCAAAAAAATACTCACCGAACCACCGACTGAAAGCGAAAGTCTCGTCAATCGGCTGGCCGAACCCCGCTGGACGAAACTCGCCAGCGCTATGTACGGCCTTAACAGTGATCCTGACTTTTTTCAGAAGCAGGAAAATGTTGACGCTATTTTGACGGGCTATCGGACCAACGAGTATGAGAAATTTGAAGGCGAGAATGCAGACGGCGTACGAGAAGCCATGTATTTCAAACGCCTTGCCGGCGGAATTGAGACGATTGAACAGGTTATTGCCGACACGGCGATTATGCATGTTGTTCGCGTCAGCCTCGGCCTTCCTGAAAGCTTTCAAGCGCTGTCTTATGACCAGCAAAGGGAACGTCTGGGAGATATGTTCGATCCGTCAGAACTGCAGGAACCCGGAAAAATTGACGAGATTATCAATCGCTTCCTTGTTTTTACGCAGGTCAATAACAACGATCCAACGGCCAATCCGATGCTCTCGCTTTTCCAGCCTATTGGCACCGGAGAATACGTAGGCCCACAGCCGATCCAAATAGACCTGTTCGTCTAAATCTGCGGTTACCCGGCTCGGGCAAGGCCCTTATATGCCGGGCATTTTCTTCATAGCTGAGAAATTTATTCCTATTTTCGGCAGTAACTGAGCCGCTTTTTCCCTGCTCTAGTATCCACAAATTGGCCCAAAAACCCCAGTTTTCCAAGGGTTTTTCAAACTGGCACGCCCTTTGCTTATGTAGCCCTGAGTGAATTCGCGTTTTTGGTAACGCAGGAAACTACAGGAGAAGACAAAATGGCTGCATTTTCTATTAACACTAACTCAACGGCGATGGCAGCGCTTCGCACATTGTCCTTGACACAAACGGCCCTGAGCCAGACTCAGCGTCAGGTCGAAACAGGTCTTAAAGTCGCGGAGCCTAAAGATAACCCGGCTTCCTTTACGATTGCCCAGACAATGCGCGGGGACATCTCTGCCTTGGATGCAATTGAGGAAGGCCTTACCTTCGGTCAGGCAACTGTAAGCATGGCGAACGCAGGTGCCTTGCAGATTTCAAATATTCTTATCGACATCAACCAGAAAGTCACCCAGGCCTTTAATGACGGCCTCGATGTAACGGTTCTTCAGGAAGAAGTCGACGCCCTACTTGCCGAGATTACTTCAGTTGTCGGAACAACCGTCTTCAATGGTGTGAACCTGATTGATGGTGTCAGTGCTGACCTAGATGTTTTGACCGGTCTGGGCGGTGTTACACAAACAGTTGCCGCGCAAGACTTGCGCCTGGTTACCTTGGGACTGGTCGGCCTTGATCTGACAGATCCTGCCACTTCCCTCGCAGCTGTAGACACTGCTGAAGCTTTGGTTGGCGACGTAATCACTACGTTGGGTACAGCCGCAAACCGGCTTGATAGCCAGGCAGAATTTACCCAGCTGTTGACTGACAAGCTTAAAGAAGGTCTTGGCATTCTTGTAGACGCCAACCTTGCAGAAGCAAGCGCTGAACTGCAGGCACTGCAGACCAAGGAACAGCTTGGCATTCAGTCCCTGTCAATCGCCAACGCGCGACCACAGTCAATTCTTCAGCTTTTCCAGTAATTGGTAAGAGTATCGTAAGAAATTTCGTAAATAGTAGATTTTACTATCGGAAATGGATGAGAAGAAGAAATGTCTGTAGCTGCTTACCAAAAAGCTAACCAGAATGCCGAAAACCCCCGACAAACCGAATACCGGGCTTTCGCGCTATTCACTCGTGCCATGGAAGACGCTGACAAGGAAGAAAATGCAATGGAACGCATCCGTGCTGTCGCAAACAATCGGCGGCTATGGCTTACCATGCAAATGGATCTTCTGTCAGAGGATAATGCTCTCCCTGACGACTTAAAAGGTCGGCTTCTTTCCATCGCATTCTGGGTTGGTCGCTATAGTTTACAAGCCATGAAAGGCGAAGCATCAGTTGCGCCACTCATTGCGGTCAATAAGCAGATTATGGAAGGCATGAGGCCCAAGGATCCTAAGAAGATCGAAGAAGCAACTCTGCCACAGGCCGGGCTTGAGACAAAACTAACCCTCTAAGCCGACTAGCCGACTCCTCACAAGAGGCACCTACTCCGGTATACCTCGGAATATGCAGATAGCCACCCTTTCGTCTATAGACCGAAGCGATTGGCTACTGATTTGTGCAATGGCGCACGTCCGCTATTTCACCATCCTGAAACCTATCTCAATGCGATGGCAATGGTTATACTCCGTGACTAATTTAAGTTACGGGGAGATCGGAACCTATGAGCTGGGAAAAAGAAGCCGAAGAAATAAGAAAAATGCGCATCGCGGCACAGGCCCAAGGCGGTGTTAAAGCCATTGAGGCCCAGCATGCCAAAGGCCGCCTGACCATCCGCGAAAGAATCGATAGCCTTCTGGATCCGGACAGCTTTCAGGAACAAGGCCGCATCGCCGGATCAGTAGTACGAGACGATCAAGGAAATATCAAAGAGTTCTCCCCTGCAAACTATGTGACCGGACTTGGCTCCATCAATGGACGTCATGTTGCCGTCGGCGGAGAAGATTTCACGTTAAAGGGTGGCTCACCCAATGCCGCAGGTCTGCGAAAAAGCGTCTTCGCAGAGGAACTAGCGTCCCAATATCGCGTGCCCTTAATCCGGATGCTGGAAGGTGGCGGTGGCAGCGTAGCAAAGGGTAAAGGCAGCGGCACTGTTGGCAGTCCGGCTTATGAAAAACCGAGGTTTCTCTCCATCGCAAAATTGATGGGCGAAGTCCCGGTTGCCTCCGCCGCGCTTGGACCTGTTGCCGGGTTTCCGGCGGCGCGTTTTGCCGCCTCCCATTTCTCCGTGATGACACGTGACACCGCGCAGCTTCTTATCGCAGGCCCAGCGTTAGTGGAACGGGCCCTGAACATCAATATGACGAAGGAAGAGCTGGGCGGCGCTGCAGTCCATAGCCGAAATGCCGTTGCCGCCAATATTGCGGAGGATGAGGCCGATGCCTTCAAGCAGATTCGTGCTTTCCTAAGTTATCTTCCCAATAACGTCTGGGAACTGCCTGCACACTTCGAGACAAGCGACCCCACAGAACGCACGGAAGAAGACCTGCTCAGTATCGTTCCAAAAACCGACGCCTTCCCTTTCACATGCGAAAGCTGATCCAGTTGGTGGTAGACCTCGATAGCTTCTTTGAAATGAGCAAGCACTATGGTCGCAGCCTGATTACCGGCTTTGCCCGCCTCAACGGCCAGCCCGTTGGCGTGATCGCGAATGATTGCCGGATTTATGCAGGTGCCATGGGGGCAGATGCCGCCCAGAAGGTGCGACGCTTCATTGAACTCTGCGACACCTTTCACCTTCCCATCGTCAATTTCACAGACGAACCTGGGTTTATGATTGGACCGGATTCAGAAAAGGATGGTACCATTAAATATGGCACCTCCGCAGTTGCCGCCGCCGTCATGTCCGTTGTCCCATGGGCTACCGTCATTGTGAAGAAAGCCTTCGGCGTTGCCGCGGCCGCTCATTTTAGTGAAAACGGCTATGTCCTTGCCTGGCCCAGCGCAGAAATGGGGCCGCTCCCCGTTGAGGGCGGGGTGGCCGTCGCCTACCGCCGACAGATTGCAGAAGCAGAAAACCCTGAAAAGCTGAGAGCTGAACTGGAAGAACAGCTTGCTGCCCAGCAATCACCCTTCCCCCGTGCAGAAAGTTTCAGTGTTCATGACATTATTGATCCGCGGGAGACCCGGCCTGCACTGTGTCAGTGGGTTGACTGGATACAGCCGCAGCTTGATAGCTTAAAAGGGCCGGTTAGCTTCGCCTTCCGACCCTAGACCATTTACCTGCGTTGACGGCTTTGTTAAAATCGTGTGCCTATTAAAAACAGAATGAGGGATGACATACCATGACGGCAGCATTGAAGGTGAAAATCGACGGTTGGGAAAATGGCGGGACAATCCCGGGTAAATTCGCCTTCGGTGTTCCTGCCGATGAAGGTCATGTCGCCCTTAGTGATAACAAAAGCCCTGCAATTAGCTGGTCTGACGCACCAGAAGGAACAAAATCCTTCGCCATTATCTGTCATGATCCCGATGTTCCCTCCTCAGGAGAAGATGTCAACCAGGAAGGAAAGACAGTTCCAGCCGATTTGCCGCGTGTTGATTTCTATCACTGGGTTCAGGTTGATATTCCTATCGAGTACGCAAGCCTCGCCGAGGGAGAGGTCAGCGATGGCATTACGCCCAAGGGTAAGGCACCGAGCAAGCGCGCCTACGGCATCACCGGCATTAATAACTATACCGACTGGTTTGCGGGCGATCCCGATATGGCCGGTGATTATGGTGGATATGATGGTCCCTGCCCTCCCTGGAATGACAGCATCCTTCATCATTATCATTTTACTGTATATGCTCTGGATATAGAGAGCCTTGGGCTTTCAGGCAATTTCGGAGGGCCGGAGGCACTCTCTGCGATGGAAGGACATATCCTTGCGAGTGGTTCATACGTCGGGACATATAGCCTCAACCCGGAGGTTGCGACGTAGCGCATAATATTTCTGGAGATAACACCCAAGCAAGTGCATTCCCTTGTATTTCCGGCGGCATTTCCTATTTAGATCAAAACAGGTAGAGGTTTTCGCCGCCGTGAACATACGATCCGTAACTGATATTGCCTCTGATACTCCCAGCTTCGATCTGGCTGTGCGTCAAATTGAAAAGTGGCTTGTCCAGCGCATGCTTGACAATATTGACTTTACGGAAACTCTCTCTGAACTCAGCCGGAAAATAGATCAAACCTTGTTTCCACTCCTGCGCACGCATGTCACGATGCGACAAATGCATCCCTTTATTGATCATACTGATTACACTTGGCATAGGGCCGGCGAATTACACACCAATTCTCGCCCGCGCGCACTGGCTGTGGAGCCAAATTGGGCACAAAGCCCTCTCTTTTACATGCTGGACAATATTGTAACTGAATATCGTTGCGACCTGCGCGATGATGAAGTTGTTCAAAGATATTCAATTTTTTCAGAGTTCAAGGAGGGTGGTGGAACTGATTATCTCGCGATCCTGGCACCCTTTGGGGATCAGGAAACAGCCCTCAAAACACAGGATGGCGTCATCTCATCATGGCTTACGGACCACCCGAGCGGATTTTCCGACAGGGAAATTCAAGCCCTGAAACATCTGATCAATCTATTCCATGCCACCGCGCGCATTTTTAAGCGGGAGCAAACTTTGCAGGATGTGCTGGGCGCCTATCTCGGCCCCGCCGCGGCACGGCAGGTGATGGAAGGTAAAAATCAGCGCGGCGACGGCGACGTTATTCAAGCGGTTATCTGGATTTGCGACCTGCGCGGATCCAGCGCACTTGCCGACCAGATGGAAATGCCTGCCTATCTAACACTGCTGAACCAGTTTTTCGAGACCATGTCTGAGGCCGTGATGGAAGAAGGGGGAGAAGTGCTCAAATTCATGGGTGACGGTTTCCTCGCAATTTTCCCAAACTCGGATAATGCCGGAATATCGGATGCCGCGCAAAAGGCGGTAAATGCCGCGCGCAAAGGAACGGAGGCACTGGCCCATCATTCCTCCGATGCGTCAAAATTGAAGTTTGGCATTGGCATTCATCATGGCGATGTCATGTTCGGCAATATCGGGGCAAGAGAACGTCTCGATTTTTCTATCATTGGGCCCGCGGTCAACATGGCCAGCCGACTGCAGGACTTGACCAAGACACTCGACGCAAGCCTTTTGGTGTCCTCTGCAATCGCGGAACATCTCCAAATCGACTTGCGGTGTTTCCCTAAACAAACTGTCCCCGGCCTCAAAGACCAGATAGACGTATATACACCAGCCTAAGGATGCTGTTTCTGCCTAGTAGTCCGTAATCGTCCATTCTTCCTTCTCAGCCGCCACACGCCATTCCACAAATTCCGGCAACGCCCAAAGGGTGCCGAAATACTCCTGACAAACGTCATCAAGGGGTACAGAATGGCTGTACAGACGGACAAGAACCGGTGCGAAAAAGACATCGGCAATCGAAATTTCACCGAACAGATAAGGTCCTCTTCCTGAGTATTTCGTCCGGCATTCACGCCAGATCTCACATATGCGGGCAATATCCGCCTCAACATCCTCCGGCAAAGCTCCATAAGGGAGCTTTTTCGATAGATCCATCGGAACATGTTCGCGAAGCGCTTGAAAGCTGGAATGCATTTCCGCGACCACTGATCTCGCATGTGCTCGGATAAATGTGTCTTCCGGCCAGAGATGAGCGTCCGGATATTGTTCTGCGAGGAACTCACAGATCGCGAGTGTATCCCAGACGGCCGCATCTCCTATTTTAAGCGAAGGCACTTTTGGCGGCGCCGCAGGGTTCACCTCTTTCAATTTTTCATGGCAGCCGGGTCGATACAGAGGCACCAACACTTCCTCAAACTCCATGCCTGAGAGTTTAGCCGCGAGCCATCCCCGCAAACTCCAGGATGAGTATCTCTTATTTCCGATAACCAGCACATTCTCAGCCATTTTTATTCTCTCACAATTTCGAACAAAACCACCGTTAAGGATCAAAAATATTTATGCGCGCTCCGTCAGAGCAAGACGAATGGCCAGTCCGATAAAGATAGCACCAGAAATCCTTGAAACCCATTTAGCAGTCCCCGGCCGTTGTAGCAAAAGCCGCCCCGCACCGCCGGAAAAGAGACCGACGCCGCCATTACAAAGTAAACCAGTCAGATTAAACAGAATCCCCAAAATCAATATTTGCAACGCAATGGACCCCGCATCGATGGAAACAAACTGCGGTAAAAAAGCTATAAAGAAGAGAGCTACCTTTGGATTAAAAATATTGGTAAGCATTCCGCGGCGAAAGACAACGAACATATCAGCCGACTTTACATGCGGGCGGCTAAGATCCCCAACGCGCGTCGAAAAGCTACGGATACCAATCCACAGGAGATAACCTGCACCGGCAAATCGAAGAATATCGAACGCAAGTTCGGATGTTTTAAAAATCGCGGTAACGCCAATAATTGCCAACAGGATATGAACAAGAGAGCCCGCAGAAATACCGAGCGCCGCAACGACGCCGGCACGCGGCCCCTGCTTAAGACCGCTCGCCGTTGTAAATAACATGTCCGGCCCCGGTGTCAGATTAAGCGCCAGTGCCGAGAGAATAAAAAGGCCCAGCGCACCCGTCTCGATCAACATCTCACGCGTCCCTCACAACATCTGGCCTGACGACGGCCTGAGCGACCAGCATACGGTTTGTATTGGGATCAAACGTTGCCGAGGGAGAACCATAAAGCACATAGCCTTCCGCAAGAGCCTTGCTTACCCTCACGCAGAAATCATGCGTATCTTCGCCTGTCAACAATCGATAATCAGGTTTTTCATCGGCCATGCGTCACCCAAATAAAAATGTAATTAGCTGCTCTTTCTCCGGCTCCGAATAAGAAGCAGAACGCCCAAAGCAAAACAAATACCCCCTGCGATCAGATAAGGAACTCTCAAAGGCTCGGCATTGCGGCGAAGGGAAATTTTCTGACTGATGATTTTTGCCTTGTCCGGCGTAATCCGCCAATCCAGCAAATAGTCACCCGGCGCGGATATTGAGAAAGTTTCAATAACCTGCTCCGATGTTTTCGTTGCATATTCCGGGGTATTGTCGTCGCGCTTATCCCGCTGCTGTCCTTTAGTGTCGAAGACATTAAGCCCGGCCGGCCCAACCATCAAAACGGAATATTCAAACGCAGGTGTACTGCTGCTTAAGAGCTCAATCTCGTATTTTACGGATAAAAGAGCCCGCATGGGGTTCTGCGAGGGGTCAAGAGAAATGAGGTCCGTGCTTCCAGCCTCCCCCGCCAATTCAAAGCGCGCGATCTCTTCCCCACTGGTTGAATAGTCATATCCAACCCAGCCAACCATGCCCAGTCCAATAAGGAGAAGCAAGACAAATAATTTGCGCACGCGATTTGTGGTCTTTCGTCGAAAGAGATAATTTCACTCAATCTACTTAAACCATCGGGGGGAGAGCAAGCAAATACCTACGCCGCCACATATACTAGTTATTTGTTCTAGCGCGAATTCGAATAGGTATGGCCATATGCGCCTTCCGCGCTTACTTCTTTGGTTTCTATCGGCATCTTCATCTTTCTTCTGTTAAAAGGCATTTCCAGATACCGATAGCTCAAATAAGCTAGGAAAATGGTGACGCAGGTACCGAACACAAGCAAGATAGTGCTCAGCATCGGATCAACGACCAAAACTGTATCCTCCATCGCCGCATTATACTCTTCTTTATAGCCAAAAAAGACGATCAGTACGCGGCTAATGGCATGCCAAACAATCGCATGAATCATATATATTCCATAACTAATGGTACCCAAAAACACCAGCTTCGGAGAACATAAAAACTTTTTTAATATGGAGGATTCTGACCAAAGTAGTGAAATAAAAATAAATGAATATGCGAAAGGCGTGACGAGGCTCGATAAATAATGGCTGAAATACCAAGCGGCAAACAAGAGCGCGAAGCTAAAATACACAAAAACCGAAGCAACTCTGACCCGAAAGTTGTCATAAATATAATAGAGCAACACCCCCAGAAAGAATGAATACATACATCTAAACGACGCTGTTTTGGTTTCTGGGTAATCGCTATCTGTTACCTGAAGTATCCATGCAGAAAATATCACGAGAATGATACTGGTGAGAACTCGGGATTTCTTCGTTGAAAAGATCGAGAAAACCAGTGCAAAGGTCGCGTAGGTAAAAAACTCCACGGAGACGGACCAACTTGGATAGTTATAGGTCAGATCCTTTTCAAAAATACCATGCGCCAAGAAGACGTTGTTAAAAAATGCGGAGAAACTAAAATTTGCGAAAGCATGTTCGCCACCCAAATTTCCACTAATGATCTCTTTTGCAAATTCCATCAAAGGAAAGCCAAGGGCAAAGCACAAAAATGTGACAATGTGCAAAGGATACATCCGCAAGAATCTATTAAACTGAAACGCGGCAGCGGATGCGGCACCACCAATCCTATCCGCATAGCTATATGCAATAACAAAGCCGCTCAGTTGAAAGAATAAATCAACGAGCATCGTACTATTTGAAGTGAAGTTACTGTTTGCCAGAAGAAAGGACGAGCTTCCTATGTAACCGCCATGAATGACGACTACGACAATAGCGAATAAACCCCTCAATGGTTCCAGATATAAAAATCTCTCTTTTGACGCCATTCTCTAAAACACACCATCAACTCGCTAGAACTACAAATCAGGGGTCACAAGAACAGAGAAAGTGCTGAAAAACGGGCGATTCATAAACAATACAGAAAGTATTATCTTATTCTCAGGTTCTGACCCTCCGATTATGCGCAAGAGAAACTATATGTTCGTCGCGTTAACAAGAGGTTACGCAAGCAGTATCATATATATTGCAATTTCAGGAAGAATGGTGCCGCCGGGTGGATTTGAACCACCGGCCTCTCCCTTACCAAGGGAGTGCTCTACCCCTGAGCTACGGCGGCAATATAGGTGAGAACGCGGCGGAATATATAGGGATTTCCTGCCATGTCAAAGAGTTTCAGCCGCAGGAATAAAAAAGCCCTTCAAAAGTAGGACGCAACGTCGGTCCTGACAATTTGCCACCTTCATGCTTCTGACACAAAACTGAAATCAGCCATCTGTAAGTTACCCTCGTTTGTATTCCCAGCCGCCGAATGCAAAATGAAATTTAACTTTTCAGGAGCCAGAAATGTCCGCACCAATTCCCGATGAAATATCTTTCGATGAGTTTGATGATATCCGCGCACAAAAAAATGAATCCTCAGATTTTGAGAAAATTTCCCAAACTGTGCTTTCTCGCCGCAGCTTCCTGGGCAAAGGTGTTGCCTTCGGTGCCACGGCTTTCGTCATGGGCACGACAGCCCTCTCCCCCGCCCCAGCAAGCGCCGCAAGCAGTCGCCTGAAATTTGAACCCGTCGCCGCCAACGAACTTGATACGATTACCGTGCCGAATGAGTTTGACTGGCATATCGTCAGCACCTGGGGTGAGCCGCTCTGGTCTGAAGGTGTCCCCTTCGATCAGGAAACTCGCGGAACTGCCGCTAGTCAAGAGCTTTCGGTCGGCGACAATAACGATGGTATGGCGCTGTTTCAGGACGGAGATAAAAATATTCTTGTTTCCAACAACGAATATGTTAACCGCTCAATTATCTACGGCAATCGTGAAAGCAAAAAGCCGGAGACAGCAGATGACGTCAACAAGGGCATGGCAGGTCACGGTATGACTGTCACCCAAATTGCTCTTAAGGACGGGAAATGGGGCATTGTTGTTGACAGCCCTTACAATCGCCGCGTCACAGCCAATACGCCAATCGAAATTTCGGGCCCCGCCCGTGGCCACGCCATGATGAAAACAGCGGCAGATCCTGAAGGTGTACTCGCACTTGGCACATGGAATAACTGCGGTAACGGCCGGACACCATGGGGCACATATCTCACATGTGAGGAAAACTTCAATGGTTACTTCTCCTCCAGTGATGGAAACTACAAGCCTACACCCGAAATGAAACGCTATGGTATTGGAAATAAGGACTGGGGCTATGCTTGGGCCACTGTCGACGACCGCTTTGACATCAGCAAGAATCCAAACGAACCAAACCGTTTTGGCTATATTGTCGAGTTCGATCCACTTAACCCGAAATCGACTCTCAAAAAGCGCACCGCCCTTGGCCGTTTCAAACATGAAAATGCAGAACTAGTTGTTGCCGACAATGGTCAGGTCGTCGTTTACCTCGGCGATGATGAGCGCGGTGAATTTCTGTATAAGTTTGTCACCGCTGGAAAATTCACCGAGGGAGGCGACAACAGCAACCTCCTCGACGACGGGACGCTTTTTGTTGCCAAGTTCAGCGATGACATGAGCGGTAAGTGGCTGCCTTTGACACCCGAGACAACAGGTATGAGCCATGCGGAGATTAGCATTCTGACACGCCAGGCCGCCTCGAAGGTTGGCGCCACGACCATGGACCGTCCGGAATGGGTTGCTGTTAATCCAAACAAAGTCGAAGCCTATGTCGCGCTGACCAACAACAAGAACCGCGGGAAGAAGCCAAATGCTGGCGGCGATGAAACCCCTGTCGATGGCCCGAACCCCCGTGCTGGAAACCACTATGGCCAAATCGTTCGCTGGAGACCGGCCAACGCAGACCATGCTTCTGATAGTTTTGAGTGGGACCTCTTTGTGGTTGCTGGCAACCCAACGGTTCATTGCGACGCCTATGGCGGTTCAAAGAACATAAATGCAGAGAATATGTTCAACTCCCCAGATGGCTTGGCGTTCGACGCCAGCGGGCTTCTCTGGATCCAGACCGACGGTAATTATTCCAATGAGAAAGACTTCGCCGGAATGGGCAACAACCAGATGCTTCTGGCCGACCCGGAAACCGGTGAGATCAAGCGCTTCTTGGTAGGTCCGAAAGAGTGTGAGATCACGGGCTTTGCCTGGAGCGCGGATCGGAAAACAGTCTTCATTGCGGTTCAGCATCCGGGAGAAAAAGGCAACAGCCATTATCCGGATGGCGGGATGACAGTTCCGCGCTCAACTGTAATTGGCATCTCCCGCAAGGATGGCAACTCAATAAGCTAAAATCAAAAAACATTACCTACAACAAACTGGGGAGCCTCATGGCTCCCTTTTTTTGTTTATTTGCAACAATGAAAAATACGGTTTATTGAGATGGCATTGAATTGGCAGGCAATCAAATGACCGATCAGAAACCGGATAGCAAAAGCTCCAAGGAGCAATTAAAGGCGGCGAAAGCCCTGCGCCTCGCGGAAGAATTACGGAATAATCTACGTAAACGCAAGAATCTGCAGCGCAATCGCGGAGAAGCAGCACCGGATGCGATAAAGAACCGGGACCGGCTGACCGATTAACCAATCAAGCATTTAATCTTGGCCCGACATGCCACAATCTGTAGTATGCCGATCAAATTATGCTGTTTGAGCGGAGAAATCTAAGTATGTCCATTCTGTCTGATAAATGGATAAGGTCACAAGCCTTGGAAACAGGGATGATTGAACCTTTTGTGGAGAGCCAGAAACGTGAGGGTACCATTTCCTATGGCCTATCCTCTTATGGCTATGACGCGCGGGTTTCTGACGAATTCAAGATATTCACCAATATCGATTCGGCGACCGTTGACCCGAAAAACTTCTCCAGCAGCAGTTTTGTGGACAGGAAGACTGACGTTTGCGTTATACCGCCAAATTCTTTCGTCCTCGCCCGCACGGTCGAATATTTCCGAATTCCGCGTGACGTTCTGGTAATTTGCCTCGGCAAGTCGACATATGCCCGCTGCGGGATTATCGTCAATGTCACACCGCTCGAACCCGAATGGGAAGGTCATGTCACTCTCGAATTTTCGAATACGACTCCGCTTCCGGCCAAAATTTACGCAAATGAAGGGGCATGCCAGTTCCTTTTTCTAAAAGGAAACGAACCATGCGAAGTTTCCTATAAGGATCGCGCCGGTAAATATATGGGGCAAGAAGGTGTCACACTTCCCAAACTATAGTATCGCGCAGGCTGCGTTCGATTGAGACTTTCGAGCATCAAATAATGACAGAACCAATAGGCAGCAAATTCTTTTCTATTTTTATAGATCTACATAAAAACTGCTATTTTGACGACATTTTATGGCCAAATCGCTGCATATGAAAACTGATCCGCGATAGCGGGCAAAATATTAAAGAGAAAATCAATATGGACAGTATTCGCATCAGAGGCGGCAAGCCGCTTCAGGGTAAAATTGAAATCAGTGGGGCAAAAAACGCGGCGCTGCCGCTAATGGTCGCCAGTCTGTTAACAGAAGATACTCTTACCCTTTCCAACCTGCCTCATGTTGCCGATATCTCGACACTGATCACATTGCTTTGTCAGCATGGCGCAACCGCCGCCATGAACGGACAAAGTGCCAATGGCGGCGGCAGTGACGGGCGATCCCTCTCAATCAATGCGAAAACGATCACCAGCACGGAAGCGCCCTATGATATCGTCCGCAAAATGCGCGCAGGAGCGCTGGTCATGGGACCATTGCTCGCCCGTATCGGCAAGGCGCGGGTCTCTTTGCCAGGAGGGTGTGCTATCGGCACGCGTCCGATGAACCTGCATATCAGCGGGCTGGAACAAATGGGTGCAAAAATTACCATTACCGGCGGGTATATGGAAGCCGAGGCGCCCAATGGATTGAAGGGTGCAGAAATTCGTTTCGAGACGGTCTCAGTCGGCGCAACCGAGAATTTGCTAATGGCTGCGTCTCTTGCAAAGGGAACAACTATCCTGGAGAATGCAGCGAAAGAACCAGAGATCACCGATCTTGTCCGTCTTCTTACCCAAATGGGTGCGAATATTGAGGGTGAAGGCACGGATAGACTGGTCATTTGCGGTGTCGATAAACTTCATGGCACGAATTACCGCGTGATGCCGGACAGAATCGAAACCGGCACATATGCAATCGCGGCAATGATTACTGGCGGAAAAATTGAACTCACCAATACTCAGGCCGAGCTCATCCGGTCCGTGCTGGATGCCCTGATCGAAGCCGGAGCCAAAATCGAAGAAACAGAGAATGGCTTTATCATTGCCCGTGAAGGCGGAACCGTTCGCGGTGTCGATATCATGACCCTACCTTACCCCGGCTATCCGACAGATATGCAGGCGCAGTTTATGGCGTTGATGACTGTCGCAGGTGGGGCAGCTATGATTACCGAAACGATTTTCGAAAATCGTTTCATGCATGTGCCCGAGCTTGCGCGCCTCGGTGCCAATATAACAGTACACGGCCATTCGGCGCTTGTTCGGGGCGTTGATCATCTTGTGGGCGCGCCGGTTATGGCCACTGATCTACGTGCTTCGGTCTCTTTGGTGCTTGCGGGCTTGGCAGCGGAGGGAGAAACCGTTATCAACCGTGTATACCATCTGGATCGCGGGTATGAGCGGTTGGAAGAAAAACTCGCAGCCTGCGGTGCGGACATAGAACGAATTCAGTTGAGTTGACCAAAAACCGGCAACAGGATGATGACATGCCTAATCCCCTGAAACTTATTGCGGCTGAAATTGAGGATATGGAAATCCTCTCCGCGGCCCTTGAAGGGATGATCACAAGTCCAGGTGAAATGAGCTACCTCAAATCCGTGCGGGCCTTTACAGTCATGGGCTCCCGCTTCAAATGGGAGGATACTGCCAAGGGTCCGGAACCCACGAATAGCTGGTTTCGCATACGGTCAGGATTGTATTTTGGTGATGTGATGGGTGTCAAATCCACTGGAATTTCACAAACAAACCCGACAGAGGCGCTTGAATTGCTTAGCCTTTCGACACATCTCGGAGAAGACGGGCAAGCAGACATATCGCTTAATTTTGCGGGCGGCGGCACTCTTTGCCTGACCATGGAATGCATAAATGTAACGCTGACCGACACGGGCGAGCCTTGGGAAACCAAATTGAAACCCGGGCACGACGAGGCGTCTTCGGCAGATTGAAATAAACTGAAAGAGAATGGAGCATTTCCGTGCCATCGAGTGAAGAGTTGGTCATTGCCCTGCCAAAGGGCCGGATACTGAAAGAGGTTATGCCGTTGATCCGCGCCGCCGGGATTGAACCCGAGGCAGCATTCGACGATCCGGCAAGCCGGTTACTGCAGTTCCGAACGAACCATCCAAATATTTCAATCATACGGGTCCGGTCATTCGATGTGGCGACGTTTGTCGCCTTTGGGGCGGCGCAGCTTGGTGTCGCCGGTAACGATGTATTGTTGGAATTCGACTACCCGGAAATTTATGCACCGGTCGATCTTGATATAGGTCACTGTCATATTGCCATAGCCCAACCAAAGGAACTTGAAGAAGATCGTGACCCCAGCCGTTGGAGCCACATACGTATCGCTACGAAGTATCCGAACCTGACCCACAAATTCTTCGCCGAGGCCGGCATTCAGGCTGAATGCATCAAGCTATCCGGCGCAATGGAACTCGCGCCTTGGCCTTGGGCTTTGCCGGCGCATCGTCGATCTTGTCTCGACGGGTGCAACTTTAGAGGCGAACGGCCTTGTTGAAGTTGAGAAAATTCTCGATATAACTTCCCGACTGGTCGTAAATCGCGCCGCCCTTAAGACTCGATCCGTTGAATTAAACGGCTGGATAGAAAAGTTTCGTGAGGTCGTCAATGCCACTTAGATTGAGTTCAAAAGATGAGGGCTTTGCGAAAGACTTTACGGACCTGCTCAATCAAAAGCGCGATGAAGACAGGAATGTTGATGCGGTTGCGGCCGATATTCTCAAAGATGTCCGCACACGTGGTGACGTGGCACTTCTTGACTATACCCGGAAGTTTGATCGGTTGGACCTCAGCGAAGCCGCAAAACTTCGGGTGACAAACGCTGAAATAAAGAATGCTGTTTCCGCATGTGACCAGAAAACACTGGAGGCGCTTAAAACCGCCGCTATTCGTATTGAGGATTACCACCGGCGACAACTGCCCGCAGATCAGATGTATCAGGATGCCGATGGGGTCTCTCTTGGCTATCGCTGGACGGCGATTGAAAATGTCGGCCTCTACGTGCCGGGCGGCCGGGCAACTTATCCCTCCTCCGTGCTGATGAACGCGATTCCGGCCAAAGTCGCCGGGGCATCGCGCCTTGTGATGGTCGTCCCGATGCCAGATGGTGTTATCAATCCAATGGTCTTGGCGGCTGCAGACCTTTGCAATGTAGATGAAATTTATCGAATTGGCGGCGCACAGGCCATCGGGGCGCTTGCCTACGGCACCGAAACAATCGCGCCGGTCGACAAAATCGTTGGGCCGGGAAATGCCTATGTCGCCAGCGCAAAGAAGCAGGTTTTCGGAACTGTCGGCATTGATATGATCGCGGGGCCTTCAGAAATTCTGGTGGTAGCAGATAACCTGAATGATCCGGCGTGGATTGCTGCGGATCTTTTAAGTCAGGCGGAGCATGACCCGGTTGCCCAAAGTATCCTGATAACTGATGACCCAGCCTTTGGGTTAGCCGTTGAACGTGCCATTGAAAGCCTTCTCGCCAGTCTGGACCGCGCCGAGATTGCGCGGGCGAGTTGGCAGAATTATGGTGCGATCATTACGGTACAAGACCTCACCGAAGCACCAGCTCTTGTAGATCAAATCGCGCCGGAACATCTGGAGTTATGCGTCGAGGACCCAGACGGCCTTGCCGCGCAAATACGTCACGCCGGTGCCATTTTTCTGGGTCGTTATAGCCCCGAGGCCATTGGTGACTATGTTGCCGGACCGAACCATGTGCTACCAACGTCTCGCACCGCGCGATTTTCATCGGGCCTTTCAACCCTCGATTTTGTTAAGAGAACCTCTCTTATGAAACTCGATGCAGCCAGCCTTCATAAAATTGGGCCCGCAGCCGTTGCATTAGCGAAATCTGAGGGACTGGGAGCGCACGCCCTTTCTGTCTCAATCCGATTGAACTAGTATAGCTGTGTAAAGGAGTCACAAAGACATGTCCGACACACAGCATATCGCGAAAATCGCACTCGATGAAAAGACCGTTGTCCGCCGCAACGCGGACATCGAACATGAGCGTAAAGTGGCTATCTTCGACATCCTCGATCAAAACAGCTTTATCGTAAATGGGTTCGAGAATGATGGGCCCTATTCGCTCCATCTCAGCATTGAGGACAACCGGCTAATCATTGACGTACGCTCTGAGGACGATGCGAATGAGCTCGTTCGTATTCCTTTGCCCGTGATATCCTTCCGCCGCATCATTAAAGACTATTTCCATGTGTGCGAAAGTTATTTCGACGCGATCAAGTCGGCATCACCCTCCAAGATCGAGGCGATCGACATGGGACGGCGCGGACTTCACAATGAAGGATCAGAGCTTTTAAAAGAGCGGTTAAAGGACAGAGCAGAAACTGACTTCGATACGGCGCGGCGCCTTTTCACCCTTATGTGTATCCTCCACATAAGGGGTTAGAAATGAAATCTATAAGAGTCATTCTTTTTTACGCCACCGTTGTGGGCCAAAAAATTACATGAGTGCGCCCCCCTTCAGCGATAATTTACCGGGTAGCGTTCTTTTTGCCTGTACCCACAATAGTATTCGGTCCGTAATGGCGGAAAATATTATGAAGAGCCTCTATGGCCATACTGTCTATGTGGATAGTGCCGGGGTTCGGGCAAAGACTGTCGACGGTTTCGCGATTGAGGTTCTGGATGAAATCGGCCTGGATGCCACCAACCATGTCGCAAAGGATTTCGATGATCTGGAAGACAGTTCGTTCGACATTATCATTTCTCTCTCACAGGAGGCCCATAAAAGGGCGGAAGAAATAACCCGCGCTACTGCATGCGAAACAGAGTTCTGGAACATAATTGATCCGTCGCTTACCGAGGGAAACCGGGAAATGCGATTAAATGCCTATCGTCACACTCGGGACGACTTATATGAGAAAATAAAGGCAAGGTTTAGAACAGGACCGGCCCCCCGGGTTTAAGAAGTTTACACGAATTCTGTTGCGCTTTAGTCCGAACTTACTTGTTTTTTCTGCTTTTTACATATCATTTTCAAGGAAGTGCTTGCTTTTTAGCTATTGTGCCCCTTATTTTGCAGCAACCGAAATTACTGGAATAGGATTTTATGGCGAAAGAAGAACTATTGGAGTTTGAAGGAACTGTTACGGAATTGTTGCCCAACGCAATGTTCCGCGTCGTTCTTGAAAATGACCACGAAGTATTGGCCCACACTGCGGGCAAAATGCGCAAGCATCGCATTCGTGTATTGGCAGGTGACAAGGTCACCGTCGAAATGACACCTTATGACCTGACCAAAGGCCGCATTACCTTCCGTTACAAGTAAGGTAATGTTTTCATGGGTGATCGAACAGACCTCCCCCAGGCTACCGAGATGGTAGCAGAGCGAGGCAACAAAATTGATCCGCCCTTGCTACCCACTCGCCCATTTTTGATCCTGGCCTCCGCATCGCCGCGCCGTCTTGCGTTGCTTGAGCAGATTGGGGTTAAGCCAGACTCTATAGATCCGGCAGACATCGATGAATCCGCAATCAAGCAGGAGCGTCCTCGCGATCTTGCGCTGCGTCTTGCCCAAGAAAAAGCGGAAGCTGTTGCAGACCGGCATAAAAATGCTTTTCTTCTCTCTGCCGACACGGTAGTTGCCGTTGGCCGCAGGGCTTTGGGTAAAGCTGAAACAGAGGATGAGGCACGCAGCTATCTCTCCCTTTTGTCCGGACGGCGGCATCAAGTCCATACCGGCGTCGCCATGATAACGCCCGATGGGAAACGGATCACTCGCGTTGTTTCCACTGCAGTTATCTTCAAGGTACTGGATAAACTTGAAATCAACGCCTATATCGCATCTGGCGAATGGCATGGTAAAGCAGGTGGGTATGCCATTCAGGGGTGCGCCGCCGCCGTTATCCGGCAAATTCAGGGTTCCTACAGCAACGTAGTTGGGCTCCCCCTCTTTGAAGTGGCGAATATCCTGCAAGGGAACGGATTTCCGATTTGGGCAGGTCGCGATTGATGCGGGAGACCCTGCTGATCGATGACGGCCCCTTCGAAACGCGCGCGGCGGTGCTGAAAGACAATCAACTGCTGGAACTCCAAATTGAGAGAGCGAGCAATCTCTCGCGCGTCGGTGATTTCTTCAATGGACGCGTCGCGAAGATCCTGCCCGATATGGACATAGCCTTTATTGATCTCGGGCCTGAAGGAGATGGATTCCTGCAATTTGGCGATATCTCGACCAACGCAAAAACAATAAATACAGCAGTTCACGAGGGCGAAAAACTACTCGTTCAGGTGATTAAGGATGCAAAGGGCGAGAAAGGACTTCAACTCGGATGCCGTTTTGCCCTGCATGGCGCGAACCTCATCTTGCGACCGATCGGCAATGGCGTTGTGCTATCGAAAAGCATTAACGCTTCTGAAGAACGCAGTCGCCTCAAAGCATTGCTTGAAGGTCACACACATGAGTACGGCCTTACGGTTCGGACTGCTGCCCAATATGCCACTGATGAAACACTCCTCAAAGAACTAGAAGCCCTCTCTCAGGAGTGGACTGATATTCAAGTGGCGTGGAAAGCTGCAACAAAGCCATCCGCCCTCGGACAGAGAAAAACGCCTCTCGCCAGTGTCCTGAAGAATCTTCTCACCGCGAATATGGATGTTATTGTCAGCAACATCGCGGCCCTCACCGCGACGAAAAACTATATTGCACAATACATGCCTGGCATTCCGCAGCAGATCACACTCTGGGACCAGCAAACATCCCTTTTCGAAGAGTGGGGCGTCGAGGCGGAGCTGGAGATCGCCCTTCAGAAATCTGTGCCGCTCACTTCGGGCGGAAATATAACGATTGAGCGCACGGAAGCCGCCATCGTTATCGATGTCAATTCAGCAGGGCATACTCAGGCGGCCGGTTCCCGATCTGCTGCACTTTCAACGAACCTCGAAGCAGCGCGTGAAATCTGCCGCCAGATACGGCTTCGTAATCTTAGTGGTATTATTATCATCGATTTTATTCAGATGAATGGCAAAGGTGAAGTGGAGGAACTCACCCAATCATTGCAGGTTGCGCTGAACCGGGATTCCCGCCCAACCCGCCTGATCGGCATGACGGAATTAGGCCTGATGCAGATGACCCGCAAACGCGGCCGCCTCTCCTTACATGAAGTATTATGCTACCCATGCAAAACCTGCGATGGCGGTGGATATGACAAAAACGAAATCACGGTCCTCAGTGAGATTTTTCGCGCCCTGCAAAGCGAAACCCGCTTCTCCCGTCAAGCCCGACTCACGATTGAGGCCGGAGAGAAACTTGCATCTCAGTTGCGACGTCATCAAACTCTTCTGGAAAAGGAACTTGCGAGACCAATCATGATATCTGAAAATGCCCAGCTTTCCGATTTCGGCTACACAATAGGCTAATGACAATGGAAGACGTAAAAACACCTGTTAAGCCGTGCCCGCAATGCGGCAAACCAGGCGCACAAAAATACCGCCCTTTTTGCTCCGCTCGCTGCAAACAGGTAGATCTGGGAAAATGGTTTAACGAGGCCTATGTAATCCCGGGAGAAGAAACCATACCAGCCAACGATGAGGACGGCGAATAAAAGCATATTTCCATATGCTTAACCTATGGAAATATAGCGAATGGGCCGTGTCGCGACTTTTCTATAATTTTAGTTCAAGACCTCTGGACAGCCTCAATTATTTCTTTTATAAACCTGCTTCCTCGCCCATATGGCGGTGCGCGTAACGCAATGTGCCCAGGTAGCTCAGTTGGTAGAGCAGCGGACTGAAAATCCGCGTGTCGGTGGTTCGAATCCGCCCCTGGGCACCATTTTTCCGAAGCCTCACGAAACGCTCCCGCGGTCAAGCCTTAGGCCATTAGTCAGCGAATGTGCTATGCTCGATAGGTACTGACTTCAAAGGCAGAAAGCTCTTCGAGATACTCTGATAGCGAGACGAGGCCAACGCAGGGCATGGCGCCCACAGCCGGGAATTCCCTTTTCGCAATTTTCTTGGCGAGAACTATCGTGGGTATCGTTGGTATCTGTGGGCCATCTCCATTCTTTGCAATAATGAACCAATCAAGACGATGCGGTTGCCCCGCGGTGTCATACCCCTCCATAAGTATATGCATGCCACCATCTGCAGTGCCAAAGTGATTTAACCAATTACTAATCCGCAAAAGCGGTCCAGATAATTTTGGCAAGTCAATTGGAACGCCCAATCTAACTAACCAGGACATCACCCACAGCCCCAGATGCAACGGCGCCAGCTCCAATCCCGCAGAAAATTGAATTCTATCAATGCCATATGCCTTTGGCAGTAAATCAAGATCTGGAATGTCACAATTGGCCATCCATCTTTTGCCAATTACAGGATATTTTTGGCGATATAAATTTTGCCAGCCAAAAATATTTGGTTCGATGCCTGCAAACTGTCGTAATGGCTTTCCGACATAGCTTAAAATCCCCTGAGTTGTCGCCAATCCTCTTTCCGCCTTTTGTCCGGGGCTAATTCCGAATTTTAGTGACGTAATCTGTAAGAATTCATGACCATATTCTTCTAGGACTGCTGATGAGAGCCCGGGCACCGTACTTGCGCCGCTAATCACAGGAATGCCCGCATCAATCGCATTTTGATTCAACTCAGTTATTCCGCATACGAAATCCCTGGCATCTGCCAGATCAATATACGGGATTGCTTCCTCAATACATGTTTTGGCAATCGAGTAGTCAGCCGACTGAAACGGGCCACAAGTGTTTATGACGGAAGAAGGCTTCAATTTTGCCATGTGAAGTTTTAAGTCTTGGTCTACATCAAAAATCGCCACGCCGTGGCCCTGCCCTGGCAAGGTGTTTAGAAGAAGATTAGCCTTCCCTTCATTCCTTCCAGCGATGATTACAGGGACGCCTGCCGCCGCGAGCGACCTGGAAATTCGCTTCCCAAAGTTACCGTAACCACCAAGAATTAATATGGGTCGCATTTCATATCCGTTATTGTGAAGGAGCCTTCGTAGCCGAACATCTTTCCAAACAGAGGGTGCATCGTGTGGGTCCACATTGAGAATTCTGTATCGGACACAGGAGACTCTTCCGCGTAACCTTTACCTAAAATCAAGGAGAATGGCATCGGGATATTCATGCCTAAAAAGCGCCACACATAGCCCAGATGAGATAAGATCACTCTGTTTTTCCGCCATTCGCATCTAAATCGCCAGCCAAAACCAAAGCGCATAAGCTCTATGACATCTCCATTTGGCTGAGGCCTCATCTTAGATCTGAAATGAACAGGCTTGCGTCCTTCAAAACTAAATACCCTATCAAATTCCAAGGTATTATCGTGGTGCGCGGCTTTAAAGGTCACTCGAACAGGAACGTTTTCACCTGAAAAGGGAACCAGTAAACCGGTCAGTCGAGCAAAAAAACCCAATAAAGGATGCACATACACATTCAAATGCCCGTCAACAATCACCCGATCCTCCGAATAAGATCTCGCCGCATAATGAGCCTTAATGACAGGTGGTAGATTTGGCCAAGTATCACCGAATACCTCTTTGAAAACAGGATATGCGTCTTTCGCATCTTCAAGGTTTTGCAGGCGCGGAATTCTGAGGATTCTCAAAAGCGTATTTCTGGCCAGTTTCATTATCGGATACATGAACCTCGCAATTGCCGGTGATTTAAACAGCAATGAATTCATACGGTTGTACCAACCGTTTCTACTTCCCAAAAGCGCCATCATTTGGAGTGCATTTTGGCCGTGATAATTCCTATCGCCGTATCTAAGGACCATACCTTCATCAAGGTCTAGATTTTGGTCCACTATCTCCAGATAAAGAGGGTGATCTGTTTCTTCGCGTGCATTGACCAGAAATAACGGACCGACGGCTTCCCGAATGCGTAGTGACTGTGCTGCCAGATTGCAGATCGGGCAATCCCCATCATAGACGAACCACACGCCTTTTGATAAATCAATATTCATTGTATCACTCATTGCCTGTATATCTAAGCCATGGACTATCTTTTCTTCAAATGGTTTCACATTGTTTCAGCAACAATATTGTTTGGAACGGGCTTTGGAAGTGCGTTTTTTCTTTTCGTTGCCGTAAAAAGTAAAAATACTCACGGCATTGCCTTCGCAACTTTTTGGGTCGTGGTTGCGGATTGGATATTCACGACACCGGCTTTCATCGTGCAGGTGATCTCAGGATGGTTTTTGATCCGAGAGCTTGGATTAGAGTTTGATGAGCCATGGTTGGTGGTTTCGTTCACACTCATTGCAATTGCCGGTGCATGCTGGCTCCCCGTTCTTTGGATACAATATCAACTGCGGAATATGGCGATAGAAGCACAAAGCAGAAGCGCCCTTCTTCCCCAAGTTTTTGATAAGTTGTTTCATTGGTGGGTAGGTCTTGGGATTATCGCCTTTACATTGTTTTTAGCCATATTTTACTTGATGATTGCAAAGCCAGATATGTAGAACGCACTATCTTTCTATTGGTGGTTCGAATTCGCCGCTCTTCATCACTTTGCCAAAGATCCATTCCAGACACATGGGCTATGTTTTACACTGAAGGCGCTTTCGAATGCAGTTCTGCTATTCGAACCCTTGATCGCATGTCGAAGAAGGTGCGCCCAAAAATATTGGCAAGAACAGGAAATCTAATTTTCCTGACAAGTGAGGATAAACGCCAACATACCAAGCGGGAAGTTAATAACCCAATTTTTGACTTTTGCTGTTGCCACAGTAGTATTTGTCAGCGATAAAACCAGTTATAGTGTTGTGCCGGGAAACGGAGATGAAGCATGAATGACATCGGATCTATAATCGCTGCCGGTGCCATTCCGATTTTTATTGTTGGGAGCTTAATCTGGCTACTCTTCAAAGTAAAAAAACAACAAAGAAAATTACAAAGCATAGAAGCCAGCATCCGAAGCCTAGAAACGCGCTTTGAAAAGCTTCAGTTCCAAGAAACAACTTCTAAAACTGCTTCTGAGACAGTTGGCGACGCAGAACTCGCGGCAGAAGAAGAACCGGTCGTCATACAAACAGAAACGGATCTGGGTCAATCAGTTGCCTCGACGGTTCTGGACTCAGAAACCAAGGGCCGTGATGAAGCGGCCCTGCATGAGGCGACAGTAACACTCTCGTCGTCACCCTGGGAATGGATTCTTGGCGTCAACTGGCTCGTCTGGATTGGAGGGATTGCTCTCGCATTCGGCGGCGTTTTTATCGTGAAATTCTCTATCGACAATAATATGCTCGGTCCATGGAGTCGGGTCATAATTGGAATATCCCTTGGGTCGGTAATGTTGGCCGTTGGGGAATGGTTTCGTCGACAACCTGAGTATCTTAATCACTTGTCCAGTTGGCAATATTTGCCACTTGCCGTCTCTGGCGCTGGGCTCATGACAATATATGGCGCAGTGTATTCGGGTTTCTCCTTTTATGAACTATATCCGCCACTAGTCGCTGTTATTTTATTGGCGCTCACTGCCTCTGGCGGCCTCGCATATTCCCTATTGCTAGGTCCTATCATGGCAGCCGTAGGGCTGATAGGTGCCTATGCCGTACCTTTATTGATTTCAACTGCCGATCCTTCAACCGAGCTGCTTTTTTCTATCTCTTCGCCGTACTCGTCGGCAGCCTTGCAATTCTGCGTTTTCGCTCATGGTACTGGCTCGGCATCTCAAATCTTGGCGCGAGTATTCTCTGGGTTGGGCTCTGGTATATTCATGGCGGTAATAATGTAGCTGACGCGCTGGTGGTAGAGATTTATCTTACTGGCCTGGTCTTAGTTTATATTTTTCTTCTTACGACCCGAAACGTTGAGACTCCGAACATCGTTCCTGTCCTCCCGCGACTGTCGGAAATTCTGGATTGGAAATCACCCCTGTTCCAGATCTATATTTCATTTCTCTATGCGGCCATTGCAGGTCTTTTCATTGCCTCAGCCTTTGATCATGCAACACTTGCCATCCTCTTGCTCCTCGTTCTTTCTCCGCTTGCTGTGTTTGTTGCGATGCGAGGACAGGCCTATGAAGGTCTCCCTGTCATTGCCCATGCCGCTGCACTGCTACTGTTGTTGAGTTGGCCAGGGGCTTTGCTTGCCTTCAACTCCGGTCCAAATTATTCGCCTGTTCTCAAAGACGCTTCAGAAATCCTCCGGTTTCTCACGATTGCCATAACGATTGGACTTTTTTACACAGCCTTTGGGTATCGTCGTATTGCGAAAGGATATTTCGCGGCGACTGGTGCAGCCCATGCTGTTGCCGGACCAATATTGATATTCTGCATCAGTTATTGGCACTTCAACGGTTTGGGTACCGCTCCCGAGTGGGCCTTAATTGCAATTGCATTATCGGGAACCTACGCAGCTGCAGCGCGTTTCGTCGGGGATAAATTGAACAAGACGCTGGATGACGCGGTCCTTGCTGTGTTCGCAATTGGCTCAACCGCTGCATTGGCACTGGCATTGGCCGTCGCCTTGGAGAACGAATGGTTAAGCGTCGCCTTAGCCCTGCAAGTGGCCGCAACTGCTTGGATTTATCTGAAAATTCCAATCCCCGCATTTCGTCCATTCAGTGCGATCCTAACCGCCGTTGTTATAATACGGCTTGAACTGGACGGTGAAGTGCTGCGTTTGTTTCTTAGTCCTACCGCAGCGGCAGATGAATTTCTCTATGGATTTACCATCGCCATTGCAGCATTTGGGTTCGCATGGACATGGTTTCGAAAAGATAAAACTGACTATTTGATACTTCTGCTTGAAAGCGGGTTGGTCCTCTTATGGACCACGCTGATTGCGCTTGGCATCCGAAAAATGGCAGGAGTGGGCTTACTTCTGACGACTGGAGGGGAAACTTACTCAAGTGCCGGGATGTCGCTGGCTGAGATTTCGCTTCAAATTGCCAGCTTGTTCGCGAATGCATCGGGGCTTTACTGGCTAAACAAGCGAAATCCTACAGTTGTGCGTGAGTGGGGCTGGAAGATCCTTGGCATACTCGGCCTCATTCAGTTGGTATTTGGTGCCCTTGGCCTTCTAAACCCGCTTCTTTCCGCGAAAGGGAATGTCGGTACCTGGTATATTATGGATTGGCTCTTTGTCGCCTATGCTTTTCCTGCCGCCACATTCATCTTGTTTAAGGCAATTGCGAAAACAGAACATGCTGCGCTTGCTCGCATCCTAACAATTTTCGCTGGATTTTTGACCTTCTTTTACATCAATACTGAAATACGACATTTCTTCGTCGGTAGTGACATTCGGTTAAGCCCTATGAGTAATCCAGAATTTTATACTTACTCGCTTGCCTGGCTCATCATTGCCAGCGGTCTAATGTTTGTTGGTATTTGGCGTGATAGTCAATTGCTACGCCAGAGTGCATTATTGCTATTGCTGGCGGCAGTTGGAAAGGTATTCGTTTTTGACATGTCCGCTCTCGACGGATTGCTACGCGCCATATCTTTTCTTGGATTGGGCGCGTGCCTTATCGGTATTGGCTTTCTGTATCAACGATACGGTAAAAATGAAAGTACCGCGGAATGATTTAGGCCTATTGCAATGTCACAAATGTTTTTGTTGGGGAGTAAAAGTGTTTGAGCTCGGCTGATGCGGAATTTCCGGTCATCCTAAGAAAAACCCATTAGGTTACTTTAAAATCTCACCTGAGATATAGCTACTCACACCAAGGATCCAGTTCAATATTCTGGTTCGGCATGCCGACGGGCTATTAGTCTGTCGATGGTTCGAACCCGACCCTGGGCACCATTTCCTTCAAAAGCAACAATATCGACGTGTTATTTCAAAGTAGCGGTGTTTAGCCTTGTCATACAAAGAGCTGGCTTATGCGTTAGAAACAGACGACCTACTTGAATGGTCTACTAACCTCAAACGGACAAAGCCAGTACTCCGCCTGCAAATTGAGGGAATGCCGATCATCAACCCCTGAAGAGTGGCTGGCTTGCGAACGTCACAAGAACAATGCCAAGCCAACTCATCGACGTAAATTGATGCCATCACAAAGGGAGGATCAGGCCGACGCGCTACTTAGACTACGAATTTCAAACTCGGACAGTTAATGTTTTCGACTATATCCAATTTTGCTGTATTCTTGCATCGGATCTGCTTCCAAACTCGTCCGAACAGCATCGGGAATACCAACAGATTTACGTTCTGCCGTCGAGAAGAACACATTTACGCTTTCAGATGTAGCAACGCATTCGTCGCCGGCAAAACATCCATATCCTGTTGTTATCGATTTAGTACCGAGCTTGATAACTCTTGCACCAACATCAACTGTATTGGGATAGTGAGTTTCTTTAAGGTAATCAATCACAAGGCGCGCCAGAATAAAATCAATTCCCACTCTCTCGTCGGCATTTAATAATCCACCTAAAAACATGGTTCGTGCAGCCTCAAAATAAGCCGCGTAGGCGACATTATTTACATGCTGCAAAGGGTCTTGGTCAGAGAAACGAATAGTTACGGGGGTCCAGTGTCTAAAGCTATCTTTATTCGTTAAATCAACAACATCGTTCATTATATAACCTATTGAAATTAAAATGGTCTACTAGCGGGTCATTTTGGCAGAATTCTTGAGAAAAACAGAAATTCACCACCAACATTATAATTGGCATCCCCTATTTTAAACAGGCTCAAAATACTAATCATTTTTAATAACGGAGGCTATGAGATCTGGCTTGATTGACGCCCAATTACGACACAAACTTCATATATCGCTGTTGTCTGGATAATTCCCCAGCGCTTGCGAAACCAGCTAAATGCCGAACCAAATAAAGCTTCGTCATATTGGTATTTATTGTTGATTGGAATAAGCAGCATTAGAATTACGGGCACGGAGAAAATTGATTTTAGCCTGAAGCCGAAAGAGCTATCTAGATCACCAGAAAATACTACTGCCTTTCTTTATCCCCGGGAATAGGCTGCACGGGTTCCGCCATCGACTGGCAATACCGTGCCGTTGACATATTTTGCACTGCTGCCCAAGAAAAATTCGATCGCGTCCACGATATCGTCAGTATCCGCTATTCGCCCCAGAGGCGAGGTGCCGGAGAGCTGAAAACCAGACGACCCTGCATTTTCTGCTGCTTGCTGCGCCATTGGCGTGTCGGTAGTTCCGGGCGCGACCGCATTTACCGTGATACCATCCTTTGCGAGTTCGACAGCGAGCACGCCGGTCAAGGTATGTAGGGCCGCTTTAGTCGCTGAATACATACCGCTTCCTACCTTTGGCCTGATGCCACTTACCGATCCGACGATGACAATCCGGGCTGGGTCGGCCATGTTGGAATTATACTTTAGCAGCGGATAGGCACCACGAATAGTAAGCCAAGGGCCTTTAAGATTGACGTCAATTAGCTTATCGGTCGCTTCCTCTGGAAAGTCCATTAGAGACCCCACAAGAGTAACGCCTGCCGAGCAGATCAGGGCATCGATTGATTGGTTTTCTCGACTGACAGCCTCAAAGACTTCCTTAATCTCGGAAGCCGAGCTGACATCACAAGCTCGGTGGTAATACCGTCCGGTGCAGTCTGGCGTTTCAAATGCTGCCAGTTTCTCATGGGACAGGTCTAATGCCCAGACAGTCCAGCCTGCGTTAAGAAGGCGTTCGACACTTCGGCGACCAATCCCAGAGGCTGCCCCGGTTACGACGGCTGTTTTCTTCATCTTTTATTTCCCTTTCAATACACAAGACCTCGGAGAAAGTACTCCACTGAAAAATCCGTCGACAGTTCAAGTCAATAAACCTTTTCTATCTTCGATGTATAATGGATATTTTTATAATAGAAGGCGGCCGCCATCGACCGCCAGGGTCTGCCCTGTGACAAAGCTCGCCTCATCTGAGGCCAAATATACCGCCGCTTGCGCTATATCATCAACATGCCCGATACGGCCGAGTGGGATTTCTGATTCCATCTTCGTGCGTTTTTCCACGGTTTCTCCATCAACCATGTACCAAACCATAGGCGTATCAGTTCTGACAGGAGCAATTGAGTTCACGCGGATACGCTGTGGTGCGAGCTCAAGTGCTAGTGCAGCACCGTAGGCATTAACCGCCGCTTTACTCGCCCCGTACCACGCCATGCCTGCGCGTGGTCGAATACCTCCAACAGATCCTATATTGACGATCGCACATCTTTCATACTTAGCCAAAATCGGCACACCATGAAGGGTCGTGAAGTATAAGCTCTTAACATTCACATTAAACATTCGATCGAATGTTTCTTCACTAACTTCTGTACATGCAGTTAGCTTCTGATTGACACCTGCACAATTAACAATGATTTCCAGCCCAGAGAAGGCCAACTCTGCTCCTGCGAAAGCAGCCTCGACATCATCAGAATTGGAAACGTCTGCATAAAATGGGACCGCCTCGCCCCCGTCTACACAAATCTTATTCGCTACCGCCTCGGCCTTTTCCAGATTAATGTCCACAACGGCAACTTTCGCGCCTTGTTTCGCATAGTGACAGGCAATTGCCGCGCCAATTCCCGAACCTGCTCCGGTAACTATTGCCCGTTTGTTTAGTAGACGCATAAAACCAACCCCCTCTTTTACTGTATCAGTTACTTTACCAAAAATGGCGCATTACCGCCCAGTGAAACAGCCACTGCCCTAATGACGGTGATCTAAGTTCTGCAAATTTTCCGCCTCCCCAGGGAACAGATCGCAATCAAACGATTTCTGCGTGCCGACACTTATCAGCATTAATGGCAAAATACTCTTTTACAACAGAGTAATGAGGCGTAATTTTTGACTATACCCATGAGCGGGTAAAAAATTTTTTGAGCGTATAACCGGCTGGTCCAAGAATATAGGATTAATATAGCTAGGAAAAATAGGTGGAGAACACCATACCTAGTTCGCGTTATGGCCGTTCGACCTAGTAGGAAGTACGGGCCGGACAAGGTGACCGGCCCGCGCAATAATTGGACTTACTGAATGTTTACTTTCCCAAAGCGGCTTTGTATTCGCTCAGCGCTTCTGCTGCCGGCAGTCCGCGATCATTCAGTCGTTTGAGAAAATCAGCCTCAACCGAGACCATCTGCTCCGCAAACATGGCGAGTTGTTCAGGGGTCAGTTCAAAGACTACCTGTCCTTGCGCAGCCAAATCCTTTGCAATCTTTTTCTCGTTTGAGTCGATAAGAGCAGCCATCGACAATTCAATCGAGCGCCCGCATTCCTTAATGACCTTTTGCTGATCCGCGGGAAGACCGTTGAAATATTTCAAGTCCATCCCCCACATTGATGCCGAGGTGCCAAAGCTTGCATTCGTAGAATAATAGGAAAGCACTTCCTGAAGGGAATAGCCTACTAGGCTAGTAAAGGAAAGGATCGTCGCGTCCACTGTACCGCGCTGGAGCGCAACATAAATTTCGGTCGCGGGCATCTGTACGGCAACTCCCCCGATTGAGTTAACCAAAACAGACAGCGACGAACCGGTAGCGCGGATCTTCAACCCATCCCATTTCGAGGGATCGTCGAGCTGCTCATTTGCCATAATTTGATACGGCGCGAGTGGCGAAAGCAATAGCGGCATTACGTTTTGGCGAGTAAATTCTTCTGCCATTACACCGTTTTTATCAAGAGCCTTGCGCCAACCGACCACTGCTTCTACAGCAGAACCCGTCAGACCAGGAAGCGTCAAAAGGCCCTGTAAAGGGATATACGCAACTTCGTCTGGTACACTTGATACTGCGATCTGAGCAAGACCTTGGTTAATACCTGTCACCATGCTGTCGCGCTTCACAAGCTCGCCTGAGGGGAAATAATTGAAGGTCACTTCACCATTCGTCCCTTTTGTAACGCACTCCATCAAAGCCTCAGAGCCCTGAATCGATTGAAAGTGCTTCGGGGGCAAGCCTGATGCTAGCACAATGGTCTCTGCTGTAGCCGCCGAAGCAAAGAGGCACGATCCTAAGACCATAGTATTTACAAGTAATTTTATTGACATGTTTTATTCTCCCTAAGATTTGTAAATCTAGCGAACCCAGAACCTGCCTAGGTTTATGTAACAAAGACACGATCGAAGTTTTTTTTAAGTTTTTAGACCGTTCGAATGCTAACTGCAGAATAATTCCTGACAATACCCGTAAGCGTGTAGGAGTTTTGCGTTGAGCGCATGATCGGCCTTTCTTAGCGTCTGAATTCAAAAGTGGCGGCGCAAAACAGTGGTCTCTTCTGAGGACTGAAAAGGGATACATCATGCCTCTAAGTCAATGGTAATTATAAGAAATTTTTTTAGTGTTTTTCTTTTCCTCTCTCCAAGGCTTACTAAACTTGTGAACCCTGAACCCGAATTGCGACAAGCAGCCAAGCCACCAGCGAGGTTTCTTAAGTTATAGACAATTCTGATGCTATAGGATTAGTTACATTTCAACAAAAAAAGATTTCGACTTAAGTGCAGTCAAATTACTGCACGCAATGCGAAGCTGAGGGGGGTAACAAAGTTTGGAACGAGAAACACCACGCAGAAAAGCGACATTCAAACTGCTGGACCGGATATTGCGTCCACTTGAGAATGGCGCTGCGATCATTGGTGCAGCGATGATGTTGGCGGCAATGATCATCACAACGTTCGACGCGCTGCTGAGATACACGATCAACAGACCGCTCAGTTTCAATTATTTCCTGACTGAACAATATTTGCTGGTTGGCCTTGTCTGCTTGCCTCTGGCATGGGGCTTCCGCACAGGCGGCTTTATCCGGATCACGTTTCTCCTACATGTCATTCCGCAAAATGTGGGTAACCTACTGCTACGCGTCGGGCTGTTAGTCAGTAGTATGTTCTGCGCCGACCTTGCCTGGATGTCCGGTCAGAACTGGTACGAAATCTACTCCAAGGGGCTCGTAGAGATGGATGTTATCGACTGGCCAGTGCACTTGTCATGGATCTGGGTGCCAATCGGTTGCGGCCTACTGAGCCTTCGTCTGCTGTTAAGCGTATTCGCCGCATCGGAAGACCTTATCGTCGAGCATACAGCAGAGGAGTATCCCGAATGACTTTTGCTATTGGCGTGGCTTTGCTACTAATAATGATGGTGCTCGCCGTTCCTATTGGTTTTGCATTGGGAATAGCCGGCTTCGTAAGCCTCAACATGATAGTTCCTATGGGTGTGCTTCAGGCGATCATGGGAAAAGTCATGCATGAGACGCTTGCCAATTCGGTACTGCTTACGATTCCCATGTTTATTCTGATGGCAGAGTTTCTCTCCTGCGGCGGCGTCGCGACCGACTTGCTAATGGCATGCAACCGGATGCTCCGCCGAGTACGCGGCGGTCTGGCCATGGCCTGCATCGTGGCTGGTGCCATCCATGCCGCCGCCACCGGTAGCAGCACCGCTTCAGCAGCAAGCCTTGCCCGCGCGTCATTTCCTGCGATGATGAAAGCTGGGTATGCGCCGTCGTTTGCGGTGGGTACGATTTCCATTGCTGGAACGCTGGCAATCATGATCCCACCTTCGGTGTCCTTTGTAATCTACGGCATCATAACCGAGACCTCTATCGGGAAACTATTCATCGCCGGCATCATACCCGGGTTGCTGACAGCATTGGGTTATATCGTGACAATTTCTATCACGCTCAAGCTAAAGCCAAAGCTTGGCCCTGATGCGAGCGACGAAAAGCGCGTCGCAACAGAGCAGCATGGCGGCACAGTCTGGCCAATGATTTTACTCATCTTCATCGTATTGGGCGGGTTGTACAGTGGCGTGGCAACGCCGACCGAGATCTCCGCAATCGGCGCTGCCGGAGCTTTAGTTCTTTCAATCATGTCTCGCCGTATGGGCCGCAAAGACTTTGCAGCGGCAGTAAGCGGCACATTACGGATCACCTCAATGATCATGCTGATCATTGTTAGCTCCCATGTCGTGGGATATTTCATCTCTATTACACACATTACGAATACACTATTGGGCTGGATTGCCGAAAGCGGCATGACACCAACCGTAGTCATGCTGATCGTCGTTCTTATCTATTTGATCCTTGGCATGTTCATGGATCAGGCGGCTGTTCTAATCCTGACCGCGCCGATTTCGACACCGTTGATGGTCGGTCTCGGCTTTGACCCAATCTGGTGGGGCGTGATCATGATCAAGACGACAGAGATCGGCCTCGTCTCACCACCGTTAGGTCTCGTGGTCTTTGTCACCTCATCGGTCACCCGTACTAATCTCTATTCGAGTTTTAAGGGGATAATTCCCTTCCTGCTTGCTGAGTTCGTTACCCTCGGATTGCTCATTGCCTTCCCGATCCTAACACTCTGGTTAACCTGATGTAGATATTGCCAAAACCAAAGTGTCGCCTGACGGTGCGTGCGAAATTGGTTCTTCTGGCCGGCGTTTCTAGGCAAAGCTCACGATGCGCCAAATTCTCGCATCACATCGCCTAGCTGAGATGTCGGCCATTTCGGTTGGAAAATACTGCTCGATTAAACGTTGCAGCTGATGGCTAGATCGGGCGGTTCAACTGAGATAATTACTCTTATCCAAGCTTCATTAGGCTTGCCAATTACGCATTTTCTATGCTCGGCATCGTGATGCAGACCTTTAGTGGCGCGTTCATCGATTGACCACTACGTCAGCGCTTTCGAGATTAATAACGCATGCCATCACCTCGGTCAAAACAATGAGCAACAAACCCTAATTCAAAAATGCGAGCGCCCACCAGCAACCAAGAGTAATCACGAGGTGACCCCGTTCAACCGCTATGGGAAACATATCCTTTCATTCACCCAATTCATACGATAGTTTAAAAGCTTGATTTAAGATTACCGGTCAATCCAATTAACCTCATGAATATTCTGAATTAAAAGAATTTGCCAAAGATGAATTCTGATGGAACGCATGTTGGCAATACGTTACCTTTAGGTCCGCTCAGAGACGATGGGTTGTTCAATTTTTTAAAACTCATCCATACTGTGAGCTGAACAGAAAGATCAGTAAATGCGACATTTTAAACCCTTGAAAGTCCAGAAGTTCAGACAACAAGGAAGACAACATTGGATGAATTAACCAGTATTCGTACGTTTCTTAGGGTTGTGGAGTCTGGCAGCTTCTCATCTGTTGCCAGACAGCAGAACACGACTGCGAGCTCGATTGCAAGACACATAGACGCCCTGGAGAAAAATCTCGGGGTGCGGTTGCTAAATCGAACGACACGCGCTCAAAGCATGACTGAAGTTGGACAAATGTACCATAATCGTATGGTCGAAATAGTGCGCAAACTAGACAATATAAATAGTTACGCATCAGCATATCAAAGTGAAATTAAAGGGGTTTTGAAAGTCCAGCTTCGCACTTCGATAGCTACAGAAGTGATTATTCCACAGATTTCCAAATTCTTAGATGGCAACCCCGACCTGAGGATCGATATTGAACTAAATGACGAACAGATCGACCTTGTTAAGAACCAAATAGATGTAGCTGTTTGGTTAGGTAAACTGGAAGACTCAAATATTATTGCGCGCCAACTGAGCTCTAGCAATCGAGTCGTATGTAGCAGCCCTGACTATTTTCGGGAACACGGAGAGCCAGTACACCCTACTGACCTCAAATCGCACAACTGTCTGGTCTACTCGGCGACCAATTATGAAAGTACATGGCGATTTATTAAAGGTTCTGAGGTTATCAAAGTCGACGTTTCCGGTAATCTGAAGACCGATCACAGCACCGCACTGATGAAAGCTGCGCTACACGGCGTTGGGATCGCAGTGGTGCCAGAGTGGGTGGTTAAACGAGCGATCGAGCAAGGAGATCTGCGTGTTGTATTGCAGGATTTCGAGGTTAAACCTACCGAGCAAGATACTGCTCTGTATGCTGTCTTTCCCCACGGACAGCTGGTACCCCCGAAGACTCGAGCTTTTGTTGATTTCCTAGTATCCTTATTCAGCCATAACAAGCTTAAAGTAATAGATCGTAGTTCCTAATTGACGAACCACTGTGAAAACAGACAAAAAGCTAAAACAGCAAAGTTTCGGCACGTTATTGGTTTTCTATCCCCTATGATGCAGCTATGTTTGCCTATCTAAGCGTTTCGAGATGTAGGGGCGTTTAGCTCAACCAGCGACACAAGCTCAGGACCATGGGCCCTGTCCTCTTGTTTATACAGGAACAGCCAGCATCTTGCCTGTATACCCGCGGCCGTTTAATCAAGGTTATCAATATACCCATTTCCTCTGATCGAAAGGCTGCGATATGGCAGGTGATGTTTCAAATACGTCACTGACCGTTTACCTTACGCTGGCAAGGCATACAAAGCCATCGTTGTCGCCGCGACCCAAAAACTTGCGACGATTGTAAACCCGCTTTGTACATCAAGACGAATGTGAGCATCACCTGCCCGCTGATGAAGACAGTTGCTAGTCAACGATCTTTTGTTCAGAGAGATCTGTAGTCCCGGCAGTTTCTGTAATCGTTGATGAAACAACGCCAAAATTCTTTAAGTCAGCAAGTTTGTTAACGATGTGATGTAATGTCGGAAGCTGTTCCCAGCTCGCTTTACTAAATGATGCGGCTCCATCACACCGCCATTTCTTCTTTACCTGTACGTGGCCGGTTGTGACGGGAGTAATTGCGGCATATGCAATCTCTTCTGTTCCCCATTCGCCGGTGCGAGGCATGTACTTGTAATGCAAAACACCATCCGCTTTCGGAGCGCTGAGCGTAGAGGTGTCCATCTCTTCAATTGGCTTGACGTTCATGTGGAAAAACTCGTGCCCCTCCCAAGACGCAACGTAATGTTCTTGTCCCTCAAATCTTCGTACGGGTGGTAGTTCGCAATAAAGCTTGCTAAAGCCCAGTTCTTCTCTTCCCGAGAGGATTGCGTCTGGAGAGTTTTCCCAAAGGACGGCCAAAAAGGGGCCGCGTACTTTCTTAGTCTTTCCTTGAAACACCGTTGGGATCTTGACTGACAAGATATTATACCCCCTCCCTGCTAGCCAGGCAAGATTGGTTAGGTATTGGTATTCGAGTGTTACCAATGACTCTCCGTCTAGAACGAACCCAGGCGGTAACAATGATTCTAACTGCTTCGCATCTGAACGAAAAGTTACCTCGATTGTGCGCCTCCTTGACTCCGAAAGATTGGCAAAGGGCTTCCCATCCGGTCCTTGTCTTGGTCCGGGCGTTGGTCCAAAGGAAACGGGCATTCGGTACATAGGCTTTTTTAGTACGTTATCTGGCATTTTTTAATACTCCTGTTTAAATATGGCATTCGTGCTCTCGATTAGCAGAAAGGCCATCTGGTAAGGTTCTAAGGAACGGATGTTCTAAGAGTGATTGGCACCTCGTTAGATCAAAATGTCTCCGGCCCGCAACTTTCGACTTATGATTGCGATTTCGGAATCCCGCCATACATTCCCCAAGGGTTTGACACAAAAAACCCTGCATCGACCACAAGATCAATCCCGGTAATTGCCGACGCACGATCAGACGCCAGAAACTCGATGCTTTCGGCAATTTCCTCTGGCTCAATCCGTCGCCCAAGTGCCATGAAATCGTCTGGATTGGTCGCATAGCGTCCCGGCGGGCGCGCTTTGACTCGGTCCACCAGCACCATGCCAGGAGAGATCGTATTAACCCTCACCCCTGACCGACCCCATTGCGCTGCAAAAGATTTCGATAGGTTAACAAGCGCAGCCTTGCTCGGGCCATAAGCGAATAAAGGCGACGAAACATGAGCTGTGATCGACGCGATGTTGACGATGCTGCCTTTACCTTGCTGCGCCATGGCACTCCCAAATACGCGGCAAGTGTTAAAAGTACCCTGAATGTTGACTTGTAATATCCTCTGGAAGAGTTCTTGCGGAAAGTCGTCGAGCGTTTTCTGTTCCTGCAAAATGGCTGCACAATTGACAAGTACAGAAGCAGGCCCTTGTGCACGCGTGATTGCCTCTGCTGTAGCCTCTATAGCCTGGAGATCACCGATATCACAGACATATCCCTTGCCTCCGACTTCCTCTGCTACGACCTTCGTGCGATCCTCCACAATGTCGACAATAGCGACATCCCACCCGCGCTTTGCCATCAATCGGCCGGCCGCGGCTCCGATGCCATTTGCACCCCCAAAAACAACTGCTAGTCCGTTTCCCATTTCGCCCCTCTCTTTGTCCAAAATATCAAATAGAAGACACTCAGTCGTCGCCCTTACCGAGCAACTCAGTGCCTCCAATTAAATAACCCTCGAGCCCCATTAGAGCGACGAGATGCATGACTTCGATGATCTCGTCGCGATGTGCTCCTGCTTTGAGTGCGTTTCGAATATGAAGCCTTAATCCAGCTTCGTAGTTGTGGGAGGCTGAAGAATCTATGGCGATAAAGATTAGTTCCCGTTCACGCGGCGTTAAGCTTCCCGATTGCCATGGCGCAACCGAAAGCGTCGACTGAGCCATAAAGTAATCCGGCATTAAACGGGCAAGGGTTTCCCTATCCGAATGCCAGAATCCTCGCTTCTCTACAAAATCCTTTTTAATCGCCGCCATATCTTCCCGCATATCGGGAAGAACGTCATCGGACGCAGAATATGCTTGAAGTTCGTCGACCAATATAGATCCCGAAAAATAGAGCGCATGATTGGCCTGCCCAACGATAGAGATCAACACATCGATCACATCTTCTTCGCTTGCACCAGCTGAACAGGCGCGACGAATATGGCGCTTAATGGCTGTTTCGTTGACTGACGATGCGGAGGCATGAACGCCGAGCAGCACAAGCTCCTTCAACCGGTGCGAAAGTAACGGAGCGTCCATTGCGCTTTGCCAAAAATCTTCAGCGGCTCCATGATTGGAGGGAGCTTTTTCCCTTAGTTTTTTGACTATATTGGGATCTCCAATAGCATTATTGAGATCTAACGTCTCACCTTTAGGCATCGCGTTCTCGCTTTTCTCTGGTTTGGGTACGAATGAAATTGGTTGATTGTTTTTAGAAACACGACCCAATACGCACTCCTTCAGATTAGCACGGACGGCTCGCTACTGCAGGCATGTCAAATGGCAAGAACTTTTGCGTGCGGCGCATAAGTACATTTTCGGTCATCAATTACTATGTAGTTTCACGGCGGCCTGCGTGTTGATTTCCAACTAGAAGTGCCCCGAGATTTAATCGAGCTTTGGTCCATTTTTGAGTGACGGCGTCTTTTCAGGGGACACAATAAGTATTGAAGCCTTCTGCATCAGCGCGCGCTTAGCTACCCCTCTTATGAAGAGCAGTGGTGATGACCCTTTACTATATGGTTTGGAGTAAGCAGCCCTGGCTTGAAGCCGCGAAGTCAGGGGAGTTCAAATTCAAGCAAATGTCATCGCGTCTAATGGCAACGGCATGATACGCAGGGCCAAATATGAACTTTATTCGTCAGTTAGCGAGTACTAGTTGATTTCTCAACATCGGCATTGCTTCAAAGCTCGGTATTGAAAGGGATTACGTTTTAGGAAACCCCGGCGTTTACAAGGACACCCACATCCTCCAGTTTTTCCATCGACAGCACTGCATCGACTAAGCGCATGGCTTGGCTTTCACCCAAATGTTCAGTGCAACCGAGGAATTTCTCTATAATCTCATCTTCTGAAAATGGCTGGTCGCGGTCACCGCGAACTTTTGGGAGCTCATGTGCCAAAACACGACCATCCGACATAGTGATTTTCACAGAACCCGGCATGTCTTTCACCGAATAATCTGGATTCACCTTATACGAAACTTTAGACATGAGATCGCGTATGGGTTCATGTGTCCACTCGTTGGCATCAAACTCCGCAGCGCCAGCCTTGCCTTTGTAAAGCATAATGCAAACGGCATAGGGCAGGCTGAAACGCGCGTCATAGCCAGTGATAGGTGCGGTCTTAAGATCCCATGGCTTACAGATCATATTCACCGAGCCCTCCGTCACCTGGCAATCAATTGAAACAATATTGTCCACGCTGAAGTCTTCGGAGCGCCGTAAAGCCGCGGCACACTCTATAAATGATTGCAGATAGTGACAGCAGGGGTAAAGCTTTGCTCGCGTATCTAAGAGTTCCCAGTGTTGGCCAATACCATCAAGGATACTCGCCAGATCGTACTGCTCGCCCCTGAGAATTGAATTATAAAGACCGAGGTGTCCCTCGATAACGCTGGTCGGACCCGTAAACCCTATTTTAGCAAAATCGCTCGCCATTATGCCACATACGCCAGCCCAGCCGGCGTGTAGGCGCTTGGCAGAACTCCGTGCCGGAACGCATTCAAGGAGACCGGAGGCAAAACTGCCGCATATGCCGAACGCTTCTTCATAAGCCTCAAGACTGGCGTTCCTAGTGTGCGACGACAGGATGGCTGAGCCGAACGTACAGGCGACGGAAGTTGTGTGGAAGCCTCTGAGATGAAATCTGTTTAGCGCTGGCATTGCAAGACGGATCGATACTTCAACAGCGATCACTAATGCCAGCAGTGCACGTTGGCCGTCAATCTGATCACGCTCTGCGCACGCGAGCATGGCAGGTACAAGCGCACTGGATGGATGAACTACGGACTCCGTGTGCGTGTCGTCATAGTCTTGTCCATGGCCGAGAATACCGTTGACAAGCGCAGCGTGGTGCGGCGCAACCTTAAGCGACGATCCAATCAGTGAAGCTCCGCCTTGTATTTCCCACTCCTTGGCAAGTTTGATCGTATCCCGACCGAATTCGAACTGGCTCGATGAAAGGCAAACCCCGATCGTATCAAGTACCATTAGTTTGGTTTTCTGAAGCACATCCGGGGGCACTTGGGAAAATGACGTTTCATGTGAAAAACGCGCCAATTCTGAGCTAATGGTCAACTTGTTTCCTTCCATCTTAACATATTACTCGTAGTCGGAGCGAGTACACAATTTCAGAATAATACGGTCCGCCACCTAGCCTACAACACAATTCGACATCAGTAACTTTATGTAATTCCTGCCGGTTTACGGCCGGCAATTTTTCGCGGAGCATTAATTGCCTGTTTAGGTTGCGACCTGCAATCCGTATAGACACGACGCACTACGCCAGAAAAGATCGTTTTTTTCGTCCGCGCTGGCATCAGCTGTGAGCCATTTCATGGAATTCCAGACCTTATCATAGCTAATCCAAGCTCGATCTGCAGGAAAGTTACTTTCGAACATGCAACGCGAAGTCCCAAATGCTTCAATACAGGTTTCAACCCATGGCTTCCATCCGCGCGCCAACTCTCGTGCACTAGCATTTCCATCTTGTTGACGGCTGAACCCAGTGAGCTCCAGCCCGAAACCACCAATCTTCATAGAAACATTATCGCATCCAGAGAGTTCAACGATGGCTTTCTTCCATTGGGCGAATACCTCAGGGTGACGATTAGTGTATTTGCCAATGCCGAGAATGCCCCCGCAGTGGTTGACTATTATAGAGGTATCCGGAAAGGCACGCGCCAGTTTCACCAAATCATCAAGTTGATGGAAGAAGAGCCAAGCATCAAAACTTAAGCCCGCACGCGCCAGTTCGGTAAATCCTGCCCGAAATTCTGCACTATCCATCATATCGCGTGAAGTAGGATAAGCCGGATTAAGTAGCGATTTGTCGGCGTCCCACGCAACGATATGTCGGATACCTCGAAAGCGCCCTTTACCTGATTGGATATGGGCTTCGAGAACCTCCGCGACCCTCTTACCGAGCTGCAAATCAGCGTAGCCGACTATGGCATCGCAAACAGATGTCTTTATCTCTGTGTCGCGTGCACATTGATCGGCGATGGCTACGGCAAACTCTGTTTCACCCACTGATCGCAAATGCTCAGGACCCGTCTCGCGGTACATGCTTCTCGCCTGCACGAATACCGTAGCTATTATATTGTGGCCAGTCTTCAGATCCGTATGGAATTCTGGTAACAGGTAGCGCAAGTCTTTACGGTCATACAAATGATGATGAGCGTCAACGATGGGCTGCGACGGATCGAGAAGCTGGTCATTTTCCAAATGTTCAATATCCCCTAGCATTTTTTTGTGAAGTTGCTTCTTTTCCATGCCCTCATGGTGCCTCCTGATCAGAAACTGTGTCATTCAATTCAGATGCAACATTCTCAGGCAAGCCCAGCTCGAATACGTTTAGCGTCAGGGAGACGAGACAGTAATAGCCTAGGATGGCAGTAAGCTCTACAAGACAGCGTTCACCGAACATTGCCATTCCTTCGTCATAAAGTGGCTGGGCGAGCTTGCCCTTTTTTAAGATTGTAGCAGAGAGTTTGTGAATCATCTCTTGCTTCTCATCGCCAAAGTTGGGCTGGCGGCCTGCAGCAATGTCTGCAATCACGCCGCTTGGCACCCCTGCTTGGAGCGCAAGTTTTTTGTGAGCAGTCCATTCATGATGAGACGTCCAGTGCACTGGCGCAGGTCAGTATCGCAATTTCAGTGAGTGCCGCGTCGAGCCCAGTGTCGAACCGCAGCAATTCGCCTAGCTTCTGGCCCCGTCGAGCGAGCTCTGCATTCCGAAGCCAGGCGGTCATCGGTGTGGGAACCTTGCCGCGTGGACCCGATTGCACTTCTCGGCAAGCGTTAAGCTGTTCGGCACTTAACTCATCTTGAGCCAATGGCTGAATTCTTGCCATATTATATTTCTCCTATGTAAACGGAACCATTGACGCTCATTGGCTCGGCCTTGCGGCGGTCATACCACCATCGACTACGATCTCCGTTGCGGTAATGTAGCGCGCCTCATCGCTAGCCAAGAAAAGTACGGCGTTGGCGACATCCCATGCATCCCCCATCCGACCCATGGGAACGCTGGCATTGCGCGCTGCAATCAGGAATTTAGCATCTCCGGCACCGAGTTGAGCGACAAGTCGGTTTTCAACGAGCGGCGTATGCATGACGCCTGGAACGACGGTATTCACCCGTATCCCCTGCTTCACATAAGCTATTGCGGTCGAACGGCCGAATGCGACCACCCCTGCCTTGGATGCTGCATAAGCCGCACTTACCCGCCCCCCAACCTGATAAGTCATTGAGCCAATGCTGGACAAATTAACAATTGCTCCGCCCTTGCCTTCATTCTCAAACTGGGAAACCATTGTAGGTAGCGCATGCTTGCAGGCGAGAAAACAGGAGGTGAGATTGAGATCGATCTGACGATGCCAAACTTCTTCACTCATTGAAACAGGATTGCCCGGCGCACTGCCGCCAACATTATTGACGAGAATATCTAGGCGACCAAACCGTGCCAAGCACGACTCAAATGCAGCCTTAACTTGCTTATTGTCAGTCATGTCACAAGTAAAGGATGCCCATGAATCTTCTAGGCCTTCTGCCCTCATGCGCTCCGCGGTCTCCTCCAAAGCCTTTTTGTCTAAATCAACTCCAAAGACTTGCGCCCCCTGACGAGCCATGAGCACTGCTGTCGCCTTGCCATTTCCCCAGCCCTCGCCTACAGAGCCAGCTCCGGTTATGAAAGCTATTTTCCCATCTAATCGTAACATTGCTCAAGCTGCTCCCTGTGTTGACTGATGGCGTGTGCTCTGCGACCTCGACGATTTCTCGTTGCTGTCATTTACAAGGCCCAGTTGATCAGCCTTAATCCGCAGGGCAATATAATGTGAGTATATGCGCGCATGTGAGAAACCGCCTCCAATAAACCACAACCCCTGCTGTGCAGTTGCCCGGTACATATTCGCCAATTCTCCGTCATCGGCAATGCCCCAAATGCGACCAATTTTGTCAGCGACCCCGTCACCCAATAGTTCGCGAACGACTTCCTGCTGGTTCTGGTAACCCGTCGCGGAAACAATTAGATCCGCCTCTATCAGACTGCCGTCCTTCATACGTATACCCTGTGGTACAAAGCAATCCACGTCCTCAAATTGAAGTAAACCGATCTTTTCTTCAATAATCAGATTACTGCATCCGCAATCGAGATAGTAGCCACCGTGTCGACGGCGGAATTTCATCTGGTGACCCGTTTCGTCTTCACCGTAATCTATGCGAAAGCCGCGAGCCTTTAGCCCTGCGATCATGTCTGCATCTATTTCCTTCATTTTCTCAGCTGAGAGCTGATGGCCGCGAATGAGTAGCGGATAAGTACTAGACGTGCCGACCAGATCGGCGTCTTCCAGCGGCAGATTCTCATTGTAATAAACGGAGTGTACTAAACCGGCGGCCTTGATGCTGGCGACCGTAGTTGATCCGCGTTGGACCAGCTTCACATCGGCACCGTGGCTTTGCAGATCCTGCGCCACGTCGTGACCGCTAGTTCCTGTGCCAATGACAACCGCTTTTTTGCCCGCCCAAGCTGAACCGTCGTCGAATTCATGGGTATGTATTAGAGTCCCAGAAAAATCCTGAAGGCCTTTAAACTCAGGGATTATAGGCCTGCCGGCAATGCCGTTCGCAAACACGATGTGCTGCGGTCGCAAAAGCCTTTCTTTTCCATCTTCAGTACGTACTCGCGCGCTCCATTCGGAGCTCTTCTCGTTGTATTCTGCACCTAGAAACGTGGTGCCGGTCCATACATTACACTCCATGGCCCAGGAGTATGTTTCCAGCCAATTTGCGATCATGTCCTTTGGCAGGAATTCAGGCCAATTCGGCGGAAACGGAAGATATGCCATATGGTTAAGGCCGATCTTGTTGTGCAGTGCGAGCGAGCGATAGCGATTACGCCACACATCTCCGACTCGCGGATTGCGATCTACTACTAACGCACTTACTCCAAGAAGCCGCAGGCGCGCGGCAACGCTCAGACCCGCCTGTCCCCCACCGATAATCAACACTTCAGGTTCGCGCCCTTCGAAAGTAATTTCTTGCTTGCGGTTGTCACTCCAATTGCTCCCCCCAAACATCCGCGAATAGGACGATCCATCAGGACGCCTCGCGCCAATGGGCTCCTCGTGCCCTTTGATTTCCTCAAGCGAAGTCGTAAAAACCCAAGCTTGTTCGGGATTTTCGGCTAACAGTCGGAGGAGGCCATGCCCTCGCCCCGCTCTTGTTTGGAAAGAAAAAATGGCTTCAATTGAATCTATGCCTAATCTTTTGACGCGGCGCGGAGGTGTCCGGTCTTCATCGAGGCAAAAGTTACTGGCCTGCACTTCGGGTTGAAGGGCGATTAAGTTATCTATGATTGCCGATTGGCTGTCATGCGGTGTGATGCTCCAGGTGAAAGCCAAAAGGTCCTTCCAATGGCTGTTTTCAGAAAATAGAGTTCTAAGATTCTCCCCGTCCGATGCCAAAAGACTTCGCTCAAAATTGGCCAACCAAGCCTTTACACAATTGGAATTTCTACTCATTTCATCGCTACTATCTGTGTTCATCCTTGAAACTCCTCTCGCCGTACTTAGCGGCATGACTTGGCAATAAGTTTGCCGTATTTCGTGGTGGCAAACTTATACTCGCACACGCACAACTATAGATTTTTTTACTTAATTTTTAGCAGTGGCTTTGATTGTTCGGAAACGGCTTCATGACAAGTTCGTTTGAAGAACCCTGGCCAGAACAACTGATTTCAGGTGGCTCGCGTTCAAAATTATGTCGGTTCCATGCTAAATCTCGCCTCGAAGAATGATCATCAGAAATCACTGGTTTTGGCTTTAAGGATGAGATCTCAGGAGGGTGGAGGCCCTGAATACGCTGTCTGGACTTAGCAGCAAGCCGACAAAGTTGCGGCATTCCCCGGCCTTGGAACCCATAATATCCGACTTGCCGAAACATTCGGCGAACTACCGAAACAGGAATCTTTATTCCTCTTCGAGACTTTTTTCGAAGATCGTTACAATGTGAACGGTATCGATGAAAGCGCGCTGCGCCCGAATGTGAACTATCGGCACTTTGTAAAAATGTTGAGTGGCAATAATCAATGGTTCGATCAAAAGTTGAATTAACCAACCCTTCCCAAGGGTCATTCCTTGGCACAATATTTGGGCGATCTTTTACAGAATAGAACTGTTGGATGATTTCAAAAAATCCAAAGTGCCTTTTATTCATGTCAATTAGAAATGCTATGGCCATCGTACCCGGTATCCAAACTGCTAGTCTTTCCAAAAACAGTAAACCGGAGTTGGAGGCTCGAGAATGACTACTTTGCGGGCAGGACACTTTCGCTGAACGCAAAGATCAACAGCAGAATAGATGTCATTTCCCGAAGGACAGCATTCGAGTTGAAGGCAAGAAGCAAGATAACTTCTGGCTGAAATTTGCCGCTTTCGATCCGACAAAAGTAGGCAGGGTAGTTAATTCAGAAATTAGATAAACATACAGATTTATATACAGACAGAGCGCTGAAACTACCGCCAAGAGATCACAGGCGAACCATTGAGATTAAGTAACAAGAACTACTTACTAAATTCCTTCGAGCCAAATTTTTCTATGCTCGCTAAAATCGTCCCGTTTCATTTCGGGCATAAGATCCGAAAAAAAATCAGCGACCGCATCACGGACCTAAGAATGTCCACTTTCTACTTAAAGAGATGGCTCTGGTAGGCGAAGTGGGCACTAAGGATGTCTGGAAGTGGTTCACTGCCGGCCGGTCGGACCTGAAAGCCAATACTGCGGCCAGTGTTAGTTATGCCGCTCTGTTCATTATCATCGGACTGATGATGTCTTTCGGCTTCTACTTCATGGGCTAGCCTTATCTGATTCTACCTGGTCTGACCGGCTGTGAATTGGAGGCCATTGCCGGAAATACTGGATAAAATCCGCCTAAATCGTTAGTTTGTACCTCGCCCGTTATTAAACGGACTTTAAAATCTAGACCCAAAAGCGTTGTCAGAGGGGAAAGTGGTGATGGCAGAGGAAAGCACCAGTACCACGACGGCTCATCAAACACAGCGTAATCCCGCTTGGGTAAAGTTCAATAATGGTGGGATGATAGAACTTGGGGGCTGTTGGACTATCAGCGAGGCCGAACGGCTGGACAAGGAGCTTATGGTTATCCATGACGGCGCCAGCACCAAGTTCATTTTCAATCTTTCAGGGTTAGAGAGGTTAGACACGGCTGGAGCCTGGCTAATCCATCGCACGCGTAAAAGTCTAGAATCTGGTGGTGCAGAGGTAATACTCGAGGGTATGAAGCCTGAATACGGTATTCTTTTGGACGAAGTTGCGGCCAATGATCAATCTCCTCCTCCCCTTCCGCATGCGAACCAACTGTTAGAATGGGTCGCGCACACCGGCGAAATGACTCTGGATGCCTTGGCCCGGGCTCGCGATTTCCTCGGTTTTTTTGGTCTCGTTATACTGACCCTATCACGCAGCGTGTCGCACCCGGCTCGCCTTCGCATCGTTCCGATGATCCATCACATGGAAAAGGTTGGGCTAAATGCGCTTCCTATCGTCGGCTTGATTTCCTTCCTCATCGGCGTTGTTATCGCTTATCAGGGCGCCAGCCAGATGAAGCAATTCGGGGCCGAAGTGTTCGTGGTCAATCTGATTGCTGTCTCAATCCTGCGCGAGATAGGCATCTTGCTTGCTGCCATTGTCATTGCAGGACGGTCGGCCAGCGCCTTCACCGCGCAAATCGGCGCAATGAAGGTGAACGAAGAAATCGACGCCATGCGCACTCTTGGCCTGGATCCCATCGAAGTACTCGTGCTCCCAAGATTGTTGGCATTGGTGTTGGCCATGCCACTATTAGCGTTTTTCGCCGACATGATTGGATTGCTTGGCGGCGGACTGATGACTTGGATCGTTCTTGACATAAGGCCAGATCAATTCATCGAAAGACTTAGTGACGCAGTTTCTTTGTGGAGTTTTTGGATCGGTATTATCAAGGCGCCTTTCTTCGCTGTGATAATTGCTTTGGTTGGTTGTTATGAAGGCTTCCAGGTTGGCGGAAGCGCAGAGAGCGTTGGTCATATGACCTCCCGTTCCGTTGTTGAATCCATTTTTCTTGTTATCGTGGCCGATGCCATTTTCTCCATTTTCTTCCAATTGGCCGGGGTGTAAGGATGACGGGCGATGCAGTTATCAAGGTTGAGGATTTACATACGGGGTTCGGGGACCATTTAGTCCATGACGGCCTAAATTTGGAAGTCCGCAAGGGAGAAGTTCTTGGTGTCGTCGGCGGGTCCGGTACGGGAAAGTCGGTCTTGCTTCACTGCATCATCGGTCTGAAAAAGCCATGGTCGGGATGTATTGAGGTCCTTGGTCAGCGCGTATTGGACCTAGAGCCGCCAGAACGTTCCGCCCTCGAAGCGCGATGGGGCGTATTATTTCAGGACGGCGCATTATTTTCATCATTGACTGTGGCGCAGAATATCCAGGTTCCTTTAAAAGAGCATCTGAATCTGAACCAGCGATTGATGGATGAAATCGCAATGATCAAGATTGGATTGGTTGGCCTGCCGCCGGAGGCCGGCAGACTCTATCCTGCGGAATTATCAGGGGGTATGCGCAAGCGCGCTGGCCTGGCACGTGCCTTGGCGCTTGATCCGGAAATATTGTTTCTGGATGAACCAACCTCGGGTCTTGATCCGATTGGAGCCGCACGCTTCGATGCCTTGATTGGGAGGTTACGCAAGACCCTTGATTTCACTGTCTTCATGGTGACTCACGACCTTGACAGCTTGAATGCTATCTGCGACCGTATTGCTGTTCTTGCGGATAAACGGGTGGTCGTGATCGGCGATATGCAACAGATGTTGAACGAACGCCACCCTTGGGTTTTGGAATATTTCCATGGACCACGGGCGCGGTCCGCCGGGTTATTAAAACCAGGGCGATAACGCATCGACATAAACGGGGGAACGATGGAACTCAAGGCAAAACATATTCTTGTTGGAAGCTTTGTCCTGATCAGCATGCTCTCTTTGTTCGCATTTGTCGCTTGGCTTGCAAAGGTGGAGTTTGATCAGGAAACGACATTCTACGAAATATACTTTGAAAACTCAGTTAGCGGCCTATCGCCAGCCGCGGACGTAAGATATCGCGGTATCAACGTCGGCTCGGTAAAACATATTAGTATTGATCCTGAAAATCCCGAACGTATAAGGGTGCTGGTCGAAATAGACGCCGCAGTACCCATCCGAAAGGGTGACCACGCGCGGCTGGAGTTACAGGGAATAACCGGCGTTTCCTATATTAACATCGATGGCGCACAAATAGGTGCCGAAATTTTGACTGCGGACAGAGACAGGCAGTACCCTGTTATCCCCTCCGAACCGTCGCAACTTGAAAAACTGGCTCTTGGAGCACCCGATCTGATTGCCAGCAGCAAGGAGTTGGCTGACCGGGCGTCCAATCTCCTGAATTCAGAGAACCAGCGACTTGCGACGGAGATACTCGTGGATGTAGCCCGGATCATGGAAAGTATTTCCTCACGCACAGATAAGATCGAAAATATTATTAGTTCATTGGATCGCACTAGTGCTGATGTTGGTGAATCTGCCCGTCTAATTCGGCAGATTGCAAGCGAAACGAAACCACTAGTTCAAGATTTGGAAGCTAGTCTTTCTGTCGCTCACGATACTCTGACTGACGTCGATAATCTGATCGAGAATGATGGTAAGGCGGCTGTTGTAGAATTTAGGAATTTTCTTGCTGAATCCCGGAAACTGGTCGCGATAATGACTCGCATTACAGACCGTATTGAAAACGATCCATCCGGGTTTCTGTTCGGCGAGCGGGACGCAGAGTTCAAGGCAAAATGATGAAACCAAAATACTCCATATCAATTATCGTTGCGACGTTACTAATTGTTTTAGCCGGGTGCGGAACCATTTCGATTTCCGGAGAGAAAGGCGTGGTGAATCTTTACAACTTAACCCCTAAAAGCACGTTTTCCAATAATCTGCCGCATGTCAACTGGAAACTCGTAATCGAAGAACCGATTGCTACGGGCGGGCTCAACAGTAAACGTATTGCGTTGCACCCTAAACCAACGGAGTTGAAATACTTTGCCGATGCAAGCTGGACAGAGCGAACCCCGCTAATGATCCAAACGCTATTGATTGAAAGCTTTACAAATAGTGGTCACATCGCCACGGTCGGACGAGACGCAATTAGTTTACAGCCCAATTACATACTAAAAGGCGAACTCCGGGAGTTTCAGGCTGAATATTTTCACGGCACTGCGGAACCATTGGTTCGGGTCCGTTTGAACGCGATACTGTTCGACCCCTCCCGACAGGAAATCGTCGCATCAGACAGCTTCGAAGCGGCTGTTTTAAGCACGGCCACGAACATGGACGCGATCATTCTCGCCTTCGATATAGCTATGGGAAAAGTCCTGCGTAGGACCGTGGAATGGACATTAGCCACACCTTAGAAGAAGCGCCGATGGTACTGGAAACTGAGGCCCGAAATGCTGCATGAAGAGATGTTGTACAAGAAATCCAAAACAACATGCATAAAAATTATCTCTGCTTAAGCTTAAGATTAAGATACGGATCATGCTGAATGACCTATGGCAATGTCAGGACTGTACATTATGTATAAGGCGACCTAGGGGAAGTGATGCGCGGTAAATATTTTATTTTCGACAGGGTGGTTCGCGGGCTGACTTCAGTGGCTTTAATGGTCATGCTGGGGCTATGTCCCGGGGCCTTTTATAATCCAGCTATGGCCGATGAGGCTAGGGGCGGGTTTGAACCTGCGTCAGTTGATAAAATTTACGCCGATTTAGGAGAAGATTCAATTTGGTGGACGCCAGCAACAGGCTTGACCGCACGCGGAAAGATTATTGTCGACTTTTTAAGCCATGCAGACCGGGAAGGGCTCAGACCGTCAGACTACCTCCCTTCGAATAATGACAAAAACGAAAACCTGACACCAGAAACGACGCCACAGAACTATGACCGCAGCTTCACAACGGGTCTGTTGCGTTACATTTCAGACATACGTGATGGCCGTCTGGCTGCACGTTATGTGGATCCAGAGCTTTTTGACATTCCAAACCCGACGAATGCCACCGCTTTATTGAAGGCAGGACTGCAAACAGCCGACTTTCAAGCATGGCTGGAAAGCCTACCTCCACAAAGCTTGAAATACAAAAACCTGAAGGAATACCTGGAGCGATACCGTAAAATCGCTGATATGAAATGGCCCCTTTTGAACACAGATCAAAAGCTAGAACTCGGATCCTCCGACCCCAATGTTCCTCACGTCAGGGCCCGGTTAAAAATATTAGGGGATTTTCCCGCCGATAACGACGAGACAAATGATGTTTTCGATAATGCCCTTTTCGTCGCCGTCGAGCGGTTCCAGAATCGCAATGGGCTAACGCCGGACGGCATTATTGGCCCGGAAACTTATGCCGCTTTGAATGTTTCACCCGCAAGCATTATCCAGAAAATAACCATCAATCTTGAAAGGTTGCGCCAGTTACCTGAGAGCCTCGGCTCCCGTTATGTAATGGTCAATGTTCCGGGATTTGACTTAACCGCGGTTTCCGATGGTGTCGAAAAACTGCACATGCGGGTAATTGTTGGGCAACAGAAGCGCCGCACACCGATCCTGAATGACAAAATCACCAGCATCAAGTTCCGCCCAACCTGGACGGTGCCTGTAAAAATTGCCCGCGAAGACCTGTTACCAAAGATTAAAGCGGACGTGAATTATTTGCTCACGTCGGATTTTCGGGTATTCACGTCGTGGAAGAAAGATGCCCCAGAAATTGATCCTCAGGGAGTCGATTGGCGGATAATATCGCCGGAGCGCCTAAACTATAAATTTGTCCAAAACCCGGGACCGAGCAATGCTCTTGGCCAGATCCGGTTCACACTGACCAATCCTTATGACATCTATCTTCACGATACGCCAAATAAGAATCTTTTCAACAAGACAGGTCGTGCGATTTCTTCAGGGTGTATTCGCGTAGCGGACCCGTTAACCCTGGCTGACTTCCTCATGGAACCCTCGGCCAAATGGACGGTAAAATCCATACAAGAGGCGATGGCGGCTGGCGAAAAGCAGGTGATAAAATTACCTGCCCCAATCCCTGTTTATATCACTTATTTCACGGCAGCAGTGGATGAGGCTGGCCAACTGCAACTTTGGAAGGATGTTTATGGCCGGGATGCGGATTTGATATATGTTTTGAAGCTTGGCACCGCTGAATGATTATTTGCCATAAAGACAAAAAATTAACACAATTAGCCTAGTATATTAGAGCAGCATAATCAGAATATGACGGATCGTTGTTTATGAAGAATACGGCGGAGACTTTATCCAGGCATCGTGCACGGCGCCTGTTTTTACGCAATGGAGTAGCCGCTGTATCAGCGGGATTTTTTCTTCCTTCAATTGCTCAAGCGGCAACGCAATTCACAGGGCATGAAAAGAAGTTATCTTTGAGCAACTTGCACACAGGTGAACGTCTTCAGTCTGTTTTTTGGGTTGAAGGTAAATTCGTTCCTGAGAGCTTGCGGGAAATAAATTACCTTCTTCGGGATTTTCGCACGGACGAGGTAGCCAAGATTGACCCGAAACTGTTACTGCTGATTCATCGGCTTCATCATTCAGTTGACGCTTCCAGATCCGCTCAGATTATCTCTGGCTACAGGTCGCCGAAAACAAACGCTGCACTACGCCAAAACAGCAGTAATGTAGCTAAAAAAAGTTACCATATGAAGGGAATGGCGATTGATCTTCGCATTGGAGGCGTCGATCTAAAGTATCTTCAAAAAGCTGCAAAAAGTCTCAAAGGCGGCGGCGTGGGATATTACCCTAAATCCCAGTTTCTCCATATTGATACTGGCCCTGTCCGTTACTGGACTTAAGTGCCGCTAACAGCCTGTCGGTGGCTCGTTGCTGCCCTTGGAAACTATTTACTCCAGCGCACCTCGCGTTCCATTGCAAAGAGGCCATATAAACATCAAGGCTGAACCTCAACGCTTACGGTGAGAATTTACCAGCTTTTTCCGGATCGGGCATTAATCGATCAAGAACCACGCTTGCAACCATATCACCAATGACATTGGCCGATGTCCTGCACATATCGATAATTCGATCAACTCCAATAATTAATGCAATACCTGCAGCAGGGATGCCGACACTTTCCAGAATTGTTGCCAGAATAACGATCCCAACACCGGGCGTGCCTGGTGAACCAATCGATGCGCCCGTTGCCATAACGATAACTAGGACCATGCCGGACAAGCCAATATCCACTTCGAACACCTGCGCAAGGAAAAGTGTAGCAACACCTTGATATAGAGCTGTGCCGCCCATGTTGATTGTTGTTCCCAGTGGGATTACGAAGCGGGAAATTCCAGTTCGGACACCTAGCTTTTCCTCTGTTGTACTTAACGTAAGCGGCATGACGGCAGCCGAACTGGACGTAGACAATGCCAACAACACAACTTCTTTGGAATTTGCTAGAAAAGTAAGGGGATTCATACGACCAACAACTAATAAAATCACCAAATAGACTATGAGCAATGCAAGCAAACCGACCAGAACAGTTACCACATACACAGCTGTTGCCATAAGTGTTGATATACCAACGCGCGCACTTATGCTGGCTATCAGCCCAAACACTGCATAGGGAACGAATTTAAGCACCCAACCGATAATAACCATGCAGACGGACTGAATGGATCCAAGCAGGTCGAGTATTGGCTTGCGTTGGCTCGACGGCATAGCCACGAGTGCAACGCCGATAATGACGGCGCTGATGACCGTTTGAAGCATATTGCCACTGACAAAAGTAGCTAATGGGTCTTTCGGAAACAGTCCAGTTAGCAGTTCCGGAAGCTCCTTCAAAGTGGGAAGACCCATCTTGGCAGCTCCGCTAACATCTGGCAGAGAGTCAGGGATAATTGCCTTCAAATGTGTGCCGTCTATATATGCCCCTGGCTCAATGATAAGAGCAAACCCAATACCGATTATAACAGCGGCAATAGTAGTAAGAACAAAGAACAATATTGCGGCTATTCCCAGTCGACCAATGTTTTCTGTGGCCTCTCCGGCAGCAATTCCCCGAATTACCGATGCAACAATAAGAGGGATAATAATAAACTGGATTGCAAGCAGAAACACCCTACCAGGCAAAGCCACCCAACCTGCAATTATTTCAGCGATATTCTTATCGAAAAGCCCGGTTGCCGGGCCAATCAGCACACCAAAGCCGATTCCTAGGATCATCGCAACAATTACTTGAAGCCAAAGTTTACCACTGACTAAGCTTGTCAGGTTTTCTTTCAATCCAATTAAAGATCGTGAAACCGCCATGCGCTCCTATCCCTTGTTTTGTAAATAGTATAACCAGTAAGCTGGGCGATGTCAGGCAGCGTCAGAGGAAAAGGATTTCATTGATGATTTGCTTGAAGAAATCTCTCACGCGATAGTCGAAATGAGAAGGAACGGATTATTCCTACAAAGGATGAAATCAGAGAACTAATCTCCAAGCCCCCTGCCCGTCATACCCCCGCGTGTCATCACTGCCCTGCTCACGGGAATGCGCTCCAGCGAGCTTAGAGGGCTTTTTTAGGCACAAGTAGACTTCACCGAGGGTCCCATTCATATCAGGCAACGTGCGGATCGGCATAATGTTATCGGTGTTCCCAAGAGCCGTGTGGGTAGTCGCACTATTTCGATGTCTCCTTTGGTTGCCAGCACGTTGAAGGATTGGAAAGCACGATGTCCGAAAGGGGAGCTTAATCTTGTCTTTCCCAACGGCGCAGGCAATGTTGAGGGGCATGCAAATATTTATCATCGGATCTTCAAGCCCCTCATGATTGCCTGTGATATTGTTGATACTGATGGAAAACCTAAGTTTGGGTTTCATTCTCTGCGACATGCCGCTGCGTCCTTATTCATTGAACAAGGTTGGACGCCCAAGAAGATCCAGGTGCTGCTCGGTCATTCGTCAATCAACATGACCTTTGATGTCTATGGACATCTGTTTCACAATACAGAGGAAGATATTTCCCAGATCGCGAAGATGGAGAGTAGTCTGCTGGCGGCGTAGGCCATGAAGATACCTTTTTGACTCTTCGCCATAAGGTAGATTATGGTAACGGGTAAATCTTGAAACCGGCTCTGAGCGCAAAGAATCCTGAATGTATCGTAGCTCATTCTTATTATTTCGAAAGTTCTACCGATACTATGTCATCGGTGCGCTAATAATCTTCTCGCTAAAATTTATGAACGAGAGCGATTTATTCAATGATATTGGGGTCGATGTAGCTTACTTTTCTTTATGGACCTATTTAGCCTATAGCACATGTGTAAGTATATTAAGCCCCGAAGCAGACGAGCATCCAAGCGATGCTGCTCCTTTTGCGCGATTCTATTTTCGATTTGCTGGGCTTTTCCTACCACTATACTTGGCTCGCTTGGCTTTCTTTATAGCCCTTCCATACTTCTTACGAGATTTACATGGTGACCTTAGCCGCGTAGCTTTAGTAGCTGTTATCGTACTTGTTGAGCATTTTCTAGAATGTATTCTATTTCTAGTTCAGTTTTCCCTATTCGGGTTGGCACTCCCATCTGCTATTTCTGGAGAGATTGAAGGAGAGAAAGGGAAATTCACCAATAAACTGAAGCTACTTCCCCAAGTATTCACCCGTCTTTTAATAGGTTCGGTTTTAGTTAGCTCAATCGGCGTTGCAATATATGTCGGCGCTTACTCAATTAACCCCGCCATGAAAAGCCTATTACTGGACGGATGGATACCCAACATTATTGGTATTAGCCTATTCGTCTTTAGCATTTCCGTTCAATCATGGGCTGTCGTAATGACATTCTGGATTCTGTCGAAATCATATATACGGATGAAATTTGGCGAAAGAGGTATGCAAGTTGTGTACAAGTACAATTGAGATGACAGTGAGACGTTTTACGACGGTTGCAATGCTAGTCCGTTTCGTTTGTTTTTTGCCTGTTCATATATTGCGAGAATATCGTCATAGGTTGCTCTGCTATTTTGCAAACGACTTTTTTGAGGATACTCCTTCAAATGCTTTTTTTGTCGTACCGGTTCTTTTTCTCGCAGCCTGCACAACAACAATTGAGCCTTCAACAAACTTTAAAAGCCATAACCCCTATATGGTTGGGTGGAATACGAGCCATAGTGAGCTCTGCTCGCAATTTTATGCTGGCGGCAACCCTTCATACAAAATCAAGGCTATTAAAACCTGGTACGCAACCGATCGGTTTTTCAATATAGGCTATGCTGACAATAAGAGGGATCTGGATCCAAACAAAGCCCCGAATATAGACAAATGCGACAGAGCGGTTGCCATAGTAGACGCTGAATACGAAGGGCAAGGAGTGCTACAATCAGACATTGTTGCAATCCGGGAAATTGAGGCCACAGCAAATTCCGGTGATGTCGTCGCTCAAAATAGTCTGGGGCTCATTTATTCTCGTGGGCAGAGGGTACCCTTAGATTATCAAGCGGCACGCAAATGGTTCACAATGGCAGCGGAGCAAGGGTTCGCGTTAGCACAAAATATCCTTGGTGATATGTATGTAAACAATCGTTTTGTCACGGCAAATTATGAAGAAGGGTTGAAATGGTATCGGCTCGCAGCAAGTCAAGGAAACATCGATGCTCAATTCAGCCTCGGCAGAATGTATTATTATGGGCAGGCAGTTGAGAAAGATTATGAACGATCTCTAATGTGGTATTCAGTCGCTTCCGGGCGAGGACATTACGGAGCAGACAAATTAAAACAACGGCTTGAGAACAAAATGACAAAAGAAGCAATCGAAAAAGCTAAAAAGTTAGCCAATTATTGCATCGACAACAGCTACAAAAATTGCTGAATTAAATAGCCCTCACTCTCAGTTCATAGCAAGGACTACGGTTCAAACTATCTTTCAAAAAGCTAAATCCACGCGGACTGGAAATCCGCGCGTCGGTGGTTCGAATCCGCCCCTGGGCACCATTTTCCAGATTCTGCTCTAGTGTACTTAAAGCTTATATTGCCTAATTGACGTGAGAACAAATCCAAACATTGCATTCAGTCGCCGCTCCTAGTTAGCCAAAAAGAAACGCTTTCTTTTAATCACCGTCTGGTTAGACATATGATTTACAGCTAAAAGCCCGCAAAATCATAATGAGAATGTCCGTGGATTTAATACACAGCCGCCGTTGACTTCGCCGGAGATCTTCGCATACATCGCGCGTTTATAGTCTTCCATAGGAAAGCAATGCGACACAAAGGGCGTCAGGAGACCATCATTTGCCCCCTTAAAGATGCTTTCAAGACGAGGGACGCGTATGGAGGGATCACGCCCGGAATGAATTACCATAGGCGATCCCATGACAAAAAGACCCTTCATCTGCATAATGTTTGTCGGTAGCCGATCCGCATTGTCAGAGCCGCGCTTTCCGCCCCCTTTTGCAACTTTCGTATTTTGGGCCCATCCGATGATTACCAATCTGCCACCAAAGTCGAGCGATCGCATCGCCTCCTCTGAAACATCACCGCCGACGGTATCGAATACAACCTCAACCCCACGCCCTCCGGTCAATGCCTTCACTTCTTCTCGGAACTTTGGGATGCCCGCTTCACCGGGCCGGGGGGAAGTATTAATAACGTGATCGGCCCCGAATTTTTTAACCTGTGCCAGCTTTTCATCGGATCGACCGGTCGCAATTACCTTTGCGCCAAGCAGCTTTGCAACTTGTATTGCCGCCATCCCTGCGGCGCCGGAAGCTCCCGTGATTAAAACTGTTTCCCCCGCTTGAAGCTTTGCACGGTTGATAAATGCGTAATAGGGTGTTTCGTAGTTCAGCAGTAAATTACACCCTTCATCAAATGACAGATTGTCCGGCAACTTATGGACGCCGTGTTCCGGCGCAATCGCATAAGACTGCCATCCGCCTTCCGCCTGATAGGCGCCTTTGCTTCGAGGGCCTGTCACCAGAAAATCGCTCAAAACCCTATCACCGACAGCGAGCTTATTCACATCGACATCGCGACCAGTTGCAAGCACCACCCCGGAATATTCCATCCCCGGAACACATGGCAACGGTACCATTGTTTGGTACTGCCCGCTCAACATCAGTAAATCGACGAATGAAACCGACGCACTATGAATGCCAATAATTACTTCGTGAGGTTGAAGTTTTCCGACTTCAGGTTTTGGGAACGTTTCGAGCTTCAGATCGTTTTCTATCGCGTCTTCTCTGTCCTCACCATATTGGCTGAGAACGAGCTTTTGTCCTTGGTGCATCCCAGGCATTTCCTTTTTTATTATTGAGCCCACTGCTTCACGATACGCATTTGTTTATGAATAGCGCAGGAATATGATTTTGTTTACTCCTAAATTGAGGAGTTGTCATACAAATTGCCCGCACATGCTCCGGGTGCAGGCGCTTAGTTTGGGCGTCTGGACACCTAGTCATATTCCTGCCAGAACAATCCTAGCAGCTTCCTAATAGATCTAAATTGAACTTATTATATCTCTGAATTTTTGGATCATGGCATTATCGCGTGATGACTCTCGATAACAATTTTTCTCAGCAGAATAACGCCGCCTAATTACCATCACCTAAGTGCAAGATTGTTGACAACCAATCGCTTTTGACGAACCTGCGACATGAATAACAACACTGCAAACGCAAATCCGATCAAGAATAAGACCAGTTCAATTTCTGCGGATAAGATGTTTCTACACAAAGCGTAGGCAATACTGGTTCCCACAGCGATTATTCCAAACAGCCAATCCCTTCCGCTAAAGCGAACCGCACCGGTCCCATAAAGCAACGCCGTGCCGACAGCCAATACAACGAAAATAGCGATGATAGACATAATCGCATTCAGCATATCTGTGCTTTGCAAGGTCATTGCCGGGTTGAAGACAATAAAGAAAGGGATGATAAACCCGGCGAGTGAAAGTTTAAACGCTTTCATCGCCGTGGCGAAGTAATTCGCCTTGGCAATCGCCGAAGCGGCCAAAGCGCCCATGGCAACTGGGGGAGTTACAGCGGAAATGATTGCGAAATAGAAACAGAAAAAATGTGCGGCCATGACCGGCACACCCATTTTTATAATGGTAGGAATCGCGACAAGGGCAACAAGGCTATATGCGGCAACTGGCGGAACGCCACATCCCAAAATAAGTGATACGACCATTGTCAACAGCAAGCCAATAACAATATTGCCGGCGCTGAAAACTTCAACCAGGCCAGCAATCTTACCGCCAAGACCTGTGGTTATCAGTGTCTGCGAGATTAAGCCAACAATGCAAAGGGAAATTCCAATCTGGGCACCTACGATTGCGCCATCTGTCACTGCCTCGAGAAATTCTGAAGCGGTTGGTCGACCGCCAGATCGAAAAAACTCAAAACAACAACCGTACAAATAGCCCAGAACGCGGCGTACGCCGGGCTGAAACGAAACAAGAGCAAGCCGGTTAGGATCGCAACAGGAATAACAAACATCGGAACTCCGCGCCGAATAACTGACCAATTCGGCATCTCTCGCGGAGCTTTTATACCGGCTGCAGTGGAGGCAAACTGGACCGACAGCATCACTCCGACGTAGAACAGTATTGCCGGAATCAGGCCAGCGATCATGATATCCGTGTAGGGAACCCCAACAAAAAAGGCCATCAGAAATGCCGCGGCGCCCATGACCGGAGGCATTAATTGTCCGCCGGTGGATGCAGTCGCTTCAATCGCGCCTGCAAGGGGAGCTGAATATCCCGCCCGCTTCATATAAGGGATTGTGAAGGCGCCAGTGATGGCAACATTTGCAACCGCCGCGCCGGAAACCATGCCAATAAGAGAACTGGAGACGACGGCAGTCTGGCCTGGTCCACCTGCGACACGCCGTCCAACAAGCTTGCCAAGCTCATACAGAAAATCATTTATCCGCAAAAGTCCCATCATGCTGCCAAACACAACAAACAGGAATATTTGGTTCGCTGAGATAGATAGAAACGTGCCGTAAATGCCCGAAAATCCGATCGACAAATATGAAATTACATAACCCAGGGAGAATTGCCGGTGATAGAGGGGGCCGCCGAGATAGTTGCCGAACAGGAAATACGCAACAAACACAAATGCAACTACCGGCAAAATCCATCCCCAAGCCTGCCGTGTCCCCTCAAATGTAAGGACAATCATTAGAATGCCAATCGCGATATCTGTCGGGGTGGGGAAACCCACATTCTGTTCCAAGGCGTCCAGATTGACATATACATATGCCGTGACAAACAGACCACAAGCAAGAAAGCCCAGGTAAATAAGGCGGCGAACAGGCCCAGCAGCCGAGCGGACAACAACAAGAAAGGTGAGTCCAAAAATAAAGGCCAAATGCACAGTTTGATGTTCAATGCTTCCAAGCAGAATTCCATATGCGCTAAGCATATGATACGCCACCATCGCCAAGGCGACGACATAGACCGCTATTCTGATAACACGATCAAACCCTTTATCCATGAAGGATCCCCCAAATAATAGGCTGGTAATCCCGTCGGCAATGCTACCGACGGGAGGTACAGTATGATTTTATATTATTTCAAACCGGCTTCTTTATAAGCACGGAGCGCGCCCGGATGTATCTTAGAAGGATCAACGCCATAGGCGAGAGACTCGCGCGACATTAATTTCCCTAAGGCATGATACTCCTTAAACATGCCGACATTTTCGATGATCATTTTTGTAATTTCATATGCAGTTTCATCAGGCATCTCCGGATAGGCACCCCATGCAATGGGGTCAAAAAAGCCAGACATGTCTGCATTTACACCAGCGATTGCATCCTTCGGAATAGTAAGCTTATTAATCCCGACACCGGCAGCAATCGTCTTCGCAACTGCCTCTTCTCCCCACGGAATGTGGTAGAGCGTCTTTCCGCTACCGACAACCGTCAATGTTTGAGGGCTCGGGCTGAAAGTCTTGTTAATTGGATCGGCATATCCACCGATGATGGCGGCATCTACAGTGCCATCCAGCAATGCCTGAGCGGCTTGCTTGGTCCCAAGATATTCAATATCAATTTGTCCGTCGAGCCCCCAACCATGCTTGATGATTAGTTCAGGTTCAATTGTCCACAAGATTTGCGGAGGCCGGCCCAACCCTACGCGCTTTCCAATCAGATCTTTTGGCTCCTTGATATTCTCGTCCAATGTCGCCAACCAGACAGAACCCAACAGATAAGTCGCCAGAAGTTTCGGCGCTGGTGTCGGCTCGTTAAACGGCTTCAGGCCGTTCTCGGCAAGATAGGCAAGACCAAAAGTATAAGGCGTAAGGGTATCTGGCTTGGTTGCCGGATCTGCCTTGAGTTGCTTCAAATTAAATACCAGCCCTGGGCTTTCTGCCGCGACGACCTGAATCTTAGCATTCGTCTTCTTCGAGATTTGCTCCATAGCGCCGCTTAGGGTGTTGCTACCTGTTCCAAAAGGACCCGACGGAATATTAATAGGATGGTCTTGTGCGAATGCTGAAGGCGCAGCGAGAGTAAGCAGCAAGGTAGCGCCCGCAAACAAATGTCTAACAATCTTCATGTTTTTCCTCCTCCAAAAAATAGACTTAGGCCATACATAGCCTTGCCTTATGTTTCATTATATGTAACTCTATATCTTATATTGAAACAATATCGCAAAATAGCTAATATAGTCAAGAACCATCAATCGGCATGGCAAGCTGAGTCATTTGATTGCACCGAAAGATTGGGAAGCAACATGCAGGAGAAATTATTGTGAACCCGCCAAAGACCTATCCTACGCAGTATCTGCAAACGGTCAGCCGAGCGGTCGCCGTACTAAGAGCCTTTAAAGGAGGCAGCAGAGACATGTCTCTTAAAGAGTTGACGGATGAGTTGAAGCTTAACAAAGTCACGACGTTTCGACTTGCTCGGACTTTGTCGCATGAAGGGTTGCTCGTCCAGGACCCTGCAAGTGATCGATATTCTCTCTCATTTGGGTGCCTGTCACTCGTAGACGCAATACTTGACCGGAATGGACTGGCAGAAATATCCAGAAAGCATTTACGTAAAGCACGCGAAGAGACAGGAGAGACAGCCACCATATTAGTCCGCGAAGGCTGGGATCGCGTTGTCATTGCGACCGAGCCAAGCCTACAACCAGTTCGTTATGTGATGGAAGTGGGCAGGAGTAATCGTGTCTATTTAAGTGGGTCCGGAGCCTGTCTTGTATCCGGTATGAAAGAAGACGAACTGGAAACCCTGTATGCATTTATTGAAACGGACTCGATTGCGAAAGAATACGGTCTGACAAAACAAGTCCTCCTGGAACGGCTGGATTTCATCACAAACAACGGATGGGGCACCGCGCAAGGGGAATGGGCCGAGGAGGCCGCAGGCGTTGCAGCTCCAATTTATAACCGGGACAGAGAAGTAATTGCTGCCATAGCAATTGCTATGCCCCGCAACAGATACAACAAATCCTACAGAGATAAATGCGCCCCTGCCGCAATGAAGGCAGCAAAACTGATCGGCAAAGAATATGATTCCATCAACAGATAGGGAAAAAATGAGCGCCAAACCACAACTTCTATCCGGCCTGAAAATACTCGACCTTGCAACTATGCTCGCAGCACCTATGGCCTCCACCCTCTTAGCCGATTTTGGTGCCGAAGTTATCAAGGTCGAACTTCCAGATAAAGAGGATCCCTTACGTGATCTACCTCCGCACAAGGATGGTAAACCTCTTTGGTGGAAGGTTACGAACCGAAACAAAAAAGGTATTACGCTGGATATACGTAAGCCTGAAGGTCGGGAACTGCTTCTTGAAATCATCGGCAATTTTGATGTGCTCGTAGAAAATTTCCGGCCCGGCACATTGGAAAAATACGGTCTCTCACCCGAGGTACTTCAGGCACGTCACCCGGGCCTTATCATCCTGCGCGTATCCGGATATGGACAAACAGGCCCCAATGCGACGAGTCCCGGCTTTGCACGTGTGGCGGAAGCCTTCTCTGGCTTCACCTATCTTTGTGGTTACCCCGAGAGCGGACCCATGCATATCGGCTTTCCTATCGCGGATGCAACCACCGGGATTTTTGGTGCTCTCAGTATCATTATGGCGTGCTGGCACAAGGCGAAACATCCGGAAGCGCCCGGTGAAGTTATCGATTTGTCCCTTGTCGAATCAATGTTTCGTCTGCTGGAATTCCTCCCGATCGAGTATGATCAACTGGGGCACGTCAGAGAAAGGTCCGGAAACCGAAGCCAATATGCTGGCCCCAGCAACATATATCGCTCAAAAGACAGTAAATGGATTTCCTTAAGCGCATCGGCCCAGTCAATCTTTGAAAATTTTGCCCGTCAAATTGGGCGGCACGAACTGATTACCGATCCTCGCTTTAAGACCAACAGCAATCGGGTAAAGCATGCGGATGAACTGGATGAAATCGTTGCCACCTGGTTCGCGGGCAAGACACAAAGCGAAGCTCTTGAGGAAATGAAAGCAGGCGGAGTCGCCGGTGGCCCGGTACTATCGATTGAAGACATTTTCAACTCCGAGCAGTTTAAGGCCCGTGACGCCATTATCAAGGTCAACGACCCGGAACTCGGGCCGGTTGCCATGCAGGCCGTTACCCCGAAATACGCTAAAATGCCGGGCTCCGTATCCCGTACCGGCCCTGTACATGGGCAGGACACTGATGATGTTTATAAATCTCTTGGCATAAGTGAAGACCGAATTACCGAGCTTAAAAGTAAGAGGGCAATCTGACAGAATATCCTCCCCTGTAAAGCTTCTTGGACTCTTAGAGGATGGGCCCGGCATTACCAGTAATTGCTTCAACTTCGCTCCGCCGATTGGCCGGGATACGCTGGCACCTTATGTACGTTCTACGCTGTTGACTTCACATTTGAGTGATTACTCAAACTAGATATTGAGTAATCACTCAAATGTGACTATTTCATCACCAGCACAGCATGACAGAGGACTCGAACAATGACGTTGAAAGAGAAATACAAGGATTATGCGATCACTATTAGAGCCATTTGTTGCATCCAAATTGAACTCACCAATCAAGTCGCAGCCGGTTAAGGCAGGCTAGACAAATTCTATGTCATCGTCCCCAGCCAGCACTAATCCCGTACAAAACCAATTAATCTAAACTCAAAATTAAAAGGTAAGAAAATGACTGACTTCATCAAACACACTATTGAAACAGCCCCGGAAGATTCTAAGCCGCACCTGGAAAAATCGTTGAAGAACAACGGCCGTATCCCCGGGCTTCATGCTATCATGGCTGATGCTCCGGGTCTGTTGGCTACCTATAATTTTGCCCATCAACAATTCATGGCCACAAGCCTGACTGACGAGGAAAAAACTGTCGTTTGGCAAACGGTGAATGTTGAGCAGGACTGCCATTACTGTGTGCCTGCGCATACTGGTATTGCCAAAATGATGAAGATTGATGACGCGATCACTGAGGCGTTGCGCAACGAAACTCCACTACCGACTGCTAAGCTGGAAGCGCTGCGCGACTTCACCTTACTGGTTATTCGCAATCGTGGTTTTGTGGACGAGGCTGATACACAAGCCTTCCTGGCGGCGGGTTTCAGCCAGACCAATATCCTGGAAGTTATTCTCGGTGCCGCACAAAAACTTATGTCCAACTATACCAACCATTTTGCCCAGACGCCAATTGATCAAGTGTTCCAAAAATATACGTGGGAGAGAGCGCCCAAGGCCGCCTAGCTATACAATATTTTAGGGCAGAGAGTTCCTCTGCCCTAATACCTTCGCAAAAGTTAAACATGAATGCTTCAAGCTCCCAATTTTCCTGGCAAAACCCCAGTCTTTTCTTGGCCTGAAAAAGCGGGCTCCGATCAAATCAACTTGACAGAAAAACTGATTTCACTGGTCTTTGGCACCGATTATTTGCGATTATGACAAGAAGACGACCGTAGCGACCTCGGATATGATAAAAGGATTATCACATGACAACACCACTCCGCATCGACATTGTATCCGATGTGATGTGCCCTTGGTGCATCATTGGGTATCAACAGTTAGCACGAGCACTTGAAGCTACGGGCACCGCCCATGATATCCACTGGCACCCATTCGAACTGAACCCCGAGATGCCACCAGAGGGCCAGAATACTCGCGAGCATATCATCGAGAAATATGGCTCAACTCCGGAGCAATCAGCGCAGAGTCGGGAGCAGATGACTAAGCTTGGCACTGATCTTGGTTTTGATTTCAGGTTCACTGAAGACATGCGCATGCATAACACGTTCAATGCCCACCAGATGCTTCATTGGGCTGACAAACAGGGGCGCAAGAATGATCTGAAGATGGCGTTATTCACTGCACATTTCACTGAGGGGCGGAACTTGTCTGACATGGCGGTTCTGGCTGATGTAGCCGGGGAAACTGGGCTTGATCGAACCGAAGCACTGGCGGTTCTGGAAGAACAACGGTTTGCGTCTGACGTCCGGCAGGAGCAGAATTTCTGGATCCAACAAGGTATTCGCGGCGTACCGGCAATGGTATTTGACCAGAAACACCTTATCACAGGCGCGCAAGGGGTCGACAATTACACAAAAATCCTGGTCCAACTGACTAAAGAAACCACCTAACCATGCCCCGTTCCGCCCCTTATGATCGTGAAACTGCTCTCGACGCAGCCATGGTACTGTTCTGGGAGAAAGGGTTTCACGCAACCTCACTCAAAGATTTGGAAGCAGCGCTGACGATGAAGCCTGGCAGCATTTATGCGGCGTTTTCCAGTAAAGAAAACCTATACATGTTGGCGCTAGAGCGCTATTTCGCAAAATCCCGCGCAGGGTTTCGCAATCAGGTCTTGCGCGCAGCCTCGCCGCTGGATGCCCTGGCCGATCATTTTCGTGCCTATGCACGACTGGCTCCGAATGATATGTCCCGGCAAGCCTGCATGTTGACCAAAACCTTGGTTGATACGCGTACGACCGACCCTGCCATTGCCGCCGCGACACGCGAATATCTAAGTGCAATGCAAAACGAATTTTCTGCCGCTTTTTCCGCCGCCCTAGACACGGGCGAGCTAAGTAGCAATGCTGATCCAAACCGCTTGGCTCGCCGTTTTCAAGCCAATGTGACCGCGCTGCGACTGGCTTTGCATCAGGGGATGGATACTGGAGATTTCATCCAATTGGCCGAGGACATGGCTTTGGAGATCGAAAACCTGCGGGTAAATGCAACATCATAGCCCGCCCTGAGTGAATAATTCTCAAATTTACTTCTGAGGTTTTTGCCTATTATTGGGTGGGTTGTTGTTTGTATTCTATGAGTACACAGGATACCATCATGGCTAACTAACTAATATCAAATACCATAATGGGGGTTAAAATGTTTAGTCATGTAATGGTTGGCGCCGACGATGTTGAGAAAGCAAAAGTCTTTTACGATGCAATCCTTGGGGAGCTAGGTCATGAGCCTGGTGTGATTGACAGCATGGGTCGTTGTTTCTACCGCACAAAAACAGGCGTGTTCTCGATCAGCAAACCTATTGACGGAAAGCCGGCCTGCAACGGCAATGGTAGTACGATCGGTTTTGCGGCATCGGATACGGATCAGGCAGACAAGTGGCATGCCGCTGGCCTAGCTAACGGCGGCGTTACGTGCGAGGACCCTCCTGGAGTTCGCGAAAGTGCTAATGGCAACCTGTATCTTGCTTACTTACGAGATCCAACGGGTAATAAAATTTGTGCTCTCCATCGCATGAAGTAAATTAGTCATTAGACTTCATATCTTGCGCCTCATGCTTCGCTATAATGTAAAATGACGGTTCGCCCAGAAGAGGGGCGGCCCGTGTCTTCCGTCTAGTTGGCTTAAATTAAGCATTTGGTTAGGGGTGGGATAATGCCAAGCCTGCCCAAGAGGACCTCTAGTCAGTCCTTGAGCAGATCCTCGACCGCCTGTCGCAGAGCTGCCTCATCTTCCGGGTTCTGCGACGGGTTGCCAGCACGATGGCCCCAGATTGATTCTATTGGTCGGAATTCAGCGTTCGGCATTTGCGCGGCATCCAGCGCGCTGTCTTCAGGTGTAAAATAAAGATCAGTTTTGGAAGGCATAACGATGGTTTTGGCTGTTATGGCCCCCAGCGCCCGTGCCAGATCGCCCTGATAAATATCATTGTCCGAGATATCCGACGCCTGCCATGTATCCAGGCTTGCCAGCAAATCATGAGCATCACGACGGAGAAAATTAGCCTCCCAACTGCGCACGAGGAAATCCTCTAGCGAATTGAAACCAACCCCTTCGTATAGTTTCTCACGATAGAATGCCTGCGACATCGCCCAACCGGCATAGACACGGCCCATGGCTCTGAGGCCGCGCACCGGGTGAGCCGAAAAATGATCTCCCTGCCAATGAGGATCGCCCGTTAATGCCACGCGTACACCTTGAAGAAACAGCTGATTATGTACTGAGGTGCGGGCGGAACTGCAGACCGAGCAAATCCGCTCAACCCGATCAGGAAAAATCGCGCCCCAATGCAATGCCTGTTGCGCCCCCATAGACCAGCCATAGGCGAGCGCTATCCGCTCGATCCCGAAAACCTCGGTGAGCAGGCGTTCTTGCGCATGGACATTATCCCAATGGGTGAAAAGAGGGTAACGATCCGGGCCAAACGGTGCGACTATGTTGGACGGCGACGTCGACAGACCATTCGTAAACATATTAGGAATGATGATAAACCAGTCTGTCGGATCAAGAACCCGGCCAGGGCCGATCAGCCATTCGGTATCGTAATGCTGGGCGCCGTAAGAAGTTGGATACAAAATGACATTGGATTTATCATCGGCGAGACGGCCATATGTCTGGTAGGCGATCTCTGCCCGCGGCAAAGTGATGCCTCGTTGCAGCGTCAGATTCTCAAGCTCAAAAATTGAGTGACCAACAGTCGACATATTCGCTCCTAATATTTGCTGCCTGCGGGGCGCGGCTAAGGGGGATCCATTTTGAGTTTTGAATATAGCTTTTCTCTGAGTGCTTCGTAAGGTGTAATTATCTACTTTACTTTTCCAAGACCGCCATTCACATGCCCTCTATATCGTCGGTCATCTGAATGAGACTTCCTATTGACCCCAAAAAGATCGCCTGTGCATTTCGAACAAAACTGCCAGATTTCGTAGTCGATACATACATTCAGGGTGAATAATAAAATTAAAGACAAAACACTATGTCTAACTTAGTCAGGGCAGTGACAATAATTCAACTGAGTGGACAAGAACCAAACAAGTCAGATAGCATACGTCCTGAATATAAATAATTATAAGAGCTAAACCATGGCCATGATACTAAGCGATGCCGATGTTATCGACAGAATTTTCTCACATTTAGATGCCAAAACCACAGACGTGGGAGAAAACGTTTGGCGCGAACCGGTTGAAAATTATCATTCAGAGGAACGCTTTCAGGCGGAAGTAGAGATGCTGCGCCGCCTGCCAGTCCCTTTCTGCCCCTCTGCGGCCGTGCCAGAGAATGGATCGTTTGTTGCCCGTACAGCCGCATTAACGCCGATTGTCGTAGTGCGCGGGGACGACGGTATTGTGCGCGCCTTCCGCAACAGTTGCCGACATCGGGGAATGGCCGTCGCAAACGGGAACGGCTGTGCCCGCGCTTTCGTATGCCCTTATCACTCCTGGACTTATGGCCTAGAGGGAAATCTCAAACATATTCCCGGCCAAGAAGGGTTTCCCGGTGTGGATATGGCGGAACATGGGTTGATCCCCGTTAAGGCGGAAGAGCGCGGAGGTCTTGTGTTTGTAACACAGGACGCGCCACTTTCGAATGGCGCTCTCGACGCATTGCCGGACATCCTCGATCCTCGGCAGGACATGTTCGACCACGGTGAATATACGGATGCCGCGAATTGGAAACTCATCGCAGAAACATCAATGGAGGGGTACCATATCAAGAGCCTTCATAACCGTACATTTTTCCCCTACGGCTTGGACAACGTAAATGTCGTAGAGGTTTTTGGAACCAACTCCCGTATTATTTTCCCGTTTCGCCGCATAAATAAACTGCGAGACATTCCGCGTGAAAAACGGCGTATCAACGGGATGACCACAGATGTTTACCAACTCTTTCCCAATACTCACCTCTCCGTTCTCTCCAATCATACGCAACTCGTCGTGCTGGAGCCGGTGTCCCCTATCGAGACCCGGTCAGTTGTATACCGTATGCGCAACCTTGACACACAGGGTATTCCCGTCGATCTGGATGTTGCAATCCGCGACGCCGGCTTCGTCAAGAATTCTGGCATTGAGGAAGATCGGGAAGCTGCCCGCACGATACAAATAGGTTTAGGCTCCAAGGCCAACAGTCATTTCACTTTCGGATATTATGAAAAAGCAATCGTCCATTTTCATGAAACTCTTAATGACCATCTTGTAAAAAGGAACGACCCAAATGGCTGAATTGATTAGGGAGACTGAGGGAAATCTATTGAGATTGACGCTAAATCGGCCGGAACAGATGAATGCCATGTCTGCAGAGCTGATAAATGACCTAACAGACGCCATAATGGATGTCACTGCGAGCCGTTCGGCTAGGGCAATAATGATAACCGGCTCAGGTCGAGGATTTTGTGCTGGGGCGGACTTGCAGGGAAGCGGACTCGCGGATCGGCGGGATTTTATTGAAGGGCAAATGATGGCGGGAATAAATCGGCTTATTCTCGCTGTTCGAGAAGTGCCGGTTCCGGTTGTGATTGCTCTCAATGGCGCGGCCGCAGGCGCTGGTTGCGGGCTGGCGCTATCGGGGGATATCTTGATCGCCGCCCGCTCGGCGAAACTTCTGACCGCTTTTTCGCGAATTGGTGCCGTTTTGGATGGTGGCATGTCCTGGTCTCTCGTTCAAAAGCTCGGAACTGCTCAGGCTACTGCCCTTGCAATGTTCGGGGATCAGCCCATCGACGCCGAAACAGCTAAAGAATGGGGCTTGATTTGGCAGGTTGTCGACGACGATAAGCTTCCTGATGAGGCAACCAGTCTGGCTCAACGACTCGCGAATGGCCCTTCAGTAGCATTGGGTCTGATCAAACGGCAAATTGCGTTCGCCCAAGGTAATGGCATTGCTGATTCATTAAGGTTTGAAGCAGCATGTCAGGGACAAGCATTTAAGACTGACGACTTTATGGAAGGCGTTAAAGCTTTCCAGGAAAACCGTCCGGCAGAATTTAAAGGGAAGTAGGCGGAAACGCATTAAACCAAAAATCGGCGCGCCCGAATTTACACTCAACCTATTGACTATTTTTAAATTCTATACCACCATTCCGACGTAGTTTCGTACGACCAAGTAACAAAGAATAAACGTACCGAGGCACAGACAGAATTTTCTAGTCAGGGAAAAACAATGAAACTTTTATCTAAGTTAGCCAAGAGCCTCGCTCTTATGGCAACGCTGTTCACTTTGTGTGCTTTCAGCGCGAATGCATATGCAGAATATCACCTCCGTTACAGCGAACTCGGCCCGCCACGCGGAGCGCGGGCAGAATCCTTGAAATGGTGGGCTTCTGAAATTGAGAAACGCACAAACGGCGAAGTAAAAATCGAATTTTTCTGGAGCCAAGCGCTATCCAAGGGCAAGGAAACCTTGAGGGCCGTTTCTACCGGCCTTGCAGATGCGGGAACCATAATGGGCCCTTACAACCCTGCCGAAATGCCGGTATGGAACTACGGAAACATCCCGTTTGTCGCTGGCGATATCTGGGTTACGCTCAGGACTTGGCAAGATCTGCAAAGAACAATGCCAGAGCTTTCCAACGAGATGAAGAAGAACGGCATTCATTTGCTGGCTAACTTCACCACAGGCCCCAGCGAGATTGTTTCAAACTTTGAGATCAAATCAGCTGCTGACCTCGATGGCAAAAAAATCCGGGCGACTGCCGGCTTTATTACGCTTTTGAAAAACCTCGGCGCCATTCCTGTAAATCTCGGTCATAGCGAAATCTATCAGGCTATGGACCGCGGTACAGTTGATGCCGGTGCTACCTACATGTTTGCGACCCGTTCATATAAATTTTATGAAGTTGCGGACTATGTAACGGAAGTCAACATGGGGCAGGTTGTTGGATATGGTGCAGGTATAAATCGCCAGCAATGGAATGAAATGCCTGAAAACATCAGGAATATCATGACGGAAGTCAGCGAGGAGTTTGTTGAACATTACTCCAAAGCCCTGATCGAAGATAACGCTTCTGCCCGCGCCGAATTGCTCAAAGGCATTGACGGTAAAGTCATGAAAATTACCACTCTTGATGAGGCTGAGCGCGCGAAATGGAGAGCTGCGGCAGAAGAGCTGGTCGTTGAATGGAAAGAAAGAACAGATGCCAAGGGTATCGATTCCCAGAGTGTCATTGATCAGTACAATGCGACTTTCGCAAAATACCAGAAGGAGCTCGAAGAAAAGGGCTATCCTTGGAACCGTTGAGCTGTATTTCGTAACTAATTAATCTGGAAAATAGATGAAAAACAGCTTTCACTATTTCGAGAAATCTCTCGTTCTAGTTGCCGGCATAGCCGTTATGCTCATGCTTGCAATCACCACATTGTCTGTATTAGGCCGATACGTCATAGGCGCCCCAATACCAGACGATGTGGTGATGAATGAGTTCCTCATGGTGTTCGTCGTGTTCTTGCCTTTCGCTTTTGTGCAGTCACAACGCGAACACATCATGGTGACCTTGTTCACAGATAAACTCTCCGACCGCGTAAACCTGATCCTCGACGCCTTCGGCTTTCTGCTTGGTTTCGCGTTTTTCGCGATCATGACCTATTCAGCATTCCACTACTTTCTGGATGCGTGGATTACCGGAAATTATATGGAAGGCCCGCTATCATTACCGGAATGGCCGGTCCGTTTCATATTTTTTGTCGGCATTCTCATGTTTACGCTTCGGTTTGCAATAGACGTGGTCAAAGCCGGGCTTGAGCTCACGAACAGAAAGTAAATTTTTATGGATCCCATTACTCTCGGATTCTGCGGAATCGGCGTACTTTTACTACTAATTATTATTCGTGTTCCAATTGCGGTCGCGCTTGCGGTCGTCGGATTTGTTGGTCTCATTCTGGCTATTGGATGGCCTGCAGGTCGGGAAGCCAATCTCGAACGGGGCTGGCAGGCGGCGATAAACTATATCGCGTTTGAACCCTACTCATTCGTTGCCTCCTTCTCCCTTGTTGCCATTCCGCTCTTTTTGATGATGGGCTACGTCGCCTTTCATTTCGGATTTACACGTGATGGATATGATGCGGCTCGTGCATGGCTGTCCCGGCTTCCGGGGGGCTCGCCGTCGCTTCTGTCATGGGCTGCGCAATGTTTGCTGCAGTCAGTGGTTCTAGCCTGGCAACGGCTGCCGCCATGGGTAAACTCGCCGTGCCGGAAATGCTTCGCTACAAATACGACAAGGGACTGGCAACAGGTGTAATCGCCGCCAGCGGTACGCTGGGATCCCTAATTCCGCCAAGTATTCTTATGATTATCTATGGCCTGTTTACCGAACTATCCGTTGGAAAGCTTCTTCTTGCAGGCTTGGTACCCGGTATTCTTTCTGCATTGATCTACATTCTTATGATCGTCATTCGGGCCCTGATTAACCCGAAAATAGCGCCGCCTCCTGAAAATGTTAGTTGGGATACACGCTACAAATCCCTTCAAGGTACATGGTCGATAATTCTTCTGTTTGTACTTGTGATGGGTGGCATTTATGCCGGTATAGTAACCCCGACAGAGGCCGCCGCCGTTGGTGCCGCAGGTGCGTGGGGTCTAGCCGCCCTTTCCAAACGATTGAAGGCAAAAGAAGCGAAGCTTTCGATTCTTGAAACAGTGACCCAATCCGCCAGTATATTTGCCGTTGTCATAGGCGCCAAAATATTTGTTGGCTTTATTGCTATTACCGGGGTTGCTGGTTTCTTGTCGGATTTAGCGCTATCGCTCGATTATCCGCCGATTGTTATCCTACTAGCCCTGTCGCTGGTATATGTCGTTCTTGGAACGTTTATGGACCCACTCGGGATCATGCTATTGACGTTGCCAGTGGTTGTGCCTGTGATCGAAAATCTGGGTTATGACCTGATCTGGTTTGGCGTCATCATGATTAAATTGCTTGAAATCGGTCTAATTACTCCGCCTGTCGGACTGAATGTCTATATTCTAAAAGGGGTGATTGGTGACACAGTTAAGCTTGAAACCATATTCAAAGGCGTCCTCTGGTTCCTCGTTATGGATATTTTGACTTTGCTGCTGTTGATACTCGTACCGGAAATCAGTCTGTTCTTACCGAACGCACTGAATTGATTTTCCAATGCGAATATCTCTTGTATTAGAGTGCAAACAGATCCGGAGTTTCGCTTAATAGACGGATAGGATAAACTCGGAACTAGCTAATTTTCCTGATAGTTCCGAGTTTACCCTTTAACGTCACCTATTGTCGTTTAGCGCTAAAGTACGACAATCTAATGATTGGCGATGGTGGTGTGCGCGGGGTTCAAATTATTTGCCATTATGGCGCGCGAAGACGGCAGCTTTGGTTATGAGATAGAATTCATCACATATCCGGATTAACTACCTGCATGTGCTGGTTCCGAACCGTCCTCAGATATAGCCTCTTCTTTATTTTAAGGAAGCTTTACTGAGTCCCGGATTGCTCATAAGCTGCATGGATATGTGTATGCTTGGGGAGGGATGCATGATGAGAGATAAAATTATCACGCCCACAAAAGAAACACTGACAAATAAGCCAATGAAAGCCAACTTCCTTGTAAAGGAGATGGCTTTGGTAAGCGACGTGGGGCCGGAAGACGTCTGGAGTTGGCTCACCGCCGGTTGGTTAGACCTGAAAGCTAATACTGTTGTCAGTGTAAGTTATGCCGCTCTCTTTATTATCTTCGGGCTGATTTTATCCTTCGGATTTTACTTCATGGGCTGGCCTTATCTGATCCTGCCTGGCCTGACTGGTTTTCTTCTTGTAGGACCTGCTGTCGGAATCGGTTTTTACGAGATTAGCCGCCAATACGCAGCCGGAGAGAAGGTATCCTTTATGGCCGCAGTTACCGCCGCGCGCTATAATAAATTAGGGATCTTTGGTTTTGGCGTTGCACTCGCCTTTGTATTTCAGGTTTGGATACGCATTTCCTTTACAGTTTTTGCACTGAATTTCCCGGGAATCATGCCAGAATGGCGCATCATCCTGACGCGCGCCCTCAGTATGGAAGGCGTCTATTTCGGAATATCAATAGCCATTGTTGGTGCGGTTTTTGCCACCTGTATATTTCTTGTGGGAGCTTTCGCCATGCCGATGATGATGGACAGGAAATCAGTGCTACTGCCCTCGCTTATTACCAGTGCCTACGCCGTCACACAAAACCGGAACGCAATGCTTCTTTGGGCTGCTATTATCGTTGTTTTCACCGGAATTGGCTTGGCCACAGCAGGGGTCGGACTGATTGTCACCCTACCGCTCATCGGTCACGCGACTTGGCATGCCTATAAGCAGGTGATGTCAGAAGATCTTCCGGAAGGTGAATCCCATCCCTCCGGCACCATTGCAGGGATTGAGTGAATTTTTGGGCATGGACGAGAGGATGTGTGAGCGATGCTCCCTTCTTCTTTTGGGAAGTCAGCACATATAGCAACGCCCGCACACTATTCCCAAGCCGTTACAAGAAGTCTCTCAAATCCGCTGTGAACTTATCAAACTGGTCATGGTGTAACCAATGCCCCGCATTATTGTAATTTTTCACGATGGCATTCTTGAAATGCTTTATACGCCCGTCATCAACAGGGTTTGACGCCCAGCTGTCATTGCCGTAGCACAGCATTGTCGGGCAAGTGATTTCGCTCCACAATGTTTGGGTGTCCTCCTGGCTGATGTCAGACGGTCCCCAAACACGCATATAATTATCAAATTTCCAGCTGAATGTACCATCTTCATTCTGGTTGACGGCATGGGTTGTCAGATGTAGGGCCTGCTCGTCTGACAAATGCTTATTCTCAGCCTTCATGCGTGCAAGGGCATCTTCAAATGTATCATAGCGGCGATGCAAACGACCACTTGCCGCTCGCTTCTGATCAATCCAGTCACGCCAGCGTTTGGCCATCGGGACGGCTTGCGCCTCCTTTATCATTTTTGGGGATGATCCTAGCCCCTCTATCGCGACAATCTTTCTGACATTCTCTGGATAGAGCCCCGTATAGCGGAGCGCAATACTGCCACCGAGAGAATGAGAAACAATCGTTACCGGGCTCAATTCCTTTTGATGGATAAGCTGGGCGATATCATATACATAGCTCTGGACATTGTAGTTGCCATCCGTGGACCAGCCACTGTCTCCGTGCCCCCTAAGGTCCGGCGCAATGATATGCCAGTCGTGACGCAGCTCTTCCGCCACCCAGTCCCAGTTCCGGCAATGATCCCGCCCACCATGGATAAGCAACAACGGCGGTGCCTCTGGATTTCCCCAGTCCACATAATGAAGCTTAATCCGCTGCGAAATATAGCTATTTGAAATCGGCCCCATGGGCTATTCCCCGTATTCTTTACCTAATCATGTTAAGGCGCATTATATGATGATTTACCCGCTACGGTCTATCCACAGTAATGGCTCGAAAGAAGTGGTTACCTTCAATCTTCAAAACCGATAAAGGTTGCAACTTCCTCAACCGGCCTGCGGGTGGAGACAACCGCATTCGCCGGAAAGCTATCGTCCGGATACCCCATAGCAACTGCCGTCTGGATCACATGATTTTCGGGGATCCCAGCATGCTCCCGCACGACAGGTGATTGCATAATACCCTGACTATTGATAACGGCACCGATACCCCGGCTCCAGGCGGCAAGTACCAACCCATAGGTTATTGCCCCAAGATCAAAATGACGGATATCCCCTTGCAAATTTTTGTCGTAAGCAACGATCACAGAGACCGGCGCATCAAACTGACGAAAGCCCCGAAGTACCCATTCCTGACGCCGTTCCGCGTCATGCCGCTCAATTCCCATGGCTTCAAAAAGCTGAACGGCCACTTTCACCTGACGATCGCGATGAACACCCTCATATTTATCTTCAACTCGAAACTCTCTGGAGGACGGTACGCCTGCGAGGTTCCGCTCTGTATTTCCTGCACGGATGCGATCCAAGGGCTCCCCACTGATTACGTGCAAATGCCATGGCTGCGTATTCATTGAAGACGGCGCGCGGGCGGCAATGTCGATTATTTCCTTCAGTACATCTTTTGGAATTGGGTCCGGTTTATAGCCGCGGATAGAGCGCCTTCCGCGCACGATAGTATCGAAGTCCATTATTTTTCTCTTATTTTTGTAAATATTTTGTTGGCGCAGGAAATCCTTGCGAGAGATATATAATCCTTACCTTAAAATTCCTCTTCAAGAAAGGACTGTATTGCCCGAAAAAGCTGATCCCTCCGCCGTTCAAGTAATGCGGAATGTGTTGCTTTTCCAACGATCGTATAGCGGCGATGGGGAGCATTGATCAGTTTATGATAGAGCGCGAGCGCCCCCTCAGCCGTCGTTTCGATATCCTTTTCGCCCACAATAGCCAACGTCGGAACCCTGACCTCAGCTGGGTCATATTGGAACACACCTTGCGACCAACGGCATACCTTGTCATCCACCACACCCGTCGGCGCACGCAGCATTGGTGGATCATGTTCACCAGATTTAGGATCGCTGGCGACCGCTTCATCCAGCCACTGCTGCTGCCAGTCTGGCTCGATAATATCCGCAATCTCTGCTGGTTTCAGCCCATGCTCCCAGCGAGCTTTAATCGACTGAGCATCCACATAGCGATAGGCCGTCGTTGGCCTATCATTTCCAATGAGAGACGCGCCAGAATTCAGCATACTTGTCCCATAGAGAGCCAGTCGTTCGACCTTGGCATTATTTTTAGCAGTGTACGCACCTGCGATTAAGGTTCCCCATGAGTATCCCAGCAGTTGCAGTTTCTCTATGCTGCGCTTCGCCAGAATATAGTCAACCATCATACCAAGATCGGATATCGCGACATCCGTATGCACAATCGGCCCGTTGGCGTCCGCCGCCTGTTCCATTTCCGCCGGTCGATCGGATCGCCCATAGCCGCGGATATCCATAAGCCAGCAGTCGAACCCTGCCTCAGCCAACGTATCCATCCAGGAGTAGCCCCCCGCGGCAAAGTCGAAGGTCACAGACGACGGATATGTTGCCCCATGCACAAACAACAAAGTACGGTCTGGCCGTCCCAGAACGGCATCCGTCCGTCGCTTGTTCCGCAAGAAAATGGATAGTTCATGGTCCCCGATAGGAACCATGAATTCTTCAACAATCAAATCTTTCATGACTATTCTTTGGTTCTCAGGCCCTACCATGCATCGTGCTTCTGTGCCTCGGCCCGACCAACAACCATATGATGCACTTCATCCGGACCATCGGCGAAGCGGAGATGGCGTTGATTTGCATACATGCTGGCTAGTGGCGTCCAATGGGACATTCCGGTCGCGCCATGAATCTGGATCGCCTGATCAATTATTTGGCATACCTTTTCCGGCACCATGGCCTTGACCGCGCTGACATAGACACGTGCTTCCCGGTTCCCGAGAACATCCATCGCTTTTGCTGCCTGAAGTACCATCAGACGCATGGCATCAATTTCAATGCGGGCACGGGCAATCACTTCAAGGTTCTTGCCAAGCTTCAAAATGGTTTTGCCAAATGCTGTCCGACTGCCAGCCCGCTTAACCATTAATTCCAGGGCTTTCTCCGCCTGACCAATTGACCGCATGCAATGATGAATGCGTCCGGGTCCGAGCCTTACTTGAGATATTTCAAAGCCACGCCCTTCACCCAGAAGTATATTCTCTTCCGGAACACGCACGTTATTAAACTTGAGATGCATATGACCGCGCGGCGCATGATCTTCACCAAATACCTGCATCCCTTCGATAATCTCAACACCAGGGGTATCAATCGGCACCAGAATTTGGGACTGCTGTTTCGACGACGGGGCATCCGGGCTGGTCTTCACCATGGTGATCATGATTTTACAGCGAGGATCACCGGCACCTGAGATGTAATATTTCTCGCCATTAATGACCCATTCGCCATTTTCCAGACGCGCCGTGGTGCTGATATTCTTTGCATCGGAAGAGGCCTCTCCCGGCTCAGTCATCGCGTATGCAGACCGGATTTCGCCGTTCAGCAATGGTTTCAACCACTTTTCTTTCTGCTCCGGTGTTCCGACCCGCTCCAATACCTCCATATTGCCGGTATCGGGAGCACTACAGTTTAGGGTTTCCGGTGCAAGGCTATTCTTGCCGAGCTCCGATGCGATATAAGCATAGTCCAGATTACTTAAGCCTTCGCCGGTCTCCGCGTCGGGCAAGAAGAAGTTCCACAATCCCGATTCCTTGGCTTTCGCCTTAGCACCGTCAAGTAATTCAAGCTGACGCGGATGCCAGCTCCAACGGTCTTCTTTCCCTTCGTTCAGGGCATAGAATTCTTCAGTAATTGGCGCAACATTTTCCTCAATATGTTTTTGCACAGCATAAAGTAAGGGGCGCGCCTCTTCTGACATAGCTAGGTTAAACAGCTCTTGGTCGGTTCCCGACATATTATTGTTCCTTATTTCGAATAAGTTGAATGTTCTTAATGCTGCGATTGTTAGCTACTGTCTGTCAACCGCTATAACAGCATCTGTTCACGGCAGGTATCCACGTTCTATATAGGGAAAGTCCCAAAGTTCCCGGTTCTTCGGGTTTTGTAGGTAGTGGTTATTATGATAACTCCGGATCTCGGTTATCTTGTCGTCTCTGAATATATACCACTCCGTACCACGCAACGTCTGACGCTTCTGATCAACCGGTGATGTCCAGGGCATACTCCATTCAATAACGGCTTCCGGCTCTTGAATTATAATATGATCCAGAGCCCATGATGCCTTTGTTTTCGGACCGACCTTCACCCAATAGTTTGCCAAGGCCGCCGCCCCTATTACCGGCGCATGATCAACAAAATAATGGACGATGTCCGGGTCAAAGGTAGACATCATCAGATCAAAATCTGCCATGGAACATCCTTCATAATATCGTCTGATAATTTCCGTATATCGATGCAATGTCTGTGACTCCATCTTAAATTCCAGTAAGTTTTTCTTACAACCCACCTACCAAAATAATTGGAACAGCTTCTGTAGAGGTTGTCACCCTTTATAATGACCGATCGGCTGGCTAGTCTGAGCTAGTGTTTAATGTCAGGGTACGTTAGGCTCTTCGCTCACGTCGACAAATTCTAAGGGCAATAATAAACGATGACGACAATCAATTTATTCACGCCGATTGCAATTGGTGAGCTGCGCTTATCAAATCGCATTGTGATGGCGCCATTGACACGGATGCGCGCGACTGTTCCTGGCAACATCCCTAACGAACTGATGGCAGAGTATTATGGCCAGCGCGCAAGTCGCGACAGCCTAATCATTGCCGAAGCCTCTCAGATTTCAGAGGATGGCAGAGGGGCCCCTTGCACGCCCGGCATTCATTCTTCAGAGCAAATCGCGGGGTGGAAGCTGATCACGAAGGCGGTTCACGCCAAAGGCGGAAAGATCTATCTGCAACTTTGGCATATGGGTCGCCTGTCTCACCCCTCCTATCAACCTGACGGCGGGCTACCGATTGCTCCATCCGCAGTACCGGCAAATGTTGAGGTTACGACGCAAGAGTTCAAGCGTGTGCCCTGCCCCATACCTCGGGCGCTGGAGACTGCAGAAATACCGGACTTGATTGAACGTTATGTCCATGCCGCCAGCAGTGCCAAAGAGGCCGGTTTTGATGGCGTCGAAATCCACTCGGCCAACGGCTATCTGCTGGAACAATTTCTCCAGTCGCGAACGAACAAGCGCACTGACCAATATGGCGGTTCAATTGAAAATCGCTGCCGCTTGGTGTTGGAAGTAACGAAAGCTATTGCTGTAGTTTGGGGATCAAATCACGTCGGTATTCGCTTGTCGCCTTTTGGTATTGCAAACGACAGTGGAGAGGATGAACCAATGCCGCTCTATTCCCACCTCATCAGCGAACTTGATAAGCTCGGCTTGGCCTATTTGCATCTGATTGAGCCGCGCGCCAGTGGCACAGGTCAACGCGATGTGGATCATAAAGATGTGCCTTCCGCAGCAGAACTCTTTCGTTCCATTTGGCATGGCATCCTGATTGCCGCGGGCAATTTTGACAAGGAGAGCGCCAATAACATGTTGGCGAATGGCGATGCCGACGCGATTGCGTTTGGCCGCTTCTTTATTTCCAACCCTGACCTGCCCGAGCGATTAAGACTGGATGTACCATTAACGCCATATAATCGCGCAACCTTCTATAGTCGTGGCCCAGAAGGATACGTCGACTATCCAACATTAGCTGATGCGTGACAGATTGAACGGAGCAAACAGTCCGCGTTTTTGGCGGGGATAACACTTAAGGGAATTATATTGCAGTTGTCATGCTATCCGCTACAATTGTTGCATGACAAAATGGATCCCCAAGCGTGAAACACTTGATCGCCCCCTCCATATTGGTATCGCAAACCTCCTCAGGGACGCAATCTCCAATGGGCAACTTGCTGTTGGAGAGCGCCTCCCGCCGCATCGAACTCTAGCGGATATTTTACACGTCAGTGTTCATACCGTTAGCAAGGCCTATGATGAGCTCACGCGTTCCGGCCTTATTGGTGGTCAGGTCGGACGCGGAACGTTTGTTCTGGACCCCACGCACACCTCCCGCCAGCCATTTCTAATGGAGAGGACTGACCAAGGGCTCATTGATCTTTCTATTGCCAGACCCTTGTATGACAATATTCATGTTGAGAAGATGCAATCCGCTCTTGCCGTTATGTCCGAAGGGTTGAACCCGGACGCCTATCTTGCCTGTCGGCCCAATATCGGGCTGGAGGAGCATCGCCATGCGGGCGTGAAATGGCTATCGAAGTGCGGACTGGAGACTTCTGCCGCAAATGTTGTCATGACCAATGGTGTCTGTCACGGCATGGCGACGGCCCTCTCCTCGGTTGCCCGCCATGGCGATGTAGTCGTAACAGATGCAATTGCTCACCATCTTATTATCTCCCTCTGCTCCTATCTCGGCCTGCGCCTCCATGGCCTCCGAATGGATGAAGAGGGAGTTCTACCAGAGGCGTTTGAAGAAGCTTGCAAACAGCAGGACGTGAAAGTTTTCTTCACTGTTCCAACCCTTGCCAGCCCGTCCGTCGGCCTCATGTCAATAGAAAGGCGAGAGGAACTCATCCGAATCGCGCGGCAATATGATATCCTGATAATCGAGGATGATGTCCTCGGCCCTCTACCGGAAATCCGCCCAACTCCAATCTCTGCGCTTGCCCCGGAACGATCTATTTATCTTACCTCTTTTACAAAATGCGTTATGCCTGGCCTGAGAACAGGATATCTGGTTGCGCCCGAAGCCTTGCTGCCCTCGATTATTGGAAGACTAATCGTATTCAGCTGGATGGCCACTCCCTTGATCTCGGAACTCGCAAGCCGCTGGATTGATGACGGTACAGCAGACGAACTGGTGCTTTGGCAGCGCGACAAACTTGCTGAACGCTATAAAATCGTGGATGAAGAACTAACCGAATTTGCTTGGATCGGCCATCCTGCCGCCCTGCATTTCTGGCTCCCGCTACCAGAGCAATGGACAGCCCTTAGCATGGTGGAACATGCGAAAGCACTCGGGGTTGCCGTGGCCCCGCCACAACCTTTCATGACAGCGCAATGCGAACCTTTAAATGCGATCCGGGTCGCCATCGGGGGCGTTGCCAATACAAATAGATTCCAGCAAGGGCTTACCTTAATCAAAGGTCTCCTGAAACGATCACCGGAGCCTTTGCCACAACTTCTGTAATTGTACTGCGTCAATATAATATTTGACATGCATTACAATTGAAGGCCAGACTTCCATTTGAAAAATTCAGGCGGGTTGTTTTTCGCCAAATTCTGATTTCAACAGTAGTTCCGGACGAGAATTCACAGGAAGAGCCAGTCATTGCTTTTACGGACCTATAAGTATTTCAGGATTAAGGGGCCGTCCGTGACGGAAAGAAAAACGCGTCAATGATTGCCGAAATCAAACAGGAGGTATGATACCAATGACTTTGAAGAAACGCGGCCTTATTAGCAGCTTAACAGCAGTAGCGACAATCGCAGCGGGATTGAGCGTTGCAAGTGCGGATACATGGAAATACGCATTTGAGGAATCCCTGACAGAGGTTCAGGGAGTCTATGCAACGAAATTCAAGGAAGAGATTGAGAAAAACTCTGATCATCAAATCCAGCTATTCCCTTATGGTACATTAGGCGAGTCAGCAGACTTGATGGAACAAACACAGGCAGGCATCCTGCAATTCGTTGATCAATCGCCTGGTTTTACCGGCGCGCTAATTCCCGAAGCACAGGTCTTTTTTGTTCCCTACCTGCTCCCCACGGATCAGGAACATTTGGCCCGCTTCTTCCGGGAAAGCAAGGCGATCAACGAGGACTTCAAAGGTCTTTATGCGGACCAAGGGCTTGAACTCCTTCAAATGTTCCCTGAAGGCGAAGTAGCCATGACAACCAAAGAGCCTGTCAACAACTGTGCGGACCTGGATGAAGTTAAATTCCGCGTGATGACGAACCCTCTTCTGGTCGAAGCCTATAAAGCGTTCGGCGCGACACCGACGCCTCTGCCTTGGGGCGAAGTCTACGGAAGCCTGCAAACCAACATTATTCAGGGCCAGGAAAACCCGACCTTCTATCTATACTCAACAAAACTGTATGAAGTAACAGATTACATCACCTATACAGGCCACAGCAATTTTACGACTGCGGTTATGGCCAACAAGGAGTTCTTTGATGGTCTTGACGATGCGGACAAGAAAATTGTTCAGGATGCCGCTAAAGCAGCATATGAACATATCGTTGTGTATCAGGAAGGCTTGGCTCAGGAAGAACTGAAAAAAATCAAGGAAGCCAAGCCAAGCATGACGGTTACCGTCCTGTCCGAAGAGCAACGCTCCTGCTTTAAAGACGCGGCAGGGGACGTGGAGGCCAAATTCATCGAAATGACCGGTGATAGCGGCACGGCAATCCTTAAACAGTTCAAAGCAGACCTCGCCGCCACTAAGTAGAGCAGCACATCCAAAAATACCGGGCGATCCAAAGAAAATTGCCCGGTATTTTTATCTCTAGAATTTTGGGATTGGACGATACAGGGGAAGCCTCGTGACAGATAAAGATCACAAATCAATGCTACCCGGTTTTTTGGGTCAGATCGATACGTTGATTGGTCGTGTGGAGGCCGTCATCCTCGCAGCCGGCGTATTATTGATGGGCCTGAATACAGTGGGAAATGTCATTGGCCGCTTCATCTTCCAATACAGCTTCTTCTTCACCGAAGAGGTAAACAGAATTCTTATTATCATGATCACCTTTGCAGGCATTGGTTATGCTGCGCGGCACGGGCGCCATATCAGAATGTCTGCCATTTATGATGCGCTGCCCATTCGAACGCGCAAAGTCATGATGATCCTCATTACCATAATCACCGCGTTGACGATGTTTGCCCTGTGCTATTTTTCAATCGGCTATATCACGAAAGTTGCGAACTCCGGACGCGTCCTGCCAGCTCTTCAGATACCAGTTTATCTGATTTTTCTTTGGGTTCCAGTCGGTTTCGCAGTCACCGGAATCCAGTATGCACTCACAACGGTCAAAAATATTCTCGAAAAAGACGTCTACCTCTCCACCAGCATGCTGGAAGGGTATGACGACGACGAGATCGAAGTTTAGGAGGATCGGATGGCAATCAAAATAACAGCTATCATGATCGTCCTGTTGCTCGCGGGCCTGCCCATGATGATCCCGCTTCTGCTCGGCGCTTTTTATGGATTTTATGAGCTTTTTAATGGCTTTTCAAAAATGGACTTCATGGTCCAACAGATGCTCGCGGGCATACGCCCGGCATCTCTAATAGCAGTCCCGATGTTCATTCTGGCCGCGGAAATCATGACCCGGGGCCAATCTGCAAACCGTCTTATTGACATGGTGATGAAGTTTATCGGCCATGTCCGGGGCGGACTTGCCGTCAGCACGGCCGCGGCTTGCACCCTTTTCGGTGCGGTATCCGGCTCGACGCAGGCCACTGTTGTTGCTGTCGGGTCGCCATTGCGCCCACGTATGTTGAAGGCGGGATACAAGGATTCATTTATCCTCGCCCTGATCATCAATGCCAGTGATATCGCCTTCCTTATTCCGCCCAGTATCGGCATGATTATCTATGGCGTAATTTCCAGCACGTCCATTTCAGAGTTATTCATCGCCGGTGTAGGCCCCGGCCTTCTTTTGATGATCCTCTTTTCCGCCTACAGCATGATCTATGCAACCATTAACAAAGTGCCAACAGAGCCAAAAGCAACCTGGTCAGAACGATTAGGCGCCGCCCGAAGAGCTATCTGGCCACTCGGCTTCCCAGTCATAATTATTGGCGGTATTTATGGTGGCATTTTCAGCCCGACCGAAGCGGCGGCAGCCTGTGTATTCTATGCCTTGATTCTGGAGATTATTATTTTCAAGTCCCTGAAAATAAAAGATATTTACCAGATTGCTAAATCCACCGGACTGATTACCGCCGTCGTCTTTATTCTGGTAGGTGCCGGCGCAGCCTTTTCTTGGGTAATCTCATTCGCCCAAATTCCTCAGGAAATTCTGGGGGCGATTGGTATCACCGATATGGGCCCGAAAGGGGTTTTGGGTGTCATCTCTGTTTCCTTCTTCATCGGCTGTATGTTCGTTGACCCAATCGTTGTGATCCTCGTTCTCGTACCCATTTTTGCACCCGTGGTCGAAGCTGTAGCGTTGGACCCGGTTCTGGTGGGAACGATTATCACGCTGCAGGTTGCCATTGGCTCTGCAACGCCGCCCTTTGGATGTGATATTTTCACGGCAATTGCCGTCTTTAAAAGGCCGTATGCAGATGTTGTAAGGGGCATATTTCCCTTTACGGTCATTCTTGCCGCTGTATCGGTCGCTCTAATATTTTTCCCGCAGATTGCCCTGTTTGCCCGCGATCTGGCGTTCCGTTGATGGGCAGGAGATAACATATGTTTAAAAAAATCCTGATCCCGATGGATGGTTCAGAGCCCTCTCTGAAGGCCTTGAAAACGGCCGTCAAAATGCAAGAGTCGTTTGACTGTGAGCTGCTTATTCTAACTGTTTTCAGACATCACAGCCTCCTGGAAACATCTATATCGATGGTCCGCTCGGAAGAACCCGAAGTCATGGATGATATTCTGCGAAAGCATGCATCCGATGTGGCGGAGAATGCAAAAAAAGAAGCATTGGATATGGGAGCCAAATCGGTCCGGGCTTTCGTGAAAAACGGCCCGCCCGCCCGGACAATTGTCAATTTTTCAAAAGACAAAGATGTCGAACTAATCATTCTGGGTAGCCGGGGACATGGTGATTTGGAAGGCTTCCTGCTCGGAAGTGTCTCCCACAAGGTAACAAGCCTCGCAAATTGTCCGGTGATGGTAGTTTAGAGACGTCTCGTCCGAATTGTACTGTCGACCTCATCATATTTTTCAGGTGGGATAAAATTAAATGAAATCTTCAATTCAATATTCCTGTTTATGGCTGGCTGTTTCAAATTCGAGTTGCCCAGCATGAAGGGGCGCAAGATAGGTTCAGTGAGTTTGTCTGCTATTGACAGGGCGCACCTCAGGATAGCTCCCTTTATCCGGCAGACACCGATTGTGCTCTCACCTTCCCTGTCGGAGCAGACTGGTGGAGATATATATCTAAAGCTGGAGCAACTCCAGATTACGGGAAGCTTCAAGTTACGCGGTGCAACGAATGCTGTGCTGTCCTTGACTGAGGATCAGAAAGCAAATGGCGTTGTCGGTGTCTCAACCGGGAACCACGGACGCGGCCTTGCCTATGCTGCGCATAATGCTGGCGTGCACTGTATCATCTGCATGTCTGAACTCGTGCCGCAGAACAAAGTAGACGGCATTCGCTCGCATGGCGCGGAGGTCCGCATTATTGGACGCTCCCAAGACGATGCGCAGGTAGAGGTGGATCGGCTTGTCAATGAAGAAGGGATGACCATGCTGCCGCCCTTTGATCATCAAGATATTATTGCAGGGCAAGGAACACTTGGTCTTGAGGTTCTGGCACAGGTGAAGGACATTGAAACCGTACTGGTTCCCTTGTCCGGTGGCGGCCTGATTTCTGGCATTGCCCTTGCCATGAAAACCAAGAACCCGACAATCAGGATCATCGGTGTCTCTATGGATCGGGGCGCCGCCATGTATGAAAGTCAACAGGCTGGCAAACCCATTCTGGTAGAAGAATTCCCCACTCTTGCAGATTCACTGGGCGGCGGAATAGGTCTCAACAATCTTTACACATTCCGGATGGTGAAGGAACTTGTTGATGAAATTGTGCTGGTGACCGAGACCGAGATTGCCGAGGCTATCCGCCATGCCTATTGGCAGGAAAAGCTGGTGATTGAAGGATCGGGCAGCGTCGGCATTGCAGCCTTACTTTCCGGAAAAATTGAGACCCCTGGCACCTGCGTTAGTCTCATCAGCGGATGCAACATCGACATGAAACTGCATAAACGACTTATCGACGGAGAGAATGTCGACATCAGTCGGGAACAATTAAAAGCGGAAACCCGACATGCCTGAAATTACCATCATGAGCGAAAAAGAACTCAGGCAGGTCGTTTCGCTGGACAAAGCTGCCGTGAACTGCATCGAAAATGCATTCCGTCTTCTCGCAACAAAGGATGTGGTAATGCCGCCGATCCTCAGCTTTCATGTCCCGGATCATAATGGAGAAGTGGACGTCAAGACGGCTTATGTGCCGGGAATTGACTCCTTCGCAATAAAAATGAGCCCCGGATTTTTTGATAATCCCAAACTAGGCTTGCCCAGCCTCAACGGATTGATAGTCCTCTTTTCTTCCAAAACAGGCATTGTCGAGGGGGTTCTACTGGACAATGGATATCTGACAGATGTCCGAACTGCTGCCGCCGGCGCTATCGCCGCGAAATGGCTTTCCCGTGAGGATGCGAATGTCGCTGGAATCATCGGCACCGGGACGCAGGCAAAACTACAGCTCAAAGCTCTCTCCCTAGTTCGCAACATCAAGAAAGCTATTGTCTGGGGCCGGAATGGCGTGAAGGCACAACAATATGTCGAAGATTGCCAAAATGAACTCGGTATCAAAATCGAAGTTGCCGAAACCATTGATTACCTGATGGAACAGAGCGATATCGTGGTGACGACAACGCCGTCACAAACAGCCCTGATTTCAGCAACACAGCTTCACCCCGGTCAGCATATAACCGCTATGGGTGCGGATGCCGATTACAAAACAGAACTCGCGCCAGACGTTATCCCTGTGGCCAATCTATATGTCTGCGACAATCTTGCCCAATGCCGCATGCAGGGAGAACTGCGCGCGGCCATCGCCGCCGGATATGTAGACGAAGCCACTGATTTCCCGGAACTCGGCAATATTATTGCTGGCCACCATAGTGGCCGCCCGTCGGATGAAAGCATCACGATTTGCGACCTGACGGGTACAGGCGTTCAGGATACCGCAATTGCCACCCTTGCCCGAGAGCTCGCGCAAGACGCAAACATCGGCACCATTTTCAACAGCTAGCAGGTTTGGAGAAAACTATGTCTGGACTTGATCTACCCTTCTCTCTTTTAGAGTATCAGCAGCGCATTGCAAAAGCACGAATCTCAATGGCCAAGAATGGCATTGACCTCCTTATCGTTACTGATCCGTCCAACATGGCTTGGCTTACGGGGTATGACGGCTGGTCTTTTTATGTTCATCAATGCGTTATTCTGCCAATGGACGGCAATCCACTTTGGTTCGGCCGCAAACAAGACGCGAACGGTGCCTTGCGGACTACTTTCCTGAGTGAGGACAATATTCTCTTTTATGCGGATAATTATGTTCAATCCACTGAACGCCATCCCATGGATTACCTGAGCATCGTTTTGACTGATCGCGGTTTTGGAAATGCCGTTATCGGCGTCGAAATGGACAACTATTATTTTTCTGCAGCCGCCTATATGTCGCTCGTCAATCATCTTCCCAATGCCGAGTTCAAGAACGCTACTGCATTGGTAAATTGGTGCCGCGCGGTAAAGTCGGAGCAGGAATTGATCTATATGCGGCGGGCGGGCCGGATCGTCGAGGAAATGCACAAGCGCATATTCGAGAAAATTGAACCTGGCCTTCCAAAAAACGAACTAGTGGCGGAGATTTATGACACCGGCATTCGCGGAGCGGATGGTTTCGGCGGAGATTATCCGGCAATTGTGCCCCTCCTCCCCTCCGGCGCGGATGCCGCAGCGCCGCACCTCACATGGGACGACAAGCCCATGAAATCGGGCCAAGGAACATTCTTCGAGATTGCAGGTTGTTATCGGCGCTATCATGCGCCTCTATCCAGAACCATATTCCTTGGAAAACCATCGCAAACATTTATTGATGCGGATAAAGCGGTTCAGGAAGGCATGGAAGCCGGACTGGAAAAAGCGCAGGCCGGCAACACATGTGAAGATATCGCAAACGCTTTCTTTGCGATCTTGAAAAAATACGGCATTCATAAAGACAATCGAACCGGTTATCCCATTGGCTTGAGCTATCCACCGGATTGGGGCGAACGGACGATGAGTTTACGCCTTGGTGACAAAACGGTTCTTGAACCCGGCATGACCTTTCATTTTATGACTGGTCTATGGATGGATGATTGGGGCATGGAAACGACAGAAAGCATTATCATTACCGAGGGCGCACCTGATTTTCTTGCATCTGTGCCCCGCGAACTCATGGTCAAGGATTAAGCCTATGAGAGCCAGCCCTATTTCCGCTACTGTCAACTATGAAGAGGATGGTGTCCAACATGGCTTTCTGAAGCTGCCCTATTCCCATGACGGATCTGCCTGGGGGTCAATCATGATTCCCATTACGGTTGCCCGAAACGGTGACGGACCTACTGTTCTGCTCACCGGCGGAAATCACGGAGATGAATATGAAGGTCCGGTTGCACTGTTCGATCTTGCCAGAACAATAAAATCTGAGGATATCATTGGTCGCGTTATTATGGTGCCGGGCATGAACTATCCGGCATTCCGGGGGGCAAGCCGAACGTCGCCGATTGACAAAGGGAATATGAACCGGGTGTTTCCGGGAAATCCCGCTGGCACGGTTACCGAGAAAATTGCAGATTATTTCCAGCGCTTCCTGTTACCGCTTGCCGATTATGTGCTGGATATTCATTCGGGCGGTAAAACACTCAACTTCGTGCCTTTCTGTGCGGCCCATATTCTGGAGGACAAGGTTCAGCAGGAAAAATGTGTCGCGGCCATGCGGGCTTTCAACGCACCTTTCTCAATGATGCTTCTCGAAGTTGATGCAATCGGCATGTACGATAGTGCCGCTGAAGAAATGGGAAAAATTTTCATTTCTACGGAACTTGGCGGCGGCGGCTCCACCACGGCGGAAAGTGTTGCCATCGCCAAAAAAGGCGTTAAAAACCTTCTTCGGCATGCCGGGGTTCTGAAAGAGGAACTAGAGATTGAGGAAACAATCGAACTCCATATGCCGGATCATCAATGCTTCATTTCCAGTGAATCTACTGGCCTGCTTGAACTCTGTGTGGAGCTGGGCGAAGCCGTATCGGTAGGGCAGGTATTAGCTCGCGTATATGATATAGACCGAACGGGCAGCGATCCTGCGGAATATGTCAGTCCGTTGAACGGTATCTTTGCAGCGCGTCACTTTCCTGGCCTGATTGGTATGGGGGATATTGTGGGCGTCGTTGCCGTTAAGACATAGAACCGGTATATCTAAAATATGATCAAACTTGACGATCGTGACCTCAAAATCCTAGCTGTTCTGCAGCAGGATGGCCGCATCCCCAAAAACCAGCTTGCGGAGAGAGTACATCTTTCTCCGACAGCGTGCTGGGAACGATTAAAACGGCTGGAGGAGGCCGGTGTTATTGAGGGTTATGGAGCGCGATTATCACTCGCCAGCCTCGGATCCCCTGCGATAGTTTTCATGCAGGTAGAACTTGGAAGTCATCGCGCCGAAGATTTTGAACGCTTTGAAAACGCAGTTGGTGCAATTGACGAAATCACAGAATGCTGGGCCGTCGGCGGTGGCGTAGACTATTTCCTGAAACTCGTCTGCAAAGGGGTTGACGCCTACCAGAGGAAAGTCGATGAGATGCTGGCGGCGGATATCGGTTTGCGGCGCTACTATACATATGTGGTGACCAAACCTGTAAAAAATACAGACCAGATCCCCTCCTCCGCCTTCCGCTAAGCTTCGTCGGGCAATTCTGAATGTAAATGGAATGATCCGATAAATTCTCTCCTTTAGTCGAGTTTCAGCGAATTCTTCACTAAATTCTACTCCTACTGTAAACGCACTCTCTGACCGAACTCTCCTATACTTCCTTTAGAGTTTTTGGCGGAGACTAGAGATGCGTGAAGAAAAGAAAAATCTATCCCGGATACCGGAGCTGGATCTGCTTAAAGATCCAAGGCTATTCAAGGAGTTCGCCTATTGTGGTGGTGAGTGGCAGTCTGCAACGTCCGGTCAGATTGTTGAGGTTACCAATCCGGCAGATGGTGCCTGGATGGGAAATGTCCCTTCACTCAGCAAAGAGGAAAGCGCGGCGGCGGTTACGGCAGCTCACAAGGCATTTGCGGATTGGGCTTCCCTTCTCCCTCAGGAAAGAGCTTCTATCCTAAAAAGCTGGTTTCAGTTGATTAAGGACGCCCAAGAAGATTTGGCACTGATTATGACGCTGGAACAAGGTAAGCCGATATCGGAATGCCGAGGCGAAATCGACTACGGACTTTCCTTTATCGAGTTCTTTGCCGAAGAGGCCAAACGTACTGATATTCTTGGCGTAACGTCACATCTCCATAATGCAGAGGTTGAAGTCTGGCTGGAACCGGTCGGTGTTGCGGCCCTCGTGACGCCGTGGAATTTCCCGAATGCAATGATTACCCGGAAAGCGGCGGCGGCTCTCGCGGTCGGTTGCCCGGTTATCGTGCATCCGTCTAAGGAAACACCTTTTTCCGCGCTTGCCCTTGCGGAATTGGCGGAGCGCGCAAGCTTTCCCGCCGGTGTTTTTAATGTCATCACCGGCGAGCCTGCTGACATTGTCGGGGAATGGACAAAAGATGTCCGCGTTAGAGCTCTTTCCTTCACCGGATCAACAGAAATCGGGCGACTGCTCTATGCGCAGTCCGCCCCGACCATCAAGCGCCTGAGTCTTGAGCTTGGCGGCCATGCGCCCTTTATCGTATTTGCAGATGCGGATATTGATAAAGCCGTTGAAGAAGGTATCGGTGCCAAGTTCGCTACGTCCGGTCAGGATTGCCTGGGTGCCAATCGCTTTTTTGTGGAGCGATCCGTCTATGACGATTTCTGCCAGAAGTTCGCAAAAAAGGCAGCCGCTTTAACAATTGGTCGCGGACTGGATGATCGAGATATCGGCCCTCTCATGAATAAAAATGCCGTCGCCAAACAGAAAGAACATGTTGAAGATGCCCTGGAAAAAGGCGCACACCTTCTGACCGGCGGAAAGAGCCATGCACTAGGACCGTTGTTTTACGAACCGACCGTTTTGAAGGACGTGCCGACGTCCACCAAAATTATGCATGACGAAACATTCGGACCGGTCGCGGCCATCGCGCCTTTCGATTCCGAAGACGAGGTCATTCACCGCGCAAACGATACCGAGTACGGGCTGATGGCCTATGTCCATACAAAGGATCCGTCCCGTATCTATCGCCTGAGCCGGGCGCTGCAATTTGGGATGATCGGCGTCAATCGCACGAAAGTCACGGGCGCCCCCATCCCCTTCGGCGGGATGAAGCAGTCTGGGCTCGGGCGCGAAGGTTCCCGTCACGGGATCGAGGCGTTTTCAAATATCAAATATGTCTGTCGGGACTGGGCTTAATCCAGTCACTTTTAATCAGGAGAGTATAATGCTTACAAATGATCAACTCAGCCAATGGGACCGCGAAAACTTCTTTCATCCCTCAACGCATCTTGCGCAATTCGCCCGTGGCGAAATGTCCAACCGTATCATAACAGGTGGATCTGGCGTTCATATTGAAGATCGGGATGGCACCCGCCTCCTTGATGCTTTTGCTGGCCTCTATTGCGTCAATGTCGGCTATGGCCGCACCGAAATTGCCGATGCCATCGCGGCACAGGCGAAAGAACTTGCCTATTACCACTCCTATGTCGGGCATGGCACGGAAGCCTCGATCACTCTGTCAAAAATGATCATTGACCGGGCACCGGACAATATGAGCAAGGTCTATTACGGCCTTTCCGGCTCTGATGCCAATGAGACGAACATCAAGCTGGTCTGGTATTACAACAATGTCCTTGGCCGTCCTGAAAAGAAAAAAATAATTTCCCGCTGGCGCGGTTATCATGGCTCAGGTCTAATGACCGGTTCCCTGACTGGGCTGGAGCTATTCCACAAGAAATTCGATTTACCGCTGACGCAGGTTATCCACACGGATGCGCCCTATTACTATCGCCGCGAAGATGTGAGTCTCAGCGAAGAAGAATTTTCCCGCCAATGCGCGGATAATCTGGATGCTCTTATCCAGAAAGAAGGCCCCGACACCGTCGCCGCCTTTATCGGAGAACCTGTGCTTGGAACGGGTGGACTTGTTCCTCCTCCGGCCGGGTACTGGGAGGCCATTCAGGCGGTTCTCAAAAAATACGACATTTTGCTCATCGCAGATGAAGTTGTCACCGGGTTTGGACGCCTTGGCTCCATGTTCGGTTCTGACCATTACGGCATTGAAGCGGATATCATCACGTCAGCCAAAGGCCTCACGTCCGCCTATGCACCGCTGTCGGCTTCCATTGTTTCGAAGAAGGTCTGGAAGGTGCTTGAGCAGGGAACGGATGAATTCGGCGCGATCGGCCATGGCTGGACCTATTCGGCTCATCCCGTTTGCGCGGCCGCAGGCGTTGCCAATCTGAAACTTATCGACAGCATGGGGCTTGTTGCCAACGCGGGTGACGTTGGCCCTTACTTCAAGAAAGCCATGTCCGATGCCCTCGGCGATCATCCAAATGTAGGAGACGTGCGCGGAGAGGGCCTGATGCTGGCGGTTGAACTTATCCAGGACAAAGAAACACGAACATTCCTTGATCCATCCCAGCTGACAGGCGCAAAGGTGGCTGCGGCTCTTCTGAAACGAGGCGTTATCGCGCGCGCAATGCCTCAAGGGGATATCCTCGGTTTCGCGCCGCCACTTTGCTTGACTAAAACGGAAGCAGACACCATCGTCGGCGCCATGTCAGAGGGGGTTGGCGAAGTTTTCGACAATGCCTAGCTAAAACAACGTGCAGGGCCTCGCGATCACCCTCAAATGCCGGCGCCCTGCACACATCAAAAGTCACGTTGTCATCAGACCTATCAAAAAAATATATGCGTCATTAGCTTGTATCAATATAAATGGAAGAAATTCAAAAAATGCATTTAATTAGAGAAATATTTATTTGTATTTAAACTTTAGGTTACTTTTTGAGTGTTTTTTGTTTTATTATATTAAGAAATTTGTAATATTGACCGTTCTATTATTACCGAACTATTTATAATTTGATCGTACACTCCCCTCATAATTAACTAGTATACACAAATCGGCTAATTGCTAAATGATGATGGTTGACGAGAAAAAGATTGAGGACGTTAAGTCCGAAATGCTTCAGAAAGCATATCAGCTTTGGGAATCCAAAAGAGAGGGAAGAAGTATCCCGTCCCGGTCAAATTTCGACCCCTTGGAGATGCCTAAAATATTACCGCATATAATCCTCATAGATGTTGAGGAACCGACGTCACGGTTAAAGGTACGCCTTGTTGGAACAAGAGTAGTCGAAATGTTTGGCGGGGACTACACAGGTATGTATCTGGATGAGGTTGATTTCGGCGAGGCAAGAAATAAAATTTTAGAGGACTATCAAACCGCAGCTTCTATGAAAAGGCCGCTTTTTTCGGATCATATGTTCCGAAAATTAAACAAGTATACTCAGAATATTGAACGAGTTATCCTACCTCTATCCGATGATGATAAGCGGATCAACATACTTTTTGCAGTACTAGATTTCGAAGAAGTTTCAATATAGAGGCCGCTTTCTCTCGTCGTAATCGCGGGACAACCCAACTCAATGTAACCCGGATTTAATCAGCCGTCCCACGTAACGCCGCGATTTCAGCCTCCAGCTTGGCGATGTGACTGTCTCGTTCGCCCAGCGCCCGTTCAACATCTTCCGCTTCAAACCGTTGCGGAATATGCTGTGGACAATTAAGGTCCCATGCGGAAATCTCGAACTGTATGACTTGCTCAGGGTGGCCGTTATAGTTAGTCGGCATTAGTTTTCTCTGCAGTTCCAGGTCGCCTTCAATAACCGTGACTTCACCCCAGAACTTGGCCCGCCGCCGATACATATAATCAATCAGAAACAGGTGAGCTTTCGGATTTTCACTGTAGTTACCCTGCGAAATATACTGCCTGTTTCCCTTGAAATCCACAAAACCAAGTGTCGTTGGGCCAAGTATCTTTATAAAGCCAGGAGGTCCTCCCCGATGCTGAATATAGGGCGCGCCCTCGCTTGAAACACTGGCCAGAAATCCACTTCTCTGACGGGCGATGAAATCAGCCAGATCATCGGTGATTTCGCGCTTCATCATTCCCTTCATTTCTGCGCGCGCATAGGTGTCCCGGGATCCCTTGCGAGCCTGAACCATCTTAACCGCTGGCGTGAAGGCAATATCAGAAACAAAGTTGGACATCGGACATCTCCCTTATAAATTCAAATCGCCAAGCGCCGGATGGTCAGCAAGGCGCGTGCCTTGCGGCCAATGAAACAATCGATCCTTTTCCGAAATTTTCAAATCATTGATGCTCGCGTAACGGCGGGACATTAACCCGTTATCATCAAACTCCCAATTCTCGTTGCCATAGGCCCGAAACCACTGACCTGTTTCATTACAAAACTCATAGGCATATCGAACGGCAATCCTGTTTTCGTGAAAAGCAAATAGTTGCTTGATAAGGCGGTACTCTTTTTCCATCCTCCATTTCTGCGTAAGAAATTCAACGATTTCCGCACGACCGGTAACAAACATATCACGATTGCGCCATTCACTGTCTTCTGTATAGGCTAAAGACACTTTCTCAGGGTTACGGCTGTTCCAGCTATTTTCTGCCATCCGGACTTTTTCCAAAGCAGTTTCACGGTTAAAAGGGGGAACCGGGGGGCGCATGTCAATTCTCCTTAGGGGATGAAAAGAGGCCCAAGCTTATATCCTGAGCCTCTTGGTTCGATTGTCAGGCTGCGAGACTTTCCGCTACTGGGAAATCAACCTCTGTCCCAAGAACGGAATTCATATAATTAGTCAGGGTGTTAAGGGCAACATGCGCGATAATTTCCACGATTTCCGCATCACTGTAGCCGGCGGCCTTAACCTTGGCGATTGCCGCTGCATTCACCTGACCGCGTGTACGGACAGTCTCTAACGCAAAACGGACTGCCGCGTCTGCTTTGGCATCTGTTGAACTTCCCTTTCGGTTCGCAAGAATTTCAGCAGCACTGAGTTTTGCAACTTTTTCACCAAGATAACTATGAGCGGCAAGGCAATAGTCACACCCATTGAATTCAGCTACCGCAAGAGCAATCCGCTCGCGTGTTGCGGGGTTGAGCTTACCTTGCGCAAGGGCACCATTGAGACCAAGATACCCACCGAGCGCTGCCGGACTGTTTGAAACAATACGGAACAGGTTCGGAACACTTCCCAGCTGCTTTTTGACTGCTTTCAGCAGTTCTTGTGAACCCTGCGGTGCATCTTCGATCGTTGCGGGAGTTGGTATATTAGACATTTTACTTTCCTTTCCTTAAGCATTTTGTGAATAACGGTCCTTGTGTGTTCTGGAATATGGTTGACTGATATTTCCAAAACAATTATGCAAAAATAAAAATATTTATTTCGTAAAATGAAATAATTGGAGGACCCTGTTGGACCAAGTACGCGCCATGGAAATCTTCATCGCAATCGCGGAGGCCGGGGGCTTTTCCAGCGCCGCCCGCAATCTGGGTATTAGCGCCCCTTCAGTCACGCGCATACTCGGAGAGCTTGAAGATGAACTCGGCGTCCTTTTGTTTCATCGCACAACGCGGGCTGTATCACTGACCGATCCAGGCCGTTCCTTTCTTGAAGACGCTCAGCGCATTCTCCACGACTTTCAGGATGCGAAGGATTCCGTCCGAGGCACACATCGCGAACCGAAAGGACGCTTACGCATTACCGCACCAATTCTGTTCGGGCAGCACTATATTTTACCCTTGCTGACGGAATTTCTAGATCAGTATCCCAAAGCAAGCATAGAGGCCACGTTCCTTGATCGGGTTGCAAATATTGTCGAAGAAGGGTTCGATATTGCGATACGCATTGGCCACCTCTCTGACTCAAGTCAGATTGCAGTTCGTGTCGGATCAGTACGCCGCGTAATCTGTGCCTGTCCATCCTACTTCGAAAAACATGGGCTACCGCAAAGTCCCTCTGATCTTTCCCGTCATCAGATTGTTTCGGCTCATGCCGTCTCTCCTTTGAACGATTGGCGCTTTAAAAATAACATTACGGTAAAGGTCCAGCCGAGATTTCAGGTAAATTCTGTGCCGGCGGCGATTGCCGCTGCCAAGTCCGGATGGGGCCTCACCCGAGTACTCTCATATCAAATCGGACCGGAATTGGGATCGGGAGGATTACAGACGGTTTTGAGTGAGTATGAGCCAGACCCCCTGCCCATTCACATTGTCCATCCCGAAGGCCGCTCTGTTTCAGCTAAAGTCCGGGCCTTTGTCAACCTCGCCCGTGAACGGATTCGTGCCAATCCATATCTGAACTCGTAAGCTCAAACGTCCCTTCTCAAATCACTGCAATATCATGAATTTGTCGCTTTTCATTTCGCGGTGGTTTGGACAGCGGCAATGCTGGGCCTACGGACGGCAATTGGCCCGTTCACCGTCAATATATACCGCCCACCGCCGCTCATTAACATCTACGCCTTTAAACGGCCAGAATGTATAGGTATAGGGTTCCCCTGTGATTGCTACCATAGAAAGTAGTTGGCGGTTCTAATCGGGAATAGATACACTATATCCAGTTCAGTTGCGCTCATATCGGGGATTTTGTATGCGTTTGTTGATCATTATATTCGGTCTCTTTCTTTTGACACCGACGCAGCTCGTCTTTGCGCACCCTCATGTTTGGACCGACATGACGATCAAAATCCTGTTTGATGACACCGGACGAGCCTATGGCCTGCATCAGACATGGCTATTCGACGACTATTACACGGCCTACGCTGTGGAAGGAACGGACCGTAACGGCGATGGCACGCCAAACCAGGAAGAGCTCGATGAAATCCTGAAGGTGAATATGGAGCACCTGAAAGAGTATGGATATTTCACCGAAGCAATGATCAAGGAGAAACCCCTCAAACTTAAGCCCGTAACCGATATGTCGACAAGAATGGTCGATAAGCGTCTGGAAATGTCTTTTGTTACCCCCTTTGAAGAGCCTGTTTCCGTCGCCGGAAAAAGCTTCTCCTATGCCATTTTTGATCCCACTTACTATGTGGATATGCTGCATGCGGAAATCGACATCCCGGTCATCATCTCTGGTGCACCTGACGGATGTGAGTATAAATTGACACCGCCCAACCCGAACCCAAGTGCGGTAGCGCAAGCTGCGATGCTTGATTCATCGCAACGCGGGGAGACAGGCCTGGGATCCTTTTTTGCAGAACGCGTCAGTCTCACATGTCCCGAGGAATAGTTGCTAGCATCTGTCTCTTCCTTTGCGTAGCGACCTTATCCCATTTGATCGTTCCTTCAGCACTTGCAGCAGCTGGCACGCTTGAACCATCAGCATGGTCACGTCTGGTAAGCTGGATCATGATGCAGCAACGCGCCTTTCATGAAGAATTGCTAATCGCCTTGAAAGCGCTGTCTGCCTCTGGCGGAATGAACGCTGCCTGGAGTCTGGTATTGGGAAGTTTTCTCTACGGAATATTTCATGCGGCTGGACCCGGACATGGCAAAATTGTCCTGACAACCTATCTGCTCACACACCCACATAGGGTAGGGCGCGGTGTAGGTATTGCTGCTGCGGCTGCCCTATGTCAGGGAATTGTTGCAATACTTCTTGTCTTTGGCCTGATTTACATCGCCGGATGGATTCCCAGAGAGACCAGTTCTGCTGTAGCATGGAGTGAACGACTTAGTTATCTGCTGGTTGCGGGCATAGGCGCGCTGCTGATATTGCGGACGGCCCGCCAACTTTTTAACCGATACATGACGCAAAAACATACTGGCAATCACTCTGCCCATGATCATCTTCATGATGACTGCTGTGGCCATGCCCACATGCCAAGCGGAGAGCAGATAGAGCAAATCAACAGTGTTCGATCTGCAATCGGCGTTATTCTGGCCATCGGGCTTCGCCCCTGTACCGGCGCCGTCCTTGTTTTAGTATTGGCAAAGGCTATGGGTTTACCGCTTGCGGGTATCGGTGCGGTAATCGCAATGTCTTTCGGAACCGGGATGGCTGTTGCCCTGCTCGCTTTTCTAGCGATTGCAGCCCGGCAAAAAGCGGCAAAAGCGACAAACGCTAATAATCCTCTTTGGCAGATCCTTACAAATAGCGCGGCACTGGCCGGAGGTGGCCTTCTGCTCGCCGTCGGAATATCTCTCCTCAGCGCCTCATTTTATAGCCGCCATCCACTTGGGCTTTAAAAAAGGCCGCGCAATATAAATGGCGCGGCCTTGATAATGATAGACTTTTATACAGCTCTTTCTATTCGGCTTTCGCTGACTGTTGGTGGCGGCGCAAGTCACTAAGCCAACGGACGCCAACATAGAAGACCGGCGTAAAGATAAGACCAAACAGTGTCACGCCCAGCATCCCAAAGAACACGGATGTTCCAAGGGCCTGTCTCATCTCGGCACCGGCACCTGTTGCGATTACTAACGGAACCATACCAAAGATAAAGGCAAAAGAAGTCATCAAGATCGGCCGCAACCGCGTTCTGGCCGCTTCCGCAGCCGCCTCTACACGACTCTTGCCTTGCGCTTCTGCCTGCCGGGCAAATTCAACAATAAGAATTGCATTTTTCGACGCAAGACCGACAAGCACAACAAATCCCACCTGGGCCAAGATATTTACATCTATCCCCCTAAATTGAAGGCCGCTGACCGCCGCGAGCAAACACATTGGGACAATCAATATGACAGCAAGCGGCAGGGTCCAGCTTTCATATTGAGCGGCAAGCAACAGGAAAACGAACACCGCAGCCGCAACGAATGCAAGAAGGCCGTTGTTTCCGGCAAGCTTCTCCTGCAATGCCAGTTCCGTCCATTCGAAGCCAAAGCCATCGGGCAGAATGTCCTGCGCCAATGTTTCCATAGCCGCCAGCCCCTCCCCGGTCGAAAATCCGGGAGCAACATTTCCCTGCACCTCAGCAGAGCGATAAAGGTTATAACGCGGCACCCGGTAAGCGCCGGTACGATCCTCAAAAGTCGCAACAGAGCCGATTGGGACCATCTCGCCTTGTGCATTTCGGGTCTTCATATTGGCAATAGTCTCAATATCCTGACGGAAATTACCGTCTGCCTGTGCCGTAACGCGGTAGGTTCGACCAAGATAGTTGAATTCATTGACGAAGGAAGACCCAAGATATACTTCTAGCGTCTCGAAAATATCACCTGTCGATACACTCAGCATTTCCGCTTTTACCCGGTCAATATCGGCATAAAGCTTGGGAGTTTTCGTATTGTAAAGTGTAAACACATTCCGCACTTCAGGCGATTGGTTTGCCGCCACGAGAAGCTCCTGTACCGCAGTTTCAAGCGCTTGGGGACCACGGCCGCGCTGATCCTGCACAATCATCTTGAAGCCGCCTGCATTACCGATTCCACGCACTGGTGGCGGCGCAATCGTAATGAAGAACGCTTCCTGAATTCCGCCAAGCCGCTTGAAATGTTCACCAATTATTTGCTGAAGCGTAATCCCGTCTCGCTCTCTTACGCCGAAGGCGTCAAGCGAAGAAAAGATCGCGCCCGCATTCGATGCATTTGTGAATGTCGCCGCATCGAGTCCCGCGAACGGGATCACATGGGCCACACCCGGGATATCGAGAAGAGTTGTCGCCGCTTTACGCATTACAGCGTCTGTCCGCTCCAGTGATGCGCCCGGAGGGAGCTGCACAACTGTAATGAGATAGCCCTGATCCTGCTGTGGGATAAACCCAGTAGGCGCGCGGTCAAACTGCCAGACTGTAAGGGCAATAAGTCCGCCGTAAACTATAAACACAACAACAACCATTCGGGCAAGCCGGCGGGTCAATCCACCATAACCGTTCGATAACTTGTCAAATCCAGAATTGAAGGCATTAAAGAACGCGAAAAAAGGCCGTGCAAGCTGGCCAGCCGGTTTCTCATCGCGTTGCGCTTTGAATAGGATTGCACAAAGTGCCGGGCTGAGAGTGAGTGAGACAAATCCGGAAATGAGGGTCGCCGCTGCAATAGTAATTGCGAACTGGCGAAAAAACTGGCCGGATATGCCTGGAATCAATGCCGCCGGCACAAAAACTGCCGACAAGACCAGAGCAATGGCAATCAGCGCCGGTCCAACTTCGTCCATTGTCTCATGCGCTGCATCTCGCGGCGACATGCCAAGACGTAAATTTCGTTCAACATTTTCCACAACGACGATTGCATCATCAACAACAATACCAATCGCAAGGACAAGCCCAAACAATGACAGATTATTCAGCGAATATCCAAATGCGGCCAAAACACTGAAAGTCCCAATCAGTGATATCGGAATGGCAATAATCGGGATAACCGATGCACGCCAGGACTGCAAAAAGAGGAGGATGACCAGAACAACCAGAACCGCGGCTTCAAATATTGTATCGACCACCGCGTCCACGGACTGCTGAATAAATTCAGTCGGATTGTAGATGATGTCATATTGCAATCCTTCCGGAAAAGATTTCGAAAGTTCTTCCATGGTCGCGATCAAACGATCTGAAGTCTCCAAGGCATTGGAACCCGGCCGCTGAAAAATCAGAAGCGGCAAGGCCTCCCGCGTATCAAGATAGCCGTTCGTTGTATAATCCTGAGCGCCGAGTTCCACTCGCCCGACATCTTCAATCCGGGTAACGCGTCCGTCGGCATCGGCACGAACGACAATATTGCGAAATTGCCGAACAGTCTCCAACCGGCCTAACGTTTCCACATTAATCTGGAAGGCTGCCGAGGTTGGAACAGGGGGCTGGTTAAGAACACCCGATGCAACCTGCACATTTTGCGCCCGAAGAGCCGCCACGACATCACCTGCAGTCAGGCCTCGTGCCGCGATGCGATCGGGGTCCAGCCAGATGCGCATGGCGTAATCCCGTGCGCTGAAGACGCGTACATCGCCAACGCCGTCAAGACGCGCAAGCACATCTTTGATCTGCAATGTCGCATAATTCGAAATATAGAGGAGATCACGGCTGGCGTCGGGAGAGCTGAGATGGATAACCATCATTAAATCGGGAGAGTTTTTACGCACCGTCACGCCGGTTCTCTGTACTTCCTCCGGCAATCTTGACTCAGCAATCGCCACCCGGTTCTGGACAAGGACTTGCGCCGTATCCAGGTCTGTTCCCAGTTCAAAGGTTATCTGCAACGAGAGTTGGCCATCGCCGGTGGCCTGGCTCGACATGTAGAGCATGTTTTCAACGCCATTAATTTCCTGCTCAAGCAAAGTGGCAACTGTATCACTGACGACATCCGCAGACGCGCCGGGATAAGTTGCGCGAACTTCGATAGTTGGCGGCGCGATCTCCGGATATTGCGCCACAGGCAACGTCACATATGCAACGAGCCCGATGATCGTGACAAGGATAGAAAGAACAGCGGCAAAAATCGGGCGGTCTATGCAAAAATGGGAAAATTTCATAATTGTTACCCTGGACGCCGTTCGCCGGCACCTTTGATTTCACCATCCTGCGGAGTGACTTTGGCTCCAGGACGAGCGCGCATTAGGCCATCAATAATAATCCGATCGCCTGGCTCAAGCCCGGTTCGAATGATCCGCAAACCGTCATATGTCGGTCCCGGACGAATAACTTTAGGAACAACAGTTCCATCTTCGGTGACAGTCATAACTATCTTGTTAGACTGATCAGATACGATAGCTTCCTTTGGTATCAACAAGGCAGTGTACTTGTCTGAACCCGGAACCCGGATTCGACCAAACTGCCCCGGCGTCAAGAATCCGTCCTTATTGGGAAAAACGGCACGCATGCGGATCGTTCCGGATGTTCTGTCAACTTGGTTATCTACAAAATCAAGCGTCCCTTCCCGTGGCCAATCTGGCTCATCTGTCAGCCGCGCAAAAACCGGAATAGCTTCTCGCGTGGACTGAAGCGTCCCTGACTGAACAGCGCGCTGATACCCTAGAAAAGCAGATTCACTCATATCAAAGTCAAAATATATTGGATCGATCGACACAATCGTGGTGAGGAGTGTATTTCCACTGCCATCGCCACCACTTACAAGATTGCCGACACTGACTTCATGCCGACTGATCCGACCGGTTATCGGCGCGAGTATCTTAGTAAATTCTAGATCCAGTTCAGCTGTTGCGATATCTGCGCGTGCAATCTCGGCGGCGGCTGCGGCTACCCGCTTTTCCTGCACTCTTTCGTCATAGGTGCTGGATGCGACAAAGTCTTTTTCCCGCAATTTGGACGCACGTTCAAGCTGCTTGTCTGCCAAATCGACACGCGCAAGCGACTGTGCCAGTTGCGCCCGCATAGAGGTAAGAGAAGCTTCAAACGAACGTGGATCAATCAAGAACAGCAGGTCGCCCTTATTGACGATCTGGCCATCTGTAAATTTAATCTCCTGCAAATATCCGCTAACACGCGATCTGAGTTCGACATATTCGACCGGCGCAAATTGTCCCGTGAATTCCGTATACTCGACGATTTCACGTTGCAAAGGATTGGCAACGGTAACCGCTGGAGGTCCAGACTGAGCGATTGCAACGTTTGAGAAGACCGACAGAATCAGCATAGCTATTCCGATGATAAAAAAGCTCGCCGCCTTACGGCCGGCAAATTGCCCAGATTTGCTCGCTATATTTAACATTTTCAATTTACCGATCCTTTTGTCAGTACCGCTTGATGCGTTGGGTAGGTGACCATTTGAAGCGTAGTGAGGAAGTCTTTGGTTATCGGGAGTACAGTTTCTTCAACATGCCTGGAAATTCTAGTCATCCATAAATCCTGATAAAAATTGAAAGCTTCCGATGAATGAATGCGTCCGAAATATTTATTATTGAACGTTCATTCAACTATAATTTTCAGTTATTGCATATATGTGATGCAGGTCACGAGGATTTGGAGAGATAATACCAGATAAATAATTAGGTGAGAACGAAGAAAGGCGCAGCCATGGGCTGCGCCTTCCGAAAATGTAATATGGTTGATTTTACGCGCGTTCGAAAATCGCCGCCAATCCCTGACCGCCACCAATGCACATGGTCTCAAGGCCATAGCGAGCATCCCGTCGCTCCATCTCCCGAAGTAATGTCGCTAAAATACGACCGCCTGTTGCGCCAACCGGATGCCCTAGAGAGATACCGGAGCCGTTTACATTCATCCGCTCAAAGTCGGATTTTTCAAACTTCCAGTCGCGAGTGCAAGCAAGAACCTGTGCGGCAAATGCCTCATTCAACTCGATCAGGCCCAGATCTTTCAGGCCAAGTTCCGCACGATCCAGTGCTTTCGCTGTTGCCGGAACAGGCCCGATACCCATGATTTCCGGTCCTACGCCTGCAACCGCCCAGCTTACCAAACTACCGTAGGGTTTGAGGCCAAGCTCTTCTGATATCGCTCGCGTCGTGACGACACAGGCCGAAGCGCCATCATTCTGTCCACTCGCATTACCGGCGGTGACGGTCGAATCCGGGTCCTGTTTGAGACGAATGGGGCGCAGTTTGCCAAGACTTTCCTCTGTCGCTTCCGGTCGCGGATGCTCATCTTTGTCATAGACCGTATCCCCTTTCCGGCCCTTTACGGTCACCGGAATGATTTCCTCATCGAAGCGTCCCGCTTCTTGCGCAGCCACCGCTCGACGATGGGATTCCACCGAGAAGCTATCCTGCTCATCACGCGGAACGGAATGGCTCTTGCGGAGGTTTTCAGCCGTTTCCAGCATACCGCCGGGAACAGGGAAATTAATGCCACCGGCGGTCACGCGGCCGCGGGCAAGTGCATCGTGGAATTCAAGAGATGTTCCCTTAATTCCCCAGCGACCCGCTGTGGAGTAAAAAGGCGCATTTGACATGGATTCCGCCCCGCCCGCGATCACGACGGATGAACCACCTGTCGCCACCTGCATAACCGCATTAACGATCGCCTGAAGACCGGATCCGCATCGGCGGTCTAGCTGATAACCGCCTATGGTTATCGGAAGGCCGGCATCCAGCCCAACAACACGGCCAAGCGCCGGAGCATCCATCGAAGGATAACATTGAGCGAAGATTACGTCTTCGACGCGATCCTTAAGACCATCGCAGCGGGCTAATAATCCCTCGATTACAGTCCGACCCAATTCATGAGCATGGAGGTCCTTGAACTGGCCACCAAAGCGGCCCACAGGTGTCCTTACTGGTTCACAAATTACAACGTCTTTCAGCATTATTCTTGTCCTTTTCACTGAGGGGGCGATTTTATGCGGAGGCAGGAATTAAGCATCCAAGCCTACTCGCATATCCAAATATTTAACCCGATTAAAAAACTTGTGCGTAGTCAATACCCATATCTGACACTATCGGCAAGTGCCGAGGCGTGAACATTTCAAACTGCATCAATCCAATGTGCAAATTGGATGCCTGTTTCTCAGTTAACGAAAACATTGGGATCATATATAGCGTAAAGTACAAACAGGACGTTATTACTTCGAGTTCAGGAAAAATCTTACATGGATGCGCAATCCTCCCTTTCCCCGGTTATTATGACGGTCGCACCGAATGGTGCGAGAAAAACGCAGCAGGACCACCCGATGCTGCCAATTTCCCCACCGGAATTGGCGGATGAGGCCGAGGCCTGCCTCAATGAAGGCGCCGCGATGATACATCTTCATGTACGCGATGATCAACAAGGGCACACTTTGGATGTCACAAAGTATCGGGAGGCCATCGCCGCCATTCGAGACAAGATCGGAGATGCCCTTGTGATCCAAGCGACAACAGAAGCGGTCGGGATAGATGCGCCGCAACAGCAGATGGATATGGTAATTGAGTTGAAGCCCGATGCTGCCTCTCTCGCGATCAAGGAATTGGTCCCCGATGGGCAAGAACAGCAAGCGAAGGAATTCTTTAATGAAATGCGCACGCTTAAAATCATGCCGCAATTCATCCCATACTCCCCGGAGGATATTCAAAGGTTTGAGGCATTGGAGTCTGAGGGGTATCATTTCATTTGAAAACCCCTTTCTGATTCTGGTGCTCGGTCGATACACCTCAAACCAGACGTCTCATCCGCATGACCTGATCCCCTTCCTGAACCACCTGAAGCCTGACAGAACTTGGGCTACTTGCGCGTTCGGACCGCTGGAACATGCGGCAGCAAGCGCCGCACTTGCGATGGGCGGGCATGTTAGGGTCGGATTTGAAAACAATATGTTTTTAAAAACCGGTGAGCGCGCAGGTCGGAATGCAGATCTTATCCGACAGGTCTGCGAAGTGGCCGAAGCAATAGGCCGCCCGGTAGCAACAGCAGAAGATGTAAGAAAATTATTTGCTGAATAGATCGAGCTCAAATTCAACCCTTAATGGCCAACACCCTTTCTGGCACCTTCGAGTATTAGCGATGAGGTTACGCAACGGCTTGTAAATCAGAATTCTTTATTATACCATAAAATTGGAATGTATTGTTGCAGGCCTATTAAAAAACAAACTGATGCTAATTTCAGTGAACAGGTCGATGCGATAATGCTTATTCCCGATAAAAGATAGTTGCGGCAAGATAACAATAATTTGACTGTTTTAACAGGGCAGTACAAACGCACAACGGGAGAAATATCATGACAAAAGAAACGAATGTAATCAGTCGGCGCGGCGCATTGGCAGGCGGTGCAGCTGCACTCGCTGCTCCAGCCTTCATCGGCAAAGCAGCAGCAGCCGAGAAGGTCACATGGAAGGTGCAGTCGCATTGGCCAAAGGCATCCTCTTCCTATGGCGACAGCCTCGCCTTAATCGCAAAAGAACTTAAAGAAAACACCGATGGGCAGTTTGAACTGCAGCTCTTTGGTGCAGGTGAATTTGCAAAAGGCGGTGAAATCTTCAACATCGTCCGTAAAGGCGTGGTTGAAATGGGCACAATCTCTCCCGGCTATATCCTGGGTGAAGCCCCGACAGCAGGTATTGCTCTTGGTGTTCCGGGCACTTTCCGTGAGCCATGGGAGTTTGCTCATTTCCTCAAGAACATGGGTTTCGAGGATCTGTTCAACGAAGACCTCGCGGTTCATGGCGTCGTAAGCCGCGCCGAAAAAGTCTATCCGACGGAGCTGGTTGTTTCAAAAGAGATCAATTCCATTGATGACTTCTCAACACTGAAACTGCGTTCTTCCGGTAGCTACCAGAAATTCCTGGAAGCCGCGGGTGCGTCAACGCAATATGTTGCCGGCCCTGAACTGTATTCGAGTCTGGCCAGCGGGGTTGTTGACGGCGCACATTGGGGCGCGGCACAGGGCGCTATGTCCATGAGCCTCTGGGAAGTTGCCAAATTCCATATGAAGCCAACTCTAGGTCTAGCGGTTGACACCTTGATCATGAATCAACAGGCAATTGATAACCTGTCACCGGAACTCCGCAAAGAGTTCTTCACACTTCTCGACATGCGTTTCTGGAAACGCACAACCGAGTATCAGTATAAAGAGAAGCTTGCCTTGTCAAAAGGCTTCGCAGAGCAGAATATAACAGTTGCTCAGTTCCCGGCTGATGTTCAGAAGAAATTCGCTGAGGCATCAGCGGCAATTCTGGCTGAAGAAGGTGCCAAGGGCGGAAACGCGACAAAAGCAAGCGAAATGCTTACCAGTTTCCTCAAGGGCATGGGCTACGTATAAGGCCCATTTTATCTGTCAAAAATTTGGCACAAGCTAACTTAATCTCATCCGCAATTCGTTGCAAATGCAGCAGTGGATTGCGGTGAGACGACGGTAAACTTGACCTTTTTTGGGATTGATTGGGCTTGTTAGTGAACACTAGCAAGTCGCTTTAGTCAATTTTTACGGGAGAATATCATGGCTGCCTTAACAGCTTTTGCTCGCACAGTAACGAATACAAACGCCAAGATCGGTCGGCTCGCAAGTTATGCCGTTCTCATTTTGTTTGTATTACTGCTCAGCGACGTAATTATGCGTTATATAACGCAAAGTCCAATATCTTGGTCCGCGTTAGCATCAAAAATTGTGTTCGGTATATACGCAATTATCGGCGGCGGTTATCTGCTCGCCAGGCGCGATCACGTCAATGTCGACCTTTTCTATGGCAACTTCACAAAAAAGCAGAAAGCGCTGACTGACATCGCAACGTCCTTCCTGTTTTTCCTTTTCCTCGGCGTCCTGCTTACTGAGGCCTATTCGATGGCATCTGATAGCATCGCCCGCCTTGAAGTCAGTTATGAAACCACTTGGCGACCGGCTATATGGCCATCGAAATCGATGATTTTCGTCGCTGCATTCCTGCTGCTGTTACAAGGAATTGTAAAGCTGATAGCTGACATCATGATCCTTTGCGGCATCGAAGTTGATGAAACCGCCTTTGGTCCGATACAGGATGATGAGCATGACGAAAAGGAAACTGTTTAATGTATGATCTCCTAAGTATTGAGGTTCTTACCCTCCTCTTTTTCGGCCTCTTGTTCCTGTTTATCATGCTCGGGGTGCCGCTCGCTTTCGTCCTTGGTGGGCTGTCGATTATCTTTCTTTATTTCGAACAGGGCCCGATTGCCTTTTATCTGATTGCTTCGAAAATGTGGGATTTGATGGAGACATCCTCACTCATTGCGATACCGCTCTATGTTTTCATGGCCATGCTGCTGGAACGAAGCGGTGTCGCGCATGACCTTTACCGAATGATGCATTTATGGTGGGGTGGTGTGAAAGGCGGCCTCGCCATCGGTACTGTCGGTATTTGTACAATCTTCGCGGCCATGTCTGGAATATCCGGCGCGGCTGTTGTGACAATGGGTACGATCGCCCTGCCGCAAATGCTCGACAGAGGCTACGATAAACGTCTTGCCCTTGGCGCCATCAACGCCGGTGGCGGTTGGGGCATATTGATCCCGCCGTCGATCCTTATGGTTCTTTATGCGCTTATTACCGAAGTCTCGGTTGGCAAATTGTTCGCTGCCGGTGTGTTCCCGGGCTTGCTTCTTTTTGCTCTGGTATCCATCTATATCGGGGTCAGATGTTGGTTCCAGCCTCATTTAGGGCCATCTCTACCAAAAGAAGAACGAGCAGATTGGGGAGAAAAGCTGCGCGCGCTGCGTTCGGTTTTCCTGCCGATTTTCATCATCTTCATCGTTCTTGGCGCAATATTTGGTGGCTATGCTACCGTGACGGAGGCCGCCGCAGTTGGGGTCTTTGGTGCATTGGTTGCCAGCGCGATAAACCGTAAACTGACATGGAAGGTAATTTCGGAATCCTCGCTTCGGACTTTCCGTCTCACGACAATCATTACCTGGATCGTGTTTGCGGCACATGCCTATTCCATGGCCTATACCGCAATGGGTGCCGAAGAATTCATTACCCATATGACTCAACAAATTCCGGGTGGGAAATGGGGTGCTCTCGCCTTCATGATGTTTGTTCTGTTCCTACTCGGAATGGTGCTGGATCCTGTCGGTATTATGCTGATTACCCTGCCCGTCTTCCTGCCACTGGTCGCAAGCCACGGGTTTGATCCGGTTTGGTTTGGCATCCTGTTCGTAGTGATGATGGAAATCAGCTATATGACGCCACCGTTCGGGTTCAACTTGTTCTACTTAAGATCCGTTGCCCCTCCAGATGTAACAATGAAGGATATCTACTGGTCGGTTGGCCCCTATACTCTTGTCGAATTGACCGGACTGTTCTTGATTGTCCTATTCCCGGCAATTGCGTTGTGGCTACCGAACTACCTGTTCCAGTAAGACCTGGATCTGACTCTAAAGGTTGAAAAACACCCCGTTGCGCAAACGTTATTCCGCGCAGCGGGGTTTTTCTTTGGCTCATGTATGGAACTGTAATAGATGATTATCTATAAATTGTTCGTGCTGAAGGTGTCACATTTACGGACGTCGCCATTTTCAAACCCGGTCATAAACCACTTCACACGCTGCTTTGACGACCCATGCGTAAAGGAATCCGGCACAACCCGACCGCTGGACTGCTTCTGCAGCCGATCATCGCCGATCGCCGTGGCCGCATTAAGGGCTTCCTCTATATCTCCTGCCTCCAGAAGATTACGTGAACGATCAGCATTATATGCCCAAATTCCGGCAAAGCAGTCGGCCTGCAACTCAAGGCGAACTGATAGTTTATTGCCTTCAACCTTACTTACTTGACCTCTTTGCTCGTGAACTTTCTGGGAGATGCCGAGCAATGTCTGAACGTGATGTCCTACTTCATGCGCAATCACATAGGCTTGTGCAAAGTCACCCGGAGCGCCAAACCGATCATGCAATTCCTGAAAAAAGGCCAGATCGAGGTAAACCTTCTGGTCTCCCGGGCAATAGAACGGACCCATAGCAGATTGTGCGTAACCGCACGCGGACTGCACGGCATCGGAAAAGAGGACCAGCGTCGGCTCCTGATAGCGCCGATCTGCGCTTTCGAATAATGCATGCCAAGTATCTTCCGTGTCTGCCAATACGACAGAGACAAACTTGCTGAGCTCATCATCTGCCCCGGAACGGCTTATTTTCGGTTGAGGCTGCGACTGCATTCCGCCAGATTGTATGCCCCCCTGCAGCAGGGCCGTTGGATCGATACCAAGAAAGAGTGAGATGCCAACGACGACAAGAATACCGACAATGCCGAGTTTGCCGCCACGACCTCTTGGTAGCCGTATTGGCATTCCCCGGCCCCGACCGAGCCCTCCAGTACTTGTCTGTCCACGCCTATCTTCGATATTGTCGCTACGCCGTCTGCCCCGCCACCGCATGACATCACCCTTCGTTATTCACATACACCGTCCATAATCATGTCATGGACGGGCGGAATTGTCATCTGGATCGATAGAAGGTTCTCGCCGGCGCGAAGAAAATCACACTTTATATCCGAGCACGGTTGGCAGCCATAGCGCGATCGATGGAAAAGCGATAACCAACCCGACGGAACCGATCATCGCGACAATAGGCCAAAATACCCACCGCATCGTCGCCTCAATCGGTACGTTGGCGATCTTCGCCGTTACCATCAAATTAACGGCAACCGGTGGTGTAAATTGGCCAATCGCAACGTTCATGGCCATCAAAACGCCAAACCATACCTGGTTCCACCCGAGTGTCGCCATAATCGGCATAAGCAATGGCAGGGCAATCAAATAGATCGACACCCCATCGAGAACCATTCCGGCAAGCAAGATAATTGCCATCACCAAGATGAGAACAACCATCGGTGAATCCGAGATTGACAGTATATGGCTCGCCGCCGCGTCAAAGGTACCAAGGATAGACCCGGCAAAAGCAAATATACCGGCGAGCGAAATAATGATCATCACAACCGCAGAAATCTGTGCGGCTTCGGCAAGGACATTGTAAATGTCCCGCATATTCATGGAACGGTGCAGGAATAGACCGACGATCAAACCGTAAAATACTGCTACTGCAGCGGCCTCCGTCGGGGTAAATAATCCGCTCCTCAGCCCCCCCAGGATAATGACTGGCGCAAATAGACCCGGCAATGCCCGAACGAAGCTCTTTCCAAGCGGTGGACGTCCAGAATCGATAGCGCCAAACCCTTTTCGGCGACTAATGATAAGTGCCGGTATCGCAACGGCCAATCCTGCGAGTAGCCCCGGAAACAGTCCGGCGGCGAATAAGGCCCGCAAATCGACACCCGGCACCATGATCGAGTAAACGATCAGTGCGATGGACGGCGGAATCAGGATAGCAGTGGAGGCAGACGCGGCAATGATGCTTGCAGAAAACGCGCGTGGGTATCCTTCCTTCAACATGCTAGGGATCATGACGGTTGCGACCGCGGCTGCATCCGCGGGCCCTGATCCGGACATACCGCCCATAATAAGACAAACCAGAATAGCAACTAGCGCGAGGCCGCCGCGCCTTGGCCCGACAATCGCCCGTGATAATTCGACCAGTCTCTCCGCTACACCCGATCTCTCGAAAATCATGCCCGTCAGAATAAACAGCGGGATGGCGATCAAGGGGTATTTGGCGATACTGGCGTAGGTAATGGTGCTCATATTCGCGACGGCATCCATATCGAGGCCAAAGAATATGGCAATGACGCCGGACAGTCCAAGCGCTACTGAAATCGGTGCCCCGGATATTAGAATGAGGAAAAATGATCCGAGGAGAATGACATGTGCGCTCATGTCTTATTCCTTAGTTCATTCCATTGCACCTGAAAAATGCGGAAAAGAACCGCAATCGAAAGCAATGGGAGCCACATGGTATAAATCCATGTGGGATAACCAAGCGCCGGGGATGTTTCTTCAAATAGATACTCATCAATAGCCAGATCCGAACCGTAATAGGCGAGCAGAGCGAACATGCCTGCGGATGAGATGAAGGCAACAGAATTGAGCAAGAATTTACCGCCGGGGCCTGCCCGGTTCACAAGAATGCTGATACAGATATGGCCCTTATTGGTATAGGCCAACCCCGCTCCTACGAAGGTAACAATCACCAGAAGGAAAACCGAATATTCCTCCGTGAAAGCAAAAGAGACATTCGTTGCATATCGAACAACAACATTCAGGATACTGATGAGACAAATCAATCCCATCGCAAGGGCACCAACCGCCTCCTCTATTCGAAACGGATGTTTTTCTTGCAGATTGTCGTCTGTTTCTTCGGCGTTTTCTTGTTCCATGAACTCATACTTACCTTATAGAAGCCGGAGGGCCACTTTCCGCAACTGCGGTGTCTCTCCCTCCGGCTCACCATATTTAATAAAGCGAATTAGCGGTTAGCAACGCTTTCTTCCGCTTTCTTCACCAGATCCGGACCGACAATCTCCGTCCATTTCTCATACACGCCACGGCTCGCATCGACAAATTGTTGCCGTTCTTCATCCGTGAGATGCGTCACTGTCACACCAAGACCTTCAATCGACTTATAAAGAGAGTCATCGCCTTCGGTCAGGCCTGTACGCGCCACTTCGATGCCATACGCACCAGCATCAATCGCTGCTTGACGAAGGATTTCCTGATCTTCAGGAGTAAAATCTTTCCACACTCTGTGGCTAACCGCAAAGATCAGCGGGTCCGCAACATATCCCCAAGTCGTGACATATTTCTGGCCGACAAGGTGCATTTTGGCGATGGTAAAGATCGTCAGCGGATTTTCCTGACCATCGACCGCACCGGTTGTCAGAGCCGGCTTTGCATCCGCCCAGCTCATCTGCGCCGGGTTTGCACCGAAAGCCGTGAATGTGTCATTAAAGAGCGGAGAACCGACCACGCGGATTTTCATGCCTTCCAGATCAGCTGGCGTCCGAACAACCCTTTTGGAGTTAGTCAGTTCCCGAAATCCGTTTTCAGCCCATGCCAGAGGCTCAACACCTTTGGAGCGAACAATCTCAAAAATTTCCTCACCAACGGGACCGCCGGTCAGAGCATCCATCGCCTTGTAATCAGGGATCAGGAACGGCAATGCGAAGATATTCATTTCCGGAATTTGTGGCGACCAGTTAATGGTGGAGCTGACAGACATGTCAATTGCACCCTTACGTACCGCGGTAAATTCCTTGGTCTGCTCACCGGCCACTAGCTGTGTGCCGGGATAAGCTTTCATATTAATCCGGCCGTCAGAACGCTCCCGCACAAGCTCAATCCATTTGTCAGCAGCTAGCCCCCATGGAAATGGCGCAGGTACTACTGTTGAGACCTTATATTCTGACTTATAATCGGCCGCATATGACGGCGAAATACTGGCAACGCCGATTAAGGCGGACGCAAGCAAAGCATACAGTTTCATTGTCTTTTCCTTCCCTATTATGATAAACCGCGCATTATGCCACGCGGTCTCCCTTTTTGACCTGAACGGTCCTGTTATCCACCGCAGGAAGCATTCTTGCGGGGTCTCTCGTGACGACGACATCGACTACACTTGGGCGATCTTTTTCCGCAAATGCGCTGAGCAATGCGGCTTCCAACTGATCCGGGCTTTCGACGCGGACTCCGTGACATCCCATAGCATTCGCGACATTGGCATAGTTGGTTTCCGACAATTCCGAAGACTGATAGTTGCCATCCCCATACATCAGATGCTGCAGAGCCTTAACATATCCTGACGCAGCATTATTAACGACAATAATGGTCACACCAAGGTTCATTCTACGGGCTGTTTCAAGCTCGCCCAGAACCATATTAAAGCCGCCATCGCCGGTAATCCCGACAACGATTGCCTCTGGCTCAGCCAGCTGTACGCCCATCGATCCCGGCAAACCGTATCCGATTGAGGCAAATCCCCGATCCGGAACAAATGCCCGGCCTGCCTTTTTAGTATCGAAAAGTAATCCGCCCCAATGTGCGGCAAACCCGCCGTCGGCAATAAGATAACCATCTGCTGGCAGCAGTTTATTGATTTCAGTGATCAGCCGCGCCATATGAACCGGCGTTTCATCTGAATTAAGACGCTCCGACACATCATCCCGCCAGGCAGCCATTTTCTCGGGGATTTCCGCAATATAGTCTTCGCGCATTTGACGCTGCTCACCGGCGCCGTTTTCCAGCAGGTCGTATAGATCTTTCAACCCGGACTTAGCATCGCCCCAAAGTTTCAATGCTGGTTCATACGTCCGTCCCATTTCCTCGGCAACGATATCGAGATGAATAACCGGCCCATTGGCCTCCGGGATCGTGTATCGCTTAGTGGCAATTTCACCTAGCTTACACCCGACCACCAGCAGACAATCACTTTCGGCTATCAGGTCATTTGCAATACGATCGTAACGACCAAAAAGACCCGCACTCAGCGGATTTGAACAGGCAATTGACCCTTTACCCGTAAGCGTATGGGCGACAGGGATACTGCAAGCCTCCGCCAATCGTGTAACTTCCTCTTGCGCGCCGGAAATATGGATACCGCCGCCGCAGAGTATCATGGGTCGCTTCGCCGTTGCAATCATAGCCGCGGCTTTTGCTGCCATCTCTGCATCCGGACGGCAGCGAAGTGCTGGCATCATGGAATGAGCGCCATCAACCTCAAACTCTTCCGGCTCGAAATTATAAGTCCCATGGGCAACGTCTTCGGGCACATTTACAACGACAGGACCGGGCCGGCCTGATGTGGCAACGGCAAAGGCACGGCGCATGATTTCCGGAATACGGTGAATTGCCTCGATTTTAAGGAGTTCCTTGCAGGCAGGACGAAGAATGGACACCTGATCGGTTTCCTGCGTCATGTTTTTGCCCGCATGATCGCGATGCGCGTCACCGATAATGGCTACCATCGGAGAACCCGCGTTCAAGGCCTCCACCAGACCGGTTACAAGGTTTGTTGCCCCCGGCCCCAGTGTTGCATCCACTAAACCAACTCGGTTCGATACCTTTGCATAGGCATCAGCCGCGAATACCGCGCAACGTTCATCGTTGATCAGATTGTGGTTAAGCCCCAAGCGTCTCGCCGCGTCATAGAATGGCAGAAGCTGAAAGCCTCCCATACCAAACATAGGACCCGCTTTATGTGCGAGCAGCATACGAACCAGCGCTTCACCGCCTGTCATTTCATTTTTAATCATTAACTTGCCTTTTTCAGAGTTTCTTGCGCCGCCGTGACCATCATTTCCGAGGTAACACGCAGCATATCTTCGAGATTTGGCGCATAGGACACCAGTGACCGTGGCGCGCCGAGGCGGCGTACCGGTCCTTTTAATGTATGGCCAGCCTTTTCGGCGACCGTCGCAACGATTTCCGCCCCAAAGCCACCGACGGCAACCGATTCATGCGCAACGACCAGATGACCGGTCTTGGCGACGCTTTTGAGCACGGCTTCCTTGTCCCAAGGCCACAGGCTGCGAAGGTCAATAACTTCCGCGCTGACGCCTTGACCGGAGAGCGCGTTAGCGGCTTCAACAGCAAGGTTCGCCGTATTCGACCAGCTGACGATGGTCACATCCGTTCCTTCGCGCCGTATCTCGGCCTTTCCAAATTCGTATTTCTTAGAGAAATCAACCTCGCCCTCTATATCCCAAATGCCCTTATGTTCCAGATACACAACCGGATCATCGCAGGCGATGGCCGCCATCAACATGGAATAATTATCCTGAGGCGTTCCAGGACAGACAACGACAAGGCCTGGAATATGTGCGTACCAGCTCTCAAGGGATTGGGAATGCTGGGCCGCAGATGAACGCCAGAGGCCCATTGGCTTCCGAATGACCATCGGCGCCCGCGACTGTCCGCCAAACATAAACCGAGCCTTTGCGATCTGATTGACCAACTCGTCCGTCGCGCATAGCGCAAAATCTGAGAACCGCATCTCGACGATTGGGCGTGTGCCAATCATCGCGGCACCGAAAGCAGCACCCATAATTGCCGCTTCAGAAATCGGCGCATCGGAGATCCGCGCGTCGCCGAATTCTTCCCGAAGGCCTTTATACTGGCCAAACACGCCGCCTCGGCCCAAATCTTCACCGACACACCAGACGGTAGAGTCATCCCGCATGGAGTGCTGGATAGCGGCTAGGCTTGCATCTCTATAAGTTAGTTTCGGCATCAGTAAGCCTCCACTGCAGGGCTACCGATATCCTGGACATCTTTAAACGCAGTTTCATTTGTCGGGAAAGGCGTTTCGGCCGCTTCTTTAAGTACGTCTATCATTTCTTTCTGAGCATTTTCATGTAAAGACTGAATATCGGCTTCCGACATGCCCGCCGCCTCAAGAACTGCACGTTGGCGCTTTATCGGATCGCTTCTTTTTCTTCTTCCGCCGCTTCATTTACCGGTCGATAGGTTGCCGGGTCGAAGGATGTGTGACCGGTACGGCGATAGGTTTTTGCATGTAGAAATTCTGGCGGACCGCCCGCACGCAACCGCGAAGCTATATCCGTTGCCGTATCGGCAATCAATTCCACATCATTACCGTCAACAGTTGTTGAGCGCATTCCCAACGACGTTGCACGCGCGGCTGCGCCATCGCCTGCCGTCATAGAAGATGTTTTGGTCGTTGCGGAATACTGGTTATCCTCACAAACGAAAAGTATGGGTAACTTGAAAACGACGGCCCAGTTCATTCCTTCAAGGAACGGCCCGCGGTTTATTGCGCCATCGCCGAAAATATCGACGACAATTCTGTCATCACCCAGCAGCTTGATGGCATGGGCCGCACCCGCCGCAATCGTGATGTTTGCCCCCACGACACCATTCGCACCCAGCATTCCTACGTCAAAATCCGCAATATGCATTGAACCGCCCTTGCCGCCACAGCAACCACCTTCCCGGCCGAGCAATTCACGCATCATCGCGAGAGAACTCGCGCCCTTTGCCAGCGTGTGCCCATGGCCGCGATGCGTTGAAAGCAAAATGTCTTCCGTCGTAAGATTGTACATTATACCGGCGGCGACAGCCTCCTGGCCGATAGACGGATGAATAGCGCCAAGCACAAGCTGATCTCTCTCAGCTGCCAAACAGGCCTGCTCCTCAAACGCGCGAATACGCTCCATCATCTCGAGCAGGGATCGTCCGCGCTCAAAATTGTGACCGGCAAAAGTCATTTATTTTGTTCCTTTTCCAATGCATTAAACCGGCCGGCGAGCCGACGGGCCTCTCTTTTAATCCCGGCAGGATAAGATCATTAATCCGCGACGCTTCCATCCGCTCGTTAATCGCGCCAATGGCAAGCGCTGCGACTAGCCGACCGCTTGCTGTCATAACCGGTACAGCAATCGCACTCATCCCGTTGACTACCCCGCCCCGGTTGCGGGCGTAGCCATTCTCTTTAAAAAAAGTATACTCTACCGTCAGGTTTTCGTCGGTAACACCATAGTCGGCAAGCCAGCTCTTGTTGACACGGCACACCGCCGCCCTCTGTTCGTCCGACAACGAGCAATATAGCGCGAGAGATCCAGCGCCGACGCCCAAAGGCCTGCGATCCCCTTTATCCAGCGTAAGGGTACGAATGGGAAAGGCCCCAACTTTTCTGTTTACACAAATTGAAACGGCCCCTTCCGGAACCGAGAGAAAAACAGTGTCTTCCGACATTTCCGCCAATCTGTTCATTCCGCGTTCAGCAAGGGCACTGACATTGATACGTTCAGAATTTCTGGACAGTTCGGCGAGCTTCGATCCCAACCGATAGATTCTAGTGGCCGGATCCTGAAATACGTAATCAATCTCGCGCAGAGCCGCCAACACCCGAAACGTGGTTGTCTTTGAAAACTTCGATTGCGCAACGATTTCCGTAAGATCCGCGCCGTCATGCGCAAGCGACAGCACTTCCAAAACCCGTGCCGCGCGCGCGATCGAACCCTTAGGTGCCGACAGACTTGTCATTATTCTCCCTTGCTAATTCCGTTTATCGGAATTTTTTGTTGCGTAATTTGAAACTTATTGATGCCAAGAGTCAAGCCGGGTAAGGTTAAAAAATGACAAAACAACCAATTTTACTCGATTCAATAACCGACGCGAATGAAGAACACCGGGGCCAGATTGTCGTTTCGGGCTCACACGGCGGAATCTACCCAGCTGCGGTCGCATCAGCGGCGGGCATTCGTGCTGTTCTGTTTAATGACGCAGGCATCGGCCTTGATAAGGCCGGCGTTGCTGGCGTTCTTGCGCTGGCGAAAGCCGGTATGGCTGCCGCGTCCATCGATTGCCGAAGCTGCTTGATAGGATCGGCTGAAGATGCCTTCAAACGAGGGGTCGTCACTATTGTAAATCCCATTGCGGCCCAATGTGGCCTGAAGGTCGGCATGCCCGTGGACGAGGCAGTGCGTGCACTTGAAAATGCACCGCAACCGCATGGTCTTCTGCCTGAAGTGGAAGAATCAAGGAATGAACTTAGATTAGATGAAAATGGGCTGGCTATATTATTAGTGGATTCTGCTTCCCTTGTGATCCCGAAAGATGAAAACAAGGTAATAATTACAGGGTCTCATGGGTGTCTTATTGGTGGAAATCCAACCAGAGCACTTAAAGCCGCCGCTCGCATTGCTGTTTTTAATGACGCAGGCGTACTTTCTGATGACATAACAATTTCACGATTACCGGCTCTGGATGAACGAGAGGTGGCTGCGGTCACTGTTTCCCACGAAACGGCACGGATCGGCGATGCCCACTCTGCCCTTGAAACCGGCGTTATATCAAAAGCAAATGAAAGAGCACGGAACGCTGGTGCAAAGGTTGGCAAAAGCCTGAAGGCTTGGCTAACCGGTCTATGACATCACGCCAATTCCGACTATCTCGCCTAAACATGCCCGAATTTAGCGAGCGATCCGAATTTTTTGGAGCGGTCCCTAGCTAAGGTTATTCAAGCATGTTTCGGTAAACTCATTTGCTAAAGACCGCGCCCGCATACTATGATGGCGCAAAATAATAATAACGGTACAATTCTTATGTCCACCATTCGTGCCTTACGGCCAGTTCTCCCGATCCTGATCGCCGCGGCAGTGATGTTAAGCTTGAGTTTCGGCCTGCGACAAAGTCTCGGCCTATTCATGCCATCACTTACGCAGGATATCGCGGTTACCATAACGGATTTTACCTTCGCAATTGCTATGCAGAATCTGGTCTGGGGTATTTGTCAGCCCTTTGCCGGCATGTTTGCTGATCGATGGGGGTTTAGGCCCGTCATGGTTAGTGGTGCGATATCTTATGCTATTGGAATGATTTTCCTCGCCAATGCAAGCGGAACAATAATGGTGATTATCGGCGCAGGCATCTTCGTTGGCATTGCCATGGCCTGCGCTTCTTTCGCAATGACGCTGTCCCTCACATCACGGCTGGTTCCCGCTTCAGTGCGCAGTACGGCGCTCGGCATGATGTCGGCCGCCGGATCCGTGGGCGCTATGTTCACGGCACCTCTCGGTCAGCTTCTTGAATCGCTTTATGACTGGCGTGTCGGCCTGATCGGATTCACCGTCGTGGCCTTGATAATAATTCCCGCGGCCTGGATCGCCGGGCGTGTCGATAAGGAAGCGCCGCTGGAACTCTCTGCCAACAGTTCTGACAAACTACCCGCCGGTGCCGCCATAGCGGTGGCCTTTCGTCATGCACCATTTCTGGTAATGGCAATTGCCTATTTTGTATGTGGCATGCAACTCGTTTTCCTGACAACGCATCTGCCGTCCTATCTCGCTATCTGCGGGCTAGATCCAATGCTGGGTGCCTCCGCGCTTGGCATCATCGGCGGATTTAATGTCATCGGCAGCCTGTTCTTTGGCTGGGCTGGCGGCCGCTGGTCGAAGCAAGTTTTACTTGGCATAATCTATGTCTCGCGGTCATTTGTTCTTGCCGCGTATTTCATTCTTCCACCCACCCCAACAACAACGATACTGTTTGCCGCCGTTATGGGTTTCCTCTGGCTTGGCGTATCCCCACTGGTCGCCGGGTCCGTTGTAGACATGTTCGGCCTGCGTTGGCAGGCAATGATCCAGGGCTTCGCCTTTTTCATCCACCAGATTGGGAGTTTTGTCGGCGCCTTCGGTGGCGGATGGTTGTTTGATCTGCTCGGCTCCTATGATCTGGCGCTACAAATCGGCGTTGGGCTAGGGCTTTCAGCAGGCATAGGGCAAATTATGTTCGCCCTATATAGACCGCCTGAAAAACCGATGCCCGCGTAAGCATTTTTTAAAATGCGGTGCGCTGATTTATCGTCCTGAAAATTTCGCGGGGCGCTTCTCAAGAAAATGAGCAACTCCTTCCTTGAAATCCTCGCTCGCAAAACTCTTGATCATTTCCTCATTGCCAGTCGCGACAGCGTCGCTCAGACTTTGAAACTGGGCGTCATACACTTGGCGCTTCATTACCGCCATGGAACGCGGAGATACATTCTGCGCAAGATCCGCCGCATAGGCTTTGACAGCTGGCATCAAAGCGTCGGCATCATGAACCTGATTTACGAGACCAAGCTGCAGAGCTTCCTCCGCCGTCACTTTGCGTGACGACAACAAGAGATCTAGTGCCGCAGAGTGTCCAATCAGACGCGGAAGCATCCAGGAAATGCCATGCTCCGCGATCAGGCCGCGTTTTGCAAATGCGGTCATAAAGATTGCGTCCCGGCTAGCAAAGCGCATATCGCAATACAAAGACACAACCATTCCTAATCCAGCGGCGGGCCCATTAATGGCACCAATAATGGGTTTGCTGATAGACGGGAAGTAAGAATACTGCGTCTGGAAGTCTGATCGGACCGCTACGTTGTAGGCTTTAGTGCCATATACTGCCCCCGGCTCTCGTTTTTCTGATCCGTCTTCAATCCCGCTTAAAAGATCCATGTCGGCACCAGCACAAAAACCGCGACCTTCTCCAGTGAGAATAATAACTCGAACCGCGTCATCTTTATCCGCTGTTTCCATCGCATCACGTACTTCGCGCTCCATCGTTCGTGTCCAGGCATTCAGCTTGTCTGGGCGATTCAGGGTTACCGTCGAGATGCCGTCTTCTGTTTCAAATTTTATATGCTCATAGGTCATTACAATTCCCCTTTTTGTTATTTTAGGTTGATCCTAGCTTAATCCAAATCAAGGGAGGCGTCTTCAAGTCATTTTAAATCGGCTCCTCCGAAACAGACGATCATCGCAGAAAATGTTTGCGAAAATAAGGTGCCAATTATTTCTATGGAGGCAGATTTTTTATTTATTGCAGCAACGCATAGAGGTAGTTTCTAGAAAAAAGCTCATACGCCAATTAGCTCCAAAATCATCAGTATTTTTAACGTAATACCATCGAATTTTTCAGACTTTTTCTACGTCCCGAAGACAAACTATGCTTGATAATCTGGATTTTCGTATTTTGTATCGAATTCGCCTACTGAATAAGATTGCTCCCCATTTATATTAATTTAATCTATTATAGGTTTGGGGGACAATTGTATCGGCACGCATATGTTCTAGTTTCGGGGATTTGTCCTCCCGATATTTGGACGCAATAACATCCGCTTAGCTGATGTTCGCGAATAACGGTACTTTTACAGGAGGGGAAGTAAAGATGACTACTACACTGGTAATTGGTCTTGACGGCCATGAGTCGGGGGAACGTGTTCTTGACTATGGCAAGCGAATGGCGGGCCTGATCGGGGATTGTGAACTTCTGGTCGTCTATGTCGTTGAATGGTCTCCGTATTCATTCCAGACACCCGAGGAAAATGCGCAGCGCCACAAACGTCGTGAAGAAGAAATCTCCCTCGCAATGGCGCGAGTTGTCGATCCAGCACTGGCAAAGCTCAAAGAATCTGGCGTCAAGGGTCGGGGCGTCGTTCGCCATGGCCATGTCGCGGATATTCTGAACGCCATCGCCAAGGAAGAGAAAGCAGAACAAATAATTGTCGGTCGCGCCTCCAGTCAGGGTCTAGTTGATCGTTTGTTTGGAAGCTCAACATCTACACTGGTGATGAGTGCGCATGTACCTGTAACTGTGATCGGCTAAAGGGGGAGTTATCATGAGAAAAATATTTATCGCGCTGCTCGTCCAAATCGCAGCAATCGCCGTTATTGGCCCGGCACTCGCCCAAGAGTCAATGACGCTTGACGCGCAAGTCAATCAGATGTTCGCCGCTGTCACAGGCCCGTTTGTCAGCTTTATTTTCGCGCCCATTCCAGGGACCAGCTTTCCCTGGATTGTTATGTGGCTCGTTATTGCTGCCTCTATTTTTACGATCTATTTCGGCTTCGTCCAATTTCGCTTCTTTGGTCACGCGATTAGCTTGGTTAAAGGCGATTACTCGGATCCTAATGATGCGGGTGAAGTCAGCCATTTCCAAGCCCTTGCAACGGCCCTCTCAGGCACGGTCGGTCTTGGTAACATTGCCGGTGTGGCCGTTGCCGTCGGTATTGGTGGCCCAGGCGCAACATTCTGGATGATCCTTGCCGGACTTCTTGGCATGGCGTCAAAATTTACGGAATGTACGCTTGGCGTGAAATACCGTAATGAATATGAAGATGGCACGGTCTCAGGCGGACCGATGTACTATATATCGAAAGGTTTCAAGCAACTCGGCATTCCGGGCGGCAAAGCTCTCGCTATTCTCTTCTCTATTTTCTGTATTCTCGGCGCCCTCGGCGGCGGAAATATGTTTCAGGCAAACCAGGCACATGCCCAGATTTCTGGCATTGTCGGGGACTATCCTGGTTGGATTACCGGCGTCATCTTCGCTGTTGTCGTGTTTGCCGTGATTGTCGGCGGCATGAAGTCAATTGCACGCGTAACCGAAAAAGTCGTTCCCTTTATGGGCATCATGTATGTGGCTGCGGCGATTATTATTCTCGCGGTCAATTTCGACCAGATCGGTTGGGCTTTCGGCCAGATTTTTGAAGGTGCCTTTACGGGCCTTGGTGTCGCCGGTGGTTTTGTCGGCGCGTTGATCCAGGGCTTCAAGCGGGCGGCCTTTTCCAACGAAGCCGGAGTAGGCTCCGCTGCGATTGCCCATTCGGCCGTACGGACGAAAGAGCCAATCACGGAAGGAGTAGTCTCCCTGCTAGAGCCTTTCATCGACACGGTAGTAATCTGCACAATGACGGCGCTGGTCATCATCATCACAGGCCAGCTTATCATTGACCCGGTATCCGGCAACTACATGCTGGATGGTTCAATGATTGCAACAGTTGGCGGCACCTCCGGAGTTGCCTTGACATCAGCGGCCTTTGGTTCTGCTGTTAGCTGGTTCCCTTATGTTCTGGCCATTGCCGTGGTCCTGTTTGCGTTCTCGACGATGATTTCATGGTCCTATTATGGTCTGAAAGCCTGGACGTATCTGTTCGGTGAAGGAAAAACGACTGAGCTGATTTTCAAGCTGATCTTCTGCGCCTTCGTGATCATTGGTGCGGCGGCAAGCCTAGGCCCGGTTATTGACTTCTCTGACGCAGCTATCTTCGCGATGGCCGTGGTCAATATTTTCGCGCTTTACTTCCTGATGAAGCTGGTGAAACAGGAATTCCAGTCTTACCGCGAACGTCTTGAATCAGGTGAAATCAAAAAATTCAAAGGCTAACAACAAAAGGAGGCGCTTTTAACAGGCGCCTCCTTTTATTCTGACGCAATTCCAATCACTCCAGATACATTTTATTTATAGGCCGCCCCCCCCGGATTGAAGGTCTCGTCTACTCTGCGGAATTATGCTACGGTTTCGTATCAACGACCGTAAGCACGCATAAATAAAACTTTCACACAATAAACTGGCGGATTTAACGATCATGAAAAAGCTAACTTCTGCTGTTGTTCTGTTTTTCTTTATTCTGACAGGAATGGCCCTTGCTGATGTTGACAGAAATGTGACCGCGGCCCTCTCCGATATTGAAAAATATGAGCAAAAATATTCCGGGCAGGCGTCCGCCTCTAAAACCAACATAAATCGTGATCTGAAGCTTCTTAAGCTTACTCGCCAGCGCCTTGATGGCGCACCAGATCATTCACAGCCAGAGTGGAAGGAAGCCGCCCAGCGATACAATGCCCTGGTGACGCATCTTAATAGCATGCTGAAACCATCAGGCGGCACAACCTCAACCACAACCGCTGCGCCAAAAAGCAGCACTGCTCCCGCCTCAACCGCGACGACTTCATCAAACACTGCGCCCAAGCAGATGATCTCTCAGCAGCGTGTTCATATCAAAAAACTGAAACGAGATGTTGAAAGCGCAACCGATACTGTTGACAAGGCCGGGCCCAAGCCCTTCCAAGACCCGGCTTACGTTCAAAAAATTGATAATGCCCTTGTCAGATTTCAGGGGACATATGCCAAATTTACAGATTTCAAGGACGATCCGGATGTGGTAGCTGCCGGCAATTCTCTTGCGACGCTGGAGAACATGGTTGTCTTTGGCAAGGATCATGCTGCGAAGGAGCTTGCCGCTCTCGGTGACGTGCAGGCACGGCTGAAAGAAATTAATGGATATTTGCGGGAACTGAAAGTTCCACCCACGCCACAGCAACCATACGAAAAGGGACAGTTGGCGCAATGGCTCCGCGATCTTGCCAAAACACGAAAAGCCGCGGTTGCGATCTTTCAGCCTATTCCGGATATCAAACAGCGCGCCTATTTGCCGAATAATGTCGGTACCGTTGAACAGGGTGCACCCTATGACCTTCAGGATGTCGACAGGTTTGAGCGGTATCTGCGGGAAGTTGTCGGAAATATAGATAATGGCGTCAAAACCTTCACTGCTAATCTAACCCATACAGTTCAGTTTGAAACCGAAAACCTGTCATTTTATGACAATTTCGACCCCAAGGACCCGCAGCAACAAATGCAACAGTTCTTGCTTGCAGGGCGGGCGGATGAAATCCGCCAGGAGCTAGCGAAAAAGCACCTTCTGGTCAACGAAGCAGCCGAGTATGCAAACCTTCTAAAGCATGACAATTATGAGGAAAGGGTCACGCTACTTGCTCGCGTTGAAGATGTCGCGAACAGATATGAAGAAAACTACAAAAAGGCGCGGGAGTTGGTGCGGATGCCGAAAGCGGCAATCACGGATTCCGATCTGACCGATATTGCGATGGAGACACTCAAGAGTCCGGACTATGATTACGTGGGGGAGATAAAGCGCCTCGTTATTAACACTGAAAAAGCCCATCGCACCAAGGAGACCAGCACCGCAGAAATCGACAAGGTCGATGTCAGCTCAACCGGTAACATCACACTCTCAGGAACAGAAACAACCTATTTTTATGAATGGGATCAGTTTCAGGTGGCCACCGTCGAGCCTGTGGAAGATAAGTTCTATATCTTCTATACAACACTGAAATACTACACCTCCGGTGCAGAGAGAACTCCGCTCAATCAGTGGATTATCACAGGAAGAATCCAGGGGAGCGAGATTCCAGAAGAAAACATTGAGCTAGATTAGAGGCGCATCAAGATGATGGGTTTCGCAAAGCTTCTGCAAGCTCGATAAAACTGTTCACGTCATAATCGAAAGGAACCGGCTTTTCTTCCGGTACTGCATCAGGACCGTACTCGAGAGTACGATTAACGTAAGCTGTCCTGAAGCCAGCATTTTTCGCCCCTTCAAGATCACGGGCATGGCAGGCAACCATCATGATCTGCTCTGGCGGTAGCTGAAGCAGCGCGGCGGTATCGTGATAAATTGTGGGATCTGGCTTCACCTTCTTGAAAAAATCAGCGGAAATAATTCCGTTCCACGGAAGGTTATTGTGGCGGCTTATATCGAGTAAACATCGAAAGTCGCCGTTTGAAAAAGGCAGTATCATAAAGTCTTCTTTCAACCTTGCGAGTCCCTCCACAACGTCATCCCACACATCCAGACGGTTCCAGGCAAGATTGAAATCTTCAATATCACTATCACCGATCCCGCGTACTCCATACTCATCGAACAGAGAAAGGAGTTTTTCTTTATGGATTTCTGCTGTCGGAATGATCTCTCTCTCGCCCGAAGAAATATCACCGAGTGCTTTCAGGTAGCCTTCAATGCGCCATTTGTTGACAAACTCTCCCCAAGGAACCGTGATCCCAGTCCTGTCAGAAAATTTCTGCCCCTCCCGTGTTACAGAGGAATACCAGTCCGTGACAGTACCAAAAACATCAAAACACAAAACTTTTACATTTGAAGCGATCACAAGCGGACCTTTCTGCTTTCGTTCATCATCCGTCCATAAAAAGCACGACGGAATTTTAGTAACAGTACCATTCAACTTATGTGTAACTGTCTGTATCTTATAAATCAATGCGCGGAAAAGTTCTGAAAATTACGCAATATCGGCAGTCTAACTCACCATTGCGTAAATTTTAGTGCTTTATCCACATATGTGTGGATAATTATCACAATCTGGACATTTGAGTTTAACGGCTGGCAATTTTACCTAAACTATAGTCTTTTCACTTTACTAAGGCCTTACTGTTAGCCGAGCATTTTTTGATGAATTCGTTTCGAACGTACAATGATATTATTTCATTCTGGGCAAGAGAAACCCCGAATGCTCCTGCACTTCTTGGCCCCGACCAATCCCCCGTGAATTATCAATGCCTTCATCAACTGGTTAATGAGTTTCAGAGCGAATTAGCAAGATGTGGGTTTGGTCGCAATGACCGGATAGCGGTAGTTCACTCCGGCGGCGCAGAAATGGCGTCCGCTCTAATTGGTATCCTCTGCAACGCAACGGTGGCGCCGTTCAATCCGGCGATGTCCACCGGCGAGTTTTACCTGCATTTTCAGGACAAGAGTATAAAGGCTCTCGCCATTGAAGAAGATCTCTCTTCTCAAGCACGCAATGCAGCGGAGAAACTTGGCCTACCGATTCTTGATATCAAGCAGATAGATCCGGCCAAAGCCGGCAAGGTTCAGCTCATTGGCACCGCCGGCAGTCATACAGGATTTACCCCCGAGCCAGTCGATGCAGAAGATCTCGCCGTTGTCTTTACAACATCGGGGACCACCAGCTATGGGAAAACGGTCCCCCTTTCCCATCGCATTGTGATGCCGCGTGTTGCGAACATGGTGCAAATGATGAAATTCACCAATCAGGATCGTATCCTGAATATCATGCCGCTGTTTCATACAAGTGGATTTTCCGCTGGGTTGCTCACAACACTCTATTCCGGCGCAAATTTTTTCCCCATCAAGAATAACGATGTCGACAAACTATTCCATTGTCTAGGTGATGCAAAGCCTACCGTTATCGCCGCCGGATATACCGTCTTTCATTCTATTGAAAGAAAGGCGCATGACCATTTGGATGCCATAGAAACGGCGAAACCTTCTTTACGAATGCTTCGAACTGGAACGGGCCATCTAGATCAGAAAATTACGGAGAGGTTAGAAGAGGTTTTTGACACGCCGGTTATTGAAGCCTATGGCTCTGCAGAGACAAGCTTCATGGCCTGCACAGGAATCCCACCCGCACCTCGTAAAGTTGGAAGTGTCGGCCAGCCTGATAGAAATCGCATTTTTGTTGTTGATGCAGCGGGAGACTTCACTCCAACAATGGAAAAAGGGGAAATTGTTGTCAATAAAGAGACCGCTTTCGATGGTTATGAGAACAACCCCACGGCAAACCAGGAATCCTTCTCAAAGGATTGGTATCATACGGGAGATGAAGGCTATCTAGACGAAGACGGGTTTCTGTTCATTACCGGCCGCATTAAGGAAATGATCAATCGCGGCGGCGTAAAGATCATCCCGACCGAAGTAGATCAGGTCGCGCTGAAGCATGATGCCGTCCGCGAGGCTGTTTCCTTCCCATTGCCGCATAAAACACTAGGTGAGGACCTTGTCCTTTCGATCGTGCTGGAGGCGGACAAGACTATTTCAGATTCCGAACTCATAGCTTTTATGAAAGACTATCTCATCCCAAACAAGATTCCGTCCCGTATCATTTTCGTCGATGAAATACCAAAGGGCGCAACAGGTAAAGCACAGCGTCGGAAGCTTCATCATCAGCTACAGGTTTCGTCATCAGAAGATGCAGAACTGATCGGCGACCCAGACGGAGCAATCCCTGCAGACACGCTTAATATGCAGAAAATCTGGCAGGATGTGCTCGGACGGGAGAAAATTGGCCTGGACGAAAATTTTTTTGCTCTTGGCGGAGACTCTCTTCAGGCGGTGGATCTGTTTCTTCAGATTGAAAAACTGATGGGGCGCCGCCTACCGAGAGACATCTTGTTCGAGGCGGGAACAATTCGCGAAATGGCAAGGCACGTACAGGAGGAACTTTCGTCCTCCTGTATTGTCCCAATTCAGCCGACGGGAAGCCGTCCGCCACTCTTCTTTATCCATCCGATCGGCGGGGAGGTTCTTGGGTATCGGGATTTAGCCCAACATCTGGATAAAGATCAGCCATTTTACGGAATTCAGCAATTTCAGTCCGACACAAATATGCCTCGTTTTTCCTCTCTTGAAGAAATGGCAGATTACTATCTGGGTAAAATTCGTCAGCAGCAGCCAACTGGTCCCTACTATCTCGGTGGGCATTCCTTTGGTGGCCTTATTGCCTTTTTGATTGCGCAAAAGCTTGATGCCTTCGGTGAGAAAACAGCGTTTCTTGCCTTGCTGGATACCTATCTTCCCAGTCGAAAAAGATATGTCTCGCCGTTAAGCTGGATATCACTGCATTACAAGGTATGGGCGCGCTTACCGCTACAGAAGAAGGCAAACTATATCTTCGATAGGTTTCGCAACATAGCCAAGGGCGTCATGCGGCTGATTAGATTGAAATTTATGGAGACGCCCAATAGCAATCTTCCCGGATCTGAGGCATCTACCGCAGGCATGGTCAACAATCAGGATATCAACGCGTTAAATGTTCGAAAATTTTACCCGACTGCTTATTCAGGTAATGCTATACTCTTTCGGACAGAGTTGCCCGTTTCACTTCACCCCGATGTCCATAACGAATGGCAAAACTTGATAAAGGGAAAATTGGATATTTGTGAAATCTCAGGCGGTCATGTTGGAATAATGAAAGAGCCAAACGTGCAGTATCTCGCCAGTAAGCTTACATACTACTTATCAAAGGCTCAGGAAGAAGAATTGTCGGTTTAAACCGACCAGAGGGAGCGGGGAAACATTGAAACAGTTTTGGCCCGAATATGGCAAGGCCTATCCCGCCAGCATGAAAACAATCCGAAGGATTGCCGTAAAAGCAGAACGAACAGGTAAATTCAACAGTCCTTTTCGGAAAGCTCTATCCATCAGCTTTTTTCTACGGCGGTTACCCACTGTTTTCTTTCCACCGAAATCGGATATTGCCAACGCACAAAAGTTATCCGGCAAAGGATACTTGAGGCAAGTAATTGAGCGCCTTGTCTTGCTGATTATGTTTCGCACGGAACCGAGCGAATACTACATATGCGCGCTATTCTTACCTGAAAGGTATGCCCGAGCGGGAGAATTCATTGATTACCGCCAGCACAGCTTTCTAAACTTTTTCCTCAATCAAAAGAGAACGACAATTTTGACTGAGGACAAAGTACGATTTACAAATTTATGCAGTGAAAAAGGACTACGAACGGCGCCAATCATAGCTAGGCTTGATCTCAAAGCGACACCAGAGATGGAGCTCGAAAACAAGCTAAGCCCAATTGCGACGACTGAAGGAGTATTTTTCAAGCCCCGGTTTGGGCTGCAAGGCCGTGGCGCAGGACGGCTAGTTTGCGACCAAAACGGGATATGGTCGCTAACCTATGCAGATGGAGCCGGCTTCGAAAATAGGTGGCCTGAAATCTTCAAAATTTTAATGAAAAACATCAAACAGGAGTTGATATTCCAACCTCTACTTAAAAGCCATCGCAACCTGTTAAAGTTCAATCCTAACAGTACTCAAAGCGTTCGCTTCATTACTTTTCGTGACAATGGCCAGGTCCGCCCCCTCCTAGCCCGGATGCGCCTTGGCATTAATGACAGTCTGGTCGATGCCTCCTACTCCGCCATTGGTGTTCCTATTGATCTACTCACCGGAAAACTTCTAAGGGGAAGCCAGAAAGTAACCGCTATACTTCCTGATAGCATAGAAACTTTTGGCCCAGATAATCTGCCGCTTGTAGGATATGAAGTTCCGTATTTCGAAGAAACCCAAGCTCTCGCCATTGCTGTACATGATGCCTTTCCGGAAATTTTTTCTCTCGGCCATGACATTTTTATTCTTGATAATGGCCCCATTATCCTTGAAACGAACCATATTTGGGGAAACCCGCAATACGCACATAAGGAAGGCCTCGGAAGCTTTCATGCCTATATAAATGCGATCATTGAAATTGCTAATAAAGACGGCTTGTAGCAACGGGTCAAAGTGATGCGATCTGACATGAGAAAAATAGCGACGAACATGGCCTGCCTCAAATCTGTCGGTGGACTTTTGAACAGATTTGGTCAGAATGGCCATGGGCGCATAATCGAAAAATACCACCTGTCGCGTCGCGCGATTAAGTGAACGGAGTTTCGCAAATGAATGAAACATCAGCCTACGTACCCCCGAAGGTCTGGAGATGGGAAATGGAAAGCGGCGGCCGCTTTGCCAGCATTAATCGCCCTATCGCTGGCGCAACCCATGAAAAAGAGCGCCCCATCGGGAAGCATCCCATGCAGCTTTATTCTCTCGGGACACCCAACGGCGTCAAGGTCACTATCATGCTGGAAGAATTGCTGGCAAAGGGCTTTTCCGGCGCAGAATACGACGCATGGCTGATCAATATTGGACAGGGTGATCAGTTCAGCAGCGGATTTGTTGAAGTCAATCCAAACTCCAAAATTCCGGCATTGATGGACCATAGTGGCGCAAAGCCGATACGGATATTTGAATCCGGAGCCATTCTGTTACATCTAGCCGAAAAATTCGGTGAATTTATCCCAACTGATGTCGCTGAACGAGCGGAATGTCTTTCCTGGCTTTTCTGGCAAGTTGGCAGTGCCCCTTATCTTGGTGGCGGATTTGGCCATTTTTATGCCTATGCACCAGAGAAATTTGAATACCCAATTAACCGTTTTGCCATGGAAGTGAAGCGGCAACTCGATGTTATGGACCGTCAGCTAGCTGACAATCAGTTTATCTGTGGCAACGAATATACCATTGCAGATATGGCCATCTGGCCCTGGTATGGTGCCTTGGTACAGAACCGGGTGTATGAGGCTTCTGAATTTCTCGATACCGCCTCCTACAAACATGTTAATCGCTGGACGGAGGAAGTAGGTGCGCGGGATGCGGTACGTCGCGGACGCATGGTCAACCGGACATACGGAGCGCCAGAAGAACAACTCCGTGAACGGCACGATGCCAGCGATTTCGAGAATAAGACGCAAGACAAAATCGACGCAGCAAACGCCACGAACTAGGATATGCCGCCCTATCTTTCCGTTCGGTGGCCTTATCGGACGGAAAGCCTCTGCGAAGGGAACTCAAAAGATGGCCGACAAGAACAACATTACCCCCTTTGAACACATCAAGCTTACGGTAGAAGCGCAAATACCGTTAGTTCGGGCAATGGAAAAAGAGCTTGGTCGGGAAACGGCGCATCAGCTCGTACGCGAGGCGTTAGACAGCCGTAACCGCCAAGCATCCGAAATGCGATCGCGTGAGACGCCAATGACTATTCCCAAGCTGGAGGCTGAATTTGCCTCCTTCGGTATTGGTGTGGACTTCGAATTTGATGTACTAAAGCGCAGCGACGAAGAATTTCATGTCGATGTGCATAAATGCGCCTATACGAAATTGATGGAGGAAATGGAGGCACGCGATCTCGGCCCCCTCCTCATCTGTAATTGCGACTACGCACTCGCGGAAGGCTTGGGCCTAGAACTCAAACGCGAAAAAACCTGTATGAAGGGCGATGGAATGTGCGATTTTCGCTTTCGCAAAGTAGAGAAATAAGGCCTACTTTTGTGTCCACTGTCCGTTTTCATTCAAAAACCAGGTACCTGCTGGAGCCTTCTTGAAAATTTCTACCGCATAGACACGCCCGACCTGTTCAACTGTAACATTTTCAGTTTTAGCTCGTTTCACATAGATAGCTCGTCTCTGTTCATTCAGGGTGGCAACAAACCCTTGCGCAGACCCATCACGTGCCCGGACAAAGCCATCAAACGCTTCTCCAACCGCGCCGGAACGTCGCAGATCATCCAGTTGATCCGCCCAGGCCGGTGTCACCGCGAAAACCGGTAGGCACGCCATAACAGTAAGCGCCAACAATGCTTTACGAAAAATCTGCCTACGGCTCATATTCCTATTGTTCTTAACAGATCGCATATCAGAAAATTCCCGGGTTATTACTAATATCGTCTTTGGCCTGCTCTTCTATCTTGAGGCGCACTTCCGCATCCAGCTTAATATTCAAATTGATTGTGATGGGTTCCGCCGGCGCCTCAACCTTTACCGTTGGGGTACAGGATACTGAGGCGAACAAAACCACTGTCACGATCGACATCGCAAGAAGAGAATGCTTATCCACAGATATTCCTTCACTCATTTTACCGACCATCCACGGTAGCACGGAGCGCTTTTTCCGACAAGAGGTAGCCATCCAGAAGAGCGTTAAATATCTTGTCCAAACTAGTCGTCAGATTGATATTGAGGACCACAGGGCGGTTATTTTCAACGTCTGGATTACTGCCCGCAGCATGCAGTTTAACCGTGTCTTCGCCGTTTTCCGTCTTTGCGATCTCAATCGACAGCTCCGAATAACGGAAATTCTCCAATATATCTAGAAGCAACTCCGCCTGTTCCCCGCCCCCTCCAAGGGCCTGACGCGCCGCGTCCGACGTCATTTTCAGCACTCCCGGCCCCTCTGCGGCCAGCAACCCATCTTCGACAAGCAAACGAGCTCCACCAAAAACGAGAGGTATCTTTCCACTGACACGACCGGTCGCAATAAGCTCCTCAACATTGCTGAGTGCCATAACTTCCTCTAGATCAAGGCGGGTCAGTTGAACCTCAATCCGGTTGACCTTCGCGCCCGTATCAACGCGCGCATCTTCAATGATGGCGGTACCACCCACCAGCCCAACCGTTAGCAGATCAAGATATAACACCGGAGAGCCATTCTTCGTCTCGACGCGAAAGCGCAAAAAAGGCTTTTCCAATAAAATGCCCGTAGTAGCGCTGCGCGCTTTCAGTTCCTGGGGAGACGAAACAGTGATGGGATTCAACTCACTAATATGCACCTGGCCCATGAGCCCCGAAATACTACTACCCGCTGTCTTGATCGAAAGATCGTTAAGACTGACGTCCGCGGAAGACTTCATACCCTTTGCGGACCAGCTTATCTCGCCGCCTGCCACAACGTCTCCTTCGACTTTCATCTCTGTGTCGAAGACGATAAGATCTGAGAGCTGCAACCCATCTTCTGAAAAAGAAAACGGATTAACAGCGACTTGCGCTGATCCGGCCTCGTCCGATAAAGAATGACGACCGTCCATACGAAGATATTTTCCAAGAAAATCTGAAGTAAGCGCAAAAGTGAAATCAATTCTTTCGTCCTTTAAGACCGCGTCTCCAATGACGATTTGATCCTCCTTGAAAAGTGCGCCTTTTTTCGGGCTTACCTTCATATTAATAAGCCCAAAATGTCCATTTTTTCCAAGGGTAATATTCTCAAAGGATGTTTCAAAACGCGCCTTAATATCTGAAATAGCTATATTCTGGGCATCCAGCCGGGCGTTTCCGGTACGCCCTGTAATGCTCCCCTCGAACAGGGTATCCTCTTCATTCTGGCCGCCTATTACCTTGAAATTAAGTCCCTCCGCGACCAACATCTTATCCTGCCATTGGCCATTCCTCAGTTCAGCATCCAGTGATGAAAAGGCGATATTACCCGCTGAATCACGGGTTATTTCTCCTGTGCCCACCACAGTCCCGGTGAGGCTATTTCCAACTTCTTTTAGGTGAGATGATAGCCCGGCAAGCGACACTCCATCCCTACCGAATTTTGTTTCGGGCAGCCGGAAGAACAGCTTCCCTGCGCCAGTCTCTATCCCATACGCCACAGACACATCAACTTGGAAATTCTCCGCTCTATTACCAACTTTTCCCTGAAGCGATAGATCCTGCGATGACGATACCCCGCCAGCAAGCAGAAAGTGAAAGGGAGAAAAAGCGGGCGTTGAACCAGTATCGCTAATCACTCCGCTGAGTGTATTAAGATCAAGTTTTTCAGTAAAATTTTGAATATCCAACTCAGCGAAAAGATCACTGATGATCAGCATCTCATCAAAAAATTCACCCGACACTTCAGACCTCTGCAATGTCATTCGGGCATTCTGAGTATTGTTTTCCAGATCATACTGTCCCTGAAATCTAACAGGCAGCTTGCCCGAAGCAAGATGCCCATCGGTGAGCGCCACCGCCATTTTCTCAACGACAAGATTCCCATCATAGGTGATGGCCGATCCGACAATTTCAGCAATTGCCGCAAACTTTATTGTTGCGTCGATGGGTGGGAGCCCTTCCGCGTAACGCGTCAAATCCACAGGCTGCAGCCCATCACGGCGGAATGATAAAGCTTCCAACGAGAGTTGAACTCGACCTTCTGCGGAGGCAGTATCATAGTTTCCAGTCAGATCCATCAGGGGCTGACCTTCCGCCGTTCTTAAAGCTATTTGAATATCAGCGGCACCCGCCGCCAGTTCTCCTTGCCCGGCCAGCATGAGCGGTGCCCAGTCCGGCTTGGGTCCAGCATGGCGTATGGTTCCGCCATTAAGCTCCAACACCGCCGACTGTCCGCCTATATCCGCGTGCAGAGAAAGCACCATATCCTCTAGAATGATCGGACCGGAGGCAGTTTTAATCTCAGCCTTTACCAAGCCTTCAGCCTTCAGTATCTGATCGGTCGACACGGTGCCCGAAAAATCCATATGCAACGACCGTTGTTCGTCTTTCGAGATAACCTTCCCGGTTTTTAGGGAGATTTCCGGAATCTGGAACGTTTGCGCGGCTTCGTCCTTACCACCCTCTTCATTGACAAGGCTGGCTATTTTATTAATGGCGCCATCATTTGGGTTGGAGACATTGATAAAAAGTTCGTCGATTTCCGCCTTATCAATTTCTCCCCGCAAGAGAGCAAGAGGCGTGTAATGCACTGCAACATCACGCAGTATAATCTGATCAGAGAGCGATACTTCTTCAATAGTAACGCGATCTAGGGTAACTGCCTCAACAGTCAATATGACATCGTTAAACCCGTAGTAATCCAGCGCCAACTTCCCCGCATATTCCACAATCGTTGAACGAAACAGGATTAGGGCGACAAGCGGAGCAACGAGCAGAAAAATCCCGCCCCAAATGAGCTTTCGAAGAATGCCTGATTTTGCGCCTGCCGCCATCTATCCTTCCTGAATGACTTTATGTCAGTTACAAGGACATACCAATAAGGCAAGCCTAAGGCATAACTAAAGCGATGAGAAAGCCATATTTCTGTCTCTCACAGCAATAGTTCTTTACGCTCGGGCGCTTGGCCGGCTGGTTACGCGGGCCCACCAGCTATTTATATTCACTTGGTCCTCAGTTGGACGGACACCAACCGCTTTTCCCATCAGTATCGCACACTGGGCCGTAATATCGGCGATACTGTAACTATCCGCCGCGATATACTCACGCCCCTCCAACGATAACTCGAGCCAGTCTAGACTAGTGGTTGCCTGTTTTTGGCAAACCGGCACATACTCCGGGACCTGTTTGCGAATACCTTTCCACATGGGATGACTATGAGAAAAGGCGTTTACAAGTGGGGTCAGCAATTCCAGCTCTATACGCCGGTTCCACATCTCAATTTGCGCCCGCTCCAACGGCGTTGTCCCCATGAGTGGAGGTTCAGGATGTATCTCCTCCAGATAGAGGCAGATCGCATGGCTTTCCGAGATTGTCGTTCCATCGTCCAGTTCAAGCACTGGCATACGTCCAAGAATATTCTTCTCTAAATACTCTGGCGTTTTGTGATAACCTGAGGAAAGATCGATTTCCTCTTTAGGGATATCTAATCCTTTTTCTGCAATAAAAATCCGGACACGGCGGGCATTTGGCGATGCAGGCAGATCGTATAGTTTCACAATACTCTCCTCTATATGTTTAATTCCACATGACTACGGCTGGCTCGGCGCAAATTCACTTTTTGGATCCCCGGCAATACGCGAATGATACATAATACGCGGCTGGTTCATATCCCATGGTGTAGCTTGATGCAGCAGGCAACGATTATCCCATATCACCACATCCCCTGGCTCCCAGTGATGATGATAGATACGGGGAGCCTGACAGGTAAAATCGACCAGCTCTTCCAGAAGCGCTTCAGATTTCTCTTCGCTTAATCCGGGAATGCCATAAGCGTGACGCCCGATGGTCAGGCATGGTCGACCCGTCTCCGGATGGGTTTTGACGAGAGGCCGAAGCGGTGGTTCCAGATCGTGAAGACCATAACCGCTGTATTCACTATCTTTCTTCTTTTGGGTGAAACCCATTTTTTGCTGGCTATAATGGAGCGAATGATAGGCTCTCATATCTTGAATGAGGTCGCGCGTTGCCTGATCCAAAGCCTCATAAGTCGCTGTGAGATCGGCCCAGCCTGTTTCCCCGCCTTCTGATGGGACGACATGTGCACTGAACACTGCCCCTTTGGCCTGTACCGGCATATAGGTGCTGTCCTGATGCCACCCCATATTCCCCTTGAGTATCTTGACCATGTCGTTCTCATTCGACTTAATCAGATTCCCGTCAGCATCGACATTACTGATGGGCGCCAGATCAAACTCCATATCCCCAAAACGGCGGGCGAACGCCACTTGTTGTTTAGTGGTCAAATGCTGCGCAGGAAATATCAGCAGAGAATATTGCAACCAGTTGGCATAAAGATCGGAAAAATCGGCCTCGCCCAAGGATTTCAGATCAAGGCCTGTCACAACGGCACCAAACGTTGCATCAACAGGTTTCACAGTAAAATTCATGGTGGCAACCCTCCCTGAAAATAGAGGCGGCGGTGATTTTTGATTACTTTTGCTTGGTTCCGCCACCGTCAATAGCTTTACCATAGAGGCTCCCGGTGTCAGCGTCTACAAATTGAATAACAGCTAATATGCAAAGTGCGGACAAGCAAGATCTCGAGAGTAGCGAATTCGGAATTGTCTTTATCCTTATGCTATGATGGCATCCGCGCCCTCGCGAAGAATAAAAACCAGACCCATACTAAAGGATGAGTGACGTGTATTCGGCAAAGAACCAATCTGCAGACTTACTAAACAAAATCAGGGATTTTGCCGAAGCTCATATCCGACCAAATCGCGGAAAGTTAATCAAGGCTAACGATTTTCCTCCAGATTTATGGCACACCTTTGGCGCCTCCGGCCTCGCGGGCCTCTCCTTACCCGAAGATCACGGAGGCCTTGGGGCGAATTATAGTCTTCTCTCCGCCGCCGGACGCGTAATCAGCCGGACGGGCGGAGTTCCCGGCGTAACAATGGTTTTCATGGCCCATTGGCTCATGTCCAAGCTACATATTGCGACGGACACACCCTCACCCGTGCAACAGCAGCTGTTACCGCTCCTCGCCGCCGGAAAAACAACACTCTCCGTTGCCATTTCCGAACCCCGTGCCGGGGCCCATCCAAAATTTCTGAAAACAACAGCACGACGTGAGGGCGCGGAATTTGTTCTGAATGGTGAGAAGGCCTTCCTGACAAACGGTCCCCTTGCTGACCAATTCATCGTCCTCGCGATTACAGATGAAACGGGCGGCAGAAAGGCCTTCAGTGCTATACTCGTGCCTGCCGACAGCTCCGGTTTTCGCCGCACAGATGGCGTCAAAATAGATTTTTACACCCCTGCCCTCATGGCGGCATTGTGCTCGAGAACTGTCGCGTTCCAGCAGCAAATCTCCTTGGCGAAGAAGGAGATGCATTTGACCGAACCTCCATGCGAATGCGGGCAATCGAAGATGCCGCCGGAGCCGCCGGTCAGGTCGGATCAATGTATCGCTTACTTTCGGATATTGCAGCAGAGGCAAGCGACGATCTTGCAGTGCAACTCGGGGCAATAGCGACTAAACTACAAGCTCTGGATGTCATTGCAGCAGAGCTAGCATCAATGGCGGACGCTGCGGGAGATGATCTTCAACCAATATTGGAGTTGCAACTCGGTTTTCACCAACAATGCCAAAACTGTTCCGAGGCTTTCAGTGCCGTGATGGAAAAATGTCCTGATATCGACAGCCCCCATATCCATTATTTGTTCCGAGATATCTCAAAATCACTCACAATCGCTAAAAATGCCCATGCGGCCCGCCTTGCAAAAATCGGCATGGCAATCCTTTATTCGGCAGACAGCCGTTAGAGCTATTCTTTGGCACCATGATGACGTGAATAGCCGGATCTCTCAGCAGGATGCCAGTCTGCTGGAAGGCCCTTGGTTGCCTTATAAATTTCGACTTTGAGTGGATAGCAGGCGGCATCATCGCTGGAATGCCCGGAGCTACAATCGCCGCCAGGGCAGGTCGAAAGCCCGCCTAAAAGATCTATTTCCGCGAATACCTCCAGATAGTCACCGGGGCGAACCGGGCTCGCCTTCATGAAATACTGATGCGTATCTTTGGTGAACCCGGTGCACATAAAAACATTCAGAACGTCATGCACGAAGGGCTCAGCAGCGTCATATGAAATGCTTTGTGACTTTGCAAAGGCTCGGATGAGATTGGAATGACAGCAATAGTGATACTCATCGCCGCCCAGCATGACATTGGTATAGGGATCGCAACGGGTTCCGATAACATCATGTACGCCCCCGCCGTCATCATCCCAGCCATACCAATCGAGCGTATCATAGGTAAGTGTTGCCATCGGTCTCATATAGGGCAGATTACTCCAGAGCCGGTCGCCAACGCTGACATGAGTGCCGTGTAATGCACGGGTTTTGCCGCTGAAAAACCGTTCATTTACATCGCCTACATTCCAGAGATTAAGATCACCCACCTGAGGGCCCTCAATACTGACGATACGGAAAAAATGACCCGCAGGAACATGGAAGCATTCGGCGTCGCGGGGCGCGACAATGACCTCATCGATCTGCTCCAAATTCGCGCGAGCCTCATCGTAAATATTTGCGTTTGGCAGCGGTAGCGTATCAACAGGATAAACAATCACCGGCTTGATGGCGCGACGGACATCCGCATCGGCAGGAGTTTGGTTTTGCGGGCTGTACTTCATAGGACGGCTCCCTCGTTAAGGACAGCCGATCCTACGATGCTACGGATCACGGGACAAGCGGTGAGTGACCAAAGATCGTTACCAGCCGCCACCTCCGCCACCGCCACCGCCACCCCCCGATGATCCGCCACCGGAAGAACCACTTGAACTGCCCGGCGCAGTGGCGGCCGAAGAAATGGCGCTCGTAAAACCACGCCCGAGAGAGGTTGAGAATCCAGCCAGATTTGTCGGGTTGAAATGCCTACCGTTATACCAGGCCGGGCGGTAGCCGGTCATCTGAGCTGGAGCTTCATGTGCATTGGCAAAGCTGTTCGAGAATTGCTCAGCCCAAGCATTTTCTACATCCAGCGCCACAGCAAAGGGGAGAAATTTTTCAAAGAGTTCCGGCGTACGATCCGGCGGATTAAAGAAGTTCATGCGGTCTTTTTCAGTGACACTCAGGAAATCCGCAAAGCCCGCAAACCTGTCCAGTATTTTCCGACCCAGCAATGTCGGAGCCTTCAACCAATGATAAAAAAGCAGGTTCACAAGCTGTATCAGCAGGAAAAGAAACGCGGCGGCCGGTGACGTTGCCTCAACCAGAAACATTAACCCAGCCGCCTCACCGCCGAGAAAGGGAACGACCATGGCAGACAAGACAATTGCGCCAACACCGGAAAAGGGGTTCTTTCCACTTAAAAATTCCAGCCATGCTCGATAACCCTTACGGAGGATGAAATAAACACCAGCGGTCCAACCTGCGAGCCAGAAAGAAATAAAAGCGGCTGTGCCCGGATCCTTCGCCCAGATAATCATTAATATAATGACGAGGAGGGAAAGCCCGGCCCCTGGGAGGAAATACAGGCGGTTGTTCTTGAAATATGTTCTTTCATACTCGGTCCGCAGCCACTCTTTCAGACTGTTACGGGCATTTTGTATAATTGCCCGATTTTTCTGTTTAAGTTCAAGTTCATCATCTTCGAAATTGAAAAAACTGTTTGCGACAGCTCTTTCCCCCATGGAGAGCGGTGCTTTTTTCCCGGTTCTCTTGAGGGTATAAGTTCCAGAACTATCTTCCTCAATCGTCAAATATCCCTTCACCGCCATACTCAATATTGCGGCAGAGAAAACTTTGTTATCGAAACCCATATTCCGAATATACCGCATCGCCGCAGGAGAATAGCCGTCTGGGGGATCGAAAAGCGGAATGATTGTTCCCGCGGCGGGGTCACGGCCCACTCGCCACCAGACAAAAAGATAATAGGCAATGATAATCAGCAGGCCAATGATACCAATAAAGAGGATTTTATTGTCAGACAGCAGATAGCCAAGCTTCTCCGTATCCGTGGGCCGCGTGACAAATCCGCTCGGCCAGGAAACTGCAATGGTCAACCCTTCGCGAGGTTGAAGCGATTTCGTTGTGTAGAATTGCATTCCGTCTGCAAATTCGCGGGCCCCATAGGACTTGCCCCTATCGCCCTGATATCCGGTGTAAGCAATATAATCCTGTATACGGGCGCCATCCGGCAAATGCACTCGAGCGCTCGCCTGTTCGATGATAAAAGCCCAGCCATTTCCGGTCACATTCCAGTACAGCTCATCAATATCGTCAAAATTTCCAATCTGGCGGGTGGTTTTATAGGTGATCGTGTAGCTATGCTTTCCATCAGGGAGAAAAACATTTTTATCCCCGATATAGACGCGCACGCCGTTGGATTGCCGCTCAGTGTGAAAGGGTTCCGCGCGTCCGTCGCGGGTGACTTCCTCGACTTCAAAGCCAACACGATACTCATTGCCTTGGGAGTCCTCATAGTCCGTCGGAAAATCACGATAAATCCCGCGCCGTATTTGCTTCCCCTCGCTTATAACCGTGATCCGCTCTTGCACTGTCAGGCTTGCGTCGCTGTGGACCCAGAGATCACTTTCGAAGTTCTTGATGAGTTCTTCTGCGTGAGGTAACGACGGAAATACCAACCCAATCAGAAAGACTAATCCAATCAGGACAGAACGCAGCAACTCTGGCTTTTGTCTTGAGAATACCATCGGATCAGGAGGGTACCGGTTAGTCGAACTTAACATCGACTGGCTTACGGGCGGCTTCTTCATCTTCGGCCAGTTCGAAGAACTCGGCTTTGAGGAAGTTAAAAGCATTAGCAACAAGATTACTGGGGAATTGGTCAATCTTGATATTATTATCCCGTACCACGCCATTATAGTAACGGCGGGCCGCCTGTATCTTGTCCTCTACTTCCGCCAACTGATCCTGAAGACTCTGGAAACTCTCGTTAGCTTTCAATTCTGGATAATCCTCCGCAAGGGCGAACAGGGATTTTAACACTCCAGACAACATATTTTCCGTTTGGGCCTGCTCGGCCGGGGATCCGTGATTTGACATGGCTTCATTTCTCGCCCGTGTCACGGCCTCAAACGTGCTCGATTCATGCTTGGCATATCCTTTTACCGTCTCAACCAGATTGGGAATAAGATTGTATCGAAGCTTCATCTGAACTTCGATTCCGCTCCAGGCCTCATTGGTTTTCTCACGCAGAGTGACAAATCCATTGTAAGTCACAATGACATACAGAATGATGGCGGCGATCAGGCCGATGATAATCAATAAGGTAATCATGTCGCATTACTCCCTCGGCAGGCGCATTGCATATAAGGATTTGCGCGCTGCCGCAAGTTTACGACCTAATTCATTAACGTCAAATGTAGATATCATTCAGGTTGTAATTTTTAAGAAGTTTCTCGCGGTTCTCCTCGTTCCAGCGATTTTCCTCTATCTCTCCAGCCAACGGCTGATAATTAAATCTTGGTTCACCCGGAAACCGCTGCTGACGCGCATCAATACCGAGCGCAATGATCCGACTGCGGGCGTGAATACGTTCCGCATTATATGTTTCCATGCGATCATCAAGCTGACTTGTCGAAACGTCGAGAACACGCGCACGCGGGAAAAACCCAGCGTTTATCGTTACTCTTCTATCCGGAGATGAATTAGCAAAAGACCCATGCACCAGTTGCCGATTAACGACAAAAACTTCCCCCGCCTCACAGACTAGCGGCACCGCTTCAGCTAGCCGTTCCGACCCGCTTTCATTCACCAGGGCGGGGATGTTCGCTTTTCCGCTTTTATGGCTGCCTGGCAGAACCCAGACACAGTTGGCCGGCGTGCTTGGGTAGAGCTGTGTCATGAAGTTAAAACCATGCGCATCTTCGTTCCAGTCAGGCGCATCCCAATGGGTTGTTCCATCCTGATGCCAAGCGACAGAGGGCCCAAGGCCCGGTTCCTTGATGAAAGCCACTTCGTTATAGGGAACAAAATCAGGGCCGTTAATAGCCTCCGCGACGGCAAGCAACCCCGGGTGACCGTAGAGGCGAAGGCAGGAATCCATCAGGTGTAAATTGCCCGTCAAAAGTTCGATGGTCCAACTCGGCGCATCTTCGCCCGGTGTCGGATTGAGCATCTTGACCGGATGACGCCCTTTGTTCTTTGCGGTGCCGCCAAGCGGATCGCTAAGTGGTTTTGCAAACCGATAGGGGTAGCGTGTGAATTCAGGCCCCATTGCTGGCCGACCAGACGCATCCAGAGCCGCCTCCGGCTCAACCGGTGCCCGTGAAAGGACACGCTCGACATCCTCCCGAAGCTCACGCAATTCAGTGTCATCCACGACATTCTCAAAAACGTAAAATCCATGCTCCCGATAGGCATTCAGGATTTCTTTATCAAGTTTGCCATCCGGTCCCAACTTGATTGGCCCCCGGTTTTCAAGAGCATAGGCACGCACCTCTCCTTCCCGGATATATTTTTCCATCAAAAGCGCATGATCGGCGGCAGATATATGGGTTACGGATTGCGTATTATTCATTTTTTTGCCCTCCTTGATTTATATCGGGTTAGCGTAGCTGATCCACTAGCGCGATCACATTCTTTGCCTGCTTCAAATGCGGCATATCGAGCATTTTCCCGTCTAAACCGATTGTCCCCATGCCGGGATTTTGCTCAAAAATATCAATCACCCTTCGAGCAAAGTCAATTTCCTCGTCCGTCGGCGTAAATGCGCGGTTGATCACTTCAACTTGCGCTGGATGGATGGCAACCTTGCCAATGAATCCGGACCGACGATCCCGCAGGCATTCCTGCTCCAGCCCTGCGCTATCCCGAAAATCGACATAGACGACGCCGACTGCCTGTACATCAATGGCGCGCGCCGTCGCAAGACAGAGAGAGCGGGCCAGCAAAAACGGATCGTCATATTCTCCGGTTGTCGGATGCCTATTCGTTGACGCACCGAGTGCCGCCGCCAGATCCTCTCCTCCCCAGGTCATCGCGACCAGTCTGGGAGAAATGTCCTTCAGATAGCTATCAAACGTCAGTAGTGAAGCCGCCGTTTCTGTCGCAACGCTGCAAATTTTTGTCGAGCCGAGCTCAAGCCCTTCACGTGCCTCAAGCGCCAAAAGAAAATCCGCAAGCCGGTTTACTTCAGCTGCCGAATATACTTTTGGCAAAATGATGCCATCGGGCGCCCCAGACATGACAGCCGCCAAATCCGGCAGGGCCATATCCGTATCAAGCGGATTAATCCTCACCCAAAGCTGTTGCTGCGACCGATCCTGGTTCGCGGCCAGAAAGTCCGCGACCATTTCCCGTGCCACATCCTGACGGTCATCTGCGACAGAATCTTCCAGATCCAGCAATAGAGCATCCGCATCGTTGCCAAGCGCCTTCTCCATTTTGCGTTCGCTATCACCGGGCACAAACAACCATGATCGCAAAAGCCTCATGGCCGCTTCCTCATCAGACCTGTACGAACACAATAAGCAACTTCCTGATCCCGTTGGTTATAGCCGATATGTTCAAATACAACCAAACCTGCGGTGGGGCGTGATTTACTCTCGCGCATTTCCTTGATCCGGGTGACCACGCGAATTGTATCTCCATGGAAAACCGGATTAACGAAGCGGATATCTGTCATTCCGAGGTTTCCAAGCGTGGTGCCCAACGTTGTTTCCGCCACCGTCACACCGATTACGAGACCGAGGGTAAACAGGCTATTTACAATGCGCTGACCATACTCAGTTTGCTTCGAAAATTCCTCGTCCAAATGCAACGGCTGAGGATTATGAGTCATGGCACAAAACATGACATTATCCATCTCCGTCACCGTGCGGGTAAGGGAATGATTAAATTCCATCCCCACTTCGAATTCCTCGTAATACAAACCTGACATCAGAAACTAACCTTTCTTTATTATTGTTTTTTACCTTTTGAGTTGCGCCTTACCAAGAAAGCTCTCGCCACTCATCATCCGTGCCCATTACCGCCTTTTCCGCATCATAGGAATAGAGCCAGCGTTGGCCGACCGGAAAGCCATCCTGGTCTTCTTGCTGATGACGTGCGAAACGGGCATTCCTGCGCGAAACTTCTTCCGGATCGCTCATATGAAAGAGATTCTCTGCCGCGCGGGATTGCAACAGCACCCGGTTTGCACGGTCGAGACGAAGCCCCTCATATTTTTTAAGGGCCGCAGGAATATTACCTTCCGCCATCTCAAGGGATCGGCCCAGCACCCAAGCATCCTCAATACTCTGCCCTGCGCCTTGCGCGTGATACGGCATCATCGCGTGCGCGGCATCCCCCATCAGAGCAACCCGGTCCGTGACCCAGCGGTCAAGCGGCTCACGATCTATCATATTGGTCATAAACAGACTTTCCGTGCCCGCAATTAACTCGCGTATCTGCTCATTCCAACCATCATACTCATTAAGAGCGGCATCGCGAGAGCCTGTCTGCGACCAGGATTCCTTCGCATTGTCATTGTAAGGGCCAATCCCGACCCAGTTAAAAAGATCGCCACCACAGACATAGTAGAGAACTGCCGAACGATGTGGCCCCATCCAGACATAGGAGTTCTGCTCAAAGCCAAGTTTCCGGGCGACGTCAACCGGGACCAGTCCCCGCCAGGCAACACAGCCCGAGGGGCGCGGCTTTTCGGGCGCAAAGAACTTTTCGCGAACCATGGAATGAAGTCCGTCCGACCCGATCAGAACATCGCCCTTTTCGACTGTGCCATCACTTAAATGGACTTCGACCCCGTCATTATTTTCCTTAACATCGACAACCTTGCAGTTCAGCCGGACGTTACTCGGATCCATCGCGCCAACCATAATGTCGAGTAAATCCGCCCGATGGACATGGTAATAGGGGGCGCCGAAGTATTCTTCCACCTTCGGCATTAACGGTGTTTTGAGATAAACTTCCCCGGTTTTATAATCCTTGAACAGATGCGCTGCCGGCGGCACCCCGATGCGCGCCAACTCATCCTTTAGACCCAGATATTCAAGAACCCGAATGCTGTTCGGGCTTTGTTGAAGGCCCGCGCCCACTTCGGAAAGTTTAGAGGCTTGTTCCAGCACTAGATGGGAAATCCCCGCCCTTTTGAGGGTCAGTGACAGTGCGGCTCCCGCTATTCCGCAGCCTATTAATATAACATGCATGTTTTCCTCCTTCCGGATTCTCTCCGTGTTATTCTTGAAAACGCATGGTCTTAAGGGTTGCAGACTTAAGGTCAAACGACAAGAAAAAAGCCATCATCGGCCATTAAATTTTCTTTAGTAAGATTTCGGCAAATCAAGTGCCCGCTCCGCAAGGTAGCTTAAAATTAGCTGTGGGCTTATCGGCGCCAGCCGATGGATCAGGCATTCACGCAGGTATCTTTCCACGTGGAATTCCTTCGCATATCCCATGCCGCCATGCGTCATAACTGCATTGGTACAGGACTTGAACGCCGCCTCCGCCGCGAGATACTTCGCGCCGTTTGCTTCCAGTCCACATTCCTGTCCTGAATCGTATAAATGAGCTGCACGAAATGCCATAAGGTTGGCCGCCTCAAGCTCCGCCCAGGATTGCGCCAAAGGATGCTGGATAGACTGATTCATGCCGATCGGTCGATCAAAAACGACACGATCCCGGGCATAATCTGAAGCGCGCTTGAGGGCACAGCGGCCAAGCCCGACCATCGAAGCAGAAATCAGTATCCTTTCGGCGTTCAGACCATGAAGCAGATATCGGAACCCCTTACCTTCCTCACCGATCAGGTCTTCCTTCGGAACAGGCAGATCATCAATAAACAGCTGATTGGAATCAACACATTTACGGCCCATTTTATCGATTGGCCTGATTTCGACATGATCCCGGTTCAGGTCCGTATAAAACAAGGAAAGCCCATCGATTGGTCGTGCTGTCTCGTCCTCTCTTTTTGTCCTGGCAATCAGAAGCATCTTATTCGATTGCAAGGCTGTGGAAGTCCAGATTTTCTCACCCTTGATAATATAACGATCTCCGTCGCGGATGGCCCGGGTCTTCAAACGGGTTGTATCCAGCCCCGTGTTCGGTTCTGTTACAGCAAAACAGGCAACATCCTCGCGCTTTATAATCGGAGGCAACCATCGTTGCTTCTGGTCTTCTGTACCGAAAACAACGACCGGGTTCAGGCCGAATATCCCAATGGCAATAGCCGCGAAACCAGCATTGGCGGCCCCAGATTCCGTAATGGCTTGCACCATGACGGCAGCGTCAGATATGCCGAGACCACTCCCGCCATATTTTTCGGGCATGGCAATCCCCATCCATCCTTCATCCGCAATGGCGCGGCAAAATTCTTCCGGAAACTCACCGTCGTTATCTCGCGCAAGCCAATAGTTATCATCAAATTTTTGACATAGACGGGTAATGCTATCCTTGATCTGAAGCTGCTCGGGCGTAAGATCGACACTCATTTTTTCCTCCCAGCGGTTACCCGCCTTGTTTTATAGGGCTTCTTCTTCGCCGAAATTTCGACAGAATAATCGCCTCTGTTTTTTAGTGGAGATCAATCTGTTGCTGACGGGAAATCCGCAAGAGGATTTGTTCTCACTAATTATATTATTTTTACATGGAGTAAGATGAAAGAACAGAGACAAAATGGAATGCCCCTACCTTTACTTTTTGATAGAAAACGCAAAGGATATAGCCGAAAGTTCCGCACAATCTCAGGATACGAACAGGTAATGAATTATGAATGAAAACAACCTAACCACACATGATGCGGAGGAGGATGCTCGAAACCAGGATATCAAGATTTATGTGAACGGCGAAATTGTTCACCGGTCAGACGCCAAAGTGTCCGTCTATGATTCCGGGTTCATGCTGGGAGACGGAATGTGGGAAGGAATGCGCCTTTACCGTGGCAAATGGGCGTTCTTTGATGAGCATATGGACAGGCTTTTCGACAGTTGCAAAGCGATTTCATTAGATATTGGGATGGATCGAGATGGTATTCTGGACGCCCTTACCCGGACCGCCGCCGCCAACGGAATGACCCATGATGTTCATTGCCGCCTGATGATTACGCGCGGTGTCAAATCTAAGCCGTTTCAGCATCCAAATCTTTCGAAAACGGGACCGACAATTGTCATTATTATGGAGCATTCTAAACCTTCAGAGCATCTGCAAAACAGAGGTATTTCTCTCGCAACCGTTCCTCAAGTCCGCGGACTTCCTATGTCGCAGGATGCAAAATATAACTCGCATTCCAAACTGAACTGTGTGATCGCCTGCTTGCAGGCGGAGCAAGCCGGGGCGGATGAAGGGTTGATGCTGGACCCGCATGGCTTCGTTAATACGACAAACGCCTGCAACTTCTTCATCGTCCGAAAAAGTGAGGTTTGGACCTCCACTGGCGACTACTGCATGAATGGTGTGACCCGGCAGAAAGTGATCGACCTGTGCCGGGCGAACAATATACCGGTATTTGAGAAGAACTATTCTCTTGTGGAGGCTTATGGCGCAGATGAAGCCTTTCTAACAGGTACTTTTGGCGCCCAAACTCCTGTCGCGCAGATTGATGGAAAAAAGATCGGGTTGCATGAGGGCATCGGCCCCATGACGGCCAGACTTCAAGGCCTTTACCGGGAACTCGTCGCTCAAAATACGCAGTCATAATTTTGCCAATAAAAAAACCCGGCTGGAAAACCGGGTTTTTCGCCTCCCTCTACGCAGAATTAATAGCTAATCGCGCTGACTTTTTGCCACTTGTCTCCAACAACCTGGTAAAGGCCTGCACTATTACGTGCATCTGGACCCAGATGATCTTCAGCAGAGAAGCTATATGGAGCGCCCCCGAATATATTCTGATAGTCTTTAATGCTTTCAATGGCTTCCGCGACTTTTTCAGCAGTCAGATCTGGTCCTGCTTTTTCAAGCGCCATGACGAAAACATGCATTGCGTCATAACCGGCAATTGACTGTAACACCGCGTCATCACCAAAGCGCTTCTTGTAGTCGTCCATCCACGCTTTCACTTCTGGCGTGGCATCTTCATAATAAGGGATTGGGGATTGTCCTGTTCCATATAAACCTTCTGTCAGGCCTTTCGCCAGAGTTACATTCTCAGGAACATAACCAGCAGAACTCACAACAAAGATCGGATCGTAACCAATCTTCTTAGCCGTTGCCATGCTGCCGATCGTCTCACCGATAATGGTACCAAGGCAGACTAGTTCAACACCCTCAGACTTGAGCTGGGCAATCTGAGAGGAAAAGTCCTTTGATCCCCGCTTAAAGTTTGTTTTAACAACCTCAGCAAGCCCCATATCCTTGGCCTGATCTTCGCAACCATGAAGTACATTTTTACCGAAGTCGTCATCCTGATAGAGAACACCGATTTTCTTGATGCCCTTGTTATCGACAAAGTATTTCACAGCGGCCTGCATTTGATCACTGTAAGGCGTGAAACCACCGAACTTAAGCTTATGGTAGGGCTCGAACATCTCATTCGCGGCTGTAACCGGAAAAATATTCATGACGCCCATTTTAAGAGCCCGCGGCATCGTCACCATGTTCGTAGGTGTCCCTAGCGCGCCGACGATGGCGAAAACCTTGTCCTTCTTGAGAAGTTTATCTCCGGCCTGAGCTGCTTTGTTCTGCTGATAAGCTGAATCTTCGACGATCAGTTCAATCATGCGGCCGTTAACGCCCCCTTTTGCATTGGCATCCTCAACAGCCATCCGCATACCGTTCGTGACCGGAACGCCCCAAAGAGCGACAGGTCCGGAAAGCGGTTGATGCGATCCAAGAACTATTTTATCGTCATATATCCCCTGATCAGCCGAGGCTATTCCAGCCGATCCAATGAACGCCGCGGCAATAGTCGCAACGGCCCCCAACGAGATATTTAAAAAGCTTCTACGTTTCATGGTTATTCTCCCAAATTATTCCCTGATAACGACATAATACCCTATTTTGCTAATTTACCGAAATTACTGCTCAAGCATACATTGTATCGATCAGCCCTTTGTATTTCTGATTTACGAATGAACGCTTCAATTTCATGGTCGGTGTCAACTCATCATCCTCCGCAGTGAGAACTTCCTCAATCAACCGGAAATCCTTAATCGTCTCGACCTGCGCAAAATTCTTGTTCACCTTTTCTACTTCTTCGCGGATCAGGCCCAACACCTCGCTAGTTTTGCAAAGGCTCTGAAAATTCGTGAAAGGAACGTCACGATCTTGCGCGTATTTCTCCACGTTCTCATGATCAATCATGATCAGACAGCTGAGGTATTTACGCTTGTCGCCAATCACGACGGCATCCGAAATATAGGGACTAAATTTCAATTGATTCTCTATTTCCGAGGGCGTGATGTTCTTACCCCCGGCCGTGATTATGATATCTTTCATCCGGTCGGTAATTTTCACAAACCCGTTGTTATCGACATACCCAACGTCCCCGGTGTGCAGCCATCCATCCGTCACAGTTTCTGCGGTCTTCTCCGGCTGATTAAGGTAGCCAAGAAAGACATGTGGTCCCTTAAGAAGTATTTCTCCCTCATCGGAAATACGCACCTCAGTTTCCGGTGCGGCGACCCCAACTGTGCCGAGCTTGTATCGATCCGGCAGGTTAGTCGTCGCGACACCAGTATTTTCCGTCTGCCCATACACTTCATACATGCTAAGGCCGAGTGCCCAATACCATTTGATTAGGTCCGGTGATATTGGTGCGGCGCCAGAGCCGAGATAATGTGCGCGGTCCAATCCAAGAAGACGCTTCACATTTTTGAGTACCAGTTGGTCTGCCAGCCAGAATTTAAATTCTTCCAGTTTATTCGGCGTTTCACCGTTCAGCTTTTTGTCCGCAATCTTATAGCCCGCACCAATTGCCAATTTATAGGCAAGCTGCTGTAATCCCGTCGCTTCTTTCAACTGCAATGTTATCGCCGAGTAGAATTTCTCCCAGATACGAGGGACGGCGAAGAAAACAGTTGGCGAGACTTCCCGGATATTTTCCGGCACTGTGTCTGCGCCTTCGACAAAATTGACAACAGAACCGGCAAATAATGGTAAAAAAACGCTAAAAGAACGTTCTGCTACATGGCACAATGGCAGGAATGAAAGCTGCTCATCCTCAGGTCCGAAATCAATGATAGGTGTCAAATTTGAAATCTGAAACATCAGGTTCCGGTGCGAGATCATCGCCCCCTTTGGCGGCCCTGTTGTACCGGAAGTGTATATCAGGATTGCCAAGTCTTCGGGTTTGGAAAGCGCAATCTGTTCTTCCCAGAAATCCGGATGCTCCTTTTGGTATGTTTCACCAAGTTGATAGAGTTCCTCGATACTAATGACCATATCGTCCTGAAAGTCACGCAGCCCTTCCATATCAAGAACAACAATTTTCACAAGATCTGGCAGGCGCTCCCGCACTTCCAGGATTTTATCGAGTTGCTCTTCATTTTCTGCGACGAAAACTCGCGTCCGTGAATCCTGACACAAATATTCCACCTGCTTCGCACTATCCGTCGTATAGACACCATTACTGACCCCTCCGACACAGAGTATGCCCATATCAAGATAGAGCCATTCGGGCTTATTTTCACTTAGGATCGAAACAGTCTCACCGCGTTTCAGGCCAAGCGCAACCAAGCCCAGTCCGCAGGCGCGCGCTTTTTCCCCATACTCCGACCATGTGACCGTTTGCCAGATGCCGAAATCCTTTTCACGCATCGCAATCTTCTTGTCATGCTCTTTGACACGCCTCCAGAAGAGCTGACAAGTCGTTGTCGCGCCATCAATGACCGTTGGCGGGTAATTCATTGCGTTCATATTTCCCTCCAGCCTCAGCCTATCCTATCGCCAGGTCTTACGTTTTTTCCAACGGCGTTTACCACGAACGCCTTGGTCCTGAATGCCGAGATAAAATTCCCGGATATCCTGCTTTTGCAGAAGGTTTTCAGTCGTATCTTCCATAACGATGCGTCCCACTTCGAGGACATAGCCGAAATCCGCCGTATGCAGCGCAATGTTCGCGTTCTGCTCAACCAGCAGCATCGTCATGCCCTGTTCCACATTCAATCGCTTGATGATCGTGAAAATTTCCTTTACCAATCTTGGACTTAGGCCAAGGCTGGGCTCATCAAGCAGCATCAACTTGGGCCGCGCCATAAGCGCTCGGCTGATTGAGAGCATTTGCTGCTCCCCACCTGAGAGCTGTCCCGCAGGCTGATCCCCCGTTCTTTCAGGATCGGAAAATAGCTGTGCACAAGTTCTACATCCTGAGCAATTGCATCCCGATCTTTTCGGGTGTAGGCACCCATCATCAGGTTGTCATATACTGATAGAAACGGAAAAACTTCCCGCCCTTCCGGGACATGGCTGATCCCTTGGCGCATCACCCAGTCGGGGTCGTGTTTCTGGATTTCTTGCCCATTAAATTCCACAACACCCTTTTGCGGATCCATGATACCGCTGATCGTTTTCAAGATAGTCGTTTTACCTGCACCGTTCGCGCCCAGAACCGTTGCAATCTGTCCTTCGCGCACATCAATAGATATGCCTCGAATTGCCATAATCGGGCCGTAGTATGTTTCAATATTTCGGACTTTCAGGATCGCATCACTCATTATCTACTCTCCCAGATAGGCCTTGATAACTTCCGGATCGTTCTGCACATCCTGGGGAGAACCGAATGCCAGCATCCTGCCGTAGTTCAGCACCAGTACCTGATCGGACACTTCCGATACCAATCCCATGTCATGCTCAACCATCAGCACAGTGATACCCAGATCCTTTTTGATATCATCGATCCAGAAAGACATGTCCTGGGTTTCTTCGACATTGAGTCCCGATGACGGCTCATCGAGCAATATCAGTTTGGGCTCTGTGCATAATGCCCGGCCCAACTCAACCACTTTACGAACCCCATATGGCAAGTTCGTAATCAGGCTTTCCCGGTAATGTTGAAGATCAAGGAAGTCGATGACCTCTTCCACCTTTTCGCGATGCGCCATTTCAGCTTTTCGCATTGATGGCGTGAATGTCAATTCAGAAAATAAATTCGTTCTCGAATGACAATGACGCCCGACCAGCAAATTCTGCAATACGGACGCATGCTCAAACAGCTCGATATTCTGGAATGTCCGGGCGATACCAAGGCTGGCAATGGCATGCGGCGGTACTTTTGTAATATCCTGACCGTCGAACGTCATCGTACCTTCGGTCGAATCATAAATCCGACTAATCAGGTTAAAAATCGTCGTCTTACCCGCACCGTTCGGGCCGATAATGGTAAAACACTCGCCCTTTTTGATCTCAAAATTAACTCCATCGACCGCCTTAACGCCGCCGAAGTTAATCGCCAGATTTTCCGCTTTGAAAAAACTCATTTCAATCGTTCCGACTTCATATAGGCTTTTTGGCGTTTGAAGGTGGCCTTCTTGTAGACAGGGAACATCTGGAAATAATGCTTTATCTTCAACCAGCGGCCGTAAATACCATAGGGTTCAAAAATAATGACCAGCACCAGGATAAAGCCGAAAATAAAAGGCTCCATCCCCGGTGTCTCCGCAATAGCCGTCGGCAGATAGTCCTTCAGAATGGCCAGCCCTTGCGGCAGCGCTAGCACGAACATTGCGCCGAAAATCGCGCCATGAAGTGATCCAATGCCGCCAACCACAACGAGTACCAGCAGTTCCAGAGACTGGAACACCGTAAAACTTTCCGGCGAGAGGAAGCCCAGCTTGTGTGCGAACAAGGCCCCGGCTAGCCCCGTGATGCCGGCACTAAGGGCAAAGGCTGTGGTTTTCACACGTGCCAGATTAACACCCATGCTTTGGGCGGATACCTCTGAATCACGGATAGCCATCATTGCGCGTCCCGTCGGCGACCGCAGAAGATTGATCGACATTAAAATAACGAGGACCAGCAAGCCGAGGCACAGAAAGTAAAACGGCGCACCATCCGTAAGTTCCGTATCCCCGATATAGAGAGATTCCACCAAAAGCCCCGTATAGCCATTTGTCACACTCTCCCAACGAGAGAGGATCTCTTCAATTATCAAGGCAAAGGCAAATGTTGCGATGGCCAGATAAATTCCAGTCAAGCGCAGAACCGGGATACCAATTACCACCCCTGCCAGCGCCGCAAAAATTGCAGCAAGCGGCATGGAAATGACGAAGGGGAAGATTACCGGTTCTTCCATAAACGGCAGTGGCACCCCATTGCTTGTGAGCACAGCCTCGGTATAGGCACCTATGCCGAAAAACGCCGCATGCCCAAGACTGACCAGCCCCGTATATCCCGCAAGGAGCATCAAACCGACACCCGCCATAGCGATGATGAAAAGCTGCGTCATCTGTCCTATATAGTAGCCTTCCAGGATGTAAGGCGCCGCTACGACAATCAGCAATAATAGCCCGTAGGACCAATAGTAACCTGAGTGTTTCGCAATCCGGATATCCTGATTATAGTCTGTTTTAAAAAGAAACCGCATGACTACACTCTCTTTCCGGTCTTCTGACCGAACAGCCCCTGCGGCCGAACAACCAGAACAACGAGTAGCACCACATATGCGGCCACGTTCTTAAAGCCGGGCGGCAGATAGAACCCCGCGAGCGTCTCAATAATTCCGATGATAACGCCTCCGACGACTGCGCCTGGAATAGAACCGAATCCGCCCAGCACAGCGGCCGGAAAAGCCTTTAACCCGATAAAGCCCATACTGGTATCAATCAGGGTGGTCGGCGCAAGAAGTATACCCGCCGCCGCCGCAACCGCCGCACTTATACCCCAGATCATGGAGAAAACGGCCTTAACCGGAATACCCATATAATAGGCGGCCAGCTGGTTCTGCGAGGATGCCTGCATCGCAATACCAAGCCGCGTGTGGGTGAAAAAGGCGTACAAGACGGCACAGAGGATAATAGTTGCAATAATCACAGATAGATCCGTTTGAGATATGACGAGAGAACCAATAGATTCCGGCACCAGACTCATCCCCTCGCTCGAAAAGGGTGTGGAAATCGCGTAGGTTTCTGTTCCCCAGCCGGGAATCATACCCGCCCCGCTCCGCGCCATATATCCAAATCCAATGGTTACCATGACAATGGAAAATTGCGGCTGACCCAGCACCGGACGAAGAAATATCCGGTCTACAAAGTTTCCAACGAAGAACATGCAGAAAATAGCCGCAGCAGCACCGGCCCAATAGTTCCACCCAAGGATAGATATAAAGGTGTATGCAAGAAAGGCACCTAGCATCATCAACTCGCCTTGCGCGAAGTTGACGACTTCCGTCGCCTTATAGATCAATACGAAACCGAGGGCGACAAGGGCATAGATACACCCGATGGACACGCCCCCGATAACTAACTGAAAAAATTCAAACAGGATAGCCTCCCACTATTGTCCGATTTTTTTAGTTTTTTCACGCCGTATTACTTAAGCGGACGAATACGGTGATTTGAAAAGTATAAGCAAGCGTTTCGTTCAGCGTCAATAAAACTTTTCAACGAGCGTAGTATTTTTTTGTTCGCATTTGCAGTATAATTATTTTTATAAATAATAAGTACATTAATGAAAATAATTTCTCATTTTTACTGAAAATTACTTGTTTAAATTATATATATTTACTTAATTTATGACAATATGTTGCATCTACAATCGTCAATTCTCACCCTTACGATACATTCCTCAAAGGTACATTAGAAAACACACATGTTGCGCCGCGTGCAACCTGAGATGAAATTACCATACCATTGTAACCAAGAAATGAGTTGGATTTGTTCCACCAACATGGTTATCGTCAAATCACCTTTTAGACATTTTAATTTTTCTAACCGCTGGGCAATCAAAGCCGGGCACCAATAGATCGGGAGTGAAAAATGAACCAGAACACAAAAGGAGGCACGCGCACAACAGAAGGGTTGGGGCAATTATATTCCTCTATCGTAGACACTATTGGCAATACACCTTGCATCCGCGTCAATCGCCTTGCACCTGAAGGTGTCGAGCTATATGTGAAGGCAGAATTTTTTAATCCGGCCGCTTCCGTTAAGGATCGACTCGCTATTTCGATTATTGAGCAGGCGGAGAAGCGCGGAGATTTAAGACCTGGCCAAACCGTTGTCGAGGCGACCAGCGGCAATACGGGAATTGGCCTTGCCATGGTCTGCGCGGCTAAGGGATACCCCCTCGTCGTCACTATGGCCGACAGCTTTTCTATCGAGCGACGGAAACTTATGCGCTTTCTTGGTGCAAAGGTAGTCCTCACGCCCCGGGCGGCGAAGGGCTTTGGCATGTATCAAAAGGCGAAAGAACTGGCGGAGGCGAACGGCTGGTTCCTTGCACGCCAGTTTGAAACCGCCGATAACGCGCTGATCCATGAAAATACAACGGCGCGGGAAATCCTCGCTGATTTCGATGGGCATCGGCTTGATTACTGGGTAAGCGGATATGGAACAGGCGGCACAATGACCGGTGTATCCCGTGTCCTGAAGAAGGAGCGTCCGGAAACCAAGATAGTTCTGACCGAACCCGCCAATGCTCAGCTTGTCGGTAGCGGCGTTGCCCAAGAACGCGATTCAAGCGGCTCCCCGAGTGAGGGTCATAAATCCTTCGAACCCCACCCGATCCAAGGTTGGACGCCGGACTTTATCCCGCTCGTTCTTCAGGAGTCTCTTGATCAGGGATACTACGACGAACTTATTCCGATCGCAGGACCAGAAGGAATTGAATGGTCGCAGAAACTTGCACAGAATGAAGGGATTTTCACCGGCATATCTGGCGGGTCAACTTTTGCAGTCGCCATGAAGGTTGCAGAGAAAGCGGCGCCAGGATCTGTTATCCTCTGCATGCTGCCTGATACTGGGGAACGCTACCTTTCTTCACCGCTGTTTGAAAATATCGTGGAAGACATGGCGGACGACGAAATCGCCCTTTCCCTCTCAACGCCCGGCTTTCACATGCCGACGGAGTGACCCGCGCGTTAAAACACTGCAAATACTCATTTCGTTGTCCTGTTATTATGTTACCGGACAACGAAGTGGGATTTTGCACTTAAGGCAATCTAAGCAGACTTACCAACGAGAACGCAGCCACCAACAATCAGTACTGTGCCGATAATCCGCATCGGCGTGACATTCTCATTTAACAACAAAATTCCGAACAGCATTGTCACCACGAAACCAATCCCGACAAAAGGGTAGGCAACGCTCAAATCTACTTTAGAAAGAACCCAAAGCCAAAGCACCACACTCAGTGCATAGATAATCAGTCCAAACCAGATAAATGGCGAGAACAAAGCCGCCAAGGCAGACTCATAAATACCCGACTGCATTGCTGCCTGCATCTTCTGGTCCGCCACGCCAAGCTTCAAGACAAGCTGCGCGCATGCCGATGCAAATACGGTCAGCAGGATCAGGCCAAGAACAAGGAATGACATTCTATAAGTCTCCTATTTACACATCGCGCGCGACGCGGCAGGTAAAATCAAAATACTAAATATTTAGCAAGGAACAGAACTACGACAAAGCTAACCCCAACGAGTTGGCTCGCCCGATCTTTGATTGCGAAAACAACCGGGTCATCCGGGATTTCCCCCGTCGCGCACATACCCATATATGGTTCCCCCAGAACAGGACAATCAAGCACAGGAGCCACAGAACTTCTGGACTGGAATATGAGCTCAGCACAAACGGACTATTGATATAAAGGGCAAGAATAACAACTGCCGCGGTAAAATTCGTAATACCAAGACCAAACATTGTTTCCCGGTCATCTGCAGAGTAACCCCGGCCACGAACCTTGTTGTCATTTTCAGTTAAGGCCGCCACCTCAATATAGCGCTTCATGAAAGCTAGGCTGACAAAGATAAAGACCGAAAAGGCGATCAGCCAGGAAGAAAGGTCCACGCCTGTTGCCGCCGCCCCTGCAACAACTCTCAATGTATAGAGGATCGCAAGCGTCATGACGTCAACCGTCGTGATCCGCTTAAGCAGGAAGGAATAAGCATTCGTGATGGCAAAGTAAACCAGGAGAACGCCTACAAATGCAAATGGCAAAAATACAATCGATATGGCAAATGCCAAAATCGGAAATCCAAGAGCTCCGGCAATCCCGATAGGAAGAGGAAGCGCCCCTGATGCGATTGGCCGGTATTTCTTGCTCCGATGTCGACGGTCTTCTTGCAAATCAAGCAGATCATTCAGAAAATAAACTCCAGAAGCACAAAAGCTGAAACAAACAAAAGCCAACAAGGCCGTCATCAGATGCATAAAATCTGAATATTCATGCGACGTCACCAATGGCACGAAAATCAGGACATTCTTGGCATATTGATGCGGGCGCATCTCCTTCACAAAGGCTTTCAAGGTAGACGCCTCGGATTTTGCTTGCCAGACCAATTTACCGTTCTTTTCAGCTTCCGCGACATATTGGGCCGGCGCGTTGACCATAATGTTTGCCGCCGCAGCCCGCCAGATGGGCGCATCAGCAGAACTGTCCCCGGCATAGGCAAAGTCTTCATCGCCGATCAAGTCCTTGATCGCGGCGAGCTTGTTCTTTCCCTTAAGATTATAGTCGCCCTCCGTCGCCATAACCTTATCAAAAATGCCCAGATGTTCGGCCACTTGATTGGCATAATTTCGATGGGTTGCTGTCGCGAGGATAAGTTCTTTGCCCTGAGACTTGAGCTGTTTCAGATAGGCAATCAACCCTTCTTCATAGGGAAGATACTCAGCATCGATATCAACATGCTGAGCAATCTTTTCCTTGGCAAAGGCACGCCCCTTCAGCAACCAAAAGAGCAATTGGAATATCTTGAATGGGTTACCTTTCAGGTAACGCAGCAATGATTCCACGAATAAATCCGTCCGAACCAATGTACCATCTAAATCTACAACTACGTATTTTACGTTCTCAACCAACGGATTCTCGCCCTCATATACAGATTGCTGTAAACAGCAGGGGTGACCCTAACAACTCCCTGGTCCAGCAACGATATTATTCGCAAATGCAACCCAGTGTGTATCGAATAAACCTTAATTTTAGATTTCTTTTCGCTATTCTAGAAAAAACAAGGATACGAACCAGTATTAACCATAATATAGTCAATTAATGTTAGTAAGCGTGACATTTTTGCGTTGATGATGAGCCGGGGACAAGTGTTTGTATAATCAGGAGAATCGATCGAAACGGATTTGGCATTTTGGCTTTTTAGCTGCCGTAATAGTGATTTCGCTGTCTATAAAAATCATCAATGAAGGCGCCCTTCCATACTGGCTGGACGAGGGTTACACCGCTTGGTTTGCAAAGCTATCATTTCATGAAATCTGGTTCTGGCTCCCCGAAGTTGAGGCGCATCCGCCACTTTACTATAGCTTGGTCAAGCTTTGGGGCATGATCGAAGCGGATGAGACAGGGCTATGGCACCGGTCTCTATCTATTTTTATTAGTTTTCTGCTCGTTGTTTCGTCCTATTTTTCGACAAGGATTACCGCAACATATCTCAACAGAGAGGGCGATAACGCGGCCCTCTTCAACAGTATCCTCATCTGCTTTAGTCCGGTCCTTGTCTGGTATTCGATTGAAGCCCGGCCATATATCTTGCTTTTCTTCGCCTATTCATTGGCAATTTTCGGCCTAATTTCAATTCTCTTGAATAACGATGGGGGAACGAAAAAAGGGTGGATGATATTTGTCATAGGCGTGCTCCTGACAAATTGGTCCCATCATCTGGGGGGTATTTTTACTGCAGTGCTATTTTCGTCCCTGACTGTGCACTGGGCTCTTCAGCTAAAATTCAGGAAAGAATTTTTCTACAGACTACTATTTTGTTTTATCATAGTGCTCGCCCTTTCCGTCCCACTTATCATTCAAATCGTAAGACAACTGGTCTATTGGGAAGCTTCAAACTGGGTCGCTGAGCCCACAATCACCAGCTTTATCCAGATCATGCGCCGGATTTTCGGCTTTGGCTATGCGGACAAGCTCATCGATACTGCCTTTGGACCATCCGCAATTATTCACACAGGGCGACTTGCTCTCGGTCTGGCCACGGCTATTCTGTCATTTGCCCTTATCTTGCACGGCCTTTACAAGATCATCCAGTTGAAGGCGTTTTCCCTTGCCAGCTTCTTCTTGTTAAGCTGCTTCTCAGTACCAGTTGTCTCTTTCCTTATCTCAATAATGGGGCCTAATATCTTTCTGGAGCGGACACTGCTGCCGGGCCTTATTCCTTATTTCATGCTTCTATCCATAGCAATTGAGTTCATCGGACGCCGGTTTCTTCGAAATGCCATCAAGATCTTCTATGTTGTGGTCCTTGCCCTCGGCCTTACGGCAATTTTACGAGCAGGAGAGAAGGAGCCATGGGATGAAATCATGGCGGGCCTTGCGGAGCAAACCCAGAAAAATGACTTAGTCCTGATGATGCCAAATGACCTCTATCTTCCGTCCAGCCTTTATGTTTCCGATCCCGAATTAGCCGCCCGGATAAAAAGTTTTCCTGCAGAATATCCAGCAACGGAGTATTCTGACTTTTACCCCGATGGCTTCCCCGCTGTTCCGGGAGTTCGAGCTGAAGATGCGCAAGTCATCAGAGACCTGATTGTCGACAAGGATCGCGTCTTTCTGGTCACCCGACAGTATGATCTTTTCGATCCGGATGACGTTACAAGAGAGACCCTTAGCGAGCATTTCACCTCAGTGGGCGAAGAAGCCTGGGGCAATATCTATATAGAGCGATTTGACCGCAACTAAATCGCCGCACGTAGTATCATCAGCGGCTGCGGATCAAGTGAAATATTGACCGGTGTTTCAAATCCGCCATCACCGTCGCATTGGCAAGGAAACGGAGCGGGTGAGGTCAGCGATATGGCTGTGTCTGTAACCAGCATTTCAACATCAGGCAAACGGTTAATCCGGTTTAAAAGCAACGCCATCCCATATCGAATGGCGTTCACGGCACCCGAACCTCTGAATATAAGAACATCAAGCTGCGGCTTTTCAATTCCCCCGTCGGGAGCGATCACAAACGGGCCTCCATAGTACTTTGCCTTTGTGATGATGACGCTGCCCGCACTATGACGCACCCCATTTACCCTCACTTCAAGTTTCATATTTCGAAAACCAGAGATTACACGCATTGCCGCTAAAACATATGCAATAGCACCAAATCTCTTTTTCTGATCCGAACGCATGGCTGCCACGGCAAGAGAGTCGTATCCCGCCCCGAGCATCAGTAGAAACCGCTTGTCATTGGCGAGCGCTGTATACACAGGCACGGGCAAGGCAGTCACCAATGTATCTACAGCTTTTTCAATCGAAACGCCGACACCAAGCTCACGCGCGAGTACATTCGCGGTACCAAGTGGAATAACGCCCAAGGGAAGATCACCCCCCTTAAGCCCGTTCAAAATTTCAGATATTGTACCATCTCCACCAGCGGCTACCAGAACAAGATCGGGATCATTTCGGGCAACAAGCTCTTGGGTCAGCATCGTTGCGTGGCCGGGGCCGGTGGTTTTCAGGATTTCAACCTCGCACTCCGTCTCGGCGAGCCGTAAAAGCGCCTTTGAAAATCTGCTTTTGTTACGCATCCCGGAGGTTGGATTATGAATGATGACCAGGCGCCTGTTCGCTGGAGTCATAGGACTGACCTTCTATCGCAACAAAAACATAACCAAGCGGTCATTAAACTGACCCGTACAACCCGCAGACATTGTCCATACGATTGTTTCGTCATTTAAAACTTTTGATGACCATTTGATGACAACCCAAAAGAGTCATGCGTAATGGATGCCCGTGCAATAAGCCATAAATACCGGTCCATCTGGATATCGGATATACATTTAGGCACCCCCGGGTGCAAGGCAAACTTCCTGCTGGATTTTCTGCGAAGCACCAAGAGCGAAAACCTCTACCTCGTTGGCGATATTATCGACGGATGGAGCTTGCAGCAAGGCTGGTACTGGCCGCAGGCTCACAACGACGTGGTGCAAAAGATCATGCGCAAGGCGCGGCAGGGGACCCGGGTTGTCTTTATTCCGGGAAACCATGATGAATTCGCTCGAAACTATGTCGACCATGATTTTGGCTCCATTCAGGTCGTTCATGAAATCGTCCACACCACCGCAGATGGCCGGAAGTTTCTGGTTCTGCATGGCGATGAATTCGATGTCGTCGTCAAATACGCCCGCTGGCTTGCCTACCTCGGCGACTGGAGTTACGGGCTCTGCCTCAAGCTCAACGATACTCTCAACGCCATTCGCCAACGGCTTGGATATCCGTACTGGTCGCTTTCCGCCTATTTGAAGCTGAAGGTGAAAAACGCCGTTAAATTTATTGCAGACTTTGAAAATGCGCTTGCCGACGTTGCCAAGGATCGGGGCGTCAACGGCGTTATTTGCGGCCATATCCATCACCCCGAAATTCGCGAAATCAACGGCGTCACCTACTGCAATGATGGTGACTGGGTAGAAAGCTGCTCGGCCCTGGTCGAACATTTTGACGGCCGTCTGGAATTAATTCACTGGATGGGTGCGGTTGCTTCCCTCTCCGACATACAAGGAAACAAATCATGCGACTCATCCTCATTACCGATGCCTGGCATCCTCAAGTCAATGGGGTTGTTCGGACGCTCTCGAACTTAAAGGACTATCTAACGGGGCTCGGTGATGAAGTCATCATGGTAACGCCGGAACTTTTTACCTCTCTTCCTTGCCCTACCTATCCTGAAATTCGTTTGTCCCTTTTCCCGGCACGACGAATGCGCAAGATTTTTACAGAAACACTGCCGGATGCCGTCCATATTGCAACGGAAGGCCCCCTCGGTTTCGCTGCCCGTCGTTATTGTATAAAGAACAATATCCCCTTCACTACCGCATTCCATACGCGCTTTGCTGAGTATGTAAATGCCCGCATCCGACTCCCGATCACATGGGGATATGCCAGTTTACGTTGGTTTCATCGACCATCCCGCGCGATTATGGTCGCTACGCCAAGTCTGGAGAAAGATTTAAGGCTCCGCGGGTTTCAGCATATTAGACGCTGGACACGCGGTATAGATACAGAGCTTTTTCATGCCAGAGAAAAAACCGCACTTAACTATAAACGGCCGATTTTTCTCTATGTCGGCCGGGTTGCCGTTGAGAAAAATATTGAGGAATTTTTACGGCTTGATCTCTCTGGCACCAAGGTAGTGGTTGGTGATGGGCCGCAACGCAAGGATTTGGAGAAAAAGTATCCGCAAGTCATCTTTCTTGGACTGAAAGAAGGAGAGGAACTCGCAAAAGTATACGCCGCCGCCGATGTGTTTGTATTCCCGAGCCGGACGGATACGTTTGGCCTTGTCCTCTTGGAAGCGCTGGCCTGCGGAGTACCCGTCGCCGCCTATCCCGTCACCGGTCCTCTCGATGTCATCGGGGATAGTCCTGTAGGAGTTCTCGAGGAAGATCTGAAGGCTGCCGCAATTAGTGCTTTGGATATTGACCCCACCGTATGCCGCGAATATGCCATGGGTTACTCTTGGGCGACCAGCGCGATGCAGTTCAAAAATAATTTGGTAGTTTTCACGGATACCACAAACATAGCTCCTGCCCCCCTACCTTTGAAGGAAACGGAAGAAGTCGGCTAATTTGCATTCGATCGGATGAAATCTATTTCTGGTGATCCGGTGCCTGCCCGGCACCGTATCAGAATGGAATAGAATAGCTTTAACCAAAGATTTCTCCATCGTGACACTTTGCTCGTCAAATAATGCAATCGCAATCCACTGGTTTCGGCAGGACTTGCGGCTTTCTGACAATCCTGCGCTCATGGCAGCGGTAGAAGCTGGCAAACTACTTCCCATTTATATTCTGGACGATGAAAATGCGGCTAGCTATCGTATGGGTGGCGCAAGCCGGTGGTGGCTTCATCATTCTCTGACCGATCTCAACAAAAGCCTTGATGACAATCTCAATGTTTTTCGCGGAGATCCGATTGAAGTCCTTATGAAACTAACTCGGGAAAATGCGGTAGAAACTATCTCATGGAATCGCTGCTACGAGCCATGGCGCATCCAACGGGACAAAGACATTTCAGCGGAGTTGAAACAGAATGGCGTAAATGTGATCTCCATGAATGGCTCCCTGCTCTGGGAACCATGGGAGGTTCTCAAGTCAGATAGAACACCATATCGTGTTTTCACCCCGTACTATCGCAAAGGCTGTCTGAATAGTACGGAGCCAAGAAAACCCATGAGGAAACATCAGAATTTAACATTTGCCGAGACCGGCACTATCGATGGCTCCCATACCATTTCCGAGCTAAACCTTCTTGCGTTGAACTGGGAGATCAAGCGAGACCCGGATTGGACGCCGGGTGAAAAAGGGGCGCAAGACAGGTTGCACCAATTCCTGGACGACGGCATAGATGGCTATAACAAAGGTCGGAACTTTCCTTCGACTGAGAACAGCTCCAACCTTTCCCCGCATCTTCACTTTGGTGAAATATCACCACATCAGATATGGTATGCGCTCGCCTTTCGAGAACATATGATCAAAAATGAAGAAGATGCAGATCAATTCCGCATGGAACTTGCCTGGCGGGAATTTTCATATAGCTTACTTTATCACACACCTGACCTCCCCGAAAAAAACCTGCAGACGAAATTTGACGCCTTTCCCTGGCGAAAGAATATGGCCGCGCTAGAGGCATGGCAACGTGGACAGACGGGCATCCCCCTTGTTGACGCCGGAATGCGCGAGCTTTGGCAAACCGGTTTCATGCATAACCGGGTGCGCATGGTCGCCGCCTCCTTCCTTGTGAAAAACCTAATGATCGACTGGAGGGAGGGCGCGCGCTGGTTCTGGGATTGTCTTGTTGATGCGGACCTCGCCAACAATAGCGCAAGCTGGCAATGGGTTGCGGGCTGCGGTGCCGATGCCGCCCCCTATTTCCGTATCTTCAATCCCGCCACTCAAGGCGTCCGGTTTGATCCAAAGGGAGAATACACACGAAAATATGTGCCCGAACTCACTGGCTTGCCCGACAAGTGGCTGTTTAATCCCTGGAAAGCACCGAAGGAGATATTAGAGGCGGCGGGGATAACTCTCGGCGAGACCTACCCCGAACCGCTTGTAGATCTTAAAACATCACGCCAAGACGCGTTGGATGCCTATGCGGATATGAAGGCAAGACAGTCTTCTTAGGTTATTCCCGCTGTATACATTCGATTTGCCGTCGGACTGATTACCAGCTGGTTGACACAAACCCGCTTATCAAGTTGCGCCAAGAACAGAATTGTTTCCCCCAAATCCTCGCCTTGAAGCATGACCGATTTTTCTTCATCCGTAACTTTGACAGGCCGGTTATCTAGGATCGGCGTCGCCACTTCGCCTGGGCAAAGCGCGCAGGCCCGGATGCCGTTAATCGCCTCTTCCATATTGATGCTCTCGCTCATGGCAACCATACCATGTTTAGCGGCTGTATAGGCGGGCCCTGTCATTTTCGATACGCGCACACCTGCCCAAGACGACACATTAACGATCAACCCCTCTTTCTGACGACGCATGATCGGCAAAACGGCCTTACAACAATAAAAAGCTCCATTCAGGTCGATATCAACGACTGAATCCCACCCGTCCGTATCAACCTCGCTCCAGCTACGCTTCTTGACATTTATGCCCGCGCTCAACACAGCGATGTCAAGGCGTGAAAACCGTTTTTCAATCCGATCGACAACCGCAGCAACCTGATCTGCGTCGGCAACGTCGAGCTCCTCGATGACGGGTTCAATTCCGACAGCGCGGATCATCTCCTCGGTCTCTTTGAGCTTTTCCTTGCGGCGGCCCGAAAGAACGATCTCCGTACCAGCGCGCGCGAGTGATACCGCGCCCGCTTGTCCTATGCCAGTTCCAGCCCCTGTGACCCAGGCAACCTTGCCTGTAATATCTCTGAGAGCACCTAGATTATTACCGTTAGAAGCTATCCCTGCCATTTTTTCTTCCTTGATTAGACCATTGCACAAGAGCGACCCCAAGGCATCGCTCCTTTCCCTGTGAACAGCATATCCAAGACGTTGCGATTTGTCCCGACGATAAAATTCAGCTATCTGAGATCACGAGAGTCGGCGTTCAGTTTTTGGGTCAAACACATGCAGGTGGTCAGGTGCCACGCGGATCGGCAACACTTCGCCTCCCTTGATATGACGGATTCCATCCAGCCGAACTGTCAGATCAGATCTGCTTTCACCGAAATGACCATGTACGAGCGTATCTGCGCCAAGTTGTTCCACCATCGTTACCGTCATGGGGACAGCATCAGGCGCTTCAACAACTAATTCCAAATGCTCTGGCCGGATACCTAAGATAACATCTTTTCCGCCATGTTCCGGCATTCCCCCATCACCGAGCGGTAGTGCCTCCTGCCCCGAAATAGTGATATTTTTGCCCTCTGCGTCAATTTTAGCATCCGCAAAATTCATGGCCGGAGATCCGATAAATCCTGCGACGAAAAGAGAGGCAGGGCGCTGGTATAGCTCAATCGGCGTACCAAGCTGCTCCACATTGCCTGCATTCAGCACCATCAAACGGTGGCCAAGTGTCATGGCCTCCACCTGATCGTGGGTTACATAGACACTGGTAATACCTAGATTTGCCTGAAGCGTCTTGATCTCGAGACGCATTTGGACCCGTAGTTTTGCATCCAGATTGGAAAGTGGCTCATCAAAGAGAAAAACACTGGGCTCACGAACGATTGCCCGCCCCATAGCGACGCGCTGACGCTGTCCACCGCTGAGTTGTCGGGGCTTGCGCGTCAACTGCTCATCGGTAAGTTCAAGAATTGCCGCGGCCTTCTTAACCCTTTCCTCAATCTCGGCCTTGGGCAGCCCCATGATTTTAAGGCCGTAGGCCATGTTTTTGTAAACACTCATATGCGGATAGAGGGCGTAGTTCTGGAAAACCATCGCAATATCTCGCTCAGACGGTTCCAGATTATTGACGTCACGACCGCCAATGCTCAGCCGCCCTTCAGTAATGGATTCAAGCCCTGCTATCATCCGAAGCAAAGTCGATTTTCCGCAGCCTGAAGGGCCGACAAGAACAAGGAATTCCCCTTCCTCAATCTCAACATCAACGCCATGAATCGCCTTGAAACCATTTGGATAGGTTTTGCGAATACCCTCTAGAACTACCCTTGCCATCGTCTGATTTTCCCGCCTTATTTTTCGGTTTCCGTCAGTCCCTTGACGAAGAGACTTTGCATGAAAATAACAACACAAACTGGCGGCAACATAGCGAGTAATGCCGTCATCATGATGATATTCCACTGCGGCACTTGTTCCGCCGCCTCCAACATCTGCTTGATACCCATCACAATCGTATACATGCTTGTCTCTGATGTAATCAGGAGTGGCCAGAGATACTGGTTCCATCCATAGATAAACAAGATTACAAAAAGCGCGGCGATGTTAGTCCGCGACATAGGAATTAATATATCCCAGAAAAAACGCATGGGACCCGCGCCATCAATCCGCGCCGCTTCCAGCAATTCATCCGGGATCGTAAGAAATACCTGTCGAAACATAAACGTCGCCGTAGCCGACGCGATTAGCGGGATGGATAGTCCCCAGTAGGTATCCAGCATTCCCAGATTGGCCACGACTTCATAGGTCGGCAATATCCGAACCTCTACCGGCAACATCAAGGTGATAAAAATCATCCAGAAGAAAAACATCCTGAATGGAAAGCGAAAATATACGATAGCAAAAGCCGATAGCAATGAAATCGCGATTTTTCCGACAGCAATCATCATCGCCATGGCAAGGCTGTTCAGCATCATATATCCAACCCCATTGCCATCCATTCCGCTCATTCCACGGCTCAATGCGATGTCGAGATTTTCGAAAAAATGCCCCCGGGAAGCATCGGTAGCGGGACCTGTGTCATCCGGATTTCAGGATGGCTCGCGGCCACAAACATAATCCAGATGGGCAGCGCTATAACCGCCACACCAAGGATCAACATGATGTGAGAAAAAATTGTCAGAAGTGGCCTGTTTTCAATCATTAGTAATCCACCCGTTTCTCAACATACTTGAACTGAACGACCGTCAGGGCAATTACCATAATCATAAGAATAACCGACTGCGCAGCAGATCCACCAAGGTCAAGCCCCACGAAACCGTCATTAAATACCTTATAGACCAAAATATTTGTCGCGCCCGCTGGTCCGCCAGCAGTCACGACATGGATAACGCCAAATGTTTCAAAGAAAGCATAGACAATATTGATGACAAGCAAGAAGAACGTCGTTGGCGACAACAGCGGCAAGACAATATCGATTGTCCTGCGCATCGGGCCTGCGCCGTCAATTGCGGCGGCTTCGATCAGTGATTTTGGTATTGATTGCAGTCCTGCTAGGAAGAAAAGGAAATTATAAGCAACCTGCTTCCATGCAGACGCCATGACCACCAGCGCCATAGCCTCCCCGCCATTCAACTGGTGGTTCCATTCATAGCCAAGTGCCGAAAGGGCATAACTTACGATACCCAAAGTCGGATTAAACATGAAGACCCACAACGCGCCAGCAGTTACCGGCGCAACGGCGTAGGGCCAAATCAGAAGTGTTCTATAGGCGCCCGAGCCTTTTATGACACGATCTGCAAAAAGGGCGAGAATTAGCGCGAAGGACATGGAAAGAAAGGCAACAAGAAAGGAAAAAACAATCGTTATTTTAAAGGAATCCCAGTAGAGCGGATCGCTCAATAGATCCTCAAAATTCCTGAACCAAACAAATTCCGTTTTCAGTCCGAACGCATCTTCCAACAGCAAGGATTGATAGAGCGCCTGACTAGCTGGCCAGATAAAAAAGACAAGGGTGACGATAATCTGCGGCAGAACCAGTAGAAAGGGCAGCACGGATGGCCCAAAATGTACATTCTTTAACATCAGCGAAAACCTCTCTGAATGCGCCGCCGCAGCACATCTGCGCTGCGGCGGTCGACATCAGAAAATCAAACGTTACGACCCGTTCGCTTCTTCGAACTTACGAAGGAGAACGTCGCCACGCTTGGCAGCATCATCCATGCCCTGTTCCGCAGTTTTGGATCCGTTCCAGATCGCTTCCATCTCTTCATTGATAACGTCACGGATCTGCACAAAGTTACCGAAGCGGATACCACGGGAATTCGGCGTTGGCGTATTCAGGCTTAGCTGCTTAATGGCCGTATCCGTACCCGGGTTAGACTCGTAAAAGCCCTGCTTCTTGGAGAGTTCATAAGCAGCAGTAGTAATCGGAACATAGCCCGTTTCCTGATGCCACCATGCCTGAACTTCCGGAGACGACAGGTAGGTCATGAATTTTGAAACCCCCTTATAGTCGTCATTTTCTTTACCACGCAGAACCCAAAGAGTGGCGCCGCCAATGATAGAGTTCTGAGGCTTGTCGATCACATTCGGATAGTATGGCAACATGGACTGACCGAAGTTAAACTTTGCCTGGCTCTTCATAGAGCCGTAATATGCAGAGGAATTCATCCACATGCCACATTCACCGTTCGTGAACATCGGCAGGCTGTCGCCGCGGCGTCCACCATATGTGAAGAGATTGGATTTATGCCAATCCTGAAGATTTTTCATGTGAGTTTTGACAATATCGTTGTCAAATTCGAAAATCGTTTTCGTGCTCTTGAAGCCGTTTTCTTCGGTGCCCATCGGGATATTGTGCCAGGCGCTAAAATTTTCAACCATAACCCATGACTGCCATCCGAATGAAAAACCACATTTATATCCTGCGGCAACCAACTTTTCGGAAGCTTCTTTCATTTCCGGCCAAGTTGCCGGAACCTTGGATACGCCTGCTTTATCAAGGGCGTCTTTATTATACCACAGAACAGGCGTGGAGCTGTTGAACGGCATGGATAGCAGTTCACCCTCTGATGTCTGATAATAGCTGATCACGGCAGGCAGGTAGTCCGACTTGTCAAACGGTTCGCCCGCATCTTTCATCATCTGCTCAACAGGATAAACGGCGCCCTCGGCGGCCATCATCGTCGCTGTGCCAACTTCGAAAACCTGAACAATATGAGGCTGCTTCTTCGCGCGGAATGCTGCGATTGCCGCCGTCATTGTTTCCGTGTAATTGCCCTTGAATGTCGGAACGACTTTATAGTCTGACTGCGTCGCGTTGAAATCTTCCGCAATTTTATTGACACGCTCCCCGTTGGTGCCGCCCATCGCATGCCACCACTGAATTTCAGTAACCGCCGACGCAACGCCGGTTCCGCTCATGAAGGCAGCCAAAGCCGCCGGTAGAACTAGTTTTTTGAATATAGACATAATGTTTCCCTATAGGTTGATTATAAAACATCACGGTATGCGATGCCCGAATCTAATTTCTTTCTGTCGGAGGCAACCCGTCCCCTCCTAACAGAGTATAGGTATTTGCCCGACCTTCAATTACGGTTTAATGACAGCCTAACAAACTAATTCGAGATTCCACATTTTGCGGGGTTAGTGATAATCTATTCGAATAACTCCATAACATTGTGTTATGGAATAGGTCTTGGGGAAGCATCTTTCGGAATGAATCGGTTACGACAATTGGAGGCCTTCAGAGCTGTCATGATCGCCGGAGGCGTAACGCCCGCGGCCAGTATTCTCAATGTCTCTCAGCCGGCCGTCAGCCGGTTGATCAGCAGCCTTGAAAAATCTCTCAAAATTCCTCTTTTCGATCGGCGTCAGGGGCGCCTTCATCCCACATCAGAGGCCGAATTTTTATATAGCGAGGTCGATCGGGCAATTGCCAACCTAGATCATGTTGCACAGCTTGCAGCAGATATTCGCAATCAAAAGGCGGGACATTTGCGAATTGCCTGCTTGCCCGGTTTCGCAACATCCCTATTGCCGCGAGTTGTCTCAGAATTTCTGGCCGATCGGCCGGATGTCACGATGTCAATTCAAACACGAAGTTCTGCAAGAGTTCGTGAATGGATCGCGGCTCAGCAATATGATATCGGAATTGCTGATGAATTTGAGGGGCATAGCGCCGTCAATCATGAATCGGTAAATATTCGGACCGTATGCGCACTTTCAAGTCGCCATCCTCTCGCCGGTCAGCAAGTCATAACAGCTAAGGACCTCGATGGCCTACCAATGATCATTCAGGATCGGCAAAATCGCTTTTATCATGCTGTAAAAGCAGCATTTGATACGTCGGGCGCCGTTTTGGACCATCGCGTCGAAGTGCGCCAGTTCGCGACGGCATGCCTACTGGCAGAACAGGAGGTGGGGATCGCCATCGTCAGCTCAATTGATGCTGCGGAATATGTTGGGCGTGGGCTGGTCACCCGACCCTTTGAGCCGCAACTACCATTCCGCCTCGATATACTCTATCCGAAGTATCATCCTCGCTCGCTTTTGATGCAGGAGTTCATCGCACAGTTTCGTGAAAGCCTGACACCGTTCGTGCTAGCTGATTAAAAACCACAACCAATTTAGTTGACAAAGTCCATTATTTTGTTGTCACATGACAATAAAATAGGAGGGTTCTTAATGTCTGTCTCTGTAAAGCACATCGACGCGGTCAGAAAGTTCAACAGGTTCTATACCAAGCATGTCGGCGCTCTAAATGAAGGGTTATTGAACAGTCGGTTTTCCCTTACGGAGATGCGGGTGCTCTATGAACTGTACGCAGGCGAGAATCTGACTGCGGGGGACCTCTCAAAAAGTCTGTCGCTTGACCCCGCCTACCTCAGCCGTCTCCTCAAGAAGTTCAAGTCAGGCGGCTTGCTCAAGATAGAGAAAAGCAAGACAGATGGACGGCAGCGGGTTCTCACCTTCACTCAACAAGGAAGGCGCGCTTTCAAACCTTTCATCAAAGCGTCCCGCGATGAAGTGGAAACAATCCTCTCCTCGCTCTCTGATGCCACACAAATCCGGTTGCTTGCGGCGATGAACTATATTGCCTCAACACTTGATCCGGTGGACGGCAAATCTGACCCCGTCATTATCCGCAGTCATCGTCCCGGCGATATTGGCTGGGTCATCCACCGCCATGCCGTTCTCTACGCGCGAGAGTATGGCTTCGATTCCAGTTTCGAGGCTCTGGTCGCCCAAGTCGCCGGAGAATTCCTGACAAATTTTGACCCACAATTTGAGCATTGCTGGATCGCAGAGAGAAATGATGAAATCCTGGGTTCTGTATTTCTTGTAAAGAAAACCACGACAACAGCACAGCTGCGCCTACTCTATGTCGAACCGACGGCACGAGGCCTCGGTGTTGGGCGTAAGCTAATTGACGAATGTATTCGCTTTGCCAACCACAAACATTATGAAAAGCTGACCCTTTGGACTAACAGTACCCTTCATGCCGCTATACATTTATATGAAGAGGCTGGATTTGAAATGGTTGAAGAAGAGCCTCACCATAGCTTCGGGCAGGATCTTGTGGGTCAGGTTTGGGATTTGAAGTTATGAATCGTGTAAACCTGGCGCTGCTCGCTGCTGCTACGAGTGGTGTCGTTGTTGGTGCCGCAACTGTGGCAACAGGATCAATTGTCGGTGAGGTCGGCCCGATTACAATAGCCTTCATCCGATATCTGATCGGAGTCTTGTTGTTACTCCCGCTCGCACTTCGTATTCGTTGGAGCCCTATAGCGCCGCGCGATTTTCTGGCAATTCTTCTTTTTGGCATTTTTCAGTTTGCCATTTTGATCATCCTGCTAAATTTCTCAGTCATCTATATTGCTGCCGGCCTAGCCGTTCTAATATTTGCCAGCCTCCCTCTCCTCACCATGGCCATTGCCATTCTCCTCGGGCGCGAGAGTTTTACCTACCGCAAGCTCACGGGAATTATACTGACTATAATCGGTGTTGGATTTGCTGTTGGTACAACCGCTTTCGTAGATGATTTAGATACGATGGAGTGGTTCGGCATCGGCGCCGCATTCTTAAGCGCATTCATAGGGGCGCTTTGCTCCGTCCTCTATAGCGCCTACATGCCGCGCTACCCGACATTGCAGATCAGCTCCATGGCAATGGGATGTGCGGTTCTATTTCTGTTTGGCCTCGCCCTAATGGAGGGCATGATCGAAGCCGTCTCTGGCTTTTCAACGACCATATGGTTTGTTCTGTTGTTTATCGGTTTCTCGAGCGCCGTGGGTTATTTCTGCTGGCTTTATGCGTTGGCCCATATCCCGCCATCGAACGTGACCGTATTCCTAGGCCTCAGTCCGATCACCGCTGCGATCCTGGGCGCCCTGTTTATTGCTCAGCCTCTCTCTGTTCAGGATTTGATTGGAACAGCCCTGGTGATTGCCGGTCTCGTCGTCTCCCTATGGCGCAAGGAAAGCAACGATGTTCAGTCTTGATGTCTGTTATAATAAATGCGGCATATTGTTATTATAACGGAAATTGTGTGAAAGTTGGTTTATGGCGGAATTTGTGTTACGCAGCATAGATCGGTTTGAGTTCGGCAGCCATGATCCGGTTTATAGGTCTGATGCCAAACCGGAAAAATGCTGTCTGAGTACTGATTAAAACGGGAACGTCACGAATGATGAAAAACGTCAATTCGGCCGCTGCCTCAATTTTTATTTTTCTTGCTGTTCTCCTCTCCATCAGTAGGGCTGATATCTACGGTATTATCCCACATCTTATTCAGGTTGGCCTTGCCTTAGGAATTACTTGCCCAGCGGTAATCGGTCTCGGCGGCAGGAAAGCTCTGCTTTCCGCCCTTCTGGCAATTGGTAGTTTTTTTATTATTCTGGCCGCGTGGGCATATGGAACCCAACCCTTCTTCCCAGCAGGTCATGACGGATATGTTTATCACATCACCGCCATTTGGGATTTGGCGAATGGATGGCATCCCTTTTTGACACCAAATAACAACATTTGGGTTGATTCCTATCCAACAGGCTATTGGGCGCTGCAATCGTATCTCGTATCCATAACGGGATTGCCAATGGCGGGACAAGCGCTGCTGATCGGGTTGATGGCAGTGTTAGGATTACAATCTTTCACCTTCTTCTATGTAAATTTCTCAGGCACGTGGTCACGGTTCAAGGTTTGGCCAGCCATTCTGTTTTCAGCCGTCGTTGTCGCCAACCCCATACTCCTGACGCAAATACAAACCCATTATGTTGATGCGCCACTATATACGGTTGGCGCTTCACTTGTACTCTTCCTTATCTCGGATGTAGTTTCGCGAGGTCGAATGGCATGGATCGGCGCCATAGCCTGCGTCATTTTATTGCTAAATATAAAGACCAGCGCCCTCTATTTCACACCGCTTATTCTTTTCAGTGGCTTTCTTATGGACTTGTTTGTCCAACGAGGACCTAACGGAATTATACAACGCGTCATCCATTGGATAGGAAAGAGAGGCATTTATTATGGTTTGGCAGGGGTCTTCGGGATTTTGGTGATAGGCTATAAGCCCTATGTCACCAATATTCTGGATCATGGTGATTTATTCTATCCTCCCTCTGCGGAGATAATGAATAAAAATACGCCCATGAATGTACAAGATCCGATGTCAGCTCCTGAAAAGTTTTTTATCGGTCTCTTCGCACGAACAGAGCATAATCGATACGGCATTCCGGTTGAAGCTCCAATAAGCCTGAAAATTCCCGGCACTTTCACGCTAGCAGAATTTAAGGCGCCCGATTTTGATACACGTCGGGGCGGCTTTGGCCCCTTATTCAGTCTGGCCTTGATTGCCTCCTTCTTCGCCTTCTTCGCAAGTCGCATTGCGGTGTATCGACAAGAGATGACGTTACAGCAATTGCAGAGCGGAGGCATCGCGCTTCTTGGGTTTGCAATGCTAGCAATGTCTATCTTCTTTCCGGAGCCATGGTGGGCCAGATATGTACCGTTTCTTTGGCTCACCCCAATCTTTCTTGCGATTACTCCGATGGTTATTGAATTGAAAGGGAAATGCAGGTTCTTTACGCAGATTACTGTGACAATTACCGTAATTTCCCTGTTAGGCTGCATATTGTCGGCAACTTTGGGCGCCGCGCGTCAGCATAAACAAACGTATGAAAGATTTGCGCCGCTTGACCAGATGAAGATGGCGCCTGTTGTTGAACTGACCCTCATAGAGGAGGTGCGTAAATTCTCTGATTATCAGTCTAAATCGCAGTCTGATGCGGCGACGGTTTACGCAGAAATACTGGAAAGGGAAGGCATCAACACAAAGATTACCAAGGTATTTGACGAAGAGACATGTCTCCAAGCCGGATACTTTTTCGGTGCCGTCCTCTGGTGTATTCCCAAAAATTACGAAGAATAGGCATCCCCGATGATGACATCCTTAACCATATTTGCAAAAATACGATAGTCACGATAATTTTCTCAACGCTAAATTCCTTAATAGTTGCAACCGAGAGGGCACTGAAATTGCAACATGATCGTTATAGCTTGCAATCGCGTATATCCATTGCCAGCGGTTCATCAATTTTCTTTTTTTAGCGCTTCTGCTGATTGTCAATCGACTTACGATTACAACGATGCTCTCCCCATATGTGGATATAGCAGTATCTTTGATATTAGCGGTTCTCCTGTCATATTTTGCAGAAGGCGCACGCGCATCAAAAACCGCGCTTATATCTATCCTTGGGTTTATTGCTCTTCTGGCATTATGGGCTTTCGTGACGTCACCGCTTTATTCTCCCGGAGATGATGAATACGCCTATCACTTAACGGCTATTTGGGATCTGGCTGAGGGTTGGAACCCACTCGCCACTCCCCATAACAATATATGGATTGATTCTTACCCGAACGGTTACTGGGCCCTACAATCCTATCTCGTCGCGACTACAGGCCTCATACTATCGGGGCAGTCCCTGCTAATCGGACTAATGGCAACTGTTACAGTTCTATCCTATGGCTTTTTTCTGGACCATTACACTGAGCAACTTTCCAAATTCCAAAAGCTAACATCCCTTTTTCTGGCAGGCCTTGTTATCGGGAGCCCCATTGTTCTAACGCAAGTCATGACACATTACACGGATGCACCTCTCTATCTGATTGGCTCCGGTCTTGTTTTCTTTCTAATGATAGATGCGCTTGGCACCAGCAAGCTCGCCAAATGGGGAGTGATGAGCTGTATCATCCTGTTGATCAACACGAAAACAGCGAATCTTTATTATGCGCCTCTCATCGTGATCGGTGGATTTTTTATGCACCTCGTGGCGAACGGCAGTCTCAAGGATTGCCTTCCACGTGCCGTCAAATGGATCATGTCCCGCGGATTGATATATATGCTTGTGTATTTTTTCGCGGTTATTGTTATCGGCTACAAACCCTATGTAACTAATCTTCAGGACCATCTGTCACTGCTCTATCCTTCTGTTAGGGACATTATGAGCTATAATATCCCGAATAACGTAAAAGGCGTTTCCGCGCCCGTCGGGTTTTTCTATGGAATATTTGCCGAAACAGGCAAAACGCTTTGGCCGTATCCTTTCGATTCCCAGATTTATCTCAAGTTCCCCGGCACATTTTCAATTGATGAGTTCAAAGTTCTTCGTTTTGACACGCGTCGAGGCGGTTTTGGGCCCTTTTTCAGTCTGGCATTTATAAGTTCCATACTTGCTTATGCAGCCTGCAGAATTGCGAGCTTTTCAAGCAACTCATATTCGATCATACGGAAGGGAGATAGCTTTGCAGCCTTCGCATTTGCGCTTCTACTCATGTCTATGTTCTTCCCTGAATCCTGGTGGGCCAGATACGTGCCCTTCACCTGGCTCAGCGTTGTTCTTTTCGCCGTTGCGTCACTCTATTTGGTCGGCAAGGGTAAGTTCCTGATATTAATCCGAATCCTTCAAGGCGTTGCCGTACTGTCACTTATGCTTTGTATTCTTGCTGGCGCAGGCGGTGCGTATAAGCAAAACAAACAGGTTTGGATAACCACCCGCGCCGCCGAAGCCGCAAAAAATTATCCGATAATTGAAATGTATATCGAAAAAGATATTCGAATAAATCCAGATTTTCAGTCCAAACAAATCTCAGATGCAACGAATGTCTGGGCACGCGTTCTTGGAAGAAATGGAGTAAAAGTTCAAATTGTTGGCACAAGATTTCCGGATGACGTTAACGCCTATTGTGAAAAACTAGGCTGGCTTGAGGCTCATGTACTGTGGTGCGCCCCGAGAGATCCAAAAATGCGGGAGGAACGATTCATCGAAAGAACTGCGCCTAAGACTTTTAAATATCCTAATTAGGGCGAAGTCTGTTGCCGACCGTTTTTCCCCCAAGTCAATTCGTAGAGAGAACAATGCGATCAACAGCAAAACCGCGCCATAAAAATGTAAGGATTGAAGTAAATTTAATGGTGGTTCGCTAAACACTTCTTTTTCCGCCAGCGTAAAATAGTTAGCCAAAAGAAAATAACTTACGCACAGAAGCAGGATATTGACCAAGGATGATATTTTTGCGGCTGTCGAAAAAGAATGGATCGCCACCAGAAAGGCCGCGAGAAATACAGGTAATAAAATCCCATAGTGATGAATCCATGCGACTGGCGACGCAATCGTGCAAATCAGAAGCATTGCCGCCAAGTCCAAAGCCGACCCGATACTCGGCTCCCCATTCTCCCCGATGACCATCTTATGCCGATAAAAAAGACCCAATAGAATGAGAAGAACCGTCGACGTAATTGTCCCAATATGAACAAGCCGGTTATAAGGGGCGAAGGATTCCAAAGTCCACATCAGAGACGTCGCATCAACCAATAACCTGTTCAGTATTCCGTTGATGCTCTGGTTTGGCCAGTATACCTCCCCGTGGCGGCCCATATGCGATAGTGCACGTAAATAATCCAGATGCTCCTGAAAGCCGAAAATTGCAAGAGAGATAACACCAGCCGGGATGAAGACAATCAGTAACCCTATCAGGAACTGCTTCTCTTTTCGCAACAACGCCCAAAGCAGAAACAATGCAAACTGCGGTTTGATCAAAGCGGCAAGCGCGATCATCATGCCTGAGAAATATTTTCGCCCCATCAACCAGCTCAAGAAAGCAATACTGATCAGCAAATCTATAATAACCTGAATCTGGCCGATAAACTGCCCCCACATGAGGGGATAAAAACTGAAGGTGGCGACGAGAACGAGCAAAAAGATGGCCACGCGAAAGGCGAAAGATACCTGAAATTCCGAATAATATTTCTTTGCAATTACAGTTACCGTTTTATAGCCACAAATGACGATCCCAAACAAAGATAGATAGGATACGAAATTTGCAATTTCGGTTGCCCGCTCCCAGCTCATATCAAATTTATAAACCGCCCAGAATGGCAGAATACTTATCGGTGGATACTGGAACTTGATATGCCTTTCAAAGAAAACATTCTCATAAATACCCTGGTCCGGGAATTTGAGCTTAGCGACGGCAGCCTCCGTCATTGGCCACCATGAATCAAAATAAATCAAATCCAGTGACAAAACCGTTTTAGTAAGCGTTGTGATATAGGTATCGCCCAAAGCATAGTCTACTATGTTCTTTGCGATCCCAAGAGACACGATCCCTCCCACGATAAAAATAAAGAGGAACGTGGGGTTGGACAGTTTATTGGGACGTTGAGGCATTAAGAAGGACTATCCGGGTTGATTATGGCGCGGGCTGACCAAGTTTGCTTACATTTTCTACAGACGTTGATCGAATACTACTGCCTGAGTAAATACGGTCAAGTTATTCTAATTTCCCGCAAAATTGCATTAACTGCGGGACACATCACCGGCCAGACCACCAGATGCCGCGCGTCTTAATAGCAATAGCGCAAAGAGGGTAATAAATCCGCCGTAAAGAAAATGTGACAAAATCAAATTAACAGGAGGTGCATAATATGCGGGGTTATCTGTAAAGCTAAAGTAATTGGATATGAAAAAATAACCGATGCAAAGCAAAGTAAACCCAGTCACAGCATATTGATTTTTTCCTTTAAGCATAAGGAGTATCGAAACCATGATGGCCATCACCAGGATTGGCCATAAGACCCCATAATGATGCGTCCATGCAGTCGGAGTTGCCATCACAGAGAGCAATAGCATCGTCGCCAAATCAAGCGCGGACGCGACATTGTTCGAGGATTTCGGCCTGTTATAAAACAGGCCAAACAGGATAAAGCATACCGTCGAGATCATGGTGCCCGCATAAACATATAAATTGTAACCGGAATAGGAATTTGCATCAAAGCTGCCCGGATTATCGCCCCCCAGCAACCGATTAAGCAATCCATTCATGCTTTGGTTTGGCCAAAACGCCTCCCCATGGGTGCCAATGTAAGACAACACCCTGAGATAATCCAGATGTTCCTCAAATCCAAAAACGGCAAGAGAAAGAATGCCCGCTGGAATGAAGACGACGACCATCCCAACAAAACATGCTTTTTCTTTTCGTATCATTGCCCAAAGAAAGACCAGTATCAACGTCGGTTTTATCAAAGCCGCAGTGGCAATCATTATTCCAGAAAGATGCTTTCGCTCGCTCAGCCAGGCAAGGAATGCGAGGCAGACGAGCAGATCAATAATTACCTGTACCTGTCCCAGGTACTGCGCGATATAAATTGGGTGAAATGTGAAGATAGCGAGTAATGACAAGATAAAAATACCCAGCCGCCCGCGCGTTGATAGCAACCCTTTGCAACCATATTTATCTAGGAGAACAACCGCTATTTTGTATCCGCAAAAAGCGATTGCAAGCATCGCAACAAAAGACACCGCGTAGGATATTTTGATAATGGCAGGCAGATCAAACCCAAACTTTATCAGGCCGATATATGGCAATAAGCTTATTGGAGGATATTGAAACTTTATTCCGTTCTCGAAAAAAACAACCTCATAGATTCCTTTGTCCGGAAATTCCCGCCTTGCATATGCCGCTTCATACATCGGCAGCCATGAATCATCCTGTTCCATAGCCTGCAGCAACACAGCCCTTAACTCTGCGTATGTGTTTCCGTACCCCCAGAAGTAATCCAGCAGTCCGTTTATAACGAATAGCGAGATCAATACGCCAAGCGTCAGCATATATAGGCTTGCCGGATCTCTATTTATTTTTCGAAACATACTCTCTGGGCCCATTGCTTCAGGTTATTTTCGGACTATCCGTTGGAAAGCCAAAATACGGCGATCTAGATCTGTCTTATCGAGGGGTGTTAATTCAATCAACATCGGATTTAACAACCAAATTACGCCGGAGCATGAACAAGGCAGCCAACATCAAAAATGCGCCAAAAAGATAATAGGATTGGACAAGGTTTATGGGTGAGGAAGCGAACTGTTCTTTCGTCAGCACCGGGAACCTGTTTGATAACAGTAGAAAGCTCAAGCTGAATAATATGGCCGTTGCAACTGTCAATAGATCCCGCCTTTGGTAAAGCTGCCAAGCGATAACGACAAATGCAGCGATGAAAATGGGCCAAAGGATGCCGTAGTGGTGATACCACGCAATTGGGGAGGCCATTGTCACCAGCAAAAGCATTGTCGCCATATCGAAGGATGAGCTGATAGGCGTTTTGCCCTGAGCCTTAGTATGCCCGCATTCTGGTCGGCAAAATAAGCCCAGCAATATCAGCATCACAGTTGTCACAATCGTAAAACCATATACGATCGGATTATATGGTGCGTAGGAATTCACCGGGAATTTAAGAGGATCAACATCGCTTATCAAGCGATGTAGCAGGCCATTAATACTCTGGTTTGGCCAGTATGCTTCGCCGTGCTTGCCCATTTGGGAAAGGGATTCAAGATAGTGGACATGCTCTAGAAACCCAAAGCCATAAAGAGAAATCACGCCCGCAGGAACGAAAACAACGATCATTCCCACAATTACTTCCTTTTCTTTTCGGATTATCGCCCAAACAAGCAGTAATGTAATCTGGGGCTTAACCAACGCAGCCAGAGCCAGGCACGCGCCAGCTAAATATTTTTTATTAGTTAGAAACAGCAAGAATGCCAGGCAGATGCATAAATCCAGTATGACTTGAATCTGCCCTAAATACTGGGCCTTAACGATTGCATCAAATCCAAACGTTCCTACAATCGCAATCAATATAAACGAAATTTTGTACTTCCAGTCAAAATTTTCAATACTGGTGAACTTCTTAAATACCGAGATTATCAGGTAATAAACCGAACCGATGATAGAGAGTATTGAGACAAACGAGATAAAGTTCATGAACTCCCGAATTGTCTCCCACCCCATTCCTATCTTGATGAAAATCACAAATGGCAAAATACTCAAGGGCGGATATTGAAATTTCATCCCATCCTCAAAGAATACTGTTTGGTATATACCATCCCCATAAAGCCGTACATTTGCGGCATTATACATTGGCCACCAGGAGTCATCATCCACGATTATAAGCTGCAAGATTGTGCGCAGTTCATCTACTGCCCACCCATATCCCCAAAAATAGTCAAATGCATCATAAATAACGCCGAAGGCAATAAGTCCTCCGGCCAGACAAATAAAAATTAGGGCGGACTTACTCATACGTGGTTGGGAACTCGGCTCTGACATATACAATTCTGACTTTCTTCAATCGTCTAAAATAGGCGAACGTCTAATAGTCCCCGTCGAGCTTGGCGGCCCCATACTAATGTTTGGCAGACATGGGTCAAGCTCTCAAACATTAGCTTTAAGAAATGAAATTTTTATTGACAGCAATCTATTGATTTCGAGCACCCACGTCGTTCGAGCATCATTTCTAATACTTTCATGGCATTGATGTGCAATAGCGTGCATAAGAAAATTATGCATGCCATTTGTTTCCGCCTTCGTCAATGCTGGCAATGGTTTATTAGTTTGTTTATGGTATCGACAGATCGCTGGGCTAATTAGGACAAGAGGACTATTTGTTGATGACGCGATTTGCAAATGCTGGATCTTCCGCGATCTTTCTGTTTCTTTCCGTCCTGTTAATAGTTAGCAGAGTGCCGATCATAGATATAGTACATCCGGCGGTGTTCCTGTCAGGCTCTACTCTGATAACAGTTCTCGGCTTTTGGCTGGTTAGTGGATATAGGGCGGCACTAACAGCATTGGTGGCGATTGTCGGGTTTGCGATAATTATCCTGTTATGGGCTTTCTCAACACAGTTTCTCTATGATGCGGGACATGACGGACACTCTTATCATCTGACGGCAATATGGGATTTGGCCCAGGGCTGGAGTCCTTTCCTGTCATCTCATGACAATATCTGGGTTGATTCCTATCCTAGCGGCTATTGGGTACTGCAATCATATCTGGTTTCAATGACGGGGTTGCTGCTCTCGGGAAAATCTCTCCTCATTGGCCTAATGGCCGCAGTAGGCTTGCTTGCTTATGGTTTTTTTGCGGATCATGTGGCAGCTCAGTTCGCTCAGTTCAGGAGCTTATGGGCATTCGTGTTTGCACTTTTCATTATCGCGAACCCGGTCACTGTAACCCAAATAATGACCCACTATATCGACGGATCGCTCTATCTTTTAGGAAGTGCATTAGCTCTCTTCCTTCTGTCTGACACGTTTTCTGATAATCGACTCGCCAGATGGAGTGCTGTCGGATGTATTATTTTGATGGTGAACACCAAAACGGCGGCGCTTTACTATGTTCCGATAATCGTTTTCGCCAGCTTAATGGCCGGCTGGGTAATGAAAAATATCGAGTTTTCCCATTTTCAGTTTATTATGAACTGGATCAAAAGCAGAGGTATTCTTCTCGGGCTCGCGTTTCTTATCGGTATCACTGCCATCGGGTATAAGCCCTATGTCACCAATATCGTGGATCACGGGCAGCTGCTCTACCCTTCCGTTGATAAAATCATGGCAACCAACATTCCAGACAATCTGGAAGCATTGCCGGTACCCGTAAAGTTTCTATATGGAATTTTTTCAAGAACCGAAGACAGCGTCTGGCCTGTCTTGGTAACAGCGCCTGTCCATTTAAAAATTCCGGGAACCTTTCAGATATCTGAGTTCAAGGACCTAGATTTTGATACACGACGGGGTGGTTTTGGCCCCTTCTTCAGCCTTGCACTTATTCTCTCAATCGTTGTGTTTACATTCACGAGACTTACCAGTGCGCGCAGAAATTACGCTCCACAACGCCACAAGGGGGATGCTCTGGCTCTATTTGCATTCATTCTTCTGGTCGCTTCGGCGCTGTTTCCAGAATCCTGGTGGGCGCGGTATGTTCCGTTTACCTGGCTTGCAGTTTTACTGATAACAATTTCCACTCTTTTTTTGGAAGACAAGAGCAATCAGCCAATGTTTGCAAGATTTTTGGTCACAGTTACTGTTCTTTGTTTCCTTGGCAACATCGCATCCGCCATACTCGGTTCAATCCGGCAAAGCTGGCATACCTACCAAAGAACTGCCGTCATTGAAGATATGAAGGATTATCCGATCATCGAGCTTACTCTTATTCATGATCCCCGCATCATCAAAGATCATCAATCCACCGCAATTACCTACTCCGATAAAACTTGGACGACTCTTCTACGCGAACGCGGAATTGAAACAAAGATAACATCCGAGTTTCACAAAGAAGATTGCGAGATTTCAGGTTTCTTTGATGGCAATATCATATGGTGTGCTAAAAATCGTCCCAGCAAGTGAAATCTGTATCAGATCACTAAATGTAATATGTGTAAAAATGCGTGACATTAAGGAAACCCGCCTATGATAAGATTTGCGAGTATCGGTGCATCGGCGGTTGTTATTTTTCTGGCTATTTTGCTCATCATTAGCCGGTTCACATCGGAAGCATTTCATTCCCCGGTTATTTTCTTTGTCACAGCGATTATTATTACACTCGGCATTATCGTGAAAATGGAAGGCCGGAAAAACGCCGGGCTAGCTCTTCTCACAATTGTCGCATTTTTGGTCATTATTCTAGTTTGGGCCATTGCGACCCAACCTTTCTATGATCCGGGCTTCGACGGATATGCGTACCATTTGAGTGCTATATGGGATATTGGAGACGGCTGGAATCCCTTCTTATCCCCCCATAACAATATTTGGGTGGATTCATACCCCAACGGTTATTGGGTCTTACAGTCATACATTGTCAGTCTGACAGGCATGCTGATGTCCGGGCAGGCACTTATCCCAGGCCTGATGGCAATAGTGGCCTTGTTATCCTATGGGTTTTTCCTGAATAATTGCACAAATAATTTGCCTCGTCTTCGCGAGGTGACCGCGCTCCTTCTCACCGGTATTCTGGTCGCAAACCCTGTCGTAATCGGTCAGCTTCTAACGCATTACGTTGACGCGCCCCTTTATTTGTTTGGCGCGGCGCTTGCTCTCTTTTTGCTAACAGACATGTACCAGAAAAGCGCACTTGCCCGCGTAAGCGCTCTGTGTTGTATCATTCTCATGGTGAACACGAAAACGGCGGCGCTTTACTATGCTCCTTTAATTGTTGCTGCTGGCTTCCTTGCCGAACTGGTATTTCAGAGGACGAACGAAGCTTTCTTGAGCCGAGCATTTTTCTGGATACGCAATAGAGGCCTCATATACGCATTCACATTTATTATCGGTGTCACTGTTGTCGGATATAAGCCTTATGTCACAAATGTGCTGGATCACGGGCAACTCCTTTATCCTTCAGTGGAAAAAATTATGACGGGGAATGAACCGGCGAATGTGATCCCATTGTCCGCACCCATGAAATTTATCTATGGTATTTTTGCACGAACTGACCATAGCGAATGGCCCATTGACGCGCCGATAGAGCTTAAAATTCCCGGGACCTTTCAACTATCTGAATTCAAGTATCTCAGGTTTGATACCCGCCGTGGCGGCTTCGGGCCTTTCTTCAGCCTGGCCCTTCTCGCTACAATTGCGGCTTTTGCCGCTAGGCGCTACGCTAACAGAAGAATTAAAAATAGGAGGGTGGTCCATGAAGCGGATGGCATAGCTCTATTTGGTGCCGTAATGTTTGGGGCCTCTATGTTTTTCCCTGAATCCTGGTGGGCCAGATATGTACCCTTCACTTGGTTAAGCGCCCTTTTCTTCTTTGCAGCGTCTATGAAACTAAGCGGCTGCGGGAAGAGAATGTTCATCCCCCGCCTATTTATGTGTATCGCTCTACTCTCTTTTATCGGGTGTATTATCGCAAGCGGTTTAGGTGCCTTTCGCGAAAGCAGGTTGCTTTACGCAAGAACCGACTTAATTAATGAATTATCGATGTTTCCTGAGGTCAAGCTCCTCATGTTCTATGACCCTCCAGCTTATCAGGATTTTCAGTCGACTTCGACCCAAGATGGTCTTTCTGTATGGACGCAACTTTTGGCTGACAGGGGCGTCAAAACGGAAATCAGCCGTGAACGGGATCAGTCTGATTGCGATATGGCGGGATATCTGAACGGCGGGATATACTGGTGCATTGTCATTGATGAAATGGAATAGGGAAAGTAAGTGGATATGACGAAACATACAATAGACTTAGAGAAGGCAAAGTTGGACCCGAGTTCTGTGTTCGCCTCCCCCGAAGACGTCGTCGCACATCCGGAGCTGACAAGAGAGCAGATGATAGAGGTCCTTCTCAGATGGGAATATGATGCAAGCGAACTAGCCGTGGCTGAAGAAGAAGGAATGACCGACGGGGAAGAAAACATATTAGCAAGAGTACTTACCGCTCTCAATGGGCTGAAAGCAGATTATGATGTCGACCATACTCCGCCGACGAAGCAGGGCGGTTTAGCACGTAAAGTGAGCCCTAAGGTATAGTCTATATTTTCGTAAGTTTTTCTGGCCCTTCCCTAAGCTTTTCATCCTGGCCCTTGCCACCGAACAAAAAAGGGTCCCTGAAGGGACCCTTTTTAATTTGGTTGCGGGGGTAGGATTTGAACCTACGACCTTCAGGTTATGAGCCTGACGAGCTACCGGGCTGCTCCACCCCGCGGTAATTTTGTTGTACTGGAAGGGGTTTGATGTCCTTCCGGTTAGCGGTGTGTTGCCCGGTTTACTTGCTGGCTTCCGGCTGGTTGCCTACAGGCCGGGCTGCTCCACCCCGCGGTAATTTTGTTTTTGCCTCAATCGCCGGCGGGAACATCCGTTCCCTTGGCCTTGCCTCGGCTTGCGCCTCGGATCCGTATCCTTTCTGACGCGGTGAGGTTTTACAATTTCAAAGGCTGTGCCTTTGGCAGGTCGCGACTGCGGCCCGGGCAGATGCCCGAGAAGCCTGAGCCCACGGAGGTGGGCGGTCGGCGTCTGAGGCTTTTGATCTTATAAAGAGGAGCTTCTGTTTTTTGCAGGCCTGGCGGCGACCTACTCTTCCGTGCCTTAAGACAAAGTACCATCGGCGCTGGGAGTTTTCACGACCGAGTTCGGGATGGGATCGGGTGCAGGCCTCCCGCCATAGCCACCAGGCCGGCAAAAAGCAGAAGTTATGAATACATCCTTGAATGTGTTTTGATTTTGTTACTGATCTTATTTCCAAAGCGATGCCTCGGAATGAGATCATAAAATCCGTAGTGTTCAGTCTAATCTGACTACTGTGCATGATGAAGCACTAAGATCAAACCGATCGAGTGATTAGTACTGGTCAGCTCCATATGTTGCCATACGTCCACCTCCAGCCTATCAACGTGGTGGTCTTCCACGGCTCTCAAGGGATATCTGGTTTTGAGGGGGGCTTCCCGCTTAGATGCTTTCAGCGGTTATCCCGTCCGTACTTAGCTACCCTGCAGTGCCACGGGCGTGACAACAGGTCCACCAGAGGTACGTCCACCCCGGTCCTCTCGTACTAGGGGCAGCTCCTCTCAAATATCCTACACCCACGGCAGATAGGGACCGAACTGTCTCACGACGTTCTAAACCCAGCTCACGTACCTCTTTAATTGGCGAACAGCCAAACCCTTGGGACCTGCTCCAGCCCCAGGATGAGATGAGCCGACATCGAGGTGCCAAACAATGCCGTCGATATGGACTCTTGGGCATTATCAGCCTGTTATCCCCGGCGTACCTTTTATCCGTTGAGCGATGGCCCTTCCACACGGGACCACCGGATCACTATGACCGACTTTCGTCTCTGCTCGACTTGTCAGTCTCGCAGTCAGGCTGGCTTATGCCATTGCACTCATCAGCTGATTTCCGACCAGCTTGAGCCAACCATCGCGCGCCTCCGTTACCATTTAGGAGGCGACCGCCCCAGTCAAACTACCCACCATGCAGGGTCCCGGAACCGGATAACGGTCCTCGGTTAGATATCAAAAGTCAAAAGGGTGGTATTTCAAAGGTGCCTCCACAATAACTGGCGTCACTGCTTCAAAGGCTCCCACCTATTCTACACATTCAAATCCTGATACCACTGCAAAGCTATAGTAAAGGTGCACGGGGTCTTTCCGTCTAACCGCGGGTACTCCGCATCTTCACGGAGAGTTCAATTTCGCTGAGCCTATGTTGGAGACAGCGGGGAAGTCGTTACGCCATTCGTGCAGGTCGGAACTTACCCGACAAGGAATTTCGCTACCTTAGGACCGTTATAGTTACGGCCGCCGTTTACTGGGGCTTCGATTCGCAGCTCTCACCGCTCCTCTTAACCTTCCAGCACCGGGCAGGCGTCAGACCCTATACGTCGTCTTGCGACTTCGCAGAGTCCTATGTTTTTAATAAACAGTCGCCACCCCCAAGTCTGTGCCACCTCCCATTGGTTGCCCAAAGAGAGGTACCCCTTCTCCCGAAGTTACGGGGTCATTTTGCCGAGTTCCTTCAACATAGTTCTCTCAAACGTCTCGGTATACTCTACCAGTCCACCTGTGTCGGTTTGGGGTACGGTCTATAATGATGGAGCTATTTCCTGGAACAGGTTCACAGCAGGTCCAATCCAATAAGGACCCACAATTTACCCCATTCGTCACTACCATCAGGTTGAGGAATATTAACCTCATTCCCATCGACTACGGCTTTCGCCCTCGCCTTAGGGGCCGACTCACCCTGCGCAGATTAGCTTTACGCAGGAACCCTTGGACTTTCGACGTGAGTGTTTCTCACACTCATCTCGCTACTCATGTCAGCATTCTCACTTCCGATACCTCCAGGCAACCTCGCGGTTACCCTTCACAG